>CAWEMW010000014.1:0-159020 GCA_963810295.1 uncultured Actinomycetes bacterium
CCCAACTGAGCTAACGCCCCGGGGCCTGGATTCTAGCCGCTTCCCGGCCCTCGTCTGTTCTCCTGCGATGAGTCGCTCTACCGAACTGGGCCTCCGTGGCTACACGGACCAGCGCGGGCACTGCGCCGAGGCCGCGACGCGCCACGTCTTGCCGCAGCGCCGCCTCACTCGCTGTGGGATCCGTCGATCACCTCAAGCCGATGCGCAACGATCGCCCTCACGACCTCCTCCGGCACCGGGTCGTCCTCGCGAAAGCGGAACGTGCCCTTCGTTCCTTCCGTCGCCTCCACGGCACCCACCGTCGGATACACGCTCAAGTGATCCTTGAAGGCGGCGAAGTAGATGAGGACCTTCCCGCGATGCTTGAAGGTCGGAATCCTGTAGCTGATGGTCTCCTCCGCGTCGGGAACCATGCTCCGGACGATCCGGCGTACCTCCTCGAAGTGCTCGCGCTGCGCGGGCGTCAGAGCCGCGAGGTAGTCGTCGACGCTGGCCACGGCGGGGAGCGTACTCGGGGACGGTGGCAGGGCTAGCCGCCGGGTTTCCGCGTGCCTTCCTGCTCGAGCTTCCGGAAGCCGCCGCTGAAGCCCCGCGTTTGCTCGACCGCCAGGCGCTGCGTCTCGAGCCGCCGCAGGCGCGACTCGAGCTCCTGAAAGTCCGGTCCGCCCCAACCGTCCTCTCGCTCGTCCAGCTCCCGCTCGCGCTGGGCGAGAAGCTGCTCGCGTGCCGTGATCGCATCGCTGTGGTCCGCGAGCTCACGGCGCGTCCGGAGGAACGCCTCCTCTGCCGCTCGAAGCTCGTCGATGCGCGCCTCGATCTGCGCGAGCCTCACCGCGTCGGGATCCGGTGGGATCCGCTCGCGCTCCTCGAGCGTCAGCTCTCTGGCGGCGAGCTCGCGCTCACGTGCGGCCAGAGCCAGCTCTCGCTCGCCGACGGCCGCCTCGCGGGCGGCGATCCCCTCGTCGCCCGAGCCGTTTGCCGCTGCGGCAGCCGCCACCGCGGACTCGCGTGTTGCAAGCGCACGCTCGCGCTCCGCGAGCGCAGCTGCCCGCGCTGCCAGCCGGTCCGCGTCCGGGTCCCCGACCGCGGGCAGCATCACGGTCGTTGACGCGCCCGCTGCAACCTTCGCGAGCGCTGCGCGGAGCTCGTTCTCACGCTCCTGGACAGCCCGCACGCGCTCGGTGAGCTGGCGCTTCAGATCCTCGAGCGCGGCTCGCTGCTCGGCAAGCGCCCGTCGCTCGTCGGCGACGGGATCCTCGCTGTCGACCTTTCGTCCGAGCACGGCCACATGGTACGGGCAAGCGGCCGTATTCCCTGCTTCGAGCGCCGCGCTCTACGCAGCGCGCTCGAGTCGCTCTTCGGCGCGGGCCCGCCGGACGATGTCGTCGCGCTCCCCGAAGCGGATCCTGGCCCGCTCCGCGCGATGCTGCTCCCACAGCTCGTGGAGCCGGACGTCGAGTGCCTTGATCTCGTCGACCACCGCCGGATCGCGACCCTCGGAGAGAGAGTTCCAGAGCTCCACGCGCCGCGCACTGAGCGCGTCGATCTCGTCGTGGATTCGAGGGATGATGTTCATGCAATGAGTCAACGAACGACCGCACTACCCCATTCCCCGCACCGATAATCGATTAGACGTTCGTTTTAGCGGCGCGCGAACAGAAAGACGGCAATCACGATCGCGCCCACGGCGACGGCGAGCCAGGTCAGGATCTCGAGAGTCGTTGTCACTCGTAGCCCAGCTCGGCGAGCCTGTCCTCGTCGAGCCCGAAGTAGTGGCCGAGCTCGTGGAGCACGGTGACGCGGATCTCCTCGCGGAGCTCGTCCTCGTCGGGAAAGTCCGCCTCGAGCGGCAGGCGGTAGATCGCAATCCGGTTTGGAAGCTCGCCCGGCCCTGGGCCTCCCTCGGTCAGCGGCACTCCGTCGAACAGCCCGTAGAGGTCGGGCTCCTCGAGATTCTCGTCCTCGACGACGATCGCGACGTTGCGCAGAGCGGCTTCGAGGTGGGGCGGAAGCGTGTCGAGCGCCGAGCGAACGACGTCCTGGAACGACATCAGCGCACCGTGAGCGCGAGCACGGCCTTGTACGCGTGCAGGCGATTCTCGGCCTGGTCCCAGACGAGCGAGCGGTCGCCGTAGAGGACGTCGCCGGTGATCTCCTCGCCGACGTGAGCAGGAAGGCAGTGCATGGCCACCGCGTCCGGCCCGGCCAGCGCCAGCTTCTCGGCGTCGAGTCGAAACGCGTCGAGGTCGCGCAGTCGCTGGGCGTGCTCGTCCTCCTGCCCCATGCTCGTCCAGACGTCGGTGTAGAGGACCTGCGCCCCGTGGACCGCCTCGAGCGGATCGGCGACGACGTCGATGCTCCCGCCGGTCGACTCTGCGTCCTCCCGGCACGAGGTGACGATCGCCGGGTCGGGAAGGTAGCCCTCGGGGCACGCGGCGACGAGCTGCATACCCGTCCGCGCCGCGATCCGCATCAGCGAGTGGCAGACGTTGTTCCCGTCGCCGAGGTACGCCACACGAGTGCCGTCGAGCGTGCCGAACCGCTCGCGAATCGTCATCGCGTCAGCGAGGGCCTGGAGGGGATGGGCTGCGTCCGTCAGGCCGTTGACGATCGGGATCGTCGCGTGCTCTGCGAACTCGTCGACCTCCGCCTGCTCGAACGTCCGGATGAGGATGGCGCTCAGGAAGCGAGAAAGGACGAGTGCCGTGTCGCGCGTCGACTCGCCGCGGGCGAGGTGGAGGTCCGCTGCGGGCACGTAGAGCGCCATCCCGCCGAGCTCGGCGATCCCGACCTCGGAGCTGATCCGGGTGCGCGTCGAGGGCTTGCGGAAGATGAGCCCGACCGTTCGGCCGGGGAGGATGCGGAGCTCCTTCCGACGCGCGCGCTCGACCTTCAGCTCGTCGGCGAGATCGAGTGCCAGCCGCAGCTCGTCGGCGCTCCAGTCGGAGACGCGCGTGAAGCTACGGCCCTTGAGCGTGTCCGGGATGCCCGGCATGGGGCGATGCTAGTCAGTCCGCGCCGGGGTAGAGTCCCGCGGATGTCGCGGTTCACCGATGCGCTCAACGAGCAGATCGCGTACGAGTTCGGCGCGTCGCAGCAGTACATCGCGATCGCCGTCCACTACGACGCGCAGACGCTCCCGCAGCTCGCAGCCCACTTCTACCGGCAAGCGCTGGAAGAGCGGAACCACGGGATGATGATGGTGCAGTACCTCCTCGACGCCGGCGAGCAGGTCGTCGTCCCCGCCGTCGAGGGACCGCAGATCGAGTTCGCGGACGTCGTCGCTCCCGTCGAGCTCGCGCTCGAGCAGGAGAAGCGCGTTACCGGTCAGATCCAGCAGCTTGCCCTCACCGCCCGCGAGGAGGGCGATCTCGTCGCAGAGCAGTTCATGCACTGGTTCCTGCAGGAGCAGCGCGAGGAGGTCTCGTCGATGTCGGCGCTGCTCGACGTCGTGTCGCGATCCAAGGACAACGTCATGCAGGTCGAGGACTTTCTTGCCCGCGAGGCCGGTGGCGAGAACCCGCTCGAGGCAGGCGCTCCGCCGGCCGCGGGCGGCGCGCTCTGAGCCGGTGCGGACACTGACGGTCCGCACCGAGCGGCAGAGCCAGCTCCTTGACATCACTAGCCTCGTCCGGGACGCCGTCTCCGGCCAGGCAGGGTCGGCCGTCCTCGTCTACGTGCCGCACACGACGGCCGGCGTGACGATCAACGAGCACGCCGACCCGATGGTCGCTCGGGACTTCGAGATGGCCCTCGAGCGGATCGTCCCCGAGGACTGGGGCTGGCAGCACGTCGAGGAGGGCGAGGAGAATGCGCCTACGCATGTCCGCGCGTCGCTCATGGGCCCAAGCGTGGTGGTCCCGCTGAGCGAGGACGGGACGCTCGCGTTGGGGACGTGGCAGGGAATCTTCTTCTGCGAGCTCGACGGTCCGCGCGAGCGGTTGGTGCACGTCTCCGTGCTCGCGTAGCGGCTCGACCGACCTCGGCTACCCTCGGCCCGTGGCTGCGCCGGTTCGCAAGGGAGAAGAGGTCGAGGTGCGCATCGACTCGCTCGCCTACGGCGGCAACGGGGTCGGGCGCGTCGACGGCTTCGTCGTCTTCGTGCGCGGCGGGCTCCCGGGCGACCTCGTGCGCGCCCGCGCGACGAAGGTGAAGCGCGGTTTCGCGGAGGCGACCCGCACGGCCCTTCTCGAGCCAGGGCCTGATCGCGTCGAGGCGCCGTGCCGCCACTTCGGGATCTGCGGCGGCTGCCGGTTTCAGGACTACGCCTACGAGCACCAGACGCAGGCGAAGGAACAGCAGGTGCGCGACGCGCTCACGCGGCTCGGCGGCTTCGTGGAGCCTCCGGTCGAGCCGATCGTGCCCGCACGCTCCGTCTACGGGTACCGCAACAAGCTCGAGTACTCGTTCGCACCCGGCCCGGACGGGCTCGTGCTCGGATTCCATCGAGCGGGCCGCTGGGACGAGGTGATCGACGTCGAGGAATGCCTCCTCACGACGGACGTCGGGAACGCGATCCGCGAGGCGGCGAAGGAGTGGGCCCGGGCCGAGGGGCTCGAGCCGTACGACCAGGACACACAGGCGGGCTACCTGCGTCATCTCGTCGTCCGCGAGGGGCGAAACACGGGCCAGGCGCTCGTGCTTCTCGTCACTGCGCCGGGCGATCGATTCGACGCGGATTTCCTGATCGAGACGCTCACCCGGATCCCGGAGGTGCATTCGATCCACTGGGCCGTCAACAGTCAGCCTTCCGAGATCACCAACCTCCCGACTCGCCTCTTGTGGGGCGCCGAGTGGATCGAGGAGGAGCTGCTCGGCGTGCGGTTCCGCGTCAGGCCGAACGCCTTCCTGCAGACGAACACGGAGATGGCCGAGACGCTCTACGAGCTGGCCCGCGATGCCGCAGGCCTCACCGGCGGTGAGGTCGTGTACGACCTCTATTGCGGCACCGGCACGATCGGCCTGACGCTCGCCCGCGATGCGGCCTCTGTCTGGGGCGTCGAGATCTCCGAGGAGTCGGTCGCGTGCGCGATCGAGAACGCGCAGGTGAACGGGATCGAGAACACACGGTTCTTTGCCGGGAACGTCGGTCAGTCGATCGAGGAGCTTCGTGAGCGCGGCGGCCCGCCCGACGTGGTCGTCGTCGACCCGCCCCGCGCCGGTCTTGCCGGCAAGGCGCTCCGCCGGACAGGAGCCCTGCAAGCTCCGTGCGTCGTCTACGTCTCGTGCAACCCGACGACGCTCGCCTCGGACCTCGCCGTGCTCCGTGACGAGTACGGCTACGAGCTCGTGCGCTGCACGCCTGTCGACATGTTTCCGCACACGCCGCACATCGAGAGCGTCTCCCTCCTCCGGTTGTGCCGCAATACTTCCGCTGAGGGGATGGAAGACGGTCCCGCCGCGGCGGGGGCGACCGACTAGACGAAGGTGGATGCATGACCGGACGGAAGCTTGCAGTGCTGCTCCTGGCTGCTCTCGCGCTGCTCGCGGCAGGTTGCGGGGGCGACGACGGCGGAGACGAGGCCGCCGGGACGACCGACACAGCCGTGGTAGAGGACAGCGACACGACCACCACGACGGACGACGACGCGACCGCGACGACGGATGACGACGACTCGGCGACAACGGGCGACGACGGGGTCCTCGGCGGCGAGTGCGCCGAGTTCGCGGGCCTGTCCGCGAAGCTCCAGCAGGCGCTCGGCGGATCGAGCGGCGACCTCGACTCGGCGTCGGAGGTCTTCGACGAGCTCGCCGATCAGGTGCCCGACGAGATCAGGGAAGACTACGAAGTGCTGGCGGCAAACTTCAAGGAGCTCGCAGAGGCGCTCCAGGACGTCGACCTGACGAGCGGGACACCGGGCCCCGAGGATCTGGCGAAGCTGCAGCAGCTGTCGCAGAACCTCGACACCCCCGAGGTGCGGCAGGCGACCGAGAACATCGAGAAGTGGGCCGAGGAGAACTGCTAGCGGGATGCGGCTTCGCCGCCTCCCGCTAGACGAGCTGGAGGGGCGCGGCTCTAGCCGCGCCCCTCGGTGACCCGACGCGTGCGAAGCGCACGCCACAGCAGGTCGACGTTCGGCACGACGAAGCCGAGCGCGATCGCCGGCAGGCCCGGCAGGCCGTTCAGGTCGAAGACGTAGGTCGCCACGAACGTCGCCGCGAGGAACGCGGTCATGCAGCACCACGTCGCCGTCACCCGCAGGCCGAAACGAGCCGCGGTCGCGAGAAAAAGGGCGAAGAAGATCACGTCCGGCGGGCCGAGGCGCGCCGCCGCGTCCTCTCCCGGCAGGGCAAACGCGATCGCGATCAGCTCGAAGAGACCGGGCTCCTCCTCGACGACGACCTTCGTGGGGCCGCGGTACACGGACGCGATGTCGACCCACGGGACGACCACCGCCACCAGGACGACCCACGAGAGGGCCTCGAACAGCTGCAGGAACCAGAAGCCGGCGAGCGTGAACGCGACGAGCTTGGCGACGTTGAACGCCGCGTCGAGGTCGGCGAGGTGGAGGAGCACTGCGAGCGCTCCTGTGGCAAGCCCGACGGGGAGGACGCCCTGCGCATCTGCGAACGGAAGCAGCAGCCAGACGACGGCGTAGGTCGCGGGAACGAGCACGAGTGCGACGAGCGCTACGTCCCAGCCGTCAGGAATCGCAGGAAGCTCGATCGCGAGGGCGTCCCACGCGCAGAGCGCTGCGAGCAGAACGCCAAGTAACACTGTGTTACTTGTGCCGACGGTCGGCGAGCGTGTCAGCCCGCCTAGTACGGAGGAAGCTCGGCCCACCATGTGCCGAGCGCCTTGAAGGCTGCCCAGAATCGGGTCTTGGCGTCCTGCTCGTCGAGCGCCTCGTCGATGTCCGGCGTCACGAGCGCGTCGATCGTCGGGGTGAAGCGCTGAAGCTCGCCGGCACGCTCGACGTCGAGCGTCGACGCGAGTGGGAACTCGAGCTCGTCGAGAAACGCCACGGTCTCGGTCCCCATGGCAACGACGAGCCTCGGCTGCACGATGTGCAGCTCGCGCGTCAGCCAGGCGCGCGCCTCCGACGGGGCCTCGGTGCCGAACTTGAGACAGTTGGTGCCGTACACGGCGAGCGGGTCGACGGCGAGGCGCTGAAGGGACTTGAGCAAGGCCTGCCCGGCCCTGCCGAAGAACGCGACCCCTTCGTGGATCTCGCTCTGGGTGGGGCGGTACTTCAACAGGAAGATGTCACCGAGCGGATGGCCGCTGCCGAGCACCGGCACGTGGAGCTCGTCGCCGAGCGCAAGGAGCTCGTCGCCGAGCTCGTTGATCTCGGCGATCGCGCGACGGAGGTATCGCTCCTGGATCTCGTCGGGGTTCGATCGCTTCGCGACCGAACCCCTAGAAGAGCTGCGCTGCGTCGGGTCAGGCCGCTGGTCGGCTTTCGCCATCGCTCGTCTCATTCGTGGGGGGCGGCCTGGCTTCCTCTACCGGTCAGCGCCGCCCGCGACCTTTTCCCTCACCTGCGCGACCCACTTGAGCGACTGGAGGTACGCGAGAGACTTCGGCCGCCGCAGCACTGTCGCCGTCCTCAGCGAGACGAGGAACTCCTCGGCGCCCTCGAACCGGCGCATGCGCAGCGCTCCCGTTCCGACGCCCTGCAGGACGTGCGCGTCCGAGCCGGCGCCGGCGAGCAGCCCGTACTTGCGCGCGAAGCGCACTGCCTCGTCGTTGTAGGCGTCGAAGAGGAGCCGCGCGTTGTAGACCTCGAGCACGTCGATCTCGGGAAGGTGGTGGTGGAGCGTCGCGGGTGACGGGATCGTGTGCATCCGGTCGAAGGGGTGGGGGACGTACACGACGCCCTCCTGCTCACGAATCGCGGAGATCGTGTCCGTGAACGACATGCCCCGCGGAATCTCCTCGCGGAGGAACAGCCCGATCACCTCGCCGTCGCGGTCGGTCTTCACCTCCTCGCCGGGGATGACGATCAGGTCGCGTCCGCGTGCGAGCTCGACCGTTTCGAGCGCTCCGCCGAGCACGTTGTGGTCCGTGACTGCGATCGCGCCGAGCCCCTCGCTTCCCGCATACTCCACGAGCTCGGCCGGGTCGATCGAGCAGTCGTGCGAGTGGCTCGTGTGCATGTGGAGGTCGGCGACGATCCAGTCACGGTCGGCGAGCGGCTCGGTCTCGTGGCGCCGGCTCGGCAGGCGCCGTCGTCGCGCGTCGGCGTAGAGGGTCTCGAGGCGTTCGGCGACGTTGGCGAACGTCCCATCTGCCACGGCCGCCCGGCGGGCGGCGGCGTCCCGCTCGCGCGCACGCTCGTCCTCACCGAAGCGCAGCAGCGCGGCCGTCGCGAGCTCCGGCTGGGTGGCGACGTCCGGCGGTTCCACGATCGCGCACCCGGCAGCCGCCGCTTCGATCCGCAACCGACGCAGGCCGTCCGGTGAGGGGACGACGATCGACGCGGACCGCAGGAGCTCGGCACGCGCGGACCCGCTGACGCCCGTGCGCACGTGGACGCGGTCGCGGAGCCGAAGTGGGACCGACGGACGTGCGGCGAGGCGCGCCGTGCGGAGCACGATTGCCTCCCAGCCGTCGAGGTCTCGCAGGGCGCGAAGCCCGGCGCGAACGACGGCGAGCCCGCCGGCCGAGGTCTCGACGACGATCCGCTTCGCCTTCGCGGTCGGCTCGAAAAGCGCGAGGTCCACGCCTGGGGGAACCACTGTGTACGAGCCTGCGAAGCGCTCAGCCGCCCGCGCGGCAACATTCTCCTCGGTCGCGATCAGGGTGTCGATGCGGGCGAGGAGACGGTCGCGTTGGTTTCGCCGGGGCGGAAAGCTGATCCGCTCCGGGTCGACGAATGTCGCAGCGGTGGACGTCTCCGCCTCGAGCAGTGCGACATACGAGAGGCCGGGGACGCCCGGATCGAATCCGTGCACGACGTCGAAGTTGCCGAGGCGCAGGGCGGTCAGGACGCTCGCACGCACGCCGAGGTGTGCACCGACTGTCGATCGCGGCGAGACGGGAACCGCCCGCGAGAGGGCGACGACCCCGTCGAGCTCGCCGCTCTGCAGCGCGCGTCGTCCGGCGATGAGGTCCGCCGAGCGCGACGAGGGCGCGAGCACGACGACGGCGTGGCCGCGCGCCCGTAGAGCATCGGCGACGCCGGCGACGTGCTCGTTCGTGTCGTGTGGCACCGACCACGCGTGCGGTGTCACGAGGCAAATGCGAAGCGCCACGGGAAACCGATTGTAGGCGTGAGCCCGTCTCGCCAGGCGGCGGGCTACAGCCTCTTCAGCATCTCGTGCTGGCGGATCGTGGCGCTTCCGCCGAGCTCGGCGAGTGCCGCGCCGGCAGGATGGCCAGTCGGCAGGTTCAGGATGCTGAGTGTCTCGCCCCACGAGGCAGCGCCCGTGATGAGCTCTCGAAGGGGCTCTGCGGCGCCCGCCAGCTGCACGACGCTGACGCGACCGCCGACCACCCGGACGACGGCGGCTGCGCCGTCGACCATCAGCCCGCGCAGATCGGTGGCCTTCGCCAGCGAGGCATCGTCGCGTTGCCACGGCTCTCGCTCGGTCCGGTGCGCTCGGATCCACGCGTGAGCCTCGGACGCATCGACTTCGTGCGCCTCGCCCTCGCCGCCCTCCAGCGACCAGACTTCGACGTCGCGAACGGTCTCGTATCCGAGTCGCTCGTAGAGCGCGATCGCCTGGGTGTTCTCGACGATGACCTCCAGCCAGACCTGCTCGACACCCCGTGTGCGAGCCTCGTCGTGGACAGCGTTCATCAGCGCCCGGCCGGTCCCGCGTCGGCGCTCGTCGGGCACGACGCCGACACCGCCGATCCAGGCGTCGCGCCCGCGAACGCCGAGGTTTGCGAGCCCGACACGCTCGCCGTCGCGAACGGCGATCAGCGACGCCGCGCGGTCGAGGTCGTACGTCTCCGTGAGGAACCGAACGGCCTGGGCGTCGACGGTGAACGGCACGAGGTAGCCGGCGTACGACGCCGTGAAGAGGTCGGCCAGCTCCTCGTCGGAGAGGTCGCCGGCCGACTGCAGCTCGAGGCCCACGGCGGCGAGGGTAGCGAGGTCGGGGTGCCCGACGTCAGTCGGACACCCCGTCCTGCCGGCCGAAGAGCAGGTCGGACCGAAGTCCGACACCGGTCACGCCGCGCCGGCGGCCTTGGCTTTCTTCTCCGACGTGAGCGCGTTCTGCTTGATGAAGCGCTCGGTGTTCTCGTGCGCCTCGCTGTCCACGATCTGGACGGGCGGCGACTTCATCAGGTAGCTCGACGGCGCCTCGAGGGCTCCGGAGATCCCGTTGTTGAGCGCGAGCTTCGCCATGCGAACGGCGTCGATCACGATGCCGGCCGAGTTCGGCGAGTCCCACACCTCGAGCTTGAGCTCGATGTTGAGCGGCACGTCGCCGAACGACGAGCCCTCCATGCGGATGTACGCCCACTTGCGATCGGTCAGCCAGGGCACGTAGTCCGACGGGCCGACGTGCACGTTGTCGGCGCCGATGTCGTAGTCGAGCATCGACGTGACCGCGTTCGTCTTCGAGATCTTCTTCGACTCGAGCCGCTCGCGCTCCAGCATGTTGCGGAAGTCCGAGTTGCCGCCGACGTTGAGCTGCATCGTCCGGTCGAGGTGGACCCCGCGGTCCTGGAAGAGCGTCGTCAGGACGCGATGCGAGATCGTCGCGCCGACCTGCGACTTGATGTCGTCGCCGATGATCGGCACGCCCGCCTCCTCGAAGCGCTTCTGCCAGTACGGCTCGCGCGCGAGAAACACCGGCATGCAGTTCACCATCGCGACGCCGGCCTCGAGGATCTGCTCGGCGTACCACTTCGTCGCGGCCTCGGAGCCGACCGGGAGGTAGTTGACGACGACGTCGGTGCCCGTCTCGCGGAGGATCTTGACGATGTCCGCTGTCTCGCCCGGCGCCTTCTCGACGACCTGGGCGAGGTACTTGCCGATGCCGTCGTGCGTCATGCCGCGGGAGACCTTGACGCCCGTCTTCGGGACATTCGAGAACTTGATCGTGTCGTTCGGGTGGGCCCAGATCGCGTCGGAGAGGTCCTCGCCGACCTTGCCCTTGACGACGTCGAACGCGGCGGTGAACTCGATGTCCGAGATGTGGTACCCGCCGAGGTCGACGTGCATGAGGCCCGGAACGGGCTCGTCTGCCTTCGCGTCCTTGTAGTACTCGACGCCCTGGAGCAGCGAGTTGGCGCAGTTGCCGACGCCGATGATGGCGACGCGCACCTTGTCCTTGCTGCGGGCACCGTTCTTCGAGCCGTTGGTGTCGGCCATGGTGTCCTTTCGATTGCTCACTCGTGGGATGCCGAGCCCGTCGGTGAGCGCGGCGAGAATGACGTCGTTCGCGTTGGAGTCGCGACGCGACGCCTCCGCATGGATCTCCGTCCTTCAGCTCCGGCGGACACGCGCAGGAGGAGGACGGGGCTCGAGCCTGCTAGCACTTTGCGGCGACGCCCAGACGGCATATACGAGACGCCGAGCTCGTCGGCGAGGATGCCGGCGGCGACGTCGTTGACGTTGGAGCCGCGTCGCGCGGTCTCGCGGACGAGCGCGCCTTTCAATGGTGCGGGCATCCTGACGAGTATGCCCGCTCTCTGTCTTTTGCTAGCAGCCAAAGTGCTAGCACACTACCAGAATCGCGCTCCGGCAACCAGCAGATCGGGCTTTGCAGACGGGATCTGGACGACCTCGCGCCCGTAGCCAGGGCGACTTACTCCGAAATCCTGGAGATCCCAGATGGTTCGATCGGCTCGGCTCGAGGCATCAAATCATCATAAGCGGTATGCTCTGATGCATGCGCACAACGCTGACGCTCGACGACGATGTCGCCGTTCGGCTGGAACGGCTGCGCCGGAACGGCCGCACCTTCAAAGAGGTCGTCAACGAGGTGATGCGAGTCGGGCTCGACGCGCTCGAGAACCCGCCTCGGCAGGCGCGGCGTTCGTACACGACGCCCGTCGACATGGGCGAGCTCCTCGTTCCGAGTCTCGACGACGTCTGGGGCGTGCTCGACGCCGTCGACGAGCCGTCGAGATGATCCTCGTCGACGCGAACCTTCTGATCTACGCGTTCACGCCAAGTGCGCCGGAGCACGTGGCGGCGCGAACGTGGCTCGACCAGGCCCTTACCGGAAGGTCACGCGTCGGCATTCCGTGGGAGAGCCTCGTCGCTTTTCTGCGTGTCGTCACGCACCCGAGGCTCCTCGCCCAACCGGTCCGGTCCACGACGGCCTGGCGTCAGGTGGAGGAGTGGCTCTCGTCACCCGTCACGTGGATCCCGTTGCCGACAGATCGACACGTCGAGACGCTCGGAACGTTGCTCGCTCTGACGGGGGTCACCGGTCCCCACGTCCACGATGCACAGCTCGCGGCGCTCGCCCTCCAGCACGGTCTCTTGCTGTGCTCCACCGACCGGGATTTCGCCCGCTACCCGGCATTGCGTTGGGAGAATCCTTTGGCGACGGTGTGAGGCTCAGTTGATCTTGCAGAGCGGGTCGGCACCGAGCACCGCGCGCTGAGCAGTGTTTGCCTGAGCGTCGCGTGCGGTGTCGTAGGCGGCGGGTGCAGGTCCTTCCCACATCACGTCTGGCGCGACGCCGGGGCCGATCACGGTCGCCCGGTACTTCTTCCCGGCGCCGATCGGATTTCGGCCGTGCGGATAGAAGCCGTAACAGAACGCTCCGGTTGGCTTGTGTGTCAGGAAGCTGTTCTCGCGCTTCCACCCGGCGCCGTACGTGCTCCCGAACGTGTCGACGAAGATGTTCCTCCCGTACGTGTCGAGGGGAACGCCGAAGCGGGTCGACTTGAAGCCGAAGACGCCGCCGTCGTCGTAGGTCAGCCGTCCGTAGAGGTGGTGGAAGCGGCGGTACGACCAGTCGGTCCAGATCTCGAGCACGGGGAGCGCCCCGGACCAGTGCGATAGCCGCAGCTCCCAGGCCGCGCGGTCGCCCGTCGCCGGGACGCCGTAGTTCGGGAGCATGCGCTGCCACGCCTGCAGAGCCCAGTGCGTGCCGTCCGGCGCGGTGCAGGCGGCTATCTTCCAGGCGAGCGGCGGGCCCTTGTAGGCGCCGCAGACGTTGGACCCGATCGAGCCTCCGTACTGGAGCTTGAACGCGACCTGCGGTTGCGCCTGGCTCGGCGGGCGCGCGTTCACCGCGCCGAAGGCGAGTAGCTGCCGCGACTGGCCTTCGGAGCGGAACGAGATGAGTGCCCTGCCCTGCGCGTCGGCCTGGAGCTTGACCCCCGTCGCATTGCGGGCGATCAGCTCGGATGCGCGTGCGTCCGCGTGAACGACGGCGGCGAGAAGGAGCGCTGCCAGCACGGTTCCCCGAAAAGGCGATGAGCGGCTCATTGCGTCTCCTCTGCCGCAGGAGTCGCTTGCTTGATTGCCTCGACGATCCGCTCGAAGGATAGCGCGGCGAGGCGCTCTGCTTGCTCGAGCGCGGCGACCGAGAGCGCCTCGAAGAGGTTCGCGTTCTCGGGTTTGACCGATCTGTTCGAGGGAACCCTCACCGATGCCTACAAGACGCCGGCGCAAGGCGGTTTATTGCATGGCCGGCTCCGGCTCCATTTCGGGCTCGACCGCGCGTTACGGGAGGGGCACGGCGAGAACCGTCATTCTCGGCCCGCTCTCAACTTGCGGCTCTCCACCACGTGCTCCGAAGCCGCCTTGGGAAGGCACCGGCGCGCCCGACGCTCGTGCGGATCGCGGCCGCCTCGGGCGGCAATCCGCTGTTGCGCTCGAGATCGCACGGGCGATCGAGCGAGATCCGGCGAGCGCGCATTGGCCGATCCTCTGCCCGTGCCCGAGCGGCTGCACGAGCTTGTCGCGGCGAGGGTCCGGACGCTGTCGCCTGCGGCTCAGCAGACGACGACTAGCGTCGGCGATCCAGCACGGTGATCCAGAGCGACGAAAGGCCCCGCAGAAGCGGGGCCTTTCCGAAGCGGGCAGGATCTGACTTGAGCTCCTAACTCAATGAAGCAGCGAGCCGTCTGGCCGCGCTGGGCGGCACGCTGCTTCGTCCTCGGTCGCCCCGATATGCCCGCATATCGAGGCTCCCTGCGTCCTCGCATCGCACTCGCCCATCGCGCCCAGCCAGCGCGTGGTCGTTGAGTTAGAAGCTCTTACGCCGCCGGCTCGGCGAGCTCGCGGAGCTGGCGGCGGACGAACAGGATGCGCTGGGCGACCGTGAGCCAGGCCAGCGCGGCAAGGACGTAGATCGGCCACTGCAGCCAGCCCCACGGCGCGAAGAAGAGACCGACTGCGATGAGCACGACCCGCTCGACGCGGGAGCCGAAGCCGACGTCACCGCGCAGGCCGAGAGCCTCGGCCTTGGCGCGCGTGTACGAGACGAGAAACGAGCCGATCACGGCCGCGAAGGCGGCGACGAGCGCAATTTCGTTGTCTTCGCGCATGAACGTGAGACCGATGGCTGCGAGCATGGCAGCCTCGCCGAGACGGTCGAACGTCGAGTCGAGGAACGCCCCGAAGACCGTCCCCTTGCTGGCCGCGCGGGCGAGTGCGCCGTCGAGGATATCCGCGACCGACCCGACGACGAACAGGAAGCCGCCGAGCCAGAAGAAGAGCTTCTCGTGGCGGTCTTCGAACCCGACGAGCACGGCGCCCGCAAGGCACAGCGAGACACCGGCGAGCGTGAGCATGTCGGGCGTCAGCTTCGTCTTTGCGACGCCGCGCATCGAGCGCTGCAGGATCTCGCGCGCCGCCTGGGTGTACTCCTGCTTGACGCGATCCAGCTGGCTGACCCGCTGCGGGTCTTCGCTCACGCAGCGGCGCCGGTGAGCACGCGGCGGAGCCGCCCACGGAAGAGGATCACGGCCACGAGGAGGGCGACCGCGAAGCCGGCGATACAGTCGAGCCAGAAGTGGTTCCCGGTGCCCATCACCGCGAACGTCACCCAGACGGGCCAGGCGAGCCAGAGCACGCGCGCGAGGGTCGAACGGCAGACAGAGGCCATGACGATGCCGACGACGAGCGCGTCCATCGCGTGGAGGCTCGGCATCGCCGCGTACTGGTTGGACGCGAATGCGATCAACCCGCTGTCGTGAGTGACCGAGCCGGACTCGAGAAGGGTGTCGGAGAAGCCCCACTCGGGGAACATCCGCGGCGGTGCCGTGGGCATCAGGACGTACCCGAGGAGCCCTACGAGGTTCGCGCCGATGAGCCAGTTGCGGAAGTCGGCGAACCGCTCGTGGTGGCGGAAGTAGACCCAGAGGAGCGTGGCCCCGACGACGGCGAACTGGGAGAGCCAGTACGTGTACGAGGTCGCGACGACGAGGAGCTGCGACTGCTCGACGAAGTTCTGGACACCAGGCTCGATCAGGGCCTGGAGCTTGTTCTCGGCCTCGATCACGAGCGTGCCGTTCCAGAAGGCTTCGGCAACGCCGCGGTCCGCGGCGCCGCGCGCCACCTGGTAGGCAGCGTAGAAGCCGAACCAGACCGCGACCTGAAGGGCGAGGTGCGCCCATCCGCGCGGCAGCCGGCGTGCCTCCGCGTAGCTCGTCACCTTGTGTCGATTCTATCCAGGGGAGACGCTGGTCTAACCGATGTAGGTTGCCACGACCGGCGAGTCAGGGAGGAGACGGCATGGAGCGGTTCACGATCAAGCACGACGAGGAGCTCGAGCGCGCATTCGGCAAGTGGGTGCTCGTGCGCCGTTCGCTCGGCGTCAGCTCGTTCGGGCTCAACGCGGTCGAGCTCCCGCCGGGCGAATCGATCCCCGAGCACGACGAGACGAACCGGGGACACGAGGAGGTGTTCCTCGTGCTCGAGGGTGAGGCGACGATCGCCGTGGACGGCGTCGACCATCCGCTCCGCGCAGGCTCATTCGCGCGCCTCGCCCCCGAGCCCAAGCGGACGGTGCGAAACGACGGCGCCTCGGTCGCCCGCGTGCTCATCATCTCCGCACCGGTCGCGAGCGGGTACGAGCCGTTGGAGTGGGCGTAGAAGAGCAGGTATCGGCTGCGGTCCGACACCGAGGGCGCGCGCGTCTGCTCCTACCCGCCGATGTAGGACATCTCGATGCGCGGCAACTCGGCCGTCCGCTCGGTGCGGATCTCCGAGTAGCGATCCGTCCGCTTGGTCCACACCGTGGCGATCTCTTCGCGCAACTCGTCGTCCGTCGCGCCCGACCGCAGGATCGCGCGCAGGTCGGTGCCGCGGACGGCGAAGAGACAGGTGTAGAGCTTTCCCTCGGCCGAGATTCGTGCACGGGTGCAGTCGCCGCAGAACGGCTGCGTCACGGACGAGATGACGCCGATCTCGCCGGTGCCGTCGCGGTAGCGCCAACGCTGCGCGACCTCGCCGCGGTAGGCGGCCTCGACCGGCTCGAGCGGGAAGACGGCGTCGATTCGCTCGACGATCTCCGCGGCGGGCACGACGTCGTCGAGCCGCCACCCGTTCGTTGTCCCGACATCCATGTACTCGATGAAGCGGAGCGCGTACCCGGTTCCTCGGAAATGGCGTGCCATGTCGACGACACCGGCGTCGTTGACGCCTCGTTTCACGACGGCGTTCACCTTCACCGGGAGCCCGACCGACGCTGCGGCCTCGATGCCCTCCAGTACGCGGGCGACAGGGAAGTCGACGTCGTTCATCGCGCGGAACGTCGCGTCGTCGAGCGAGTCGAGGCTGACGTTGACGCGGTCGAGGCCGGCGTCACGGAGCGCCTGTGCCTTCCGCGCGAGGAGCGAGGCGTTCGTCGTCAGTGTGAGATCGAGGCCGTCGATCGTCGCCAGCCGGCCCACGAGGTTCTCGATCTCCCTGCGCAGGAGCGGCTCGCCGCCCGTCAGGCGGATCTTCTCGACGCCCAACGCGACGAACGCTTCGGCCACGCGCTCGAGCTCTTCGAAGGTGAGGAGCTCCTTCCGGTCCATGAAGCGGTAGTCGTGTCCGAAGACCGACCTCGGCATGCAGTACGCGCAGCGGAAGTTGCAGCGATCGGTGACCGAGATACGCAGGTCGCGGACGGGCCGGCCGAGAGTGTCGAGCGGGTGCACACCTAGAGGGTACTGCGACGGACCCACCGTCCCGCGCTGCGCTCGGTTCCCTACGATGGCGGCGGGTCATCGGGGTCTTAACAAACGATCGGAGGAAATGAGCATGGTGTGGAAGATCTGCGCCCTGGCCGCTGTTGCCGCGCTCGTCGCCGCAGGCTCGGCGCTCGCCGGCTCCGAGCGCGCGAGCGCCACGACGAGCGTGAGCGTGGTCGCGGGCAAGCCGACGGAGTTCAGGTTCACCTTGTCGAAGAAGACCGTGCCCAAGGGTGCGATCGTCTTCAAGGTGACGAATCGGGGTGCGCTCGCCCACGACTTCAGAATCGCCGGCAAGAAGACGAAGCTGTTGACCAAAGGCAAGAGCGCCGTCCTGAGCGTGGTCGCGAGCAAGGCGGGCCGGTATCCGTACCTGTGCACCGTGCCGGGGCATGCAGCCGGTGGGATGAAGGGCGTGCTCACCGTCAAGTAGGGAGGTGGGCTCCGCCCGCGCCCGGTTCTGGGACGTGGGCCTGCCCGCGTCCCGGCGGCGTTGCCCGATGCGGCGGCCCGGCGCTCCACTGCTCGCCCTCGTCGCGGTCACCGCGATCTGGGGCTACACGTTCGTCCCCGTGCAGAAGGCGATTGCGGTGTACCCGCTGTTCGCCTTCCTCGCCGTCCGGTTCGCGATCTCGACCGCGACTCTTGCCCCGTTCGCCTGGACCCCGCTCCGTGCGCTCCCGCGGGCCGGTTGGGCAGCCGGGATCGGAGCCGGCACGCTCCTCGCCACCGCGTACGGGCTGCAGACCGCGGGGCTCGAGCTGACGACCGTCACTAGCACAGGCTTCATCACCGGCCTCTATGTCGTCTTCACGCCCCTCATCGCGCTCGCCGCCTTCCGGACGCCCGTGCCCGCGCCCGTATGGGTGGGCGTCGTGCTCTCGCTCGCCGGGCTCCTGCTCCTGAGCGGCGCTCCGGGCGGCTCGTGGGTCGGGAACGCGCTCGTCCTCGGGAACGCCGTCGCGCAATCGCTCCAGATCGTCGCCATGGAGCGGTTCGCGCCGCGCTACGACCCTCGAGCGCTGACGTTCCTGCAGATGGCCGTCGCGTTCGCCGGGTTCGCGATCGTGGCGATCGCAGCGGGCCAGGTCGAGGCGCCGCCGGACGCACACACGTGGTACGCGCTCGTCGTCACGGGGGTCTTCGCGGGCGCGCTCGGCTACCTCGTCGCGACGTGGGTGCAGTCACGGACGACGGCCGCGCGCGCCGCGCTCGTCTTCACCCTCGAGGCGCCGTTCGCAGCCCTCTTCGGCGTGCTGCTCCTCTCCGAGCGCCTCGGCTGGGCCGGCTGGACAGGCTGCGCCGTGATGCTCGCCGGGATCATCCTCGCCGAGCCCGCGGCCGCGTCCGTGCTGCGTCGACTCGTCCCGGCGCGCGTTTAGTGGACGCCGTCGCGCTCGCGCTCGTCTCGGCCGCCTTCTTCGGCGCGATGCCGGTCGCCGTGCGCTTCGCGCTCGTTCCGCCACTCGTGCCCGCCGCCGTCGCCGCGCTCTTCATGCAGGTGGCGACCTTCGCCATCCTCTGCGTGGCCACTGCGATCCAGGGCGGCGTCACGCTCCACGGTCTCCTGCCGTTCCTCCTCGCCGGCGCGATCGCCCCCGGCCTCTCGAACCTCTTCATCACCGTGGCCATCCGGGAGGCGGGCTCGTCGAGAGCGTCGGTCGCGTTCGGCGTCGCCCCGCTCTTCGCGGTCACGCTCGCCGTCATCGTGTTCGGCGAGCAACCCGGGGCGGCGGTGCTGGTCGGCGCGTTGCTGATCGTGGCCGGCGGCGTCGCCCTGGCGCTCGAGCCCGAGCGCCCGCTCCACGTTCGCCGGATCGGCATCGTGCTCGCGCTCGTCGGCGCGGCTCTGTTCGCTCTTCGTGACAACCTCGTGCGCGAGCTCTCGCTGGACACCGACGTTCCGTCGATGACCGCGGGCGCTGCGACCCTCGCCGCCGGGCTCGTGGTGACGTCGCTCGTCGCCGTTGCGCGCCGCAACCGAGTTGTGTGGTCGCCCCGAGTGGTCGCCCGCTGGGTTCTCCCGGGCATCTTCGTCGGGCTCTCGTACGTCGCCCTGTTCGAGGCCTTCTACCGGGGCACCGTGTCCGTCGTGGCGCCGATCGTGGCGACCGAGTCGCTGTTCGGTGTCGCATTCTCCGCAGTTCTCCTGCGTCGCACCGAGCTCGTCGGTCTGCGACTCGTGCTGGGCGCAGTCCTCGTCGTCGCGGGAGGAGCCCTGATCGCGGTCTACCGCTGAAGCGGGGGAGGGAGGCTCCGGAGAGCCTCCCTCCCGCCGATGTCAGTGCTCGAAGACCTGCAGCTCGGCCGCGCGAACGCGTGTCCCGTTCACGTTGAAGCCGGGCAGCGTGTTCTCGTCGCAGTCCGTCGAGTTGGCCGGATCGTCGTCCTGGTCGCCCTGGTACGCGGGCCCCCCCGTGCACTGGTTGGTGACGACCCGCAGGCGGACGTGAGTCGCTTTCGTCAGTGGGACCTCGAACGAGCGCATGATCAACTCTGGCGCACGCGGCCGTGGCACCCCGGACGGGAACGCGTCCGCCGGGCTCGTGAAGATCTTCGTGAACTGCGAGTCCTGCGAGCAGTTCACCGAGCCCTTTGCCTCGCACGCCCAGATCTCGAACTGCCGGAGCGCGGTGAAGCGGTTCTGGGTGCCCGGGTCGTTCGCGTCGTTCGTGTTGACCCGCAGCATGGCGCTCACCTGGACGCGGCGCACCTGGTGCGACGCCTTCGACGGGTCGAGGCGGACGGTGACCTGCTTGCCGAGCACCGCGCCCGTCAGCGAGGCCCAGTCCGTCGCCTCGGTGTCGTCGATCAGCGCGCCGAGGTTGACGCCGTCGCCCGACGCGGTGGCACCGCTCGAGCTCGAAGCAACGTTGCGGGACATGTTGACCGGCATGTCACGCACCTGCCCGGGGTTGAGCGAGAACGTGAACCGCTTCGCGCCGAACCCGTTCCCGCGGGCGACGAACTCGTACGACCCGGGGACGATCTCGAACGTGTCCCCGAGCGGCGTGGCCGGGTCGGTGTCCGCGATCGGCATGGCGGCGGCCTCGTAGCGCCCGACGAAGAGCTGTACCGGGCTGCCGTCCGCCTGTCCGACCGCCTTGAACGTGACGGTGGCGTTGTCGGCGAACGGCGACTCGAAGCTCGGGGTCGGGTCGAACGCGGCCGTGCCGGCGCTCGCCGCTCCCACGCCCAAGCCGCGCCGTGCGAACGCGTTCCAGAGGAGTGCCTGGTGCGCCCCGCCGAAACGGACGAGGTCGGCCGCGAGCAGTGCGTCTCTGGCATCGACCATGCTGACGCTGCCGCTCGCCATCAGCAGGAACGCGTCGAAGTAGAGCTGCGCCCAGCGCCGGTTGCCCGGGCACTGTGTGACGGGCGTCGTGCCCGCGACACATGACTCCTGGAGCGCGATGTTCGACGCCGGGAACGACCCGTTGTACTGCGCGATCATCGCCTGGCGGATGTCGAAGTTCGTCGCCGACCAGATCTCGCCGTCGGCGTGCACCTGCGTGCGCTGCGTGCAGATGCCCGCCTGGTTGCAGGCGAAGTCGTAGCCGACGTCCGAGTAGTTGAGCGGGCTGTCGTTCATCGCGTAGTTGCGAATGCCGGCGACCTTGTCACCGGTGGCGTAGGGGCCGACCGCGAACGGGTTCTCGTCCGCGATCGGGACGAGCCCCTGCGAATTGAGGAACTCGGCCGCCGAGAGATCGGACCAGCTCTCGCCCATCGCCTGGGCCTGGTTCCCCGCGAGGGGCGCGTTCGGCCCGCCGACCATGCGGTTCGAGATCAGGTGCCCGTACTCGTGCGCGATCACGGACATGTCGTAGTCGCCGTCGACGCACGGCGAATAGAACGTCGTCGGGATCGGCTGCCAGAGGAACATGTTCGTGATCGGCACCACTCCTTCGGGCGGAGTGAACTGGTTCGCGTTGTCGCGAGAGGGGAACCCGGGAGGCCCGCCGACGACCGCGCCTGCCTGGGCGTTGCCGTGCTCCGGGTCGCCCCCCAGGCCGCCCTGGCCGAAGTTGAAGTTCTGCGCGTTCCAGGTCAACTCCGTGAAGCCGAGGTTGTACGACCAGTCGTGCATGCGGTTGTGCATCGCGTTCAGGTTCGCGCGGGCCGCGTCGAGGTCGTTCAGCGCAGCCGACGTGAAGTTGGCCGGGTTGCAGCGCTCCTCGAACCACTGGTTCGTCCACGGGTAGACGTAGTCGCGGGTGGGCGAGACGGAGGGAACGATGCCCGCCTGGTTGCCGGTGTTCGAGTTCCACTTCTCGGTCGTCCTGGTGTTGTTGCCGCGAGTCGCGAACGTCGACACGATCGCGGGCGGCTCGACGTCCCAGGGCGCCGGGGAGGCGGTGTTCGACACTGCCTTCTGACACCCGGGTGGCGGCGCAGCGAGAGTCCAGCACCAGAGCTCACGCGTGTCGGTGGAGGAGTAGTCGAGCGGAGGCGAGGCCGGGAAGACCTTCCAGGCCGGGTTGTCGGCAGCGTGGTCGACGATCCCGTCGCGGACGAGCAGCGCTCCGCTCTCGGCGTCGACGTAGCTCATGGCACCGAGCTCCTCGGGAACGTCCATCAGGAGCACCTCGTAGGACCGCCGAACGCCGTCCGTGGGTGTCGGCACCGCGACGAGGCGTGCTCGCGCAGGCTCGGTGTAGCCCTCGACGTCCATCACGGTCCAGCCGTCCTCGGTTCGGGCGTTCGAGATCGCGCCCGCCGGCTGTCCTGCAGCCTGTGCGGCGGCGCGCACGGCGTCGTCTGCGGTGAGTGCGACGGCGCCCGTGAGCTGTGTCTCCGTCGTCAGCGAGGACGACAGGAACGCGACCTTGCCGTCGACCACGCCGACCGAGACGAGACCGTCGCGACCAGCGTCGAGCCCGCCGAACGTCTGGCGGAAGAGGACAGCGCTGCCCGGGCCGAGCTTCGGCGCGTTGACGAGCTCGAGCGCGGCGAGCTGGCTCTCCGAGAGACCGAGCAGCTCCCGGCTTGCGCTCAGGTACGCACGCGCGGCCGCGACGTCGTCGGCCGGAAGCCCCGTGGCGAGGTACGCACCCGGGTCGGAGAGCGCCTCGGGCGCCCCGAACTTGTTGAAGCGGGCTTCGTCGCCGGGCTTGACCTTGCTGCGCTGCCCGTCGGACGGAGCCTTGCGGCCCTTCCGGTTGTCGACGTTCGGGTGGGCTCTTGCCTCACCCTGGACGTTGGGCGGTCCGGCTGCGCTCGATCCCGATGCGGCCGACGACACGGCTGCGGTCACGAGCACCAGGACGGCGAGCCCGGCGGCCGGAAACAGCGAGCGGCCGCGGGCCCTGCGAGGAGGCACGTGCATGGCGATCCCCCTTCTTGGGTTTGTAGCTCCCCTTTTGCTCTTTCGGCGAACCGAGTATCAACCCGCGGCTCCGGAGGGTCAAGCCACGCGGCGGGGATCGTCGAGTCGGGGCGGCCTTGACGGCCGCCCCGATGTGTTGCGTTACGTCAGCGCACGCGGTTGAAGTAGTGCTTGCGCGCGTAGCGGGCGACCTTCCTGCCGATCACCGCGCCCTGGACGTCGGCGGTGCGGAAGTGGATGCCGCCCCAGACCCGTGCGTCGATGACCTCCTGCAGTGCGTCCGAGAAGCTGTCGAAGTGGCGGGTCTCCCTGGGGTCTCCGACCGGGAAGCGGCCAGAGTGCATGTCGAACCCGATCTTGTCCTTCCCGAAGAACTCCCGCAGTGTGTTGAGGACGGAACCGCTGACGCAGCCGTGTCCGGACGGATGGTCCGGGAACGGCGGCGTCGTGAGCGGCGGCGTCGTCGGCGTCGACGTGTGGAACAGCGGCTCCCAGCTCGGATCGGCCACCGTGTCCGGGTTGCTGTCGGTCGCGGCCTCCTGGATCGCAGCCCTCGGGCGCCAGAAGTGCCAGTACCACTTGTCGTTCCAGCAGCTGATCGCACCATCCGCCGCCGTCAGGTTCACCATCGCCAGCAGGCGGGCCTCGTCGACGACGTCGAGCTGCCGGGCTGCCGAGAGCTCGCGGGTGAGCCGGTTGTAGAGCACAGCCGGCGCGAACTGCCAGAAGATCGCGCCTGCCGTCTGATCCGCGGTCCTGGTCGTGCTGTTCAGCGCGCCGAGCGACTTCACCTCGTCGAAGTCCTTCGCGTACTTCTTACTCGTGAGCGCGTTGGGGCCCTTCGAGCGGAACTGCGAGGGGCTCTCGATGAGGAACGGCCTCGCATCCCCGACCGACGCGTCGGGGTCGAGCGCAGTCGGCGTCAACGGTCGCCAGTCGCCGGGATCGGGGCCGATCACGAGGCTGAAGTCGAACGGATCGAAATATCCGTCGTTCCCGCGGGCCGCGAGCATCGCCGCCGCCGCGGCCTCGCCGGCGCGGACGCCTTCCATCTCGCCCAGGCCGTCCGGGACTCCGTCGAGCGTTGCCTGGTACGCCGCGTCGAGCCCCGCCACCTGGGCAGGCGCTACGAGCTTGACGAGCACGTGGTGGGCTGCCGTGGCAATGGCCGCGTCTGCCGATGCCCACGGCTGCACGCCGAGGGCCTGGACGTTCAGGAGGTACGGCTGATGGCCGCGGTCGATTGCGTTGACGGCGTCGTAGACCGCGCCCTGGACCATCGCAATCCCTCGTGTCTGCCCATGAGCGGTCGGTCTGAGCGTGATCGCGTGGTTCTGTGCGATCACGTTCCAGTCATTCAGCACGTCGGCCTGCGCTATCGCCGGGGCCATGAGAGCCGCGGCGGTGGCGGCGCAGACGACGAACGTGCGCCTGATGTGACGGAACATGGTGCCCCCTGTGTCGGTTCGGTCCAGCTTCCGCCGCGACGCTCGTCGAGTCCATGCGATCTTCGCCACATGGTGTGTCGCGGACGCGACACACCATCCGAAGCCCGAGAAGCACCCCTGAGAGGGTTCAGGCGTTCACCGCGGTCTCCAGGCGGCGCCGGAATCCTCTTGGGTCGATCGCCGGGAAGCGGTAGAGCTCTGGCTCGATCTCCTCGAAGTACGCGGCAAGACGGCGCGAAGAGGGAACGCACCCAAGAATCTGCTACGTTAGGACTCAGATTTTCGGATCCGTCGAACCTCAAGAGAAGGAGCAGTACGAATGGCGAAGACCATCGGCATCGACCTCGGAACGACCAACTCCTGCATGGCCGTCCTCGAGGGCGGCGAGCCGACCGTCATCCCGAACGCCGAGGGCGGTCGCACGACGCCGTCCGTCGTCGCGTTTGCGAAGGACGGCCAGCGACTCGTCGGGGCGCCCGCACGGCGCCAGCAGGTGACGAACCCCGAGAACACGATCTTCTCGATCAAGCGCTTCATGGGGCGCAAGTGGGACGAGGTCTCCGAGGAGATGACGATCGTCCCGTACGCAGTCGAGAAGGGCGAGAACGGCGACGCGCGGGTCGCGGTGGAGGGCAAGCAGTACGCCCCGCCGGAGATCAGCGCCATGATCCTCCAGAAGCTGCGCGCCGACGCCGAGGCGTTCCTCGGCGAGACGGTCTCCGACGCGGTGATCACGGTGCCCGCCTACTTCAACAACGCCCAGCGCGAGGCGACGAAGGACGCCGGCAAGATCGCCGGCCTCAACGTGCTGCGGATCGTCAACGAGCCCACCGCGGCGGCGCTCGCGTACGGCCTCGACAAGGAGGCCACAGACCAGGTGATCCTCGTCTTCGACCTCGGCGGCGGGACGTTCGACGTCTCGGTGCTCGAGCTCGGCGAAGGCGTGTTCGAGGTGAAGTCGACGAACGGCGACAACCACCTCGGTGGCGACAACTTCGACAAGGCGATCGTCGACTGGATGGCGGCCGAGTTCAAGAAGGACCAGGGCATCGACCTCTCGCAGGACAAGATGGCGCTGCAGCGGCTCTACGAGGCCGCGGAGAAGGCGAAGATCGAGCTGTCGTCGACGATGACGACGCAGATCAACCTGCCGTTCATCACCGCGACGCCCGAGGGCCCGAAGCACCTCGACCTGCAGCTCACCCGCGCGAAGCTCCAGGAGCTGACGCACGAGCTGCTCGAGCGGACGGTCGGTCCGACGAAGCAGGCGCTGGCCGACGCCGGCCTCGAGGCCTCGGGGATCGAGCACGTCGTGCTCGTCGGCGGCATGACACGCATGCCTGCGGTGCAAGAGAAGGTGAAGGAGCTGATCGGCAAGGAGCCGCACAAGGGCGTCAACCCCGACGAGGTCGTCGCCGTCGGCGCCGCGATCCAGGCCGGCGTCCTCAAGGGCGACGTCAAGGACGTGCTCCTGCTCGACGTGACACCCCTCTCGCTCGGGATCGAGACGAAGGGCGGCGTGATGACGAAGCTGATCGAGCGGAACACGACGATCCCCACGCGCAAGGCGGAGACGTTCTCGACGGCGGAGGACAACCAGCCGTCGGTGGAGATCCATGTCCTGCAGGGCGAGTCGGAGATGGCGACGTTCAACAAGACGCTCGGCAAGTTCCAGCTCGTCGGGATCCCGCCGGCGCCGCGCGGCATGCCGCAGATCGAGGTGTCGTTCGACATCGACGCGAACGGGATCATCCACGTCAACGCGAAGGATCTCGGCACGGGGAACGAGCAGCAGATCCGGATCGAGGGCGGCTCCGGCCTCTCGGAGGACGAGGTCTCGCGGATGGTCACCGAGGCGGAGTCCCACGCCGACGAGGCGCGGACACTCAAGGAGCTCGCCGACACGAAGAACCTCGGCGAGACGCTCGCGTACCAGACCGAGAAGGCGCTCGCGGAGCATCGCGACAAGCTCGACGGGTCGGACGCCGGCACGATCGAGGGCCGGATCATGGAGCTCCGCCAGGCGCTCGAGACGAACGACGTCGCCGAGATCCGCTCGAAGACGCAGGCGCTCGAGCAGGCAGCGCAGCCGCTCGCACAGGCGGTCTACGCCCAGGCGAGCGAGCAGGCAGCCTCGTCGACGCCCGGCGGGGACGGCGGCGCGACCGACACCGACGAGGTCGTCGAGGACGCCGACTACGAGGTCATCGACGAGGACGAGGCGGCCAGGACGTCGTGAGCGAGCGTGAGGACATCGTCGAGCCGACGGACGGGGGCGGCGAGCAGAGCTCGCCGTCCCCGGACGAGCTGGCGGCGGCGTCGGAGGGCTCCACGCTCGACGCCCAGGAGCTGCTCGCGCGGCTCCAGGACGCCGAGCGCGACCACGAGAAGGTCATGGACGACCTGCGCCGCGTCGCCGCGGACTTCGACAACTACCGCAAGCGCGTCGCACGGGAGCAGTCCCAGCTCTACGCCCGGGCGGGCGAGCGAGTCGTGGCGAAGCTCCTGCCGGTGCTCGACGACCTCGAGCGCGCGCTCGACGCGGCGGAGCACCACGAGGAGGCGAAGGTCCTCGAGGGCGTCAGGATGACGAAGGACGCGCTCGCCGGCGTGCTCGCGTCGGAGGGCGTCGAGGTGATCGACGCCGAGGGGCCGTTCGATCCGCATGTCCACGAGGCTCTGCTGACGCAGCCCGCCGAGGGGGTCGAGCCCGGGCAGGTGATCCAGGTCGTCCAGCGCGGCTATCGGATGGGTGACGTCGTGTTGCGGCCGGCACGGGTGGTGGTGGCGGAGTAATGGCGCCGCGGAACCCGTACGAGGTCCTCGGCGTGTCGAAGACCGCGACGGACGACGAGATCAAGAAGGCGTACCGCAAGCTCGCTCGCGAGTTGCACCCGGACCGCAACCCGGGCGACGCGACTGCGGAAGAGCGGTTCAAGGACGTGCAGGCCGCCTACGACATCCTCTCCGACGCGGAGAAGCGAAAGGCGTACGACCGCTTCGGGGCGGAGGGCCCAGCAGGGGCCTTCGGGCCCGGTGGCGCGCGCTTCGAGGACGTCGACCTGGGCGACCTGTCGGACATCCTCGGCGGCTTCGGCTCCTTCTTCGGTCGTGGCCAGCGTGCCGGCCGACCGCGGCCCGAGCGGGGCACCGATCTCGAGTCGCGCATTCGGATCTCCTTCGAGGACGCGCTCGCGGGGGTTCAGATCCGCGTTCCGGTGGAGGTCGAGACCGCCTGCCACGTCTGCGGCGGCAGCGGCGCCGAGCCCGGAACCGCGCCGCGCACGTGCCCGGATTGCAACGGGAGCGGCGTGATCTCCGACAGCCAGGGGCTCTTCGCCCTGTCGCATCCGTGTCAGCGCTGTCGCGGGAACGGCGTGATCGTGGACACGCCGTGCAAGAACTGCCGCGGGTCGGGGAGCGAGCGAGTCACGCGCCGCTACCAGGTCAAGGTCCCGCCGGGGGCCAAGGACGGCACGCGCATCCGGCTCAAGGGCAAGGGCGAGCCGGGGCGGAACGGCGGCCCGGCCGGAGACCTGTTCGTCCGTGTTCAGGTCGACCCGTCGCCGCTCTACGAGCGCCGCGGCGCCGACCTCATCCTCGACGTGCCCGTGACCTATCCCGAGGCGGCTCTCGGAGCGACCGTCCAGATACCGACGCCGCAAGGCCCCGTCGCGCTCAAGGTGCCGTCCGGCTCGGAGAGCGGGAAGCTCCTGCGGGTCAAGGGCCGCGGTGCGCCGAAGCTGAACGGCGGCGGCAAGGGCGACCTGCTCGCACGCTTGCGCGTGACCGTTCCCGGCAAGCTGAACAAGGCCGAGCGTGAGGCGCTCGAGGCGTACCAGCGGGTCGCGCGCGAGCAGCCGCGCGAGACCTTCACGAGGGTGTCCTGATGCCCAATCGCCCGCGCTACATGATCTCGATCGCCGCCGAGCTCGCAGGGCTCCATCCGCAGACGCTGCGGATGTACGAGACGCGCGGGCTCGTCCGCCCGGCCCGCACGCCGGGCGGCACGCGGCTCTACTCGGAGAACGACGTGGAGCGGCTGCGGCTCATCCAGCGCCTGACCACGGAGCTCCGGCTCAACCTCGCGGGCGTCGAGCACGTGCTGCGGCTCGAGGACGAGCTGCGCCGTCTGCGGGCGCGCATGGGTCAGCTCGAGCGCGAGCTCCGTGACGAGATTCAGACAACGCACCAGCAGTACCGGCGCGAGGTCGTGCTGTATCGCCAGCCCCAGCCTCCGGCCACGCGGAACTGAGAGGGGTCACATGGACTTCAACAAGCTGACGATCAAGAGCGGGGAGGCAGTCGCGGGGGCCCAGGAGCTCGCGCGCCGTGTCGGGAACCCGGAGGTCACCCCCGACCACCTGACCATCGCGCTGCTCGACCAGGAGCTGCCCCGCACGCTCTGCGAGCGTGCGGGTCTGAACATCGCGACCCTTCGTGCGGACGCTGAGGCGCGCCTTGCACAACAGCCTTCCGTTTCTGGCGGTGCGCAACCCGTCGCGTCAGCGGCGTTCCGTCGGGTGTTAGACACCGCTTTCGCGGAAGCGAAAGCGGTGGGCGACGAGTTCGTCTCGGTGGAGCATCTCTTGCTCGCGCTCGACGTCGTAGCGCGTGATGCGTTGCTCGCCGCGCTCAAGGACGTGCGCGGCGGCCAGCGCGTGACGACGCAGGATCCAGAAGGCTCGTACCAGGCGCTCGAGAAGTACGGCCGCGACCTGACGGCGCTGGCCGAGCATGGGAAGCTCGACCCCGTGATCGGGCGTGACGAGGAGATCCGCCGCACGATCCAGGTGCTCTCGCGCCGCACGAAGAACAACCCGGTTCTGATCGGCGAGCCGGGCGTCGGCAAGACCGCAATCGCGGAAGGGCTCGCGCAGCGCATCGTCGCGGGTGACGTCCCTTCCGGGCTCGAGGGCAAGCGCGTGTGGGCGCTCGACGTCGGGTCTCTCGTCGCGGGCGCGAAGTACCGGGGCGAGTTCGAGGAGCGGCTCAAGGCGGTGCTCCAGGAGATCACCGCGAGCGAGGGCCAGATCATCCTGTTCATCGACGAGCTCCACACGATCGTCGGCGCCGGCGCGGCCGAAGGTGCTGTCTCGGCGGGCAACCTGCTCAAGCCGATGCTCGCGCGCGGCGAGTTGCGCGCCGTCGGGGCGACCACGCTCGACGAATACCGCTCGCACATCGAGAAGGACCCGGCGCTCGAACGGCGCTTCCAGCCGGTCTTCATCGGCGAGCCCTCCGTGGCAGACACGATCGGCATCCTGCGCGGCCTGAAGGAGCGCTACGAGGCGCATCACGGGGTCCGCATCCGCGACGCGGCGCTCGTCGCCGCGGCCGTGCTCTCGGACCGCTACATCTCCGACCGCTTCCTCCCGGACAAGGCGATCGACCTCGTCGACGAGTCCGCCTCGCGGCTCCGGATGGAGATCGACTCCTCGCCGGTCGAGCTCGACGAGGCAGAGCGCCGCGTGACACAGCTCGAGATCGAGCTCGCCGCGATGGCGAAGGAGGCGCCCGCGACGCGCGAGCCGCTCGAGAAGGAGCTCGCCGAGGCCAAGGCGCGCCGCGACGAGCTCGCCGCCCGCTGGGCGAACGAGAAGGATGTCCTCGACCGCGTCAAGGAGATCACCCGACAGATCGACGATCTGCGGATGGAGGCGGAGCGCGCCGAGCGCGCGGGCGACCTCGCCCGCGTCGCCGAGATCCGCTACGGGCTCCTCCCCGAGCTCGAGCGCGAGCTCTCCGAGCGCGCCGAGCCGACCGCAGACGTCGCGCCGATGGTCAAGGAGGAGGTCGACGAGGACGACATCGCCGCCGTCGTCGCCCAGTGGACGGGGATCCCGACTGACCGTCTGCTCGAGGGAGAGGTCGAGAAGCTCGTCCACATGGAGGAGCGACTTCACGAGCGCATCGTCGGCCAGGAGGCCGCAATCGAGGCCGTCTCGAACGCGCTCCGGCGCGCGCGCTCGGGCCTGCAGGACCCGAACCGGCCGATCGGCTCGTTCGTCTTCCTCGGGCCGACGGGTGTCGGGAAGACGGAGCTCGCGCGGGCGCTCGCAGAGTTCATGTTCGACGACGACCGCGCGATCGTCCGCCTCGACATGTCGGAGTACCAGGAAAAGCACACGGTCTCGCGGCTCGTCGGGGCGCCGCCGGGCTACGTCGGCTACGAGGAGGGCGGCCAGCTGACCGAGGCGATCCGCCGCCGTCCCTACTCGGTGATCCTGCTCGACGAGATCGAGAAGGCCCACGGCGAGGTGTTCGACGTGCTTCTGCAGCTGCTCGACGACGGACGGCTCACCGACGGCCAGGGCCGTACGGTCGACTTCCGCAACACGGTCGTGATCATGACCTCGAACCTCCGCTCGGCCGAGGAGATGGCGGAGCGGTTCCGGCCGGAGTTCCTCAACCGGATCGACGAGATCGTCGTCTTCGACGCGCTCACGCGCGAGCAGCTCGGCGCGATCGTCGAGCTGCAGCTCGCCCGGCTCAACGACCGGCTCGCCGAGCGCGGCCTCGCGCTCGACCTCACCGAGGGGGCCCGCGAGCTGATCGCCGAGGCGGGCTGGGACCCCGCGTACGGCGCCCGCCCGCTCAAGCGGGCGATCCAGCGCCTGCTCGAGAACCCGCTCGCTCTGCGGCTGCTCGAGGGCGAGTTCCGCGAGGGGGATGTGATCCGCCCGTACGCGGAGCTCGGCGAGATCCGCTTCGCGCGGGTCGACGAGGGCGGCGACGTCGAGTCGGAGCCCGCGGAGCCGGTCGGCGTCGAGTCGTAGTGCGGCGTCACGCCGCGTGGTGCCCGGGCCGACCAGGCACCACGCGGCGCGCCTCCCCCCGGAAGCGGCTCAGGCGAGAACGAGCGAGAGGTCGTCGGCTCCCGCCAGCTTGTAGTTCGCTCCCCCGCTGAACGTCACGACGATCGAGACCTCCTTGGCGCCGCGAGGCACGGTGGCGCTCCTGCTCCGCGAGGCCATGTCCTGGCCGGAGATGGTCGTGTCGGGGCCGAGGCGGATCGTCCCCAGCACGTTGCCGGTCGCGTCGGTGAACTGCGCCCGCACCTGCGTCGTCGCCTGGGTCACGTAGTTGCCGAGCCACCCGCTGAGCGTCGCCTTGCGTCCGGCCGCGGCGGCCGGGAGCTTGATCGTCTGCTTGCCGATCGTCGCCTTCGCCGAGACCGCCTCGGTCGTCGTCCCTCCGAAGAAGTAGTTCTTCCCCCTCTTCGGCGAGCCCTTGGACCGGGCGGAGAACCAGCCGTTCGGGAAGGCGTAGGAGGCCGCGCCGAACTGGCCCGCCTCGTTCGTCCAGCCGGGGACAGCCCCGAAGGCACCCACGGCCGTGATCCCCGCGCCGCTCTCCGCGCCCGGGTTCTTGATCAGGTTCTTGCCGCAGACCGCGCACGCGGCTCCCGGTGACGCGGAGGCGACTGTTGCGAGCGCCGCCACTGCGAGCACCAAGGCGCCGGCGAAGGCAATCCTCGCTTGGGTGCGTGTGTTTGTGCGGGGCTCGAGCTGACCGGATGTGTTGCTCCTGCGCATCGTTGACCTCCTGGGTCGTGTGGTAGCCGGCCATCGAGCCGAGTCGATCGCCCGGCGACGGCAGACGGATGTGCTCACTGTTCCCCCCTCGAGGTGTGTCGACGCCGTCCCCCCGACGGCGTCGACACGCCCCGGACGACGTGTGCAGGCCGCAGCACTCGCACCGTGGGTCGCACCGCACCGACCGCCTCGGCCTCGAGGCCGAGGCGGTGGACGCGAAAGCGGTTCCAGGCGGCTTCGCTCTCCCAGACGCCGATGATCCGGAACCCCTCGTCCGTGGGGCCTGCGGCGTGGAGGACGAGCCCCTCGGGAAGGGGGCCCTCGAAGGCGGCCGCGAACCGGTCGTAGTGCTCCCAGCTCGCTGCGATGTCCTCGACGAATGCGTACGGCACGTCGCCATCGTCGATCCGGAGGGCTTAGCCTCGGTATAGCGCCGGCAGCGCCGCGGCTCACCGGTCGGTCAGACTGGAGCCACGGTGACGGCGGCGATTCGCGTACTCGGGCCGGTCGAGGTCGTCGCGGACGACGGCCCGGTCTCTCTCGCCTCCAAGCAGCGGTGCCTGCTCGCTGCGCTCGTCGTGGCGGACGGCCGCGCCCGCACGATGGACGAGCTCGTCGACGCCCTCTGGGAAGCGGATCCACCGGCGTCTGCCCGCAAGCTCGTGCAGGTCTATGTCTCGCAGCTGAGACGGGCGCTTCCGCCATCCGCCCGGATCGTGACCCGGCCGGGCTCGTACGCGCTCGAGGTTCCGCCCACGCTCGTGGACGCAGAGCACTTCGAGCGCCTGGTGGAGCAGAGCGCCGCCGCCCGCCGTGATGCGAACCACGCCCTCGCACTGTCGCTCGCGGAGCAGGCGTCCCGGCTCTGGCGCGGACGTGCGTATGGCGACCTGGCGTCTGCGGACTTCCTCCAGCTCGAGAGCGAGCGCCTCGAGGAGCTGCGGCTGGTCGCCCTCGAGGAGCGCATCGACGCGCAGCTCGCCCTCGGCAGGCACGCCGAGGCGCTCGGCGAGCTCCTCGGCCTCGCTGCCGAGAACCCGTTCCGGGAGCGCCTCCAGGTGTCGGCGATGCTCGCGCTGTACCGCTCGGGACGGCAGTCGGAGTCGCTCGAGCACTATGCCGGCGTCCGTCGCCGACTCCAGGAACAGCTCGGGCTCGAGCCGGGGACCGAGCTCCGCGATCTGCAGCGGCGCATCCTGGAGCAGGACCCGGGGCTCGACGCCGTGGCCACTGACCGTGCCGGACAGGCGCTGCCCGAGCCGCCGAATCGGCTGATCGGACGCCAACCGGAGCTCGAGGCCCTCACCGCGCTGCTCGCTCGCCGCGACGTCCGGCTCGTCGTCCTCACCGGCGCAGGGGGAAGCGGCAAGACACGGCTGGCGCTCGAAGCGGCGCGGGCCGCGACCTCCTCGTACGCGAACGGCGCCGTGCTCGTGGAGCTCGCGCCGCTCCGCGAGCCCGAGCTCGTCCTTCCGACGATCGCCCAGGCGCTCGGCGTCGCAGATGCGCAGCGGCCGCTCGAGGCGCTCGCCGAGGCCCTGCGCTCGCGGGAGCTCCTGCTCGTCCTCGACAACGCCGAGCACCTGCGCGAGGCCACTCCCGCACTCGTCGAGCTTCTCGCCCGCGCGCCCCGGCTGACGCTGCTCGTCACGAGTCGCACGGTCCTGCATCTATCGGGCGAGCACGTCTTTCCCGTTGCACCGCTCGACACCGAGGCAGCGCAAGCGCTCTTCGAGCAGCGCGCCCGCTCGCTGCAGCCCGACTTTCGGATCACGTCGGAGAATCGCGGAGCCGTTCGCGAGGTGTGCCGGCGCGTCGACGGCCTTCCGCTCGCCGTCGAGCTCGCGGCGGCGCGCGTCCGCGCACTCAGTCCCGAGGCGGTTCTCCAGCGGCTGACCGAGCGGCTGAGCTTTCTCGCCGGCGGGCCTCACGACCTTCCTGCGCGCCAGCAGACGTTGTACGAGACGCTCGACTGGAGCTACGACCTCCTCTCGGACGACGAGCGCAGCATGCTCGCCCGGCTTTCCGTGTTCCGCGGAGGAGCGACGCTCTCGGCGGTAACGGAGATCTGCCTGGGCGGGGACGAGACACGGGCCACCGACCTCGTCGAGCGCCTCGCCGACGCCTCGCTGCTCCTCGTGCGACGGCCCGAAGGCGAGCTGCGGTACGACCTGCTCGAGACCGTGCGGCAGTACGCCGCGGACCGCCTGCAGGAGCTCGATGCGGACGCGACCCGGCGCCGTCACGCGGAGTGGTACCTCGCACTTGTCGAAAGGGCCGAGCCGGAGTTGAGCGGAGAAAACCAGGCGAGGTGGTTCACCGCACTCGAGTCGGAGCACGACAACGCGCGGGCGGCGCTCTCGTACTTCGCCGAGACGGGAGAGCACCACCAGGCTCTGCGCCTGACCGCCCTGCTGAGCCGGTTCTGGTACGTCCGTGGTCACCTCACCGAGGCACGACGTCAGCTCGATGCCGTGCTGCCCGCGGCGACCGGCCAGGATCCGCTGCTCCTGCGCCGCGTGGAGACGGCCGCGGCGTCGATTGCGCTCCTCCAGGGCGACTACCGGGCGTCGACCGCGTTCGCCGAGCGGGCGCTCGACTCTGCGCGGCGAACCGGTGAGCTCAGGTTCGTCGCCAACGCACTCAGCAACCTCGGTGCGATTGTTCTCGCGGGCGGCGATCGGGAGCGGGCGACCGTCGTGCTGGAGGAGGCCGTCGCGCTTGCGCGCGACGTCGGTGACGAGCGGATCACCGCGCTCGCGCTCAACAACCGCGGCGACCTCGCGCTCTCGACCGGCGACTACCGAACCGCGGGGCCGCTGTTCGAGGAAAGCCACGCGCTTCTCCGCGCACGAGGCGACACGGCGAACATTGCCCGCTCGCTCTTCAACCTCGGAGCGGTCGATCTGATGGTCGGCGACCACGACGCGGCGGAGCGCCGGTTCGGCGAAGCTCTTGAGCTCGCGCGCACGGCCGAGGACAAGGAGGACCTCGCGTGGTGCCTGGAAGGCTTCGCGGCGCTTGCCGCCGAGAAGCGGGAGTGGGAGCGGGCGGCGACGCTCCTGGGGGCGGCGGGCGCGCTCCTCGGCGGGATCGGTGCCGACTTCAAGCCCTTCGAGCGCCGTCTCCATGACGCCACGGAGTCAGCCGTGCGGGGGACGTGCGATTCGCGGGTCTTCGACGAGGCCGTCGCGCGGGGCGCATCGATGCCGTCGGCGGATGTCGTCGACCTTGCGCTCGCACGTAGCACGGCCGTCGTCGAGCGCGACTAGCCTGCCTCGCGGAGCGCGTCCTCGATCCGCTCGAGCGTCCGCTCGATGGCGTCGAGGGCGTCCTCGAGCCCTTCCCTGGCCTCCCCGGCCGCTTCCTCCACCTGCGGCTGGAGCTCGTCGCGCGCGTCCTCGAGCTCGTCGCGCGCCTCCTCGAGCTGCTCGCGCGAGGACTCCTCGAGCTCGTCGAGCCGGTCGCCGACATCGTCGAGCGCTTCCTCGACCTCGTCGGAGACGTCGTCCCGGACCTCGTCGACGGCGTCCTCGAGCTCCGTCCGCGCCTCGTCGAGCTGCGCCTCGGCCTCGATGCGAACGGAGTCGACGGCGTCGCCGAGATCGCCGTCGTCGTCGCAGCCGGCACCGGCGAGCGCCAGGGAAAGCACGGCGAGGACGATGGGGACGCGCCTGCGCACCTCGTCAGGCTACTCGTCCCCGGACCGTAGGATCCCCACCCTGACGACCGCCGACGCACCGTTCCTCCTCGTCGCCGCGACCGACCGCGAGCTCTGCGGTCTCGACGGACTCGTCTGCGGTGTCGGCCCGGTCGAGGCGGCTGCCGTCACCGCACGCGCACTCGCCCTGCACGACTTTCGCGCGGTGCTCCACCTGGGCCTCGCCGGCGGGCGAGGGATCGCGCCCGGCTCTCTGGTGGTCGGGACCGAGGCCGTCTACTGCGACCTGTCCGCCGAGTGGCCGGTGGTCGACCGCGTCGCGCCGGACGCGAGCCTCGTCGCCGCGCTCCGCGCCGCGCTCCCCGAGGCGCACGCCCTCGCGATTCACACCTCCGCGGCCGTGGGTGGCTCTCGCAGCTTCTCGGCACAAGCTCCGCTCGTGGAGGCGATGGAGGGATTCGGCGTGCTTCGCGCCGCAGCGCTCGCGGGCGCGGCGGCCGTGGAGGTGCGTGCCGTCTCGAACGAGATCGGCGAGGACGACCGGGCGCGCTGGGACCTCGACGGCGGGCTGGCCGCGCTCGAGCGCGCGCTGCCCGCCGCGCTCGAGGCGCTCAGGGCGCGCGGATCGTGACCGCGACCTCGAGCGTCTCGGTCGCCGTTCCCCGGTAAACGCCGCGCGAGGGAGGCACGTCGGCGTAGTCGCGTCCGACGCCGACGCGGACGTAACGCTCGGTCTGGGCGGTGTCGTGCGTCGGGTCGAGCGAGATCCAGGTGTCGCCGACGTGGACGTCGACCCAGGCGTGGGACTCTCCTTCGCCGCCGTTCGCTCCGGTGTCGTGCAGGTAGCCGCTGACGTACCGGGCCGGGATGCCTCGGGCCCGGCAGGCGCCGATCATGACGTGGGCAAAGTCCTGGCAGACGCCGCGCCCGTCGGCGAGCGCCTCGGCCGCGGTGGTGTGCACGTTCGTCGTTCCCCTCTCGTACGTCATCGCGCCGCGGACGGTGCGCATCAGCTCCCAGGCGGCCTCGACCGGATCGCCGGGCGGCGGCGTAGCCGCCGCGAGCTCCGCGACCTGGTCGTCGAAGCCGACGTACCGCGTCTCGGCCACGAAGTCCCACCGGTCGAGTGGGGACAGCGTCGGTTCCTCGGCGACGAAATCGGACGTCGTCCACACCTCGCTCCGAACCGTGACCGAGAGGCCCTCGTGGACCTCCAGCAGGTCGAAGTGGTGCACCGTGTTGCCGTAACGGTCGAGGTACTCGGCCACGGTCGCTCCGCGCGGCTCTGTCGCCAGCGTGAACGAAGAGCAGCGCTGGCCGTCGCGGTGGAGCGGCTTGAGCCGCACCTCGGTGTACGCCTCGTTGATCGGCGCGTCGTACGCGTACCGGGTGACGTGCTCGACGGTCAGCCACATTGCTGTTGCTGCCCCTCCTGGGTCGCGAGCGCTGCCGCCGGGACCGCCCGTGTCGAGAAGAACGCCTTCCCGACGGCATCGCCCGCCCGGTTGATACCCACGAGCAGCTCGCCGAGCGTGGCGGCGACGGCGGCGCCCGAGACGTCGTCCACGTCGCCGTACTCGACCTCGGCGCACAGCCTCCCGAGCACCCGCTGCGGCGCCCCAGACTGGCCCGCGATCCGGTCGACGGAGGTGGCCGACGTGCGCAGGCAGTAGAGAACCGCGCGGGGAAAGTCGGGTGAGCGGATCAGCTCCTCCGCGATCGCGAGCGGCTCGAACGACGCTCCGTGCCGCCGCACAAACGCCTCGAAAGCGCTGCACGATTTCAGGAGCGCGATCAGCTCGTGCGCGCGCAGCGGATCGTCCTCCTCGAGTGCGAGCGCTACCGGGTAGCGATCTCGCACGACGCGCACGGTCGTCGTTGCGCGCTCGAGATGGAGCCCGAGCTGCATGAACTCGTAGGGCTCGCCGTGCGTCATCGTCGCGTCGGCGCTCCCCTGGAAGCGGTGCGCGCCGTTGCGGAGCTCCTCGAAGAAGGCGTGCGGCCCCCGGACGGACGAGGCGCGGTTCGTGCGCCCCACGAGCAGGAACAACCCGTTGATCGCCTCCCACATCTCGCCGGAGATCTGCTCGCGCACCGACCGCGCGTTCTCGCGGGCGATCGTGACGCAGCCCGCGACGGCGCTCGGGTTCCCGTCGTGCCAGAGCACCCACTCCGCGACCTGCTCGGCCGTGTAGCCGTCGTAGTGCTCGCGGTATGCAGCCTCGTGGCCGAGCAACGCGACGATCCGCTGCCACGACTCGCCCGCGTCAGCGACCTGCACATCGAGCAGGGCGTGATAGTGCACGTCGAGCAAGCGCGTGGTGTCCTCGGCCCGCTCCAGGTAACGGGCGATCCAGTACAGGGTTTCGGCAACGCGGCTGAGCATCAGCCGAGCACCCACGTGTCCTTGCTGCCGCCGCCCTGCGAGGAGTTGACGACGAGGGAGCCCTCACGGAGCGCGGTACGCGTCAGGCCGCCGGGGACGATGCGCACGCTGTCGGCCCCGCTCAGCACGAACGGCCGGAGGTCGACGTGGCAGCCGTGGAGCGCGCCGCGCACGAACGTCGGGTGCCTCGACAGTGCGATCGTGGGCTGGGCGATGTAGTTGCGCGGGTTCGCGGCGACACGTCGTCGAAAGTCCTCATGCTCCTCGCGCGTCGCGGTCGGCCCGATCAACATCCCGTAGCCACCCGACTGGTCGACTGCCTTGACGACGAGCTCCTCGATCCGCTCGAGGATCACCTGTAAGTCGTCCGGCCTCGCACCGACGTAGGTCGGCACGTTGGGCAGAAGGGGCTCCTCGCCGAGGTAGAAGCGGATCATGTCGGGCACGTACGGGTAGATGGCCTTGTCGTCGGCGACTCCGGCGCCGATGGCGTTCGCGAGGGTGACGTTGCCCCCGTGGTAGGCGTTGAGCAGCCCGGGCACACCCAGGAGGCTGTCCGGTCGGAACGCGAGCGGATCGAGAAAGTCGTCGTCGATCCGCCGGTAGATCACGTCGACCCGCTGCAGGCCGCTGGTCTTGCGCGTGAACACGTGGTTGCGGTGGACGACGAGGTCGCGTGCCTCGACGAGCTCGACGCCCATCTGCCGCGCGAGGAAGGAGTGCTCGTAGTACGCGGAATTGTGCGCGCCGGGCGTGAGGAGGACGATCGTCGCGTCGCCGGTCTCGCGCGGCGCGACCGAGCGGAGCGTCTCGAGCAGCTCACGTGGGTAGTGGTCGATCGCCCGGACCCCCGAGCGGTCGAAGAGCGAGGCGAAGATCCGCTTGAGCGCCTGGCGGCTCTCGAGCATGTAGCTGACGCCCGACGGAGTACGCAGGTTGTCCTCGAGCACGAGGTAGCGGCCCTCGTGATCGCGGATCAGGTCGATGCCGCAGATGTGCGCATAGACCCCGCCGGCGGGCTCGACGCCGATCATCTCGCGGCGGAAGCTCCGGGAGCCGAAGACCAGCTCGACGGGGACGATGCCCTCGTCGAGGATGCGCTGAGGGCCGTAGAGGTCGGCGAGGAAACGGTTCAGCGCGTGGACGCGCTGCGCGAGCCCTCGCTCGACGTGCTCCCACTCCGCCGCGGGCACGATGCGCGGGATCAGGTCGAACGGGAAGATCCGGTCCGTCCCCTCCTCGTCGCCGTAGACGGTGAAGCCGATGCCTTGCGTGAGGAAGAACGCGTTGGCCGTGTGGATCCGCTCGCGGAGGCCGTCGTCGGTGAGCGCAGCGAGCCTCTCTCCGAGCGCCCGGTAGTGATCCCGCGGTCGGCCGGACGCCGCGAACATCTCGTCGAAGAACCGCCCGATGTCGTAGTCGGCCACGAGGCCGGCGGAGCGCTCTCGGGGCACGTTCGTCTCCGTCACGGGGGACGTCACCCTATCGTCTGGGCCGCGGTTACCGTGTGGCCGTGCCGGCCTCGCGCGACCAACGTCTGCCGCCCCCACTGCCGCCGGCCTCACGGACCGTCGGCCAGGTCGTCGCGGAGGGGATCGCGCTCTACCGACAGAGCGTCTGGCGCGCGCTAGTCCTCGGCATCCCGGTCGCCGTCGCCGACCAGCTGATCGTCGATCGTCCGGTCGGCGAGCGGATCGTGCTGCTGATCGCGGCGTCGCCGGCGTTCAGCCTCGCGTACGCGGCCGCCTGCGCGATGCGCCAGGAGGAGCAGCCGCCCTGGCGGGTGTGGGCGCTCGCCGTCGGCGTGGGGGTCCTCACGTTCCTGCCGGCGGCGGCGCTGTTCTCGTGGTTCGCGATCGCCGCGGTGCTCTGGCTCGGGATTGCCGGGCACGCCGTCCCCGCCGTGATGGCCGAGCGTGTCGGCTTCGTCGGCGCGCTCAAGCGGACGGTCGAGCTCGGGCGAGCGGACTACATCCACGCCGCAGGATCGTTCGCCACGCTCGTGCTGCTGTTCGTCCTCACTCGCCTCGCGCTCGGCCTCGTGCTCTCGAGCCAGGCGGACGCGACGGTGCGCGTCTCGATCTTCCTGGCCGACCTCGTGATCTCGCCGCTTCTCTACCTTGGCGCAGCGATCGTCTACGTCGACCTCGTCGCTCGCGTCGGTCTCTCACGAGACGACCGCCGCCGGCTTCGCCAGGCCGCATTGGGAACGCGTCGCCCAGCGAAGTAGGCTCGGGTCCCCCGACGCGAGGAGGCGAGCGATTGTGCCGACCTACCTGATGCTCACGAGCCTGACCGAAAAGGGAACCCAGACCCTGAACATGAACCCCGCGCGCCTGCGTGAGGTGAACCGCGACGTCGAGGAGCTCGGCGCGCGCGTCCTCCACCAGTGGGCGTCGCTCGGCGTGTACGACTTCGTCAACGTGGTGGAGGCGCCCGACGAGCTCACCATGGCGAACCTGTCCGTCAAGCTCGGCGCCCGCGGGAGCGTGAAGTTCGAGACGCTTCCCCTCATTCCGGTCGACGAGCTCTTGAAGGTGCTCGAGGGGTAACGCACGTCGATATCGAGGGACGCTGCTAGCGCGAGGGCCGCTACCGGTCGGCGAGCACCTCGTCGATCACCCCTCGCGCGTTCGTTCGCCACCCGAAGCGACGGCTCGCGCGATCTGCTTCCCCTCCGACCTTGGCGTGCGTGATCAGCGCCTTCCAGAGCGCCCAGCCGCGACCACGCGCCCAGATTCCTTCGTCGAGGCGGAGCCGACTACGGAAGGCAGCTCGGCTCTCACCGTGGAGGAGCGTCCATGCGATCGCGAGGTCGCAGGCGGGGTCACCGACCGCGGAGCACCCGAAGTCGATGACCGCGCTCAGTCGGCCGTCGACGACCAGCAGGTTCGAGGCGGCGACGTCTCCATGCACCCACGTCCGGCGCCCGTCCCACTGCGCCGCGAGCGCTTCCTCCCACACCTGGGCGGCGGCCCGCGTGTCGATCCGGCCCTCGAGCGCCGACAGCGTCGCGCGCGTCTCGGCGTCGTAGGTCGAGAGCGGTCCGCCTCGATAGAAGCTGTGCGCGCCGGCCACAGGGCCGTTCGTGGGATCGATCCGGTAAAGGGCGGCGAGGAACTCCGCGAGCGATCGCGCGAACCGCTCGAGGTCGGCGATTCGGTCGATCGTCGCGGGCTCGCCTTCGAGCCACCCGTACACGGACCAGGGTCTCGGGAACCCGTGCCCGGGCAGGCCGCGCGCCACTGGCTCAGGGATCGGCAGCGGGAGGTGCGGAGCGAGGATGGGCAACCACCGCTGCTCCTTCTCCACCTGCGGCACGTACCCGTCAGCGCTCGGTAATCGAACCGACAGGTCGTCGCCGAGTCGGAACGTCGTGTTGTCCCATCCGTCGAGCTCGACCGGGCTCACCGGGAGATCCGCCCACTGCGGGAACTGATCCGCGATCAACATCGCGACGAGGCTCGGCGTGATCGCCGCCTTGTCCATCGAGCTACGTCAGGGCGAGGAACCCGGTTGTACGCGGTGTCACCGTGAGGGGGCTCGCGGGCAGCCCTGCGTCGGGCTCGGTCGCGTTGTAGCCGCCGGGGGCGACGTCGTTCGGCGTGTCCGGGTGGAAGAGCGCGGCGAGCAGCTGGATGTGGCCGCGGCCGATCGACAGCTCCCACTGCCCGCCGCCGTACGCTTCGATCCCTTGCGCCTCGCAGAACTCGTAGGTCGCGAACAGGCGCTCGATCGTGCCGAAGCGGGACGGCTTGACGTTCACCGTTCGGGGTGGCCAGTGGAGCGCCTCGATGTCCTCGACCGAGTGGATGACGGCGTCCCACGTGACGCGGTCGGCGACGGGGTCGAGGAGCGCCTCAGTCTCCGGTGTGAGCGCGGGGTCCTCGAGCCACGCGTCCGGGAACGCCTCGATCACGCGGCGATAGAGCTCCGGGTCGGGCGGGTTGTCGACGACCGTGCCGGTGTACTGGCCCTTGAGGTCGACCGAGTCGACGCAGCCGAGCTCTCGGAGCTCGTCGAAGATCGCATCCGTCCAGTCCGGTCGTGCGTCGAGCTTGAAGCGCAGCGTGGGGTAGAGGCCGAGGAAGGCGCGGAGCCGATCCGTCGAGGGCGGGTCGCCCAGGCCTCCGGAGGCGACGAACGTGACAGGTCGTGCTTCGCGCCCGACTGCCTCGCCCAGCGAGCGGCCGGCCTGCCGGAGCGCGAGATCGAGGGCCGCGCTCTCGAAGGCCCAGCGGCGGTAGTCGGCGTACGCGTGCCGCTCGGGGTCTTTCTCGAACAGCGGCAGCGTCTCGAGGTGGCGTGAGAACGTGTCGATCGTCCACTCGCCGGCGAGTGGAAGAACAGGTCCGCGTGCCTGCTGGGCGTCTTGCTCCCCGCCGTCGTATGTCACGTCCTCGCCCAGGCCTTCCTCGCCGCCGCCCGCCAGCCGCACCACGGTCGTCTTGCGCGTGAACTCCGGGCCGACGACGTACTCGTGACCGTCGAGGTCGTAGCTCTCGACGACGAGCGGCAGGTCCCGGACGCTGTCGTAGCGGCTCACAGGCCCGTGTACGCGACCGCGATCTCGGCGGCGAGCCCCGCGTTGGCGACGATCAGGTCGCGGTTGACGCGGCGAGTCTCTCCGGACGAGCGTTCGTGCAGGGCGGCGAGGACGTAGGGCGTCACGGCCTGGCCGACGATACCCCGGTCGTGCGCCTCGGCGACGATCTCCTCGATCAGTGCGCTGACGTCGAGGCTCTCGTCGGGCGGCCGCCCCACGAGGATCCCGTTGCCACCGAGCCGCCAGTGTGCGTCGGCGACGCGCGCCGCCTCCTGGGGGCTCTCGACCCGGGCCGAGACGGGCGGCCCGCCCTCCACGGCGTAGAAGAGCGGCAGCGTGTCGACCCGGTAGCCGAGGACGGGGACGCCGAGCGTCTCGAGCAGCTCGCTCGTTGCGCCGACGTCGAGGAGCGATTTCACGCCCGAGGAGACGATCAGGGCGGGGATCCGCGCGCATGCCCCGAGGTCGGCGGAGACGTCCGGCGGCGTGGGGAAGCCGCGGTGCACGCCGCCGAGCCCACCGGTCCCCATGAAGCGGATGCCGACCGCCTGGGCGACGGCGAGCGTGCCGCCCACCGTCGTGGCGCCGAGCGCTCCCTGCACGGCACAGACCGCGAGGTCGCGTGGGCCGAGCTTGCGTGCGCTCGGCTCGTAGCGCTCCAGCTCGGGCGCGGTGAGGCCGATCACGATCCTGCCGTCGAGCACGCCGATGGTGGCGGGCGTGGCGCCCGCGGCCCGAACTGCCGCCTCGCTGGCAAGCCCGACCTCGACGCCGCTCGGAGCGGGAAACCCGTGCGCGACCAGCGTCGTCTCGAGCGCCAAGACTGCACGCTCCTCGGTGAGCGCGGACTGGACCTCATCGCTGACGCGGATCAGGTGCTCCACGGAGGCGCAGGGTAGACCGCGGGCTGTCCGGTGCGACGCGGAACCGGGTACCGGCGGCAGCACGTTCAGCGATTCGGCGTGCGAGCGACATCCCGCACACGCGCGCAGCCGGCGCTCGGCGCGCCTTTGCGAGACTGCAGCTGTGCCCGAGGATCACTTCGGCGAGCACGTGGCCGAGCGCTTTGACGAGCGGTACGCCGACAAGGCCACGCCTGCCGTCGTCGACCTCATCGTTGACTTCGTTGCAGATCTCGCCGAGGCCGCTGAGGCGCTCGAATTCGGTGTCGGCACCGGCCGGATCGCGCTGCCGCTTGCGCAGCGCGGCGTTCCGGTGCACGGGATCGATCTGTCGGAGGCGATGGTCGCGCGGCTGCGTGCGAAGCCTGGCGCGGAGCACGTCGCCGTGACAGTCGGCGACTTCGCCACGACCACCGTCGAGGGCACGTTCTCCGTTGTCTATTTGGTTGCGAACACGATCATGAATCTGACGACGCAAGACGAGCAGGTGGCGTGCTTTCGCAACGCCGCAGCCCACCTCGAGCCAAATGGATGCTTTGTCATCGAGGTACTCGTGCCGCGGTTACAGCGACTTCCGCCGGGCGAGAGATTCCAGCCGTTCGCCGTGGATGCCTCGCACCTTGGCTTCGACGAGTACGACGTTGTTCGGCAGGGCCTGATCTCGCACCACTACTGGATCGAAGAGGGAAGGGTCGATGTGATCTCGCCGCCATTTCGCTACGTGTGGCCGTCGGAGCTTGACCTGATGGCGCGGCTCGCGGGGATGACCCTGCGCGAACGATGGGGAGATTGGACGCGAGAACCGTTCACCGCGGACAGCGAGAAGCACGTTTCCGTCTGGGAGAAGCCTGCGGCCGAAAACCACACGGACATGACGTAGCTGAGCGCGCTCGCGTCACTCGTGCCACGCTTTGTCGCGCGCGCCGGCCTGCACCTACGGCATCGACCCGACCCGCTGCACGCAGCGTGCGGCCGCCTCGAGCGCGAGGTCAGGCCCACCCACGATCCAGCCCGCCGCGAGCGCGTCGCCGGCGCCGGTCGTATCGACGACCTCCTGCACCGGCAGCGCGGCACGCTCGTCCCCGTCGAACGAGCACCCACGCGCGCCGTGCTTCAGGATCCACGCGGCGTCCGCGAGCCTCCCTCCGAACACGCGATCTTCGTCCTCGTTCGCGAACACCGCGTCGGGAGCAAGCGACTCGACGAGCGCCCGAAACCGGTCGGCCCCGCTGTCGCGGATCGTGCTCCACGACGAGAGGTCGACGCTCACCTTCGCACCCGCCGCTCGCGCCAGCTCCACCGCCCTGACGGCGGCGTGCGCGACAGGCTCCGCGAGCAGCGCGTACCCCGACACGTGCAGGTGGTCGCAGGCGAGCCATTCGGGTCGCAGCTCGGCCGGCGCAAGCCGCACGGCGGCGCCGCGATCGGGGAACATCGATCGCTCGCCCTGGCCCTCGACGAGCGAGACGACGACGCCGGTGCCCTCGGGCTCGACCGGCCCGGCGAGCTCGACGCCGAGCCTGACGAGCTGCTCGGCGACGAGCCTGCCCGACAGGTCGTCGCCGCGCTTGCCCAGCCAGCGGGACTCTGCGCCCAACGCCGCCGTCCAGGCGGCGACGTTCGCACCCTGCCCGCCGGCCGAGAGCATGATCCGCGCGGGAGTGTCTGCGGCATGCGCGATGTCGGTGGCGACCTGCACGACGACGTCGAGCGCCAGATCCCCGAGCGAGACGACCCGCATGGCCTACGATCGTCTCATGGTTCGCGACGACGAGCCGCGTGAGAGCCGGCGGCGCGATCGGGCGCGGTCGTTCGTCCTCGGGGGCGTGATCGGCGCCTCTGCGGTGGCTGCGGGTCTGCGACGCGCTCGGCGGCGGCGCAAGCGGCCGGTGCAGGCAGGGCTCGCGGCGTTCGAGAGCGCTCCGTGCTACCGGGAGTTGCTCGAGCGCGAGCGCAGAGACGGGCCGTAGCCACGTAGCTCGCGCGCGGCAAGGACGACCGTCCGCAGGTTGACGTCCGAGTCGCCGATGCCGAGCGACCGCCCGACGAGCAGAGCACGCGCCGAGAGATAGAGAAACGCCTCGGGAGTCACGGTCGCCTCACGTGAGCGAAGCACGAGGAACGGGCCGAACGACCGTGCCTCGAAGGCGTCGGCAGGGTCGGGGAGCCGATGCTCGATCTTTAGTCCCGGGCGGATGTTGTTCCGCTCGCTCGCGTCGAGCACCCAAACGCCGCGGCCGAGCGGTGCGGCGCGTTCGATCACACGGAGCGCCAGCCGGTCGTCCGCCCGCGGAACCACCGTCGCAGGAAAGGCGGCGTCGCCTCGCTCCCATGCGCCGAGATAGAGCGGCTCGTAGCCGAACAGCACGTCGTCGGGGCGACTCGTGGTCGCGATCCACGCTTCGGCATCGGCTCGAGCAGCCTGGCGCGCATCGGGCTCCCACTCGAAGAGCGGTGGAGTGCGCTGCCAGGCCCACCCGACCTCGGCGACCAGGAGGAGTGCGACTCCGACCACAGCGACGGCAGGCCAGCGTCGGGCAAGCCCCACGGCCGCGGCGGCGACCGCGATCGCCAGGAACGGTGCGAGAAAGATGAGATGCCTCGACTCCGGCGCCGCCGATCCGCCGAGCTTTGCGACGAGGAACGCGAATCCCGTCGTGCCGACGAGACAGAGCGTGAGCGTCCGCCCGCGTCGGCTCAACAGGGTGACGCCGACGCCGGCCGCGACGAGGACGCCGAGAGTCACGGGCCACCACCCTGCAGTTGCATCCCCGGCCGAGCGCCAGAGGTAGCGCATCACGGTGCCCGAGCCACCCAGCTTCTCACCGCCGCCGCCGACCCCCACGTCGAATCTGCCGGCCAGCACGAGGTCGGTGATCCAGAACGGGATCCCGAGCACCGCAACGGCAGCGCCTGCCAGCACAGCGTCCCGGAGCCGCTCACGTGCGGCGACGAGAACGTAGAGGGCCTGTCCGGCGAGGAGCAGGAGACCGTACGGATGTGCTGCGACCATCGCGAGCGACGCCCCGACCCATACGGCCCAGCAGGCCCACCCGCTGCGTTCGAGAGCGCGCAGCAGCGCGAGCGTGCATCCGAGTGACAGGAACAGGAAGAGGCTGTACATCCGGCCGTACACGCCGTGAAAGAGGAACAGCCAGCTCGGCGCGACGAGCAACACGGCGACGAGCCCGACCCGCGGGCCACCGAGGCGCCGACCGAGAGCCGCGACCAGCGGTAGGCTCGCGATCGCGAAGGCCGCCGAGACGATCCGCAAGCCTCCGAGCCCGAAGCCGAGATGCGCCACCACCCAGGCGAGCAGGAAGTGAAGAGGCGCGCCTCCCCGTTCCTGGGTGACGTGCTCGATGACCCCGGGCAGGGAGTCGCGGCCGACGAACAGCGCGAGCGTCTCGTCTTCGTGGGGTGGCCAGGCCATGAGCTGGTGGAGGAGGAAGGCGCCCGCCGCGAGCGCGACCCCTCCGACGCCGAGCCACATCCAGTCACGACCGACGCGGGCGGCGACCGTGGGCGCTGCCGCGCCCGCTCCCGATTCCAGACTCGCCTCGATCCCTTGCGCCATGGTGGTTTCCGTCATCCTCGCTGGTAGATTGGCCGGCCATGCCGATCTACGAGTACCGCTGCCCGAACGGCCACACGTTCGAGGTCTTTCAGCGGATGAGCGACCCGGCCGTCACCGCCTGCGAAACGTGCGGGGCGAGCCCCGTGGAGAAGCTGCTGTTCCCGGTCGCCGTGCACTTCAAGGGCTCGGGGTTCTACTCGACGGACTACGGTCGCGGCGGCCGTAAGGGAGCGAAGGACGGCGACTCTGCGGCGTCCTCGGACGGCGCAGGAAAGACCGAGAAGCCCGCGCCGGCCGCCGAGACGAAGAAGACGGACACGAAGTCGTCCGACTCATAGCCGTCGAGCTCACGCGCGCCGCTCGCCCAGGAGGCAGCCCGGCGCGTAGGGCAGGCCGCGCGGAGGTGGGAGCGGGGCCGAGCGCCCCGTGAACATGGCCACGGTCGCGACGTTGTCCTCGGTGCCGAGGATGACCGACTCGCCGCCGACCGTCGCCGGATCGCCGCCGAGCCGGCAGTGGAGCGCGCGTCCAGTGTCGGAGCGGAAGTACACCCAGCCGAGCTGCATGAGCTGCCATGCGCTGAGGTCCGTTGCCAGCGGGGCGACGAGGTCGTCCCCGACGAACGGGAGCCTCGCCGTGGTGCCGACACTCGTTACCTTGTCGAGCGTCGCCTCGACCACCTGTTGCTGGCGGCGCGACCGCGCGAAGTCCGTCTCGCTCGGGTCGAGCAGATTCCGCCGGATGCGCGAGTAGACGAGCGCGCGCCTGCCGTCCATGTGCTGCGTCCCACGCTCGAACCGCCACCCCGGCCACTGCGCACATCGCTGCGCAGTCGCGTACGGGCAGTCGAACCGGTTGGAGCGGATCGGCCGGGCGACGTCGACGTCGATTCCCCCGACTGCGTCGATGAGCTCCTCGAAGCGGTCGAAGTCGACGAAGGCGACGTGGTTGACGTCGAGGCCGGTGAGGTCCCGGACCGTGCGCAGCGCGAGCGCCGGGCCGCCGATCTGGCTCGCGGCATTGATCTTCGCGACGCCGACCTCGGGAACCTCGACCTGGAGATCGCGAGGGATCGAGAGAAATGCGAGCCGCCGCTTCCCGGGGTCGGTGCGGATGAGCATGATCGAATCCGAGCGATTGGCGCCCTCGCGTCCCGGCCGGACGCCGCCGTCGGTGCCGAGCACCAGGATCGTCGTCGGCGTCGAGACGAGGAGCCCGTCGGCGTCGGCAAGCTGCCGCCGCACCCCGGCCGGCACACGGTCCCCTGCCTCCGAGACACCACGCGCGATGGCCAGGTAGCTCGTCACGCCCCACGTAACGAGCAGCGCCACGAGCAGCAGGAGGCCGAGAAGGATCCAGCGCTTCGTTCGCCGCGGACGTCGAGGCTGGCCGCCGGGCGGTGACGGCTTTGCTCCGTCGCTTCGCGACGGCGTCGGTGACGTCCGAGCTAGCGGCACCCGCCCCTTGGCCCGGCCGCCCCGGTACACCCGGTACGGCTTGTCCTGAGCGGGCATGAGGCCGGGTATGGTAGCCGCGCGGTGGCGCCCGACCGAGTCATCGGAGTCGACGTCGGCGGGACCAAGATCCTCGCCGGGACCGTCGCGCGTGACGGTTCAGTCGGGCGGATGACGGAGGTCCCGACGCCCACCACCGGGCAGGCGCCGCTGCTCGCCGAGCTCGAGGCGACGGTGGAAGGCCTGCTGGCGGACGGGGCCGGGGCGATCGGCGTCGGTGTCCCGATGAACATCGATCGAGACACCGGGATCGCGTACCACGCCGTCAACCTGCCGCTCGAGTCGCTCGATCTCGCAGGTCACCTGCGCGACCGCTTCTCGCTCCCCGTCGGCGTCGAGAACGACGGCAACGCGATGACCCTCGCCGAGTGGCGCTTGGGCGCCGGCCGCGGGACGAGGAACCTGATCGTGCTCGGGCTCGGCACCGGAGTGGGCGGCGGTGTGGTGATCGACGGGAGTCTCTATCGCGGCTGGGCGGAGCTCGGGCACATCGTGGTCGACGCCGACGGCCCTCCCTGTCAGGGGCACTGCCACGGCCGCGGCCACCTCGAGGGGTTCGTCACCGGGGAGGCGGCCGAGCGGGTCGCGATCGGGCTGTGGGGCACCGGAGCCGACGCGCGCCGGCTCCTCGCCGCGGCGTCCTCGGGTGACACCGCTGCGCGGGCGGAGACGGATCGCATCGGCCACTACCTCGGCCTCGCGATCGGCTCGCTCGCGAACATCTTCGCGCCAGAGCTCGTCGTGGTCGGCGGCGGATTCGGCATCGCGGCGTGGGAGCTGCTTCACGAGCCGGCGCTCGCCGCCGCACGGCGCGAGGCTCTCGAGCCTGCGGACGACACGCTTCGCATCGTCCCTGCGGAGCTCGGCGACGACGCGGGCCTCGTCGGCGCGGGGCTCGTCGCCTTCGAAGCCCTCGACGGGATTCGGTGAGCGGGCGTGCCGCTTCTCGTCTGTGCGACGCCGATCGGCAACCTGGGCGACGTGACGCAGCGGGTCCTCGACGCTCTGCGTGACGCGGATGCCGTCCTGTGCGAGGACACGCGGCGGACGCAGATCCTGCTCGACCGCTACGAGATTCGCGCACGACGGCTCGTCAGCTTCCACCAACACAGCGAGGCGCGGCGCGTCGCAGAGCTCATACCGCGACTGTCCGCGGGCGAGACCCACGCGCTCGTCTCCGACGCAGGTCTGCCGGGCGTCAACGATCCCGGCGCCCGCCTCGTCGAGGCGGCCGTCGCGGAGGGGATCCCGGTCGCCGTCCTTCCAGGCCCGAGCGCCGTCGAGACCGCGCTCGTCGCGAGCGGGATCGATGCCCGGGAGTACCGCTTCCTCGGCTACCTGCCGCGTCGCGACGCGGAGCTCGACTCGCTCTGGGAGGAGACTCGTACCTGGTCGTACGCCGCGGTCGCGTTCGAGTCCCCGCGGAGGCTGCCACGCTCGCTGGCCCGCCTCGCGCTGGTCGATCCCGACCGGCCCGTCGCCGTCTGCCGCGAGCTGACGAAGCTCCACGAGGAGGTCGCGCGCGGAACCGCGTCGGAGCTCGCCGGTCGCTTTTCCGAGCCGACCCGTGGCGAGGTGACGGTCGTCGTCGCTCCCGGTCTCGAGCGCGGGGGCTCGCTCGACGAGGCCGTCGCAGCGGTCGACGATCTCGTCGACGCCGGCGCATCCCGTCGTGCCGCGGTCGACGTGGTCGCACGTCTCGCACGCGTCTCGCGGAACGAGCTCTACCGCACGTCGCACGCGCGACCCGATTGACGTCGTCCGGAGGCCGCGCTACCCTTCCAATCCCGCGTTGCCCGCGCAGAGAACGAAGGAGGTGTCACGTGCACCGTCTTTTCGTGATCGGCGCTTTGGTGCTCGCCGCTCTGACGCTCTGCGGCCCAGCGGCGGGCTGGTCGTGGCCGGCAGACGGCGACGTCGTCCGCCCGTTCAGCCTGGGCGGCGACGCGTACGCGGCCGGTCAGCACCGCGGCGTGGACATTCGAGGCGCAGACGGCTCACCCGTTCGCGCGCCTGCGTCGGGGACCGTGAGCTTCGCCGGCTCGCTCCCGACCTACGGCCGCGGCGTCACGATCCTCACCGCCGACGGCTACGCCGTCACCCTCGTCCACCTCGGCTCGATCGGCGTCGAGAAGGGCGCGTCGGTTGCCGAGGGCGACGCCGTCGGGACGATGGGCTCGAGCGGCACGCCAGAGCATTCGGTCCCGACCATCCACCTCGGGATTCGTCTGGCCGACCAGGACGAGGGCTACGTCGACCCGCTCGGCCTGCTGCCCCCTCGAGCCGTCCCCGCAGCCCCTCCGGCGCCGGCTCCCATGCCCGCTCCGGCCCCTGTGGCCGTTCCTCCGCCCGCGGCCGCTCCGGCGCCCGTCGTCGCTGCTCCGCCGCCGACGGCTGTCGCCCCACCGCCTGCGGCTGCGACACCACCTCGGGCTCCGGCGCCTGCGGCGCCTGCTGCTCCCGTGCCCGTTCAGGCGCCATCGGCATCGCCGTCCGCCCCGGCGCCCACGCCGGTCTCCCCGGTCTCGGCCCCGTCCGTCAGGGCGCCGGTGCCCGCCGGGTCGTCGCCCGGGTCGTTGCCCGCGGCTTCGCCCTCGCCCGACGGCAGCGCCGCCTCTGCGACCCGCGCGGTTCCTACGGTGGCGGCGCCGATCGATGTGACGCCGCCGACGTCGGTTCGAACCGACCCGGTCGCTGCGATCGTCGGCGCGGAGGGATCGTCGGGGGTCACAGCCGTCACGCCGGCACCGGAAAGCGGCGACGGTCGTCGGAACGACCGCCTGGCCGCCGATCGCCGCGTCCTCCCGACCCAACGCGGCAGTAGGGAGGACATGTGGCAGGGCGCACCTCGCGCGGCGGGCGCCGCTCAGGTCGACGACGGTCGGATCGCTTCGATCGGCGCTGTCGTCTCCGAGCGGTTGGCCGTGACGCCGGGCGACGCTCGGGTGGCCGACGCGCCGGGTGACGTCGCGGCAGCTGCCGGCAACAGGGCCGCGAAAGATGGTGCCGGTACCGAGAGGCGGGCCGCGTCGGGTCGAGTCGCTTCGCCGGGTCGCCGGCCGGACGCTTCGGTCGAGCCTTCGCGTTCGGCGGTCCGCGCGCCGTCGGCAGAGGTCGTCGCGACGGCGTTCACAGGGGGTGGCACACCGCTCGGGCCACTCGTCGCGGCGTTCGCCCTCGGCTGCGTGGTCGCCGTCGAGTGCATGCGGAGGGCCGCCCGTAGAATCGATCGCAATGGAGCGCTACTACGTCACGACGCCGATCTACTACGTGAACTCGACCCCGCACATCGGTCACGCGTACACGACGGTCGCGGCGGACGTGTTCGCACGCCATCAGCGGCAGCGCGGGCGTGAGACGTTCCTTCTCACCGGAGTGGACGAGCACGCCTCGAAGGTCGCGCGCGTCGCCGCGGAACAGGGGCTCGAGCCACAGGAGTACGCGGACCAGATCGTCGAGGCGTGGCGGGCGCTCCCCGCCCGCCTCGACGTCTCCAACGACTTCTTCATCCGGACGAGCGACGACGGCCACAAGCGGTTCGTCCAGGAGTTCCTGCAGCGGATCCGCGACAACGGACGCGACGACATCTACCAGGACGTCTACGCGGGGCTCTACTGCGTCGGCTGCGAGGCCTTCAAGACGGAGGAGGAGCTCGTCGACGGGAAGTGCCCGGAGCACGAGGTCGAGCCCGAGTGGATCGAAGAGCGAAACTGGTTCTTCCGGCTCTCCGCGTACCAGGAGCGCCTGCTGGCCCTCTACGACGAGCGGCCGGACTTCGTCCTCCCCGGGTTTCGGGCCAACGAGGCCAGGGCGTTTGTCGCGGGGGGCCTCCAGGACTTTTCGATCAGTCGTGCCGGGCAGCCGTGGGGGATCCCCATCCCGTGGGACCCCGACCAGGTCGCCTACGTCTGGGCGGATGCGCTCGTCAACTACCTGAGCGCGCTCACGTACGCGCGACCCGGCGAGAACCTCGTCCCCCGGTTCTGGCCGGTCGTCCGGCACCTGCTGGCGAAAGACATCCTCCGCTTCCACTGCGTCTACTGGCCGGCGATGCTGCTCGCCGCGGGGTACGAGGTCCCGCGCCAGCTGTTCGTCCACGGGTACCTGCTGCTGAACGACAGGAAGATCTCGAAGTCGCTCGGCAACGTCGTCGACCCGCTCGACCTGATCGACGTCTACGGCGTCGATGCGGTGCGCTTCTGGTGCGCTCGGTCGGTGTCCTTCGGCCAGGATGGAGTCGCCTCGATCGAGAGCCTCCGCGAGCGCTACGAGCGTGAGCTCGGCAACGACCTCGGCAACCTCGTCTCGCGCGTCACCGCGATGATTGCCCGCTACCGCGATGGGGCGCTCGCTGCAGTTCCGTCGAGCGACTCCGAGGTCGGCGGGTTCCTGGCGCCGCTCGCGGACGACGTCGCGGCGAGGCTCGACACGTTCGACCTCACCGGCGCCCTCGAACGGATCTGGGAAGTCGTCCGCGGGCTCAACCGGCATGTCGAGGCGACCGCGCCCTGGCAGCTCGCGAAGGACGAGGCCCGGGCGGCCGAGCTCGACCGCGTCCTGTACGACCTCGCCGACGGCCTGCGCGCCGTGGCCGTCGCGCTTGCGGCGTATCTCCCTGGTACGTCGGAGCGGATCCTCGACGCGCTCCACCAGCCTGTCGAGCTCGACTGGAGCCAGGTCGCGTATGGCAGGTCGCGCGCGGTCGACGGCATCGAGCCTGCCTCGCCGCTCTTCCCCCGCGTCGAGGCGCCGACGCTCGCTGCGTGAGGGGCGGCGCAGGCCGTTGTAGGTCGATCCGGCCCTGGACGCGTGCGGGCAGCGGCCGGGACGCTCGCCGTGCCTCCGCCGGGTCGTGAGTACCACAGGGGAGAAGATCCTCGTCGCGGTCGCCTGGCCCTACGCCAACGGGCCGCGCCACATCGGCCACGTCGCGGGCTTCGGCGTGCCGTCGGACATTTTCGCGCGGTACCACCGGTTGAAGGGCAGCGACGTCCTCATGGTCAGCGGCACGGACGAGCACGGCACTCCGATCATGGTCGCGGCCGACCGCGAAGGCGTGTCCCCACGCGAGCTCGTCGACCGGAACAGCGAGATCATTCGCGACGACCTTCGCCGGTTGGGGCTCTCGTACGACCTCTTCACGCGGACGACGACGTCGAATCACCACGCGGTCGTCCGTGATGTCTTTCGCACGCTGTGGGAACGAGGCGCGATCGTCGAGGAATCGACCGTTGGCGCGTTCTCAGCGGCGACGGGCCGCACGCTTCCCGACCGGTACATCGAGGGGACGTGCCCGATCTGCGGCTTCCCCGAAGCGCGGGGCGACCAGTGCGACAACTGCGGCAACCAGCTCGACCCCGCCGACCTCGTCGAGCCACGCTCGAAGATCGACGGGGAGCCGCCCGTCTTCAGGGAGACCTCCCACCTCTTCCTCGACCTGCCGGCGTTCGCGGAGCGGCTCGCGCGCTGGATCGAGGGGCAGGATCACTGGCGTCAGAACGTCCGACGCTTCTCGCTGCAGCTCGTCAAGGAGCTGCGCCGCCGACCGGTGACGCGCGACCTCGACTGGGGAGTGCGCATCCCGGTGCCGGGGTTCGAGGAGCGAGACGACAAGCGGATCTACGTCTGGTTCGACGCCGTCGTCGGCTACCTGTCCGCCTCCATCGAGTGGGCCGCCAACCGTGGGACACCCGATGCCTGGCGCGAGTGGTGGCAAAGCCCGGATGCGCGGCACTACTACTTCATGGGCAAGGACAACATCGTCTTCCACAGCGTTATCTGGCCGAGCGAGCTGATGGGGTACGGCGACGGCGGCGAGCTCGGCGCGGGCCGGGGCGATCTCCGGCTGCCGTACGACATCGTCTCGAGCGAGTTCCTGACGATGGAGGGGCGCCAGTTCTCGACGAGCCGCGACGTCGTGATCTACGTCGGCGAGGTGCTCGACCGCTACTCGGCGGACGCGCTCCGCTACTACCTCACGGCCGCTGGCCCGGAGACGCAGGACACGGACTTCACGTGGGCGGAGTTCGTCCGGCGAAACAACGACGAGCTCGTCGCGAACTGGGGCAACCTCGTCAACCGCGTGCTGACGAGCGCGTACCGGAACTACGGCGAGATCCCCGACCCGGGCGCCTTCACCGACGCCGACCGCGAAGTGCTCGCGGACGTCGAGGCAGGCTTCGACCCGGTCGGGCGACTGATCGAGCAGGCCCGTCTCAAGGCGGCACTCGGCGAGGTCATGCAGCTCGCGACGAGTGTCAACCGCTACGTCAGCGAGCAGGCGCCCTGGGCGTCGCTCGAGTCCGACCCCGCCCGCGCGGCGACGATCCTCCACGTCGCTCTGCGATGCATCGACAGCCTCAAGGTGCTGTTCACGCCGTTTCTCCCGTTCAGCTCGCAGCGATTGCACGAGCTGCTCGGACACGAGGGCTGGCTCGCCGGGCCGCTCGAGATCCGCGAGGTGACGGAGGCCGACGGCGCGTCGCACGCGATTCTGGGTGGCGACTACGCCTCGTGGATCGGCGCCTGGGCGCCCTCGGCTCTCCCCGCGGGCCAGGCTTTGCAGGCGCCCGAGCCGCTCTTCCCGAAGCTCGATTCCGTGGCCGTCGTCGCCGACGAGCTCGCGCGGCTGGAGGCGCGCGCCGCCGGCGGATGATCGACACGCATGCGCATCTCGACGCCGTCAGCGACGCGCCGAGCGACGTGCTCGAGCGTGCGCGGTCGGTCGGTGTCATCCGCGTCGTGACGATCGGGACAGGGATCGAGTCGTGCCGCAGCGCGCTCGAGATCGCAGAGTCGGAGACGGGAGTCGTCGCCGCACTCGGCATCGATCCGCACCGTGCCGCGACGTCCGAGGCGGGCCGTGTGGACGAGCTTCGAGGGCTGCTCGCTCATCCGAAGGCAGTCGCAGTCGGCGAGACGGGCCTCGACGGTCACCACGGCGCCGACACGTTGCACGAGCAGCGAGTCCTCTTCGACGCACAGCTCGCGCTCGCGGACGATCTCGACCTGCCGATCGTGATCCACAGTCGCGCGGCGAGCGCCGAGACGGCGGCCGCACTGGCGCCGTTCGAGGGCACGGTCGTCCTCCACTGCTTCTCCGAGCCGGAGCTCCTCGAGACGGCGCTCGAGCGCCGCTACTACGTCTCGTTCGCCGGCAATGTCACCTATCCCAAGGCCGACGACCTCCGCGCGGCCGCAGCTCGTGTGCCCGTCGACCGGCTGCTCGCCGAGACCGATAGCCCGTACCTCGCGCCCCAGCCGGTGCGCGGGCGGCCGAACGAGCCGATGCACGTCCGGCACACCGTGGCAGCGCTCGCCGACGTCCATGGGATGAGAATCGAGGAGCTCGAGGCCCGGATCGACGACAACGCGGAGGCCGCCTTCCGGTTGGAGAGCCGGTGACGCGTGTCAGGCCGAAGAAGGCGCTCGGGCAGCACTTTCTCGTCGATCGGAACGTGCTGGGCGTCATCGAGAGGCTCGCCGGGCTCGCTCCGACCGACGTCGTACTCGAGGTGGGGCCGGGCCTCGGCGTCCTGACGACCTTTCTCGCCGACAGGGTGCGGCACGTCCACGCCGTCGAGCTCGATCGCTCGCTCGACGGCGAGCTCCGCGCGGCGCTCGCCGACCGGTCGAACGTCGCCGTCGTCTTCGCCGACGCGATGGCCGTCGACGTCGGTCGGCTCGACCCGCCCCCGACGAAGCTCGTCGCCAACCTCCCGTACAACGTCGCCACGCCGCTCGTCGCCGAGTCGCTGACCGCGGGCGGCCCGATCGAGTCCTGGTGCGTGATGGTGCAGCGCGAGGTCGCCGAGCGCTTCTTCGCCCAGCCGGGGACGAAGGCGTACGGCGCCGTCTCCGTGCTCGTCCGGCTCCACGCGCGCCGCACCGGCTTCCATCCCGTGTCACGGACCGTGTTCCGACCGCCGCCCAACGTCGACTCGGCCCTCGTTGCGTTCGAGCGGATCACGGCCCCTGCGGATGCCGGGCGGGTGCTGCGCATCGTGAGCGGCTCGTTCGGGCACCGCCGGAAGACCCTGGCAAACGCGCTGGCGCTCGCCGGCGTCGCAAGACGCGAGGCGGCCGTTGCGGCGCTCGGCGCCATTGGTCGCGCTCCCGACGTCCGCGCGGAAGCCCTCCAGCCCGAGGAGTTCGTCCAGCTCGCGGAGGCCCTCCCGGCATGAGCGAATGGAGAACGCGAGACGCGCCCGCGAAGCTCAACCTGGCGCTCGTCGTCGGGCCGCGGCGAGCGGACGGCAAGCACGAGGTGGTGACGATTCTCGAGCGTTTGTCCCTGGGCGACACCGTTGCCGTCCGGCGCGCCGCGAAGACCGAGGTGAAGGGGTTCGACGACGACACGATCGTCCGCGCAGCTCTCGACGGGTTGGCCGAAATGTCCGGCGCTGAGCCGCGCTTCGAGGCTCGCATCGAGAAGCACATCCCGGTCGCGGGCGGTCTCGGTGGTGGCTCGAGCGACGCCGCCGCCGCGCTCGAGCTCGCGAACGGGCTTCTCGACGCGCCGCTCGACCCCATGCAGCTGCACCGGCTCGCTGCCTCCCTCGGGGCCGATGTCCCGTTCTTCCTCCAGGACGGTGCGCAGCTCGCGACCGGCGACGGGACCACGCTCGGCCGCATCGAGCTCCCGCACGACTACGTCGTGCTGCTCGCGCTGCCAGACGGGGTGACGAAGCGCTCCACCAGCGACGTCTACGCAGCGTTCGACACCCGGTCCGGAGAACATGGCTTCGAGGAACGCCGCACCACGCTCCTCGCAGCGATCGACGAGCTGGCGAGACGCGCGGAGTCTCGTTTCGCTTCCGCGAAACGACCTCGCCGCCTCGCCGCTCTGCGACGAGCTCGTACGGCTCGGCGCCTTCCGCGCGGACGTGACGGGCGCGGGGCCGGTCGTCTACGGGCTGTTCGACACCGAGCCCGAGGCCGCTGCCGCGGCTGTCGCGCTCACCGGCCGCGCACGCACCTGGATCGCGTTTCCAGGCTGATACCTTCGTCTCGTGGCCAGTCAGGTCCTGATCGAGCACGGCGAGAGTCGCCTCGCGCGACGCGCTCGCCAGAACCGCGTCAAGGTCGCGCTCGCGATCGCCGCGCTCGAGGGAATCCTCGTGCTCGCCGGCGCGATCCCGTGGTGGTTCGTCGTCCTTCTCGCGCTCGTCGCCCTCGTCGCGTACGCCGGGTGGGGCAGGGAGCACGAGAGCCCCGACGTCCGGATCGTCACCTGGACGGCGGCGGTGTCGCAGCTCCTGGTCGTGCTCGTGCCCGTCGTCGCGGGGGCGCTCGTCGTGCTGGCCGCTCTCGCCGTTGTCGTCGTTGCAGCGGTGGCGCTGGCCGCTCTCGTGCTCGACCGCCGGTAGCGCGGGGCTGCCCGGCGACCCGGGGGTAGACTGCGCGTCCTTCGCGCTGGGGCGTGGCCAAGCGGTAAGGCAACGGGTTTTGGTCCCGTGATCCCAGGTTCGAATCCTGGCGCCCCAGCCATCCATCGATCACCGTGACGACGCCGACGAGACTCGCCGCAGTAGTGATGGCCGGAGGCCTCGGGACGCGCATGCGCTCCTCGCTCCCCAAGCACCTGCATCCGATCCTCGGCAGGCGCATGGTCGACTGGGTAGTCGAGGCGGCCCGTCCGCTCGGCGTGGCGCCGCTGGTCGTCGTTACGTCGCCGGACACTGCGAGCGCCTTCACCGGCCTCGAGGTCGCCGTCCAGGAGCGCCCGCTCGGCACGGGCGATGCCGTGCGCTCGGCACGGGAAGCCGTCGGCGACGCGGACGACGTGCTCGTGCTCTCCGGCGACACGCCGCTTCTGACCACGGAGCTCCTCGCCGACCTGCTCGAGGAGCATAGGGCCTCGGGTGCGGCGGCGACCGTGCTCTCGTTCGAGCCCGACGACATGCTCAGCTACGGCCGTGTGATCAGGTCACCCGACGGCGACCTCGTCGCAATCGTCGAGGCGGCGGATGCGACGCCGGAGCAGCTCGAGGTGCGAGAGGCGAACTCGTCGATCTACGTGTTCCGGGCCGAGGCGCTCTGGCCGGCGCTCGAGGTGCTGAGCCCGGCCAACGCACAGGGCGAGCTCTACCTGACGGACGCCGTGCGCGGCATCGTCGAGACCGGCGCCCGCGTCGGCGTGTACGCCGCATTCGATCCGGCGGAGACCGAGGGCGTCAACACGCGGGTCGAGCTCGCGATCGCCGCGGGGGTGCTGCGCGACCGGATCAACCGCGCCCACATGCTCGCAGGCGTGACGATCGTCGATCCCGCTTCGACGTGGATCGATCCCACCGTCACGCTCGAGCCGGATTCGGTGGTGCACCCCTTCACCGTCCTGCGAGGCGCGACGACGGTTGCCTCCGAGGCCCAGATCGGCCCGCATGTCGTCGCGGTCGACGCTGTGATTGGACCGGGCGCGCTCGTGGGGCCCTTCTGTTACCTTCGCCCCGGCACCGTGCTCGGAGCATCCTCCAAGGCAGGCACGTTCGTCGAGCTGAAGAACACGCAGCTCGGGGAGGGCACCAAGGTGCCGCACCTGTCGTACATGGGTGACGCGGAGATCGGCGACCGCACGAACGTCGGCGCAGGAGCGATCACGGTCAACCTGCCCCACGACGGCGGGGCGAAGCAGCGAACCGAGATCGGCCGTGACGTCAGGGTCGGTGTGGACACTGTGCTGGTTGCGCCGGTCACTCTCGGAGACGACGCGTGGACAGCCGCAGGCTCGGTCGTAACCGACGACGTCCCGGACAACGCCCTCGTCGGGTTCCCGCCCAGACAGGTGGTCAAGGAGGGCCGTGGTGGACGCAGGAACGATTGAGCAGACGCTGCCCGGGCTCGAGCAGGCGCCGCTGGAGCCGACATTGAAGCCGGGGCACGCCATCCCGCTCACGCCGCAGAAGCGGCTGATGGTGTTCTCGGGCCGCTCGCATCCCGCGCTCGCCGAGCGGATCGCGGAACGGCTCGGCGTCGACCTCGGCGAGATCGAGCTCAAGACCTTCGCCAACGACGAGACGTACGTCCGTTATTGCGAGTCGATCCGCGGCGCCGACGTGTTCCTCGTGCAGACCGGCTGCGCACCGGTCGACCAGCACTTGATGGAGCTCCTGCTCATGATCCAGGCTGCGAAGCTCGCCTCCGCGAAGCGGATCACGGCGGTGATCCCCTGGTTCCCGTACTCGCGGCAGGACCGCAAGGCGAAGCCGCGGGAGCCGATCTCCGGGCGACTCGTCGCCGACATGCTCCAGCTGTCGGGCGTCGACCGGCTCCTGACCATGGACCTGCATGCCGGCCAGATCCAGGGCTTCTTCACTATCCCCGTCGACCACATGACCGCGCAGCAGTTGTTTGCACGCCATTTCCGCGACCTCGGCTTCAGCGGCGACGGCGTCGTGTCGGTCGCACCGGACGCTGGGCGCGCGAAGGTCGCCGTTCGGTTCGCCGAGATGCTCGAGGCCGACTTCGCGATCCTGCACAAGACGCGGCCGGCTCACGACCAGGCCGCCGTCACCGAGGTAACGGGTCGCGTCCGGGACAAGGTCTGCATCGTCGGCGACGACGTGACGATCACCGGTGGGACCCTCATCGCCGGGGCGCGGGCGCTCCGCGAGCACGGCGCGCGCGAGGTGTGGATCTACGTCACCCACGCGCTGTTGAGCAGCGAGGGGCTGCAGCACCTTGCCGACGCCGAGGACATCACCGGGATCGTCGTCACGGACACGGTCCCCATCGATCCTCGCGAGAAGCCCGAGAACCTGACGGTGCTGACGGTCTCGGCTCTCCTGGCCGAGACGATCATGAACGTCTTCGCCGACGAGTCGGTATCGGCGATCTTCGGCGGCGAGAACCAGCTGTTCTAACGAGGTTTGGCGGCGCTCCGGACGGAGAGGCTCCGCGTATGGATGCTGCTGTAGTCACGATCTTCGTCATCGCGATCGTCATCGTGGGCGCCATCGCGCTTCGCGAGCTCGGTCGGCGGCGCTAGCCGCAGGTCGGCCCGCGTCGACCGTCGTCCCGCAACCTGGTGAGCTCCGACGACTGCTTGGTAGCGTCGCGTTGGTGCGCCCAGGCCGTCAGACGTGAGCCCGGTTGATCACTCGCCACCGCCGTACGTGATCCGCACCGAGCGGCTGACGATCCGCTGCTGGGAGCCCCGCGACGCACCGCTCCTCAAGGACGCCCTCGACACGAGCCTCGACCACCTCCGCCCTTGGATGCCGTGGGCGGAGGACGAGCCAAAGCCTCTGGAGGAGAAGGCCGAGCTTCTCCGCTCGTTCCGGGGGCGGTTCGACCTCGGCGAGGACTTCGTCTACGGCATCTTCGCGCGCGACGAGAGCGAGGTGGTCGGCGGGTCGGGCCTCCATACGAGGATCGGCCCGGGCGGGCTCGAGATCGGCTACTGGATTCGCGCCTCGCGGACCGGGCGCGGCTTCGCGCGTGAGACGGCCGCGGCGCTCACGATCGTCGCATTCCGTGTCTGCGGGATCGACCGAGTCGAGATCCGCATCGACCCTGCGAACGAGGCGAGCCTGCGGGTCCCCCGGGCGCTCGGGTTCGCGGAGGAAGCGACGCTCCGTCGCCGGCTGCCGTCGTCTCCCGGCGAGGCGGCACGCGATGCCGTCGTCTTCACGATGTTTGCCGACGAGCTAGACGGCTCGCCACTCGGATCGACGGCGGTCGAGGCGTACGACGCTCTGGGTCGCAGCATCGTGCTCTGACGACTACGCCGCGGCCGCGACGAGATCGTCGAGAACGTCGCCGAACCGCAGGACGAGCGACAGATGGCCCTCGCCCTCGAGGAGCCTCGCGCGCGCGCCCGGCACGTGGCGCGCAAGCCACTCGCCGTGCGCGTACGGAACCATCGCGTCCTGACGACCCTGCCAGATGGTCACCGGGACGGCGATGCCGTCGAGTGGGAACCCCCAGTCGCGGACGAACGCGAGGTCGTCGTCGTGCCAGCCCCAGATGCCCTCGGAGAGAGCCGCCGTGAACAGCGACGCCAGGTAGTTCGCCAGCGAGCCGTGCAACGCGCTCCGGTCGACGTCGGTGACGAGTCCGCCGAGCGCTTCGGCAATCGTCTCACCGGTTCGGCCGCGTACGTCCTCGGCGGCACTGCCGAGAAACTCCTCCAGCGCTTCCGTGCCTCTGATGGCCGCGCCGAACTCTTCGCGGTTCTCGTCCGCCATGCCGTCGAGCCAGTCGAGCCCCTCGGCACTCCACGGCGCTACCCCGGCCAGGGTCGCGACCGACACGACGAGGTCAGGGAGGAGCGCCGCACAGGCGAGAGCATGGGGGCCTCCTCCCGACCAGCCGACGACGTGCAGCCGCTCGAGACCGAGCTCGCGTGCGACCGCGACGACGTCCCCGGAGCAGTCGGCGACCGTCCGACCCGCTCGACGCGTCGATCCTGCATACCCCGGTCGGGAGTACGTGACGAACCCAAGGCCACGGTCTGTGGCCGCGTCGACCATCGGCTCGTACGGGACGCCCGCAGACGGCGTGCCGACCTGGAGGAGCACGGCAGCCTTCGCCGACCCACCGCTCGCCCACCCGGCCAACCGGCGCCCGTCGGCGAGCTCGAGCGTGAAGTCGCCGCTGGACACGTCACGATGCTACTTCGTCGCCTCCGCTACCATGGTGCGCCGATGTCGAGCGATCGCGTCACGTTGCAGGTCGTGGAGCGGCCGGCCGATCAGGTCGGCTCGCGTCGCGTGCGCCGCCTCCGCCGCGAGGGGATGATTCCGGGCGTCCTCTACGGCAAGGGCCACGCGCGTGCGATCCTCGTCGGCGAGCGCGAGCTCAGGACCGTCCTCACCGGGCCTTCGGGGCTGCATGCGATCGTCGACGTGGTCGTCGAGGGGCAGAAGACGCCGCACCATGCGGTGCTCAAGGAGTTCCAGCGCCATCCGATCCGCGGGACGCTGACGCACGTCGACTTCCACGAGGTGCGCCTCGACCGCCCGATCCAGGCGACGGTCAACGTGCACTTCGTCGGCGAGTCGCCCGGTGCCAAGCAGGGCGGCGTCGTGCAGCAGGTCGCGCGCGAGCTGCGCGTCGAGGCGCTTCCGACTGCGGTGCCCGAGCACATCGAGGCGGATATCTCCGAGCTCGAGATCGGTGGAACCGTCCGGGTCGCCGACCTCTCCGCCGTCGAGGGTGTCGCGTTCCTCGACGATCCCGAGACCGTGCTTGCGAACTGCTCGATCCCGCGTGGGATCACCGAGCTCGAGGAGGCGGAGGCCGCCGAGGGCGAGGAGGGCGAGGAGGCGGAAGGCGAGGCCGCCGAGGGCGAGCCGTCCGCCGACGCCTCGGGCGAGGGCTCCGAGACCGACGCGGAGTGACCCGTGCGCCTCTTCCGCCGGGGAGAGGTCGGGGCATCGGTGGATCTGCTCGTCGCCGGGCTCGGCAACCCAGGGCCTGAGCACGCCCGCGACCGTCACAACGTCGGCTGGAGCGTCGTCGACGAGCTTGCGCGACGGCACGAGGGCTCGTTCAAGGGCAAGTTCCGCGGGCGGTTGGCCGACGTGCGCGTCGGCGACGCCAAGCTCGTCCTGCTCAAGCCCGAGACTTACATGAACGAGTCGGGAGCGTCGATCCAGGCTGCGGCCGCGTTCTACAAGCTGCCGCCGAACCAGGTGCTCGTCGTGCACGACGAGGTCGACCTCGAGATCGGGCGTCTCCAGGCGAGGCTCGGGGGCGGCCTGGCGGGTCACAACGGGCTGCGATCGATCGCGCAGCGGCTCGGGTCGCAGGACTTCCTCCGCCTCCGTGTCGGTGTCGGGCGGCCCGGTCGCGGCGATCAGCGCCCCGTCGCCGACTACGTCCTGTCGCCGTTCGCTCCAGAGGACGATGCCGACGGGATCGTGGGGCGTGCCTGCGACGCGGTCGAGACACTCGTCGACGAAGGGCTCGACGAGACCCAGCGCCGCTTCAACTGAGGGCATCCGCGCCTTCGTCGATTCGCACTCGTCGAGCCAGCTCGTCGACACACTTCTGGCACGGTCCCGCTCCCCATTCGTCACAAAATCCTCGCTAGCGTGACTGAAGGGCACCGGGGGTGCCCTTGGGGGCATGTACGGGGACGGCCGCCGGCCACGGGGCCAGGCGCCGGTCGAGGCAGGCCAGGCGATTCGGGTGATCTGCGCGCAAGCAAGTGGACATCCTTCGGCCGAGGCCAGACACACCGTCGTGAACGGCGAGGATTCGAGGCGGGCCGATCTCGCGCCTCCCAGCTCGGACAACCGAGGCAGCGTGAGAGCCACGGTTACGATGGGGCCGCGGGGCGCGATCCCCGTCGAACCGCATGGACCCGGCCGCCACCCGCACCCACGCCGTACCGCTTGCCGCCTTCGTCGACGAGCTCCGTGGGCACGATCGCTTTCAGGCGTTCGCACGAGCGCTGCCGACCAGGGCTCGCGTTTCCGAGCCGGTGCTGCCGCTGCTCCTCGCAGCGCTCCACGAGGAGCTGGGCCGCGGGCTGCTCGTGCTGCTCCCCGAGGACGCCGACGCGCGCGACGCGGCGGACGGGGCCGGCTGGTTCATCGGCGCCGAGAACGTCGCGCTGCTTCCCGGACGCGGTGTCGCGCACGACTCCGGCCTCGTTCCGCCGCCCCACCTCGTGGGCGAGCGGTACCGGGCGCTCGACGTCCTCGCGGCGGGGGGGTTGGTGTGCGCATCGGCTTCGGCGCTCGCCGAAGGAATGGCCCCCGTCGAGGCGCGGCCGGCCCCACTGGAGCTCACGATCGGCGACGAGCCCGGCGTCGACGGCCTGGCGGAGCACCTCGCGCTGGCTGGCTACGAACGGGTGGAGCGTGTCGACGAACGCGGTCAGTTCGCAGTCCGCGGCGGCATCGTGGACGTCTTCCCGTCGACCGGCCGAGAACCGCTCCGCGTCGAACTGTTCGGTGACGAGATCGAGCAGGTTCGCGCGTTCTCGCCGTTCACGCAGCGGGCGCTCCATGCCGCAGACCAGGTCGTCGTGTATCCGGCCGCGGAGCGTCGCGCCGACCTCCTCGCCGAGGAGCCGGAGGACGAGCCGGTCGCGCCGACGGATCTCGTCCCGCCCGTCGACGGAGCGCCGGATCTCGTCTGGCAACCCGACGACGTGCGCCGCGTGTGGGACGACGAGGGTCTGCGGCCCCTTCCTCTGGACGGCGCGACGGAACTCGATCCGTTTCCGCAGGGTCAGCCACACCGGTTCGAGGCACAGCGCCCCGCAGTCGCGGCGCGAGGGATCGCGGAGGCGGAGAACGAGCTGCAGGGCTTCGTTCGCGCGGGGAACCGTGTCGTCGTCACGTTCGCCCACCGCGGCGAGGCGGAACGCCAGAAAGCGCTCCTCCGCAAGGTCGACGCGCCGCTGCTCGGCGCGGGTGAGCCGCTCCCGCGCGACCACGAGCTTCGGTTCGCCGTCGCTCCGGCACGGCGCGGGTTCGTGTGGCGAGAGCTCGGGCTCGTCCTGCTGCCCGACACGCAGGTCTTCCGGAAAAAGCCGCCCCGGGCAGATGCGAGGCTCGGACGCGCGCTCGCGAGCTTCGCCGAGCTTCGCGTCGGCGATCACGTCGTCCACGAGGACCACGGCATCGGGAAGCTGCTCGGCTTCGACACGAAGGAGGTCGCGGGCGTCACGCGCGATTACCTCCACCTCGCGTTCCGCGGCGAGGATCGGCTGTTCGTCCCGCACGAGCAGGTCGGAAAGCTCTCGCGCTACATCGGGGCCGACGCGACCGCGCCGAGTCTCTCCAAGCTCGGCGGCAAGGCGTGGCAGAACCTCAAGGCCCGTGCCCGCGCCTCCGTGCAGGAGCTCGCGGGCGAGCTGCTCCAGCTCTACGCCCAGCGGCAACGCGCCGAGGGCACGGCATTCGAGGTCGAGAGCGACTGGTTGGAGCGGCTGGAGGCGTCATTCCCCTACCGCGAGACCGACGACCAGCAGCGGGCGATCGAGGCGGTCAAGGAAGACCTCGAGTCGCCGCAGCCGATGGACCGCCTCGTGTGTGGGGACGTCGGCTTCGGCAAGACCGAGATCGCTGTACGCGCCGCCTTCGCAGTCGCGGTCGGCGGGAAGCAGGTGCTCGTGCTCTGCCCGACGACAATCCTCGCCGAGCAGCACTGGAACACGTTTCGCGAGCGCTACAGGGACTTCCCGGTCCGGGTGGAGATGGTGTCGCGGTTCCGCAGGCCCGCCGAGGTCAAAGCCGTGCTTCGCGAGTTCGCCGAAGGGAAGGTCGAGGTGCTGGTCGGCACGCACCGGATCCTCTCCCGTGACGTCATCCCGAAGCAGCTGGGGCTCGTCGTCGTGGACGAGGAGCAGCGCTTCGGCGTCCGCCAGAAGGAGCTCCTGCGGTCGCTGCGGCTCGAGGTCGACGTGCTCTCCCTCTCGGCGACGCCGATCCCCCGAACGCTCCACATGTCTCTTTCCGGGCTGCGGGACATCTCGATCATCGAGACGCCGCCCGAGGGTCGCCGGCCGATCCGCACGACCGTCGGCGAGATCGACGACGACCTGATCAAGCTAGCGCTCGACCGCGAGCACGCCCGGGAAGGGCAGTCGTTCTACCTCCACAACCGCGTCGAGACGATCGACGAGGCCGCCGAGAAGCTGCAGCAGCTCTGCCCCGACCTTCGCTTCCTCGTCGCGCACGGACAGATGCCCGAGCGGGAGCTCGAGGAGCGGATGCACGCGTTCCTAGCCGGCGACGCAGACGTCCTCGTCTCGACGACGATCATCGAGTCGGGTCTCGACATCCCCCAGGCGAACACGCTGGTGGTCGAGCGGGCGGACACCCTCGGGCTTGCGCAGCTCTACCAGATCCGCGGCCGGGTGGGTCGCTCGGACGTGACCGCGCACGCGTACCTGTTCTATCCCGATTCGCGGGAGCTGACGCCCGAGGCTCGCGCACGGCTGGCGACCCTCGCCGACCACACCGAGCTCGGCGCCGGCTTCCAGATCGCGATGCGGGACCTGGAGATCCGCGGCGCCGGCGACTTGCTCGGGGCCGAGCAGTCAGGCCACGTCGCCGCGCTGGGGTTCGAGCTCTACGTCGAGATGCTGAACGAAGCGGTGGCCGAGCTCACGGGTCAGAAGCGGATTGTCGCGAGGCCCGTCCGGATCGACGCGCGTGTCGACGCGTACGTACCGGCCTCCTACATCCAGGCGGAGGCGCTCAAGATCGATCTCCACCGGCGGATCGCGCTCTCCGAGCACGACGACGAGCTGCGTGAGCTCCGCGCGGCAACGGAGGATCGCTACGGCCCGCTTCCCGAGCCCGTCGAGAACCTGTTCCGGATCCAGGAGGCACGGCTGGCGGTGGCACTGGTCGGAGCTGACTATCTGGTGTTCCGCGGCGGGCGCGCGACGGTGGGGCCGGTCGGGCTCGCTGCTTCGGAGCTGCGCGCCCTACGCGCGATCTCGGAAACTGCGGTCTACACGTCCGCGCGCCAGGAGGTGTCCCTGCGTACCGAGGGCCTCGACGGTGCGCTCGGCTTGGCCGCTGCTATCGTTGCCGCGCGCCGGGCTGCCTGAGCACACGCGATCCGACCGTGCGCCTGCCCCGAATCAATTCCCGAACACAGCGCAACCAGTCCCTAACACCGCATCGCTTATAACGAGGTCTCGATGAAGCGCTCACTCCTGCTCGCCGCCGCTGCCCTGGCCGCACTCACTCTCGTCGCCGCCGGTTGCGGCGACTCCGACGAGGTTCCGGCCGATGCCGTCGCCGTCGTCGACGGAACCGAAATCACGAAGGAGTCGCTCGACGAGCTTCTCACGCGCGCCAAGACGTCCTACACGCAGCAGAAGCGCGAGTTTCCGAAGGCAGGCACCCCCGAGTACCAGTCACTCCAGAACCAGGCAGTCGCATACCTCGTGCAGCGCGAGGAGTACGCGCGCGAGGCCGAGGATCTCGGTGTCGAGGTGACCGACGCGCAGATCGCAAAGAAGATCGAAGAGGTCAAGAAGCAGTTCTTCGGAAACGACGAGAAAAAGTTCCAGTCGGGGCTGAAGCAGCAGGGCTACACCCTCGCCGCGCTCCGCGAGGACATCCAGGCGCAGCTGATCTCCGAGAAGATCTACGAGGACGTCACGAAGTCCGTCAAGCTCTCGGACGCCGATCTCCAGAAGTACTACGACGAGAACAAGGACCGCTACTCCGTCGCAGAGTCACGCGCCGTCCGCCACATCCTCGTGAAGACGAAGGCAGAGGCCGACCGCATCCACTCGCAGCTCGAGTCGGGCGGCAACTTCGCCGCGCTCGCCAAGGCGAGCTCCCTCGACCCGGGCTCCAAGGACCAGGGCGGCAAGCTGACCGTCTCGCGCGGCCAGACCGTTGCGCCGTTCGACAAGGCCGCGTTCACGCTGAAGACGAACCAGCTTTCGGCGCCGGTGAAGACAGAGTTCGGCTACCACCTGATCGAGCCCCTCGCGGCAGTCAAGGCCGGCTCGGTCACGCCCTTCGCCGAGGTCAAGGCCCAGATCCGCACGCAGCTCCTCGAGGAGCGCAAGAGCGCCGCAGTCAACGACTGGGCCGCTGACATCCAAAAGGAGTACGAGGGCAAGGTCACGTACGCGGCGGGCTTCGAGCCGCCCGACACCTCGACCGGCGAAGAGACCGAGACCACCGCGGGCGAGTAGCGCCCGCGTGGACAGCGGCCGCGTGGACGAGAACGCGGACGCGCCGCTCGCCGAGCTTCGAGCGCTGACCCGGCGCCTGCGCGCCGAATGCCCGTGGGACCGCGAGCAAACGGCTCGCACGATCGTGCCCCACACCGTCGAGGAGGCGTACGAGGTCGCCGACGCCGCCTTCGCCGACGACCCGGCGAAGCTCCACGACGAGCTCGGCGACCTGCTCTTCCAGGTCTACTTCCTCTCGCTCCTGCTCGAGGAGCAGGGAGACGGCGATCTCGACAGCGTCGCCCGCTCGGTGCACGCCAAGCTCGTCCGTCGCCACCCGCATGTGTTCGGCGACGCCGAAGCCCGCACCGCGGGTCGCGTGCGTGAGCGCTGGGAGGCGCTCAAGACCGAGGCGGAGGGACGTACCGGGATCTTCCACGACATGCCCGAGGCGCTCCCCGCGCTTCTGCTCGCTCGCAAGTCGCAACGCCGCGCGGCGGCGGTCGGGTACGACTGGCCTGACCTCGAGGGCCCTCTCGAGAAGCTGGGCGAGGAGCTTCGTGAGCTGCTGGCGGAGATCGCGCGCACCGGTCGGCCCGCGGCGGAGACCGAGCCGGACGCGCGGGTCGAGGCCGAGCTCGGCGACCTGCTCTTCACCGTCGTCAACGTTGCCCGATTCGTAAACGTCGATCCGGAGCTTGCCCTTCGAGCGGCGACCAGCCGCTCGCGCGAGCGGATCGAGCTTGCCGAGCGGCTCGCGGCAGAGGCGGGGGAGACGTGGGCGGAGCTCGACCTGGACGGGCAGGAACGCTGGTACCAGCGGGCGAAGGCCGCCCTCGGCTCCGCCGACAACGGCTAGAACAGCTCCCCTTCCAGCGTCTGTCTAGTGTTCTCCGGCGTGAGCCGGAGAACACCATGAGCGAGATCGTCCACGTGCACGGTCGCCAGGTGCTCGACTCGCGGGGGAACCCGACGGTCGAGGTCGAGATCGGGCTCGAGTCCGGCGCCTTCGGTCTCGCCGCGGTCCCGTCCGGCGCCTCGACCGGCGAGCACGAGGCCGTCGAGCTGCGCGACGGTGGCGACGACTGGCTCGGCAAGGGCGTCACGCGCGCCGTCGCTCACGTCGACGGCGAGATCGCCGATGCCCTCGTCGGGCTCGACGCGGCCGACCAGCGGGGCGTCGACCGGGCGCTCATCGCACTCGACGGGACTCGGACGAAGGCGCGGCTCGGCGCGAACGCGATCCTCGGCGCCTCGCTCGCCGTCGCGAAGGCGGCGGCCGTCGAGGCCGGCGTGCCGCTCTACCGCTGGGTCGGGGGCGTCAACGCGCACGTCCTGCCGGTCCCGCTCCTGAACGTCGTCAACGGCGGCGCCCACGCGCAGAACACGCTCGACTTCCAGGAGTTCATGCTCGTCCCTGCAGGCGCCGAGAGCTTCTCCGAGGCGATCAGGATCGGCGCCGAGTCGTACCACCACCTGAAGAAGCTCCTCGCCGAGCGCGGCCTCTCGACCGCAGTCGGCGACGAAGGAGGGTTCGCACCGGACTTCGCCTCTGCCTACGAGGCATGCGAGGCGATCCTCGAGGCCGCGGAGCGAGCGGGGCACCGCGACAAGGTCGCGCTCGCGCTCGACCCGGCGACGAGCGAGCTCCACTCGGGCGGCGCATACCGGCTCGAGCGACAGGGCGGCACGCTCGACACCGCGGGGATGATCGACCTGTGGGCCGACCTCTGCGACCGGTTCCCGATCGTCTCGATCGAGGACGGGCTCGGCGAGTCGGACTGGTCGGGCTGGCAGACGCTCACCGATCGGCTCGGCGCCCGCGTGCAGCTCGTCGGCGACGACCTGTTCGTGACGAACGTGGACTTCCTCCGCCGCGGAATCGAGGAACGCGTCGGCAACGCGATCCTCGTCAAGGTCAACCAGATCGGGACGCTCAGCGAGACGCTCGACGCCGTCCAGCTCGCCCACACGAGTGGGTACCGGGCGATCATCTCGCACCGCTCCGGCGAGACCGAGGACGCCACGATCGCGGATCTCGCGGTGGCGACGAACGCGGGCCAGATCAAGACGGGCGCGACCGCCCGCTCGGATCGCGTCGCCAAGTACAACCAGCTCCTGCGGATCGAGGAGGAGCTCGGGGACGATGCTTCGTACCCCGGCTGGTCTGCCTTTCCGCGGACGACGAGCTGAAGGCGGCGTCTACGCTGGCTGCGGTGACCACTCACGCGCGTCGTACGAAGATCGTCGCGACGATGGGCCCTGCGTCGGCGAACCCGGAGTCGATCGCGGCGCTCATCGAGGCGGGCATGGACGGCGCGCGCCTCAATCTCTCGCACGGGACGCAGGAGGACCACGCCCGCACAGCCGAGCTCGTCCGGCAGGCCGAGGAGGACGCCGGCCGCTCGATCGCGTTGATCGCCGACCTCCAGGGACCGAAGCTGCGGATCGGTGACCTATCCGCAGACGTCGAGCTCGAGGACGGCGACTCCGTCGTGATCGCCGGCGAGGACGTCGCCCGGGGGGACGACCTGCCGGTTGCGCCGGCCGTGCTCGGCGCGGTCCTGCAGCCTGGCAACGACGTCCTGATCGACGACGGCCACGTCCGGCTTCGCGTCGAGAGCGTCGATCGCGGACGCGTGCGCTGCGAGGTCGTCGTCGGCGGAACCGTGCGCGCCAACAAGGGCGTCAACCTCCCGGGCATCCCGCTTCCGATCCCGTCGTTGACGGCGAAGGACCTCGACGACCTCGAGTTCGCCCTTGCCGCCGGCGTCGACTATGTCGCGCTCTCGTTCGTCCGCTCCGCGGCGGACGTGAAGGCGCTCTGCACCCTGATCGAGGCGCGCGGCTCGCATGCGTGGGTGATCGCGAAGATCGAGAAGGCCGAAGCGGTCGCCGCGCTGGACGAGATTCTCGCCGAGGCCCACGGGGTGATGGTGGCGCGCGGCGACCTCGGTGTCGAGATCGGCGCGGCGGAGGTGCCGCTGCTCCAGAAGCGGATCATCCTCCATGCTCTCGAGCGCGGGAAGCCGGTGATCACGGCGACGCAGATGCTCGAGTCGATGATCTCGTCCCCCGAGCCGACTCGGGCGGAGGCCTCCGACGTCGCGAACGCCATCCTCGACGGCACGTCGGCGCTGATGCTGTCCGGTGAGACCGCGGTCGGCGACTATCCCATCGAGGCGGTGGCGGTGATGGACCGGATTGCGCTCGCGGTCGAGCCGAGCCTCGACTACCGCCACGAGATTCCGCTCGCGAGCGAGGAGCCGACGATCGGCCAGGCGATGTCGAACGCGGCCTGCGACGTCGCGGAGGCGCTCTCCGCGCAGGCGATCCTCGTTCCGACGTTCACGGGCCGCACGGCCTCAGCGGTTGCACGGCTCCGTCCGAAGCGCGCAATCGTCGCGCTGACTCACAAGCCCGAGTCGCTCCGTCACATGGCGCTCGAGTGGGGGGTCACGCCGGTCTGGATCCGGGAGATGGACGACGTCGAGGACCTGTGGGACAGGTCCGTCGAGGCGGCGCGCGAGGCGGGTGTCGTCGCGACTGGCGAGCGCGTCGTGATCACGGCCGGGACGGCGGTCAACATCCCGGGCTCGACGAACGTCATCAAGGTCGACGTCGCCTGACCACCGTTGACGTCGGCCAAGCGCCGACAACCGCGGCCTCGAGCGTCGGCCATGCCGCGAGACCACCCGAGAAACGTCGGCCAGGGCTCGACAACCACCACTCGAGAGACGTCGCCCAGGGGCCTCTCGACAACCCCCCAGGCCTCGACAACCCCCCAGGCCTCGACAACCCCCCAGGCCTCGACAACCACCCCCAGGCCCCGACAACCACCCCCAGGGGCACCCCCGGTGCCCTGATGACACGCTATCGAGGAATGCGTCACGTGTGAGTCACGACTCTGTGCCACCTTTGTGACGTGTGCCGACGGGGCGGGCCGACCTTGTGACGTGCGCCGAAGGGGTGGGGCTACTGCGTGACGTGCGCTGAAGGGGCGCGCGGCCCCTGACGCGTGCCGACGGGGGCAAGCCGACTAGTGACGCGTGCCGAAGGGGCCGACCGCGCGACGTACGCCGAAACGGCACGCCACGCTGGGACGCGTGCCGAAGGGGGAGGGCCGACTGCGCGACGTTCGCCGAAGCGGCACGCCACGCTGTGACGTGCGCCGAAGCGGCGAGCCAACGTCGTGACCTGCGCCGACGGGGCGGGCGTCCCTCGGGAATGTACGCCGAAGGGGCGGCGGTCGTCGCGGCGAAGGGTGCGCCGTGAGACGCGAGCGTGGGAAGGCGACGAGGAGGTCGGTTCGGCGGCGGCGGCGGCGGCTGCCTCCGTGGCGTCGGCTGCCGTCGTGGCTTCTGCCCGTCCTCGTCTTCGGAGCGGTCGGGTTCCTCTACGTCCGACCCATCACGTCGTACATGGAGACGCGCGACCAGCTGACGGAGCGGCGTGCCGAGGTGGCAACGCTTCGCGCCGAGCGCGCACGCGTCACCGCGCGACTCGAGCGGGCGACGAGCCTCGACGAGCTCGCGCGCGCAGCCCGCAGGATCGGCTACATCCGCCCCGACGAGCACCTCTTCATCGTCAAGGGCACCGCTGCCTGGTCGCGCGCGCACCGCTGAGCGAGGCACGACGCGACATCGAGACGTGCCGCTACGGTCAGCGCGTGGACGATCGCGCCGTCGTCGCAGTTCAGCTCGGCCGTGAGCCGCGGGCCTTCCGGCGCGTCGTCGAGCGCTGCCCGTGGGGACGGCCGGCCGTCACGGAGCAGCACCCGTACAGCGCGGACGGAGCGCCCTTCCCGACGACGTACTACCTGACGTGCCGGCACCTCGTCGCTGCAGTCTCGCGCCTCGAGGCGGCGGGCGGTGTCGAGCGCTGGACAGCGGCGCTCGGCGCGGACCCCGCACTTCGCGCCGACCTCATGCGGGCCACCGACGAGCAGGTGTCGATCCGCAAGGACCTGGCGGGCGCCGAGACGGGCGCGGACGCCGGCGCGTCGCTCTCGTTCGGGATCGGAGGCTCTCGGAACCCCGAGGCGCTCAAGTGCCTCCACGCCCACGCCGCCTATGCGCTTGCGCGACCCGGGTATCGGCTCGGCGAGGCCGTGCTCAGCGAGCTCCCCGAACGGTGGCCCGCCAGCTGCTGCACGATCCTGCCGTAGCATCGCGCGGATGCTGGCCGTCTCGAGCGCGCGTCGCGAGTGGGGGGACGGGAACCGCCGCTTTCTCGCGGAGGCACGGGATTCGACCCGAGCGGACATGCTGTACCGACAGCTCGACGCGGTGACCGAGGAGCTGCGGCGGAGGGTCGGCGCGACGTTCACGCTCGCGGAGCTGGCCGAGGCGTACGGCGAGTCGGAGCGCTGGGTGCTCCAGGCAGTCGAGGAGCGGGCGCCGTCGAGAGGCTGGGCGCGCACCGCGACCCTCGCGGCCGACGCTGCGTTCCACGCCTACAGCCGCGGCGCGCAGGACTACGAGCCGTGAGCGATCTCGACCGGATGGCGCGCCGTCGTGCTTCGCGAAAGCGACGGTGGCCGCGGATTCTCGCCGCCGTGGTGGGCGCAATCCTTCTGTTTCTGCTGGGGCTCGCTCTTGGCCTCGCCCTCGAGGACCGGCCGGTCCCGGGCGGTACGCAGACGTTCGTCAGGACGCTCGAGCCGGTTCCGCAGACGCCCGGCGGTTGACGAAAGGACAGTCCCCTACATCTCTTCCGACGCCTGTAGCAACCCGCCGACGATCACCGCGAGCGCAGCGGCGAGGCTGATCCAGAGCCCGACGCCACGGCTTGCAAAGAAGAAGTCGTCGGGTACGGAGATCACACGGACGAGCACGAAGATCGTCGCGACCGCACCGAGCGCGATCGTCAGGAGGCTTTGCGGCAGCGCGGCGGGGAGCTCCACGCCGACCTCGCGCAGCGCGATCACGAGCACGACGGCCAGCCCGACGAACAGGATCAGCTTGCCCAGAATCCCCGAGTTCCAGCCGAGCACCGAGATCGTCACGCCCTCACCTTCGCTCTCCCCGGTGTACCACCCGGTGAACGACGAGACCGCGAGGACCACTCCCGCGACCAGCGCAAGGCCGTCGCCGAGCCCGAAGAGCCCGGGGTCGAAGCGCCGTTCCCGCACCATCACCGCGGGAGCCTATATCGCTCGAAGGCCGTCGTCACCGCCAAGCGGCGCTCGTACCTCATATGCTTCGTGGATGGCCGACGAGGCGCGACAGCCGGCGGGAGACGGTGTCGCGGGAACGATTCGGCGTGACGAAGCGCCTCCGGTCGATCCCGACACCGTCCGACGTTCGTACCACGTGCATCGGGCGCGCCGCCGCGCGCGGTTCGAGCACCATCGTCGCAGTCGCCGAGCCGGGGCGCGGTTCTGGGTGGTGCTCGCGTTGCTCGTCGCGGCATGCGTCGTCCTCGCCCTGACGACGTGGCGCGAGGTCGGCCGTCTGTTCGGCCTTTGAGGCTTGATGCGAAATCCGAGCACGCGCGGATGGTGGCCTGCACACGGCGCATCGCGGCCGTCTCGCTCGACATCCAGGCAACCAGCCTGCACGCCGAGCGAGCCGACCACGCTGCTTGGTGCAGGCCATCCCCGCACGCACTCCGATTTCGCATCAAGCCTCTAGGCACGCGGTGAAAGAACGGACTGCTTCGCCCGGGGCGCGCGTCGTTGCGATCGTGCTCGTCGTTTTGATCGCGGTCGTTGTGCCGCCGATCCTCGTCGTGAACGCGCTCCGGGCGCTCGCAACCGACACCTACGTCGAGTTCGCGCTCGGCCGTGACGGGCTCCCGTCCGATCGATACGGCTTGACGGACAGCGAGCGCGAGGCGCTCGCGCTCGTCGGCCTGCACTCGATCCAGCCAGGCTCGGAGGGGATCGCACTCCTCGAGCGCGCAACGCTGCCCGACGGCTCGCCGGCGTTCGACGAACGCGAGCTCAGCCACATGGAAGACGTTCGGACGCTCTTCGGCGCCGCACTTCGTGCGCAGCTCGTGGCCCTGGTTGCGATCGCGGGTCTCGCCCTCGCGCTCGCCTGGACGCGCCTGCGGCGCGTCGTGCCGCGTGGGCTGCTTGCCGGCGCGCTCGCGACGCTCGGCGTCGCCATCCTCGCGGTGCCCGTGATCCTGCTCGGCTTCGAGGGGTTCTTCACGCGCTTCCACGAGGTGTTCTTCGAGGGAGACAGCTGGCGCTTCTCGAATACCGACACGCTCATCCGCCTCTATCCCGAGCGCTTCTGGGAGGACGTCTCGCAGCTCGCAGCCGTGATTACCGTCGGTCAGGCGCTCGTCCTCGCGCCCCTCGCTTGGCTCTGGCTGCGTGCCGTGAAACGGCGGCACCCGTGATAGAGCTGCGGCGCGCGGAGGGTGCTCCCGTGCTTCGGATCGGTCATCGCGGAGCTGCGCACCTCGCTCCCGAGAACACGCTCGCCTCGCTGCGTGCGGCTGTCTCACACGGCGTCGACCTCGTCGAGTTCGACGTGCTCGACCTGACTCGCGGCCCACTCGTGCTAGCGCACTCGGACCACCTCGAGGAGGTGAGCCATGGCACGGCCACCGGGTCGGTCCGGTCGCTCACCCTCGAGGAGCTTCGGGAGGTGGCGCCCGCGCTTCCAACCCTCGACGAGGCGCTGGCGTTCTTCGTCGACGAGGCGCCACACGTCGGCCTCCACGTCGACTTGAAGCTCGAGACCAGGCTCGACGAGCTGGCCGCGACGCTTCGCCGCTTCGATATCGAGCGACGCACCGTCGTCTCGTCGTTCCACGCCCCGAGCCTGCATGCGGTCGCGCGCCATGCGCCGGACGTCAGGATCGGCTTCACGTATCCGGAGGACCGATTCGGCGTCTCGCGCCGAAAGAGGCTCCAGCCGATCGTCGGTGTCGGTCTCTCCTCGGCCCGGGCGGTCGTCCCACACATCCTGCCGCGCATGATCCGGCGTGCCGGCGCGACCGCGCTCATGCTCCAGCATCGCCTCGTGTCACGGACGGCGGTCGCGCGGGCTCATGCGATCGGCGCTCCGGTCCTCGCCTGGACGGTCGATTCGACGTCGGATCTCGAGCGGGTGCTGTCCGCCGGCGTCGACGGTGTCATCACGAACGACCCGCGCATCTTCGAGACGATCGGCACGTAGTAGAGCTAACGGTTCGTTCACGTTCACCGACCTGAGGCCCGGCTACACTCAGCGCGGATGCGCCGCCGGACGCTCGTCACGATTCTTGCCTGCTCAGCTGCGCTTTTGGTCGCGCTGGCGGGACCGGCGTGGGCGGACGAGACGACTCCCCCGCCGACGGCCACGACGCCGCCGACCACGACCAAGCCGCTGCCGACCGGGCCGAAGCTGATCGAGCCCGGCGTCACGATCGGGGGCATGCTCGTCGGCGGTCTCACAGGCCCCGAAGCCCGTGCGCTCGTGGAGGAGAAGTTTCAGAGCCCCGTGACGCTCCTCGTATCACCGGCGCGCAAGATGCGCGTCGAGCCCACCGAGCTGGGCGCGGCAGCGCACTTCCTCAAGGCGGTCAAGCTCGCCGTGCGCGTCCGGACGCCGGGCTTCGCCGTCCCGCTCCAGGTCGACGTCAAGAAGCCGAAGCTCGAGCGCTTCCTGGCCGGCGTGGCCGAGCAGACCGACCGCAAGCCGGTCGATGCCGCCCTCACGCTCAACGGCTTCAGGCCCGTGGCGCGCAAGTCGAAGCCCGGGCTCAGGCTCAAGCAGACGATCGCCGCCCAGCGCCTCTCTCTAGCGATCCGCAAGCACGAGCGCGGCCCTCTCGAGCTGCCGTTCGAGCCGCTCCGTCCCGCAGTGACCGAGGACGATCTCGGCAAGGTGATCGTCATCAGGCGGGACTCGAGGACGCTGCTCTACTACAACGGCCTGAAGCTCAAGCGCTCGTTCCGGATCGCGACGGGCCAGTCGTCGTTCCCCACGCCGATCGGCAACTTCGAGATCATCAACATGCAGCGTCACCCCTGGTGGTATCCGCCCGAGGGCTCCGAGTGGGCAGAAGGCCAGGAGCCGGTCCCACCCGGGCCGAGCAACCCGCTGGGAACTCGCTGGATGGGCATCTCATCGCCGTATGTCGGTATCCACGGGACGCCGAACGCGGCCTCGATCGGCTATTCGGCGTCGCACGGCTGCATCCGCATGCTGATCCCGCAAGTCGAGTGGCTGTTCGAGCAGGTCGAGGTGGGGACGCCCGTGTTCATCGTCGGGGCGTGACCGGAACGGTCCAGCGCGTCGGCCAGGCGGTCGCGCTCGTCGGCGTGGCCGCACTCCTCGGGCTGCTGGTCTGGAAGGTTGCGTTCGGTGACGAGCAGGGCGCCGCCGACAAGCTCGGGCAGGGAAAATCCGTGACGGCCCCGGACTTCGCGCTCGACCGTCTCGACCGAGAGGGCTCGCTCGCCCTCGATGATCTCCGCGGCAAGGCGCTCGTCGTCAACTTCTGGGCTTCCTGGTGCATCCCGTGCCGAGACGAAGCTCCCGTCCTGCAGCAGACCTACGAGCGCTATCGGGGCCAGGGGCTCGTCGTGCTGGGTGTCGACGTGAACGACTTCCGCCAGGACGCACGGCGCTTCATGCGACGCTTCGGGCTCACGTACCCCGTCGTGTACGACGGCAAGGGCTCGACGGTCGGAAAGTGGGGCGTTCGCGGCTTCCCCGAGACATTTTTCGTCGATCGGTCCGGGAAGCTCGTCGGCGAGCGGATCTCGGGCGCGGTCGACATCGAGCGCAACCGAGACGCCTACGAGCGCGGCGTCGCGCTCGCCCTCGGCTCGAAGCAGTGACGCTGCGCGGCGTCCTTGCGGTCGTATGCGTGGCGCTGCTCGCCGCCGCCGGCGCCGCGGGAGCGCCCAACCCGGCGGACCTCGAGGCCGAGCTCGTATGTCCCACCTGTGACACGACGCTCGACCAGTCCAATGCTCCCGTCGCGCAGCGGATGAAGCAGATCATCCGGGCGCAGATCGCGGCTGGGCTCACCGAGGCCGAGATCAAAGCGACGCTCGTGGACCAGTTCGGCCCCGGCGTTCTCGCCGAGCCGGCCAAGTCGGGGTTCGACCTCCTTGCCTGGGTACTCCCGCTCGCGTTGCTCGCCGCGGGTGCGCTCGGCGTCGGGATCGTTGCATGGGGGTGGTCTCGCCGGCGTCGTGACGAGACACCGGTCGAGCCGCTCGATCCGGCCCTGGACCGCCGACTGGACAACGAGCTCGAACGGTTCGACGGGTGAGCGGCTCGTCAGCACGGGCAGGCGAGACAGCAGGTGCCTGGCTGAAGCCAGGCACCCTCCGGCCATGAGCGCCGGCGAGATACCCGTCGCCCTGCTCGCGGGGTTCCTGTCGTTCCTCGCGCCGTGCGTGCTGCCGCTCGTCCCCGGCTACCTGTCCGCAGTGTCCGCGGTCAGCGCCGAGGAGCTCGGCCGGCCCGGGATGGCACGACGGGTAGTCGTCTCGAGCATCCCGTTCGTTCTCGGCTTCACCTCCGTGTTCGTCGCCCTCGGCGTCGGCGCGTCACTCGTCGGCGGCAGCCTGTTCCGCGACCAGTTCCTGCTCGAGCAGATCTCCGGCTTCGTGCTGGTCGTGTTCGGGCTCGCTTTCATGGGCCTGCTGCCGTGGCCGGAGCGCCTCGTCGGCGCTGGACTCGTCCAGGGCGCCCGGTCGCGCGGGTCGCGTGTGCTGCTGGGCGGCGCCTTCGCGGTCTGTGCCGCTCCGTGCATCGGGCCTGTGCTGGCCGCGATCCTGGTGCTGGCCGGCTCGTCCGAGACGGCGCTCGAGGGCGCCGCGCTGCTTGCGGTGTACTCGCTCGGCCTCGCGATCCCGTTCGTGCTCGTCGGCGCCGCGTTCACGCGGATGATGGGCGCGTTCCGCTGGCTGCGCGACCACTACCGCGCGATCCAGTTCGCCGGCGGCCTCGTGATGGTGGCCCTCGGCCTGCTGCTGTTCTTCGGCAAGTTCTACGTGCTGCGCATCTACGTGAACCGCGCACTCGAGTGGGTCGGCCTCGAGCCGGTGTTCTAGATCCGCACCGGGAGCAGGTCGAGGAGGCCCTCGGACACACGCGCCGATGCCGCCTCGACCTGGCCGAGCACCGAGGCGACGTCGACACCGCGGTGCTCGGGCGCGTACGGGCTCAGGCGGCGGGTCGCCTTCTCCAGCTGCCGCGAGGCGCCGGGCTGGTTCCCCTTCGCAGCGTGGTGCCAGGCCACCGTAACGTGGACGAGACCCTGCAGGAAGTCCCGCTCCGGATCGGCCGTCTCGCGCCACTCGTCCTCGAAAGCCTCATGCGCGTCGAACCAGCGTTCGGCCCGCATCAGCTCGAGTCCGCGCTCGAGGCTCACACGTGCTCCGCCAACCGTGCTAGAACCAGGCCCATGTCGACGATCCTGCTGGTCGGGGTCGACCTCATGTTCCGGTCGAAGCTCGAGGGCCTGCTCTCCGGGTACCGGCTCGTGACGAGCGACAGCGTCGACGCGCCGGACCTCGTGATCTGCGACATCTCGCGGGTCGAGGCGGAGGACGTGGCAGAAGCCTGGCCGGACACGCCGATCGTCGGCTTCACGAACCACACCGACACGCACGGGCTCCAGCGCGCGCATGCGGCCGGCTTCGACCAGGTGATCGTCAAGTCGGCGCTCGTGGAGCGGGCGCGGCAGGTCGTGGACGAGCTCGTCGGCGTCGACGCTTGACCGGGTCCGGCGTCGAGCGCCGTTGGTAGGCTCGCTCTCGGGATGACGTACATCATCAGCGAGCCTTGCATCGACATCAAGGACCGCTCGTGCGTCGACGTTTGCCCCGTGGATTGCATCCACGAGTTCGAGCGGATGCTGATCATCGACCCCGAGGAGTGCATAGATTGCGGCGCGTGCGAACCGGAGTGCCCGGTCGAGGCGATCTTCCCCGAGGACGCGCTGCCCGACAAATGGGACCCCTTCGTGAAGATCAACTACGCGTTCCCGGAGGGCGCAGCCGCCATCGATCCGCTCGTTCAGGCCTACGCCGACGAGCACAACGTCCAGAACCCGCCGCTGGAGTAGCGCGCGTGTGCCCTGAAGCTCGCTTCGCGAGCGAGCTCAGAGCCGCGCGGCCGAGGGCGGCAGCACGAGCCGGATCGTCGTCACGTCCCCTTCCCGCAGCGCGGCGAAGCTTCCGTTGAGCTCGGCAGCGCGCTCGGCGAGCCCGTCGATCACCGCCTGACGCCGCTCCGGCGCGCCGTCGTCGGCGATCTCGAGCTCGACGCCGTCGGACGCGGTGCGCCGCAGCTTCACCGAGACCTTCGTCGGGGGGCCGCGACGAACGGCCTGGTCGAGCGACTCGCGGATCACCTGGAAGAGGCTGGAGCGCGCGCCTTCCCCGAGCCCGTCGTCGTCGATCGCGAGCTCGATCGAGGCCCCGCGACGTCCGGCCACCCGCTCGGCGAGCTCGCCGACGGCTGCCGCGAGACCGATCTCCTCGAGGGCGACGGGCTCCAGGCCGGCCACGATGCCGCGAAGCTCCTCCGCGGCCTCCCGGGCGACGCTGTGCGCCCGCACGGCGATCCGGCGCCCGCTCTCGAGGTCCCCGGCGTCGAGCGCCTGCACGACGGCGTCGACCATCTGTGAGAGCGCGGCGACGTGTTGGACGGGCCCGTCGTGGAGCTGCTCGGCGATCCGTCGCCGCTCCGCGCGCTCGGCGAGGAGGCGTTCTGCGACGACGTGCTCGTCGCTCAATCGATCATCGCCTCGCGCAGCGCGATGGCGACCGCCTGCGTGCGGGTCTCCGCCTCGAGCTTCGCGAGGATGTGGCGGACGTGGCTCTTCACCGTCTCCTGCGAGATGAAGAGCTGCTGCGCGACGTCCGCGTTGGACATCCCGTCCGCGAGCAGCTGGAGGATCTCGCGCTCGCGCTGCGTGAGGATGTCCTGGCCGTCCTTTCCCGTCGTCAGCGACGGGATGAGGGCCGGGTCGACGAACGTCTCACCGGCGGCGACCTTCTCGATCGCCTTGAGCAACGTCTCGTGTGGCGCCTCCTTGAGGATGTAGCCACGCGCGCCCGACTCGAGCCCACGCTGGAGCAGCGCTCGCTCGCTGTACGCCGTGAAGACGAGTACCCGCGCCTCGGGGACGCGTGCCAGAATCTCCTCGGTCGCCTCGATGCCGTCCATCTGCGGCATCCGCAGGTCCATGATCACGACGTCGGGACGGCGGCGCTCGGTGAGCGAGACAGCAGTCTCGCCGTCCGGGGCCTCCCCGACGACACGGATGTGCGGCGAGCGCAGGAGCGCCAGTCGCAAGCCTTCGCGCACGACCTCGTGGTCGTCCACGATCAGCACAGTGATTTCCCCGTTAGCCGCCACGGCGGGAGTCTACGAGGCAGGGGGGACGATCCCTCCCGGCGAGCCTCGCCGGGTCACACCGCGAGCGCCAGCTGCTCGGGCTCCGGAGCAGGCTGGATCATCGGACGGCGCGGCCTCGCCGTCTCGCGCGCCAGGGCCCGCACCGTCGCGCGGACGGGCTCGATCTCCTTCGCGGACAGATAGGCGCGGCCCTCGTAGAGCCTCTCGTAGCGGGGAAGCAGCTCGGGCCAGTCGCGTGCGAGCGCCTCGAGGAAGTGCTCCCGGGTCCCGGCGCGAAGGTAGACGACGTTCGCCCAGATACCCGTCGCTCCGGCGGCCCGCGCCTCGCGGACGACCTCGGCGAGGAGCTCCGGATCATCGGAGAGCCCGGGGAGGATCGGCGCAAGCGCGACACCGGTGTCGATGCCCGCCTCCGTAAGGATCCGCACAGTCTCGAGGCGCCGGCGGGGAGGCGCGGTGCCGGGCTCCGTCGTCCGCCAGATGCGCTCGTCGAGCGTCGGTACCGAGAAGCTGACGTGCACGTTCGTCCTCCGTGCTGCCTCGGCGAGAACGTCCACGTCGCGTCGGATCATCGGCCCGCGGGTGATGATCGAGAACGGCGTCCGTGAGCGCCCGAGCTCCTCGATGCATGCGCGCGTCAGCCGGTAGCGTCCCTCCGCGGGCTGGTACGGGTCGGTGGCGGCGCCCACAGCGACGCTCTCTCGCTTCCACGACGGCCGCGCGAGCTCGCGCCGGAGCACGTCCGCGACGTTGACCTTGACGCGGATCGAGCGGCCGTAGCGGTCGTCGGCCGGACGGTCTGCGCGCGCCTCGAAGGCGCGGACGTAACAGAACGTGCAGCGGTGCGCGCACCCCGTGTAGGGGTTGAGCGACCAGTCGAAGGGCATTCCCTTGACCCGGTTGAGCGCCGAACGGCACGGCTCCTCGCGGTACTCGACGAGCATGGTTCAGCATAGAACATACGTTCGTGCGCGTCTAGGCGCTTCGCCTCAGGCGAAAGCGCCCTCGACCATGCCCGCGGCGACCGTCTCGTTGGTCGCCTCGTCGACGAGGACGAACGCGCCCGTCGTTCGGTTGACCGTGTACGGGTCGACCAGCAGCGGGCCGGCGAGCCGTAGCCGCACGCGTGCCAGGTCGTTGAGCTGGAGCCCGTCGGCCGGGATCTGCTCGAAGGTCTCGACGTCGAGGACCGAGACGACCTCATCGAGGATCGCGCGCACCCAGCGTGTCGTGTGCTTGACCCCGAGTCGCGCTCCCGCCTCCACGGGCCGCTCGCTCATCCAGCAGATCGTCGCCACGAGCTCACGGGCCGCGACCGGTGGATCGGCGGGATCGCAGAGCATGTCCCCGCGCGCCACGTCGATGTGGTCTGCGAGCCGCACGACGACCGACTGGCCCTGCACGGCGACGTCGAGCGGCCCGCCGTGCGTCTCGACCGCGGCGACGGCCGTCCGAAGGTCGGACGGGAGGACCACGACCTCGTCGCCTGCGCGCCACTCGCCGCCTGCGACCTGACCGGCGTAGCCGCGGTAGTCGTGGTGCTCGTCCGACATCGGCCGGATCACCCACTGGACGGGGAAGCGGCGATGCGAGGCATCGCGATCCTCTGCGATCTCGATCGTCTCCAGGCGCTCGAGGAACGTGCCGCCGTTCCACCACGGCATGTGGTCGGACGGGTCCACGACGTTGTCGCCGGGGAGCGCCGCGATCGGGATTGCGATCTCGTCTCGCACGCCGAGCTGGTCGGACAGCTCGCGGAGCGCGATCTCGATCTCGCGGAAGCGACTCTCGTCGAAGTCGACGAGGTCCATCTTGTTCACCGCGAACACGATGTGCGGGATGCCCAGCGTGGCGGAGATGAACGTGTGACGCCGCGTCTGCTCGATGACGCCCTTGCGTGCGTCGAGGAGTACCACAGCGACGTCGGCCGTCGAGGCGCCGGTCACCATGTTGCGCGTGTACTGAACGTGGCCGGGTGCGTCGGCGAGCTGGAAGCGGCGGGTGGGCGTGACGAACGAGCGGTACGCGACGTCGATCGTGATGCCCTGCTCCCGCTCGGCGCGGAGACCGTCGGTGAGCAGCGCGAGGTTGACATAGCCGTCGCCGCGGCGCTCGCTCGTCTCCTCGACGTGCTCGAGCTGGTCGGCCATCACCTGCTTCGAGTCGAAGAGGAGCCGCCCGATCAAGGTCGACTTGCCGTCGTCGACGGAGCCGCAGGTTACGAGGCGCAGCAGTTCAGAGGCACCTTCGCCTGCGGCGAAAGTGCCACTAGAAATAGCCGACACGCTTCCGGTCCTCCATGGCGGCCTCGCTCACCTTGTCGTCTGCGCGCGTCTCGCCCCGCTCCGTCACGTTCGTCGCGGCGATCTCGCGGACGACCTCCTCGATCGTCGCGGCATACGAGCGGACACCACCCGTGCAGGACATGTCCCCGACCGTTCGGAAGCGGACCCATTCGTCGAACGTCTCCTCGTGCGGGTAGCGCTCGACGAACTCGGACGCCGCGTAGAGCATCCCGTCGCGCTCGAAGACCTCCCGCTCGTGCGCGAAGTAGATCGCGGGGAGATCGAGCTCTTCCCGCGCCACGTACTGCCACACGTCGAGCTCCGTCCAGTTGGAGATCGGGAAGACGCGCACCTGCTCGCCCTTGCGAATGCGGCCGTTGTAGAGGTTCCAGAGCTCCGGTCGCTGCGCGCGCGGGTCCCACTGGCCGAAGTCGTCGCGGAACGAGAAGATCCGCTCCTTCGCGCGCGAGCGCTCCTCGTCGCGGCGTGCCCCTCCGATCGCCGCGTCGAAGCCGTGCTGCGTCATCGCGTCGAGAAGCGTGGTCGTCTGGAGCTGGTTGCGCGAGGCACGAGGCCCGGTCTGCTCGACGACTCGTCCCGTGTCGATCGACTCCTGCACCGAGGCGATCACGAGCCGCTCGCCGAGCTCTGCCACACGCCGGTCGCGGAACTCGATCGCCTCCGGGAAGTTGTGGCCCGTGTCGACGTGCATCAGCGGGAACGGGAAGCGGCCCGGCCGGAACGCCTTCTCCGCGAGGCGGAGAAGCACGATCGAGTCCTTGCCGCCGGAGAAGAGGAGAACCGGCCGCTCGAGCTCCGCGGCGACCTCGCGCATGATGTGGATCGCCTCGGACTCGAGCGCGTCGAGATGGGTGAGGCGAACTGGGTCGATCGTGCTCATGGCTCGGGTCTCAGGCGTGGAGCCCGCACTCGGTCTTGCCGGTGCCGGCCCAGCGGCCCTCGCGGGACGTGCCCGGCGCCGTGCAGTGCGTGCAGCCGATCGACGCGTATCCGCGCTCGTGAAGCGGGTTCACGGGGAGCTCATGCTCGTGGACGTACGCCCAGACGTCGTCGTCCGTCCAGTCTGCGAGCGGGCTCGCCTTCCACAGCTCGTGGCGGTCGTCCCACCCGAGCTTGGGCGTCCCGGCGCGGCTCGGCGACTGGTCGCGCCGGACGCCGGTGATCCAGCCGTCCAGGCTCGACAGGGCTGCGCCGAGCGGGCCGATCTTGCGGATCGAGCAGCAGAGATCGGGGTTCCGCTCCCAGAGGCGGTCGCCGTGCGTCGCTGCTTGCCGTCCGAGTGACGGGCCCTCGAACACCTCGATGCGGACGCCGTAGCGGCGCTCGACCTCGCGCCAGACGTCGTAGGTCTCCGGGAACAGCACGTGTGTGTCGAGCGCGAAGACGCGGGCCTTCGGATCCTTCTCGAGCAGCATGTCGAGGAGGACGCTCTCCTCCTTCTGGAACGAGCAGGCGAGCGCGACCCCGGGGTGCAGGGTCTCGAGCATCGTCCCGACGACCTCGTCGGCGGTCAAGGCCTCGACGTCGGTCTCGCCGACGAGCTCTGCGACGTGCCGCTCCATCGAGCGAACGGTACCACTCATCACGAATCCTTATGCGAGACATTAGATCGATTGCATGCCTCGTCAAGCACCGCCGCGTCGGCCGCGCGAGGCTCTCCCACGCACGCTGCGATCGCGGGCTGCCAACGTGGCGGTGGGCGCCGATCGGTGCCTGACACCGTTCGCTGTCAAGATGGCCGGAACGGACTGTCCCCTCGGGTCACTTAGGGCGCGTAGGGTGGACGGGTGGACGAGCTGGCGGGAGGCATCAGGCGCGTCACGCTCCCGCTGCCGACGCGTCCTGGGCACGTCCACGCGTACCTCCTGCCCGGCGACGACGGTTGGACGCTCGTCGACACCGGGCTCGGCCTCCCCGACGCGAAGGAGCGCTGGGCGGCGGAGCTCGACGAGCTTCCGGGCCCCGTGGCCCGGATCGTCGTCACGCACTTCCATCCAGACCACGTGGGCGCCGCGAAGGACCTCGCCGAGCTGACCGGCGCGCCCGTCGCACAGGGGCGCCTCGACTACGAGCAATGCGCCCTCGTCTGGGGAGGTGAGGACTGGGCGGACGTGCTCGTCGCCTGGTTCCGCCGGCACGGCGTGCCCGACGAGACGGTCTCCGAGCTGATCGAGCATGGCTCCGTGTACCGGTCCTTCGTCCGCTACCAGCCCGACCCCGAGCTGCTCGATGCGGGTGATGCCGTCGACGGTTGGAAGGTCGTGGCCGCTCCGGGCCACGCCGACGGACAGGTGATGCTGCTGCGCGACGGCATCCTGGTCGCCGCTGACCACCTCCTCGACCGCATCTCGCCGACGGTCGGACTCTGGCCCCGCAGCCGGCCGGACCCGCTCGGCGACTACCTCGGCGCGCTCGAGGCCACGATCGCGCTGGAGCCGACACTGGCGATCGCGGGGCACGGCGAGCCGATCGCCGATCCTTCCGGGCGGGCGCGGGCGCTCGTGGCGCACCATCGCGATCGGCTCGCGGCGACCGCCGCAGCGCTTGGTGACGAGCCACGCAGCGCATACGACGTCTCGTTCCCGCTCTTCGGCAGCGATCTGAAGCCCCCCGCACGTCGCTTCGCGGTGGCGGAGACGCTCTCCCACCTCGAGCGCCTCGTCCACGAAGGCGGGGCCCGGCGCCACGAGACCGCCGATGGCGTGACCTATACTGCGAGCTGAGTGGACGGCGAGCTACCGCCCAGTACCCGCGCCCCGGGATGCGGGGCACCCATTCTCCCGGTTAGGACGACGCGATGAGCGACCTCGCGCGCATCCTCGTCGTGCTCTTCCTGGTGCTCCTGAACGCGATCTTCGTCGCGGCCGAGTATTCACTCATCACCGCTCGCCGGTCCCGTCTCGAGGAGCGAGCGGAGGGCGGGAACCGCGCGGCCCGTACGGCGCTCAGGATGATGGATGACCCGGTCCGGTTCATCTCGACCGTGCAGGTGGGCATCACCGTCGTCGGGATCGCCCTCGGTGCCATCGGCGAGCCGCTCGTCTCCCGGTACTTCGACTTCTTGCCCCGCGGCGTCGCGTTCGCGATCTCGTTCGCCATCCTGACCTACCTGAGCGTCACGCTCGGCGAGCTCGTCCCGAAAGCGCTCGCCCTCCAGAAGGCGGAGATCCTGGCTCTTGCGCTGGCCGTTCCGATCGATCTGCTCTCGCGCGTGTTCGCGCCCGTCGTCTGGGTGCTGCAGCACTCGTCCAACGCCGTCCTGCGCGTCTTCGGGATCAAGCCCGCCCCGGCCGGGATGATCGCCTTCACGCGCGAGGACATTCGCCAGTCGGTCGCCGCTGCGGAGGACGTCGGCGAGATCCAGACCGCTGAGGAGGAGATGCTCTACAAGGTCTTCGACTTCGCCGAGAAGGAGGCATCGGACGTCATGGTGCCGCGCCCCGACATCGTGGGACTGTCGATCGACCTGCCGCCCGACGAGGCATTGCGCCGCGTGCTCGACTCGCCGTACACGCGCTACCCGGTGTACCGCGAATCGCTCGACGACATCGTGGGGATCCTCCACGTGCGCGCGCTCGTCGCCGCGCTCGAGGACAAGGAGATCGCTGCAGGAGAGCTCGAGCGGCTCCTCCATCCCGCATACGTCGTCCCGGAGACGAAGGACCTCGGGGCGCTGCTCGGGGAGTTTCGCAAGGCGAACCAGCACATGGCGATCGTCGTCGACGAGTACGGGGCGACTGCGGGGATCGTGACGCTCGAGGACATTCTCGAGGAGATCGTCGGGGACATCGAGGACGAGTTCGACCTCCCGGACGAGTCGGTCGAGCGCCTCGACGAGACAAGGATCCGCATCTCCGGGTCCTTCACGATCGACGACTTCAACGAGCAGTTCGGCACCCAGATCGACGACGACGACTACCACACCGTCGCCGGCTTCGTGTTCGGCCACATCGGCCGCGCGGCCGACGTCGGTGACAAGGTCGTCGACGAGCGCCTCAGGTTCACCGTGCTCGAGACGAGTGGCTCACGCATTCAGCGGCTCGAGGTCGAGTTCCTCCCCGCTCCGGTCGGGGCGGACGACACGCCCGAAGCCGCCTGAGCTCGTCGCCTCTCAAGCATCGCGACTTCGCGCTGTACGTCTTCGCGACGGTCGCGACGGCGTTCGCGATCGAGATGTCGTTCGTCGCGATCGGATGGCAGGTCTACGAGATCCACCGCGACCCGCTCGACCTGGGGCTGGTCGGGCTCGCGATGTTCATACCGCTCCCGCTGCTCGCACTCCCGGCCGGCCATCTCGCCGATCGGTACCCGCGACGCACGATCCTGGCGATCTCGGTGGCGGTCGACGCGGTCGTCGCCGTCGGGCTCCTCGCGGTGACAAAGTCGGGCGCGGACGAGACGTGGCCGTTCTTCATGCTCGCGTTCGGCACGGGGGTCGCGTCCGCAGTCGGCGCCCCGGCCGGGCGCGCGATGACACCGTCGCTCGTGCCGCAGGACATCCTCGTGCGCGCTCTGGCCCAGCGCTCGGTCGCGTTCCAACTCTCGGTGATCGTGGCGCCGGCTCTCGGAGGGCTCCTGTTCGCAATCCAGCCGGAGCTCGTCTACATAGCGTCGGTCGGGTTCTCGCTCCTCGCGCTGATTGCCGTTCTCGCGCTGCGCTCGGGGCGGGAGGGGGTCGGCGGTGAGTCACCCGATCTGGCGAGCCTGCTCGGCGGCGTTCGGCTCGTCCGGCGCACGCCGGTCCTGTTCGGCGCGATCTCGCTCGATCTGTTCGCTGTGCTGTTCGGCGGCGCTGTTGCACTGCTGCCCGTGTTCGCGAAGGACATCCTCGAGGTCGGGCCTGCCGGGCTCGGCGTCCTGCGTGCCGCACCGGCGGTCGGCGCGCTGCTGGCCGCGATCATCCTCGTGCGCAGGCCGATCCACCGGCACGCGGGAGGCACGCTGCTGACGGTCGTCGCGCTCTACGGCGTGACGATGCTGGTCTTCGGGCTCTCGGAGACGATGTGGCTCTCGCTCCTTGCGCTCGCCGCGGGCGGGGCCGTCGACATGGTGAGCATGGTCCTGCGCCAGACGATCCTGCCGCTCGTGACGCCGGACGAGCTGCGCGGCCGCGTGAATGCCGTCGAGATGGTGTTCATCAGCGCGTCGAACGAGCTCGGCGCGTTCGAATCGGGCGTCGCGGCGGCGCTCGTCGGCGCGGTGCCGGCGGTCGTGATCGGCGGCGTTCTGACGATCGGGGTCGCGCTCGCCTGGACGCGGTTCTTCCCGGACCTTCGCCGCGTCGACCGGCTGGACGAGCTGCGGCCGGCCGAGGTGGTCGTGTCCTGAGCGGACGTCTTGCCGAGCCTGGACGGGGCAGGCAGGATGCTCGCGTGGGCTGGACGCAGTCATGCGACGATCATCGGAGAGTCTTCGCTGCTCGTTAACGGCGCGCCCGTGCGAGCAGCTCGGCCGCCTCGACGCCGCGGATCGACGCGTCGAGGAGCTCGACGGGATGCAGTGCAGGCAAGGGCCTGCCAGCCCGCCCCAGCGCCTGCGAGACCTGGACGAGGCAGCCCGGGTTCGCGCTCGCATATGCGTCGGGCTCGGTTGCGAGCACGTTCCGCGCCTTGCGGTCGCCGAGCTCTCGTGCGGCGTCCGGCTGCGTGATGTTGTAGATCCCCGCAGACCCGCAGCAGATGTCCTGCTCGGCCGGCTCGACGACCACGAGGCCGGGGATCCGCTCGAGGATCGGGCGCCAGGCCGCGGGAAGCCGCTGCGCGTGGCGGAGGTGGCACGAGTCCTGGTAGGCGACGGTCAGCTCGAGCGGGAGGAGGGCGGGCAACAGCGCATCGCCGAGTGCCTCGGCGACGTCCAGCGCCGGCAGGCCGTGGTCCTTGAGGTGCGAGCCACAGCCCGACGCGTTGACGACGATCGTCTCGAGCCCGTCGAAGCTCGCTCGGAGACGCGACGTGAACCGAGACGACTCCTCGGCCCGCCCGGCATGGGCCGAGAGCGCGCCGCAGCACCCCTGGCGTGGTGCGACCACGTCGTACCCGGCCGCCGCCAGCACCCGCGCGGTCGCTGCGTTGACGTCGCCGAAGAGGACCGACTGGACGCACCCCGTCAGCAGGCCGACCCGAGAAGCTTGTGGTGAATCACCACAAGCTGGGGTCAGCGCGAGCGGGCGCTCGCTCGAGCGCCAGCGTGGAGCGACGTCGAGCATCGGGCGCGCCCACGACGGAGAGGGCAGCGCACGACCGAGGGGCGCGAGCCGTAGCGCCCAGCGCATCCGCCGCGGGTGCGGAAGCGTCGCGAACAGCAGCCGCCGTTGCAGTCGCTCGCCCCGCGTCCGGGGGTGCTCCGTCTCCACGACGCGCCTGGTCTCCTCGATGAGCCGGTCGTAGAGGACGCCCGAGGGGCAGCTCGAGACGCACGCCATGCAGCCGAGGCAGCGGTCGAAGTGCTCGACGACCGTCGGGCTCAGGCGCAACGTCCCCTGCGCGGTCTTCTCCATCAGCTGGATGCGGCCGCGCGGCGAGTCCATCTCTTCGTTCCAGAGCACGTACGTCGGGCAGGTCGGTAGGCAGAAGCCGCAATGGACGCACGCCCTGGTGAGCTCCTCGATCACGAGAGCACTCCGGCCGGGTCGAAGCGCAGCTTGAGAGCGCGGTGGAGGCGGCGGGCCGCCGCGTCCGGGACGCCCCCGACGCGGTGGGGGACGTAGGCGATCCCGGCTGCGGGTCGCACGACGGCCTCGTCGAGCGTCGAGAGGAGGTTCGCGAGGTCCCCGGGCGGAAACGGGCGTCGGCCGAGCGCCCGACCCTGGCGCTCGCGCGCCTCGTCCCACACCTGCGCATCGGGCTCGACGCCGCCCACGAGCACCTGCGCCGTCTCGATCTGAGCGGCGACAGCCCGTGGCGAGCCCTCGAACAGCACGGCGACGCGTCCCGGGTGGAGCACATCGAGCGCGCTCGGCTGTAGCTGCGATCGCCGCAGCAAACGCACGACCTCCGGTGTGTTGTCTGTTTGAACAACAAGTGTTCCCGCGGCGAGGGGGAGCGGGTGGAGCCTGAGCGAGACGCGCGCGATCAGCGCCAGCTTCCCGTGCGACCCGCAGACGAGCTTCCCGAGGTCGTAGCCCGCGACGTTCTTCACGACCTTGCCACCGGAGCTCGCGACCGTCCCGTCGCCGAGCACCAGCGTGACCCCGAGGACGAGGTCGCGCGGCGCACCGAAGCGATGGGAGAGAGGGCCGGAAAGGCGCTGCGCGAGACAGGCGCCGACGGTCGGGTCGCCCGGCGGGTCGAGCGAGAGCCGCTGGCCTTTCTCCGCAAGCGCCTCCTGCAGCGCCGAAAGGCGAATCCCCGCCTCGACGGTGCATGTGAGGTCGCCGGCCTCGTGCTCGAGCACGCGGTCGAGGCCCGCCGTCGAGAGATCGTCGCCGATCCGGAGCGTCCGTCCCGTGGAGCTCGCCTCATCGAGCAGCGCTGCTGCCTCCTCGAGGCTCGCCGGGCGCATCAGAAGCGCTCCGCGAGCCCGAGCTGCTCGAGTGGGTGGCGGCGGTACGGCCCCGGAACCTCGCCGCACAGGCGCGGTGTCGGAAGGACCTTGCCCGGGTTCGCGAGGCCGTGTGGATCGAAGGCGCGCCGGACGCGCTCGAAGACCTCGAGGTCCCGCTCGGAGAACATCGACGGCATCGCGCACGCCTTGTCGACACCGATCCCGTGCTCGCCGGTGAGCGAGCCACCCTCCTCGACGCATGCCGCGAGAATCTCGTCGGCGAGGATCTTGGCCCGCTCGACCTGCCCCTCCACCGCCGCGTCGTAGAGCACGAGCGGATGGAGGTTGCCGTCGCCGGCGTGGAAGACGTTGCCGACCCGCAGGCCGTGCTCCGCCGACAGCTCGTCGATCCGGCGAAGGACCGCAGGCAGCTTCGTGCGCGGCACGACGCCGTCCTGGACGTAGTAGTCGGGGGAGACGCGCCCCATCGCGGCGAACGCGCCCTTGCGCCCCATCCACAGGAGCGCACGCTCGTCCGCGTCGCGCGCCGTGCGGATCTCGAACGCGCCGGCCCCACGGCAGAGCGCCTCCGCCGCGTCGGTGTCCTCCTCGACCTGCGCGGCGACTCCGTCGAGCTCGACGAGCAGAACGGCACCCGCGCCCGCCGGATACCCAGGCCGGTATGCGGCTTCGGCGGCCTGCAGCGTGAAGGTGTCCATGATCTCCATCGCGGCGGGCAGGATTCCCGCGGCCACGATCCGCGAGACGGCGTCGCCCGCGGCGTCGAGGGACCTGAATGCAGCGAGTTGGGTGACTACCACCTCCGGTTGCCGCACGACCCGAAGGATCACCTCCACCGCGATGCCGAGCGTTCCCTCGGAGCCGACGATCACGCCGAGTAGGTCAGGGCCGTCGCCCGAGTCGATCGCCTTGCCGCCGAGCGTCAGCAGCTCGCCGTCGGGCAGGACGACCTTCGCGCCGGTGACGTGGTTGACGGTAAACCCGTTCTTGAGGCAGTGCGCTCCGCCCGAGTTCTCCGCCAGGTTCCCACCGATCGTGCACACCTGCTGGCTCGACGGGTCGGGCGCGTAGAAGTACCCCTCCGAGGCGACTGCACGTGTGACGTCGAGGTTCGTAACGCCCGGCTCGACCACGACCCGCTCGCTGTCGAGGTCGACCTCCAGGATGCTGTTCATCCTCGCGACGGAGACGACGATCCCGTCCGCGACCGGGAGCGCTCCGCCGGAGAGACCCGTGCCGGCGCCGCGCGCGACGAACGGAACCGCGTCACGCGAGCAGAGCCGGAGGACCGCCTGCACGTCCTCTGCCGAGCCGGGAAGCACGACCGCAGCGGGCTGCGCGCGCCATCCCGTGAGCCCGTCGCAGTCGTACGTTGCGAGCTGGTCGGGATCGGTGACGACGTACGGATCGCCCAGTGCCTCGCGAAGCTCGTCGACGAAGCCGAAGGGAAGCGTCACGGCCCGATCCTACTCCCGCGATGACTTCTGACCTCGGACACCATCGATCATCGATGATCGCTGGATTCGTTAAGGTCGCGGCATGACCGTGCCCATCCCGCGACCCGGCAAGATCGTCTGTGTCGGGCTCAATTACAAGGACCATGCCGAGGAGCAGGGCGCGGAGCTACCGGCCGCGCCGCTCTTCTTCGCCAAGTATCCGACCGCGCTGATCGGGCCGGGCGATCCGATCGTCATCCCCGAGATTGTCACGAAGTGCGACTACGAGGCCGAGCTCGGCGTCGTCCTCGGGGCGACGGTCCGAGGCGTCTCGAAGGAGAACGCGCTCGAAGCGGTCGCCGGATACGTCGTCGCGAACGACGTCTCCGCCCGCGACCTCCAGTTCTCGGACGGCCAGTGGACACGAGGCAAATCCCCGGACACGTTCTGCCCGGTCGGCCCGCTCGTCCCGGCTGCGGAGGTCCCCGATCCACATCTGCTCGGGATCCGCGCGATCCTGAACGGCGAGACGATGCAGGACTCGACGACGGCGAACCTCATCTTCGGGATCGACGAGGTGATCAGCTACGCGTCTCAGACGTCGACGCTCGAGGCCGGCGACCTCATCCTGACGGGGACGCCTGCGGGCGTCGGCGTGTTCCGCGACCCGCCGCGCCTCTTGCAGCCGGGCGACGAGATCACGATCGAGATCGACGGGGTCGGGTCGCTCACGAACCCCGTCGTCGGAGGTTGACGGAGGGCCGAACGATGATCGATAGTCGTCGCGGGCCACCACCCCCATGAGCGCCATCTCGAGAACCGTGCTCCGCGAGCAGGTGAAGGACATCCTGCTGCACCGCATCGTGAGCGGCGAGCTGGGGCCGGGCGATCGCCTCGTCGAGACGCGCATCGCGAGTGAGCTCGGCACGAGTCAGGCGCCCGTCCGCGAGGCGCTCCGCGATCTCGAGCTCCTTCGGCTCGTCGAGTCCGAGCCGTTTCGCGGGGCCCGCGTGCGGGAGTTCGGCGACGACGAGCTGATCGAGGTCTATCCCGTGCGGGCGGTGCTCGAGGAGCTCGCCGCGAAGGAGGCTGCGATCAGGCTGGACGGCAACGTGTCGGTGCTCGAGCGCGAGGTCGAGGCGATGCGCGCCGCGGCGCGCCGTGGCGACGTCAACGCGCTGGCCCAGCATGACATCGCCTTTCACCGGCTGATGGTCGAGGCCGCAGGCAACCCGATCCTCGAGCAGTGCTGGAAGACACTCGGCGTCGAAGGGCGCATCACGATCTCGCTGTACGGCACGTACGTGGAGCCCGCCGAGGCGGCCGAGCTGCACGTCCCGATTCTCGAGGCGATCCGCTCCGGCAAGCCCGGGGCAGCGGGCCGTGCGGCGCGCAAGCACGTCGAGGCGTTCGCCCGGATCGCCCGGGACCGGGCCAAGAGCGCGGGCCGCTGACTCCCCGCTCGTCGGTCGTCGCGCTCTCGGGGCTGTTCCTCGCCGCGCTGGCGCTTCGCCCGCAGATCGTCGGCGTCGGGCCGTTGATCGACGAGATCCAGGACGACCTCGACGCCTCGCACGCGCTCGCGGGCCTGCTGGGCACGATCCCCGTGCTCTGCATGGGGCTCTTCGCGCCCGTCGCGGCGTACCTCTCGGCCCGGCTCGGGACAGGCCGCGCGATGACGATCGGCCTCGTGTTGATCGGCGTCTTCGGGGTGCTGCGGGCGGTCGTCCCGAGCGCATGGCTCGTCGTGCTGCTCACCTGGCCGGTCGGCATCGGTATGGGGCTCGGCAACGCGCTCGCGCCGCTGGCGGTGCGTGAGACCGTGCCCGAGCGGCCTGCGACGGGAACGGGGGTCTACACGACCGGCATCCAGATGGGGTCGGCGGTGTCCGCGGCGCTGGTGGTGCCCCTCGCGGCGGTGCTCGGGGGTTGGCGCGGCGCCCTGATCGCCCTGTCGATCGTGTCGTGCGCGATCGCGGTGGCCTGGGCCGTGCTCCAGCGCGGAGGTGAGGCGCACGTCCGCCCTCCGGCCCTCGTCCCGAAGCTCCCGTGGCGCTCGGGGACTGCGTGGCTGCTCGTCGCGATCTTTGCGTCGATGGGGTCGGCGTACTACGGCCTCAACGCGTGGCTTCCGGACGCCTACGGCGAGCGCGGCTGGAGCGACGAGTCGGCAGGCGTGCTTCTCGCCGCGATGAACCTCACCGCGATCCCGGCGTCGTTCGTTATCCCCTGGCTGTCCGACCGGCACGGCGGGCGCAGGCCGTGGCTCGCGGCGATGAGCATCGTCTTCGTGACCGGCGGCATCGGCCTCGTCGCGCTCCCCGACGCGGGGTACGCATGGGCGCTCCTCGCGGGCATCGCCCAGGGCGGCATGTTCGCTCTCGTGATGACGCTCCCGCTCGACCTCGAGAAAGGCCCAGAGCGGGTCGGCGCGCTCGTCGGGATGATGCTGGGGCTCGGGTACACGACCGCGGCCATCTCACCCTTCGTCCTCGGCGCCGTCCGCGACGTGACCGGCTCGTTCGACGCCGTGCTGTGGACCTGCGCCGCATTCCTCGTCCTGCTGGTGCTGCTCGTCCGCCGCCTGCCGGACGGGCGCGCGGTGAGACGGTACGACCCCGCGGCGCCCGGCGCCTAGTCGCGCGAAGCGCGGGCTTCTATCTCGAGTGAGCGCGGCTACTCGGGGCTTCCGCCTCGCCGAGGCGGATAGATCCGCTCCGCGTACTCCTCGACCATCCGCGCGGCCGAGAAGCGCGGGCCGTTCGTCCGCAGCGAGCGCTTCACCATCTGGAGCCAGCGGCGCGGGATGCCGTCCGAGTCGCGGTCGTGGAAGAGCGGGATCACCTGTTGCTCGAGCAGGTCGTAGAGCGCGTGGGCGTGGCGCGCATCCTGCGCCGCCTCGTCCTCGCCCTCGGCGCCGGTGCCGTCGATCTCCCAGCCGTTCTCGCCGTCGTAGCCCTCGACCCACCATCCGTCGAGCACGCTCAGGTTGAGCCCGCCGTTCGCCGCGGACTTCATCCCGCTCGTGCCGCTCGCTTCGAGGGGCGGGCGCGGCACGTTGAGCCACACGTCGCAGCCGCCGACGATCGGCGCAGCCACCGCGAGGTCGTAGTTCTCGAGGAACGCGACGCGTGACGTGATGCCGACCGCGTTCGAGAGCCCGAACGCGTCCACGAGCATCTGCTTCGCGTTGTTGTCGAGCGGGTGCGCCTTGCCCGCGACGACCATCTGCAGCTCCGGGCCGTCCGCGAAGATCCTCCGCACGCGCTCGGGGTCGTACGTGAGCAGGAAGAGACGCTTGTACGTTGCGATCCGCCGGGCGAAGCCGAGGGTGAGCGTGTCCTCCGAGAACGTCTCCGCGACAGCTCGGACGCTCTCCGGTTCCTCGCCGCGCAGGAGCCGGTCCTGAACGCTCTTCACCTTCACGTAGTCGACGAGCTGACGGCGGGCCTCGTTGCGGGCGGCCCAGAGCTCCTCGTCCGGGATCGCCTCGACGGGCGCCCACGTGTCGGCCGCCGAGGCGCGGTCGAGCCAGCCGTCTCCGAGGTGGCGGTCGAGCAGGGCGCGCATCGGCTCGGAGAGGAACGTCGGCAGGTGGACGCCGTTCGTGACGTGCGTGATCGGCACCTCGGCCGCCGGCGCGTCGTCGTAGAGCGGACGCCACATCTCGCGGGCGACCTCGCCATGACGAAGGCTGACGCCGTTCGCGCGCCGCGCGAGCCGGAGGGCGAGCGGAGTCATCCCCGGCCACTCGTCGCTCGCCGGGTGCGTACGGCAGAGCGCGAGGAAACGATCGGTGTCGATCCCGAGCCGTGGCGGGAGGTCCGCGAACGCGTCGGCGAACGATCCTGTCTCGTAGGCCTCGTTGCCTGCGGGCACGGGGGTGTGGGTCGTGAAGACGCAACGCTCGCGGGCTGCCGTCAACGCGTCGTCGATCGACTCTCCTGCGGCGACGCCCTCCGCCGCGAGCTCGAGCGCGGCCAGCGCAGGGTGGCCCTCGTTGAAATGCAGCACCCCGGGCTCGATCCCGAGCGCACGGAGCGCGCGGAGCGTTCCGATCCCGAGCAATCCGTACTGCCCGAGCCGCGTCAGGGGATTGCCCTCGTAGAGGCGCGCCGTGATCCAGCGGTCGACCGCGTCGTTCTCGTCGAGCTCCGTGTCGAGCAGGTAGAGCGGGACGCGGCCGATCTCGGCGCGCCAGACGTGGAACGCGACCTCGCGCTCGAAGAACGGGAACGTGAGCCTGAGCGGGGCGCCGTCGGCGCCCGTCACCTGGACGGTCGGCAGGTGCTCCGGGACGATCTGGGTCCAGTACTCGTGCTGGAGCCCGGTGCGGTCGACCCGCTGCTGGAAGTAGCCCTTCCGGTAGAGCAGCCCGACGCCGACCATGGGCACGGCGAGGTCGCTCGCCTGCTTGAGGATGTCGCCCGCGAGCGCGCCGAGCCCTCCGGAGTAGATCGGCAGCGAGGGGTGGATGCCGAACTCGGCGCAGACGAAGACGACCGGCCCGTCGAGGCCGTCGATCGGCGTCTCGGGGCCTGCCCGGTGCTCCCCGAGAACCCGCGCCAGCCGCGCGATCCGCTCGCGCACCGCCTCGTCTCCTGCGGCGGCCTCGGCCGCGTGCGGCGGGAGATCCTCGAGCTGGCGAACCGCGTTCCGGCCGTTGATCTCCCAGGCGTGCGGGTCGAGCGAGCGGAAGAGCGCAGGCCCGTCCGTGTCCCATGCCCAGCGATAGTCCAGCGCGATCCGCGCGAGCGGCGCCAGCTCGGTGGGCAGGCGCCACGCGAGCTGTGCCGCGCGCTCGTCCGCCTCGCGCGCGCCGGGCAGCGCCGCGATGTCGACCATGCGGGTCGTGCTCACGGGAGTTCAAGCTAGCCGAGCCCTGCGACGACCCGGCGAGGGAACTCGATCAGCTCGACGCCGTGAGGGTGGCCGCCCGACGGAGCCAGTGAGCGGGATCGGAGGCGTGGTAGACGCGCTCGGACGGCTCGATCCGGTCGAGGAACGACCGGTAGACGATCGCCTGGCGGACAGCGGCGACGGGCTCGAGCAGCGACGCCGCCCGCTCCGGGTCGCAGCCCGGGAGGACGGCACGCCAGAGCCGGGCCCACTCGGCTCGCACGGTTCCGCGCTCGTCCTCGGCGGTCGCGGCGAGGAACGCGGCCTCGTCGAGCAGCGGATGGCCGACGCTGCAGTCGCCCCAGTCGAGGAGGACGAGCCGGTCGTCGGCGCCACGCACGTTGCCCGGGTGGAAGTCTCCGTGGATGAGCGTGTCCGGGATCCCGCACGCCGCCACCTCGTCGAGCCGTGCCGGAAGGCCGAGCACGAGTGCCTCCAGGGTGCGGACGTCGGACGGGTCGAGCTCGTGTGCGGTGCGCGCCACGACATCCTCCGCGAGCGCCGCGAGCGGCGGCAGCCGCCAGTCGGGCGCCCCGAGCGCGAGGAGCTCCTCGGTGCGTGACGTCCAGTCCACCTGGAGCGAGACGAGCATCGAGACCATGCGCAGGAGGACGGCGCCCGTCGCGCCGTAGCGGTCCTCGCCGGCGACCTCGGCGAGGAGCACCCGCGGTCCGTCTCGTGCGATCAGCGGAGGTGCGATCCCGGGCGCCAGCCGCTCCAGCACGCGGCCCTCGTGGGCGAAGAACTGTGGGACGACCTTGAGCCAGGCGGCGCCGCCGTCGACGGGGAGGCGCCAGAGGCTCGACAGGTTCCAGGTTCGGATCTGCCGTGCCTCGGCTGTCCGCGGCGTCCCTCGTCCTTCGAGCGCCGCGTCCGCCCATGCGAGGTCTGCGGCAGGTCCTCCGGGGCGAGCCCAGGCCATGCGGAGCGGCTCGTCGTCGGTCGGATGGCCGCTCCAAGGGCTCAGCGCGGCGCGCGGCGCGCGAGGGACCTCGGCGAGGTACGTGACGTATCCGCCTGCGGTGCCCGACGCGGTCGGCGTCCCGTCCAATAGGCGGAGCACCGTCACGTCGACTCCGTATGCCGCACGCGCTCCATCGACGACAGGCCACGCCTCCTGCCACCACGGGAACTCCACCTCGAACGGCGGCAGCGACCCGAGGACGACGCCGTCGGGCAGGCAGAGGACGAGTGTGACCTGACGCGGCGGGTGGCTCACCCGTGCGCCCGAAAGTGCGCGATCGTCGCAGCGATGCCGACGTCGAGCGGGGTGCGTGGGTACGAGCCGACATCGCGGTCGAATCCGACCGCCTCGAGCTCGGCAGGGAAGGGCAGTGGGTCGCCGCTGCACGTGATCTCGGCATCCGCGGCGGCGGTGACGATGGCGGAGACGACCTCCTCGACCGAGGCGGCCGTCCCGGGCGTGTTGTAGACGGTCGCGCCGCGAGTGGCCCCGCGCGACGCCGTCACGAAAGCGCGGCCGAGGTCGGGCGCGTAGTCGTACTGCGCCGTCCCGGAAAAGGCGATCTCGTACGGCTCGCCGCGAGACGCTGCGAGCATCGCTGCCGTGGGCCCCGAGGTCAGCCCCTGGTCGCGGCCGGGCCCGTAGACGACGTATGGACGGAGTCCGATCGAGGGGAGGCCCGCGTCCGCCGCGTACACCCGTGCCATGCCCTCGTCGGCGAGCTTTGAGACGCCGTACAGCGTGGCCGGGCTCGTCCCGCCGCTCTCCGGCGCGGGGGAGGGGTCGGACAGGCCGTAGACGGCAGCAGAGCTGGCGTACGCGACGCCCGGAATCCGGTCGAGCCGCTTCGAGACCGCCTCGAAGACGTTGACCGTGCCCGCCACGTTGACCTTCATCCCGAGGGGCGGGTCCGCACGGACGAACGGCACCTGAAGCGCGGCCAAATGCACGACGCGACTGATCTCGCGCTCGTCGAGCGTCCGCTCGAGGGTGCCGAGATCGGTGATGTCGCCCGTGACCAGGTCGACCCGGTCGGCGTCGTCCCCGAGCACGAGCTCGAGGCGCGTGGTGTTGGAGCCGAGGTCGTAGCCGACGACCTCGATCCCGTCGTCGAGCGCCGCCCGCGCGACCCACGCGCCGACGCAGCCCAGCGCGCCGGTGACGAGGAGGCGCTCCGCCACCTAGGACTGGGGTGCGTCCTGGTAGACCGTGACTGCGTCGGTGAAGAACTCGAGGGCTGCGCGGCCCTGCTCGTGTGGGCCGAAGCCAGAGCCCTTGATCCCGCCGAACGGGACGTGGACGTCTGCGCCCGCCGTCTGCGAGTTCACGTGGAGGATCCCGGCCTGGAGCTCCTCCGAGAAGCGCTGCACCGCGTGGAGATCCCGGGTGAAGATCGACGCGGAGAGCCCGAACGGCACCGCGTTGGCGCGCTCGATCGCCTCGTCGAGGGTTGCGTAGCGGTAGAGCGACGTGACCGGGCCGAACACCTCCTCGCACGAGAGGTACGCGTCGTCGGCGACGTCCTCGAAAACCGTCGGGGCGACGACGAACCCGTCTCCATCGGCGCGTTCCCCACCCGCGGCCACCTTGCCGCCTTCGGCGCGGCCGCGCTCGATCGCCGCCAGCACGTCCTCCATCGGCCCCACGTTGACAAGCGGCCCGACCTCGGTCTCGGGGTCCGACGGATCGCCGACGCGCCCGGATGCGATGCGTGCGAGGAGCTTCTCTCTGAAGGCGTCGTAGACCGTCTCCTGCACGTAGATGCGGCGGGTCGCGGTGCACTTCTGGCCGGCCGACCAGAAGGCGCCCGCGTACGTCGCCTCGACAGCCCGGTCGAGCTCGGCGTCGGCCGCGACGACGAGCGGGTTGTGGCCGCCGAGCTCGAGCTGGACGCGGCACCCGCGCTTCGTTGCCTCCTCGCGGACGGCGTGACCAACCGGCACGGACCCCGTGAACGAGATCGCCCGGACGTCGGGGCTCGAGACGAGCTCGGCGCCCACTGTCGAGCCTGCCCCCGTGAGCACGTTGAGCACGCCCGGCGGCAGCCCTGCTTCCGCGAAGCACTCGGCCACGTGCAGCCCGGTGCGCGGCGCCTCGTAGCCGAGCTTGAGGACGACCGTGTTGCCGTGGATGAGAGCCGGAGCGAGCTTCCACACCGGGATCGCGATCGGGAAGTTCCAGGGCGTGATCAGCGCGACGACCCCGACGGGGCGACGCACCGTGTAAAGGCGCTGCAGTGGCGCCGAAGCCGCGTACACCTCGCCGATCGGGCGCCACGCCTCGCCGGCGGCGAAACGGAGGATCGTGGCGGCGCGACCGGCCTCCATGCGCGCCTCGCGGAGCGGCTTGCCCATCTCCGCGGTCATGTCCTGCGCGATCCGCTCGGCCCTCGCCTCGATGGCGTCCGCCGCCTTCGCGAAGAACGCAGCGCGGGACGGGGCGGGAAGCGCCGACCAGGCCGGAAACGCCTCGGTCGCGGCGGCAACTGCTGCTCGCGCGTCGTCCGTCCCCGACGACTGGAAGACGCCGGTCACCTCGGACGGGCGCCACGGGTTCCGCTTCTCGTACGTCTCGCCGGAGTCGGCGGCATGCCACTCGCCGGCGACGTAGTTTCGTGCCGGTGTGCGTGTGACGGTCTCGGTCATGGTGGTTCCTCCCGTTCAGACGAGCGTCGAGGCAAGCGCGACGGGATTGACGAGCGTCCCGATCTCGGGGACGTGGATCTCGACGCGGTGCCCCGGGACGAGGCTGAAGTCGTCCGGCGGGACGAGCCCCGTTCCCGTGAGGAGGACGGTACCCGGCGCGATCGGGTTGTCGCGCACGAGCCACGAGGTGAGCTCCTCGAAGCTGCGCGTCATCTGGGCGGTCGTGGTGCGATCCTCGTGGAGTACCTCGCCACGCTCGTCGGTGATCCGCATCAGGATCTCGAAGCCCTGCGGTGCCTGCGCGGGGTGGTACACGGACGGGCCGATCGCGCAGGCACCGGCGTAGACCTTCGCCTGGGCCAGGTAGAGCGGGTTTGCTCCCTCGATCTCGCGCGACGAGACGTCGTTTCCGATCGTGTAGCCGACGATCGCCCCCCTCTGCCCGAGGACGAGGCCGATCTCAGGCTCGGGGACGTTCCAGGTCGAGTCGCTGCGGATCCCGATCGGCGCGCCCGGGCCGACCGTCCTGCGGCACGACGCGTCCTTGAGGAACAGCTCGGGGCGTGCGGCGGCGTAGACGTCCGCATACACGTCGCGGATCGTGCTCTCCTCCATCCGCGCGTCGCGGCTTCGCTCGTACGTGACACCGGAGCACCAGACCTCCGGTGGGTCGAGTGGGCGCAAGAGCTCGAGACCCTCCGGAAGCTCGAGGATCTCGTTGTCAGTTCGGAAAACCTCGACGTCGTCGAGCTCAGGGCTCGGATCGAAAAGCACATCGAGCGGGTTGGCCGTTCCGCGGACGGCGTGGAACACGCCGCGCTCTTCGAGCTCGACGCCCACCGTGACGCGCTCATCGGCGTCGATCCAGCGGATCACGCGGCGCATCAGTAGACCGCCCGGCCCCCGGAGATGTCGTAGGTGGCGCCGGTCGAGAAGGAGCACTCCTCGCTCGCGAGCCAGCAGGCGAGCGCGGCGACCTCGTCTGCGCTGCCCATTCTGCCGAGGGGGATTCGCTCCACCATGTAGTCGATGTGGTCGTGGGAAAGCCCGCCGAGGATCGGTGTCTCGATCACCGCGGGCGCGACGCAGTTGACGAGCACGCCGGTGCCCGCCACGTCCTTGCCGATCGACTTCGTCATCGCGATCACCGCCGCCTTGGCCGCGGAGTAGGCGGCGGCCATCGGGTTGCCCTCCTTGCCCGCGATCGACGCGACGTTCACGATCCGGCCGTAGCCGCGCTCGACCATGCCGGGCAGGACGGCGCGGTTCGAGAAGAACACGCCGTCGGCATCGACTGCCATCACCCGTCGCCATTCGTCGTCCGTCACCTCGACCGTTGGGAGCGACGCTCCCGGGATGCCGGCCGAGCAAACGAGGATGTCGATCGGCCCCAGCGTGTCGTGCGCGTGTGCGACGGCAGCGTCGACGTCGGCCGAGCTCGAGACGTCTCCCCGGAGCGCCAGAACGCCTTCCGGCGGGTCGCCGTCGAGGTCGAGCGAGGCGACCCGCGCCCCCTCGAGGAGGAGGCGCCGCGCCGTCGCGGCGCCGATGCCGCTCGATCCTCCCGTGACCAGAGCAACCCGGCCGGAAAATCGATGATCGTTCGTTTGCGGCACGCGGGGCTAGCCTACTGTGTGGCCGTGGACATCGATCCGGTCACCGATTACCCGCTCGGCACGCCGCCGCCCCGAGCTCGTGAGAACACCGTCGGGGCTCGGCCTCGACGCCGTCACGCTCCGTGCCGCGCGCGAGGGAATCCTCACCAGCGCCGACACCCGAGCCACCGCGGAGACGCTGTCGCTCCAGGCCGACGTCGCGCGTGCCGCCGGGCGTCCGCAGCTCGCAGACGGGTTGGCACGCGCCTCGGAGCTCACAGTGGTCCCGGACGGCGATCTGCTGGAGATCTACACGGCGCTGCGCCCCGGTCGCTCGACGGGCGCCGAGCTCGAGGCGTGGGCGGTGCGTCTCGATCAGCTCGGCGCCGCCGAGACGGCCGCGTTCGTCCGCGAGGCGGCACGCGTCTACGTCGAGCGCGGGCTGGTCGTCGATGACTGAGTCGCCGCGGAGCGGGCGCTTCGTGGCGCGCGAGGAGTCGGCGCTTCGGCGCGAGATGCTCGTCGAGCCCTGGCCCGAGCTGGGGCTCGTCGCCTCCTCGGGGCCGGCCGATCCGGCGCCGGAGCTCCTCGTCGAGGACGGTGTGGTCGTGCGGCTCGACGGCCGTGCAGCGGACGACTTCGACGTCATCGATCGCTTCCTCGTCGCGCACGGGCTCGACCTCGACGTCGCCGTCGAGGCGATGGAGCTCCCCGACGAGCGGCTTGCGCGGATGCTCGTCGACGTCGACGTGCCGCGCGACGAGCTCGTTCGGCTGGCCCGCGGGCTCACACCGGCCAAGCTGGCCCGGGTCGTCGGGATGCTCGACCCGGTCGAGCTGATGATGGCCCTCAAGAAGCTCCGTGCGCGACGCGATCCGGGGAACCAGGCGCATGTGACGAACCTCAAGGAAAGCCCCGCCCTGCTCGCCGCCGATGCTGCGGAGGCCGCTCGCCGCGGCTTCGACGAGCTCGAGACGACCGTGGGGGTCGCGCGCTACGCGCCCCTTAACGCGCTGGCACTGCTCGTCGGCTCGCAGACCGGTCGGCCTGGAGTGATGACGCAGTGTGCAGTGGAGGAGCGCCGCAATCTCGAGCTCGCGATCCGCGGGCTTGTGACCTACGCGGAGACGCTTTCGGTGTACGGCACGGAGCGAGTGTTCGCGGACGGCGACGACACGCCGTGGTCGAAGGCGTTTCTCGCGTCCGCGTACGCCTCGCGCGGCGTCAAGGTGCGATTCACGTCGGGGACAGGCTCCGAGGCGCTGATGGGGCACGCCGAGGGGCTCTCGATGCTCTATCTCGAGGCGCGGTGCGTCTCGGTCGTGCGGGCGGCAGGCGCGCAAGGCGTCCAGAACGGCTCGATCTCCTGCGTCGCGCTCGTGCTGGCGGTGCCCGGCGGGACCCGGGCGATCCTGGCCGAGAACGTCCTCGCCGCCTGGCTCGACCTCGAGGTCGCGTCTGGCAACGACGCGATCGCATCGCACTCGGCGATCCGCAAGACGGCGAAGCTGATGGGGCAGTTCCTTCCGGGGACGGACTTCGTCACATCCGGCTACTCCGTGATGCCCCGCTCGGACAACACGTTCGGCGGGGGGAACTACGACAGCGACGACATCGACGAGTGGCTCACGATCCAGCGCGACTGGCAGGTCGACGGCGGCATCGAGCCGGTGGCCGAGGACGAGGTGCTGCGCGTCCGCGAGCGCGCAGCAAGTGCCGTGCAGGCCGTGTTCGCCGAGCTCGCGCTCCCGCCGGTGACCGATGCGGAGGTCGAAGCTGCGACAGCAGGCCACTCGAGCCGGGACGTGCCCGATCGCGACCGGGCTGCCGACGTCGAGGCCGCCGACGAGCTGCTGGAGCGCGGGGTGTCGGCACTCGACGTCGCCCTCGCGCTCGACCGGCGCGGCTTCGAGGACGTCGCCGAGGCGATCGTGGGCATGCTCCGCCAGCGCGTCGCGGCGGACTACCTGCAGACCTCCGCGGTGATCGAGCCCGACGGCCTCGTGCGCTCGGCCGTCAACGATCCGAACGCGTACCTCGGGCCGGGGACCGGCTACCGCCTCGAGGGCGAGCGCTGGGAGCTCCTCCAGGCGCTTCCGCACGTCGTCGATCCGCGCTCGCTCGGCGGCGCAACCGACGGCACGCCGGCGTTGCTCCAGGAGAATGGGACTGCGCCGGCGGGGGACGATCCCGCGGAGGTCGTGGTCGCGGTCGGGCCTGCGTTCGCGGACGGTGTCCGCGAGACGATCAACGGGCTACCGCACGCGGACGTCCTCGGCGCGATCGTCGCCGGGGTGCGGGATGCCGGAGGGGCGCCGCGGATCGTCCGCGTCCGCCGCTCGGCGGACGTCGCGTTCATCGGGCATGACGGCGCGCGACTCTCCGGATCCGGCGTGGCGCTCGGCATCCAGTCGAAGGGGACAGCGGTGATCCACCGCGCCGGGCTCCAGCCGCTCGACAACCTCGAGCTCTTCGGGATGAGCCCGCTGTACACGCTCGAGAGCTACCGGGCGATGGGTCGCAACGCGGCCGGCTACGCGCTCGGTCGGCGCGTCGGGCCGGTGCCCACAGAGCTCGACAACTTCGCGCGCGCGAAGCTGATCGTCCGCACGACGCTCCTGCACGCGCAGGAGACCCGCGCGGTCGTCGCGGGCGCGCCGGCGGTCGCGGTCTCACTCCGCGCTCATGCATAAGCGCGCCTCTCCGGGCCGCGGCGGGGGCGAAAAGCGCAAGTAACACTGTGTAACTTGCCGCCGGTCGGCCGGCGGGTGTCGCCGAGGCTCTACCCGTCTAGTGCTCCCGCAGCCCGGCGGCTCGTTGTTCCGCGGCGAGCCTTTCTTCGGCTTCGGCCTCCTCCCGGAAAAGGCGGACGAGCAGCCAGACGATCGCGGCGAAGAAGACGAGTGCCTGCTCGCTCGACATGAGAATCCCGCCGAGGTTCTGATCCTGCTCGGCGCCGATGCCCCACAGCCGCTCGGGGAGCGACTCGTAGTAGTCGTAGACGGGAGGCGAGAACGTCAGCGCGAGCCCCAGGAAGGCCGAGAGGACGAAGGCCGCGAAGACGTATCCGATGCGCGTCAGGGTTGCCGCCGCGCGCGGCACGTCGCAGATGATCGGCCACCAGAACAGCACTCCGATCGCGATCAGGAAGGCGTGCTCGAGCGCGAGGAGAAACGGGTTGCGCACCGCGGCGTCGTAGACGGCGCCGAGGTGCACGACGTACCAGCCGACGAGCCACACCGGCAGCGCGACCGTCGGCCGCGTCAGCACCTCGAACGGCCGCCCGCCGTGCGCTGCGAGGGCGGTGCGCATCGCGGGGGTGAGGCCGATCAGGAGGAGCGGCGGCGCCCAGTCGGAGATCATCACGTTCTGGAGCAGGTGGAACAGCACGAGGTATTCGGTCGCGATCGTGCCGAGCGGCGAGTTGAGGGCGCCGACGACGAGTGCGATCCCGCCCGAGAACGACGCTGCGCGCCACCACGCGCCGGGGGAACGACGCCAGGCGCGGACGTAAAAGAGGACCGCGACCGCCCCGAGCGCGATGAACAGAGGCTCGAACGAGAACGACCAGGGCGACGGCATCAGGCGGGGTCGGGTGTCAGGCTGCGGGCGCTGCGCGACCGCCGCGCGATCCGCACCAGGAGCACGAGCGCGATGCCCAGCGTCAACGCCTGCTCGGCCATCATCACGACGCCCGCGAGCTTCTGGTCGGTGAGAGGCGAGAGCCCGAAGAGCCGCTCGGGTTGCTCGACGTAGACGTCGTAGTACGGCTGGAACCCGAAGATGAACACGTAGGCGAGGAGCTGCCCGGCCCAGAACAATCCGACAGCGAGCCCGATCCGGCCGTTGACGCTCAGCCTGCCGTGGCCGGCCGGGTCGATCAGCAGCGTCCAGACGAGCGCGCCGACGACGACGAACGAGAGGTGCTCGGCCCGGTGGACGAGCGGCTGCGTGAGCGCCGCCTCGTACAGCACCGGGATGTGCCACGCGACGAGCACCGCGAGCCAGAGCGGCGCCGCGACGGCCGGCCGCAGCAGGAGCGACAGGGCGCCGCGTAACCAGCCGGCCCGCGCGAGCGGGGCGAGGAGGTCACGGGGGAGGAAGAACATCGACAGCGGCCCGCGCACCGCGACGAGTGCCAACGCCACGCCGAGGTCGGCGATCAGAACGTGCTGGAGCATGTGCGCCGACTGGAGGTACTCCTCGGCGATCGCGTCGAGCGGCGAGAGGAGCCCGACGAGCACCACCGCGATCCCGGCGAGGAACAGCGGGATCCGCGTCCACGGTGCGAGCTCGGGCCGCCGGTCGTGAAGTCGTTTCCAGCCATGCAGGAAGAAAGCAACCGCGACCGCTGCGGCGGCCAGCACGATCGGGTCGAACGACCACGCCGTCCAGAGGTCGTCGCTCTCCACCCCTCAACTGTAGGCCGCGGAGAGCGCTACTTCTCGACGTGCAACGAGCCTGCGAGATCGCCGAGCACGAGGTCGCGCTCGCGGTCCGGGATGTGGTCGAGCGGCACGGGGCCGAGGGCCTCGACGAACGTCACCCCGTCCGCCGAGTGGAGCTCGTGCTCGACCCCGCGGTTGACGACGCACACGTCTCCCGCGCCGAGCTCCTGCGTCTCGCCGCCGATCGTCATCGTCACCGACCCCTCCAGGACGAGCATCACCTGCTCGGTGTGCTCGTGGCTGTGTCGCGCGACGGTCGTCCCGGGCTCGTATGTGACACGGCCCAGGAAGACCTGGTCGCCGGCGATCGCCTGCAGCCCGACCCCTTCGAAGATGGGGTAGGGCTCGCGGTCGCCGAAAGACCCGAAAGGCGAGTCGGCCACCTAGCCCGTTCTCCGTGGGGCCACGGGGCGCGACGTCCCGGCTCGAAGGTCTGGAGTAGGCAACGCTTGTGGTGAATCACCACAAGCGTTGTCCACGCTGCGCTCAGGAGCGACGTCTATGCGGGAACCTCGAACGCGATCCCGCCCCGCGAGACGGCGTTCACGGAGAGCTCCTCGTCGAACACGATCCGCTTGCCCTCACGCGTCGGCGCCGCCTTCGCCTCGAGCGCCCGGAGGACCCGCTCGGGCGTGATCGGCAGCTCGGTGACCCACACGCCGACCGCGTCGAAGACCGCAGCTGCGATCGCCGGGGGCTGTGCGTTGTTGGCCATCTCGCCGATCCCCTTCGCGCCGTACGGTCCGTCGGATGAGGGGTTCTCGATGATGATCGTGTCGATCTTCGGCAGGTCCTCGATGCCCGGCGCGAGGTACGACCCGAACTGGCCGCCGCGGTGCTCTGCGGAGGGGTAGTACGGGTAGCACGTCTCGAGGACGCCGAGGCCGAGCCCTTGCACCGCTCCGCCCTCGATCTGGCCCTCGACGAGGGTCGGGTTGAGAGCCCGGCCGACGTCGTAGACCTGAACGAGGCGCGTGACCCTGACGACGCCCGTCTCCTCGTCGACCTCGACCTCGGCGGCGCAGGCGGCGTACGAGATCGCGGAGTGGGGTGGGAGGTCGACCTCGCCTGTCTCCGGGTCGACGATCGCGGCGTACGGCTTCAGCTGCGCGCCGTCCCCGGTGATCAGCTCGCCGTACGTCCACGTCGCCGCGCCCGCGACGTCCGGGACGGCGATCTTCTTCTGCGGCGCGCCCTTCGCGAGCACCTCGCCGTCGACGATCTCGAGGTCGGAGGGGTCGATCTCGAGCTCCTTGCCCGCGATCTCGAGGATCCGCTCGCGCACCCGCACGGCCGCCTTCTCGACGGCCTTGCCGGCCACGAAGGTCGCGCGCGACGCGAAGGTGCCGGTGCAGACCGGAGACGAGTCCGTGTTCGAGTTGTCGTACGTGATCCAGTCGTACGGGACCCCGATCGTCTCGGCCACGATCTGCGACTGGATCGTCTTCGAACCGTTGCCGATGTCGGACGTGCCAGCGAAGACGTCGATCCGCCCGTCAGGCTTGACCTTGATCCACGCCTGCGACGGGTCACCGTTCTGGTTCATCCCCGTGGGGTACTCGATCGCCGCGATCCCGCGGCCGCTCTTGATGGCCATCAGTGGTCCTCCGGATCTGCGAGCTGGCCGACGAGGTGCTCGGGGAGCAGGTCGCCCTCGCGCTTCCCGCGGCTCATGGCGGCGTAATCGGGTGCGAGGTCGACGTCCATCCCGCCCGCGAGCGCCTTGACGACTGCGACGGTCGAGGGGTCGGTGTAGACGATGCGATTCGGCGAGGTGTCACCGACGCGGTTCGCGTTCTTCAGGCGAACCTCGTACGGATCGAGCCCGAGCTCGAGCGCGATCCGGCTCATGTGGGTCTCCGTCGCGAACGAGATGGACGTGACGCCGAACCCGCGCATCGCCGTCGTCGGCACGCGGTTCGTGAACACGACGAAGCCGTCGAACTCGAGGTTCGGGATCGTGTACGCGCCGGTGTGGTGGAAGGAGTGCTTCGTCAGGCCGTACGGCGAAAACCGTGCGTACGCGCCCGAGTCGTGGAGCGTCAGCATCTTCCGGCCGAGAATCCAGCCGTCCTTCGTCACCGCGTCGGCGATCTCCATGTGCCACGGCGCCCTCGTCGAGGAGCAGAGGAACTCCTCTTCGCGGGTCCAGCGCCACTTCACCGGTCGCCCGGACTTCTGCGCGAGGAGCGCGCACATCGTCTCGGAGGCGGTGTCGACCTTGCCGCCGAAGCCGCCGCCAACCGTGCCGCCGACGACCTTGAGCTTGTTGAGCGGCACCTGCAGGTGCGCCGCGACGACGCCCAGGGAGAAGTAGAGCGCCTGCGTGCAGGAGTAGATCGTCAGCCGGCCGCTGGCCTCGGGCACGGCGAGCGCGACCTGCGTCTCGAGCGGCACGTGCTCGATCGCCGCCGGGCGGTAGACGCCCTGGACGATCACGTCGGCCTTGTCGAACGCCTCCTCGATCGACCCCTTGCGGATCTGGCGCCGGTCCATCTCGCCTTCGAAGTGCGGGTACCAGTTGCCCCAGTGGTGGATCTTCGGCGCGTCGTCGTCGAACGCGCGGCGGATGTCGAACAGCGGCGTGCGCTCCTCGAGGTCGAGTGCGATCGCGTCGACTGCCGCGTTCGCGGTCGCCTCGTCCTCGGCGGCGACCAGCGCGATCGGCTGTCCCTTGTACCGCACGTCGTCCTTCGCGAGCAGGGGCTCGTCGGCCGGGATCCCGAGCGCGGAGAGGTGCCCGTACTCGAGGAGCGGTACGTCCTTCCAGGTGATCACCGCGTGAACTCCGGGAATCGCCTCGGCCTTCGAGACGTCGAGGCTCTTGATCTCGGCGCTGTGCACCGGCGCGCGAAGGGCTTTCGCCCACAGCATCCCGGGGACACGCACGTCGTCCACGTACATCGTCCGACCGGTGACGTGCTCGATCCCGTCGTAGCGCGGGAGCCGTGCGCCTACGGCTTTCACTGGGCACCTCCGAGGTTCGTCATCCCGGCGCTTGCCGCCGTGACGGTCATGTCGAACTCCTCGCCGCGCGCGGCGGCGGCGACCGCGTCGATGATCTTGACGTAGCCCGTGCAGCGGCAGACGTGGCCGGCGAGCGCTTCCTGGATCGCCTCCGGATCGTCCGTGCCGCCGCGACGGACGTACGCCTCCGCGGCGATCAGCATCCCGGAGGTGCAGTAACCGCACTGCGCCGCGTAGTGGTGCGTGAACGCCTGCTGCATCGGCGAGAGCGACTCCGGTGCCCCGAGGCCCTCGACCGTCGTCACCTCGTGCCCGTCGATGGCGCCGACCGCAGTCAAACACGACCGCCGCGGCTCTCCGTCGACGAGGACGGTGCAGGCGCCGCAGCCGCCCTGCTCACAGCCCGCCTTGGGGCTGGTGATCCCGAGCTCCTCGCGCAGCAGGTCGAGGAGCGTCGTCAGCGGCGCGCTCTCCACCTCGTGCGCGACACCGTTGACGGTCACGTTCATGAGGCCTCCTCGAGCTTGGAGAGGACACGCCGGACGAGCACCGGCAGAGCGCGTGAGCGGTACCACTCCGATGCGAGCGCGTCGTCGCCCAGCTCGACGTCGGCCACAGCCGCGGCACCTGCGGCCTGCGGGTCGCCGGCCGCCGCCTCGGCGGAGGGGAGCCGTCGCCCGTGGTGGGCGAGCCCCGTCGCCGCGAGGCGAACCTCGCCGTCCGACGTACGGACGGCCGTTACCGCGAGCACCGTGTACTCGTGCGTGTGCGGGTAGTCGAGCGACGCGAACGCAGATGCAGCCGGCTTCTCGAAGCTGACGTCGAGCAGGAGCCGGCCGTCGCGCGCGTCGAGGAAGTCCTCGAGCGGCTCGGAGCGCTCCCCGTCGGCGCCGGCCGACCGGGCGGTGGCGCCGAGGGCGAGGAACGGGCCCTGGAGGTCTCCGCGGGGCACGTCCGGGCCGCGGCCGGCACAGAGATTGCCGCCCACGGTGCCCTGCCCGCGGATCTCGAGGTCCGCGACGTTCAACGCGCACTCGGCGAGCGCCGGAACGTCGTCCGCCAGATCGGTCAGCCGCTCGATCGGCAACCCAGCTCCGACGACGACGGACGTGCCGTCGATCTCGATCGTGTCGAGGCCCGCTCCCGAGAGCATCAGCGCCCGGCGCGGTTCGAGCCGCCCGTACGTGATATCCGGGACGACGATCGTCCCGCCCGCGATTACCGTGACCCCCGTCCCGTCCCCGAACTGGGCGACCGCCTCGTCCGGCGACGAGGGGAACAACACCTCGGTGGCTTGCGTCATGTAAGAGACCCTTTGCTCGTGGTTCTGCCCGGGGCCGCCAGCCCCGTCTCCGCCTCAGACAATCGATTATCGCTTATCAGGCCTGCTGCTTGCCGGCGATCCCCCAGTTCTTCGGATCGACGCCCTGGATCACGACCTGGATGTGCGAGGGATCGGCGCCGCTCGTCTCCGCAAGCGCCTGTGTCAGCGCCTCGATCATCTTCGGCACGGACTCTTCGGTGACTCGTCGGTCGTAGAGCTTCACCTCGATGAGCGGCATCGCCCCTCCTGTGATGTCGTTTGCAGTCTCGGCGGGAGTCATACACGCACGACCATCTAGACCGGAGCGTCGACCGCCGCCCGAATCGTCTCTGCGGCGCCCTCGTCGAGGGCTTGTCGCGCCGCCGCTCGTCCGGCCGCGACAGCCCTGTCCAGCGCGCGGAAGTCTCGGAGCGGGATGTCCTGGACCTCGGGGCTGATCACGAGCAGCGCGAGGTCGCGATTTCGCTCCGCCCGCTCGACGCTGCCGAGCACGGTCGCGCGGGAGAGGGTCTCCATGATCGACGGCAGCAGCGCCTCGTCGCCCTCCTCCGGCTCGAGCCGCCGAACGACGTCGATCGCGACGATCGGCCCTTCGGCCGAGTCGGCCATCGCATCGACCGGGAGGTTGTTGAGCACGCCGCCGTCGACGAGCAGCCTGCCGCCCCGCGGGAGAGGCGGCACGAGGCCGGGGATCGACATGCTGGCGCCCACGGCCTCGACGACGCTGCCGCGGCGGTGCACGACCAGGCGGCTGGACAGGAGATCGGCGCTCACCGTGAAGAGCGGCTTCGCGAGCTCCTCGACCGTGAGCTCGCCGAACAGCCGGTCGAGCATGCGGCCCGCCTTCCGCGACCGGATCAGCGCGACGCGCGGGATCGTGTAGTCGTTGAACGGCGAGCGACGGACGAGCTCCTCGTGGCAACGATCGCGGATGTCGTCGGTGCGCCAGCCGGCGGCCGCCATCGCCGCGATGAACGAGCCCATCGAGCAGCCGCCGTAGCGGTCGATCTCGATGTCCTCCTGCTCGAGCTCGGCCAGCGCGCCGATGTGCGCGAAGCCGCGCGCGCCGCCGCCCGAGAGCACGATGCCGAGCGCTCGACCGACGATTCGACGCGCGAGCCTGGCGATCCCCGGGTCGGTCGGCTCGGTCGTCGCCAACCGGTGATGCGCCCGCGGGGCGACGGCGTCGAGCAGCGCGCGAAGCGCCGTGCCCGAGCTCGGCCCCAGGATGACGAGATCCACCGAGGGCGACGGTGACGAGGGCAGCGGGCTCTCCTCGGTCGCCACGAGCAGCATCCGGTCCGACTGGCGTGTGCAAAGGTCGCTCCACACGCCGCTGCCGGTCTCGTCGACGAGCAGAACGTGGGCGTGCTCGTCCTCGGCGCGCTCGACCGCTCCCGTGCCCGCCGCGGACGCGTCGAGCACCTCGACCGAGCCGTACCGCTGCAGTGCGCGAGCAAGCGAGCCGGCGACCGCGCGAACCGGCACGTTCGATCCCACCCCGCGGACCGCGATCAGCGCAGGGCGGGTGGGAGGCGCGTCCAGGCCGCCGCTGGCCTGGAGCTGGAGCGCGAGCTCCCGCGCGACTGCGGTCGCGAACCACTGGTTTCGCTCCAGGAGCTCGACGAACGGGCCGCGCGGCAGGCGAAGGAGCGTCGAGTCGCGCACGGCCTGGACGGACGCCGAGCGCGGCGCGCCCGTCAGGAGTGCGAGCTCGCCGATCGACGCCCCCGGGCCGAGGATGCGGAGCGTTCGCTCCTCGCTGCCGGATTGCGCGACGACGCGGAGGCGGCCACGGACGACGACGTACAGATCCTCGGCTTTGTCTCCTTCGCGGAGCAGCCAGTCGCCGGCGAGCAGCCGGAACGGACGGGCGTCCGCGGCGAGGTCGGCCAGAGCTTCCTCGCTCGCGCCTGCGAGCAGCGGCACGCCTTGAAGCGTCGCCCCCGTGACGTGCGTCGTGCTCACCGTAGACGCCCTTCGATTGGGCGAGTGTACGGCGCGAACGCGGCGAAACGAAACGGGCCGGGCCGGCACATGCCGGCCCGGCCCGCACAGTCACGTGACGGCGCCGTTAGGGGCGCGGCTGATAGTCGCGCCAGCCCTCGCCTTCCGGGCCGTAATAGCGGCCGAGCTCGTCGCGGCGGGTGTCGTCCGTGATCGTCACCTCGTCCAGTTCGGGAGCGTTCTTGATCTGGTCCTTGGTGCGGTTGACGTAGACGCACTCGTCGTCGCGGTCGATCCGGTCGACCACCCCGGCCGGGAGGACGACCTTGCGTCCGAAGATCCACGGGCCGGTATCGACGACGATCGAGGCCATGCCGACGTCGTCGGTCGTCTCGTCGATCTTGCCGATCCCACCGTCGAGCGCCTCGACCGAGTACCCGGCGATGCCCCGCACGTCCCCGAGGTCGCTGCCGTATGTCCAGATGTCGTGCTCGGTGCGCATTCGAGCCCCTTTCCGACGTTTCGTATGGCCCGTTCGGATACCCGGGTTCCCCGACCGCAAACGCGCCGCGGAATGCGTCGTCTACGCTGCGGTCGATGGGATTCACGTCGATCGACGAGCTCGAGGGCGCGCTGCGCGACGCCGACTACCTCCCGGATCGGGGGCTCTCCACCGCGCTGTACCTGTCGCTCGCGTTGTCGAAGCCCGTTCTTCTGGAGGGCGAAGCGGGAGTAGGCAAGACGGAGGCGGCGAAGGCGCTCGCGACCGTCCTCGGGGCACGCCTGATCCGCCTGCAGTGCTACGAGGGCCTCGACGTCGCGCACGCGGTCTACGAGTGGAACTACCCGCGTCAGCTCCTCCACATCCGCGCCGCGCAGGAGGGCACGGTCAGCGAGGCCGAGCTGTTCGGCCCCGAGTACCTCATCCGGCGGCCGCTCCTCGAGGCAATCGACTCCGACGAGCCGGTCGTCCTGCTGATCGACGAGGTCGACCGCGCAGACGAGGAGTTCGAGGCGTTCCTGCTCGAAGTGCTCTCGGACTTCCAGATCACGATCCCCGAGATCGGGACGATCGCCGCCCGGCGCAGGCCGGCCGTGATCCTCACCTCGAACCGCACGCGCGAGCTCCACGACGCGCTCAAGCGACGCGCGCTCTTCCACTGGATCGGGCACCCGTCGATCGAGCGCGAGATCGAGATCGTCCGCCTGCGCGTCCCGGGGATCCCGGGGCGGCTCGCCGCGGAGGCAGCCGCGTTCGTCCGCGAGCTCCGCGGGCTCGACCTCGCCAAGCCGCCCGGCGTCGCCGAGACGATCGACTGGGCCATGGCTCTGAACGCGCTCGGCCGGCAAGAGCTCGACGCCGAGGTCGTCGAGCAGACGCTCGGATCGGTCCTGAAGTACCGCGAGGACATCGACGCCGTCCGCGACGAGACACTCGCGCGGCTCGTGGACGAGGCCCGCGCGGCGGCCGCCACCTAGGCTCACCGTGGCAGCGGGCGACGCCATCGTCGGGCACGTCGTGACCTTCGGGCGCGTGCTGCGCGAGGCCGGCCTCGAGATCGGCCCGGGGCGGGTCGCCGACGCCCTGCGCGCCCTGGACGCAGTCGATCTCGCGCGTCAGGAGGACGTCTACTTCTCCCTGCGGCAGACGCTCGTCTCGCGCCACGACGAGCTCGACCTGTTCGACCGCGCGTACGGCGCGTGGTTCCTGCGAGCGCCCGTGCTGCCGCCGGTCCGCCAGCGATCCGCGACCGAGACGCTGACGCGCGTCGGCGAGGCGCCCGTCGACCGGCTGCGGGCAGGCGACGTCGACGAGCAACCGGGCGACCCGCTGGAGCTCGGGGCCTCGGGACAGGAGCTGCTGCGCGACAAGGACTTCGCCGAGCTGACGGGCGACGAGCTCCGTCGCGTCCGCGAGCTGATCGCTCGCATCGCGCGCATTCGCCCGCAGCGGGTCTCGCGACGCCGGACGGCAGACGCGCGAGGCGACCGGCTCGACGTCCGGCGGCTGATCCGGCGATCCCTTCGTACCGGCGGCGACCCGCTCGACCGGCCACTCCGGGCGCGCAAGGACGTCCCGCGCAAGCTCGTCGTGCTCTGCGACGTGTCGGGCTCGATGGACAGCTACGCGCGGGCGCTGCTGCTCTTCCTCCACGCCGTCGTCGGCGCGGGACGCGGCGTCGAGGCGTTCGCGTTCGGCACCCGCTTGTCGCGCCTGACGCCCGACCTCGCGACGCGCGATCCCGATGCGGCGCTCGCTCGGTGCACCGAGGCGGTGGTCGACTGGGGGAGCGGCACCCGGATCGGCGCCTCGCTGCGCGAGTTCAACGAGATCTACGGCCGTCGCGCGCTGTCACGCGGCGCGATCGTCCTGATCGTCTCGGACGGGTGGGAGCGCGAGGATCCCGACCTTGTCGGTCGCGAGATGGCGAAGCTCGCCCGCGCCGCCTACGCCGTGATCTGGGTGAACCCACTCAAGGGAAATCCCGAGTACCAGCCGCTGGCCGGCGGTATGCGAGCCGCGCTGCCGCACGTCGACCGGTTCCTGCCCGGCCATAATCTGAGGAGTCTCGAGGAGCTGGCGGCCGTGCTCGCCGGTATCGAAAGGAGGCACGCAGCGTGAAGGAGATCCTGCCCGAGGTCGAGGCCTGGCGCGATGCCGGCGAGAAGGTAGTCGTCGCCACCGTGGTCGCGACGCGACGGTCCGCTCCGCGTCCGGTGGGGACGAGCCTGGCGGTGTCGGAGTCCGGGAAGATGTGCGGCTCCGTGTCCGGTGGCTGCGTCGAGAGCGACGTCTTCGACAACGCCATGGAAGTGATGCGGACGGGCGAGCCGAAGCTCCTCCACTACGGGATCAGCGACGACCTCGCGTGGTCGGTCGGGCTTCCGTGCGGCGGCGAGATCGACGTCTTCGTGGAGACGGTCGAGTGAGCGATGGCCTCGTCGGTCGGCTTACCGCCCTTCGCGAGAGCGGTGGGCGCGCTGTGCTCTTCACCGTCGTCGAGGGCGACGGTGTGGGCGGCAAGGCGCTCGTCGTGGAAGGCGGCGAGACGCTCGGCGACGGAGTCCCGCCCGAGGCTCTCGCGCAGTTCGACGAGATCGTGCGCCGCGGGCGGAACAGGCTCGTCGAGGTGAACGGGTCGAAGGTCTTCGCCGAGTGGTACGGGCCGCCGCCGCGGCTGTTCGTCTACGGCGCGGTCGACACGGCGGAGGCGCTCTGCAGAGGCGCCAAGCTGCTCGGCTGGACGGCGATCGTCGCCGACGCGCGGGGCGCGTTCCTCACGAAGGAGCGCATCCCCTCCGCCGACCAGCTGATCGCCGAGTGGCCCGCGGAGGCGCTCGCCGAGATCTGCTCCGGATCACCAGACCGCCGTCGTCGTCCTCACCCACGACGACAAGTTCGACGAGCCGGCACTCCAGGCCGCCCTCGAGTCCGAGGCCTTCTACATCGGCGCGCTCGGCTCGCGCCGCAACCAGGAGCGGCGGCGCGAGCGGCTGCTCGAAGCGGGCGTCTCGGAGGAGGCTCTTGCGCGGATCCAGGGCCCGTGCGGGCTCGACATCGGCGCGGACACCCAGGCCGAGACGGCGCTCTCGATCCTCGCCGAGATCCTCGCCGTCCGCGCGCACCGGGGAGGCGGGCCGCTCCGCGAGGCGAAGGCGCGGATTCACGTCGAGGTCGCGTAGGCGCCTCGACGTGGGCGCGCGTCGCTTCGGCCTCGGCCGGGTCCAGGCGACGAGCGCCCAAGTAACACAGTGTTACTTGGGACGCTGCCTCTCGGCTACCAACACGGCTACGGCTTCCATGCCTTGCGCCCCGCGACCCAGAGCTGAAACGGGAGCAGTAGCCACAGCGGTAGCTCGCGTAGGGAGCCGCGCCATGAGCGCTCGGGCGGCGACACGGCCCGCACGCGAATGCCGGTCGAGCGGAGCAACCACCGGAGCGCAGCCTTCGCCCGCGGCGCGTGCCACGACGACGTGACGACGAGCACCTCCTTCGCGCCGACGCGGAGGACGTCGTTCAGCGCATTCGCCATGTTGTCGACGGTCGTGCGGGCATCGGGGTCGACGACCACTTCGCCGGCCTCGCCGCTCCATGCCGAGCGCATCAACTCTGCCTCCGAGTGCGTGTCGCGCACGCGCGCCCAGCCGGACAGGACGACGACGTCGTGGGCGGTCGTCACTTCGGCTGCGCGGGCGAGCCGCGCGGCGCAGACCGGGTGGAGCTCGCCGCGCCCGCCGTCCGAGTAGCCGAGCACGACGACGAGCCGCGTGCTCACGATCGGCGATGGCGCAGCCAGCGGAAGAACAGCAGCGTGCCCACCACCGTGAGCACGAGCTTGACGGCCTTCTTGCCCTGGAGCTTCGACTCGCCGTGCGCGCGCTCTCGCATGTGCACCGCGACTTCCTCGACACGGAGACCTGCTCGCTTCAACCGCAGCAGTGCCTCCACCTCGGGCGCGCCGCTCGCGTACGGCTCGGCCATCACGAGCATGGCCTCGCGGTTCACCGCGGCCATCCCGCTCGTCGGGTCGTGGAACGGCCGGCCGAGCCTGAGGTGCATGGCGTTCTGGAGGAGGCCGATCCCGAAGCGCCGCGCCGGCGACGGCCGGTAGCGCTCGGCGTCATAGCCCTCCCCCGCGGCGAACCGCGACCCGACGGCGACATCGCAGCGGTCCGAGCGGACGAGGTCGAGCAGCCGGGCGAGCTCGTCGACAGGATGCTGGCCGTCGGCGTCCACGCGACCGCAGTAGGCGTAGCCGCGCTCGTGCGCCTGGCGGTAGCCCGCCGCGATCCCTGCCCGTAGCCCACGGTTCTCGCCGAACGAAACGACGAGCGCTCCGCCCGACCGCGCGACGGCGGCGGTCTCGTCGGTCGAGCCGTCGTCGATCACGAGGACGTCGGCGCCCGGGAGCCCCGCCTTCAGCTCGGAGAGCACATCCGGCAGGCTCTGCTCCTCGTTCCAGGCGGGGATGAAGACGACGGTCTCGGGGCCGGTCACGCCGGGAGCGTAGTCGCCGAGCCGAAAGAGCAGATGTCGGACTGACGTCCGACACCAAGTGGTTATTGTCGCCAGGACGACGCTGTCACGAAAGGAGAGACGCCGTGCCGGGTATCGACGCGAAGTCGGACGCCATCTACGAGCTCGTCGAGAAGGGAGTCGGGGTCGAGCAGGTGGCGACCGGTTTCACCTTCACGGAAGGCCCGATCTGGCACCCCAGGGAGCACTACCTCCTCTTCTCGGACATGCCCGGTGACGTCCGACGCAAGTTCACGCCAGGGGCCGGGGCCGAGGAGGTCATGCGTCCGTCGAACAAGTGCAACGGCCTCACGTACGACGCCGACCTGAACCTGCTCGTCTGCGAGCACGTCACGAGCTCGCTCGTCAGCGAGCGGCCGGACGGCGTCCGCGAGGCGATCGCGACGCACTTCGAGGGCAAGGAGCTGAACAGCCCCAACGACGTCTGCGTCGGCTCGGACGGCACGATCTACTTCTCCGACCCGTGGTACGGCCGCATGCCCGTGTTCGGGGAGGAGCGCGAGCGCGAGCTCGGCTTCCAGGGCGTGTACAAGCTCCGGAGGGGCGGTGAGCCCGAGCTCGTCGTCGAGCGCGACCTGTACGAGCAGCCGAACGGGATCTGCTTCTCGCCCGACGAGTCGCTCTTCTACGTCAACGACACGCCGGGCGCCTACATCGACGTGTACGACGCCGCCGACGGGTCGCTCGCAAATCGCCGCCGCTTCTTCTCGGGCATCGGCTCCGGCGTCATCGAGGAGGGGATCCCGGACGGGATGAAATGCGACGAGCGCGGGAACATCTGGGTCACCGGGCCGGGCGGGATCTGGGTGATCAGCTCGGACGGCGAGCATCTCGGCGTGATCGAGGTGCCGGAGAACACCGGGAACCTCACCTGGGGCGGCGAGGACTGGCGGACCCTGTACATACCGTCGTCGACCTCGCTCTACGCGATCACCACGCTCGTCGGCCCGCGCCGCGAGCCGTACATGGGCTAGGAGGAGTCTCGATGGCCGATTACACGCTCGATCCCGCGCGCTGCGCGCTGCTCGTCCAGGATCTGCAAAACGACGTGATCATCGACGGGGGCGCGTTCGCCGAGTCCGGGTCGCCGCAACACGCGAAGGACCAGAACGTCGTGGAGCACGTCAAGGACCTCGCTGCCTTCTGTCGCGGCAAGGGGATTCCGGTGATCCACGTCTGGTACATCGTCGACGAGGGCGCGCCGGGCCTGAAGGTGAACGCGCCGCTCTTCGAAGGCGTCGCCGGCGGAGCGCTCGTGCGCGGAACGTGGGGCGCCGCACCCGTCGACGGGCTGGAGGCCCAGGACGGGGACTACGTCGTCGAGAAGATGCGAATGTCGGCGTGGCAGGGGACTCGCCTCGAGACCCTGCTCGCGGGCCTCGGCAAGGACACGATCATCGTCACGGGCGCCTGGACGAACATGTCGATCGAGCACACCTCGAGGACGGGCGCCGACAAGGGCTTCTACATGGTGGTCCCCGAGGACGGCTGCTCGACGATGAACGCCGACTGGCACAACGCGTCGATCAACTTCGCGCTCCAGAACGTCTCGACCGTGACGACGTGCGCTGACGTCAAGGCAGCGCTGGGCGGGTGACGGCACCTCTCCGAGTCGCGTCGCGGTCCTCGTGTTCGGTTGTTCGCCAGTTGGCCGGACAACGCTTGTGGTGAATCACCACAAGCGTTGTCAGCGCGCGCCGCTGACGACGCCTGAGAGATGAAGACCCGCGCCGCGCTCTTCCACGCTGTCGGCGAGCCGCTCGAGGTCGTCGAGCTCGACCTGGACGAGCCGCGCCCGAACGAGGTCGTCGTCAGGATGGCGGCCGTCGGGATCTGCGGCACCGACCTCCACCAGGTGAAGGGCGAGTTCCAGCGCCCGACGCCGATGGTGCTCGGCCACGAGGGCGCCGGGACCGTCGAGGCGGTGGGGGACGCGGTGACGCTCGTGAAGCCGGGCGACGACGTCGTGCTGTCCTGGGCACCGTCGTGCGGCGCGTGCGCCGGATGCCGTCGCGGTCGTCCCGCGACCTGCGGGCCGCTCAACGCAGCGATCGTCAACGGTACGTTGCCTGATAAGACAACAGGGATGTCGTACCGAGGAGAGACCGTCTACCGCGGCACCGCCACCGGCTGCTTCGCGGACCGGGTCGTCGTGTCCGAGCAGGTCGCGCTGCCGCTTCGGGGCGCCGTCCCTTTCGACCAGGCTGCACTGCTGGGCTGCGCCGCTCTCACCGGCGTCGGCGCCGTCCTCTTCGCAGCGCAGGTCGCGGCAGGCTCGTCGGTGCTCGTGATCGGCGCCGGCGGCGTCGGCCAGTTCGTGGTGCAGGGCGCTCGGATCGCCGGCGCCACGACGATCCTCGTCTCCGATCCGGTCGAGGCCCGCCTCGAGGCTGCACGCCGCGCGGGCGCAACGCATGTCGCGGCGCCGGACGAGCTTCGTGACCTCGTCCGCGCCGAGATTCCCGACGGCGCGGACTACGGGTTCGATGCGGTCGGCGACCCGGCGACGGCCTCGACGGCACTTCGCTTCACCCGAGACGGAGGAACAACCGTGATCGTCGGCTTGCCCGCCCAGGGGTTGCGGCTCGACATCGACCCGTTCGAGCTGATCCGGAGAGAGAAGATCCTGACGGGCACGCTCTACGGCTCCGAGGACCCTGCGGTCTCCCTTCCCGCGATGCTCGAGCACGTGCGCGCCAATCGGCTCGACCTCGCTTCTTCCCTCGGGCCGTCGTTTCCGCTCGACCGGATCGACGACGCAGTGCAGGCGAGCCTCGCCGGCGAGCCCGGCCGGGTCCTCGTCGTGCCCTGAGGCTATTCGTCGGGCGGGTCGGGAAGGCTCGTCGCGAGCGCCTGGACGACCTCCTCCTGGAGCCAGGAGAGCCAGTGGTAGAGCGCGAGGCGCGGCGCGTCGGGATCCGACGTGTCGAAGGGGCCGTAGCTCTCCTCGGTGATGTCGAGCTGCGTTCCGAGCGCGAGTCGGAGGCTCTCGAGCGCTCCGAGCCAGGCGCCCAGGTCGTCCTCGGTGAGCGTCTCCGCGTGCGCTGTGCGCTCCAGCTGGTCGAGCGCGCGCAGCTTGCCGTCCCGCAGGCCCGCGCCGACCAGGCGCGCGTACCCGGCGTTTGCCGCGTCGTCGTCGGCAAAGGCGGGCGGAAACAGCCGGTAGAGGGTCGGCTCCTCCGCTTCGAGAGCCTCGCGGAGCTGAGCAGGAAGCGCGGCAAGGACGTCGCGCTCGTCCCCGGGAAGCCGCACGCGGAACGTGCCGTTGCGCCTCGTGCTGATTCCGCGGCGCACGCGTAGCTCCACTAGTCCTGCTGCATGGTCGCCCACAGGCCGTGTGCGTGCAGGCGCGAGACGTCGAGCTCGGCCTTCTCGCGCGTCCCCGACGAGACGGTCGCCTTCCCGTCGTTGTGGACCTGCAGCATCAGCTTCGTCGCCTTCGACTTCGAGTAACCGAACAGCCGCTGGAGGACGAACGTCACGTAGCTCATCAGGTTGATCGGGTCGTTCCACACGATCACGACCCACGGGCGATCCTCGACGCGCTCGTCCTCGAACGACGGCTCGCGGATCTCGACTGGCGCCTCGAGGACCTGGCTCACGGCTCCAGTGTGACCGAGAAACGCTGCTCCGGCGACTACTCGTCGCGCGTGGCCGAGCGCTCGCTCTCCAGGGCGGGATCGTCGGCGACGGCGTCGTCTTCGGGGCGTGCGGGAGGCGTGGCGACCGCCCTGGCGTCCGAGTACCGCTGGAGGCGTTCGACGATGTCGGGAATCGGATCGGCCGTCGCGTCGGCGTCGTCGTCCTCGTACTCGTCGTGGACATCGCTCTTTCCGAGACGGCGGCCGAGCCCGCCCGGGGCTTTCGCGCGCGCAGCGGCCTTCTCCTCGGCCTCGCGTCGGCGGGCTTCGTCGCGGGCGGCGGCCTCGTCGCGCTTGCGCTGCTCGGCCTCTTCCTTCGCTCTGCGCTTCGCGGCTTCGGCCTCCTCCTTCTCGCGCCGCTTCGCAGCCTCTGCGTCCGCCTTGGCGCGGTGCTTTTCGGCCTCTGCCTCGAGCTTCGCACGCTCCGCGTCCTCCTTCGCGCGGCGCTTCTCGTCCTCGGCACGTTGCTTGGCGGCAACCGTCTCCTCGGCCTCGCGGCGACGCGCCTCCTCGCGGGCGGCGGCCTCGTCGCGCTTGCGCTGCTCGGCGTCCTCCTTGGCTTCCGCTTCGCGGCTTCGGCCTCCTCCTTCTCGCGCCGCTTCGCGGCTTCGGCCTCGGCCTTCTCGCGGTGCTTCGCTGCCTCCGCCTCTGCCTTCGCGCGCGCCTTCTCTTCCGCCTCCCGACGTTGGGCTTCCTTGGCCTCCTCCTTGCGCCGTGCAGCTTCGGCACGGGCCGCGCGACGGGCCTCCCGGCCGGTGACCCCGCCCGCCTCCGGGTCGCCGGCCTCGGTCACCTCGAGGGCGCGGAGCTCGGCGTCGCGGCGGGCCGACTCCTCGGCTTCCGCCTCGCGTCGGGCACGTTCCTCGGCCTCGCGCTGGGCGGCCTCGGCCGCCTCCGCGATCGCGCGCTCTCTCGCTTCCCGGCGCGCGGCGGCTTCGACCTCGAGGCGCGCCGTCTCGTCGGCCTCGGCGCGGGCTTGCTCTTCGGCTTCGAGCCGTGCAGCTTCCTCTGCTTCGGCGCGTTCGCGCCTCTCGGCTTCGAGCCGGGCTGCTTCCGCTGCCGCGAGCGCGGCTGCCGCGGCCTCCGCTGCGACTCGCGTTTCCTCTGCCTCTGCCTCGGCCCGGGCGCGCTCCTCGGCCTCGAGCCGCGCCGCTTCCTCCGCCGCGCGCGGCCTCGGCCTCGGCGAGCCGAGCCGCCTCGGCGGCTTCGGCGCGGGCCCGTTCTTCCGCTTCGCGCCGCGCAGCCTCCTCGGCTTCGCGTCGGGCCGCCTCCTCCGCTGCGGCGAGCGCAGCCGCTGCGGCCTCGGCCTCGAGGCGCGCGGCCTCCTCGGCCTCGGCGCGTGCGCGTTCCTCGGCTTCGAGCCGTGCCGCCTCTTCGGCCGCGGCAAGGGCGGCGGCCTCCGCCTCGAGGCGTGCCACCTCCTCCGCTTCGGCGCGGGCGCGTTCCGCGGCTTCCTGCCGAGCGCTCTCGGCGGCAGCGAGCGCGGCAGCCTCGGCCTCCGCTTCCCGGCGCGCAGCCTCATCGGCCTCGCGGCGCGCTGCCTCTTCTGCCTCCGAGCGGGCCACAGCCTCCGCTTCGACCCGTGCCGCTTCCTCCGCTTCGACGCGCGCCCGCTCGGCGGCCTCGTCGGCTCGTGCGCGCTCGGGTAACCGGATCACGGTCCCGCCCACGATCGAGTCGGTGTGCGGGCGCTCGCGAAGCTCGGCTCGCCGAATCTTTCCGCTCGCGGTCTTCGGAAGCTCGTCCACGAACTCGATCGCCCGCGGATACTTGTACGGGGCGGTGATCGACTTCACATGGTCCTGGAGCTCCACGGCGAGATCGGGCCCCGCCTCGCTGCCGTCGCGCAGGACGACGAAGGCCTTGACGACCTGGCCGCGATCGGGGTCCGGCACGCCCACCACGGCGCTCTCCGCCACCGCCGGGTGCTCGAGGAGCGCGCTCTCCACCTCGAACGGGCCGATCCGATAGGCGGCCGACAGGATCACGTCGTCCGAGCGGCCGACGAACCACAGGTAACCGTCCTCGTCGCGCGTCGCACGGTCGCCCGTCACGTACCACGCATCGCGGAAGACGGCCTCGGTCTCGTCGGGCGCGTTCCAGTAGCCGGAGAACAGCGTGGGCGGCCGGCCGATCAGTGCGATGTCGCCCTCGACGCCGGGCGCGCAGACATGGCCGTCGTCGTCGATCACCGCGACGTCGTGGCCGGGAGCCGGGAGCCCCATCGAGCCCGCCCGGACCGGGGTGCCGGGCGCGTTGCCCACGAGAAGCGAGTTCTCGGTCTGCCCGTAGCCGTCGTGGATCGTCAGGCCGATCGTGTCCTGGAATCGCTCGATCACCTCGGGATTCAGGGGCTCGCCTGCCGACACCGCGTGTCGAAGCATCGGCAGGTGGGCGACCGACAGGCTGTCGAGCTTCGCAAGCATCCGGTACTCGGTCGGAGCCTGGCAGAGCACGGTCACGCCGAGACGCTCGAGCAACGAGAGACGCTCCTCCGGATCGAAGGCGCCCTCGTGAAGCACGACCTCGGCCCCGTGCGACCACGGCCCGAGGAGGACGTTCCAGATCGACTTCGCCCAGCCCGTCCCTGCCGTGCACCACACGACGTCCTGCTCGCGGACGTCGAGCCAGTAGCCGGCCTGCGCCCTCTGCGCCCAGGTGTACGCGTGCGTGTGGACGACGCCCTTCGGATCCTTGGTCGTGCCGGACGTGTAGAGGATCAAGGCTGTCTCGCCGGCGGTCGTGTCCTCCGTCGGCGCGCGCGGGACGTAGCGCTGGAGCTCCGCCGTCGCCTCGTCGACGTAGACGACCGCGACCGATTCCTCCACCTGGTTCTTCATCTCCTCGATTTCGGCCTCGCAGGAGCGGTCGGCGACGACCAGCCGGGCCCCGGAGTGCCGGACGCGGAACGCGAGGTCGCGGGCGCGGAGCATGTCGGAGCAGGGCACCGCGACGAGCCCGCCCTTGAGCGCGCCGAGCATCGCGCCGTGCCACGCGGGAACCTTCCCGAGGACGACGAGGACGCGGTCGCCGCGGTCGAGTCGCGTTCGGAGGAGGTGCGCCCAGCGCGCTGCGTCCTTGGCGACCTCGTCGAATGTGCGCCGGTCGACGATCCCCTCGCGGTCGACGTAGGTCAGCGCTTTGCGAAGCGAGTCGCCCGCGAGCTCCTCGACGACGTCGCGCGTGAAGTTGAACCGTGCAGGAACCTCCCAGCCGGGCGCGTACGGCCCGGCGTGCGGGATCTCGAGCCTACGTTTCCGGCGGAGTGCCACGCTCAGCCCTCGGTCTCCCAGCGGGACCGGTAGTCCTCCCGTACGGGCTGGAAGACGTCGAGCACGAGAGCGCCCTCGGGCCCGCAGTAGGCGGAGTGCTCGACCCCGCCCGGCAGCACGTACCCGTGCATCGGCTCGAGCTCGTGCGCGACGCCGTCGACGACGAGGGCCTGCATCCCGCGCAGCACGAGACCGAGCTGCTCGTGCGGGTGGCTGTGCAGCGGGACGGTCGCTCCCGGCTCGAACTCGATGACGTTCAGCATTGCTCCGTCTCCGAACAGCGGCCTGCCACTGACCCCCTCAGCGAGCTCGAACGCGCGGACGTCGTCGAAGCGGACGAAGACCGGTTCCATGGGCGAGACTCTACTCCGCGTCACTTTCCCTCACCCGGCCTCCGTCCCCTGATCGATCATCGATTCGGCAGGACGCCACCCGGTATCGTCCCTGACCGTGGCGACGACCGCTCCACGGCTTCTGCGATCGCAGGCATTCGTGGACGGGCGTTGGATCGACGCCGACGACGGCGGCACCTTTCCGGTTCTGAACCCTGCCACCGGGGAGACGCTCGCCGACGTCCCGCGGCTCGGCGTCGCGGAGACGCGGCGTGCGGTCGAGGCCGCCTCTCGGGCCCTCCCCGAATGGAAGGCGAGGAGCGCGAAGGACCGCGCGCAGGTGCTCCGCCGCCTGGCCGCGTCGATGGCCGAGCACGAAGACGAGCTCGCCGCGCTGATGGTGCTCGAGCAGGGGAAGCCGCTCGCCGAGGCGCATGCAGAGATCGTTTATGCGCTCTCGTTCTACGAGTGGTTCGCGGAGGAAGCGAAGCGGCTCGACGGAGCCGTGATCCCGGGGCCGTGGCCCGACAAGCGCATCCTCGTGACCCGACAACCGGTCGGGGTGACAGCAGGGATCACCCCCTGGAACTTCCCGTCCGCGATGGTGACGCGCAAGTCCGCGCCCGCGCTCGCGGTCGGCTGCACGATGGTGCTGAAGCCCGCCGAGCAGACACCGCTGTCGGCGCTCGCGATCGCGGCGCTCGCCGAGGAAGCCGGGGTTCCACCGGGAGTCTTCTCCGTCGTCACGGGTGACGCATCGGACGCGCCGGTCATCGGCGGCGAGCTGACGTCGAACCCCCTCGTCCGGAAGCTCGGCTTCACGGGGTCGACGGAGGTCGGCAAGCTCCTGATGCGTCAGTGCGCGGACCAAGTGAAGAATGTCTCGCTCGAGCTGGGCGGCAATGCCCCATTCATCGTCTTCGACGACGCCGACCTTGAGATCGCAGTCGCATCTGCCCTGCAGGCCAAGTTCCGGAACTCCGGTCAGACCTGCATCTCGGCAAACCGGATGCTCGTCCAGGACGGGATCTACGACGCGTTCCTCGAGCGGCTCGTGCCGGCGGTCGAGGCTCTCAAGGTCGCCGACGGGTTCGAGGAGGGCGCCCAGGTCGGTCCGCTGATCGACGAGCCCGCGGTGACGAAGGTCGAAGAGCACGTCTCGGACGCGCTCGACCGCGGCGCCGAGCTCGTCACGGGCGGCGAGCGCGTCGAAGGGCAGTTCTTCCGTCCGTCCGTCGTCACGGGCGCCACGCCGGAGATGCGGATGAGCCGCGAGGAGACGTTCGGGCCCGTCGCCGCGATCGCGCGCTTCGAGACGGAGGACGAGGCGATCCGCATCGCCAACGCGACGCCGTACGGGCTCGCGGCGTACTACGTGACGAGCAACCTCGCGCGCACGTGGCGCGTCGGGGAGGCACTGGAGTACGGCATCGTCGGCGTGAACACCGGGTTGATCTCCACCGAGGTCGCGCCGTTCGGCGGCGTCAAGGAATCCGGGATCGGCCGCGAGGGCTCGAGCTACGGGGTGGACGACTGGGTCGAGCTGAAGTACTGGGCGGTGGGAGGCCTGACGGCCTCGCACTAGACGAACTCCGACCTATGAGACACCCATGCTCCGGCTCCTCTAGCGTCTCTCCCGCAGGGAGAGACGCATGATCGTCGAGCAGCGCGACTACCACGTCTTCACGGGGAAGCTGCCCGAGCTGGTGCAGCTCTACGCGGACGAGGGGATCGCGATCCAGCAGGAGGTGCTCGGCGGGTTCATCGCCGCGTTCACCACGGACATCGGCGCCCTCTCGACGTACACGTCGATGTGGGGCTACGCGAGCCTCGCCGAGCGGGAGGAGCGTCGCGCTGCGCTGCAGGCTCGCGGCGACTGGCAGGCGTTCCTCGCTCGCATCCAGCCGCTCATCCATACGCAGCAGAACCGGATCCTCGTCCCGACATCGTTCTCGCCGATCGTCTGATGGGAGCTCTCGAAGGGAAGGTCGCGGTCGTCACGGGCGCCGCCCAGGGGATCGGCAGGGCGATCGCAGGCGGTCTGGCGGCGGAGGGCGCGCGCGTCGTCGTCGCCGACCTGCGCGGCGCCGAGGAGGCCGCTGCGGCCTATCCGAACGGGCTCGGGCTGACGGTCGACGTCGCCGAGGAGGCGGACGTGGAACGGATGGTCGCCGAGACGGTGGAGCAGTGCGGCGGGGTCGACGTGCTCGTCAACAACGCGGGCCTCTACGCCTCGCTCGAGATGCGACCTTTCACGGCGATCCCGCTCGACGAGTGGCGGCGCGTGATGGACGTCAACGTCGCCTCGATGTTCCTCACCTGTCGCGTCGCCGTGCCCGCGATGCGTGAGCGGGGCGGAGGCACGATCGTCAACATCTCGTCCGGGACGCCGTTCCGTGGGGTGCCGTTCCTCCTGCACTACGTGACGAGCAAGGGCGCCATCGTCGCGTTCACGCGCGCGCTCGCGAGGGAGCTCGGCAACGACGGCATCCGTGTGAACTGCGTCGCGCCCGGCTTCACGATGTCCGACGGCGTGAAGGAGCACCCGGAGGTGATCGAGAAGCTGCGAGACGTCTCGGTCGCGGCGCGGACGATCCAGCGCGACCAGGCGCCCGAGGACGTCGTCGGCGCGGTCGTGTACCTCGCGGGCGCGTCCTCCGCGTTCGTGACGGGCCAGACGATCGTGATCGACGGCGGGCAGTACTTCCATTGAGGCTCTCGCTCTACCGATTCGAGACCGGCGTCGAGACGATCGGCGGCAACAGGGTCGTGTACGACATCGAGCGCGAGGAGGCGACGTTCGGCGGTGCGAAGGTCGACGGTCGCGCCCTCGTCTGGCAGCTCGACCGGGACGAGGGAGAGGCCGAGGGTGCGCTCGTCTCGCGGGCCGTCCAGCTCGACCCGTTCGCGTCCTGGGTCGCGCGCTGCGACCGGATCGACTTCCCGCTCGGCGGCGTGGCCCATCGACACACGCATCCCGGCCCGGGGATCCGATACCTGCTACGGGGCGAGCTCGAGATCGAGACGGAAGGCCGCTTCACGTTCTACGGCCCGGGTGGGGCGTGGTTCGAGAGCGGGCCCGAGCCTGTCGTCGCGCGCGCCTCGGCGCATCTGGAGACCTCGTTCGTGCGCCTTCTGCTCCTGCCTGCGGAGTGGACCGGCAAGCGAACGATCCGCTACCTCGACGAGCTCGACGACACGATGCCCCGGCAGTCCGCGTCGGTGCACCTCGAGCACCCGATCACCGTTCCGCTGTGAGCTCCCGTACGGGCGGGCGGATCCTCGTCGACCAGCTGGCGCTGCACGACGCGGAGCTGGCGTTCGGCGTTCCCGGCGAGAGCTACATCGACGTTCTCGACGCGCTGCGCGACAGCTCCGTCCGTTTCGTCACCTGCCGTCACGAGGCGGGGGCCGCGAACATGGCCGAGGCCTACGGGAAGCTCACCGGGCAGCCGGGCGTCTGCCTTGTCACGCGCGGTCCCGGCGCGACACAGGCGTCGGTCGGCGTGCACACCGCGTTCCAGGACGCGACCCCTCTCGTCCTCCTCGTCGGCCAGATCCGGCGAGGCGACGTGGGGCGCGAGGCATTCCAGGAGCTCGACCACCGCCAGGTGTTCGGCTCGTTCGCGAAGTGGGCGGCCCAGATCGACCAGGTCGACCGGATCCCCGAGCTCGTGGCGCGCGCGTTCCGGACCGCGACCTCGGGCCGGCCGGGCCCGGTCGTCCTGGCGCTGCCGGAGGACGTGCTCGGCGAGCGCGCGGACGTCGCCGACGCTTCCCCCTACGCCGCGGCTCAGGCGGCGCCCTCCCCAGGCGACCTCGAGGCCGTGCGCGGGCTGCTCGCCGCGGCCGAGCGTCCTCTCGCGATCGTCGGCGGGCAGCCGTGGACGGCAGACGCGGGCCGGCAGCTCGCCTCCTGGCTCGAGGCGAGCGGCGTGCCCGTCGCCGCTGCGTGGCGCTGCCAGGACTACGTGGACAACGACGCAGCCTGCTACGCGGGCCACCTCGGACTGGGGCAGGACCCGGCGCTTACCGCGCGCCTTCGAGACGCCGACACCCTGCTCGTGGTCGGCGCGCGCCTCGGCGACATCGAGACCTCGGGCTACTCGACCGTGACCCCGCCCGGCGACGGGCGCACCGTGATCCACGTCCACCCGGACCCCGACGAGCTCGGTCGGGTCTACGAGCCGGCACTCGGCATCGTCGCCTCCGGTCCTCGCTTCGCGAGCGCGCTGGGAGAGCTGGATCCCGTCGACGGCCGGGCGCGACAGGAGGACGTCGGCGCGCTCCACTCCGCCTACGTCGCGACGCTGGAGGGCCGTCCGCTGCCCGGCGACGTCGAGATGACGCACGTGATGAGAACCCTCCGCGAGCGGCTCCCGGCCGACGCGATCATCGCGAGCGGCGCAGGGAACTTCACGGTCTGGGCGCACCGCTTCTACGTCTTCCGGCGCTACCGCACCCAGCTCGCGCCGCTCTCGGGGGCGATGGGGTACGGGCTGCCCGCGGCGATCGCCGCGAAGCTCGTTCATCCCGAGCGCGACGTCGTCTGCATCGCGGGCGACGGCGACTTCCTGATGAGCGTCCCCGAGCTGGCAACCGCGCTGCAGCACGACGCGCCGATCGTCGTCCTCGTGGTGGACAACGGGATGTTCGGGACGATCCGGATGCATCAGGAGCGTCACTATCCCGGCCGGGTCAGCGGGACCGAGCTTGTGAACCCGGACTTCGCGGCGCTCGGGCGGGCCTTCGGCGGGCACGGCGAACGCGTCGAGCGGAGCGAGGATCTGCCCGCCGCGCTCGATCGCGCGCTCACCGCAGGCGTACCCGCGGTGCTCCACCTGCCGGTCGATCCGGAGGCACTGACCCCGCGGCAGACGCTGTCGGAGATCCGGGCGGCGTCGAGCTCGGGGTCTGCCCAGGAACGGGCCTGAAAAACCCGTTGAGCACGGGTTCTTCCTTTTTTCGTAGAAGGCAGTACCATGCGCGGAGGAAATGAGACGGCGAGGGGGAAGATTCCCGGTTGCACTCGCGGCGGCGACAGCCGTCGCCTTTGCCTTGGCCGCGAGCGCGTTGGGTGGCCTTTCGGCGGACGTCGTCCGTGGTGGAGGCGTCGAGCTGACGATCCCGGTCGGCTGGGCGAAGGTTCAGCCCTCTCGAGAGAGCGTCACCGCCGACCCCCAGACGCTGCTGGTCGTCGGCACCGAGGGGGCTCGCGCGGTGGACAGCGAGTGCCAGGTGTCGTCGTACCGGGTTCCGCCGACGGGCGCGGTCATCGTCGTGATCGGATGGCGTGACTCGATCGGCACCTCGGGCTTCCTCCCGCTCTCCGGGATGAAGCTTCGGCGCGGAACGTTCGAGTGCTTCGCGGGCCGCGGCGCAGTCGCGCAGCTGACGCGGCGCAACCGCGACTTCCAGGTGAACGTGATGGTCGGCGACCGGGCAGAGCCCGAGACGATCGCCGACGCGCTCGAGGCAGCGCGATCGATCGCGCTCGCCCAGCGCGCCTGACGGACCGCTCCGTCCGCTAGCGTCGGGCCGTGGCGACGCGTCGCGAGTTCCGGGTCGACGGCCAGGCAGAGCCGATCTCTCACTTCACCGATGCGGTTCAGGCCGGCGAGCTGCTGTTCGTCAGCGGGATCGTCCCCGTCGATGGGAGCCGCGAGCTCGTCGGGGGCGACGACGTCGCCGCTCAGGCGCGCATGGTCTTCGCCAACATGCGCGAGATCCTGGCGGCGGCGGGCTGCACCTTCGCCGACGTCGTGAAGCTCACCGTTTTCCTGACCGATATCGACGATCGGCCGCTCGTGAACCCCGTGCGCCAGGAGGTGTTCGGCGAGACCCGTCCGGCCTCGACGCTCGTCGAGGTCTCCGCGCTCGTGATCCCGGGAGCGCGCATCGAGGTCGACGCGGTCGCGTTGATCCCGTCGTGAGCCACGACCGCTGGAACGCTTCGATCACGTGGCTCGACGAGCCGCTCCGCGGCGCTCGTGAGGGGCCGCTGTCCGATCGCACGCTGCTCGTGAAGGATCTGATCGACACCGCGGGGATCCGCACGACCTACGGCTCGCGCATCTACGCCGATCACGTGCCGACGCGCAATGCGACGGTGGTCGATCGGGCGCTCGAGGCTGGCGCGACGATCGTCGGGAAGGCGAACCTCGTCGAGTTCGCCTGGGGCGTGCTCGGGACGAACGAGTGGTACGGCACCGTGCACAACCCGGTCCGTCCGGGGCTCACGACAGGCGGCTCCTCGAGCGGCAACGCCGCTGCGATCGCGGCCGGGCTGTGCGACCTGGGAATCGGCACCGACACGGGCTGCTCCGTTCGGCTGCCCGCGGCGGCCTGCGACCTGGTCGGTCTCAAGCCACGCCTCGGGTCGATCCCCGAAGACGGCGTCTTTCCGCTCTGCCCGTCGTTCGACACGGTCGGCCCGATGGCCCGGACGGTTTCGGAGGTCGCCATGTTCTGGTCGGTTCTCGCCGGTCGGCCGGTGCCCGCGCCTCGCCTCGACGGCCTGACGGTGGGCCTGCTGCGGGGCGCGCCGGATCTCGCCGACGGGCGCGAGACCGAAAGGAGCGACGCCGCAGAGGAATGGGTGCCTCGTCTCGAGGCGCTCGGCGCACGGGTCGTCGAGACGGCCGTCCCCGGCCCGATCTCGAACACGTGGCCGGTGTTCGAGCACGAAGCAGCCCGTTCGCACGCGGCGACGTTCCCGAGTCGCGCCGACGAATACGGCAGCGCGATCCGGACGAAGCTCGACAAGGCCCAACGGGTCGACCCTGACGCAGTGACGGAGGGCTACCGCGCGCTCCTCGCCTGGCGGCAGCTCGTCCCCGACGTCGATCTGTACGTGAGCCCGTGCGTTGCGATCGAGTGGCCGCCGGAAGACGCGGACGAGCTCGAGGTCCGCCTGCCGCTCTCGTCCTTCCTGCGCTGGGTGAACCTGCTGGGCTGGGCCGCGCTCGCGATCGGCAACCTCCAGCTCGTCGCGCCGCTCGACGAGACGGTGCTCGCAGCGGGGCTCGCGTGGGAGCGAGGATGAGCGGCGCGCGCGTGGCCGGCGCCGCGGCGATCGCCGCCGCCGCCCTTCTCGCCACCGGCTGCGGGGGCGACGACGAGCCGGAGCGCGACGCCGTCGTCACCGAGCTCGTGGCCCTCTGCGAGGGGGCGCGCGCGGACATCGAGGAGCTCGGGCTTCCGTCGGAGGCCGGCTTCAAGATCCTCCGGCCGTGGGCGAACCGCGGTACGCGCCTCGCCGAGGACGTCGGGCGCCTCGAGGGGGGAACGCCCGAGCAGCAGGAGCAGCTCGCCGCGCTTTCCCGTGCCTACGACGAGTACTACGCCGGGCTGCGCCTCGGCGCGACGATCTACGGACAGACTTCGAGCCTCGAGGCGTACAAGCAGACCGTCGTGCGCGCGAACGCGTTTCTCGCCGACGCCGACGCGGTTGCGAGGCGGCTCGGAGCGCCCGAATGTACTGTGCGGCCCTTCCCCGACCGCTGACGGGGACGCGTCGCGAGCCAACTCCTGTAGGCATTTGCACGTCCCATACGGCGAGGCATCCGAGGAGGGGTCCAACGGTGGCAGGCGGGAAGCGCGGCGCTAGTACTCGTGCCGAACAATCGATAATCGGTTGCGCATTGAACCGCTTGATGGCGGTTGGTAGGTTCATCCGGTCTTGAGGACGAGCTGCGGACGGTCTGGGTCTGGCCCGAGGCGTCTTCGCGCATGAGCGCGATCGCGCTGCAACGTCCATTGCGCATCGCCGCGCGCGTCCTCATCGGCGCGGGGATCGCATTCGCCCTCCTCTACATCCTCGTGATCGCCGAGCCCTCTCCCGAGTTCGGCGGGAACTGGCGGACGACGAGCTTCGGCTCGGCAGTCGACGACTGGCAGAGCTTCACGAGGACGTTGCTCAACGGGTTGACCGCCGCCGGGCTCCTCTTCATCGTCGCGAGCGGGTTCTCGCTGATCTTCGGGCTGATGCGGGTCGTCAACATGGCCCACGGCTCGTTCTACCTCCTCGGTGGCTACGTCGCGTACGAGGTGCAGCAGGAGATGACAGGGGAGGGCTTCTCGCTCCTCGGCGGCGACGTGAACACCTGGGAATGGGTGCTCCCGGCTCTCGTCGCGGTGACGACGATCGGTGCCGTCGGCCTTGTCGTGCAGCAGGTCTTTCTCCGCTGGAACCAGGGCCAGGAGCTCCGTCAGGCGCTCATCACGATCGCGCTCTCGGTGATCATCGCCGACCAGGTCATTGCCCACTTCAACGACGGGATCGCCGTCAGCCTCACGTGGCCCGGCTGGACCGAGCGCCTCGTGGAGCTCCCGCTCCTCGGGATCGAATACTCGGTTGCGCGGCTCGTCGTGCTCTTCCTCGGGCTCGCGGTGGGCGCGTCCCTCTGGGCATGGCTTCACCGCACCCGAACCGGGATGGTGATCCGGGCGGGCGTCGATGACCAGCAGATGACCTCGGCGCTCGGCGTCAACATCCAGCTCACCTTCGCGATCGCCTTCGTCGTCGGCTCGGCGCTCGCCGCCTTCGGCGGCGTCGTCGGGGCCTCCCAGGGCGCCGTCGCCGCAGGCCAGGACGGGCAATGGCTCCTCAACTCGCTCGTCGTGGTGATCATCGGCGGCATGGGGTCGCTCCTGGGGGCGGCGGCAGGCTCGCTGCTCTACGGGCTCGTCTTCGCCTTCTCGGCCGTCTACCTGCCGACGACGGGGAACAACTGCTGCACGCAGTACTCGATCGTCGTCACGTTCGTCCTGCTCGCCCTCGTCCTCGCTGTCCGGCCTCAGGGCCTCTTCGGGAAGGAAGGATGAAGCTCGACGCCAAGCAGACGACGGAGCGTGCGATTGCCGTCGGCGCGCTCGTCGTCGTCGCGCTCGGGCCGGCGGTCTTCAACGACTACTGGGTGGACGCGATCCTCACCCAGGTCTTCATCGTCGGCATCGCGGCTGCGAGCCTCATCTTCCTCGCCGCGTACGGCGGGATGGTCTCGCTCGCGCAGACGGCGCTCATGGGAACGGCCGGCTTCATGATCGGCAACATGGTCACCGTCGGTGAAGGCGGTGGCGAGTCGAAGGGGTTGACGCTCGGGTGGGATCCGACGCTCTCCCTCGTCCTCGCGCTCCTCGGCACGACGCTCCTCGGGATGATCTTCGGCGCGATCGCGTCGCGGAGCTTCGGGATCTACTTCCTGATGATCACACTGACGTTCTCGGTGATCACCTTCTACTTCGTCGGCCAGGTGACGGTGGTGTCGGGGTTCTCGGGGATCGGGGGCATCAACAGCTACACACCCGGCTTCGTCGGCGACATGGTCAACGACCGCTACCGCCTCTACTACATCGCGCTGCTCGTCGCGCTCGTCGTCTACCTGTTGATGCGCTACGTCGTGCGCACGCCGTTCGGCATCTCGCTGCAGGGGATCAGGGACGAGCACGTGCGGATGACGTCGCTCGGCTACATCGTCCCGCTCCACCGCACGCTCGCTTTCGGCTTCGCGGCGTTCCTCGCGTCGCTCGCCGGGATCCTGCTCGTGTGGTGGCAGGGCCAGATCGCGCCCGGGGATGTCGGCCTCGGCGCGACGATCGACCTGCTGATCGTCGCCGTGATCGGTGGGCTCGGACGGGTCGAGGGCGCCTGGGTCGGCGCGCTCGCCTTCATCGTGATCAACAACTACATCCGCGACAGCTGGCTGACCGACGTCCTCGACACGGTCAGGATCGGCGGAAGCTTCAACACGATCATCGGCGTCGTCTTCCTGCTCATCGTCGTTCTCTCGCCCGACGGGCTGATGGGCCTCTGGGACCGTGCGTGGAACACAGCGCGGCGACCGCGAGGCGGATCAGGTGCCCCGGTGGCGAGAACCGTTCAGTAAGGCTGACCAAAGGAGGGGATCGGTCGGAGGTGTTACGCAGGTGCATATGCAGCACGATCCGCAAGTCCAGGTTTCACAACGAAGGAGGGAAATGCGAATGAGCCGTCTTTGGCGGAAATGGAAGGTCACGCTCCCGCTCGGCGTGCTCGCGATCGCCGCCTCTGTGGCAGTCTCGTCGTCGCTCGCGGCGCCGAGCTCAGAGATCAGGGTCGCGATCATGACCGACTGCAAGGGAGCGTTCGGCTTCGGGTACGAGCCGGATATCGGAGGAGCACAGGCCGCCCTCGCGCAGTACGCAGGCGGGAAGGTGAAGAACCCGAAGAAGCCCTCGGCCGGGATGACCGGCATCAAGGCCGGCGGGAAGAACGTCCGGATCGTCGGCTACGGCTGCGGCGACGACACGGTGCCGACTGCGGTGAAGGAGACCCGGCGCCTGATGGAGCAGCTCCGGGCGGACGTCATGATCGGCCCGCTGTCGGGCGACGAGGCGGTCTACGTCGCGCGGTACGCGAGGTCGCATCCGACGAAGACGTTCATCATCGGCACCGCCGGCTCGCAGGATCCGACCCTGCAGCTCGCACAGCCGAACGTGTTCCGCTATCACGGTGACGGCGCGCAGTGGAACGCCGGCACCGGCGAGATCGCCTACAAGCGACTCGGCTGGCGGAACGCCGCGGTCATCATGGACGACTACAGCTTCGGCTGGACGTCGGCCGCCGGCCTCATCGCGGATTTCTGTGCGATCGGCGGCAAGATCACGAAGCGCGTCTACCCGCCGCTGAACACGACGGACTACTCGTCGTACGTCCAGCAGCTGCCCGCTCCCGATTCCGTGGATGGGTACTTCTGGGTCGTCGGCGGGACCGGCACTTCGGCGAGCCTGAAGGCGTTCGAGCAGGCCCACGGGGCACTCAAGCCGAGCCAGCACATCGGGAACCTGTTCTTCGCGTTCCTTGGTGCCGACAAGGTCGTCGCTCCGAAGGTCGTCGGCTCGTACGTCGGCGGATTCGGCACGGGCCCCGGCCTCAAGACCCGGGCGGCGAAGGCGTACGAGGCCGTCGTCGCGAAGCACTACCCGGGCCTGAACGGCGGGAACTACGCCGACGGGTTCGTCTACAACTACTACAACGCGGCATGGGCGCTCGTCCAGGGCCTGACCAAGTCCGGCGGTCAGCTCGGGAAGTCGCTCCAGAACGCGCTGCCGCGCACGCTCAAGCCGGGCTACCAGGTCACCAACAACGGTGTCCTCCGGCTCGATCGCAACCGGCAGGCCATCCAGGATCAGTACCCGTTGCAGGTCGTGAAGAACGGGGACACGATCGGGACGGCCGTCGTCGGCTACGTGCCGAACGTCGACCAGTCGTTCGGTGGGCTCTTCAAGAAGGCGAGCCCCCCGCCCGGCCGCACGCAGCCGCCGTGCGTGAAGAAGAAGACGCCCTGGCAGGGCAAGATCAAGGTCGTCAGGAACGGGGTCATCACCAACCAGACCATCAGGTAGGTCGTTGACCGCAGCAGAGAACAGCGTGGGGGACGGACATCAGTCCGTCCCCCACACGGGTTCCGACGCCGTGCTGGCCCTCCGCTTGCGGGGGGTCGGCCGGCGCTTCGGCGGCGTCCAGGCCGTGCGGGACGTCGACCTCGACGTCCCCCGCGGCCAGCGCCGTGCGATCCTCGGCCCCAACGGGGCCGGCAAGACGACGCTTTTCAACCTGGTCGCGGGCGATTTTCCGCCGAGCACAGGAACGATCGAGGTGCTCGGCACCGACGTGACAACGCTCCCGCCGCGGGCGCGTCCCGCCCTCGGGCTTTCTCGCAGCTACCAGAAGTCCCGTCTCTGCGGCGGGCTGTCGGTGCTCGACAATCTCTACCTCGCGCTTCGCGGCAAGCGCGGCGGACGGTTGCGCTGGTTCCGCGGGCGGGGGGACGCCGAGATCCTCGAGCGGGCCCGTCACGCGGCCGACCAGGTCGCGCTCGGAGGAGTGCTCGACACACCCGTCGGATCGCTCTCGCACGGCGAGCAGCGCCAGCTCGAGGTCGCGATGGCGCAGGTCACCGACCCCGAGGTGATCATGCTCGACGAGCCGGCGTCCGGGCTCTCACGCGGGGAGCGCGAGCGGCTCACCGAGCTGTTGGTCGCGATCCCCCGCGACGTGACCCTCGTCCTGATCGAGCACGACATGGACGTCGCGCTCAACGTCGCCGAGTACGTGACGATGATGCACGACGGCCGCAAGATCGTCGAGGGCACGCCCGCCGAGATCCGCGCCAACGAGACGGTTCACGACCTCTATCTCGGTTCCGGGCATTACGAGTGAGCACGCTCTTCGAGATCGAGGACCTGAACGCCTACTACGGTCAGGCGCAGATCCTCGAGGGCGTCAGCTTCTCGATGGGCGCCGAAGGCGTTGCCGTGATCGGCCGTAACGGGATGGGCAAGACGACGCTCTGCGCGGCGATCATGGGGATGATGGCGCGCGCGAGCGGCTCGATCCGGTTCAAGGGCCGGGAGACACTCGGCCGACCCTCGTACAAGATCGCGGGCCTCGGGATCGGGTACGTCCCGCAGGGGCGGCGGCTCTTCCAGTCCCTCTCGGTCGACGAGCACCTCCGGATGCTCTCGCGGGGAACGCGCGGGAAGCGCTGGACGCCCGATGCCGTCTACGAGCTCTTCCCACGGCTCGCGGAACGCAGGAAGAACGGCGGCACCCAGCTTTCGGGTGGTGAGCAGCAGATGCTCGCGATCGGTCGCGCACTGCTCGGCAACCCCGAGTTGCTGATCATGGACGAGCCGTCCGAGGGGCTCGCGCCTGCCATCGTCGAGTCGATGATCGAGACCTGCAAGACCCTCGTGGAGGAGGGAATGGCGATCCTCCTCGTCGAGCAGAACCTCGGCGTCGCGACCTCGATCGCCGAGCGCCAGCTCGTGATGGTGTCGGGCCGGATCGCGGCCGAGACGACCGCGGAGGCACTCATCGGGGACGCCGACGCCCAGCGCCGCTATCTGGGCGTCGAGCCACTGGCCTCGTGACTGCGTCGCGACGCTCCACCGTCGTCCTCGTCGGAACGCTCGACACCAAGGGTCGCGAGTACGCGTACCTCGCCGACCGGATCCGCGAGCACGGCGTCGACGTGCTCCTCGTCGACGCGGGCATCGTCGGCGAGCCGCTCGCTTCGCCCGATGTGCCTCGTGAGGAGGTCGCAGCGGCTGCGGGCGCGGATGTCGCCGACCTGGCAGGCGCCGGCGATCGAGGGGCCGCCGTGGAGACCATGGCGCGGGGGGCGGCCGTCGTCGTGAAGCGACTCCACGAGGAGGGGCGACTCGACGCGATCGGGGGCCTCGGCGGCTCGGGCGGCTCCGCGCTCGTGACCCATGCGATGCGGGAGTTGCCGATCGGCGTCCCCAAGCTGATGGTCTCGACCGTCGCTTCCGGCGACACGAGCCCGTACGTCGGCTCGGTGGACGTCACGATGATGTACTCGGTCGTCGACATCGCCGGCGTGAACCGCGTGTCGGCGCGGATCATGGCGAACGCGGCCGGGGCGCTCGCCGGGATGGCTTGCGCCACGGTCCCGCCACTCGGCGACGAGAAGCCGATCGTGGTCGCCTCGATGTTCGGGGTGACGACGCCGGCTGTCACCACCGCGCGGGAGCGACTCGAGGAGCTCGGCTACGAGGTGCTCGTCTTCCACCAGACCGGCGCGGGCGGCGGCTCGATGGAGAAGCTGCTCGAGGCCGGCTTTGCGGTCGGTTCCCTCGACGTGACGACGACCGAGTTCTGCGACCAGGTCGCAGGCGGTGTGCTCGCTGCCGTTCCGGAGCGACTCGAGTCGGCCGGCGCGGCGGGCATCCCGCAGGTCGTCTCGCTCGGCGCGCTCGACATGGTCAACTTCGGGCCGATGGACTCGGTGCCCGAGCGGTACCGCGACCGCAACCTGTACGTCCACAACCCGACGATCACGCTCATGCGGACGACGCCGGACGAGTGTCGCGAGATCGCCGGCATCGTCGCGCGAAAGCTCAACGCGGCGACGGGGCCGACCGTGCTCTTCGTCCCGCTCCGCGGCGTCTCGATGATCGCCACCGAGGGACAGCCGTTCCACGACCCCGAGGCGGACGAGGCGCTCTTCTCGACTCTGCGCGAGCAGATCGACGTGAGGAAGGTCGAGGTGCACGAGCTCGAGTTGGACGTGAACGACGCCGAGTTCGCTCTCGCGATGGCGAACCGCCTGCACGAGCTGGTCGAGGCGCGCGGTTGACGGGCGAACGGGACAGGTTGACGGAAACCGGTGTCAGACACCGTTCGCCGTCAAGCGCAAACCGTGTCGATTCCGTGCCAGTCGATCAACAGGGCCGAGGGGGCTCCGCCAGCGGGATTGCGCGCGTTACACGTGTCGCGGTGAAGGCGCCCGCAGGCTCGTGGACGCGGGTCACCGGCGCTGACGAGCCGACCGGTATCAGACACCGGATGTCGTCAAGGGTAAACAGTGCCGAGCTCGTGCCAATAACTCCCCAACGCGACCGCCGAAGGGGTGCCCCATGAACCGGAGTGAGGCACTCACTCGCCTCCGCGCGGAGATCGACGCCGGGAAGCCGATCATCGGCGCGGGCGCAGGCACGGGGCTCTCGGCGAAGTGCGCCGAGGCGGGCGGCACCGACCTGATCATCATCTACAACTCGGGCCGCTACCGGATGGCCGGGCGAGGGTCACTCTCGGGTCTCCTGCCCTACGGAGACGCGAACGCGATCGTCGTCGACATGGCGCGCGAGGTCCTGCCCATCGTGGAAAGCACGCCGGTGCTCGCGGGGGTCTGCGGCACGGACCCGTTCCGCCTCATGGACGTCTTCCTGGACGAGTTGCAGCGGATCGGGTTCAGCGGCGTGCAGAACTTCCCGACCGTCGGCCTGTTCGACGGGACGATCCGGGTGAACCTCGAGGAGACCGGAATGGGATACGGGGTCGAGGTCGACATGATCCGCCTCGCGCGCGAGAAGGACCTGCTCACCGCCCCGTACGTGTTCACCGTCGAGGAAGCCGTCGCCATGGCGGAGGCGGGCGCCGACGTGCTCGTACCGCACATGGGCCTCACGACGGGCGGCGCGATCGGCGCCGAGACGGCGAAGTCGCTCGACGACTGCATCCCGCTGATCCAGGCGATGCACGACGCCGCGAAGGAGGTCAGCACGGACGTGATCGTGCTCTGCCACGGCGGGCCGATCGCCGAGCCGGACGACGCAGCGTACGTCCTCGCGAGGACCGAGGGCGTGGTCGGGTTCTTCGGCGCATCGTCGATGGAGCGCCTGCCGACCGAGACCGCGATGACCGACGAACATGCGCCGCTTCAAGGCGATCCCCGTCGACTAGAGGAGAACGACGATGAGCCGTTTCGTGATGAAGGACGAGGTCGAGACCACGGCGTTCGACTGGGGAAGCGCCGGGATGCGCGGCGCTCCGACGACCACCGGGTGCGACACGTACGTCGTCATGGACGTGGAGCTCGGCACCCGGGTTCGCCCACGCGTTCCACAAGCACCCCGACCAGGACGAGATGATCATCGTCAAGGAGGGTCGGATCGTGCAGTGGCTCGACCAGGCGCAGCAGGAGCTCGGCCCAGGCGACTCGGTCCACATCGACCGCGACGTCGTGCATGGCTCCTACAACGACTTCGACGAGCCCGCGCACCTCCAGGTCGTGCTCGCGCCCGCGCACGGCGAGGGCGGCTACACCGCGATCGACGTATCGGCCGAGGAGCCCTGGGCCGGGCTGCGGACCGCCTGACCGTGGCGATCCTCCATACGAGCACCTGGAACGACCCCGCAGGCGAGCCTGTCGTCTGCGTGCACGGCGTGACCGCGCACGGCGGGCGATATCGCGATCTTGCCGGCCACCTGGAGAGCAAGCGCGTCGTCGCAGTCGACTTACGCGGGCACGGCAGGTCGCCCTGGGAAGCGCCGTGGACGGTCGAGACGCACCTCGCCGACCTCCTCGAGACGGCGGACTCGCTCGGAATCGGCAGCGCGACCTGGGTCGGCCACAGCTTCGGCGGCCGGCTCGTCGCCGAGCTCGCCACGAGGCATCCGGAGCGCGTCGGGCGGGCTGTGCTGCTCGATCCCGCGATGCACGTCGACCCGGCTGTCGCGACGGAGCGTGCAGAAGGGCTCCGAGCCGATCTCTCGTTCGACTCGCCGGACGAGGCGATCGACGCGCGACTGACGGACGGCACGCTCTTCACGACGCCGCGCTCCGTGCTACAGGAGGAAGCCGACGCCCACCTCGTCCACAGCCCCGACGGCCGCTGGCGCTGGCGCTACTCGCCGGCCTCGGTGATCGCCGCGTGGGGCGTGATGGCGTCGCCGCCGCCCGCCTGGCCTGACTGCCCGACGCTCGTGGTCATCGGCCTCCAATCATGGATCCCCATCGAGGTTCCCGGCCTACCGCACGTCGCGAGCGTCACCGTTCCGGGCGGGCATACCGTTCTCTGGGACGACCCCGAGCTCGTCATCGAGGCCGTCGCTGCGTTCCTGACCTGAACGCCACGCTAGGTCCACCTGAAGGGCCCGCGTGCATCCTGCGCGTAGGGGGAGAACGCGGGAGAAATGCCCGTATCAGCCGTCGCAGTGTGAGGGCCGGGAAACCGGCCCTCGCCCGTCTACACGTGCTCGACGGCGACGAGCCTGTCGTACGCCGGCAGCGTGAGGAACTCCACGAAATCGGGCTCGGTGGCGATCCGCTCGAAGATCGCTCGTGCGGCGTCGTAGTCCGCACCGAGCTTCGCGACCTCCTCGTCGGTGATCCGGCGCACGTCCTCCTCGCCCACGCGGTCGTGCCGGAGCCACTGCCAGATCTGCGAGCGCGAGATCTCGGCTGTTGCGGCGTCCTCCATGAGGTTGTTGATCGCGACCGCCCCCGACCCGTTCAGCCAGGCCGCGAGGTACTGGATTCCGACAGAGACGTTGCTCCGCAGCCCGTCTTCGGAAATGTCACCAGGCGTCGAAACGACATCTAGTAGATCGGCGGAGCCGATCTGCACGTCGTCGCGCTGCCGCTCGATCTGGTTGGGCCGGTCACCAAGGACGCTGTCAAAGGACTTCACCGCAACCGGGACGAGGTCGGGGTGGGCGACCCACGTCCCGTCGAATCCCTGTGACGCCTCGCGGTCTTTGTCCTCGCGCACCTTCTCGAGCGCGACGGCGTTCACCTCGGGATCCCGCCGCGACGGGATGAACGCCGCCATCCCGCCCATCGCGTGGGCGCCGCGCCGGTGGCACGTCTTCACGAGGAGCTCGCAGTATGAGCGCATGAACGGCACGGCCATCGTCACGGCGGCCCGGTCCGGGAGCACGAACTCCGGGCGGTGCCCGAGCTTCTTGATGACGCTGAAGATGTAGTCCCAGCGCCCTGCGTTGAGGCCGGCCGAGTGCTCACTGAGCTCGTGGAGGATCTCGTCCATCTCGAACGAGGCGAGGATCGTCTCGATGAGGACGGTGGCCTTGATCGTCCCGCGAGCGACGCCGAGCCGATCCTGCGCGTACACGAAGACGTCGTTCCAGAGTCGCGCCTCGAGGTGCGACTCGAGCTTCGGGAGGTAGAAGTAGCGCCCGTTCCGGCCATGGTTGCGGAGGAAGTAGAGCCCGAAGTCGAACAGCGAGCCGGAGATCGGGGCGCCGTCGACTTCGAAATGGCGCTCCTCGAGATGCCAGCCGCGTGGGCGGACGAAGAGCACGGCCACGTCGTCGTTCAGCGAGTACTGCTTCTCGCCGGTGTCGAGCGAGATCGTCCGCTCGAGCGCATCCGTGAGGTTCCGCTGGCCCTCGATGCAGTTCTCCCACGTCGGCGAGTTCGCGTCCTCGAAGTCGGCCATGAAGACTTTCGCGCCCGAGTTGAGGGCGTTGATGACCATCTTCCGGTCGACGGGGCCTGTGATCTCGACGCGGCGATCGGCGATCTCGTCGGGGAACGGCGCAATGCTCCAGTCGTCCGCTCGGATGTCGGCCGTCTCGGGCAGGAAGTCGGGCAGCTCGCCGCCCGTGAGCCGTTCCAGCCGCTCCGCCCGTCGGGTGAGCAGCTCGAGCCGCCTCTCGCCGAACTCGCGCTGCAGGTCGGTGAGGAACCTGCGCGCGTCGGCGGTCAGGACGTCGTCGACGTTCATGGGGGCGGAGTCTCTCATCTAGGTGATTCTCGCGAAGGCGAGAATCACCCGTCGGTGTGGTCCCGCTCGCACTGCTCGGGGCACGTGCACGGCGCAACCTCGGCGCGCGTGACGATCGGCGCCTTCGGCAGCGGCGCCGGGCGCGCAGCCGCAGGCTTGACGGGCTTCTCACGGATGAGCGTGGTCGGCGTCATGCTGCGCTCCTCTCTGGCTGGAATTGCTGCTCCTCGGTGGAACCGGTCAGGGCGAGGGTCGAGGAGAGCCCGCCCGAGACGGCCTGCATCACCTGGTCGAAGTAGCCTGCACCGACCTCGCGCTGGTGGCGCGTGGCCGTGTAGCCCGCCTCCTCGAGTGCGAATTCGCGCTCCTGCACCTCGACGTACGCGGGCATCGCGTCGGCCCGGTAGCCGCGGGCGAGCTCGAACATCGACAGGTTGAGTGCGTGGAACCCCGCGAGCGTGATGAACTGGAAGCGGTAGCCCATCGCCGCGAGCTCGCGCTGGAACGCCGCGATCTGGCCGTCCGACAGGTGCTGCCGCCAGTTGAACGACGGCGAGCAGTTGTACGCCAGAAACGTGCCGGGATAGCGCTCGTGGATGGCGGCGGCGAAGTGCTCGGCCTCGGCCATATCCGGCGTCGAGGTCTCGCACCAGACGAGGTCTGCGTACGGCGCGTACGCGAGCCCGCGCGCGATCGCCGAGTCGATCCCGTCGCGTATGCGGAAGAAGCCCTCGGGCGTTCGTTCGCCCGTGCAGAACGCGCGGTCGAGCTCGTCGACGTCGCTCGTCAGGAGCGACGCGGAGAGCGCGTCCGTGCGGGCGACGATCAGCGACGGGACGTCGAGGACGTCGGCGGCGAGCCGGGCGGCGACGAGCGTCCGCACGAACTGGCTCGTTGGCACGAGCACCTTTCCTCCGAGGTGGCCGCACTTCTTCTCGGAGGAGAGCTGGTCCTCGAAGTGGACCGCCGCGGCTCCGGCCTCGATGTAGGACTTCATGAGCTCGAACGCGTTCAGCGGGCCGCCGAACCCGGCCTCGGCGTCTGCGACGATCGGCGCGAGCCAGTAGGTGTCGCTGTCTCCCTCGGCGTGCGCGATCTGGTCGGCTCGCAGCAGCGCATTGTTGATCCGCCGCGCTAGCGTCGGCCCGGAGTTCGCTGGGTAGAGGCTCTGGTCCGGGTACGTCCCGCCGACGAGGTTCGCGTCCGCCGCCACCTGCCAGCCCGAGAGGTAGATCGCCTCGAGCCCCGCCTTGACCATCTGCACCGCCTGTCCGCCGGTCATGGCGCCGAGGGCGGGCACCCACTCGCGCGTCGCCAGCAGCTCGCGCAGGCGCTCGGCGCCGAGCCGTGCAAGCGTGTGCTCGACGCGCACCGAGCCACGCAGACGCTCGACGTCCTCGGTGCTGTAGGGCCGAACAGGATCCAGGAATTGCATTTCTGGATCCTAAAACGGAAAATAGTCTCCTGTCAAGCCCTAAATCTCCATTTTCGGATCCAAGTAAGGCATTCTAGGATGCAAGTCGGTAGACTTGCATCCCGTGAGTCTCGTCTCCACCAAGGCCGACGACATCGCCCGGGAGCTCGAGGACGAGATCGTGTCGGGCATCATCGAACCGGGCACCGTGCTGCGGCAGGAGACGCTTTCCGAGCGGTTCGAGGTGAGCCGCACGCCGGTCCGCGAGGCGCTTCGACGGCTCGCGGCACTCGGGCTCGTGTCGTTCGAGCCCAATCGGGGAGTGCGCGTCCGCTCGATCTCGGCGCACGAGCTGCGCGAGGCATTCCTCGTCCGCGCGGAGCTCGAGGCGCTCGCGACCGAGGTCGCGACCCCGAAGATGACGCCCGACGACCTCGCGGAGCTCGACGCGATGGAGCGCCGCTTCGGCGAGCTGACTCTCGAGCTACGTGCGCAGGCAAGGAGCGGCGCGCCGCGCGACGCGACCCTGTTCGTCGAGTGGATGCAGGCCAACTACGCATTCCACGACGTCATCTACCGCGTCGCCGAGCTCCCGCTCGTCGAGCGAATCGCGAAGGGGGCGCGCCGCACGTTCATCGGTGACCGCGTCTGGCAGGCGCGGGCGGAGCTCGACGAGCTCTACGCCAAGAACGACCTCCAGCACCGCGCCATCCGCGAGGCGATCGGCGCGGGGAGCGCGGCAGCCGCTCGGGTACTGGCGCGCGAGCATGTCCTCTCGTCGAACCGCCTCATCGAGATCGTGCTCGAGACATTGGGTGCGTCCGGACGCGAGCCCGGATGGGGAGTGTAGTGCGGTAGGTGCCTGGCTAAAGCCAGGCACCGGTGGAGGGAACACGCGCCGCAGGGACGTTCGGTGCCTGGCTTTAGCCAGGCACCTGTCGACCTGCGCTACGGCTCAGAACGCCCCGTAGCGCTCGAACGCCTCGAGCGGGGTCATGCCGTCTCGGACGGCTTCGCGCACGAGGTTCTCGGTCCCTACCTTCTCCTCCGCGGCGCGCAGCACGTCCCCGGCGAGTCCCGCAGGCACGACGACGACGCCGTCCTCGTCGCCCACCACCCAGTCGCCCGGCGCGACCGCGACGCTGCCGATCGTGATCGGCTCCTGGGTCGCAGTTACCTCCCAACGCCATGTGCAGTCCTCCGGCGTGACGAAGCGGGTGAAGACGGGAAAGCCGAGCTCCTCGATCAGCCGCACGTCCCGGCAGCCGCCGTCGATCACGCAGCCGGCGACGCCGCGCGAGGCGAGTGACGTGGCGGACAGCTCGCCGAAGTGCGCCGCCCGCTCGTGGTTGCACTGGTAGACCGCCACGTGACCCGACGGCACGGCGCCGAGCATCGCAAGCGTCTTGCGGATCGTCGCGTCCCAGTCGCCGTGGGCCGAGGGGCGGCCTTCGACCGTGAACGCCGTCCCGGCGAGGCGCATGCCGGGCGCGAGCGCCCGGATCGACGGAGGAAGCGTCTGCTCTCGGTGCCCGAGGTCGTCCATGACGTCCACGAGCGCCGCGGTCGGTACCGCTCCGAATCGCTCCCGCATCCGGCCGACCCTATCCGGTGTCGGGCCTCAGTCCGACACCGGACGGCGTGTCGCTATCGGCTGATGACGACGAGACGGTCGGCGCCGACGTCGCGCACTCGCTTCGGCTCGTCGCCCGGGTACTGGACGGCGACATCGACGCGAGCCGCGTTGCCGAGCCCGAAGTGGAGGCGCGGGTCCTCCGACGAGAGGTAGCTGCTCCCCGCGCGCGCCTCGCGCATGAGGGTTCTGCCGTCGGGCAGGGTGATCGTCACACGCGTCCCGGGGACGAAGGGTCGAAGCTCCACCTCGAGCCAGTGGCCCTTGGCGCCGTCGTTTCGGAGCAGCTGGAGCCGCCCGCCGATCGAGCCGAGGGCGAGGTCGAGGTCGCCGTCGTTGTCGAAGTCGGCGGCCGCGAGACCACGGCCGTTGCGGGGGGCGACGGCACCGACCCGAAGCGGCCGCACGTCACCGTTCGCCGTGCTGACGACCTGGAGGCGATCGGCGTTCTCGACGAGGTTCGTCACGGGGATCGCGCCGTTCGCGAGCGCGAGCTCCAGGCGTCCGTCGAGGTCGAGGTCCACCCACGTCGCGCCCCAACCTGTGGAGCGCTGGCCGAGCGCGGCGGAGAACTCGGGCCGTGCGTCGGAGAACGGCCCGAGCGCACGGCTCTCGTACGCGGCGTGGAGCTGGCCGCGGGAGTTCGTCACGAAGAGGTCGTCGAGGCGGTCGCCCGAGTAGTCGCCCGCGGCGACGCCCATCCCGGCGTTCGGGTCGTCGACCCGCTCCACCTTCCCTCGCTCGACGAGACGGAACCCGAGCGGGCAGCCGGTGCAGGCGACGTTGAGGTAGAGCCGGTTCGGGTCGAGGTCGTTGGCGACGTAGAGGTCGAGCCGGCCGTCGCGGTCGACGTCGACGAACGACGCCCCGAGACCGTGGTCGAGCCCGCGCGGCTCGAGCCCGGCCGTCCGACCGACCTCGCGGAAGGTCGGATGGGCGCCCGGGCCGCCGCTGTTGAGGTAGAGGAGGTCGGGGACGGCGGCGTGGTTGGCAGGGAAGCCCGACTGCGAGCCGGGGATCTCGGTGTTGACGTCGGTATAGCCCGCGACGAAGAGGTCCATCCGGCCGTCGCCGTCGACGTCCGCGACCGCGGCGCCCGTGTGCCAGCCGTGCGTGCGGATGCCTGCCTTCCAGGCACCCTCGGTGAACGTCCCGTCGCCGTTGTTCCAGAGCAGTGCGTCGTAGGCGTCGCGTGCGGCGTCATACCCCGCCGTGGTCACGAACAGGTCGGTCGTCCCGTTCCCGTCGAGGTCGCCCGCCACGCACCCGCTGCCGCGCACGGCGAGGCCAGCCCCGGTCGATGCCGTCACGTCCAGGAATCGGCCCTTCACGTTGCGGAACAGGCGGCTACGCGGCAGGCCGCGACCGGATCCGACCTCGGGGATGTCGCTCTCCGCGTACCCGTTGACGGCGTAGAGGTCGAGCCACCCGTCACGGTCGTAGTCGATCCAGCAGACGCCGCCGCCCATCATCGCGGTCTCGTCGCCCGAGATCCCCGACCGGAAGGCGCCGTGCCGGAAGTCGAGGCCGACGCTCCTCGCCACGTCGGTCAGCGTGAACGAGGCTCTCGTGGCCGCAACAGGCGTCCCGGTTCGCTGCTCGCCTCGAAGGCCGACGACGAGGAACCGGCCGCCCCGCTCGGCAACCTCGAACGTGCGGACGACGTCGGCCGCCGGGGTCTCTCGGAGCCGCTCCTCTCCCGCGCCGTAGGTCGTCGTGCGCATCGTTCCGTGAAGCGTCGCGAGGACGAGCGGCGGCCCCTGTCCGTCGCCGCGCTCGAGTCGGAGGCGGATCCGCTCCGGCTCGTAGGTCGCGACGTCGACCTCGGCGCCGTGCGACGCGTCGATCCGGCGCCAGAGATCCGCGAGCCAGCTGCCGGTCGCCGCCTCGCCCGCCTTCTCGCGATCCCGCGTGCGAAGGGCGTCCGCCGCGACGTCGAGGTCGGTCGCGAGGTCGGCGGCGATCCTTCGTGCCGTCGCGGTATCGACCGGCGCCAACCCCGGCGCCGAGACGACGCTCACCACGGGGACGAGGCTCCGCGGCGCGGCCGCACCGGCCTGCTCCCCGCGCGCGGGAAGCCCGGCGAGCGCCACCAGCGCCATCGCCCCGGTCACGCCGAGCGCCGCGGCGCCGACCCGGGCGGCCGGCGACTGCCGACGAGCCCAGTCCCCGACGCCCGCGGCGCGCCGCTCGGCAACCAGCAGGAGGACGGGGCGCGCAGCGCAGACCAGCGCGAGGGCGCCGAGCACCGCGACCTTGTGCGCGAACTCCGTCGTCCACGGCGCCATGAGCAGCACCGCGAGGAACCCGACCGAGACGGCGTAGACGCGACGTCCACCGCCGCTCGAGGGGATCGTGCGCGGGTCGGTGATCATGAAGAACAGGAACACGAGGATCTCCGGCGACGTGACGAGCACCCGCCAGAGCTCCCAGCCGGCAATCGGGCCGAGATGCCAGGCGGCCGTCATCTCGTGGTCGCTCGCGGCGAGGACGGCGAGCCCGGCTGCGAAGGCCAGCCAGAAGCCGACCGCGATCCCGAGGAGGTGCAGTCGCGCGAGGATCGCGAGCCCGCCGCCCACGATCAGCGCGATCGCGATCGCGAGCCAGACCGACATCGGGCCCCACCAGAAGGGCAGCGGATCCGCGCGCTCCGGCCCGAGCAGCAGGAAGCAGAGGACGAGGCCGAAGTTCGACGGGTTGAAGACGTGCCGCCCGCGGAAGGCGATCACGTACTTCGAGAGCAGGGCGACGGCGGCCGTCCCGGCGAAGATCCACCAGCCGTGCATGCTCCACCAGTCGCCGTGCTCGGTCCCCGGCACACGGAGCACGAACGCCACGCCGTTCCCGGTCAGGAGCGCGCTCGCAGGCCACATGACCACGCGCTGTCGCCGCAGGGCGATCCCGACCTCGAGGACCGCGCACGTGAGCAGCGACACGAGGATCTGCGCGATCGAGAGGTTGAAGTCGAACGCCGTCTGCCCGAGGATCTGCAGCGTCACGATCACGCCCGCGAGGTGCAGGCGCGGGTCGCGCAGCGTCGGCAGCAGCACGGGGTACGCCGTGCCGCGGATCCGCACCGTCGGCCTTTCCGAAGCCACAGCGGAGGCGCTCATCGGGCGACCATGCTACGCGCGAAACGGCGCTATCGAGCCCAGAAATCCTCGAACGCAGCAGGGTCCGACGGGAGCGCGAGAACTTCCTGGACGAGACCTGCCTCGATCCGAAACAGCAGCACCTGGTCGAGGTCGAGTCGTGTCCCGCCGCGCTCCCCGGTCGCGCGGTAGAGCGCGGCCGCCCTGTCGTCGGAGGCGAGCACGTCGATCAGCTGCGACCCGTACGTGCCGTTCGTCTCCTTCGGTAGCCGTCCGAGAAAACGGAAGATCGCCTCCCGGCCGCGGAAGGTCCCGGCCATGACGCCCTCGCCGGGGACGACCCATGTCGCGTCGTCCGCGAACACGCCGCGCAGCGCGAAGCCCTGCTTCTGCGCGAAGCCGTCGAAGATCCGACGGACGATCTCCGCGTTCTCAGCCGCTGGAACGGCTCTGCTCCCAGCGGTCGATCAGCGCTTCCACGTGGCGGCGCTGCGCCTCGGAGAAGTCGAACCGGGCGAGGAGGCGGCGCGCTTCCGACGGATCGTCGTTCGCCACCGCTGCCTCGAGGTGCTCGCGGAGCGGTGTCGGCTGCCGAAGCTGGCGCCGGAGCCAGCGGAGGAGGCTGACCGAGGCCTGGTCGACGTGAGTCACCACGGTACTACGCTACTTCGGTGGACACCTTCCTCGCCATCGCGAGTCGCCGCGACGAACGCCGCTACCGTCCCGATCCGCTGCCGGACGACGTCGTCGAGCGCATCCTCGACGCCGGCCGGCTGTCCGGCTCCTCGAAGAATCGCCAACCGTGGACGTTCGTCGTCCCGACCTCGCGCGAGCGACTCGAGCGGATCGCGGACACGGTCTACGAGCCGACCAACATCCGCTCGGCCGGGCTGGTCGTCGCGATCGTCGTGACGGGCAAAGGGCCGGTGAGGTTCGATGCGGGTCGCGCGGCCCAGAACATGCTGCTCGCCGCCTGGAACGCGGGGCTCTCGTCGTGCCCGAACGGGATCGCGGACGCCGAGGGAATCCGGGTCGCGCTCGACGTTGCCGAGGAGGAGGACGTCGCGATCGTGCTCTCCTTCGGGATCCCCGAGCGGCTCCGTGAGGTCACGGCGCGCGGCCCCGAGGAGTGGAGCGCCCGTGCGAACCGGAAGCCCCTCGCCGAGGTCGTGCGGCGTCTTTCTTGAGAGCGGGCGTCGACCTCGGAGGAACGAAGATCCAGGCGGTCGTCGTCGGCGGCGGCGCCCGCGTCCTCGCCACTGCCCGGCGGGACACCCCGACCCGTGGCGGCCCGGAGGCCGTCGCCGGGGAGATCTCCCAGGCTGTTCGTGACGCCGCCGGCGAGGCCGGGGTTGCGCCGGGCGAGCTCGCGGGTGTCGGGATCGGCGCCCCCGGAAGCGTCGACGCCGCGACGGGGACGGTGCTTCAGGTCCCGAACGTCGAGGGCCTGAACGAGCCGTTCGCGCTCGCGCCTGCGGTCGCCGCGGCGCTCGGGGTGCCGGCCGTGCTCGGGAACGACGTGAGCGTCGCGGTGGAGGCGGAGCGACGCTTCGGGGCCGGCAAGGGGGTGCGATCCTTCCTCGGGGTCTTCTGGGGGACGGGCGTCGGGGGTGGGCTCGTGGTCGACGGCCGCCTGCTGACCGGGCGCGGCTCGGCCGGCGAGATCGGCCACATGTGCGCGAAGCCGGGCGGCCGGCGCTGCAACTGCGGCCTGGAGGGGTGTGTCGAGGCGTACGCCGGGCGCGGCGCGCTCGAAGAGCGGGCACGGAAGGAGTCGCGAAAGCGCGAGACGGTGCTGTTCGACCTCATGCACAAGCGCGGGCGCGACCGGCTGACGAGCGGCATCTGGCTCCGGGCGCTCGAAGCGGGCGACGAGGTCGCCAACGAGCTGCTCGGCGAGGCGGTCGAGGCGCTCGGCGTCGGGATCGGCTCGGCCGTCACGCTCCTCGACGTGGATGCCGTCGTGCTCGGGGGTGGGCTCGGCGAGCGTCTCGGCCCCGCCTGGCTGCGGCGGGTCGAGGATGCCGCGCGCGAGCACACGTTCTTTCGCGAGGCGCCCGAGTACCGCCTCGCCGCGCTCGGCGATCTCGGCGGCGCGATCGGCGCGAGCCTCCTCGTTCGATGAAGGCGGTGCTCGTCACCGGCGCCGCCCGCGGTCTGGGCGCCGCGATCTCCGAGCGGCTCGCGGACGACGGCTACGCGATCGTGCGCGCCGACATCGCGGTCGGCGGCCTTCGGCTCGACGTCCGCGACCCGCGGGCATGGGACGAAGCGGGGCGGGCGCTCGAGGCTGCGGGAGAGCCGTGGGGCCTCGTCAATTGTGCCGCGCGCACCGTCGTCCGCGACCTCTTCGAGATCGAGCCGGACGAGTGGGACGACGTGCTCGCGACGAACCTCAAGGGGTCGTTCCTCGGGATCCGGACAGTCGGCCCGTTGCTCGAGACGCGCGGAGCCGGCCGCATCGTCAACGTCTCGTCGGACTCGGCGCTCAAGGGACGCGGGGTCGTCGGCGCCCACTATGCAGCGTCGAAGGCGGCCCTGATCTCGCTGACGCGCCGTGCCGCGGCCAGGCTGGCGCCGGCGGGGGTCACGGTCAACGCGATCGTCCCGGGGACGATCGACGGCGAGACGGTCCGCGAGCTCGCAGGCGACGAGCTCGACGCTCTCGCCGCCGAGGCGGCCCTCGGTCGACTCGCCGAGCCGCGGGAGATCGCGGCGCTCGTCGCCTGGCTCGTCTCCGACGAGGCCTCGTACGTCACCGGCTCGGTGCTCGTCGCCGACGGCGGCGCGGGCCTCTGACACTCACTCGGCTGCCGCGGCCTCCAGCACGCGTCGGACGAGTGAGGTCACCTCGTCGGGCGACAGCGCACGCCCGCGCGCAGCCGCCTCGGTGACGTCGATCTGCGTCGACAGTCGCTCCACCAGCCGTGCATGTCGCTCGATCTCGTCGGGCTGGGGCACGCTGTCGATCACGTCGAAGATCTGGTCGAACGCGCCGCACAGCACTCCTGCGTCGTCGGCGCGGCCGAGCGCGAACGCAACTTCCGAGGCGTAGCCGACGGCGTAGGCGGTCACTTCCCGGTGGCCGAGCCGCTCCGACCACGCGAAGGCCTCTCCGAGACGGCGACCTGCCTCGGCGATGTTGCCGTTCCCGAGCTCGACGAAGGCCATGTTGAGGGTCGTGACCGCGAGCCCGTCCAGGTCGCCGCTCCGTTCGTAGAGCTCGAGCGCCGCCTCCGACGCCTCGCGGGCGCGCGCCTGGTCGCCGGTGCCCTGGTAGACGATCGCGAGGTTGCCGAGCACCGTTGCATGTCCGATCGGGTCGTCGACGACCGAGAGGGCGTCGTGCGCCGTCTCGTAAAGGCGCCGCGCCTCGGCGAGGTCGTTCTGCGCGTGCGCCCAGGCGCCGAGCTCGAAGTGTGCGCGGGCGATCTCACGCGGCTCTCCGAGCGCCTCGATCAGGGGCAGCGCCTCGGTCCAGAGGGCGTGCGAGCGATCGTAGTCACCGCCGGTGAACGCCATGATTCCCGCCTCGCCAAGCGTCCGTGCCCGAAGCGCGGGGTCGACATCGTGTGAGCGGTCCACCGCCGCCTCGAGCCGACCTCGGCCCTCGACGACGTAGCCGCGCACCCGCCAGAAGTAGCGGAGGGCATTCGCGAGCCGCAGCTCTCGCTCGGCGTCGCCCGTTGCATGTGCGTGCTCGAACGCCGCCCGGTAGTTGTCGTGCTCGAGCTCGATGCGGTCGAGCCACGCGACATTCATGTCTCGCTGCCAGTACAGCCCGTCCCCCTCGACCAGTGCGAGGAACCACTCGAGATGACGGTCTCGGACAGCGCGTTCGTCGTCCGACGCGCCGAGAAGCTCGGCCGCGTATTCCCGGACGGTCTCGAGCATGCCGAAGCGAGGCTCGTCCGTCGGGCCGGAGGTGCGCGTGACGAGCGCGGCGTCGAGCAGGTCGTCGAGGGCCGACGGGACGTCACTCCCGGTCGCGACGACCTCGACGGCATCCAGAGAAGCACCGCCGCTGAAGGCGCCGAGGGCTCCCAGCACCCGCAGCGCATTGGCGTCGAGCAGCTGGACGCTCCAGTCGAGGGTCGCCCGCAGCGAGCGCTGCCGCTCGGGGAGGTCGCGGGCGCCGCGCGAGAGCAGCGAGAGTCGCTCGCCGAGACGGGCAGCGGTGCCCTCCGCGCCGAGCGTCCTCACCCTGGCAGCGGCGAGCTCGAGCGCGAGCGGGAGCCCGTCGAGCGCACGACAGATCCGCGCAATCGAGCCTGCATTCATGTCGGTAACCGCGAACTGCGGGTCGGCCGAGAGGGCCCGCTCGACGTAGAGGCGTACAGCCGGCACGTGCTCGATGCCGAGAGCAGTCTCGACGCCGAGGTCGGGGACGGAAAGCGGCTGCACCTGGTAGACGCGCTCGCGGGCGATGCGAAGCGGTGCCCGGCTCGTCGCAATCACGCGTAGCGGCGCGGAGGCGTCGAGGAGGCGCGACACGTCGGCAGCCGCGTCGAGCACCTGCTCGAGGTTGTCCAGGACGAGCAGCGTCGGGCGCTCGCCGATCACGATCGCGACCGTCTCGACCGGGTCCCCGCCCGGCGATTCGCTGGCTCCGAGCGCGTGGGCCACCGTGGGGACGACGAGGGCCGGGTCGACGACGGCCGAGAGGTCGATGAAGACAGCCCGGGCCTCGGAAGCCAATCTGCGCGCCGCAGCGAGCGCAAGCCGCGTCTTGCCCGTCCCCCCGGGCCCGGTGAGCGTCACGAGCCGGATCTCCGGTCGCCCGAGGAGGCTGGTCACGGCGGCGATCTCGAGCTCACGGCCGACGAGCGGCGTCGCATCTGTCGGAAGCGTCTCCGACGCAGGCTCGGTCGCGACCGCGGAGGGCGGGTCGAGCCCTGGATCCTGCAGGAGGATCTGCTGCTCGAGAGCGCGCAGCTCGGCGGACGGCTCGAGACCGAGCTCGTCCAGCGCGGCGCGTGCGTCTCGGTAGGCGGCGAGGGCATCCGCCTGCCGGCCCGAGCGGTAGAGGGCGAGCATCTGCTGGGCGCGGAAGCGCTCGCGGTGCGGGTGGGCTGCGACGAGCCCCTCGAGCTCCGCGACGACCGCCCCGTGTCGCCCCGCGTCGAGGTCCAGGCCGATCCGAGCCTCGAGCGCGGAGAGCCGTGCGTCGTCGAGCCGTGCCGCTTCTGCCTGCGCGAACGGCTCGTGCGCGACGTCGTCGAGCGCAGGCCCGCGCCACAGTGCGAGTGCGTCGGAGTATGCCCCCGCCGCGACGAGCCGATCGAACCGCTCGACGTCGAGCTCGCCGGGCTCCACGCGCAGCATGTAGCCGGGCGGTCGCGTGACGACCCTGGCGGCGCCGAGCACCTTGCGGAGCGCGTGGACGTGGACCTGCAGCGCGCCGAGCGCCGTGGCCGGCGGCGATTCTCCCCAGACACCGTCGATCAGCCGGTCGACCGATACGGCATCGTTGGCGTGGACGAGGAGGATCGAGAGGAGCGCGCGTGGTCGCCGGCCGCCCAGCGGAAGCGGCTGACCGTCGGCGTCGAGCACCTCAAGGGGGCCGAGCTGTCTGAACTCGATGTCTCTCAGCCTCCTCGTGCCTGATCCGCGCGCGGCCCAGGAACGCCCGTCACCGCGCCGAGTCGGTCGAGGGCGAGCTGCGTTGCCTCGTCCTGCCCCAGCGTCAGACCCGCCTCGTAGCAGGCGAGGACTTCGGCGGGAGGCATGACCCCACGGAGCTCGTCGAGCACGGGCTCGAAGTAGTCGACACGCTCCATCTCGAACCGATCGACGCCCATCAGCCGCAGGGTTGCCTCCGCCGCCCCGAGCACGCGCGCCGCGGCGTCATGGTCGCCGAACGCGGCAAGCGTCGCCGCGGTGACGAACAGGTTCGGGGCCAGGCTCTCGAGGTCGCCGAGCTCGCTTGCGACAGGAAGTGACTGACGAAGGAGTCTGGCCGCAGCGTCCCTGTCGCCCCGTCGTTGCTCGAGGTCTGCCAGGACCACGCGAGCGAAGCCGGTGCCTCGAATGTTGCCGCGGGACGCACGGAGCTCGACAGCCTCGACGGCTGCAGCGCGCGCTCGGTCGAGATCGCCGAGCCGACGGCCCGACTCTGCGGTTGCCATCAACGCGATGCCGAGAATGTCGAGCTCCTCGGCGTCTCGGAGCACCGGAGCGGCGCGCTCGCAGAGCGCCAGCGAGCGCTCGGGATCGCTACGCGCGTTCGAGATCGACGCGAGCTGGACAAGGGCCTTCGCCTCGAGCACCGGCTCGTCGACCGCCGCATAGGAGGCGGCCGCCCGCTCCGCGTGGGCGCCGGCCCGCACGAGGTCGCCGCGGATCAGCTCGATGACGGAGGCGCCAAGCAGCGCATTCGCGGCGTCCAGACGAGGAATCCGCGCGTCGTCGGAGGCGGTGGCCGCGTCGAGATGGTGATGCGCATCCTCGACGAAGCCGCGCCATCTCCAGTAGCGCCACACCAGCGAGAGGAGCTGGAACTCGGACGCCACCGCTTCGGTCGCAGTTGCGTGGCGGAGCGCAGCGACGACGTCGGGATAGATCGCGTCGATGCTCTCGAGCTTCCCGCGATCGTTGGGATCGCCGCGCCGTGACGCGTCCCACTGCCGCACGGTGTCGAGGACGACGTCGAGGTGTGCGTCCCGTGTGGCCGCCTCGGCGCCGCTCGCTCCGAGCTCCTCGAGGGCGTATTCGCGAATCGTCTCGAGCATCCGAAAGCGCGGCTCCCCCGACGCGTCCGCCTCCGAGATGACGAGCGAGGCGTCGAGCAGCGCCTCGATCGCTTCCGGCACGTCGACGATCCTGTCGCCGACGACACGCTCGATCGCTACGAGCGACGCGGGGGCCGAGAAGACGCCGACAACGCCGAACGCCGCGCGCGCAGGCTCGTCGAGCAGGCGAACGCTCCATTCGATCGTCGCGCGAAGGGACCGTTGACGCGCGGCGAGGTCCGGGGCGCGACGCGTGAGCAACGCCAGCCGCTCGCCGATGCGTGTGGCCATTCCGTCGGGCCCGAGAACGCGAATCCGCGCGGCGGCGAGCTCGATCGCCAGCGGGAGCCCGTCCAGCGCGCGGCAGATCCGCGCAACCGCGGCGGCGTTGTCGGGGCTGAGCTCGAAACCGGGCATCACCGCCTCGGCACGCTGCACGAACAGGCGCACCGACTCCACGCCTTCGAGCTCCTCGAGCGTGGTCGCGTGCACATCCGGGACGCGCAACGGCGCCACCTGGTATTCGCGTTCCGCGGTCAGATGGAGCGGCGCACGGCTCGTGACGAGCAGGCGCAGCCGCGGCCCGGAGCGGAGCAACCGCCCGACGAGCGGCGCAGCGTCGAGGAGATGCTCGAAGTTGTCGACCACGACGAGTCGGTCGAGGTCGGCCACAGCGTCTGTCAGCGTCTCGTCGACGGGCCGTCCCGGCTCCTCGTCGATCCCGAGCGCCTTCGCGACCGACGATGCGACGAGCTCCGGGTCCGAGACCGGGCCGAGGTCGACGACGACAGCCTCGCCGCCTGCAAGTTGGGTCGCGACCGCGAGCGCGAGACTGGTCTTCCCGGTCCCGCCTGGGCCCGTCAACGTCACGAGCCGCGTGTCGTCGCGGCCCAGGAGTGAACAGATCGCAGCCACCTCGAGAGCTCGCCCGACCAGCTCGACACTGGGCGCCTCCCGGTCGACCGAGGGCGCGCCGGCGGCGTTCCGGGGAGCGATGTCCGGGTCGTGGCGGAGGATCTGCTGCTCGAGCGTGCGCAACTCGGTCGAGGGCTCGAGACCGAGCTCGTCGAGAGCGGCCCGTGCGTCGCGGTAGGCGGCGAGCGCGTCCGCCTGGCGACCCGAACGGTAGAGGGCGAGCATCTGGTGAGCGCGAAGGCGCTCGCGATGCGGATGGGCCGCAACGAGAGCCTCGAGCTCGGCGGCGAGCGAGTCGTGTCGTCCGGCGAGCAGGTCGGCGGCGATGCGGGCCTCGAGCGCGCCGAGTCGCGCCTCCTCGAGCCGGGCAGCCTCCGCCTGGGCAAACGGCTCGAACGCGACGTCGGCGAGCGCCGATCCGCGCCAGAGCGCGAGTGCCTCCCGGGGCTGCCCGGCGGCGACGAGCCGCTCGAAGCGCTCCGTGTCGAGCTCGCTCTCCTCGGCGCGGAGCATGTAGCCCGGGGCGCGGGTCACGATCCGGTCGGCGCCGAGCGCGTTGCGAAGCGCGTGGACATGCACCTGGAGCGCGTTCGGTGCGCTGGCAGGCGGCGTTTCGCCCCATATCCCGTCGATCAGGCGATCGCTCGAGACGACCTCGTTGGGATGCAGCGCCAGCAGGGCCAGGAGCGCCCGCGGTCTCGGACCGCCGAGCGCCACCGGCATGCCGTCGTCACCGATCACCTCCAGCGGGCCGAGCAGGCGGAGCTCCACGTCAGTCTCCCCTCGCGTCGAGCGCCAGCGCGACGCCGACCGCGGCGTCAGGGGCCAGCGTCGTGCCGCGCTCGATCGCGGCCTCGGCGTTGTCGAGCGTCTCGCGCAGCGCCGCGACGACGCTCGCCTGCCGCGCCGCCTCGGGTGCGTGGGGCGTCACGCCGAGCCGCTCGAGGCTCTCGCGACACGCGCCGATCAGCAGCGCGCCGTCGTCCGCGGCGTCGAGCCGGACGGCAAGCTCGGCGGCCACCCCGAGCGCATAGCCGGTGACCTCGACGAAGCCGACCTCGGCGGCGACCGTGAAGCACTCGACGAGGCGACGATGGGCCTCCGCGGGGTCGCCCTGCTTGAGCGCGACGCTCGCGAGCGCCAGGCTCATGTACGCGACGCCGTCTCGATCGCCGTTGCGGCGCTGCTCCTCAAGCACGCGGAGCGCGGTCTCCCGCGCGCGTCCGAGGTCGCCGGCCTGCTCGTAGGACTCGGCGAGGTTCCCGAGGCAGATCAGCTGGATGAACTCCTCGTCGTCGAGTAGTTCGACCGCGGTCTCGCTGTAGCGGATACTCGCCTGTGGGTCGCCGACCGCGTTCTCCAACGCGCCGAGCTCGGCGTGGACTCTTCCGATCTCGACCCTGTCACCGAGCTGCGTGTAGAGGTCGAGCGCCGAGAGCCACAGGACCCGCGCCCCGTCGAAGTCGCCGGTCACCAACCGCATCACGGCGGTCTCGTGCCGGAGCCGCGCCAGGAGGCGAGCCTCGATGCCGGCGGCGCGCGCGAGCACGTCCTCGAGGCGCCGCTTTCCCTCGACCCCGTGGCCGCGCACACGCCAGAAGTGCCGCATCGAGGCCGCCAGGCGCGCTTCCCCGACGACGTCCCCGCTCGCGCGGGCGAAATCGAGCGCCGCGCGGACGTTTGCGAGCTCGGGCTCGACGCGGTCGAGCCACGGCGTCCCACGCGTCCAGTAGCGCGGCTCGCCGCCGTCCGCGAGGGCGGTGGCCCACGCGAGCTGCCGGCGGCGCGTCTCGGCAGCGGGATCGTCCCGCTCGAGCTCGGACGCCGCGTACGCCCGGATCGTGTCGAGCATCCCGAAGCGCGGCTCGCCCGAGGCCAGCGTCGACGTGACGAGGCTCGCGTCGAGCAGGACGTCGAGCGCGGCCGCGACGTCGGCGTCGGCCACTGCGACGGCCTCGAGCGCGCGCAGCGTCGCGCCCCCGGGGAACGTGGCCATCAGC
>CAWEMW010000015.1:0-925660 GCA_963810295.1 uncultured Actinomycetes bacterium
ATCAGCGTCCGCATGCCCGACGAGCGGTTGAGCGCGATCGACCATCTGGTCGCCTCCGGGTCCCACAAGAGTCGGGCGAGCGTGATCATCGCGGCGATCGACCGCCTCGTCGCACAGCTCGAGTCGGAGCGGATCGACCGCGAGATCGTCGAGGGCTACACGCGCATTCCGCCCACCAAGGAGGAAGACGAGTGGGCCGAGTGGTCGACGGTCGAGTCGATCCGCGAGGAGCCGTTCTGAAGCGTGGTGAGGTGTGGTGGGTGGAGCGGCCCGGTGCGGGTCGCCGACCACATCTGGTGCTGACACGCGACTCCGCTATCTCTGCGCTGACCAGCGTCGTAGGAGTGCCGGCAACGCGCACCGTCCGGGGGATCCCATCGGAAGTGCCAATTGGGCCGGCCGACGGGATGCCCGTCGAATGCGTTCTCTCGTTCGACAACATACGCGTCCTGCGAAAGCCGTATTTCGTCGAGCGAATCTGCGAGCTTGGGCCCGAGCAAATGGCGAGCGCCTGCAAGGCGCTGGCTCGCGCGACCGGCTGCGACTAGCGGTAGCCCCCGTCGAGCCGGATCAGCGGCCCTGCGGCCCCACCTGGCTCGGCCCGTACGACCTCGCACACGAAAAACGTGTGCGTCCCGGTCTGCAATTCGTCGACCACGCGGCACTCGAGCCACCCGAGCGCGCCTTCCAGCAACGGTGCGCCGTCCGTGCCGTCGCGAATCGGGATGCCCTCCCACATCCCGATCGGCGGCACCCCGCGCGCGAAGTGCTCGGCGATCGCCTGTTGATCCGCCGCGAGCAGCGAGAACGCGCACGCGCCGGCCTCGCGTAGGAGCTCGTGGATCGCCGCCTGCCGGGCGATCGCGACGCCCACGCGCGGCGGCTCGAACGAGAGCGAGACGAGCGTCGCCACCGTGAGGCCGATCCGCTGCCCGCTCGCCTCGACCGTGACGACCGCGACTCCGGTCGGCACCCGGCGCAGCACGGTTCGCAGATCGTCGCTGCTCGTCACCGCTGTCCGATGCTACGTTCGATTCGAGGCGAGAGAGGAGACGGACATGTGCCGGAACATCAAGACGCTCCACAACTTCGAGCCGGAGGCGACCGACGACGAGGTCTACGCGGCCGCGCTCCAGTACGTCCGCAAGGTGAGCGGCTCGACGAAGCCGTCGAAGGCGAACGAGGCGGTGTTCTTCCGCGCGGTCGACGAAATTGCACACATCACCACGCACCTCCTCGAGGATCTGGTGACGGCGGCGCCGCCGCGTGACCGCGACGTCGAAGCCGCGAAGGCCCGTGCCCGGGCCGAGAAGCGCTTCGGCGCCGCGGCTTGACGGCTACGCCGCGGCGAGCGACGCGTTCTTGTCGGCCAGGTAGCGCAGGTACGGCTCGGGGTCGATCGAGCCTCCGGCCACGCGCTCGATCATCCCGGCGGGCGTGAACTTCCGGCCGTGCCGGTAGAGCTGCTCGCGAAGCCAGGCGTGGATCTCCTCGAACTCGCCGCGCTCCACCTGGTCGTAGGCGTCCGGTAGGTCGGCCAGGAGACGCTCCCAGATCTGCACCGACAGGACGTTCCCGAGCTGGTACGTCGGGAAGTACCCGAAGAGCCCGGCCGCCCAGTGCGTGTCCTGGAGGCAGCCCAGGCGGTCGTTCGGCGGGCGGATGCCGACCAGCTGTTCGAGCTTCGTGTTCCACGCCTCGGGCAGGTCCTTCGTCGCGAGCCCGCCGAAGAGGAGCTCCTGCTCCAGCTCGAAGCGAAGGATGATGTGGAGCCCGTACGTAGTCTCGTCTGCGTCGACCCGGATCAGCGACGGACGCGGGCGGTTGATCGCCGCGGTGGAAATGCTCGAGGGGGACGTCGGCGAGCTCGTTCGCGAAGCCGTCCCTGAACTGCGGGTAGAACCAGCGCCAGAACTCGAGCGAGCGGCCGATGACGTTCTCCCAGAGGCGGCTCTGCGACTCGTGCAGCGCCGACGAGCAGCCCGTCGCGAGAGGCGTGCGGTCCAGGGCCGGGTCGCCGCCGTGCTCGTAGAGGCCGTGGCCGACCTCGTGCATCGTCGAGAACAGCGAGTTGCCGTGCAGATCATCCTCGGCGTAGCGGGTGGTGAGCCGGATGTCCTGGGTCGCGAACGAGATGCAGAACGGGTGGACCGTCGGATCGAGCCGGAACGACTGCTCGGTCGCGCCGAACGCGCGCGCGACGACGAGCGAGAGGTCGTGCTGCGCTTCGATCGGATAGGTGCCCGTGACGAACGGCTCCGGCTCCTCGGGCGGGCTCTGTGTTACGAGCTCGCGGAGGGCCGGCCGGAGGCGGTCGAAGACGCGGCGCACCTCGCTCGTCTCCATTCCCTCCTCGAAGTCGTCGAGCAGCGGGTCGTACGGGTCGTCGGTGGCCGGGAAGCAGGCGATGTAGCGGTGCTTCTGCTCGAGCGTGCGGTCGAGCCACGGCCGGAAGGCGTCGAAGTCGTCGTCTCGGCGGGCCACCGCCCATGCCTCGACGCCCTCGGAGGCGAGCTTCGTCATCTCGGCGCGGAGGTCGGCCGGGATCCGGCGGGCCTTTTCCCAATCGCGCTTCGTCACGGCGACGAGGCAGGCGTCGTCGGAGTCGGGGTCGAGGCCCGCGACGTCTGGGGCCGCCCGCTCTAGGAGCTCGCCGATCTCGTCGCGGACGAAGAGCTCGTGCGCGAGCCGGCTGATCGTTGCGAGGTGGTCGCCACGGGTCTCGGCGCCGCCGCGCGGCATCATCACGAGCTGATCCCACTCGAGCACGCGAGCGGCGACCGTGAGGTCGTTGATCTGCGCCAGTTCGCGCCGCAGGGCGAGCAATGCGTCCGACACGACGCTCGGATCCTACCCCGGGTTGGGGGCGATCCTAACCCCATCGACGCGGACCGGGTGATCGGCGGCGGCGAGGAACTCGTCGTCGCTCGCGGAGTCTCCGTAGGCCCAGAGCTCGGCGCCGGCGAGTCCCGCGCCGGTCAGCCACTCCTCGACGCGGCGGGCCTTCTCGGGCCCCCGACAGTTGGCGCCTCGGAGCCGGCCCGTGAGGCGCCCGCCGCTGTCCTGCTCTAGCCGCGTGCATACGACGTCATCGACGCCGAGCAGCTCCCCGAGCGGGGTCACGTACGGCTCGAGGGACGCCGAGGCGAGGATCACGGTGTGCCCGAGCTCGCGGTGCCGGCGCAGGCGGGCGGGCGTGTCGTCCCGCAGTCGCTGCGAGATGTACGTCCGGCAGAACTCCGTGCCGAGCCGGTCGAGCGCCGTGGCGTCGAGCCCGCGGAGCGCCGAGCACACGACCTCCTTCAGCCCGTCACGATCGCGGCGCGCGAGTGCCCTGGCAACGGCGACGGGGTGCGCCACGAGTGCGAGAGGGACCCGGAGGCCCGCCGCTCGCCAGAGGAACGGCCGGACGCAATCCGAGCGCGTCAGCGTCCCGTCGACGTCGAACGCGGCGACGACCGGGCGTGTTGTGGGGGGTTCGGGCACCGCCGAACGAGGCTATACACTCGATGCATGTCCGACGGCCCCGAGATCTTCGACGACCTCTACCTCGGCCTCCAGGCTGGGGGCGCGATCCGCAAGCAGCGGCGTGGGGAGGAGCTGACCCAGGCGGAGCGCGAGGCGATCGGCCGCTGGCAGCAGATGTCGATGTGGCGCAAGGGGATCGCGGTCGGCGCCTTCGCGATCGGAACGTTCGGGCTCGGCTTCACCGTCGGCGGCCTCGTCTTCGGCCGTCGCGCGCGCAAGGCATAGAGCTACGAAACGGCGACGAAGGTCCGCTCTGCACGAGCTGACTCGCCGGTCGCGTCGGCAGACTGGGCCGGGCATGCCCACGGTCTCGGTCGATCTGCGAGCGGCGGACGCCGCGCCGTTCGTGGCTCCGCCGCCCGTTGCAGCGGCCTCCCGCGAGCGGCGCGGGGCCTGTGTGCCGGCCCGACCGGGGCACGTGACGGTGACGCTCGTCCTCGCCTGGGTCGTGTTCCCGCTCGTGCTCGCGGCCGTGACGCTCGGATGCGGGCTGGCGCTCGAGGCGCTGGCGGGATTCCGTCTTCGCATGCCGCTCCTCGCGCCCGTCGGCCTCGCGACCGCGGTCGTCGCCATGTGCCTTGCGACGATGACCGACGCGACCGCGGAGCTTGCGGTACCGCTCGTCGTGGCGATCGCCGTCGCCGGCCTCGCCGCCCGCGGTGCGAGTCTCCGCACCCGGTTCGACCCGTGGGCCGTCGGCGCGGGCGTCGCGACCTACACCGTCTATGCCGCGCCGACCGTGGCGTCCGGCGAGGCGACGTTCGCCGGCTACGTCAAGCTCGACGACACCGCCACCTACCTCGGGATGCTCGACTACGTGCTCGAGCGGGGCGTTCACGTAACCGGGCTCGCGCCGTCGACCTACGAGGCGATGCTCGCCCTCTTGCTCGGCGAAGGCTATCCCCTCGGCAGTGTCCTCCCGCTCGGCCTCACGCGACTCGATCGACGTCGATCCCGCCTGGACCTGGCAGCCGTACCTCGCATTCCTCGCAGCGCTCCTCGCACTCGTCCTCTACGAGCTCGCTCGGCGGAGTCGTACGCGCGCGTCGGCTGCGGGCGCTCGTCGCGGTGACGGCGAGCTCCTCGGCGCTCCTCTTCGGGTATGCGCTGTGGGGCAGGCGTGAAGGAGGTCTACGCGGCGGTCCTGCTCGCGCTGGTCGCCGCGACGCTGCCGCTCGTATGGGAGGGCGGGCGACGCGCGGCGCTCGTGCCGGCGGTCGCCGCAGCGGCCCTCCTCGACGGGCTCAGCGCGGCGGGAGCGATCTGGCTCGTTCCGCTCTTCGCCGTGGTGCTCGTCGGAGCATGGCGACGACGCGCCAGGCTCACCCTCGGGCTCGCGACCCTCGCGACCGCTCGCGCTGGCCGTGCCCGCACTCGTCGCGGCACGGGTCTTCGTCTACAACGCCAACGCGGTCGCTCGCGGGACGGACGACATCGGCAACCTGCTCGGCCCCCTCAGCCCGTGGCAGCTGGCCGGCATCTGGCCGAGTGCCGACTTCCGCGTCGAGCCCGAGCAGGGCCGCGCCACGATCGTTCTCGTCGGCGTCGCGCTCGCAGCCTGCGCCTCGGAGCGGTCCTCGCGCTACCGCCGACAGCGCCTGGCGCCTGCTCGCCTTCCTCGTGACCGCCGTGTTCGGAGCCTTCGTCTTCCAGGTCTCGTCCGGGCCCTGGATCGAGGCCAAGGCGCTCGCAACCGCCTCGCCTGCGGTCCTTGCGCTCGCGCTCGTCGGCGGCGCCGCGCTCGTCGAGTCGGGTCGCAGGGTCGAGGGGCACACTCGTGCTCGCCGCGCTCGTCGGCGGCGTCGCGTGGTCGAACGCGCTCGCCTCGGGCGACGCGCACCTGGCGCCGCGCGGCCGGCTCGCGGAGCTCGAGGCGATCGGGGAGCGGTACGCGGGCGACGGCCCGGCCCTGATGACGGAGTACCAGCCCTACGGGGTCAGGCACTTCCTGCGCCGGCTCGGACCCCGAAGGCGCCTCGGAGCTCCGGCGCCGGCCCGTGCCGCTCCGCGACGGCCGGATGCTCGGGCAAGGGTGAGACGGCGCCGATCGACGCGTTCCGCCCCGAGGCGCTCCTCGTGTACCGGACGCTGGTGCTGCTCCGCGCGGGGCAAGGCGGGATTCCGCCGTCGCCGTTCACGACTCGTCGAGCGCGGGCGCTACTACGACGTGTGGCAGCGGCCGGCCTGAGCGTCGACACTCGAAGCCAGCTACGCCACCATCACCGGAACCGACGGCTAACCACGGGCCGTTCGGTAACGCCCTCGCGGTGGTAACGGCTAGGCCGGGATCACGATGATTTGTCTCGCATTGACCGTCGCTGTGCCGCTACCGATCACCTTGTACACGGCGGTGAAGGTGATCGTGATTCCAGGGGTCAGGTTGGTGATCAGCACCGTCACACTCGCCCGGACTGGATCCTGGCCTGTCACTCGAAGCGAGTTCGCATCCAAAGCAGCGCTGTTGTTGAGGCTGACTGACATGAAAGCGGTGGAGTTCCCGCTGCTGGTGCTTAGCTCGCCCGTCAGAATCACGAGCAGCTTCCCGGAGGCCGGAACGACCGCGTCAACCGATGGCCCTCCCGGCAGCGCGGCGTAGACCGACCCAGCGAAGTCAACACTCGCGGTAGCAACGCCCTGGACAGGCGCGATTACCCCGCCGGGGCCGGTCGGGCCGGTAGCACCGGTGGGGCCGGTGGCCCCCGGTGCACCCGTCGCCCCGGTAGCACCCGTCGGACCGGCAGGCCCCTGCAATCCAGTCGGACCCGTGGCGCCGGTGGCACCCGTCGCGCCCTGCAAGCCCGTCGCCCCCTGCGCGCCCGAGGTGCCCTGGGCACCCGTCGCGCCCTGGCCACCCGTCGCGCCCTGGCCACCCGTCGCGCCCCCTGGCCACCCGTCGCGCCCTGGACACCGGACGGGCCCTGGGCACCCGACGTGCCCTCCGGACCGGTCGCGCCCTCGGCGCCCGTCGCACCCTGCGGCCCGGTCACACCGATCGGGCCCTGGAGCCCGGTGGGGCCGGTCGCGCCCGTCGCGCCCGTCTCACCGGTGGCGCCGGTGGCGCCCCGGTCGCACCCGTCGGGCCGGCAGGCCCGGTCGGCCCCTGCAACCCAGTCGGACCCGTCGCGCCGTCCGCGCCCGCAGGACCGGTCGCACCCGCAACTCCCGCCGCTCCAGTCGCACCGGCGGCACCCGTCGCGCCGGCGGCCCCCGCGGCACCTGTCGCCCCGGTAGCACCCGTCACGCCCGCCCGGCCCGGTCGCACCGGCAGCACCCGTCGCCCCTGTATCACCGGTGGCACCGGTCGCCCCCGGGGCACCCGTCGCCCCGGTCGCACCCACGGCGCCGGCAGGCCGTCCGCTCGGCCCGCTGGCCGGCGCACCCAGCTCCCGCGGACCCGTCGCGCCTCGGCGCCCGTCGCACCCGCGGCCCGACCGCGCCGGTCGGACCCTGCAACCCCGCCGGACCAGTCGCACCGGCAGCACCCGTCGCCCCCGTATCACCGGTGGCACCGGTCGCCCCCGGGGCACCCGTCGCCCCGGTCGCACCCACGGGGCCGGCAGGCCCCGTCGGCCCCTGCAACCCAGTCGGACCCGTCGCGCCGACCGCACCCGCAGGACCGTGCCCGCACCCGCGGACCAGTCGCCCGGCCCGAGGCCGGTCGCGCCCGCAGCTCCCGCCGGACCGGTCGCGCCCAGTCCCCGCCGGGCCAGTTGCTCCTGCTGGACCTGCCGCACCGCCGCCCGCAGGCCCCTGCGCACCGGCCGGGCCTTGTGCACCCGCTGCACCCGCTGGGCCAGCCGGTCCCGTCGGCCCTGCAGGGCCTGCGGGGCCGACGGTGCCGGGGGGCCAGGCGATGCGCCGCTCGTTCTTCTTGCACGGTCCCTCGCGGAGCTTGAGGTCGCGCTTCGTCAACGGCTGACCGGTCAGCTCGATGCACGCGACGTACTTCTGCGGCACGGCGGCCGATGCGGGCGAGGCGACGACGGCCAGCGCCCCAAGCGCAGCAGCGAGGACGCCGCCGATCACACGTGGCAATGAGAGCGTGTGGCATCACACGCTCACCGTGACGAACCGGCTGCGCATACCCGGCACAGACTAGCCCCCGCGCCCGGACGACGACGAGTCAAGCGGCGACGCGCTCGGATGCGGGAAAGCGGGTGTGTGCTTGATCTTCATGGTCTCGGTAGAACGGCAACGGCATCGGCATCGGAAGCGCGACCTTGAGCCGGGCGGAGTTCGACCTTTACCGCCCGATCCCTCGTCCTGGCACATCGCTAGGCTCGCCCCCATGGAGCACCCGGCACCGGAAGCGCCCGAGCCGCCGCCCCGTCGGTCGCCGCGACCGGCGAAGCGAGGCCACGGTCGAGCCGCTCGAGTCGGCGCGTTGGCCGCCCTCGCCGTGGCCGGAGGGCTCCTCGCGTGGGTGCTGGTCGACCGCTCCGACAGCGACCAGTCGGCCCAGGCGACCACCGCTCCGTCCGTGACGACAACTGCAGCGACCGCACCGGCCGAGACGGTCAGTCAGCCCGCCTTCCAGACGATCGCCGAGCTCCGAGCGGCGGCCGCGATCAGCTCCAACCCGATCTACTGGGCCGGTGCCCGAGCGGGGACGCAGCTCGAGGTCTCGCAGACGTCCGGCGGCACGGTCTTCGTTCGCTATCTCCCGACGGGCACGACGGCAGGCGACACGCAGCCGCATCTGACGGTGGCGACGTACGCGCGCGCGAACGGCTACGCGGAGGTGCAGGCAGCCGCGAAGAACGAGGACAGCCGGTCGCTCGAGCTCGACGGCGGCGGGCTCGCTGTGTACGACCCGGGCGGGGCGGGCAACGTGCATCTCGCCTTTCCGGGACAGCCGTACCAGATCGAGGTCTTCTCGCCCGAGGACGACCTCGCGCTGCGCCTCGTCACGAACGGGAAGATCCGCCGGTTCCGTAGGGACGCTCGCGCCGGCGAAGAGGCGCCATCGTGACCGGTCGAGCGACTGCTCCAGCTGAGCTCGTCCACGTCCTCGACCGTCTCGGGTGACCCGTCCCTGACACCACCGAACGAACACGTGTTCGATCCGATGCGGGGGCTACACTCGCCGGAGATGGCCGAGCAACTCGTCGTTCACGGCGCGCGCGAGCACAACCTGAAAGACGTCACGGTCGCGTGAGGCCGTCGATCGAACGTATGTTCCGTCCGGTGGCGGGGCTAGACTGACGGTCGCATGGCAGCCGGTGAGCTGATCGTCCACGGCGCCCGCGAGCACAACCTGAAGGACGTCACGGTCAGGCTGCCGCGGAACGCGCTCGTCTGCGTGACCGGCCTCTCGGGCTCCGGAAAGTCGAGCCTCGCCTTCGACACGATCTACGCGGAGGGGCAGCGACGGTACGTCGAGTCGCTCTCGGCCTACGCGCGCCAGTTCCTCCAGATGATGGAGAAGCCCGACGTCGACTCGATCGACGGGCTCTCGCCGGCCATCTCGATCGACCAGAAGACGACGTCGCGCAACCCGCGCTCGACGGTCGGGACCGTCACCGAGATCTACGACTACCTGCGCCTGCTCTACGCGCGCGTCGGTCGGCCGCACTGCCCGGTCTGCGGGCGGCCGATCGCCGGCCAGTCGCTCGACCAGATCGTCGAGCAGGTGCTCGCGCTGCCCGAGGGCACGAAGTTCACCGTCAACGCGCCGGTCGTGCGCGACCGGAAGGGCGAGTTCCGCGACGTGCTCGAGGAGCTCCGGAGCGACGGCTTCACGCGCGTGAAGGTCGACGGCGAGCAGCGGCTGCTCGAGGAGGAGATCGTCCTCGACAAGAAGTTCAAGCACACGATCGAGGTCGTCGTCGACCGCCTCGTGATGAAGGCGGACCTCCGGCAGCGGCTGACGCAGTCGATCGAGACCGCGACCGCGCTGGCGGAAGGGCTGGTCGCGATCGACGAGGTCGACGGCGACTACCACCTCTTCTCGGAGAACTTCGCCTGCCCCGAGCACGGCGTCTCGCTGCCCGAGCTCGAGCCGCGGATCTTCTCCTTCAACGCGCCGCACGGCGCGTGCCCGCGCTGCACGGGGCTCGGCGCGCAGCTCGAGATCGACCCCGACCTGCTCGTCCCCGACCCGAGCCTCTCGATCGAGGAGGGCGCGCTCGTCCCCTGGTCGCTCGGCGGGCAGGGGTTCTACGAGTCGGTGATCCAGGCGGTCGCGGACCGGTACGAGATCCCGATGTCGGTGCCGTGGCGCGAGCTCACGAGCGAGCAGCAGGACAGGTTCCTGGACGGGACGGGCGGCGACCGGATCCTCGTCACGTACCGGAACCGCATGGGCCGCAAGCGCCAGTACACGATGGCGTTCGAGGGGCTCGGGACGAGCCTGCAGCGCCGCTACCGCGAGACCGACTCGTCGCAGCAGCGCGAGCGCATCGAGGAGTACATGTCGATGCGGCCCTGTCCGGTCTGCCACGGCGCGCGCCTCAAGCCCGAGGTGCTCGCGGTGACGGTCGGCGACCGGTCGATCCACGAGTTCTCGCAGCTGTCCGTCGACGGCGGCGCTCCGCTTCGTCGACGGGCTCGAGCTCACGCCGACCGAGGTGCTCATCGGCCGGCGGATCCTGAAGGAGATCAGGGAACGGCTGACGTTCCTCGACGACGTCGGCGTCGGGTACCTCAACCTCGACCGCGCGGCGCGGACGCTCTCCGGCGGCGAGGCGCAGCGACTCCGGCTCGCGACCCAGATCGGCTCGCAGCTCGTCGGCGTGCTGTACATCCTCGACGAGCCGTCGATCGGGCTCCACCAGCGCGACAACGGCAGGCTGATCGGGACGCTCGAGCGGCTCCGCGACCTCGGCAACACCGTGCTGGTGGTCGAGCACGACGAGCAGATGATGCGAACGGCCGACTGGCTCGTGGACATGGGCCCCGGAGCGGGCGAGCACGGGGGAGAGGTGGTCGCCGAGGGGACGGCGCGGGACGTGACGCGCAACCGGCGGTCGGTCACCGGGCAGTTCCTCTCCGGCAAGCGCCGGATCGCCGTCCCGCCGCGGCGCGAGGACGACCGCGGGGCGTTCCGCGTCCTCGGCGCGCGCGAGCACAACCTGAAGGACATCGACGTCGAGTTCCCGGTCGGGAAGTTCGTCTGCGTCACCGGCGTCTCCGGGTCGGGCAAGTCGACGCTCGTGAACGAGATCGTCTTCAAGTCGCTTGCGAACCGGCTCAACAAGACGCGGACGAAGCCGGGCGCACACGACACGGTCGAGGGGATCGACTGCTTCGACAAGGTGATCGAGATCGACCAGACGCCGATCGGCCGCACGCCCCGCTCGAACCCGGCGACGTACACCGACCTGTTCACGCACGTCCGCGAGCTGTACTCGCTGACGCCCGAGGCGAAGGTGCGTGGCTACAAGCCGGGCCGGTTCTCGTTCAACGTCCGCGGCGGCCGCTGCGAGACGTGCAAGGGCGACGGCCAGATCAAGATCGAGATGCACTTCCTCCCGGACGTGTACGTGCCCTGCGAGACGTGCCACGGGCGCCGCTACAACCGGGAGACGCTCGAGGTGCGCTTCAAGGGGAAGTCGATCGCCGACGTGCTCGAGATGTCGGTCGAGGAGGCGCTCGAGTTCTTCGCCAAGATCCCGAAGATCCGCCGCCGCCTGCAGACGCTCCACGACGTCGGGCTCGACTACATCCGGCTGGGTCAGCCGGCGACGACGCTCTCGGGCGGCGAGGCGCAGCGGGTGAAGCTCGCCTCCGAGCTCTCGAAGATCGCAACGGGGCGGACGCTCTACATCCTCGACGAGCCGACGACCGGCCTCCACTTCGCGGACATCGAGAAGCTCCTCGAGGTGCTGCAGCGGCTGGTCGACTCCGGCAACACCGTGCTCGTGATCGAGCACAACCTCGACGTGATCAAGCAGGCCGACTGGATCGTCGACCTCGGCCCCGAGGGCGGCGAGGCGGGCGGCGAGGTGATCGCCATCGGCACGCCGGAGGACGTCGCCGCGGTGGAGGAGTCCCACACCGGGCAGTTCCTCCGCGCCGTGCTCGCCGAGCGGGCTGCCGCGGCCGCTTGATCGATCAGCTCGCCGCGGCGATCAGCCCGTCGGCCTTGCGGAGGTAGGCCGTGGCGCCGACGGTCTGCCAGAACGCGCGCGGTCGAGCTGCGCCTCCGTCTCGCCACGGACAGGTGAGCATTTGCGCTAGTTACGACCGCTCGCCGACGCGTACGAGGGCCTTGCGGGGCCGCGTGCTTCCGACCCGTGGGCGGATCTTCCGGAAGCTCGGCGTCAGCTCGCGGCCGGAGCTCGCTTGACGCATCTCCGTCGAGGGACAGCCCGCGCTCGCCGCTGACGCCCGGGGTGGGTGTCGAGTGGCCGCCAAAACGCGTGGCGCTGCCCTCCACCCACGGGTTCGGTACGGTCGGTACATGCTGCCCGAGCCGGTATCCGAGCATCCGCGGATCTCGGTGATCGTCCCGTTCCACGCCAACGAGCGAGAGATCGAGCATTGCTGCGCCGCTCTCCTCGCGCAGGACTACCCGCAGGACGCGCACGAGATCCTGTTCGTCAACAGCAACTCCCCCGATCGCTCGCCGAGACTGCTGCCCGCGCACCCGCGCATCCGCGTCCTCCGGCAGACCTCACCCGGGGCGTACGCAGCCCGCAATCTCGGTCTGGCGCATGCGACAGGGGAGATCATCGCTTTCACCGACGCCGATTGCGCAGTCGCCCCCGACTGGCTCAGTCGCATCTCCGAAGCCATGACAGATCCCGGCACGCACATCGTCGTCGGGAGCTACCGGACGGCCTCGACCCGCTTCACCGTCCGGGCGATGACGGCGTACGAGAACGCCAAGAACCGCATGATCTTCGATGGTCTCGACGAGGCCCTGTACTACGGCTACACGAACAACATGGCGGTGCGCCGAGCGGTCTTCGACCGCCTCGGCGCGTTTCCCGATCGCATGCGCGGAAGCGACGTGATTCTCGTTCGCCGCCAGATCCTCGCTGCGGGCGTCGACTCCGTCCGCTACGTGGACGACATGCGCGTCGACCACCTCGAGGTGCGAAGCGCCCGAGACTACCTGCGCAAGGTCCGCGTCCACAGCCGGAGTGTCCGGAAGCTTCGCTCCGTCATGCCGTTACGACCGCTTTCCAACCGCGCGCGCCTGGCGGCGTTTTGTGACGCGGCCCGCGCCGAGGAGTACTCACCGTCGGAGGCGCTCCGCGCGTTCGCCGTGCTCGTGGCCGGGCTCGCCTGGTGGGACATCGGCTGGTTGGTGCCATCACGTAAGCCTGCGGGGCCGCCAGACGGGCGCGACGAGTGCCTTGGCGAGCCCCCGCGTCCACAGGTCGCCGGTGAGCGGCGATACGGCTAGCGACGGCGACGTCCGCATCGCGTCGAGGTAGAGACGTGCGGCGCGCAGGGAGTTGCCGCGCGCGTACGAGTCGCCGGCCTCGTCGGCGAGGCCGCCGCTCCGGCACGCGCGGTCGCCGCGCCGGCGATCGGCCGGGTCGAGTGAGGCCAGGAAGCGCTGGTAGACCTCGTGGCGGAGCTCGCGGATGTCGCCGGGGCGCCGCTGCCCGTCGTGCTCGCGGTACTCGAGCACCACGTCCGGCAGCAGGGCGAACGGCCCGCCCCGCGCCACGTCGAGCAGGAGCTTCCGGTCCTCCACGACGACCATGTCCGGCGAGAACCCGCCGACCTGCCGTACGACGTCCGTGCGGAACAGGTTCTGGCCCGACACCGACGACCAGCCGGCGAGGAGCTCGGGCCAGGTCGTGCGGCAGGTCGGGAAGCGCGGGTGCGGGATGCGGGTGCCGAAGACCCCAGGGCGGAACTTCCAGCGCGCGCCGACCGCGGCGACGGCTGCGGGCCGCGCCGTCATCGCGCCCGCGAGCAGCTCGAGGGCGCGGGGACGAAGCCTGTCGTCGTCATCGAGAAAGACGACGAACCGACCCTCGGCGGCCGCGAGCCCGCGGTTCCGGGCGGCCGATCGCTCTCGGTTGGCCGGTTGTCGGACGGCGCGGATCCGCTCGTCCCGGAGCGAGGTGAGCCAGCTCCAGGTGTCGTCCTCGGACGCGTCGTCGACGACAAGGAGCGTCCACAGGGTGAGCGTCTGTGCGACGACGCTAGCGACGGCCTCCTCGAGCAGCTCGCGCCGGTTGTAGGTCGCGATCACGACCGAGACCGTGGGCGTCATCGCGTCTCGAGGTCACGAGGCGCGGGTCCCGCCGGACTCGGTCGCGCCGGGCCCGTCCCTGGACGTCACCCGTGCTCCCTGAGATGCTCGCGCGCATGCGGCGCCGGTGGTGTCGGCGCGAGGCTTGTCGCCGTTCGTGAGCTCTGGCAGAACCCGGCGCTTCGCCGGGCGGAGCTCGCGTGGGGCGGGTTCCACGCGGCCGAATGGGCCTCGCTCGTTGCCCTGAGCGTCGTCGCGTTCGAGGCGAACGGCGCGCGCGCCGTCGGGCTCGTCCTCTTCGCGCGCATGGTCCCGAGCGCGTTGGTGGCGCCGTTCGTCGCCGTCGTCGGCGACCGCTACCGGCGAGAGCGGATCCTGGTCGTCGTCCATCTCGTGCGGGCCCTGGCGTGCCTGGGGGCCGCTGTCGCACTCGCAGTCGACGCCAACATCGCCGTCGTCTACGTCCTCGCCGTGCTCGCCGCCGTGCCGCTCGCCGCACACCGGCCGAGCCACCTGGCGCTGACGCCGCTGCTCGTGCGAACCCCGCGGGAGCTCGCCGCCTCGAACGTCGCCGCGCTCACGTTCGAGTCGGGCGCCGTGCTGCTCGGGCCCGCGATCGCCGCGCTCCTGCTCGCGGTCTCCGGCCCCGCAGCGGTCTTCGGCGCGTGCGCGGTCATCTCGTTCCTCTCGTTCGTCGCCATCGCAGGCGTCCGGCCGGCGATGTCCGTGGAGGCGCCGGCGGAGCGGATCGGCGTGCTCCACGAGCTTCGGGAAGGAGCACGGTCGCTCGCCGGGAACCGACCCGTTCGCCTCGTCGTCGGCCTGTTCGGATCGCAGGCGTTCGTTCGCGGTGCGCTCAACGTGCTGCTCGTGGTGGTGGCCATCGACGTCCTCGACATGGGCGAGTCGGGCGTCGGGGTCCTCACCGCCGCGTTCGGCGTGGGAGGGATCCTCGGTGCCACCGCGGGTGTCTCGCTCGTCGGCCGCGGCCGGCTCGGGCGGCCCTTCCAGCTCTCACTCGCCGGCTGGGGATTGCCGCTCGTCGTGCTCGCCGCCTGGCCCGAGCCGTGGGTCGCCGTCCTGTGCCTCGCGCTGTCGGGCCTTGCGAACAGCCTTCTCGACGTCGCGGGGTTCACGATCATGCAGGAGAACGCGGACGAGCGCGTGATCGGACGCATCTTCGGCCTGTTCGAGCTCGTCGTGATCGCGACCGTCGGCACCGGCTCGCTGCTCGCGCCCGCTCGCGATCGACCTGCTCGGCGCACGGGGTGCACTGGTCGCGGCGGGTGGCCTCCTCGTCGGGCTCGCGGCGCTCGCGAGCCGGAGCCTGCGGCGGATCGACGACGAGGCCGAGGTCCACGTGGCGGAGCTCGAGCTGCTCCGGCGGACGTCCATCTTCGCGCCGCTGCCGTACGCGGCGCTGCGGCGGCTGACGGCGTCGCTGGGCGAGAGTCGCGCCGCGCCGGGCGACGAGATCGTCCGGCAGGGCGACGCAGGTGACTTCGTCTACGTGATCGAGCAGGGACGCGCGTCCGTCAGCCGGGACGGCGACGTCCTCCGCGAGCTCGGCCCCGACGACGTCTTCGGGGAGCTCGCGCTCATCCTGGACGTGCCGCGGACGGCGACCGTGACCGCGACCGAGCCCGTCGTGCTCCGGACGCTCGCCCGCGAGCCGTTTCTCGCCGCGGTCACCGGGAACCAGCTCAGCCACGACGAGCTTCGCCGCATCGTCGCGGCGCGGACGCCCTCGGAGCTCGCCGCCGCGCCCCGCTAGCCTCAGCGGGCGTGAGCGCGAAGCGCACGATCGCGATCGTCGGAGCGGGATTCTGCGGAACGACCGTCGCGGTCAACCTCCTGCGCGCATCGCCGGCGTCCGTCGGCCGCATCCTGCTCGTCGAGCGAGTCGAGCGGCAGATCGGCGGCGTCGCGTACTCGACGACCTCCGGCAGTCACACGTTGAACGTGCCGGCGGGGCGGATGAGCGCGTTCGAGGACGATCCCGACGACTTCCTCCGCTTCGTCCGGGCGAGCGACCCGTCGCTCACCGGTGGGTCGTTCGTCCCGCGCCGGACGTACGGCGAGTACCTCGCGGCGCGGCTCGACGAGGCGCGCCGCGCATCCGGGCTGCCGCTGCTGCGGGTCGCCGGCGAGGTCGTCGAGGTCGCCGACACGACGGACAACGTCACGCTGGGGCTTTCGGACGGCCGCGCGATCGACGCGGACCAGGTGGTGCTGGCGATCGGGAACTTCCCGCCGGCCGACCCTCCGGTCGACGACGGCACCGAGCTCTACGCGAGTCTGCGCTACGCCCGCGACCCATGGTCGCCCGACGCCCTCGAGCTCGACCGGCGTGAGGACGTCCTCCTGCTCGGCACCGGACTCACGATGTGCGACGTCGTGCTCGCCCTCCGTGACGCGGATCACCGAGGCCGCATCTACGCCGTGTCGCGCCGCGGGCTCCTGCCGCAGCCGCACCGCGTCTCGGCGGTGCCGCCGCCGCATCTCGACGCGCCGTCCGATCTCGCGACGTGGCCCGACACGGCCGTCGGGATGCTGCGGGCGCTTCGCCGCGAGGTTCGGGACAAGGCCGCCGAGGCGGTCGACTGGCGCGAGGTCGTCACGTCGGTCCGCGACGACACGCCCACGCTCTGGCAGCGCCTCGACGTCGAGGAGCGACGCCGGTTCCTCGAGCGGCTGCGCCCGTACTGGGAGACGCATCGCCACCGCTCGTCGCCCGAGACCGCGTTCGGGGTCGAGTCGCTTGTCGCGGACGGGCGGCTCGAGGTGATCGCGGGACGCGTCGAGCGCTACGCGGAGGACGCCGCCGGCGTGGCCGTCACCGTTTGCCGCCGGGGCGGCACGGTCGACGAGCTCCGGGTCGGCAAGGTGATCAACTGCACCGGCCCGGACACCGACCTCGCGCGCGTCGCCGATCCGCTCGTCCAGGCGCTCCGGCGCGATGGCCTGATCCGCCCCGACCCGTTGGGCCTCGGGCTCGACACGGACGATGAGGGTCGCCTGCTCGACGCCGAGGGGCGGCCGAGCGAGCGGATGTTCCTCGTCGGGCCGCTGCGCAAGGGCCTTCTGTGGGAGAACACCGCCGTGCCGGAGCTCCGTCTCGAGGCCCGACGGATGGCCGACCTGCTGGGCGCAGCGTAGAAGGCCTACGCGGTCATCTCGGCGGGCGCACCGAGCCGGTCGGCTCGCTCGAGCCAAGGTTTGGCGCCGAGCTGTTCGAAGGCCGCACGGGCTGCGCGGCACAGAGCTTCAGCTTCGTCATTCGGCCCCTGCCCAGCGAGCGACTCCGCGTGCTGGAGCTGCGTCATCGCGAGGAGGAAGGGCGCGCCGAGGCTCTCGTAGACCTGCTCGGCCTCGCGGAAGAACGCAGCCGCCTCGGGTCCTTCGGCGATTCGCCCGCGAAAGCGCGCGCGGACGGCTCGGTAGAACGGGGTCAACTCTCCCGGACGGAGCGCGTCGAGGACACCGAGGACCTCGCTTGCCTTCGCAGTCTCGTCAAGCGCCAGTGCGCACTCGAGCAGCTCTTCTATCGCCAGCTTCAGGTGCCAGGTAGCGGGCCCCAGGTCGTCGCGCATGTCGAATACGCTGACGGCGAGCGCGAGGGCCTCGCGCAGGTTGCCCTCCGCCCGGAGCACATGTGCGTGGTAGACCTTGCATGCGGCCGCCCCCTGGGGATCCTCGGGGCTTGCCCCGTCCACGAGATGCCCGTACCACCTGCGAGCCTGCTCGACGTCGCCACGTTGCGCGTGGATGTAGATCGGATCGAGCAGGCTCAGCCGCGCGGTGAGGGTCATCGCGGATTCCTCCGCCTCGCGCGCGCGCTCGAGTGCTTCGTCCCATCCACCCAGCAGGTAGAGCGGATAGATGCTGCCGCCGGCACACGTGACCTCCTGTGAGCGGTCGCCGACACGCCGTGCGTGCGCGATCGCCTTCTCGCTCACCTCGAACGATTCCTGGAACCTGTCCTGGGTGTCGAGTACGTAGGCCAGGTTGTTGTACGCGCGCGAGGTCGAGGCGTGAAGCTCGTGCTCCAGTGCAATCGAGAGCGCGCCCTCCAGCAGGATCCGCGCCTCGTTGGGTCGACCGGCGATGCTCGCCAACACACCTTTGCTGTTGAGCGCTTGTGAGATGACCTCGGGCAGGTCGAGCAGCTCCGCGATTGTCAGCGCCTGTTCGACGTAGGGCGCGGCCCGCTCGGGATGGCCGTCAAGGAGGAGGAAGCGTCCGAGTTGGCCTGCGACGGCCGCGACATGGGCATCGGGCTCGCGCCCGGCGAGCGCCTCAAGAGTGCGCTCGAGCCGTGCGGTCGCCCGCTGTGAGCTCCCTTCGTCGAAATCGAGCACCGCGAGCCGCGCGGACACGAGTGCCGCGAGCTCCGTGTCGCCCCGAGCGGTGAAGAGCGTCTGCGCACGCTCGAGCAGCGACCGGGCCTCCACCGGTGCGTTCGCGCTCATGGCGGCCTTCCCGGCGAGATCGAGTAGCTTCGCCTGCGTGCTCGGCTCGTCCGCGAGCTCGGCCGCCCGCCCGAAATAGCGAAGCGCCTCAGAGGAGGCTGCGAGTGCGACCGCTCGTTCGCCGGCGCGTTCCAGCGCCTCCTGCGCCTTGCCGCGGATCTGAGCGGCGTCGTCGGCGTCCGGAGCGGCCTCAAACGCGGCGACGTAGTGGGCCGCGATGACCTCGGCGACCTCGTCCTCGCCGAGGCTCTCGTCGAGGTGGGTAGCCGCGGCGAGGTGGCGCGCGCGCCGCTCCCGACGCGAGAGCGTCTCGTAGGCGACATGGCGGACGAGGTCCTGGAGGAATCCGTACTGCCCGTGCTCGGGCGAGCGCGGGTCGGTCTGGAGCGAGAGCACCTCCTTGCGGACGAGCGCCGCCAGGAGTTGGCTGACCTCCGTTGCCTCGGTCCCGCCGATGGCGGCGACGCCGCGCTCGGTGAATGTCTTTCCGAGCACGGCGGCGTCCTGGAGGAGCCGCCGCTCATCGGGGGAGAGGCCGTCGAGCCTCGCCGCGATCAGGGCGTGCAGGGTCTCCGGAACGTCGAGCGACGCGATCTCGCCGACCGGTCGGTAGACCGAGTCTTCCTGGACGAGGGCGCCGCGGTCGAGCAGCATCCGCACGGTCTCCATCGCGTACAGGGGCACGCCCTCCGCGCGATCGAGGATCTGCGTCCGGAGGCTGCCCGGGAGGCCCGGGACGAGCCCGTCGAGGAGCTCGCCCATCGCCTCCTCGGAGAGGGGGTCGAGGTAGATGCTGGTGAAGTTCCTCTGCCCGGCGCCCCAGGTCGGCCGTCGCTCGACGAGCTCTGGCCGGGCGAGAGTGATCACGTAGACCGGATGGTTGCGCGACCAGTCGAGCAGGTGCTCGACGAAGTCGAGCAGGCTCTCGTCCGCCCACTGCATGTCCTCGAACGCGAGCACCGTCGGATAGACGTCGGCGAGCCGCTCGAAGAACAGACGCCAGGCGGCGAACAGGTCTTGCCGGTCGGGCGCTTCCGACTCCGCGAGGCCGAGCAGCTGCGCGAGCCGGGGCTCGACGAACGCGCGCTCGTCCGGGTCCTGCAGGTACTCCTCGAGCGCCGCTCGTAGCTTCGCCCGCGCCGAGCCCTGCTCCTCGTCCTCGGCGATCCGGCAGCGCATCCGCACCATGTCGGCGAGCGCCCAGTACGCGACGCCCTCGCCGTAGGCGAGGCACCGTCCGCGGTGCCAGTACGTGAGCTGCGGTAGCCCGTCGAAGTACTTGTAGAACTCCCAGGCGAGGCGCGACTTGCCGATCCCGGCGATCCCGGTCACCGATACGAGATGGGCGTGGCGCTCTTCGGCCGAGGTGTGGAAGAGGTCCTTGATGCGTCGGAGCTCGCCGTCGCGGCCGACGAACGGGGCTTCGAGGCCTGTCGACTTGAGCGTGCCGCGTGCGCCCGACACGACCCGCAGCGCCTGCCAGAGCGGTATCAGACCGTCCTTGCCCTTCAGCTCGAACGACCCCGCGTCCGAGAACACGATCGTCCGCTCCGTCGCGCGTCGCGTCGTCTCGCCGACGTAGACCGTCCCGGGCTCCGCAGCCGACTGTACGCGCGAGGCGGTGTTGACGAGGTCGCCCGCGACCATCCCCTCGCCGCTCGCGCCGAGCGTGACTGCCGCCTCGCCGGTCAGGACGCCGGCCCGTGCCCGGAGGCCTGGTGCGCCCACCTCGTCGCCGAGCGAGGTCACGGCCGCGACGAGGTCGAGCGCGGCCCGAACGGCGCGCTCGGCGTCGTCCTCGGTCGCGACCGGCGTGCCCCACACGGCCATCACCGCGTCGCCGATGAACTTCTCGACCGTCCCGCCGTACAGCTCGATCAGGCGACGACACGTGTCGAAGTAGCGCGACAGAAGCTCACGCGTCTCTTCGGCGTCGCGGCTCTCCGACGCGGCCGTGAACCCGACCAGATCGGCGAAGAGCACAGAGACGAGCCGCCGCTCGGCCTGAGGTGCCGGGGTTGCCGCGGCCAGCGCCGATGTTGCCTGCGCCTCCAGGGCCGCGCCGCACTCGCCGCAGAACTTCGCCGTCGGAGCGTTCGGTGTCGCGCAGCTCGGGCAGGCGAGCGCCAGCGGTGTCCCGCATTCGCCGCAGAACTTGCGCCCCGGTTCGTTCTCGGTGCCGCAGGCGCTGCACGTCACGACCCCCACGTGCGCACTATCGCGCATCGCGCGGGAGAGTACCTACGCGTCGATCTGCCAGATCACCCGCCGTCCGCGATCCGCGGCGCACGCTAGGACGGTGCCCCTGAGCACGTCGATCCCGACCATGCCCTGCGGGTCGTGCATTTTCTCGCGCACGGCCAGCTGCGCGACCGCGACGTCGTGGCCGGCGACGACGATCACCTGCGCGCCACCGGACGAGCCGAGCACGTCGGCGCCGCTCACGCCACCCCCGAGTCGCTCAACCGACTCGTCGCCGAGGCCGGGAACGGCGGCTTTCGAGAACTCGGTCCGCTTGCCGCCGGTGTTCAGCAGCGTCGGCAGCTCCGGGAAAGGGCGCACGGCCGCAGGGATCGACGACGCTCGCGAACGCCGGGTCGCGTTCGAGCGAGAGCGTTCACGAGGTCAGGCGACCGCTCGCCGAGCCAGGCGGCGAGCACGTCGTCGTCGACTTCGACGAGCAGCAGCTCGTCGCCCGAACAAGGTCGATCACCGTGACGGCGGTCGGATGCAGGTGCTGTGGGCTGAGGATGCCGCCGATGCCCTTCGACGGGAACGGCGCGGGCGCGGGGATCGAGACGACTCGCGGAGCGTCAGCGCCGATCGTCGACCAGCGAGAGCGAGACGTCCTCGACCGACCAGCTCGGCATCGTCGCGCCGCTGTGGTCGACGCCCTCCTCGCCCTGCTCGACATCGAGCCCGAGCGCGTCGACGAGCTCCTTCGTGAGGATGTGCACCTCGGACCCGGTGTCGAGGACGAAGCCGCGTCTCGATGCCTCCGACCGAGCCGACCACGAGCGGCGCGTGCTGCGGCGAGCCGTCGAGGGGACGAACGTGATCGGTACGCGCGCGAGGATCTGCGCCTCCACGGCTGCACTCTTGCGCAGCGCGTACCCTCGCGACATGGCCGAGCATCCGCCCGTCAAGCCCGTCGAGCAGGCCGACCGACGTGGTGCCCGTGCTCGCCGAGGCCGGCGAGGCCGCGGCCCGCGAGTGGTGGCGGCGCGTGCCCCGCGTCGTGACCGCGCCTCGCCCGGTGTTCGCGGCGCTTGCGGAGACCGACGACGTCGACGTCGACGCACGCGCCGAGCCCGTCCTCGCGCTCACCATCCTCGCCGGCATGGCGGCGGTCCTGATCACGCCGGCGTGGGGGCGCGTGATGAACGATCCGACCGTCGACTGGCTCGTCGTCTTGGTGCTCACGTTCATCGGCGGGCTGTTCTACGGCGCGGCGGGCTACTTCCTGCTCGGACTGGCTCTCTGGCTCGGCGCCAAGGGGGTCGGCGTGGACGCGCCGTTCAAGATCGCGCGGCAGATCGTGGCATTTGCCGCGTTGCCGCTCGCGCTCTCGCTCGTGGTCGTGGTTCCGACGATCGCGATCGGATACGGCGCCGACTGGTTTCGGTCTGGCGGAGACGACGAGGGAACCGGGCGGACGATCGTGACCACGATGGGCGTAGCGTTCGCGCTGTGGTCGCTCGTGCTCGTCGCGGTCGGGCTCCGAGCGACGTTCCGGCTTCCGTGGCGCGGCGTCGTCGGCGCGCTCGCGCTCGCGACCGTGATCATCGCGGCGTTCGCGGTGCTTCCCAGCGCGCTGTGACGATGCTGGGACGTGGCTCTAGCCGCGTCCCGACCGTAGTGCATCCCGGACGGGACGGGGCTAGAAGCCACGTCCCGACGTCCCCTATGCTCGAGCCGACGAGCGGCTCGACGTCCCGATCGAGGTCGTGAACGCCTCGAGCTCCTCCTCGGACATCTCGTAGGTGTGCTCGGGGCCGGGGAAAGCGCCGCTTCGCACCTCGGCCGCGTAGGCCTCGAGCGCGTCTCGGATCTCGCGTGAGAGGTTCGCGTAGCGCTTGACGAAGCGCGGCAGGTGTCCCTCGGTGAGCCCGAGCAGGTCGTGGTAGACGAGCACCTGGCCGTCGCACTCCGCGCCTGCGCCGATGCCGATGGTCGGGATCGTGAGGCGCCTTGTGATCTCGGTGGCGACCGGCGCCGGAACGGCCTCCAGCACGAGCGCGACGCAGCCCGCTTCCTCGAGGGCGTGCGCGTCCTCGATCAGGCGGTTCGCGGCCTCGGCCGTCTTCCCCTGCGTCTTGAACCCGCCGAGCACCGTCGCCGACTGTGGCGTCAGCCCGATGTGCCCGACGACCCCGATCCCGGCCTCGACGATCGCGCGGACGCGCGAGACCATCGGCCCAGCGCCTTCGAGCTTGACGACGTCGGCGCCTGCCTCCTTGACGAAGCGGATCGCGTTTCGCACCGCATCCTCGTCCGTCACCTGGTACGAGCCGAACGGCATGTCGCCGACGACGATCGGCCGGTTGACCGCACGCACCACCGCCCGCGTCAGGAACAGCATCTCGTCCATCGTCACGGGCACCGTGGTGCCCTGGTGTCCCAGGACGACCATCGCGGCCGTGTCGCCGACGAGGATCATGTCGATCCCGGCGTCCTCGGCAAATCGCGCGCCCGGCATGTCGTAGGCGGTGACCATCACGATCCGGTCGCCGCGCTTCTTCATCTCGGCGAGCTCTGGAAGGGGAAGCTTTGCTGCAGGGACGCTCATCGGTTCACCTCTCGTCGTCGAGCGGGACGTTGTCGATCAGTCGGGTGGCGCCGACGCGCACGGCGGCGGCAAGGGCTGGAGGGTCGAAGGGCGCGACAGCGACGTAGTCGACCTCGAGGCCGGCCTCGTCGAGGATCGCGCGCGCGGTGTCGGCGTCGCGGGTCGCGAGTGCGCGGGGAAGCGCCAGCGCACGGCGTCCGCTCCTCCGTGGAGAGGCGGACGTTGCGCGACGAGAGCGCGAGGCCGTCGGTGTCGCGAACCGTTTGCACGACCTCGAGGTCGACCTCGAGATGGAGGTCGCGGATCATCTGTCGCAGCACCTCGACCTGCTGGGCGTCCTTCTGCCCGAAGAACGCCACGTCCGGCCGGACGATCGTGAAGAGCTTCAGGCATATCGTCGCGACCCCGCGGAAGTGGCCGGGCCGGTGCTCGCCTTCGAGCATCGCGCCGAGCTCGGTCACCTCGACCCAGGTCTGGTATCCGGGCGGGTACAGCTCGAACGCGGACGGCGCGAACACGATGTCCACGCCGGCCTTGCGTGCGATCTCGATGTCCTTTGCCTCGTCGCGCGGGTAGCCGTTCAGGTCCGCCGGGTCGCCGAACTGCGCCGGGTTGACGAAAAGGCTCATCACGACGGTGTGACAGCTTTCGCGCGCAGCCGCGAGCAGCGCCAGATGACCGCCGTGCAGTGCGCCCATCGTGGGAACGAGCCCGACCGAGCCGTCACGGTCTCGGAGCGCCTCGCGAACGTCCGCGACCCCTCGCGCCACGATCATGCCGACGCTCCTCGGGACGCCGTGTCATGTGCAGTGAGCGACGCGAGCGCGTCGTACGCGGGAAGGAGATCGGGCGCGGACGCGGCGATCGCCGCGCGGTGCCGCTCCACGGTCTCCCAGTCGCCTCGCTCGATCGGGCCGGTCAGCTGGAAGTCGTTGTCGATCACGCGCCGCATCAGGGGATCCAGCGCCTCCGGCGGGACGTCCGAGTCCTCGAGGAGACCGCCGGCAGCGCGCCGCAGCGTGACGAGATAGTTGGACGCCATTGCCGCGCCCGCGTGGTAGAGCGCTCGCCGGGAGTCCGCGAGGACGAACGGCTGGAGACGGAGCAGCTCGGCGAGCTCCGTCGCGACCTCGACGGCATCCTGGGTTTCGCCGGTCACCGCGGCCCACGCGCCGTCGAGCTGCTCTGGCCCGCGGTCGAGCGTGAACGTCTGGAGCGGATGCAGGGAGAAGCGCCGCTCGTGCGGCCCGAGGGCCGCGAGTGGCGTTCCGCCGCTCGTGTGCGCGACCCACGGGCCCGGCTCGATCTCGGCCGCGACCGACGCGATCGCCCGGTCGGGCACGCAGAGGAGCACGAGGTCTGCGCCGTCACCGCGCAGGGCGACACCGCGCTCGAGCAATCGCGCGCTCACCGCGCTCCCGACGCGTCCCCGCGCCCCGATGACGACCGCTGTGTCGATCATTCCGCGCTCCAGTTCCTCTCGGATACCGGGCAACGTCAAGCGTATCCGAACGCCCACCGATGTGGCACTTCTCGCTGACACGAGAAGTGCCTCTGAAGGGGGGTTAGAGGTTCGCGCGGAGCGAGAACCCGTCCAACCGCGTGGTGAGCCCTTCGCAGACGCTGGGCCAGTCGTCGTCCGTGATGCTGTACCAGGCGGAATCGCGGTTCTCGCCACCGCGGACGAGCATGTGCTTGCGGTGGACGCCCTCGAACGTCGCGCCCATCGCCTCCATCGCCCCGCGTGAGCGCGTGTTGAGCGCGTCCGTCTTGAGCTCGACGCGACGGCAGCTCCACGTCTCGAACGCATGTCGCAGCATGAGCAGCTTCGCCTCGACGTTCGCGCCGGTGCCCCAGACGGAAGGGTGGAGCCACGTCCAGCCGATCTCGACCGAACGGTGCTCGGGCCGCACGGCGAGGAACCGCGTCGAGCCGACGACCCGCTCCCCACTGATCGTCGCGAACGGGATCTCGGCCCCGTCGGCCTTCGCCGCGAGCGCCGGCTCGAGCCACGCGTCGAGCTCGCCTCGTGTCGCCGGTTGGACGATCGACAGCCACTGCCAGGTCCGCGCGTCGCGCGAAGCCTCCCAGAGCCCGTCGGCATGGCGGCGCTCGAGCGGCTCGAGCGTGACCCGACGGCCAACGAGCGTCTGCGGCCGCCACTGCTCCACGGCCTCTAGACTACGGCTGTGCCGATTTACGAGTACGCCTGCATGGAGTGCGAGGAGCACTTCGAGGAGCTCGTCCGCTCCCAGGAGCAGGTCGTCACCTGCCCGGAGTGCGGCGCCGCGAACGTCCTCAAGCAGCTCTCCGCGTTCGCCGTCCACGGCGCCGCCAAGAAGCCGACCTTCGCCTCCGGGTCAGGTGGCGGCGGCGGGTGTTGCGGCGGCGGCTGCGGCTGCGGTCACTGACCCTCGGCGCGTCGTACCTCGGGCACGGCTGACGGCTTTGCCAGCGGTCGGAGGAAGAACACCGAGCCTCCGATGAGGATCGCCGCCGCGACGACGATGATCCCGATGTCATCGCTGGTCGGCTTGACGGTCATCGCGAACACGATCGCGAACAGGAACAGCAGGTCGACGCGGAGGATCGAGAAGACCCGGTGGATCAGCCGCTGACCTTCGTGGGTCTCAGGGCCGACAGCCTCTATCCGCTTGGCAGTCGGGCTGAGGATGCCGGCGCCGACGAGGAACGAGGCGGCGAACGTGACGAGCGCGAAGACGATCCACAGCGTGCCCCACGACCAGCTGCCCTCGATCATCAACCCGATCCCTGCCAGGACGACGAGGAGTGATGCCGGAATGAACAGGCGCTCGCCGATCCTGCCGGCGTTCCCCGCGAAGCGCGCGATTGCAGCAGTGTCTCCCGATCGCAACTCGACCATCCCGTAGACCTGAAAGAGGAACCCGCCGCCGATCCAGATGATGGCGCAGGCCACGTGCACGAACAGCAGGAACTCGTACCAGCTCATTGATGCCCCCCGAAGAGTGGATTGCCGCTCGCGCGATCCAACAGCAGGCCAACCCGCGCGTCAAGGTGCGATCGGTGCCCGGCCGGTTCCGTCCGTAGAGTTTCCGCCGTGGACGCCCGGGAGCGCGCAACGGCCCTGGACGCCGTCGCCGCGGACGCCGCGGGCTGCGTCCGCTGTCCCCTTGCCGACGGTCGGACACAGGTCGTCTTCGGGGAGGGGAACCCCGACGCTGAGCTCGTCCTGGTCGGAGAGGCGCCCGGGTTCCACGAGGATCGGGACGGGCTGCCCTTCGCCGGCCGCGCGCGCGAGCTTCTCGACCGGCTCCTGACGTCGGTCGGCCTCTCCCTCGACGAGGTGTACCTCGCGACGGTGCTCAAGTGCCGTCCACCCGGGAATCGCGATCCGCTCCCGGAGGAAGCCGCCGCCTGCGAGCCGTACCTCTACCGCCAGCTGGAGCTCGTCGAGCCTTCGGTCGTCGCAACGCTGGGGAGTTTCGCGACGACCCTCCTTTCCGGACGCGCGCTCGGTATCACTCGTGTCCACGGCCAGGAGCAGTGCATTGCCCTCGGCGGGAGGACCGTGACGTTGCTCCCGCTCTATCACCCGGCCGCCGCGCTGTACACGCCGACGATGCTGGAGGTGCTCGAGCGGGACGTCGCCCGATTGCCGATCCTTCTCTCGCAGCGAGGCGACCCTTGTGGTGAATCACCACAAAGTCGTGCTGCTGCGCCGGAGCCGACGCACGTGCTCACGCGCACGGAAATGCCGTCCCGCGAGCCGGTCCAGCTCGGGCTGTTCTAGCAATGCCGACGATCGAGCTCGAGAGCGGCTCGGCCGAGGAGACCGAGGCCGCCGCGGCGCACCTGGCGCGAGCACTGCTGCCCGGCGACGTGGTGCTCGTGTCCGGTGAGCTCGGATCGGGAAAGACGACGTTCGTACGGGGCGCATCGCGCGCGCTCGGCGTCGCGGGCCGCGTGACGAGCCCGACGTTCACGATCGGCCACCGCTATCGGGGCGTAGTCGACGTATCGCATCTCGACCTCTATCGGTTCCGTGGCCTTTCGCCGGCGGAGTGGGGTGACCTCGAGCCGTACTTCGAGGACGCAATCGTCTTCGTCGAGTGGCCCGAGGCGGGCATGGGCGCCCTCCCGCCGGCACGCGCGCACGTGCGCCTCGAGCACGTCGCCCGAGACACGCGGCGTGTCGCCGTCACCGCCCAGGACGACTCACTGGTACAAGGACTCGCGGGTGCTGATCCTGGCTTTCGACACGGCAACTGACGTCGCGACGAGCGCGTTGGTGGACGATGCCGAGGTGCTCGGGGAGCGGACGTCGATCGCGAGGACGCTCCTCGAGGACGTGGACGCCCTGCTCCGGCAAGCCTCCGCGCGGCCGAGGCAGATCGAGGCGATCGTGGTCGGCACGGGGCCTGGAAGCTTCACGAGCACGCGGGTCGGGCTCGCCGTGGCCCGCGGTCTCGCCCTCGCGCTCGAGATCGACGGCGCCGGAGTGTCGACGCTCGATGCGCTCGCGGCGGGGGCGGAGCACGCGTTGCCCGTGATCGACGCGCGGCGCGGCGAGGTCTTCGTCCCGGGCGGGAAGGCGCTACCACCTGGAGACGTCGCTGCCGACGGCAGGCTCTGCGTCGGGAACGGCGCGGTCCGCTACCGCGACGTCCTCGAAGCCAACGGCGCGCTCGTGCCGGCGGACGACGACACGCGTCACGTGCCCCACGCTCGGCTGCACGCACGCCTTGCCACCTCGTTCGGGCCCGTGGACGCGATCGAGCCGATCTATGTCCGTGCTCCCGATGCAAGGCAATGGACATCGTGATGCTCGACTTGCGGCGCCTCGAGCTCGCCGACCTCGACGCGATCGAGCTGATCGAGCAGGTCTCGTATCCGACGCCGTGGTCGCGGTCGATGTTCGCGACGGAGCTCGCCAAGCCCAGCTCGTTGTCGCTCGGCGCAATCGACGAGACCGGCGCGCTGGTGGGGTACCTCGTCCTCTCGCGGTATGTCGACGCCTGGCACGTGATGAACGTGGCAGTCGCCCCCGAGGCGCGCCGCAAGGGAGTCGCGACGGCGCTGATGCGCAGACTGCTCGACGAGACACGACACGACGCGCAGCGCGGCTACACGCTCGAGGTGCGGGTCTCGAACGTCGGCGCCATCAGCCTCTACGAGCGCTTCGGGTTCAAGCCGAAAGGTGTCCGGCGCGGGTACTACACCGACAACCGCGAGGACGCGCTCATCATGTGGCGCGACCCCGAGCCCGCCGTCGACGAGCCCGCCGCCGCCGAGGGTGGCGGCGCGGCATGAGCATCCTCGGGCTCGAAACGTCCTGCGACGAGACCGCTGCCGCGATCGTCACCGAGGCCGGTGAGGTCCTCTCGTCGGTCGTCGCGTCACAGGCGCAGTTGCACGCACGGTACGGGGGCGTCGTGCCCGAGATCGCTTCCCGACGCCACCTCGAGCTCGTCGCACCGGTCGTTCGGGCCGCGCTCGACGAGGCGGGCGTCGGATTCGACGACGTGGAACGCGTCGGCGTCACCCAGGGCCCCGGGCTCGTCGGCGCGCTGCTGGTGGGCCTCTCGGCCGCCAAGGCCCTCGCCTGGGCGCGGGGTCTGCCGCTCGTCCCGATCGACCACCTCCACGCCCACGTCGCCACCCTCTACCTCGCCCCGGATCCGCTCGAGCCGCCGTTCACGTGCCTGCTCGCCAGCGGAGGCCACACGCTGGTCCTCTCTGTCCGGGACCGGTCGGGCTTCGACGTGCTCGGCTCGACGCTCGACGACGCAGCGGGCGAAGCGTTCGACAAGGGCGCCAGGCTGCTCGGCCTCGGATATCCCGGCGGCGCCGAGATCGACCGCCTCGCCCAGACGGGCGACCCCGACGCGTTCGCGTTCCCGGTGGCGCGGGTCCCGGGTCTCGATCTCTCGTTCTCGGGCCTCAAGACGGCGCTGCTCTATGCGGCTCGCGAGCTGCCCGACGACGAGCTCGACGCACGTCGCGCCGACCTGGCGGCCTCCTACCAGCGCGCGATCGTCCGCGCGCTTGTCGGAAGGCTTCGCGCGGGCGCCCACCAGACCGGCGACCGGGCGATCGCGGTGGTCGGAGGGGTCTCGGCCAACTCGGAGCTTCGGGCCGCGCTGCCCGACGCCCGTTTCGCGCCGCTCCACCTGTGCACCGACAACGCGGCGATGGTGGCCTCGGCCGCCCGCTTCGCTCGTCCCCTCGCCTCGCCCGACTACCTTGCGCTCGATGCGTACTCGTCGACCAGCTTCTAGGACCGCCCTTGCGGCGCTCGCCGTTGCGTGCGCAATCGGGGTGGGTGGCGCTGCAGGCGCGGCGGACGTCGAGTCGGGCGCAGAGGGGTGGCAGGGCCTTCTCGGCAGCCGCCCGCTGCCCGAGCTCGGAGGCCGCTGGATCGTCGTCCTGCGGGCCCCCTCGCTCGCGGACCGGGTCAGGCGCGCCGGCGGTCGGGCCACCGAGCTCCAGATGCGAGCCTGGACGGCCGACGTGCGTGCGGCCCAGCAACGTACGATCGCGCGGCTCGCAGCCCGAGGCGCGCCGGTCCTCCCCGAGCAGTCATATGTGCGCGTCTTGAACGGATTCGCTGCCTCGCTCGATCCGCGCATCCTGCCGACGCTCGAACGCCACCCGGCAGTTGCGGGCGTGTACCCGGTCCGCGCCGCATATCCCGCTGCGGTGCCCGAGTCCGGCGCGATCCTCGACACCGAGGTGTTTGCCCCCGGGAGCGGACGTCGGGCGGAGATCTCGCTTCCGGGCGCCGACGGGACGGGCGTCACGGTCGCGTTGCTCGACACGGGAGTCGACACGCGCCATCCGTTTCTCCAGGGCCGGCTGCTGCCCGGGATCGACGTCGTCGACCCGGGAAGCGACGCCTCGGCCGAGCAGAATCCGACCCAGCCCGGCCGGCCCGAGCGGCACGGCACCGAGCTCGCCGGGCTCGTCGTCGGCGTCCGCGGTCCTGCGGGTCTCCACGGCGTCGCTCCGGGCGCCGCGCTGCTCCCGGTCCGTGTCGCCGGCTGGCAGCCCGATTCGGACGGCGGCGTGTCGATCTACGGGCGCACCGACCAGGTGCTCGCCGGGCTCGAAGCGGCCGTCGACCCGAACGGCGACGGCGACGCTCACGATGCGGCGCGGGTCGCGCTCGTCGGCGTCGTGGAGCCGTTCGCGTCCTTCCCCGACGCTCCGCTCGGCCGCGCCGCGGCGGGCGCGCTGCGGCTCGACATGCTCGTCGTCGCTCCCGCGGGAAACGACGGCCCGGGAGGCCCCGGGTACGGCAGCGTGGCCTCCCCGGGCGGCGCATCGTCGGCGCTCGGTGTGGCGGCATCGGACTCGAGGCAGCGCAGCCCGACCGTCCACGTGCTGCTCCGGGCCGGCCTGCGCGTCCTCGCATCGGGGGAGACCTCGCTCGGCGGCGCGGTCCCGCCCGACGGCGTTGTCTCCGCGACCGTGGCCGCGCTTCCGCGACGCCAGGTCGTGGCGGTGACCGAGGGGAACGCGCTCGACCCGCTGTTCGACGACGACGGCTACAGCCGCGTGGCAGGCACTGCTGCCCTGCTCCCAACGGGGCCGACAACGCCGGAAGTCGTTCGCGAGCTCGCTGCTGCGGGCGTGCGGGCCGTCCTCGTCGACGGACCGATTCCGGCCGGGTCGCTCGGAGTCGACGAGCCGGTCGAGGTCCCCATCGTGGGGGTGCCGAGCGCGACGGCGACGCAGGTTCGCGCAGCGCTTGCGGCGGGCGTGCCGGTGGAGCTGGCCGTGGGCGCGGCTGCCTTCGAGACCAATCCGGAGCTGCGTGCGGTCGCGCCGTTCTCGAGCACCGGGCTTGCGCTCGACGGCGGGGCGCGGCCCCAGCTCGCGGCGCCCGGCGTGGGGCTCGTGACGTCGGTGCCCGGCAGGGGCGAGGGCGGCGCGGCACGCTACGGGACGATCAGCGGCTCGAGCGCGGCAGCCGCCGTGGTCGCCGGCGCGGTTGCGCTTCTCGCCGACGCGAGGCCCGACCTCGACGCGGGCGCGCTCCGCGGCGCCCTCGTGGCGACCGCGCGGCGCGGCGTTAGCGGCGCGGGCACGGGGCTCGTCGACCTCGAGGCTGCTTCGGCCGCGGAGCTCGTCGCCGATCCTCCGGTCGTCGCTCTCGGCGCGCTCATCCGCCCCCGTCGCCCGGTGACGGGAACGATCACGCTCCGGAACGTGTCGCAGAGGCGACTCGTCGTTCGACTCAGGCGCGGCGCGGCCACCACGGGCGCCACGGCCAGAACGGGCCGCGAGCGGGTCGTCCTGCAGCCGGGAGCCTCGGCGGAGGTCGAGCTGTCCGTCAGGGCCGCGGTTCCTCCGGCCGCGCCCGGCGCGCTGGGAGGGGCAGTGCGCGCGTCGGTAATTCGCGGCCCGAGGCTTCGCATTCCGTGGAGCATCGCGGTCCCGGTTACCAAGCGTCCCGTGGTCACACGGGTGGCGCTCTCCACCGCGACGTTCGCTCCGAGCGACGCGCGGCCCGCGGTCCTGTCCCTCGTCGCAGGCCGGATCGACGGCTCACCCGAGCGACCGCAGCTGCTGCCCCTGAAGCTGTTGGACGTCGAGCTCTACCGCGGCACGCGTCGCGTCGGTCGGCTGGCCCGGCTTCGTGACGTCCTTCCCGGTCGGTACGCCTTCGGCCTGACGGGACGCGGCCCGCTCGGAGCGCGCCTGCGTCCTGGTCCGTACGCCATCCGCGTAGTCGGGACGCCGGTCGGCGGTGGGCCGCCCACGAGCGTCGAGGTCGGCTTCCGGCTCCGCGCGCGCTAGATCATCTAGAGTCGGCTCGCAGTGCGAGGAGCGCGACGCACCACATGAGCGCGACCGAGACGCCGACCCACCTGCGCGAGAATCCGTTCGCGCTTGCCCGCGGGCAACTCGCCCGTGTCGGGGAGACGTTCGGCGTCGATCCCAACCTGATCGGCGTGCTCGCCGAGTGCAAGAAGACGGTGGAGGTGTCCGTCCCTGTCGCAATGGACGACGGATCGGTCTCCGTCTTCGACGGCTTCCGTGTCGTCCACAACGTCACGCGCGGCCCGGCGAAGGGCGGGATCCGCTACCACCCGGCTGTCACGCGCGACGAGATCAAGGCGCTCGCGATGTGGATGACATGGAAATGCGCCCTTATGGGTCTCCCGTTCGGCGGCGCGAAGGGCGGGGTGGTCTGCGACCCGAAGGTGCTCACCCCCGGCGAGCTCGAGCGGCTCACCCGCCGCTATACGACCGAGATCATCAACGAGATCGGGCCGGAGAAGGACATCCCGGCGCCCGACGTCGGGACGGACGCGCAGGTGATGGCCTGGATCTTCGACACCTATTCGATGAACGTCGGCCACTCGGTGCTCGGCGTCGTCACCGGCAAGCCGCTCGCGGTCGGCGGGTCCGTTGGCCGCGACGGCGCGACGGCGCGCGGAGTCCTCAACTGCATCCGTACGGCGCTCCAGAAGGAGGGGCGCCGGTTCCCGGACACGCGCGTCGCGGTCCAGGGGTTCGGCACGGTCGGCAAGAACCTCGCTCGCCTCCTCGCGGAGGAGGGCGCGCGCGTCGTCGCGCTGTCGGACTCGAAGGGCGCGGTCGTCAACAAGTACGGCATCGACGTCCCTGCCGCGGTCGTCCACAAGGGGGAGCACGGTGCGCTCGTAGGCCTTCCGGGGACGGACGACGCGACGAACGAGGAACTGATCGAGATCGAGTGCGACGTCCTCGTCCCGGCTGCGCTCGAACAGGTGATCAATGCCGACAATGCGCCCCGGATCCGCGCGCACATGGTCTGCGAGGCCGCCAACGGGCCGACGACTCCCGCCGCGGACGAGATCCTCGAGGACCGGGGCATCTTCGTGCTCCCGGACGTGCTCGCGAACGCCGGAGGCGTCGTCGTCTCGTACTTCGAGTGGGTGCAGGGCCTCCAGGAGTACTTCTGGAAGGAGTACGAGGTCAACGCGAAGCTGAACGACATCGTCGTACGTGCGTTCGAGGAGACCTGGTCCGCGCGCGAGCGGTTCTCAACGAGCATGCGCACGGCCGCCTACGGGCTCGCGGTGCAACGCGTCGCCGAGGCGACGACGACCCGCGGTCTGTACCCCTAACCTCGACGTTCCTCGCGAACCGGCGTTTCCTTGAACCCACGCGTCGTCGTCTACACCGCGCCCGGGTGCCACCTCTGTGCTCCTGCGGTCGATGTCGTGCGAAGCGTTTGTGGAAGCGACTTCACGGTTGTGGATATCACGACAGATACCGCGCTCGAGCGGCAGTATCGCGAGCGAATACCAGTGGTGGAGATCGACGGCGTCGAGCGGTTCCGGTACCACGTCGACGCCCACGAGCTCCGCGAGCTCGTCTAAGGCGGGAGCTACTCCTCCTCGTCGTCCGTGAACGCGCTCGCCGTGACTTCGGAGGACAGCGAGCCTGGTATCGCGAACACGCTCGGGCCGACCTTCATCAGGTTGCCGTCGTTCGCGATCCGGTTGAGCGCGACACGGATCTGCTCGGTGTTGACCGCCTCGCCACGCCGTGCGAACGCTTCGACCACGCGCGCCGGAGTGATGGGATACGCGAGCGTCTGGGCGACGGCGAGGATTGCCGCTCGGGGGATGCCCTGAAAGCGTCCGCCGCGCTCTCGCGCCCGATCGACCGTGTGTGACGCCTTCCTCGAGCTCCGATCGTCCTCGGCACCGCCCTTGGCGCTGATCGCGTGATCGACGACAACCAGCTCGCTCTCTGCAAGCTCGATCTCGGCGCGTGCGTCCGCAATTCGCTCCTGAAGCTGTTCGCGCAGCCGTTCGAGAACGGCCGCTGGCTGCTCGGACAGGATTGCCGCAACTGAGCTGTCGCTGGACACGCCAACACGGTACCAACTGGATTGGAAAAGGCCAAACAGGGGGTCGAACCGGTCGGGATCGCGACGCGCCGAACCCGTCCGGCCGGTTCCTCCGGCCGGGTTCGAGCGTCGTGGGCAGAATGTGCGCAGTTGTCACAAACTCGGGTGGAGGAGTGCTGGTGGCGGAACGTCTCGGGGTCGGTGTCGCGGCACGGTTGAGCCGGTACCTGCAGGTGCTGGCGCAAGCGAAGAAGATGGGCAAGGACCGCATCTCCTCGCAGGAGATCGCGGAGTACACGAACATCAACGCGACGCAGATTCGGCGCGATCTCTCGGGGTTCGGCAAGTTCGGCAAGCGGGGTGTCGGCTACTCCGTCGACTCGCTTCTCTCCGAGATCCGAAAGATCCTTCGGACGCAGGGCCAGCACAACATCGCGCTCGTGGGTGCAGGCCGCCTGGGAGCGGCGATCGCCTCGTCCCCGATCTTCGCCGAGCACGGCATCACGATCGCAGCCGTCTTCGACAACGACCCCACAAAAGTCGGGACATCGCTCGGGGGCGTGCGGGTGAACGCGCCCGACGACCTGGACGAGATCGCCCGCGATCGCAGCATCGTCGTCGGCGTGCTGGCGGTTCCGGCGGAGTCCGCGCAGGAGGCTGCCGACCGTCTCGTGGAAGCCGGCGTCAAGATCGTCTTCAACTACTCGACAGCGCTCATCGACACGCCCTCGGACGTCCAGGTGCACACGTCGAACCCAGCTGTGGAGCTGCTTTACGCGCTGTACTTCCACCTCACCTGAGCCGCGTCGCGATCCCGATTCCTCGGGAGATGTTGCGCTTCGGTTGCCAGGGGTAGAAACGGAGCCGTCAGAGGAGTACGCTGCTCGCCAGGGAGAATCGCGGCGGGGGGGCGAGGGGGCCGCGTCGCATCAGGGGAAGGAGCCTCACTGGCCATCGCCAGCCGTGTGAGGGGGGGGAAAGTCGTCTGCGTCGGGTCGCTTGCGCTCCTGCTTGCGCTCGTCGCTGCACCGGCAGGTCGCGCCGACGACGGTCCCCCGACGGGCGCTTCCGCAAGTGCCGCCGACGCGCCGGGGAGTGCCGCCGAGGCACCCGGCAGCTCCGCGGACAGCCCGGCGCAGGCCGCTGACTCTCCCGGCAACCCTGCGAACGCACCTGGTCCCTCGCCCGATCCGCCCGGCAACTCGGAGAACGCGTCTGGCGATGCCGGCGATGGTCCGGGGAACTCGGAGAACGCACCCGGTCACGCCGGCGACGGCCCCGGCAACTCGGAGAACGCACCCGGTCACGCTGCCGACGGCCCCGGCAACTCGGAGAACGCTCCGGGTCACGCGTCGGAGTCGAGCCCCGCTGCGCCTGCGGCCCAGGCCGATCAGGGCGCCTCGATCGGCCAGGGTGCCGAAGCGTCTGCCTCCGCCGGCCAGGAGCAGGTCGGAAACACCCAGGTGTCCGTACGGGTGGACGAGCCGGGCAATGGGGCGCCCGTGGGTCAGGAGAACCATGCTGAGGCGGACGCAGCGGCGTCCGCTTCCGCTACCACAGGAACCTCAGGGACGGCGAACGTCGACCAGGACGTGCAAGCCAACGCGGACGGCACGCAGTCCGATGTCGGGAACACGGCCGTGACCGTCCGGGTCGGGAGCCCGGGTGACGACGGCGCGGTGTCCCAGTCGAACGTCGCCGGGGCGACCGCCGCGACCGCCTCCGACAATGCAGGGACCGAGGCTGCGAACGCGAGCGCCGGACAGGACGGCGTTGCCAACACGAGCGTCTCGGTCCGTGTCTTCTCCCCGGGTGACGACGGGTCGGTCACCCAATCCAACGAGGCTTCGGCTTCCGCCCACACGAGCAACGGATCGGGCGCGAACGCAGCTGCATCCCAGGACGACGTGCGAAACACGAGCGTCTCGATCCGCGTCGAAAGCCCCGGCACCACGGGCTCCGTGTCTCAGGCGAACGACGCAACCGCCTCGGCGGATGGTGTCGCCGTGGCCGTCTCCAGCGACGCCGTCAACACGGTGGTGGCAGTCGCCGTCGGAGCGACCGACCTCGATCGACCAGGCCCCGCCGGACTGCAGGTCTGGGTCTGGGAGTGGGTCTGGGAGCGCGACGAGTCGGAGAGCCTCCAAGGCGCGATCGGCGCGGACGTCACGTCGTGGGTCTGGGACTGGGGCAAGGGCGGCCCCAAGCACGGAACGGTGACGTCGCGAGCGGCCGGTGACGACGACGGTGGCCGTAAGGCGGGCTCCTGGGAGTGGCGCTGGGACTGGGATCGTCAGGGGGTCGCAGGGTGGTCGTGGAGTTGGGACTGGAACCAGTCGCTCGGATGCGAATCGTGCATCTGGGTCTGGAACTGGTCGTGGAGCTGGAGCGGACAACCGGACGAAATCACCCGGCAACAGGCACCTGTACAGGCCGGAAGCACCTCCAACCGGTCAGCTCAACGAGGCTCGCGCCGAGGCCGACGCCGAAGCCACGGTTCAGGTCGACCAGAGCGTGACGCAGGACGGCGCCGGAGACGGCACGCAGTACCTCGGCCAGTTGGTTGACGTCACGCAGAACGTCGAGGCCGTCGCGACCGCCACGCCAGACGGGCATCGAGTCGTTCGCGTGGGGCTTCGACCCGCTCCGCCAGTCCAACATCGCCGAGAGCGTCGCCACCGCCGTCGTCGAGGCGACGGTGATGCAGGAGGCGTCGCAGGTCCTCGTGACGGGCGACGACGCGACCGGCGACCAATGGGGCGGCCAGCAGGTCGATGTTGCACAGACCGGTTACGCGGAGTCGGCGACCTCCCAGCACGATGCACTGCTCACGGGGGCCGGCTCCCACAGCGCGACCGGGCACGCGTCGGCCGGCGGAACAGTCGCCGTCGACCAGTCGATCACCCAGGACGGCGCGGTCGAAGGCGCCACCCTCGACCAGTGGGTCGGCCAGCTCACGCTCGTCGAGCAGGCTGTCGACGCCGCCTCGACCGTCGACCAGGCCGGGACGCGCCGCTCGCGCGTCGGCGGCGGGAAGGCCACCGCTTCGGCGTCGGCCGGCGGGCTCGCCCTCGTCGAGCAAGGCGCCGAGCAGACTGCGGCCCGCTCTCGTGGCGTCGGCGAGCAGACGGCCGCCCAACTCGTCTTCGTCGGGCAGGACGCCTTCGCGCGCGCGACGACCGCCCAGCAGGCCGGAACGGCTGCTCTGCCGCTCGCATCGAGCGAGGCAGTCGCCGCCAACCGGGCGGCTGTCGTCCAGGCGGCGTCGCAGACGGCCCTCGGTCTGTCCGACTTCGACATTCAGGACCTCTTGCAGCAGGCGATCGTCGTCCAGACCGCGACCGCGGTCTCGACCTCGAACGGCGGTATCGGCGGCTCGGCCGTCGTCGTGAACTGCGCGGTCACACAGCAGGGGGCCGCGCAATCGATCGGCGCAGGCGCGGCATCCGTCTCGTCCGCCGACCTCACGGCGTTCTGCTTCCCGCCGGAGCCGGCGCAGTACGCAGCGGACCCCGAGCCTGCTCCGCCAACGTCGCTCTTCGCGGCCGAGACTCTCGCGCCCGCGACGCCAACCGCGATGGACGACGAGCCGGCCCTGTTCCGTGGCCGCCCCAGAGCGGCAGCCTCCTCGAAGCGGGCCGCGCACCGCACGCCCGCCAACCGCGCGCCCGCGAACGCCGGGATGGCGCCGTTCGGAGCGAAGCACGGTCGACCGGCGCTCGGGTCGACCATGACAACCCAGTTTTCCGCCCTGCACTCCACGCAAGCGCGCTTCGACACGCGCCCGGGGAGCTACGCAGGAGCCGGAGACGCCGGCAGGGAGCCGCCGCTCCCGCCGGCGGGGGATCCACCCACGTGGATCTCCTCACTCGCAGCCGCGGCGTCCGGCGCCGGGTCATCGGGGATCGCAGCGATCCTCCTGGCCTTCGCGCTCGTGCCGCCGCTCATGCGGCGAGTGCCGGAAGGGTCGGTCGTCAGGCGACCGACCGACGTTCTCGCACCAATCGACGTTCCGGTCTGACCCTCTCGCCACACGCCAACTGACCTGTCGGGCCCGGGCTCGACGGGCAAGTGTCTATTCGGCTGTGACGAAAGGAAGTGAGATACGTGTCACGCAGACTGATCGCATTCGGAGTCGTCGCGATCGGGCTCGTTTTTCCGTCGACCGCACTGGCCGACTTCAACGGGTTCGACAAGGACTCTCTGAAGGCGAACGTCCAGGCGTCCATCCAGAACGCTCAGATCAACCAGAGCGGGACTGCGACGTCCGGACCTGCAACCGCCAACGGCGGCTCCGCCACGGGCGGCGCCGGTACGGGCGGCGCCGGTGGGAACGTGAACACCGGCAACAACGACACCTCCCAGAGCCAGGGCGCCACGACGAACACCGGCGCGGCCACCTCTGGTGGCATCACGGGAGGCAACACGAGCTCGTCGGGCAACGACGGCGGCTCGATCTCCAACAGCAACGAGACCGACGTCGACGTCGACGCGTCGAACGACGCTGACAGCGACGTCGATCAGGACGCCAACGGCGGGAACTCCGCCGCGATCAACAACAGCGAGGACGACAACACCTCGGTCGGTGGCGACGCAGAGAACAACTGCGGCGTCCAGGCCGGCGGCTGCCAGTCGTCTGACGGTGGAAACAGTGGTCGCGGTGGGAACGCCGACACCGGTCGTGGCGGGGACGCCTCGTCCGACTCCGGTGATGGCGGCAACGGCGGCAACGGCGGCGCCGGTGGCGCCGGCGGAGCCGGCGGCGGCGCAACCTCCGGCTCGGCGACGAGCACGGCGGGCACCGGTGGCTCGGGCTCCGGTGGCAGCGGTGGCACCGCGTGTGTCACGTGCAACGGTGGCAACGGCACCGGTGGCGCTGGCGGCGGTAGCGCGGCAGGCACCTCGGCGACCGCCGGAGACGGCGGTGCAGGTGCAGCTGGTGCTGCCGGTGGTGCAGGCGGAGCGTCGACCTCGTCCAACTCGGGCGACGGTGGCGACCCGCGCGCACGCGGTGGCGACAGCGGCCGTGGTGGTGACGGTGGCTCGAACGGTCTCGGTCAGTCCGCGACCGGAGGTGCTGCTGGAGACGTCACGGACACGACGACCCAGACGGCGACCTCGTCGGCCGACGGTGGCAGCAACACGAACGGGAGCTTCACGGCTACCCAGAACGCCAACCCGACGACGACGACGACGTCGAACACGAACCAGGGCGGCTCGACCGGTCGCGGCGGTGACACGATCGGGGCGTACAACGAGACAGGCATGGCGAACTCCGGTGGCAACGAGAACTACGCAGTCGGCGGAGACGTCATCGCCAGCAACACGGGCAACGGCGACGCCAGCGGTGGGAACGGCACCGGTGGCGCGGCGGAAGCGAACGGCGGCGTCGCGATCAGCGGCGATGCCAAGGTCTCCAACATCGCTTACGTCAAGCAGGAGTCCGAGCAGAAGATGGAGGTCGAGGACAACGACAAGTGGCTGTCGTTCACCATCGGCCTCAAGAAAAAGCGCCACAGCTACTAGGCGCTCGAGGATGAAAGGGAACGATTGCCCGCGATGACCACGACGCTCGAGATGCCCGGCACGACCAGGTCGCCTGACGGCCCGTGTCGTGTCGGCCCCTCGCGCGGACCGTTGTCGCGGGCGGTCGGCCCTCCGAACGGGGAGCCGCCGGTGTCCCACGACACACGGAGCCTTCCGATCTCGCACTCCTCCCTCCCCGGGACGGGAGTGAGACGAGACCCGGACGGCCACTTGCAGGGAACCGGCGGCAGCACCCCGACCGATGCCGAGCGTGCCGGCGCGGGTGTCGCCACGAGGCCACGCCCGTGCCGGCAACCGGTGCAATCGGTGTACGTGAACGTGGGGGGAGCCAACGGCTCCCCCCACCCGACCTCAACCGCGGGACTGACCCCGAAGGGGGCTGTCTCCCGACGCTCTGCCCTTCGACGCTCCGCGCGGCTCAGTCCCCTTCGCAGACAGACCCCTCCAGCGGTTCACCGCAACGTCGCCTTGGCTCAGTTCCCTTCGGGGCAGACCCTTGAGGAGTGTCTAGCCTTCCCTGACCATGGCCCAGGGCGCGCCACACGAACTGCTGCTGGAGGAGGCGCGCGAGCGCTTCGACGAGGCCGAGGATTTCACCGTCTCGGTCGAGGAAGAGTTCGCGCTCCTGCACCCCGAGACACTGGAGCTCGTCAACCGCTTCGAGGAGGTCCAGGCGGCGGCGAGGGGGACCGCGCTCGAGCCGAACCTCGTCGGAGAGCTGATCGCCTCCGAGGTCGAGGTCAAGACGGGCAAGCAGGCGTCGTTTGCCGACGTCCCGGCGGCGCTCGCGGAGCGCCGCGCCGAGCTGGCCGCGCTCGTCGATCCACTCGGGCTCGCACTCGGCGCGACGGGGACGCACCCGTGGTCGAGCTGGCGTGACCAGCGGATCATCGACACGCCGCACTACCGCCGGAACAACGAGCTCCTGCAGTACGTCGTCTGGCGCAACAACACCTTTGGCCTCCACACCCACGTCGCGATTCGGGGCGCCGACCGGGCCGTCCAGGTCGTCGACGCACTCCGGAACTGGTTGCCCGAGATGCTCGCCGTGTCGGCGAGCTCCCCCTTCCACGAAGGCGTCGACACGGGCCTCCACTCGGCGAGGACCCAGGTATTCACGCGGTTCTTTCCCCGCTGCGGGGTTCCGGACGCATTCGGGTCGTGGAACGCGTACGCCGAGTACGTGCGATTTCTCTACGCCACGGGGTCGCTCGACGAGCCGACACAGCTCTGGTGGAGCGTCCGTCCCCACCTCGCATTCCCCACCGTCGAGATCCGCATCTGCGACGCGCAGCCCGATCTCGCCGAGGCGGAGTCCCTCGTCGCGTTCATGGTCTCGCTCACGGCCCGTTGCGCCCGGGCGCTCGACGAGGGCGAGCCGCTGCCAACCCACCCACACCGCCTGATCGAGGAGAACATGTGGCGCGCGATCCGCCACGGGCTGTCCGGCGAGCTCATCGACCTGGAGCGCGGCGACGTCGTTCCGGCGCGGGCGCGAATCGAGCGCCTGATCGAATGGGTGCTGCCCGTCGCCGACGAGATCGGCGCCACCCCGTGGCTCCGGGTGCCCGAGCGCAACGCCGCGGAGCGTCAGATCGCTCGCTACGCCGACGGTGCGAGCCTCGAGGAGATCTACACCGAGCAGGTCACCGGGACGTGGGCCTTGCCCGCGTCCCGCGAAGCGGGCTGAGGTTGACGGGCCTGCGCGTGGGGCTTCTCGCGCTCGTGCTGCTCGCTGCGGGCTGCGACGACGAGCCCGCGTCGGATCCGTCGCGCGATCGCTCGCTGATCGAGGCCGCGGCGGCGGGGCGGCTCGAGGAGGTCGAGGAGCTGCTCGAGGAAGGCGCGGGCGTCGAGGCAACGGACGCCGCAGGCCGCACGGCGCTCGTGGCCGCGGCGTACGGAAATCATTTCGCGGTCGCGGAGGCGCTGATCGACGCCGGTGCCGATGTCGACACGCAGGACACGTCGCAGCAGAGCGCCTTCCTGATCGCGACAAGCGAGGTCGGAGACGACCTGCGGCTTCTCGAGCTGACGCTCGAGCATGGCGCCGACGTGAATGCGAAGGACAGCTACAACGGGACAGGGTTGATCCGAGCCGCCGATCGTGGCTACGTCCGGATCGTGCGGAGGCTGCTCGAGACCGAGATCGAGGTCGACCACGTCAACCGGCTCGGCTGGACGGCGCTTCTCGAGGCGGTGATCCTCGGCGGCGGCGACGCGGCCCACACCGAGGTCGTCCGTGCGCTCGTCGAGGAGGGTGGGGTGGATGTAGCGATCCCGGACAACGGCGGGAAGACGGCCCTCGATCACGCCCGTGGCAACGGATACGCAGAGATGGTGAGCATTCTCGAGACGGCGAGCGGTTAGCCCGGACGCAGTCCGGGCTTGTGCTGCATAATCCCCCGCGCTGACGCCAGTTTGGGCGTCCTTTGTGCGCCTTGACCCGGAGGATTGATGGACTTCTTCGTTGACCATGCCGTGCTGTTCGCGCTCGTCTGTTCAGGCGTCGCGATCGCTTTCGGCCTCTATTTGACCTGGTGGCTGCTCAAGCAGCCGGCCGGGAACGAGCGGATGCAGGCGATCTCTCGTGCCGTGCAGGAGGGCGCCGCCGCCTATCTCAAGAAGCAGTACACGACGATCGCGTTCGTAGCCGTCGTGCCGTTGCTCGCGATCGGCTTCTACCCGGAGCTCGGGTGGGGCACGGCGATCGGATTCGCGGTCGGTGCGCTCCTCTCGGCCGCCGCCGGCTTCATCGGCATGAACGTCGCGGTGCGGTCCAACGTCAGGACGGCGGAGGCAGCCCGCGAGGGCGTCTCGCCCGCGTTCAAGGTCGCGTTCCGTGCCGGCTCGGTGACGGGGCTGCTCGTGGTGGGCCTCGGCCTGCTCGGCGTCGCCGGCTACTACTGGATCCTCACGGACTGGGTCGGCAACAGCCCGGAGTCGGCCGTCGACGACCTGATCGGGCTCGCGTTCGGCGGCTCGCTCATCTCGGTCTTCGCGCGTCTCGGCGGCGGCATCTTCACGAAGGCCGCGGACGTCGGCGCCGACCTCGTCGGCAAGATCGAGGCTGGGATCCCCGAGGACGACCCGCGGAACCCGGCCGTGATCGCCGACAACGTGGGTGACAACGTCGGCGACTGCGCCGGCATGGCCGCCGACCTCTTCGAGACGTATGCCGTCACGGCCGTCGCCGTGATGCTGCTCGGCACGGCCTTCCCGTCCGGCGAGCTGTGGCTCTTCCCGCTCGCGCTCGGCGGCATCTCGATCCTCGCGTCCGTGATCGGGACGTACTTCGCACGGATCGGGCGCGGCGAGAACGCGATCATCAACGCGCTCTACAAGGCCGTCATCGTCGCGACGATCCTCTCGGCCATCGGGTTCATCCCCGTCACGCTGGCCTTCGACGACGACCGCTTCTCGTTCTGGCAGCTGTACGTGCCCGCTCTCATCGGGCTGGGCGTGACGTTCCTGCTCGTCGCGATCACCGAGTACTACACGGGGTCCCGCTGGGGTCCCGTCAAGAAGATCGCCGAGGCGTCGCAGACGGGGCACGCGACCAACATCATCGCGGGGCTCGCCTACGGGATGCAGGCGACCGCGTTCCCGGTCATCGTGATCGCAGCAGGCGTGGTCGGTGCGTACTACGCGGCAGACGAGTCGATCTACGGGATCGGCGTCGCAGTCATGGCGCAGCTCTCGATGACCGGCCTGATCGTCGCGCTCGACGCGTACGGGCCCGTCACCGACAACGCGGGCGGGATCGCCGAGATGGCGGACATGCCCGAGTCGGTTCGCGGCGTCACCGACCCGCTCGACGCAGTCGGCAACACGACCAAGGCCGTCACGAAGGGCTACGCGATCGGCTCTGCCGGTCTCGCCGCCTTGATCCTGTTCGACGAGTACGTCCGCGGGCTCGCGGACGAGGGGCTTGACGTCTCCTTCGCGCTAGAGGACCCCTGGGTGATCGCCGGGCTCTTCGTCGGCGGGATGATGCCCTTCCTCTTCGCGTCGCTCGCGATGACTGCTGTCGGCCGCGTCGGTGGCGAGGTCGTAGAGGAGGTGCGACGCCAGTTCCGCGAGGACCCGGGCATCATGGAGGGAACGTCCCTGCCGGACTACGCGACCTCGATCTCGATCGTCACCGGCTCGGCCATCAGGAGCATGCTGGTGCCGGCGCTCATCCCGATCGCCATCCCGATCGTCGTCGGGATCATCAAGCCGGAGATGCTCGGCGGGCTGCTGATCGGGACGATCGTGACCGGTCTCTTCCTCGCGATCGCGATGACCTCGGGCGGAGGCGCGTGGGACAACGCGAAGAAGCTCATCGAGGACGGCGCCTACGGCGGCAAGGGCTCAGAGGCCCATGCCGCGGGCGTCACGGGCGACACGGTCGGTGACCCGTACAAGGACACCGCCGGCCCCGCGATCAACCCGATGATCAAGATCGCGAACATCGTCGCGATCCTCCTGATCCCGATCATCGCGTCGATTCACGGCTAGGGCCAAAGCTCAGAGGCACTTTTCGCGCTGGCAAAGCCAGCGCGAAAAGTGCCTAATGGGCAAGCCACTTGTCTTTTCCGTTCGACGGTGTAGCATGCTGCGCCGTCGGCCCCGACGTGAGGGGGTTTGCGGCCCGACGGATGTGAAGCTCCGACCAGGGGAGAGTCATGACCGTATCCCGCCGCGTGATGTGGGCCCTCGCGGGACTCACGCTCATCGCGCTGACCGTCGGCCTCACGAGCGCCTCGGGTGGCGCGACGGCCAAAGGTCCGAAGAACCTCGATCCGGCGCTCGTCCAGAAGCTGAAGGACACCGCGCGCGGCTCGGTGACGATCTCGACGAAGAAAGGCACGAAGTTCGTCGGCTTCGTCCGCGCCGGGCAAAACGGCGACCTGTATCCGAAGGGCGCGGCCGCGTCGAAGCCGGCCAAGGCGCGCGAGTTCGTCCGCGAGTTCGGCGGGGTGCTCGGCTCGAGCGCCGCCGACCCCGATCTCGTCCAGACGGACGTGGCGACGGATTCGCTCGGCGCCACGCACATCACCTACGAGCAGCGTCATGACGGGCTCCCGGTGTTCGGCGGAGTCGTGAAGGCGCACGTCGACGCGAGCGGCAACCTGACGTCCGTGAACGGCGCGATCGTCCCGGACATCGAGGTCGACACCACGCCGAAGCTGAGCGCGTCGGCGGCTGCCGCCCGCGCGATAGAAGTCGTTGCCTCCAACCCGCCCGAGAACAGCACGGGCGTGGCTGCACCGGTCTCGGTCGTCTCGCTGCGTGCGGCGTCCAACACGCTCGAGATCTACCGGACGGGGCTCACTCGAGGCGCTGAGGGCTCGAACCAGCTCGTGTACGTGGTCGAGGTGACGAACGGCTCGAACATCCGCGATCTCGTGTTCGTCAACGCCCACGTGGGCAAGCTCGTCAACCGCTACTCGCTGGTGCACGACGCCCTGTTCCGGCGGGTGTTCGAGCGGGTTCGAGCCCCTGCCAATCAGGTCTGGCAGGAGGGCCAGCCCACGGCAGGGCTGACCGTCGACCAGTTCAACATCGTCACGTTCAGTGGCGACACCTACCACCTCTTCTTCAACACCTGGGCCCGCGACTCGTGGGACGGGGCGGGCGCGGAGATGCAGATCGTCAACAACGATCCGACCATCGCGTGCCCGAACGCGAACTGGAACGGCATCACGACCAACTACTGCAACGGCGTCACCTCTGACGACGTGGTGGCACACGAGTGGGGCCACGCGTACACCGAGCGGACGCACGGGCTCATCTACCAGTGGCAGCCCGGCGCCCTCAACGAGTCCTACTCGGACATCTGGGGCGAGGTCGTGGACAGCCTCAACGGCGTCGGCACGGATAGCCCGGCCGGCGTTCGCACCGGAGGCGCATGCAGCACGCACGCGACTCCGGCGCCGGTCCTGATCGTCAACAGCCCCGTGCAGCGGGTCTGTGCCGCGGGAGGCGCGCAGTTCGGCCCGCCGCTCACGTTCGGCGGTATCACGGCAAACATCGTCCTCGGGCTCGACGAGGCGAACGCGGCGGGTCCCATAACGACTGACGCCTGCACTCCGCTGACCAACGCAGCGGCCGTGGCGGGGAAGATCGCGCTCGTCGACCGCGGCACCTGCGCCTTTACGGTCAAGGTCAAGACCGCCCAGGACGCCGGGGCGATCGGTGTGGTCATCGCGAACACGCTCGGCCGCGGCGCTTTCGGCATGATCGGCGTCGATCCGACGATCACGGTCCCCTCGCTCGGCATCTCAGAGGCCAACGGGATCGTCATCAGGACCCATCTCGCCGGCCCCGACCCCGTCAACGTGACGATGCGCCTGACCGGCGACCCGGCCGCGGGCGAGGACTCGTACCGCTGGTTGATGGGTGAGGACTCGACGGCGTTCGGCGGGGCGATCCGCGACATGTGGACGCCGACGTGCCTCGGCGACCCGGGAAAGGTGACGGACGTCGAGTACCACTGCGACACGTCCGACGCGGGCGGTGTGCACTCGAACTCGGGCGTCCCGAACCACGGGTTCTCGCTGCTCGTCGACGGGGGCACGTACAACGGCCAGACGATCGCCGCGATCGGGATCGTGAAGGCGGCGCACCTCTACTGGCGGGCGCAGAGCGTCTACCAGGTGCCGACCACGGACTTCGACGACCACGCGGATGCGCTCGAGCAGTCCTGCCAGGACCTGATCGGGGAGCCCCTGCTCGACCTCAAGACGAGCCCAGGCCCCGCTCTGCCGTCCGGTCAGTCGATCTCGGCGGCGGACTGCGCCGAGGTGACGGACATGATCACTGCGGTCGAGTTCCGCTCCGATCCGACCGACCAGTGCAACTTCAAGCCGTTGCTCGATCCGAACACCCCGCCGGTGTGTGCGGGCACGACGAACCCGCCGAGGTTCTACAGCGAGGGCTTCAACCAAGGCCTCCGCGGCTGGACGCTGACGAACCAGGGCGTGTTCTCCGGCTGGCCCGGCACGAACTGGGTCGCCGACTCGTCGCTTCCTGGCGGTCGCTCGGGGACGGCCGCGTTCGCGGAGAACCTCGACGGCCAGTGCACCAGCGGCGCCGGCGACGTCTCCGGCGTGATGCGGCTCGAGAGCCCGTCGATCAGGCTCCCGAACGGGGCCGCGCACACCTATCGGCTCGGCTTCACGCACTACATCGCGTCGGAGCTCGGCTTCGACGGCGGGAACGTCAAGCTCTCGATCAACGGCGGGGCGTACGCGATCGTTCCGAGCTCGGCGTTCTACTTCAACCCGTACAACGCGACGCTCGCGACGGCGGCTGCGGGCAACACGAACCCGCTCGCCGGCCAGCCCGCGTTCACCGGAACGGACGGCGGGCAGGTCACGGGCTCGTGGGGCCAGTCGTTCGTGGATCTCTCGATGCTCGGCGTCAAGCCCGGTGACACGGTCCGTCTGCGCTTCGACTTCGGCATGGACGGGTGCACCGGGATCGACGGCTGGTACGTCGACGACGTCGTCGTCGAGGCCTGCAACGCGAAGAAGGAGGCGAATGCGGCGGCGCGGATCTCGAGCATCGTTCTTGCTCGCGAACGGCAAGGCGGAGCCGCCTAGACAACGCAGCTGCAAGAGGAGAGAGGGGCGCCGGGGAAACCCGGCGCCCCTACGCCTACTCGGTCGTGGCTCCGGCGCCGGCCAGCGTGTAGGTGCGTGGCCCGGCGATCGTCTGCACGACGACCTCCGCGAGGCCGATCCCCGGCGCGAACACGAGGCGCTCGACGCCGGCGTCGGCGACCGGCTTGCGGCTTCGCAGAGCGAGCTCGACGCAACCGCGGACGGCCCGTCCGCGGGTGTCGGCGCAGACGCCGGAGCGGGACGCGACGGTGACGTCCATCGAGCGCCAGAGCGGCTCGTCTCTCAGGTCGACCCGGTAGCGCGTTCCCGCAGCGGCGCCGAGCCTGAGGAACGGCGCCCATCGTGCACCCTGCCCGTCCCAGGCCTGGATGTCGCGTCCGCTTGCCCGCAGGCGGACCGGGCCGAGCCCGGGCAGCCCGCGAACCATGTACGCCGCCCCGGACCGGGACGACCTGACGACGAGCGCAGCGCCTCGCTCGTCGGTGAGCTTCCACGTGGCGCCGTCCCTCAGCGGGAACAGCGGCGCGGGGGCTGCGAGCGCCGTCGCGCACCAGCACGCAACCGATGCGACGACCCCGATCACGACGGCTGAACGTTTCATGCGCGCAGTGTCCCAGGGAATCGTGAGGGTTCTGTTGAATTTTCTAGGCGCCACCCTCGAACCGGTAGCCCATCCGGGGCTCGGTCAGGAAGTAGCGTGGACGGGCCGGGTCGGGCTCGAGCTTGCGGCGGATCTGGGCGAGGTAGACACGCAGGTAGTTCGTCTCGGTCGAGTACTGCGGGCCCCAGACCTCGTGCAGCAGCTGCTGCTGCGACACGAGCTTCCCCGGATTGCGCACGAGCAGCTCGACGATGGCCCATTCGGTCGGGGTCAACCGGACGTCCGCGCCGGTCGCGTCCGTCACGCGCTTGGCGGCCAGGTCGACGCTGAAGTCCGTCGTCTCGACCAACGCTTCCGCGTCGGCCGGGGCCGCCCGACGAAGCGCGGCCCGCACGCGCGCGAGGAGCTCGCCCATGCCGAACGGCTTCGTCACGAAGTCGTCCGCGCCCGCGTCGAGCGCGGCGACCTTGTCCGCCTCGCGCTCCCTGACCGACAGCACGACGATCGGGACGTCCGTCCAGCCGCGCAGGCCCCGGATCACCTCGAGCCCGTCCATGCCCGGCAGGCCGAGGTCGAGGATCACGGCGTCCGGCCTGTGACGCTGCGCAAGCGTGAGGGCAGCCTCCCCGGTTCCCGCGAGGTCGACCGCGTAGCCGCGCGCCCTGAGGTTCGCCGCGAGCGCGCGGAGGATCTGAGGCTCGTCGTCGACGACAAGGACCCGAGTCACGGTGCCGTCCGAAGCCGCAGGATCATCGTCAGCCCGCCACCCGGGGTGTCCTCGACCTCGACGATGCCGCCCATCGCCTCGACGAAGCCGCGCGCCACCGCGAGGCCGAGCCCCACGCTTGCGCCCTGCGGGCTGTCGCCGAGCCGCTGGAACGGCACGAACATGCGGTCGCGCTCGTTCCGAGGCACCCCTGGGCCGCGGTCGACGACGCGAAGGTCGACGCCGCCGTCCACCGAGCCCGCGACGACCCGCACAGGAGCGCCCTCCGCGTGGACCAGCGCGTTCGAGACGACGTTCGCGATCGCCCGCTCGAGCAGCCCGGGGTCCGCGACGACACGCGGCAACGTCTCGGCGACGTCCACGTCGACCGTGTCTGCGCGGGCGCCGATGCTCGAGAGCGCGGCCGGGACGACCTCGTCGAGGCCGATCGGCGTCGCCGCGACCTGGAGCGCGCCCGTCTGTAGGCGGCTCATGTCGAGCAGGTTCCCGACGAGCCCGTCGAGCCGGTCCGTCTCGGCGTCGATCGTCTGGAGGAACGCGTCCCGGTCCTCCCGCGACCAGTCGATCTCGTCGCCGAGCAGGGACGTCACGGACGCCTTGATACCCGCAAGCGGCGTCCGAAGGTCGTGCGACACGGCGGAGAGGATCGCGAGACGTAGGTCGTTGACGCGCTCGAGGTCGTCCGCCTCGGAGGCGTCGGCCTCCAGCTCCTCGATGTGGATCGACCCGGCCAGCTCCTTGACGAACGCGTCGAGGAGCCGGCGCTCGTCGTCGGGCACCGCGGGCCCGACGAGCGCGAGCACGTGGTTGCCGTCGACGCGCTGCGCTGCGTCGCTGCGGTCCGCGTGGACGCCGACCTCCGCGTCCGCTGTCCAGTCGCGATCGTGCCGGTGCCAGAGCGTGACACCGTCGAGCGCGAACGTGCGGCGGATCGACTCGAGGATCTCGACGACGGTCGACGTCCCCGCGAGCCGCGCCAGTGTCTCGGCTTCCGAGCGCGCGCGCTGACCTTCGCTTGCGCGTCGGGCGGCGAGCGACACGAAGCCGCTCACGGTCACCGCGACGATCAGGAAGATCGCGAGCGCGAGAAGGTTCTCGGCCTCGCCGATCGTGAACGTGTAGAGGGGCGGGGTGAAGTACCAGTTGACGAGAAGGAACCCCGCGACGGCGGCGCCGAGCGCCGGCCAGAGGCCTCCGATCGCGGACACGAGGACGACGACGAGCAGGAAGAGGAGGAGGACGCTCGGCAGGCTGAGCTCGTCGCGGAGCTCCGCCAGGACGACCGTCAACGCCGGGAGCAGCGCAGCGGCGGTCACCGCACCTGCGAGGACGCGGCGGCCGGGCAGGGTGGTCGGCCGCCGACGGACGGGGCGCTGCCCCGGCGCGCTCTGGCTGATCACGTGGACGTCGACGTCCTCGCCCGAGTCGCGGATCACGCGCCCGATCACCGAGCCGCGGAGGAGCTCGGTGAGCCGCGACCGGCGCGTCGCGCCAAGGACGATCTGGGTCGCATTCATGCGTCGCGCCGTGTCGACGAGCGCCTTGCCGATGTCGTCGCCGACGACGTCGCGATACGTGCCGCCGAGGCGCTCGACGAGCGTCCGCTGATCGGCCAGCGCCTTCGTGGCGGCGGGGGCAAGGCCGTCTTGCGATCGCACGTGCACCGCGACGAGGTCTCCCTTCGCCCGCTGCGCCATGCGGGCGGCGCGGCGTACGAGCCGGTCGCCGTCCGCTCCGCCCGTAAGGGCCACGAGCACCCGCTCGCGTGTCTCCCACGGTCGCTCGATGCCGTGGAGTCGCCGGTACTCGTCGAGCGCCTCGTCGACCCGGTCGGCGACCCACAGCAGCGCCAGCTCCCGCAGCGCGCCGAGATTCCCGACCCGGAAGTAGTTGCCGAGAGCGGCATCGATCCGCTCCGCGGGATAGACGTTGCCGTGGGCCATGCGTCGTCGCAGCGCCTCGGGTGCCATGTCGACGAGCTCGATCTGGTCGGCCCGCCGGACGATCTCGTCGGGGATCGTCTCGCGCTGGACGATCCCGGTGATGCGCTCGACCACGTCGTTCAGCGACTCGAGATGTTGGATGTTCAGGGTCGAGATGACCGTGATGCCGGCGTCGAGCAGCTCGTCGACGTCCTGCCAGCGCTTCTCGTTCCGCGACCCGGGAACGTTCGTGTGCGCGAGCTCGTCGACCAGCGCGACCTCGGGCCTGCGCGCGAGGATCGCGTCGACGTCCATCTCGTCGAACGCCGCGTCGCGGTACTCGATGGTGCGGCGCGGGACGACCTCGAGGTCGCCGATCTGGGCGCGGGTCTGCTCGCGACCGTGCGTCTCGACGACGCCGACGACGACGTCAGTGCCGCGATCCGCGCGTCGTCGTCCCTCGCCGAGCATCGCGAACGTCTTGCCGACGCCCGGCGCTGCGCCGAGGTAGATGCGAAGGGTGCCGCGGGCCATGTCGCCCCTAGTGCACCGGAATCAGCGCTCGGCGTCGAGTGCGAGGTTGAGCGCGAGGACGTTCACGCGCGGCTCGCCCATGAACCCGAGCGTGCGATCGTGCGTGTTGTCGTCGACCAGCTCGAGCACGCGCGCGAGCTCGAGCCCGCGTGCCTGCGCCACGCGAGGGGCCTGCAGCTTCGCGTTGGCGGGTGAGATGTCAGGGTCGAGCCCCGAGCCCGACGCCGTCACGGCGTCGACGGGGACGGCTGTGCCGTCGTCGAGCCCGTTCAGCTCGCGGTAGGCGACGACGCGTTCCTCGATCGAGGCGAGGAAGTCGGGGTTCGTTGGCCCGAGGTTCGATGCCGAGCTCGCGGCGCCGTCATACCCGTCGCCGGCGGCCGAAGGGCGTGGGTGAAACGACTCCTCGTCGGCGAAGGACTGGCCGAGGAGCGACGAGCCGACGACGACGCCGTTACGGCGGACGAGGGAGCCGTCCGCCCGGTCGCCGAACGCGACCTGCGACACGCCTGTCACGGCGAGTGGGTACAAGACGCCGACGAGGAGAGTGAAGGTAAGGAACGTGAGAACGGCGGGAACGAGCTGGCGACGCATCAGTTGACTCCGAGCCCGGTGAGGGCGAGGTCGACGAGCTTGATGCCGAGGAAGGGCGCTACGACGCCGCCGGCGCCGTAGACGAGCAGGTTGCGGCGCAGAAGCGCCGCGGCGCCGACGGCCCGGTAGCGGACGCCGCGGAGCGCGAGAGGGACGAGCGCCACGATGACGAGCGCGTTGAAGATCACGGCGGAGAGAATCGCCGTCCGCGAGCTCGAGAGGTCCATCACGTTGAGCCGGTCGAGGACGGGGAACGCGCCCGCGAACATCGCGGGGAGGATCGCGAAGTACTTCGCGACGTCGTTGGCGATCGAGAACGTCGTCAGCGAGCCCCGCGTGATGAGAAGCTGCTTGCCGATCTCCACGATCTCGATGAGCTTCGTCGGGTTCGAGTCGAGGTCGACCATGTTCCCGGCCTCTTTCGCAGCCTGCGTGCCGGTGTTCATCGCGACGCCGACGTCCGCCTGGGCGAGCGCGGGGGCGTCATTCGTGCCGTCGCCGGTCATCGCGACGAGACGGCCGGACGCCTGCTCCCGCCGGATCAGCGCCATCTTGTCCTCGGGCGTGGCCTCTGCGAGGAAGTCGTCGACGCCCGATTCGTCGGCGATCGCCTTCGCCGTCAAGGGGTTGTCGCCCGTGATCATCACCGTGCGGATCCCCATGCGGCGCATCTCGTCGAACCTTTCGCGCATGCCTTCCTTGACGACGTCCTTGAGATGGACGACGCCGACCGCGCGGCCGTTCTCCGCGACGACGAGCGGCGTGCCGCCCGAGATGCCGATCGCGTCGACCTCCGTCTGCAGCTCGGGCGGGACGGAGCCCCCAGCTTCCGTCACCCAGCGTGCGATCGCGTCGGTGGCGCCCTTTCGCACCGAGCGGCCGTCCATGTCGATGCCGCTCATCCGCGTGTTCGCCGAGAAGGGAACGAGCGTCGCGCCGTGGAGGTCGCGCTCGCGGAGCCCGAACCGCTCCTTCGCCAGCACGACGATCGAACGCCCTTCCGGGGTCTCGTCGGCGAGGCTCGAGAGCTGTGCGGCGTCGGCGAGCTGCTCGGGGGTGATGCCCGGCGCAGGAATCAGGTCGGTCGCCTGGCGGTTCCCGAGCGTGATCGTGCCGGTCTTGTCGAGCAGGAGCACGTCGCAGTCACCCGCGGCCTCGACGGCGCGGCCCGAGAGCGCGAGCACGTTCCGCTGCACGAGGCGATCCATGCCCGCGATCCCGATCGCGGAGAGCAGCGCGCCGATCGTCGTCGGGATGAGGCAGACGAGAAGCGCGACGAGGACGATCGTCGACTGCCGCGCGTCCGAGTAGATCGCGAACGGCTGCAGCGTCACGACCGCGACGAGGAACGTGATCGTGAGCCCGACGAGCAGGATGTCGAGCGCGATCTCGTTCGGCGTCTTGCGCCGCACGGCACCCTCGACGAGGGCGATCATGCGGTCGAGGAACGACTCGCCCGGCTTCGCCGTCACGAGCACGACGATCTGGTCCGAGAGGACACGCGTACCGCCGGTCACCGCCGAGCGGTCGCCGCCCGACTCGCGGATCACGGGCGCCGACTCGCCGGTGATCGCCGACTCGTCGACCGTCGCGATGCCCTCGACCACGTCGCCGTCGGCGGGGATCAAGTTGCCGGCGGAGACGACGACGACGTCGCCGGCGACGAGTTGCGCGCTCGGCACCTCGACGATCGAGCCGTCATCGAAGCGCTTGCGCGCCAGCGTCTCGGCCCGGGTCTTTCTGAGCGTCGCGGCCTGGGCCTTGCCGCGCCCTTCCGCCATCGCCTCGGCGAAGTTGGCGAAGAGCACGGTGATCCAGAGCCAGGCTGCGATCGCCCCCGCAAACACGTTCTCCTGGGTCGAGGAGTCGCCGAAGTCCTTGAAGAAGAGGACGGTTACGACGACGCTCCCGACCTCGACGAGGAACATCACGGGATTGCGGGCGACGTGGCGGGGGTCGAGCTTCCGGAAGGCGGAGAGCGCGGCGCCGCGGACGATCGCGGGATCGAACAGCGAGGTTGGCGTCTTGGTCACAGCTGCAGGTGCTCCAGGATCGGCCCGAGCGCGAGCATCGGGAGGTAGGTGAGGCCGACGACGACGAGGATCACGGCGACGAGGAGGCCCGTGAAGGTCGGCGTGCCGGTCGGGAACGTGCCGGCGGAGGCGGGAACAGGTTGCTTGCGGGCGAGCGCTCCGGCGAGCGCCAGGACGAGGACGATCAGGACGAACCGGCCGGCGAGCATCGCGAGGCCGAGAGTCGTGTTGAACCAGTCGGTGTTGCCCGTCAGGCCGCCGAAGGCGGAGCCGTTGTTGTTCGACGCTGAGGTGTATGCGTAGACCACCTCCGAGAGCCCGTGCGCGCCCGGGTTGAGGATCGAGACCTCGTTGACCGTGTCGAGCAGGACCGCGACGGCGGAGAAGCCGAGCACGACAAAGGGGACGGCGAGGATGTAGAGCATCACGAGCTTCATCTCCACCGCGCCGATCCGCTTGCCGAGGTACTCCGGCGTCCGGCCGACCATCAGGCCTGCGACGAACACCGAGAGGATCGCGAACACGAGGATCCCGTAGAGCCCTGCGCCCACGCCCCCCGGCGAAACCTCGCCGAGCATCATGTTGACGAGCGGGATCATGCCGCCGAGCGGCGTGAAGCTGTCGTGCGCGCTGTCGACGGCGCCCGTCGAGGTCCCGGTCGTGGACGCGGCGAAGATCCCGGATACCGGGGAGCCGAAGCGTGCCTCCTTGCCCTCCATGTTGGAGCCCACGGCGCCCATCGCGTCGACCCTCGGGTTGCCCTCGGACTCGAAGTGGCCGGCGAGCGCAGCGCTCCCCGCCCATAGGATCGCCATAGCGGCGAAGACCGCCCAGCCCTGGCGCGTGTCCCGCACCAGCCGGCCGTATGCATACGCCAGCGAGAACGGGATCAGGAGCAGCGCGAAGATCTCGAGCAGATTCGTGAACGGCGTCGGGTTCGACAGCGGGTGCGCCGAGTTCGCGTTGAGCGTGCCGCCGCCGTTCGTGCCGAGCTCCTTGATCGCCTCCTGGCTCGCGAACGGACCGCCGGGGATCGACTGCGTCGCGCCTTCGAGTGTGCGCGCCTCGGTGAATCCGTCGAGGCTCTGGATCGCGCCGCGCGCGACGAGCACCAGCGCGAGCACGATCGAGAGCGGAAGCAGGATCCGCGTCACCGCGCGCGTCAGGTCGGCCCAGAAGTTCCCGATCGTCTCGCTGCGCCGCCGCGTGATCCCGCGCACGAGCGCAATCGCGATCGCGATGCCGACCGCAGCCGAGACGAAGTTCTGCACGGCGAGCCCGCTCATCTGCGTGAGGTGGCTCATGGTCGATTCGCCGCCGTAGTTCTGCCAGTTCGTGTTCGTGACGAAGCTGACGGCGGTGTTGAACGCGAGCGCCGGCGGCACACCGGTCACGTCGGTCGGGTTGAGGAGGAGCGCGCCCTGGACGCGCTGGAGCAGGTACAGGCCGAGGATCGAGACGACGCTGAAGGCGAGCACCGAGCGCGCATACGCCGTCCAGCGCTGCTCGCTCTCCGGCGTGACGCCGGTCAGACGGAAGATCGCGCGCTCGAGCGGCGCGAAGACGCGGTCCTCACGCTGCGGCTCGCCGCCGAAGACTCGCGCGATGTACGCGCCGAGCACGCGCGCGCAGACGAGGAGCGCCGCGCCGAGCACGGCGAGCTGGAGCCAGCCGGACCAGCCCATTTACAGCTTCTCCGGGTAGAGCAGAGCCCACACGAGGTAGGCCAGCGCCGCGATCGCGAGCGCCAGGCCGACGACGTCGCCGGCGCTCACGGCAGGTCGAGCTCGCCGGTGCGCTCGCTCTCGCGAGCCTCGACGAGGCGGTCGCACGCCTTCACGAGCAGTGTCGCGAGGGCGAAGAACCCGACCACGATCAGGGGGAACAGGATGTCTCGCATGGCCCGGTTGTACGCTCGGGGGAACGAACGCAGGGCGCTCTTGACGGACGGGCTACGTCGGCAGCCTCGATCTTGACGGTCTCTTGACGCCGGTCCGCCGCGCCCGCCGCCGCGCGTGACGCCAGCGTGCGACCGCGAGCGTGGCCGCTCCCGCGACGACGATCGCCGAGAGGTTGATCGCGAGCTGGAGCGCGGCGCCCCGCCACTCGTCCCAGTCGCGGTATGCGGCGGCGACCCCGACGTTCGCTGCCGCCGGGATCGTGGTCACCGAGATGAGCACGCCGATCAACGCGCTCGACTTCGCCGTCTGGAGCGAGAGCATCCCGGCGACACCCGCGAGAAGCGCCACGAGCACCGAGTACGTGTCCGGGTGCGAGATGAAGAACGTCTGCGAGCGCTCCTCGAGCTCCGCCGCCGAGGGCGTGATCTCGAAGGCCCGCAACGCGACCGTGAGCGTCCACGCGGCGACGATCGCGATCGCGAAGCCGACCACGAGCGCGACGATCGACGCCCGCGCGACGCGCGGTCGCCGGCGCACGATTGCGAGGCAGAGCGCGGCGAGCGGGCCGAACTCGGGGCCGACCACCATCGCGCCGACGATCAGGACCGCCGAGTCGGTGAGGATCCCGACCGCCGCGATCATCGTCGCGATCGCCATGAACAGCACGTACGCGGCGGACAGGTCGCTGCTCTCGCGCACGTTCTGCTCCACCTGGTCCCACAGCACCGCGTCGGCCGCTGAGCCGGGAGCGCGCTCCATTGCCGCCCGCGCCCCGGCGGAGACCGAGGCGTCGACCGCTTCGAGCGCGATCGACCCGTCACGGTAGAGGCCGAGCGCGGTCAGCTGCTCGACGACGACGCTGACCTCTTCCCGGGCGACGTCGCAGAGGACGACGTCACCGACGGGCTCGAGCCCTGCGCCTGGCAGGTGGACGATGTTCGTGACCGCGTCGAGCCCCCGGAGCAACGTCAGCACCGCCTCGACGAGCCCCGGGGGCACGATCAGCCGAAGGCTCGTCACGGCGCGACTCTACGTGGGGGAACCGTGTAGTTCCCCCACGCTCAGCCTCTCGTTCGGACCTGCACTATGCGCTGGGTCGAGACGCCACCGCGAATTGGTTCTCCCGGCTTGCGGGCGCGGACGAGGAAGCGCACGGAGCCGTTCCGGAGCGGGAAGCTGGCACGGGGCGTCATCCGGAGGGTTGTCCAGCCGTCGCGGGCCGTCCGGCGCTCTCCCGGAGTCGAGGTGACCGGGCGCACCGGCCGGGCGAGAACGAGCGCGTTGCGCACGAAGTAGCCGCGGGTGTCGACGACATGGACACGCAGCACGAGCGTCGTTCGGCGCGATCGGACCGGGTTGGGGGTGAACACGACCCGATCGATCGACAAACGCACCGGGCGCGAGACGCTCGTGATCGGGATCGAGTACTTCCCGTTCGGAAGCCGGACGGCTCCCGGAGGGAGCTGTCCGGCCGGAGGCGGCGGCGCAGGCGGAGGCGGCGGGGTCGCACCGGCGACCTGCACCAACGCGGTCGGGTCGCTCGTCGCCGTCGCTGTCCCGGACGTGTTGCGAGCGGTCACCTGGACCCGAAGCCGGCGCCCCAGGTCGGTCAGCGTCAGCGTGTACTGCGCGATCGTCGCACCGGTGATCGCGGCACATCCGGCTCCGGCCGCTCCACCCCCATCGGCCTCGCAGCGCAGCCACTGGTACGTGTACGTGAGCGGGGTCGTGCCGGTCCAGGTGCCGACGCTCGCAAACAGGATCGCGCCTTGCGCAGGCGTTCCGGAGATCGACGGGACCCGGGTGTTGCGGGGCGCCTGGGTGGTCGACGTAGCGGACGACTGCACGGCGGCCGACGCGTTGGACGCGACCGTCTGTGACCCAAGGACGTTCGATGCCGTGACGCGGATACGCATCGGGTGACCGACGTCCTCGGCCGAGAGGGTGTAGCTGGAGCTCGTCGCGTCCGAGATGGACTCGCAGTTCGTGCCATTCGGGAGCCCGCCGTCGGCGGGGCAGCGCAGCCACTGGTACGCGTAGGTGAGCGGCGTCGCGCCGTTCCAGCTGCCGACGCTCGCGCTCAGGAACCGACCCAGGACGAACGTGCCGGTGATCGTCGGCTCGACGATGTTGACCGGCGGCCCGACCGTGGTCGACTGCGTGACCGTCTCGGTCGGGTTCGACACCGCCGCCGCCGCGCCGGCGCTGTTCGACGCGGTGACCTGGACGCGGAGCCGCCGCCCGACGTCGTCGCCGGTGAGCGCGTAGCTGGAGCTCGTGGCGCCCGGGATGGACGGGCAGTCCGAGCCGTCCGGAAGGCCGCCGCCGGCGTCGCAGCGCACCCACTGGTACGCGTAGGTGATCGACGTGCCGGTCCAGGTGCCGGTCGTGGTCGAGAGCGTCGATCCTGCGACAGTCGAGCCCGAGACGACGGGCTCGGCGGTGTTCACTGGCACGATCGGCCCGGTGACGACTGGAGTTGTCGCCGACGGCACGCTCACGGGGCCGTCGGCGTTCGTCGCCGTCACGACCACGCGCAACGTGAAGGTGATGTCGGCGTCGGTGACGACGTAGGTCTCGGCCGTTGCGCCGCCGATCGCCGCGCAGCTCGCACCGGCTCCGTCGCAGCGCTCCCATACCCGCGCGAAAGAGATCGGTGGCGTCCCGGTCCAGGAGCCCAGGGACGACGTCAACGTCTCGCCCGTCACGGCGAGCCCGGAGATCGTCGGGGGAGACACGTTTGCCGGGAGGACCGTGGACCGCGCCGCCGCGCCCGTGCTCAGAATCGCTGCGACGGCGGCGGCGCCGACGAAGAGCAGCGCGATTGACAGGAGCGGTTGTCGATCCGTGCCGGGAGCGCTTCCCGGCCGGTTGGGCTCGGACATGCTCAACTCCTTCGTGACGGTTGCTCTCCCCTCGCGTACCCACCAGGGACCCCGACCACTCGCCCCCGTCCGGGCACGCGGTTCACCTGCACGTTAGCCATCGTCCTTGTTGCCCGCGGACCGGCGTACACTCGCGGCCGTGCCCGGCTCGAGGCGCCGCCGTGAAGTCCGCATGGAGCGGGTGCTGGGCACACCCGCCCTGTTCGCCACGGCGTACGGCAATGTCGGTTCCTCGATCTACTACGCGCTCGGGCTCACCGCGGTTTTCGCCCTTGGGCTGACGCCGCTCGTCTTCGTCCTCGCCGGGATCGTCTTCGCGGCCACCGCGGCGACGTACGCGGAGGGAACGGTCCGCTTTCCCGAGGCCGGCGGCTCGTCGAGCTTCGCCCGCCACGCGTTCGACGAGCTCGTGAGCTTCGGCGCAGCGTGGGCGCAGATGCTCGTCTACGTCGTGACGATCGCCACGTCGGCGTTCTTCGTGCCGCATTACCTCTCGATCTTCTGGGAGCCCCTGAACACGAACCCGTGGGACATCGTTGGGCGGCGCGATCGTCATCGTCGTGCTGGTCGCGCTCAACACCGTCGGCGTGCAGGAGGCCGCGAAGCTCTCGATCAGCTTCGCCGTCGTCGACTTCGCGACCCAGGTGCTGCTCGTGCTGCTCGGGTTCGCGCTCGTCTTCAACCCCGAGATCCTCGTCGACAACATCCACTGGGGGGTGGCGCCGACCTGGGGCAATCTCGCGATCGCCATCCCGGTCGCGATGCTCGCCTACACGGGCGTCGAGACGGTGTCGAACCTCGCCGAGGAGGCACGGGAGCCCGAGCGCACCGTGCCGAACGCCTACAAGCTCGTCGCGGTCGCGGTTTTTGCGATCTACTTCACGCTGCCGCTGATCGCGTTGTCCGCTCTCCCTGTCCGGGAGATCGACGGCGAGCTGACCACGTTGCTCGCGCTCCCGCCCGAGGAGGGCGGGTACGCGAACGACCCGATTCTCGGCGTCGTCGACAACCTCGGGATCGAAGGCGGCCTGCACGAGCATGCTCGAGATCTACGTCGGCGTGCTCGCGGCGACGATCCTCGTCATCGCCACGCATGCGGGGATCGTGGGCGCCTCACGGATCACGTACTCGATGGCGACGTACCGGCAGATCCCGGAGGTGTTCCGCCGGCTCCATCCGCGGTTCAAGACGCCGTACCTTTCGCTGATCCTGTTCGCGGGGGTCGCGCCGATCGCGATCCTGTTGCCCGGCGACGTCAACTTCGTCGGCACGCTGTACTCCCTCGGGGCCACGCTGTCGTTCACCGTTGCGCACGCGGCGATGGTGCGCCTGCGGATGAGCTCCGACCCCGATCCCGACGTCGGCTACCGCGCCCGGCCCAACCTTCGGTTCGCAGGTGTCGACTGGCCGCTGTTCGCGGTGTTCGGCGGGATCGCGACGGGCCTCTCGTTCGGGGTGATCGTGATCCAGAACCCGCTGACGCGGTGGGTCGGGCTCGGCTGGATGGCGGCGGGGCTGACCGGCTACGCGCTCTACCGCCGCCGCTGGGTGCGAGCCTCGCTCAGGGAGACGATCAAGGCGCCGCCCGCGTTCGGGGCGGCGCTCGCGCTCGCCTACCGCCGGATCCTGGTTCCGATCGTGCCCGGACGTCCCTCCGACGACGCCCTCGACCTGGCGTGCGGCTCGCGACGGAGCGGGGAGCGCGGGTGGTCGCGTTCACCGTCGTCGAGGTTCCGCTCGAGCTGCCGCTGGATGCCCCACTTCCACGCGAGGAGCGAATCGCAAACGACGAGCTCGACGAAGCCATTGCGATCGGCGACACGTACGGCGTGAGGGTCGTGGGACGGCTGGTGCGCGGCCGGAGCGCTTCGGCCGAGATCGTCCGCGAGGCCGAGCGGCGCGGGACGGAGATCATCGTGCTCGGCTCGCCTCGGAAGAGCCTTGTCAGCCGTCGCCGCGGCGTCTTCGGCACGACAGTGGATCGCGTGATGCGGAGGGCGCCATGCCGGGTGATGGTGGCGACGGCCCGCGAGGCCGCCGCATGAACTGGTACCGCAACGCGGTATTCGTCTTCGGCGCCGTCTTCATCGCGATCGGGATCGCGTTGCTCGCAGTGACGGCGGCGAAGGGCGGCGGCGTGATCGGCTTCGTGATGGGCGGCCTCTTCGTCGCGCTCGGCATCGCCCGCATCCAGCTCGAGCGAAAGCGCGGTCGCTGATGGCCCGCAAGATCAAGGGCTTCGAGCGGGTCCTCGACGCCCCGGCCCTCTTCGCCATCGCCTACGGCGAGATCGGCGCGTCGATCTACATCGCGCTCGGGATCGTGGCGAGCGCGGCGCTCGGGTTGACGCCGCTCGTCCTCGCGGTGACGGGCCTTCTGTTCCTCATCGTCTCCCTGTCCTATGCAGAAGGGACTGCCGCGATCCCAGAGACGGGCGGGGCCGAGACCTTCACACGACGTGCCTTCAACGACCTGGTCGGCTTCGTCACGGGCTGGGCGCTCTTCCTCGACTACCTCATCGTGATCGCGCTGTCGGCGCTGTTCCTGCCGCACTACGTCGGCGCGGCACTCGATGCCGACACGCTCCGCGACTCGCCGTGGGATGTCGTCGTGACGATCGCGGCGATCCTCGTGATCGGTGGGGTACGGCTCGTTCGGCGCACCCGGCTGTATCTCCCCGCGCTCGTCGTCGCGCTGCTCGACCTCGTCGTCCAGTTGTTGATCGTCGTCCTCGGGCTCGCGCTCCTGTTCTCACCCGAGACTCTCGTCGACGGCCTCTCGCTCGCCCCGGGTCAGGACTGGCTCGACGACCTGCTCTTCGCGGTGCCCCTCGGGTTCCTCGCGTACACCGGCCTCGAAACGGTCTCAAACCTCGCGGAGGAGGCCCGCGAGCCGGGACGGACGCTGCCCCGCTCGCTGTTCTCGGCGATCGGCCTCGTCGTCGTCCTGACGGTGCTCGTCGCGATGGTGGGCGTGACGGCGTTTCCGGCGACCGACGGGTCGTCCGCGCTGGGCGACGAATGGCTCGAGGCGCCAATCGTCGGGATCGTGACGGCCTTCGAGGGCGAGCTCCCCGCCGCCGTTGTCGACGTGCTCCGCGTGGTCGTCGGGTTCTCCGCGGCGCTCATCCTGCTGATGGCCCTGACGACGTCCATGTCCGGATGCGCACGGCTCGCCCATTCGATGGGCACGCACGGGATGCTGCCGCGGGCGATCGGGCGGCTCGAACGGCGGACGCTCGTCTCGCGTCCGGCCATCGCCGCCATCACTCTCGTAGCGATTGGGGTTGTCGTCGTCGCCGTCGTCGTCGGTGACGACGAGCGGTTCCTCGCGAGCGCCTATTCCTTCGGCGTCCTGCTCGCGTTCACCCTCGCGCAGCTGGCCGTGATCCGGTTGCGCCGGCGGGAACCCGACCTGGGTCGACCGTTCCGGGCGCGGCCGGACATCCGTATCCGCGGCGTTGCCGTGCCGCTGCCCGCTCTCGTCGGTGCTCCGCTGACCGCTGCCGTCTTCGTGCTGGCGATGATCACGCACGAGGGCGCGCGGTACGCCGGGCCCGCGTGGCTGGCACTCGGGCTCGCGGTCTTCGTCGCCACGCGTTGGCATGAACGGCGCGGCGTCCTCGAGGACATCGATCCGCGCAGCTCCCTTCCGGTCGGCGCCGCCTACCGGCGCATCCTGGTACCGATGAAGCTCGGGGACATCGGCGAGGAGATGGTCGCGACCGCCGTAGCGCTCGCGAAGGAGAGCGGAGCCCGGATCGAGGCTGTGACCGTCGTCCCGGTGCCACGGGAGCGCGCGCTCGACGCAGAGCTGCCGCCCGAGGTCGCGGAGCGAGCTGCCGCCTCGATCGCCGAGGCGAAGGCACTGGGCGAGGACAACGGCGTCCCGGTTCATGCCGACGCCGTGCACGCCCGCTCGATCGGCCACGCCATCGTCGACGAGGCCGCACGGCGAGGCGCCGACCTGATCGTGCTCGGCTCGTCACCTCGCTGGCGGCGGCAGTCGCGCTTCTTCTCCCCGACCGTCGACCACGTGCTCCAGCACGCCCACTGCGAGGTGCTCGTCGTCGCGTTCCCCGACGGCGTGTTCGAAGAGGCGTGACCCTCAAGTACCCTCAGGGCGTGAAGGCTGTCGTCGTGGGCTGCGGGCGCGTCGGGTCGTCGGTCGCGACGTCGCTCGCGTCCGAGAACTGGGACGTGACGTGCGTCGACGAGGACGAAAGCGCGCTCTCGCGTCTCGGCGAGTGGCGCGGCGGCTTCGTCGTCGGACACGCCATGGACCTCGAGGTGCTCGAGCGCGCGGGGGTTGCGAGCGCGGACGCGGTAGTGGTCGCGACCAGCGGCGACAACACGAACGTCGTGACCGGCCAGATCGTCCAGCGTCGATATACGCCGGCGTGCGTCGTCGTGCGCGTGCTCGACCCGCTCCGGGCGGCGTTCTACGCCGAGCGGGGCCTCCGGACGGTGTGCCCCACGCAAACGGCTATCTCGACGCTCGTCGACGTGGTCCGCGCGTCCGAGGCGAGCCCGGTCGGCAACTGATGTACGCGCTGGTGGCAGGCGGAGGCAAGGTCGGCGCGAACATCACGCGCTCGCTGCTCCGCATGGGCCACGAGGTGACGCTCGTCGAGCAGCGGCGCGACCGATTCGAGCAGCTCGAGGCGGAGCTCGGGCCGGTGGCGCTCGCCGGCGACGCGACCGAGATCCACGTCCTCGAGCGCGCCGGAATCGCCCGGCCGCCGGAGATCGTGCTCGCCGTCACGGGGGACGACGAGGACAACATCGTCATCTCGCAGATCGCGCAGGACGGCTACCGGGTCCCGAAGGTGATCGCACGCGTCAACGACCCCCGGAACCAGCCGCACTTCGACGTGCTCGGGATCACCCAGACCGTGTGCGCCACGTCGGGGCTGCTCGGGCTCGTCGAGCACGAGGTGCCGGAGCACGACATGGTGCGGCTCCTCGAGCTCCGGCGCGAGGGGCTCGAGATCGTCGAGCTGCAGGTGCCGGCCGACGCACCCGCGGCGGGAAAGCGCGTGGCCGGGATCTCGCTGCCCGACGAAGCGCGGCTCGTCTCGGTCACTCGAAACGGCGTCGCGGAGCTGGCCGGCGACAGCACGGTGATCCGTCCCGGCGACCAGGTGATCGCGATCCTCAAGCCCGGCGTCGAGGATCGGCTGCGGCGAGCACTCGTCGGCTGAAGCCGACGAGTGCTAGACAAACCGGCGCCGGCTCGGCGGTAGGTCGCTCTTCTAGCGCTTCGCCGGAGGCGAAGTGCCCGCCCCTCGGAAAGAATGGGCGACATGACGCTTGCCGAGCTTGCCGTCACCATCGCGCTGCTCGGAATTCTCGGGCTCGTCGCAAGCAGGTTCGGCCTGTCTGCGATCCCCGCATACCTCCTCGCCGGGATCATCCTCGGGCCGAACGACCCGAGCTTCATCCAGCTCGTGCAGCCGTCCGAGGTGACCGACTTCGTCGCGGAGATCGGGTTGATCTTTCTCCTGTTCTTCCTCGGCCTCGAGTTCAGCGTCGACCGTCTCTTGCGAAGCGGTCGTCACGTAGGGGTCGGTGGCGCGGCCGATTTCTTCATCAATGCCGGGCTCGGGTTGCTCGTCGGCGTCGCTGCGTTCGGCTTCAGCTTCGCGGCGATCGTCGTCGCAGCGTGCATCTACGTCTCCTCGAGCGCGATCGCGGTCAAGGCGCTGACCGACTTCCGCAGGCTGGCGGACGACGAGACCGACCTCGTGCTCGCGATCCTCCTGTTCGAGGACGTCGTCATCGCCGCAGTGCTCGGGTTCGTCGCGACCGGCGGAGGCGACGTGGCCACGACTGCCGGTGTGACCACGAAGGCCCTTGTTTTCGTCGCCGTGTCGCTCGCGGCGTCGAAGTATCTCGGCGCCAGGATCGGGCGGCTGCTGGAGCGGCTGGAGCTGGAGTTCTTCCTGCTTGCCGTGTTCGGTTTCGTCGCAGGGATGAGCGCGATCGCGATCGAGCTCGACATGTCCGAGGCCATCGGCGCGCTGATGGCAGGCGTCGTCCTGTCGGAGAGCGGCGTGCGGGAGGAGATCGAGCAGCGCTTCTTCGCGGTGCGGGACGTGTTCGCGGCACTGTTCTTCTTCGTGTTCGCGCTGACGATCGACCTCGGAGCGATCGGCGAGGTGGGGTGGATCGTGCTCGTCGCCCTCGTCATGACGGTCGTCGGGAAGGTGGGCGTCGGTCTGGTCGCCGGTCGCGTGGGAGGCTTCTCCGCGCGCCGGGGCCTGAACGCGGGCGCAGCGCTGGTCGCCCACGGCGAGTTCACGATCATCATCGCGCAGCTCGCGGTGGGCAACGCGGCACTCGCCCTGTCGGAGCAGGAGGACATCGCGGCGTTCGCAGGTATCTACGTCCTCGCGACGGCGACGGTCGGAGTGTTGCTGATGAAGGAGTCGAAACGGATCGGGCGCGCGCTCCTCCCGGCACAGGCGGAGCCGTGAGGCGACGTCCCCACCTCCGTGCCGGCTGCTTCACTGTGAGAGGCTCTAAGGAGGGTCGATGCCAGTCGATTTGAAAGAGACCCGGCTCCCGGGGGTCGGTGTGAAGTGGTCGATGACGTCCGCGAGCGGCAGCCGCGTGACAGTCATCCAGCACAACGACGGCGACCGCGAGGTGTACGTCCATCGCCGCGCCCGAGACGAGGATCCCGCTGTCGTCCTCGAGTTGCACGACGACGAGGCTCGTCAGCTCGGCGCGCTTCTCGGCGGCGCCTACGAGCGCCCGAAGATCGTCGAGGACCTCGAGATGGCGCTCGGGGAGTTCCAGATCGAGTGGATCAAGGTGCCGAACGAGAGTTGGGTCGACGGGAAAACGCTCGCGGATTGCGCGTTCCGCAAGCGGACCGGCGTGACCGTGATCGCGATCCTGCGCGAGTCGGAGTCGATCGCGGGCGCCCAGCCCGACGACGTGATCCTCGAGGGGGACACGATCGTCGTGGTCGGGAAGGCCGGGCAGTTCTCCAACGTCAAGCGCCTGCTCGCCGACGGACCGTCCGACGCGGAAGCCTGAGATCCTCAGACGCGCCAGTAGTTCCGCGTGAAGAGCACGAGGACGGGGAGCACCTCGAGGCGCCCGATCCACATGAGCATCGCCATCACGATCTTCGAGAAGTCGCTGAACGGCGCGTAGCTCCCCATGGGCCCGGCGAAGCCGAGCGCCGGCCCGACGTTTCCGAGCGTTCCCGCCGACGCAGCGATCGCCTCCGTCATCCCGAGCTCCACGTCCGACACGCGCGCGTCGATCGCGAGCAGCACTGCGCCGACGATGAAGATCCCGATGTAGAGCAGCACGAAGGCGAGCACCGCGCGCAGCGTCCGCTCGTCGACGGTCTTGCCGTTCAGCCTGATCGGCTGGACGAGCTCGGGATGAATCGTCTGCCGCAGCTCGCGCCGGAGCAGGCGCGCGACGAGCAGGTGGCGCACGATCTTCACGGAGCCCGTCGGAGAGCCGGCGGACGCCCCCACGAACATCAGCCCGATCATCGCCATCACGCTGAGCGTCGGCCAGCTCACGTAGTCCGTGATCGCGAACCCGGTCCCGGTCACGAGCGACGTCACCTGGAACACGGCCTGGCGGATTGCTTCCTCCCCCGAGAAGAGATCTGCGTGGAGGAGCTCGAGGAACACGACCACGGAGCCCGCAACGAGCACGCCGCCGTACAGGCGCGCCTCCTCGTCGCGAACGAGGACCCTCGGCTTGCGGCGCGCGATGCCGAGGTAGAGGAGCGCGAAGTTGAGACCTGCGAGCGCCATGAACAGCGCGATCACCCACTGGGTCACCGGCGCGAACAGCTCCAGCGATCGGTTCTCGGTCGAGAAGCCGCCGAGAGGCATCGTCGTAAGGGCCTGCCCGACCGCCTCGAACGGCCCCATCGCGTCGTCGAGGCCCGAGAGGCCGATCAGGAGGAGGACGCCGACGAGCACGAGCGTGAGGGCGATGTAGAGCAGCCAGAGCCTGCGGGCCGTGTCGCGGATCCTCTCGGCGAGCTGGTGCACCTCCGGCCCCGGGAGCTCGGACTCGAACATCTGCCGTCCGCCGATCCGGAGCCTGGGAAGCACGGCGAGGGCAAGCACGATGATCCCCATGCCGCCGAGCCACTGGCTCAGCTGCCGCCAGAGGAGGATCGACCGGTCGAGGCTCTCGACGTCGGTGAAGATCGTGGCGCCGGTCGTCGAGAACCCGGACATCCCCTCGAAGAGGGCATCGACCGGGCCGGCGACCTGCGGCTCGTCGGAGAAGAGGTACGGCAGCGATGCGTACGCAGCCGCGAGCAGCCATGTCAGCGAGACGACGAGGTACCCCTCGCGAAAGCCGATCGGCCCCGGCGACCGACGGCCGACCCGCATGAGCCCGACACCGACCCCGCCTGCGATCACTCCCGAGAGGAGAAAGGGCCAGATCGGCTCGCTGTACCCGATCGCCGCCGCGAGCGGCGCGAGCGAGGACAGGCTGAGGTACGCGAGCATCGTGCCGGTCAGGCCCAGCGCGCCGGGGACGTCGATGCCGAGGTATGTCCGGTGCTGGATCCGTTCGACGCGCTCCGTGGTCACAGGACGCGCTCGACGTCCGCCACGCGCTTCGTCTCGGTGAAGACGATCACGCGGTCGCCCGCCTGCAGGACCTCGTCGCCGCGTGGGAAGACCGCCTCTCCGTCACGGACGATCGCGCCGATCATCGCGCCGCGGATCGGCATGTCCCGGAAGCGGAGGCCGACGTACTCGCTCGTCGGCTTCGTCGTGATGTCGAGCACCTCGTAGCGGTCGCCCTCGAGCATCGCCACCTGCTGCGTCCGCGGATCGTGCGCGAACCGCACGATCTCCTCGGCCGTCACGGCCCGTGGGTTGATCGTCACGTCGACCCCGGAGTGCTCGTAGACCTGCGTCGAGATCGGGTCGTGGACGACGGCGATCGTGAACCGCACGCCCTTGACGCGGGCCAGCGTCGCCGCGTAGTGGTTCGTCGCGTCGTCCTTGATCGCGAACACGGCCGCCTGCGCGCGCCCGATCCGCTCACGCTCGAGGAAGTCGACGTCGGTGCCGGTGGCGTTGTAGACACGGCAGGTGGGCAGCTCCTCGGCCACCACGCGGGCGCGCTCGCGGTCGGGCTCGATCAATCGGACGCCGATCCCCTGCGTGGTCAGCGAGCGGGCGATCGCGCTTCCCACTTGCCCTCCGCCGTACACGACGACGTCCTCCACGACGCCCTCGCCGGGCGCGAGGAGGCCGCCCCACTCGCGGGCCGCCGCCGGCGAGCCGATCACCACGATCCGGTCGCCTGCATGGATCGCCTCGCCGCCGCGGGGTAGCGTCACCGTGTCGCCGCGGATGATCCCGAAGACCCGCGAGTCGTCCGGCAGGCGCGTCTCCCGGAGCGGGCGGTCGACAACCGCTGAATCCGCCCCCTCCGAAACTTCGAACTCGACGATCTGGACCTGACCGCCCGCGAAGACGTCGGTTTGCCGTGCCGCGGGCATGCCGATCGAGCGCGACACGGCGTGCGCGGTCTCGATCTCGGACGACACGGCGAAGTCGACGTCCAGGCGGCCCTCGCGCCAGAGGTCGATGTACTCCACGTTCGACGTGCGGATCACGGTCGTCGCCCGGGGCGCCTCGACACGCGCGAAGGAGCACGCCACGAGGTTGACCTCGTCCCGCGACGTGCACGCGATGAAGAGATCCGCCTCACCGACACCGGCCTCTCGGATCACGCGCCGGCTGGCGCCGTTCTCCTCGATCGTGCGGATGTCGTAGCGGTACGCGAGCGGCTCGAGGCGCTCGCGAACGACGTCGATCACAGTGAGGTCATGCTCGCCGTGGAGGGCCTCCACGACCGTTGAGCCCACCTGGCCCGCACCCACGATCACGATCCGCATGCGGGCCGGAGCGTACCCCTCCCGCCCGGCGGCGGAGGATCCGCGACCGGTACCCTCGAATCGTGGCCCGGGTCGCGCTCGTCGTCGCAGCGCTCTGTGGGGCGGTCGTGGTCGGCTCGTCCCTCGCTGCTTCCCCCTCGCTTCGGCTCGTCCCGGTCGCGCGTGGCTTCGACACGCCGGTGTTCGTGACGCAGGCGCCCGGAGAGCCCGGGCGGCTGTACGTCCTCGAGCAGTCGGGGACGATTCGGGTCGTCGAGCGCGGGCGGACCCGCGCGACGCCGTTCCTCGATGTCCGCGGGCTGATCGTCGCAGGCGGCGAGCAAGGGTTGCTCGGGCTCGCGTTCCCGCCCGACTACGCGCGCACGCGCAGGTTCTACGTCCACTACTCGACACGGCCCGACGGCGACACCGTCGTCGCTCGGTATCGGGTGCAGTCAGGGCGTGCCGTGCCGTCGAGCCGGCGGACGATCCTGCGCGTCGACCAGCCCTACTCCAATCACAACGGCGGGCATCTCGTCTTTGGGCCTGATCGCCGGCTCTGGGTCGGCCTCGGCGACGGCGGCTCGGGCGGAGATCCGGAGAACCGCGCTCAGAACCCGGACACGCTCCTCGGGAAGATGCTCCGTCTCGACGTTCGCCTTGCGAGCCCACGACCCGAGATCGTCGCTCTCGGGCTTCGCAATCCGTGGCGCTACAGCTTCGACCGCCGGACGGGCGTCCTCTGGATCGGCGACGTCGGACAGAACTCCATCGAGGAGATCGACCGCCTCGAGCGACCTGGGACGGACCTCGTGAACTTTGGCTGGGACGTCTACGAGGGCGCGTCCTCGTTCGAGAGCAAGGACCTCGGGCCCGGCCGGCTCGTGCAGCCGGTCGCCGAGTACGGACGCGACGGAGGCTGCTCCGTGACCGGTGGGTACGTCTACCGCGGGACCGGGGTCCCTCGGATCGCCGGTCGCTACCTGTTCGGCGACTACTGCAGCGGCAACATCTGGTCCATGCCCGCCGGCGGCGGGGCGAAGCGCCTCGAGTCGGTCAAGGTGCCCGGCCTCTCGTCGTTCGGCGAGGGCTTGAACGGCGAGCTCTACGTCGTCTCGCACGGGGGCACGATCTACCGCTTCGCACGTTGAGCGTCCACGGTGTCGGACTTCCGTCCGACACCTCGTACGCAGGTGTCCGACTGAAGTCGGACACCGAGAACGTCAGCCGGCGCGCCGCCGCACTTGCGGGCTCTGCCCGAGCGCCGCGTAGGCGACCGCGTTGAGCGAGTCGTTGAGCGCGCGCAGCTCGCGTGCGACGAGGATGAGCCCCTCGTGCGACTCGAGGCGGCCGTCGATCCGCTCCAGCTGGCCGGCGATGCGGTCGAGCCGCTCGAGCAGGGCGTCGAGCTGACGATCGGGGACGTCGGGACGGTCCATGAGCAGATTCTATGTGGCGCGGCTCAGCAGCCCCGTTCGCGAAAGCCGCACCCATACCAGTACGCCGACGAGCGCGCCGAGCGTGTCGATGCCGACGTCGAGCGGTGCGCCGACGCGCCCCTCGACGAACGTCTGGTGGATCTCGTCGGAGACGGCGTAGAGCGCCGCGAGCGCGACCGCGAGGGCCGGGCGGCGCACGGCGCGGTACAGGAGCGCACCGAGAATCGCGTATTCCGCGAGGTGGGCCAGCTTGCGCAGGATGGTGTCCGCGGTGCCGAGGTCCGTCGAGAGGCTCGGGATAGAGGAGAAGGCGAAGATCACCGCCGCCCAGAGAGCGACGGGCAGCCACGCGGCGAGCACGGAGCGGCGGGCCGGGACGGCAGGAGCGGACATCGTGGAATGGTAGGCTCGCCGGCACATACGGAGCGCGGTGAGGGAACCCGGTGCAAGTCCGGGACGGTCCCGCCGCTGTGAGGGGAGATGCTCGCCCGCCACGACGCCACTGGCCCACGGGCTGGGAAGGCGGCGGGGGAGGAGCGCCCCGAGTCAGAAGACCTGCCGCTCTCCGACGCCTCGACGCCCTCGCGGAAGGGAGAAGGAGATGCATCGATGTCACGTCGTTTCGCCCTAGCGGCGACCCTGGTCCTTGCGGCCGCGCTCGCCTCAACGGCGCTCGCGTCCAACTCGGGTACGGCGGCCACGCCGTTCCCCGTCACGATCACCGCCGGCAACGGGAAGGTCACGGTCTCGAAGCGGCCGACGAGGATCGTCTCACTCTCACCGACGTCGACGGAGTCGCTCTTCGCGATCGGCGCCGGGCGTCAGGTGATCGCCGTCGACGACCAGTCCGACTATCCGAAGAACGCGCCGAAGACCGCACTGTCGGGGTTCACACCAAACGTGGAGGCGATCGCCGCGTACCGGCCCGATCTCGTGATCGTCGCCTACGACCCGAAAGATCTCGTCTCGGCGCTGTCGAAGCTCGGCATCCCGGTGGTCTTCCACAAGCCGTCGACCACGATCCGGGGTGCCTACCAGCAGATCCGCCAGCTGGGCACGATGACGGGCCATGGACCACGGGCGGGGACGCTCGTCTCACGGATGAAGGCGCAGATCGCGCGGATCGTCGCGAAGCGCAAGCCCGCGGCCGACGGTGCGACCGTGTACCACGAGCTCGATCCGAGCTTCTTCTCCGCAACGTCCAACACGTTCGTCGGGCGCGTCTACTCGCTCTTCGGCCTGAAGAACGTCGCCGACGCGGCTCCCGGCGGGTCCGATTACCCTCAGCTGTCGCCGGAGTTCATCGTCTCGTCGAACCCGGATCTTGTCGTGCTCGCGGACTCGGTCTGCTGCGGCCAGAACGCGGACACGGTCGCCTCGCGGCCCGGCTGGTCGGGCATCAAGGCGGTGCGGAACCGGTCGATCCTGCGGATCGACGACTCCATCGCGTCCCGCTGGGGCCCGAGGCTCGTGAACTTCGTCCGTGCCGTGGGCACGGCGCTGGGCCGCGTGGGGACGTAGGCAGCCGCCGCGGCGTATCCCGTGAGCGCAATCGAAGCGAAGCCGGCCGTCGCCTCCACCGAGGCGGTCAGGGCCCGGGGTGTCTCACCCGCGTGGGCGCTGGCGGCGACCGCCTTCCTCGTCGTCTCGATCGTCGTCGGGGTCCTTGCCGGCCCACTCGACATCGGAATCGGCGATGCCGTCCGCTCGCTCCTCGCTCGGCTCGGGCTGGTGGATTCGACGCCGCTCGACGCGACGGAGGAGACGATCCTCTGGGAGCTCCGAGTCCCCCGGGTCTTGCTCGCCGCGCTCGTGGGCGGCATGCTCGCCGTCGCGGGCGCGACCTACCAGGGCGTCTTCCACAACCCGCTCGCCGATCCGTATCTCCTCGGGGTCGCGGCCGGTGCGGGTCTCGGCGCGACGATGGCGATCTCGTACCTCCCGCGCGTGCTCGCGGGACAGCAACTCCTTCCGGTCGCCGCGTTTCTGGGCGGGGCCGCGGCAGTGATCGTCACATGGGTGATTAGCCGCTCGGCCGGCCGGGAACGGGACGCCACGACGTTCGTGCTCGCCGGTGTCGTTGTGGCGAGCTTCTTCACCGCGATCCAGACGTTCGTGCAGCAGCAGAACTCGGACACGCTCCAGGAGGTCTACTCGTGGATTCTCGGTGCGCTCCCAAGCTCGGGCTGGAGCGACGTAGCGGTGCTCGCCCCGTACGTGATCGTCGCGACGGCCGTGATCCTCGTCTTCCGGCGCGTGCTCGACGTGCTCAGCCTGGGCGACACGGAGGCGGCCAGCCTAGGCGTCGACGTCGGGCGGGTGAGGCTGCTGCTCGTCGTCGTCGCGACGATCGGGACGGCCGCGGCCGTGGCCGTCAGCGGCTTGATCGCCTTTGTCGGGATCATCGTGCCCCACACGATTCGCCTGCTCGCCGGGACGAGCTACCGCGGTCTCCTTCCGCTCTCGTTTATCGTCGGCGCCGGGTTCCTCGTGCTCTGCGACGTGATCGCACGCACGGTGCTGTCGCCCGCGGAGCTGCCGATCGGTGTCGTCACGGCGTTCTTCGGCGCGCCGTTCTTCGCGATCGCGTTGCGCACGATGCGAGGCCGCGCGTGAGCGCGATCTCGGCGCGCGGCATCACCGTTCGGCTCGGAGGGAGGGCCGTCGTGCGCGACGTCGACCTCGATGTCCCCGAGGGCCAGTGGGTGGGGTTGATCGGGCCGAACGGAGCGGGCAAGACGACGCTGCTGCGAGCCCTGGCGGGCCTCCTCCCGCACGACGGGACGATCACGCTGCACGATGTCCCGACCACCACACTCGGTCGTCGTGACTGGGCGCGCGCCATCGCCGTCGTGCCGCAGGAGCCGGTCACGCCGCCGTGGATGACCGTCGCGGAGTACGTGCTGCTCGGCCGAACGCCTCACCTGGGACCGCTCGCACGCGAGTCGGCCGCCGACCGGGAGGCCGCGACTCGAACCCTCGCCCGCCTCGATCTCCTCGAACATCGCGAGCGCGCCCTCGGGACTCTCAGCGGAGGAGAGCGTCAACGCGTCGTGGTCGCACGTGCGCTTGCCCAGGAGGCACGCATCGTCCTTCTCGACGAGCCCACCGCCGCGCTCGACATCGGCCATCAGCAGCAGGCGCTGGAGCTGCTCGACACGCTGCGATCGGAGTCCGAGCTCACGCTCGTCGCAGCGATGCACGACCTGACGCTCGCCGCCCAGTACGCCGACCGGATGGTGCTGCTCGACGAGGGGCGCGTCGCGGCCGACGGCTCGCCCGTCGACGTGCTGACCGAGGAGTCGATCGCGCTCCACTACGACGCGCACATCCGGGTCGTCCTCGTGGACGAGCGGCTCGCGGTCGTCCCCGCGCGCCCCGGAAGATGAGCCTCGTCGTCGTCCTCGGCGGCGCGCGCAGCGGCAAGTCGCGGCTGGCGCTCGAGCTCGCGGCCGACACCGGGGCCGAGGTCGCCTTCGTCGCGACCGCGGAGGCGCTCGACGAGGAGATGGTGGAGCGGATCGCCGCGCATCGCGCCGACCGGCCGAGCGGATGGCTGACGGTCGAGGAGCCGCTCGACCTCGCCCGTGCGCTTGCCTCGGTCGGCGACGGGGCGACGTGCGTCGTCGACTGCCTCTCGCTCTGGGTCTCGAATCTGATGCTCCGCGGCGACGACGCGGCGGCCGTCGAGTCGGCTGCACTCGCCTGTGCCGAGGCCGCCGCCGCGAGACGGGGGCTCACGATCGCGGTCACGAACGAGGTGGGGCTCGGCGTGGTGCCCGCGACACCGCTGGGGCGCGCGTACCGCGACGTGCTCGGTACGGTCAACAGGATCTGGGTCGAATCCTCCGACCGCGCTGCGTTCGTCGTCGCGGGTCGGCTGCTGCCGCTCGAGGCGACGACTGCGTTCCTGCCTCCCCGCGGTGAGAAGGTGTGAGCTTCGACGCGGACCTCGACGAGGCCGTTCGCGGCGTCGCACGGCTCGACGAAGCTGTCGCGAGTGACGCACGGGCGGCACTGGACGCGAAGACGAAGCCGCGCCAGAGCCTCGGCCGGCTAGAGGATCTGGCGACGCAGATCGCCGCCGTCCGTGGCTCGGTGCGACCCGCGCCGCTCGAGCCGGTGGTCGTGGTCGCCGCCGGCGATCACGGCGTCGCCCACGAGGGCGTGAGTGCGTATCCGCAGGAGGTGACCGGTCAGATGTTGAGGAACTTCGCCACGGGAGGCGCTGCGGTCGCCGTGCTCTGCCGGAACGCGGGGGCCCGGCTCGTCGTCGTGGACGCCGGCGTCGTCTCGCGCCCGAGCTTTCCGGGCCTGCGGAACCTCTCGCTCGGTCGAGGCACCGCCAACGCCGCCGGCGGGCCGGCCATGGAGCGACCCGTCGCGGTGGAAGGGCTCGCTCGCGGTGCAGCGCTCGGCCGCGAGCTCGCCGACACGGGCGCGGGCGTCGTCGCACTCGGGGAGATGGGCATCGGCAACACGACCGTCGCCGCGGCGCTCGCGTGCGCGCTGCTCGGCAGCGATCCGGCCATCGCATGCGGCCGGGGGACGGGCCTGGACGACGGCGGTGTCGCTCACAAGGTCGATGTCGTTCGCCGGATGCTCGCCGTGAATCAGCCTCGGGCCGACGACCCGATCGGCACGCTCGCTGTCGTCGGAGGCTTCGAGCTGGCGGTGCTCGCGGGCGTCGCGCTGGGCGCTGCCGGCGGGCATGCGGTCGTGCTGCTCGACGGGTTCATCTCCAGCGTCGCGGCGCTCGTCGCCACGCGGCTCGCGCCGGCCCTCGGTGGCTACCTCGTCGCCTCGCACCGCTCACCGGAGCCCGGCCATGCGCTCGTCCTCGAGGCGCTCGGGCTCGAGCCGCTCCTCGACCTCGAGCTGCGCCTGGGCGAGGGCAGTGGGGCGGCGCTGGCGCTGCCGGTGCTGTCCGGGGCGCGGGCGGTCCTCGTCGAGATGGCGACCTTCGCCGACGCGGGCGTCACCGACACCGGCCGATGACCGAGTCCGCGCCTATCCGTGCGGGGCTCGCGGCGATCGCCTTCTTGACCCGTCTGCCCGTCGGTCGGCTCGTGGTGCTGGATGCGACCGACGTCGCACGAGGTGCGGCGCTGTTCCCGCTCGTCGGTGCCGCGGTTGGGGCGGCAGCTGGGCTGGTCGCCGACCTGCTGCTTCCGGAGCTGGGCCTGCTGGCGGGTGTGCTCGCCGTTGCGCTCGCGGCGCTGGTCACGGGGGCGCTGCACCTCGACGCGCTCGCCGACACGGCCGACGCGCTCGGCGGGGCAACCCGCGAGCGTGCGCTCGAGATCATGCGCGACCACGCCGTCGGCGCCTTCGGCGCCGTCGCGCTCGTGCTCGTCTGCCTGGTGGACGCCACGGCGTATGCCTCTCTTGGCTCCGCCGAGGAGGCACTCGTGGCGGGCGCCGTTGCCGGCGCCGCCGGGCGCGCCGCGATTCTCCCCCTTGCAAGGGCGCTTCCGTACGCGCGTGTCGGCGACGGCCAGGGTCGCGCGCTCGAGGGCATGGGCTGGACGAGCGTCGTCGTCGGAGTTGGGCTGGCAGGAGTGCTGGCAGTCGCCGGCGGCGGGCCTGGTCTCGTCGCGCTCGCGGTTGCTGCTGCGATGGCCGCGCTCCTCGCCGGTTTCTTCCGCGCCTGGCTCGGCGGCGTCACGGGAGACACCCTCGGTGCAACGGCGAAGCTGTGCGAAACGGCCGCGCTCGTCGCGTTCCTGACCGCGCTCTGATGCGTCTCGTCCTGGTCAGGCACGCCGAGGCGGAAGACTCGGCGCGCGGCCGGTGCTACGGCTCGCTCGACGTGGGGCTTTCGGCCAAGGGCCGAGTGCAATGCGTCGAGCTCGCCCGCGCGTTCGCCTCCGAGCCCATCGCAGCGGTCGTCTCGAGCCCGCGCATCCGCGCGGTCGAAACCGCGGCCGCGATCGCGGAGCCCCACGGGCTCGGAGTCTCCGTCGAGCCCCGCCTGCGCGAGCTCGACTTCGGCGAGCTCGAAGGCCGGACGTACGACGAGATCGCGGCGTCACTGCCGGAGCTTTACGCGGCGTGGATGACGACGCCGACCAAGGTCCGGTTTCCGGGCGGCGAGAGCTACGGCGATCTCCACGCCCGGTCGCTCGCCGCCTTATCCACCCTCCGCACGGCGGACGACGGACAGACGGTTGTCGCCGTCGCCCACGGGGGCGTCGTGCGCGCGGTGTTGAGCGAGGTGCTCGGGATGCCGGCGGAGTGGATCTTCCGCCTCGCCGTCGATCCCGCGTCGATCACGACCATCGAATGGCTCGGCGAGGAGCCAATCGTGCACTGCGTCAACTCGAGTCCGTGAGGCGCTCCCATTCGATTCGCCGGGCAAACGGTGCGTAGCCGAGGTTCGTGTTGACCGCGAGCATCGGCGCGTTCGTCTCGTCGTTGTCCGTCAACGCGATCGTCGCGCCGCGCTGTCCAGCGATGTGGAGGCTGTGGGTCTTCAGCAGCCGCGCCAGGCCGCGCCTGCGGAACGTTCGCCGTGTGCCGGTGACGTTGTTCTGGGCGCGCCCGCTCGGCTCGTCGATCCGGATCATCGTCATCGCGGCGAGCTCGTCGCCGACGAATGCCGCGAGGCTCGCGTCCTGGTCGATCAGCGGCGAGCGCCAGAACTCGTTCCTCCACTCGTCGAACGACACTCCGTCGAACTCCTCGTTCGGGATGTCGTTCGACACTTCCACGTCCAGGTCGTAAAGGGCCTCTGGGTCGTCGAGGTCGGCGAACGGGACGATGCGGACGTCGCCCGGGATGGGCTCCGGCGTCACCGTACGCGGATCGATCGCGGACGTGGCCGAGGCGCCGAGCACGGTGAACCCGAGTCGGGTGGCCAGCGCCCTGGCGCCCGGCTCGTCGACCGAGCCGGCCCGCGTCGTCGTCACGCCGATCGCCGTGAGGTGCTCGTCCGCCACCGCTGCGAGTGCCGAGCCGATCCCCTCGCGGCGCCGACCCGGGTCGACGGCGACCACGAGGGTGCCGCGGTCAGGCTCCGCGACCCACCATTCGCGGCCTGCGGTGCCCCAGCCGACGATCTCGCCGTCCTCTTCCCAGGCGAGCATCAGGAGCTCGGCTCGGTCGGGGACGTGCTCGAGCGAGTGGCGCATGCCCTCGGCCGTGAGGATCGTGTCCGGCCACGCGCGCTGGCGCATCGCGGCGGCGCTCGGAACGTCGTCGAGTGTGCCCTCGCGGATCACGGCTGGAGCGTAGACGCCGCCGTCGACCGTGACTCCCTCGTACTAGTCTGGACGGGACGTGAGGACATGGGCTCTGGTGCTCGTGCTACTCGTCTGCGCCGCTCCGTCGGCAAGCGCCCCGCCGCGCGTCGAGTGGCTGATCACGGCAGACCGGCTCTTCGACGGCGAGCGGGTGGTCGAGCCGGGCGCGGTGGCCGTCTCGGGTGGGCGCGTCGTCGCGGTCGGGCCGGCGGCGCGAGCGATGAGCGCCCGGCGCGTCCGCGCGCTCAGGGGCGCCACGATCGTTCCCGGGCTCGTCGACCTCCACGTCCACGGTCTCGGTTGTGGGCAGGCCGCCTCGGCAGTCACGAGCGTCCGCGACCTCGCAGCACCTCTCGCAGCGCTCCCGGTCACACCTCTCCGACGCGCTCCGCGCGTCGTTGCAGCCGGACCTTTCGTCACCCCGCCGGGCGGGTACCCGGCCCAGGCATATGGCGCGTCGCTCGCGCATGTGGTCAAGGGTGCGAACGAGGCGCGGGCCGCGGTGCGGATGCTCGTGCGACGAGGAGCAGGCGTGATCAAGGTCGGGCTGACCGTGAGCTACCCGAACCTCTCGCCCGACGAGCTACGCGCCATCGTCACCGAGGCGCATGCCCTCGGCGTCCGCGTGACGGCTCACGTCGAGGACTCGAGCGGGACCCGACGAGCCCTCGATGCCGGCGTCGACGACCTCGCCCACATACCAAGCCGGCCGGACGCAGAGCTAATGGCGCGGGTCGCACGAGCAGGCGTGGAGCTCGTGGGCACCCTGCACATCGTCTCGACGTTCGGTCGCGCTGGTGTCCTGGCGAACGCTCGGGCATTCGTCCGGGCGGGCGGCACGCTCCTCTACGGGAGCGACTACGGAAACCCGGGTATCCCGTACGGCGTGGATCCGGTCGAGCTCGACATGATGAGGCTTGCGGGCCTCTCGGAGCTCGACGTGCTGCGCAACGCGACGTCGCGCTCAGGCGCTGTCCTGGGCGTTGCGAACGTGGGGCGGCTACGTCCCGGTGCACCGGCCGACGTCGTCGTGGTCGAGGGGAACCCGGTTCGTGACCTCACGCGCGTCGCGAGCGTGCCCACGCTGCTCCTCGTCCGCGGCCACGCTGTCATCGACCGCGCCCGACTGATCCGTCCAGCGGCTCGGCCGTACTGCTAGATGCGAGGGTGCCAGGCACGAAGCCATGTCCCGAACGGACATGGCCGGTTCGTCGCCGGAGGCCGCGGCTAGCATCGACGCGTGGCCGTCACTCCGCACGACGAGCTCCTCGCCGACCTGAATCCGGCCCAGCGCGAGGCTGTGCTCCACGTCGACGGGCCGCTCCTCGTCGTTGCCGGCGCCGGCTCGGGGAAGACGCGGGTCCTCACGCATCGCGTCGCTCACCTGATCCGCGCGCACGGCGTGAAGCCGAACGAGATCCTCGCCATCACGTTCACGAACAAGGCCGCGGCGGAGATGCGGGAGCGGCTCGAGAGGATGCTCGGCCGCACCGCGCGCGCGATCTGGATCCTCACGTTCCACGCCGCATGCGGCCGCATCCTGCGGCGCGAGGCGGAGCGACTCGGCTACCGCTCGACGTTCACGATCTACGACCAGGCCGACCAGGTGCGCCTCGTCAAGGCATGCCTCGAGGAGCTCGGCAAGGACCCGAAGCGCTTCACGCCGCGCGGTATCCACGCTCAGATCTCGAAGGCCAAGAACCAGCTGATCTCGCCTGAGGACTACGCCTCGCGGGTCGCGTCGTTCTGGGATCAGACGGTCGCCGAGGTGTACGAGCGCTACCAGCAACGGCTCTTCGCGTCGAACGCGGTCGACTTCGACGACATGCTGATGCTCACGGTGCAGGTGCTCGAGCGGTTCCCCGAGGCCCTCGAGCGCTGGCAGTCGACGTTCCGCCACGTCCTGGTCGACGAGTACCAGGACACGAACCACGCCCAGTACCGCCTGCTCCAGCTTCTCGCGGCGAAGCACCGGAACGTGTTCGCGGTCGGGGACCCCGATCAGTCGATTTATGCGTTTCGCGGCGCCGACATCCGCAACATCCTCGACTTCGAGCGTGACTTCGGCGGTGCCGGATTCGTCGCCCTCGAGCAGAACTACCGCTCGACGAACGCGATCCTCGATGCAGCTAACTCGGTGATCGACAACAACCGCGACCGCAAGCCGAAGCACCTGTGGTCGGAGCTCGGACCGGGCGATCCCGTCGAGGTCGTCGAGGTGGAGGACGAGCACGCCGAGGCGCGCTTCGTCGCGGCGGAGATCGCACGACGGGTCGAGGCGGGCAACTCCGCCTCCGAGATCGCGGTGTTCTACCGGACGAACGCGCAGTCGCGAGTGCTCGAGGACGTGCTCGTCCGGCAGGGCGTCCCGTACCAGGTGATCGGCGGGCCGCGATTCTACGAGCGAGCCGAGATCAAGGACGCCGTCGCCTACCTGGCCGTGCTGAACAACTCGACGGATGCTGTGTCACTGATGCGGATCGCCAACCGACCGCGGAGGGGGATCGGCGACACCTCGATCCAGCGGATGGTCGTGCACGCAGACGCGCTCGGAATCTCGCTCTGGGACGCAACCGCAGATCCTGAGGCCGCGGGTGTCGCAGCCGCGAGCGCGCGCGCAGTCAAGAGCTTCAGGCTGATGATGGAGTCGCTCATGGCCTCGGCCCAGGAGCTCGAGGTCGACGAGCTGGTGCGCGCCGTACTCGAGCGGTCGGGAACGCTCGAGGCGTACGAGGCGGAGCGGACCATCGAGGCCCGCGGCCGGATCGAGAACCTCGAAGAGCTGGTCGGCTCGGGCCAGGAGTACCGGGCACGGGTCGAAGAGCCGACGCTCGCCGGTTTCCTCGAGGAGGTGCAGCTCCAGTCCGATCAGGACACGCTGGCGGCGGACACCGCCCAGGTGACCCTCATGACAATCCACAACGCGAAGGGCCTCGAGTACCGCGACGTGTTCCTGATCGGGATGGAGGACGGGATCTTCCCGCACTCCCGCTCGATCGAGGACAACGAGGTCGAGGAGGAGCGCCGGCTCGCGTACGTCGGCATGACGCGCGCGATGGAGCGGCTAACCCTCACGCACGCGACCGCGCGGTCGCTCTACGGGCGGCGCGAGTACAACCTTCCGTCCCGGTTCCTCGACGAGCTTCCGTCGTCGGTCGAACGCGAGCGACTCAGACCCGCGTCGTGGTCGGGATACGCCCAGTCGTCGCGGCAGGTCACGCCGCGCGAGGACCGAAATGTGCCCGCGCTCTCGACCGGCGATTCCGTCCGTCACGGCTCGCTGGGCGAGGGTGTCGTGACGCGGATCGAGCCGGGAGGCGTCGTCACGGTCAGGTTCGCGGCGGACGGCAGCGAGCGGCGCCTGATGATCGACTACGCGCCGCTCGAGAAATTGTAGGCGTGCGTCTTGGTGCCTGGCTTGAGCCAGGCAGCTTCCGAAGCGGGATCCGGGTTCGAACTAGGATCGTCGAATGCCGTACCGCGTCCGCCCCGTGCGCGATCTGGAGGAGTTCAAGGTTGCCGTCGCCGCGATCGGCCACTACTTCGGGTGGCAGCCGACCGACGAGGAAGCCGAGCGCTTCGGGAAACTGCTCCCACTCGAGCGGATGCTCGCCGTGTTCGACGACGGTCGCATCGTCGCCGGCGCGGGCGCACTCCCCTTCGAGCTGACGCTCCCGGGCGGGCCGGTGCCCTGCGCCGGCGTCACGGTGGTCGGCGTGCTCCCGTCGCACCGGCGCCGCGGCCTTCTGCGGCGGATGATGGAGGCGCAGCTACGCGACATTCGTGAGCGCGGTGAGCCGGTCGCGGCGCTCTGGGCCTCGGAGGAGACGATCTACGGACGCTTCGGCTACGGGCTTGCGGCGCTTGCCCTGCACATCGAGGCAGAGCGGTCGGCGGTGAGCATTCGCGCCGACCTGCCGGCAGAGGGCTCGATCAGGCTGATCGACGCCGACGAGTCTCTGCGGGTGCTGCCCCGTCTCTACGACCGCGTCCGCAAGCGGACGCCGGGGTTCGTCTCCCGGTCGCGCGACTGGTGGGAGACGCGGCGGCTTGGCGACCGGCCCGATCAGCGCCGCGGCGCAGGACCTCTCGTCCGCGCGCTCTACGAGCGCGACGACGTGGCGTCCGGCTACGCCCTCTACCGGATCGCGCAGGAGGGCTCGACGTTCGCCGACTGGAAGAAGATCGTCCGGGTGATCGAGGTGCAGGGCCTCGACGAGGGCGCGCGGCGCGACATCTGGCGCTTCCTCCTGGACATCGACTGGACAGATGTCGTTCGCGCGGAACAGCTTCCCGTCGACGATCCCCTGCCGCTCGTCGTCGATCGCGTCAACGAGCTCGGGCTCCGGGTGTACGACGGATTGTGGGTCCGACCGATCGACGTGGGGGCTGCGCTCATCGGGCGCGGGGTTGCGTCCGACGGCAGGGTGACGATCGAGGTCACCGACGACCCGCAGTTCGCCGACAACATCGGCGTGTGGACGGTCGAGGCAGGTCGGGCGCGCCGGACGTCGCGCCGACCGGACGTCCGCACCGACGTCCAGGGGCTCGGCTCGACGCTGCTCGGAGGCTTCACGTTCGGTCAGCTCGCCCGGGCGGGGCGCGCAGAAGAGGGCGCCCGAGGTGGGCTCGCGCGGGCCGACGCATTGTTCCGGGTGGATCGAGCGCCCTGGTGCCCCGAGATCTTCTAGCCCGGGTCAGCGGCGGCACTTGTACGGCGCGTGCGCGCCGTCGGTCGCAGGCCCCACGCGTGCGTGAATCGGAGAACCTGGGAGACAGCGATTCGGGGACCTGAAGGAGCCATGGAGGCCCGAGAAACGGCTAGGATGCTGGCTCCGGGCGCTTAGCTCAGTTGGGAGAGCACCAGCTCGACAAGCTGGGGGTCACTGGTTCGAGCCCAGTAGCGCCCACTTCACGAAGCCCCTGCAAAAGCGGGGGTTTCGTCGTCTCAGGGGAGAACGCTCTGGAGGGTGGTGGCCGCAACGTGGCCGCAACTGGTCCGAGTCGGCCACGTCCAGAACGGCCACTCGACGCCCGCCGTGCAAGCGGTCACGCTTGGGGCATGGACACCGTCGGCGTCCGGGTCCGGCTGCGCGACGTCGAACGCTTGTGACGATCGCATCTCCTCGGCGACTGAGCGATTTCATGCCATTGGTATGAGGAAGAGCTCTCGTGGCGCGGCAGATACTGGGCGTCGATCGCACTGCAGCGGTCACCAGAGGAGGATGACCATGAATACAGCGCACGGCGTTTCGGCAGAAGCCCTGAAGTCTTCCTTGACCCCGGATCGGGTCGAGAGTCGACTGGGCACGTTGGTGTTCGACGATGGCGCACCGTCCGAGGAAACGGCTGCGCTGCTGTACGACAACCTCGACTTCCAGCACGGCGTGCAGGCCTATCTAGGAGCCATTCCGGGTGTTTCGCTCTCCGCCATGCGTCGCGGCTTCCTGTCGGCGGGCGTGGAGGACAACTCGTTCACATTCTTCTCGGAGCTGATGGACTCGGCGTCGCTGTTCCTGACCGGAAACACCGACACGGTCTACTTCTGGGGCTTCATCGACCTGTCGGATGGGCCGATGGTGATCGACGTGCCGTCCATCGGGGCGCCGTCGGGGATCCTCGGCACGATCGACGACATGTGGTTCAAGTGGGTCACCGACATCGGTCTTCCCGGCCCCGACCGTGGCGCCGGAGGCAGATACCTGATCGTCGGTCCGGGCTATGACGGCCCGCTGCCCGACAGCGGGTTCCACGTCTTCCATGCGCGCACGACACGGGTCACGCTGATCGGCCGGGCGTTCATGATCGACAACGATCCCACCGCCCCGGTCAAGGTGATCCGCGAGAGCTTCCGGGTCTCGCCCTACGTGCCGGGGGCGCAGGGCACGGCGGTCGCAAGCTTCCTGGCCGGTCACGCACCGCTCGGCGCCGCCAAGGAGGTGCCCAAGACCAACTTCGTCGAGATGTCGGGCGTGTCCTTCAACACCCTGTTCCCGGGCGACTACGGGTTCTGGGAGATCATCCATGAGCTGGTGCAGCAGGAGCCGCCCGAGGCCGGCGATCCGGAGCTGCTGGGTCTGCTGGCGTCGGTCGGGATCGTGCACGGCAAGCCGTTCGAGCCCGACGAGCGCATGCGCAAGATCCTGGAGGAGGCCGCTGTCGTCGGCAACGCCACCGCCCGCACCGTCACCTTTGCGGCACGACCCGAGGAGGGCTTCGGCCTCTATCCGAATTCAGAATGGGCCAACATGCTCTGGGCCGGTGGCTACGAGTTCCTCGACCCGCCCCCGGAGATCACCCCTGACGGTCCCGTCCCGCACCCGAGCGATGGGGCACGCAAGCTGAATTCCCGCACCAGCTTCTTCTACATGGCCACCGGCACCACACCGGCGATGTCCATGCGCCTCACCGGCATCGGCTCGCAGTACCTCTACGCGATGCGCGACAGCGAGGGCGCCTTCTTCGACGGCGGCCGCAGCTACAAGCTCACCCTGCCCGCCGACATCCCCCAATCCCGCTTCTGGGCGGTGATCCTGTACGACCGCCAGACGCGCTCCATGCTGCAGACCGATCAACACCTCCCGGGCCTCGGGAGCCAGTCCGGCACCGTCGAGACCAACCCGGACGGTTCGACCGACATCTACTTCGGCCCAGAAGCGCCCGAGGGCAAAGAGAACAACTGGCTGCAAACCGTGCCCGGCAAGGGCTGGTGGACGATGCTGCGGCTCTACAACCCCGAGCAGGCGTTCTTCGACAAGAGCTGGAAGCCAAGCGAGATCGAAGCCGTGAGCTAAGCCTCTCGCCATGTGACATTCCCGAACGCTTGTTCACGCGACGGTCCTTGCCTTACGCGCCCGGGAAGAGGCAGCGCGCCAGCAGCACGACGGAAGCGAACACCGGCGCTGCAGCGACGAAGCCTAACGCCGCGCTCCGACGTGGCCGCGAGCGGACGTCGTCGAGCTCGATCGACTCGTCGCGTACCCGACCGGCCGGGGGGAGGACTCCTACGTCGACCGCCTCTCCCCCGGTGGTGACACTCGCCGTGGTCCTGTATGCGGACTCCCTCGCAACAGTGGCTCGACCGCTGGAGTGCAGGCGAGGAGGCTCGCTCGTCGGGGCACCGGCAGATCTCGCTCGATGAGGCTCGCAACCTGTCCTCGCGCCTGTTCTACGCCTTGAGCGGTCTGAGCACCAACCAGCGCCGTGGCGTTTGGCAGTCGAGAGCGTCGGCCGCCGCGTTCGACCGTCATGAGGAGCGGCGCAACTCGCGCTCCGCGCACTCGGGAAAGACGGGATAGAGCGAGTCCGACAACCTCGAAGCTCTTGCCCCCGCCGCGTCGCGGCGCTCTGAGTAGCCGAGGAACTTGACCCAATCGTGTCCTAGCGGGCGAGGCGAGGACAGGACACGCTGGAGGGGATCAGGCGATCACCCTCGATTTGCCTGCTTCGCCCCTCCCGATGCCCGAAACACCCACAGCCTCCGACAACTCTCGAGCGCCCGATGCGTGGGAATTGCGGAGCCTCGAAATCGATATCGAGTTGCGCGACATCTGGCAGGCGATCGACCAACGACGAGATCTGTTCGATGACCTTCAGCTCGAGATCACGGCGAGAGCGATGCGAGCGGCGTTCGAACGAGGCCGCCTCCTGGGTGAGGCCGCGAGCGAAGACGCTGGCTACGAAGAGGGCTATATCCAGGGCTACGACGACGGGTGCGCCGAGGGGGCCGAGCAGGGATATGCGGCAGCGCCGGAGTGACTGACGTGACCGTGATTCGCGCCCCGCTCCCGGTGCCCGGCACGGAGGTCCCCTTCGGGGAGATGGTCGATGCCTACGTCGCCAGCCACCGCGTGACAAAGAAGGAGACCTACCTTCGCATCGCCGCCGTGACGGGCAACACACCGAAGAGTCTGAGCCGCCGGTACTACGAGCGCGGCGGTATGCCCTGGTGGTATTCCGCCGGTGAGGACGACTACTGGAGGTCCTTTCCGCGCCCGTGGATGCATCCGCCTGCGGAGAAGAGACTGGAGGCACTCGCTGACGAGGTGTGCCAGGCGGAGGCCGAGCTCACCGCGTTCCGTGCCGCGACTGACGGCCTCGACTACGACAGCGCGATAGTCGACGCGAGGAGCATTCGTCAGCTGTCTGTCTACGAGGCTCGCGCCCGGTACGTTGAGGCCGCGGCGGAGACCGCCGACTAGCTCGTCTGCCGGTGCGTGTAGACCGCGGGCGCACGGTGAGGCTCAGGGCGACTCGTAAGAGCGGCTTGCCGCGAGGGAATATCTCGCGCCCGTTGGTGTCCTTGGAGGCAAGTCATCAACGCAGGGAGGACACCATGATCCGCGCACTCACCATCTCCGCCGTCGCCGCACTCGCGGTCTCGGCAACGCCCGCTCTGGCCGGTACGTCGAATTTCAGTTCCGAGCCAACGGCTAGCGGCGGACGAGCGAACAGTGCTCACGTCGCCATCTCGCTCGGCCTCGACTCCGATGCCGACGGCGTCAGCGATCCCTTCGAAACGTCGAGCACGGCGAAGCGGAAGGGTCGTAGCTCGCCGTTGCCCATGTACAGCTACGGCGGCAAGCCGACCGCCAAGTACTACTTGGAAAACGCCGGGCCGAAGAGCCGCTCCTTAAGCAGTCGGTACAGCTGGCGCAACCCGAACCCGCGCCGGGAACAGGAATTCCAACTGATTCGGCCCCAGCTTGAGGCTCATCTTGCTGAGGCTGGCTAGGCCGCTCCCCGCCGCGCTCGGCTTCGGTCGGGCGGGGCGAATCACCACCGACACAAGGAGGCACATCATGTTCCGTCTACTCACCATCCTCACCGTTCTTGCCGCGCTCGCAGTCTCGGCAGCGCCCGTCGCCTCGGCATCGGGCACAGGCGTCGGACGGGTGGGCGGAAAGATGCACCTGGACGACATCTCCATGGGAGTGATTACCGACAAGAAGGAAGGGTGGTGGCAGCGAAGTCGCTAACCGCGACCGCGAAGATCATCGACGGGCGTCACTCGTAGACCGGCTGTGGCCCGCCGGTAGCGGATCGAAAACGACTAGCGCCCCCCGGCTGCGGTAAGTCCGAGGGGCGCTGCTGGCGGGTTCCGCTAGCCGACGAAGCCGCAGATCGCATACACCTCCAGATACCAGGAGGACTTGCCGTCCGGATTCTGGCGGGCTCGCGCAAACCATCCATCCCTGCTCCGACCACCGGGCACCGCTCGCACCGGAGCGCTCGTAAGGAGCGAGAGGGGAGCGTAGGGTTCGGTTCGCGCACCCCCGCCGAGAACTCGCCTCCCGCCCCGGCAATTCACTCGAACCTCTTTCCTGTTGGGCAAGCGGCCAGTAGGAGTCTTGACCTGGACGATCTCAAGCCCGGTGACGCCGGGTGCTCCCGAATCGCCCTTGTCCCCTTTCGGCCCCGGATGACCAGCGGGGCCAGCGGGACCAGCAGGACCGGCGGGGCCGGTGAGCGCGACCCTCGCCCGGGGCGAAAGGTCGATGAACTGCAGCGTCTCGTCGGCGACCTTGGCCGACGTGACCGCGCTGTCACGAATCTGCACCTCCCCGACGCTGTTCGCTGGCAGGGCGCTCTGAGTGACGTTCGCCACGCTCGTGCCGCTGAGGGCCACGAACAAAGCGCAGCAGGCGACCACAAGAGCCGCCGAGGGGCGGCGAATCTGCCGACGCATGAGGGTCTCCCTTCTACGACGTTCGGCTGCGACTGACGGGCATCGAGTCTTATAGCGCGTTGAACTCGTCGTAGACGTCGGGCTGGATCGCCATAGACGCGCTCGCAGTTGCGCGCGGCCCGGAATATCTGACCCCCGTTGGTGTCCTTGGAGGCAAGTCATCAACGCAGAGGGAGGCTCATCATGTTCCGAAACCAACAGCACCGAGAGAGTCATCTTGCTCGCCGACCCGCGCGGCTGAGCTACGCCAACGTCGCGGCCACGCTGGCGCTGTTCTTGGCGCTGACCGGGACGGCGACCGCGGCTGTCCTGCTTCCGCGCGACAGCGTCGGGGCGGAGCAGATCCAGGCGGATGCGGTGCGCTCGTCCGAGATCCAGGCGGATGCCGTCCGCAGCTCGGAGATCCTCGACGAGAGCATCGTGCTCACCGACCTCACGCCAGGTGCCCGAACCGCGCTCGACGCTCCACGCCTGCGGGTCGACTCAGAATCTGAGGGCCTCGTGCGATCTTTGTCGGAATGCTCGGACTTGCGGGATTGCTCAAACCTCCTGGTGATCCACCTCCCCGCCGGGCGCTGGCTGGTTCAGGCGAAACTCGCCGTCGTCGGCTTCTTTGCGAACCTCGGCAACACGTGCGGAATCGTCCAGAACGACACCACGATCATCGACGAGGCGCCGAAAATCGGATTCGCCGACCAAGACACCCAGGGCAGCGAGCGGATCGCGCTGATGGCCGTCGTGACCACCGCGCCTGACGTCGACTCCACGACCATCTCGTTGCGCTGCAACGAACACGAGGAGTCCGAGCGCGTGACCTGGACGGAAGGCAAGCTCACCGCGATCGAGGTGAAGGACGCGGCGCAGGAGGACTAGATCTCGGTGACTGCGTCCGTCAGCGCGCGGCGGGCGGGCGCCTGGTGCGCGGCGGAGGTTGAAAGCGCGGACGCGCCGCCGCTAACGAGGCCCCGCTCGGCTCCGGTCGGGCGGGGCAGCGAGGCTCAGTAGCTGCTCCCCTCGGCCAGCGACTCGATCCACGCCAGACGCCGGTCGAGATCACGAAGCTCGTCGCGAAGCTCCTCCTCCACGTTGGCGAGGCGGTCGTCAGCAGCGACGAGCGGACTTTCGATGGACTCCACAAAGGAAGGCGGTGAGGCTCATCCCCCTGGACTCGGCCAGCGCCCTCCAACGAGTACGCCGCTCGGCTCACGCGGAGATGAACCTGCACGCTCGAATGTCCCAGGCGGCTGTCTACATCTGTGTCCCATTCGTGTACCTCGGGTGAGGCTCGGATGAGGCTCAAACCGGGCCTCGGAGACGCCCTTCAGCGCCCTGTCGTCGCCCGACTCCGGGTTGGCGGGATCCCGATCCCTCTGGCGGTTGGCTTCGGATCTGTCTAGTCTCGCGTGCGTGCCGACCTGGGAGTATCACGTCGCTACTTCAGGCACCCTCCCGGGCGAGATCTCAAATGAGTGCGAGATTGCTGGTGCTGACGGCTGGAACCTCGTAAGCGTGATCCTCGTCGAGGCTGCGATAGCTCTTCCCGGCGAGGAAGACGAACTGAAGACACGGCTGATCTTCAAGCGAAAAGTCGCCAAGAACAAGAACAAGAACTGAGGTCGTCGTGTTACGGGTCGATCATCTCGGGACCGACGCCACCAATCTGACCGGGAGGCGTAGTCGGCTTCGTCAGCCAGATTTTCTGGGCGATCGCATTTCGGTTGGGGGGGTTAACTCGCTCAGCGAAGTCGACATGCACGAGGAGCTCATGGATGAAGGCGTCCTCGAGTAGTGAAAGCATGGCTTGCCGCTGCGGAAGGTAGATGTCATCTCGTAGCTCGAAACCGAAAGCGCGGTCCGGCGCGCTGTCGAGTTTGAAAATGACTTCAGCTTCAATGCGACCCCGCTCCTCACTGCCGTAGCCTTGCCCCCCATCTTGGGCCCGCAGAAACGTGACGAAGCCGTCCAGGCCCACCAGCCGAGTCGCGTTCTGGCAGGCATGGAGCGCATCTCTAGCTTGCTTAACGTGATCTTGGGCGGCTGCTCGTGCAGCCTGGCACCGGAGCTTGTCTGCTTGAGTCGACGATGGCCCGAGGCTGCTGCACTCCGGCGGCGTACTTTGGGCCGCAGCAATCGCCTGCGCGAGTCGTTTCTCCTCCTGCTCGCAACTCATGTCCGTCCTCCTCGACCGACGATGAGGCATCGCGCTTGCCGGGAACGCTACACCTCGGGACGCGGCTTTGGAGTACTGCGGCCACTGTTGCCGGAGGGAGGGGCGTAGGCTGGGAGCTGGCCGATTCGAGACGGACAAGGACGGGAGTCGTTGGCAGCAAAGGTCTGTAACAAGACGAAAAGCAAATGCATCAAGTGCCCCGGGACCGTGAGGCAGGTCAACGAGCGGATACGTATCCTCAGGGACTACGGTGGTCCGAATGCGGTCCTCTGCTGCGGCACGCCTCCTGAATGCATCGCGGTCGCAAAGATCGGCTCCGTTGAGGAGGCATGATCTGATCTAGGACCACCTCAAGTTACCGAGGCTCCTGAGAGGTCGAATCGACGGGAATCCCGCGGACGGACGCTACCGGGTGATGCTTAGCGGCCGCTTACCGTCCCGCGGAGATGGCCCGGAGCACCGGTGACCTTCTGCGTCGAGCGCGGACACCCACGCCTGACGGCTCGGCTGAGTTCCGCGAGGAATGCGCGACCGCGTCGTCTGTCAAGGCGACACAGTGGTCAACCGGCTGGTCAACCTCCTGGGTTGCGTGCGGTCGCGTGCAGTGTGCGTGCCGCTCCGTTCCATGCGCTTCCGTAGGGCCGTGTTGCCCCACGTAGCCTGCTAGCCCGATTCGACAAGCTGGGGGTCACTGGTTCGAGCCCAGTAGCGCCCACTCACGAAAGCCCTGCTGACGCGGGGCTTTCGTCGTCTCAGAGGGAAACGCCGCCGAAGGCGTGGCCGCAAGACGGCCGCAGCCGAGCGAGAGGCTGCTTACGGCGCGGCGGCGCCGGGCGCGGGCTCGATGTGGCGGCGGCGGATCAGCAGGATGATTCCGACGACGATGTAGACGGCGATGGGCGCCATCGCGCCGAGGTACACGTCGTCGTCGCCTGCGATCACGAAGCTGGAAACGATCGTGAAGTCGAAGAGGCCGTGAAGGACCGAGTTGAGGACGTTACTTCCGGATACACGGCGGGTCAGATAGAAGAAGTAGCCAGCGAACGACACCGCGACCGCCTGCCCGAACGCGGCTGCGCCCTCGCCGCCGAGCATGTTCGATAGGTGGACGGCGCCAAAGACGATCGATGTCCATAGGGCGACCTTCCCCTCGCTGAACCCGTTCACGCGGAATGTCGTTACGCCGATCCCACGGAACATGCCCTCTTCGGCAAAGCCGACGCATTGCGTCCCGAGCAGCAGAAGCAGAACGAATCCGATGTCCTTGTCGAGCAGGTCGGGATAGTTGATGCCGACGAGGATTGTGATCGCGAACGCAACCGGAACGACCCACACCCAGCGCTGTACGGGTCGATCGTCGACGAGGACGGGCCGCCACCAGCCAAGGGCCGCGACCACCCCGTAGACGAAGAGCAGCGAAAGGCCGACCGGAATCAGCAGTCCGTAAATGACCTCTTCGCTGGTCGTGTACCTCCCGTGTTCTGCCTCGTCGAGCGCCGATGCGGCGATCCGCCCCCCACCCTGGATGATCGCGAGATACACGATCACGAGGCCGAGGAAAACGGGAATCGAGAGACGGCGCAAACCATCCGTCGAGCCGGGCGCTGCGGTCGCGCCTTCCACTGACGGCGGATCCTAACGAGCTGGATCGCGACGTCGAGCTGTCGACCGCGATGCCGCTCGCAGGTCGCCGTGAAGCGAGCGCAGGACGAGGCCGCCGCCGCGACCAGGGCGGCTGTCCGCGCTGGGAAGCCGTGCGCCAGTCTCTCGGACGACCTTCCGCCTGACCGGGCGTATCGTGACTGTTGACTTCGTTCCCTTCCCCACCTCCGGGGGGAATCCGACCGAAGTTGCGGGACGCCACATGCATGCCGCTGGCCTGTCGGACGCGCGTTGGCAGTATGTGCTGCGTGGCTGCTGATGACGACGTTCTACTGCCGGCGCGTGTCGTCGGGCCGTCGTTGGCAGCGGCTGGGCTCGCCGCCTGGCTGCTGGTGCAAGCGGGTCGCGAGCAGGAGGCCTCGCAATGTGGCGAGATCCAGGACCTCATGGACACGGCGCTACGACAGGGGCGGACCGACGTGAGCGTCTCCCGGCCCGCCGTGATGCGGGCCGCAGACCTGTGGGAGGCAACCGCCGCAGTTCGCCGACACGTGGGCCTCGACGAGCGGTCGACCGGAGCAAGCGGCCGAATACCGCCTGCACTCGGAGCGACTTCGGATCCGGGCCGAGAGCCTGCGTCAGCACCTGGGGCGCACGAGCGGTCACGGGACGGACGCACCCGGTCGGTGATCAGTCGCTTCGATCAGGACGTGGGCGAATACTCGAGCGGGCCGATCAGAACGCGTCGGAGTGCAGGCGCTCCCCGAGGCTCTGGAGGATCTTGGCGGCTATCGACGGGGACTGTTCGAGGAGGTCACGGAAGCCGCGGTCTGTCAGCACGAGCAGCCGGACCGGGCTGGACGTCGTCACCGTCGCTGTCCGCGGCAGGTCGGTGAGCAAGGCGATCTCACCGACGACGTCGCCGGCTCCGAGATCGCTCACCTTGGCGCCCTTCCGGGTCACGCTGAGGGAGCCCTCCACGACGACAAAGAACTCGCGTCCGCGCTCACCTTCGCGGATCAGGGTGCGACCCTCGTCGCGGTCGACCTCGTCGGCGAGCATCGCAATCTGCTTCAGGTCTCCCTTGGAGCAACCCGCGAAGAGCGGCACGCCTTTCAGTAGCTCGAGCTTGGCGTCACTGCGCAGTCGCACTTGCCGAGGATAGCCCGGCTACGAAGCGGCGTCGATCGTCCGTGTCGCCGCGAGGACCCTAAGGGGTCAGGTGTGCCTGGACGAGGGGCATGACCTCGTCTGGCTCCGGGTAGCGACCGAGCATCGACTTCGTGAACACGAGCGTCCGGTCGACGTGCACGTCGAAGATCCCGTTCGCGCCCGGGACGACCTCGATCGCGGCGAGGTCGTCCTCGTACTCCTCGAGTAGCCGTGCCACCAGACCGGCGGCGTTCGGTTTCGCGCCTCAGGGGACGCAGTACTCGATCCGGATGCGGTGCAGCTCGGCCACGCCGCGATTCTGACACGCGGAGGCGACGGTGATCTGAGACGATCCTGCAGTGGAGCTCCGCGAACTGCTGCGCAAGCGGCGGATGGTGCGTCATTACCTGCCCGATCCGGTGCCGCGAGAGACGGTCGAGCGCATCGTCGCGACCGTGCGGCGGGCGCCGAGCGGAGGGTTCAGCCAAGGGCATCGCCTGGTCGTCGTCACCGAGCCCGAGACCCGCGCAGCCCTCGCGCGCATCGCCGGGGAGGAGGAGTACGTCGCCGAGGGCCACGATCCCTGGATCTCAGTCGCTCCCGTCCACGTCGTCGTCGGCACGCGGGAGGAGAGCTACCACGAGCGGTATCGCCAGCCCGACAAGCTGCGCGACGGCGAGGAGATCGGCTGGCCGGCGCCTTACTGGTACGTCGACGCAGGGGCCGCGTTCATGCTCCTGCAGCTAGCAGCCCTCGACGAGGGCGTCGCCACGGGCGTCTACGGCGTCCTGCCCGAGCGCATTCCCGACGTGAAGGCGTTGCTGGGCGTTCCCGACGACGTCCACTTCGTCTGCGTCGTGACCATCGGGCATCCAGCCCCGAATCCACGCGAGAGCGCGCTCGTCTCCCGGCTCTCACAGCGGCGGCTGCCGCTCGAGGAGCTCGTCCGCTGGGAGCGGTGGACCGCATGAACGCCGAATCCGCGATAGTGTGCGTTGTTTGACGCCCTGCACCGCTGGGAACGCCGGGCCATCGTTTCGCCCACGGAGGTGTCGCACATGCGCTCGGACATGATGACGATCCAGGACCTCGTTCACCAACGCCGGACACCCGGCACCATGCTCTCCGTGTGCCCCGCGCCGGGGTGCACGACGCTGACGATGGGCGGGACGTGCGTCGAGCATGACGCGCCCGTGACCGCCGAGTTCCCGCGCGGCAGGCCGTTCCCGCCTCACTGCGCCGAGGCCGTCACCGTCGACGGCCGTTCCGTCGCGCACGCACCTGTGGCGTAGACAAGAACGCTCGCGACGACTATCGTCCCCGCGGTCGCGACCCGGCACCGGCTCGCGATCAGGAAAGCGGCAATCGATCCTTGGGGGGTTCGATAGTGAGACGAGTAGTGATCCTCTGCGTGGGCCTCGCCGTGCTCGCGATCGCAGGGGCCGGCAACGCGGCCCCGACGGCGACTACCTACACCGTGTTTCTCGGTGAGCAAAGCGAGATTCCGGGCGGGTTCAAGAAGTACCCCGTCCTCCTCAACCAGTTCATGCCCTCGACCCTGACGATCGCCGCGGGCGACAAGGTGTCGTTCGCGAGCGCCACGTTCCACACCGTGACGTACAACCCGAAGCCGATCCCGCTGCTCGTGCCCGATCCCAAGAAGGGCACGTACAAGGGCATCGTCGACTCGGTCGGCCAGCCGTTCTATTTCGACGGGCGTCCGACGCTCGCCTACAACCCGCAGGCCTTCGGGCCGTTCGGACCGAAGGTGATCTCGGGCAAGGCACCGGCCTCGAGCGGCGGGCTGAGCCCGCAGGGACCGAAGGCGCCACCGGCGACCGCGACGTACACGTTCCCGAAGGCCGGGTCGTACAAGCTGTTCTGCACCCTGCATCCCGGCATGGAGGCGAAGGTGCTCGTCAAGCCGGCCGGTGCGGCGGTCCCCAAGACGCCTGCGCAGGTTCAGGCGCAGGCGCTTCTCCAGCAGACGGCGGGCTGGGCGAAGGGGAAGGCGCTCCTCGCCTCGACCAAGCTCCCGCCGAACACCGTCGCGCAGGGCGTCGGCGGCAAGACGACGCTGCTGGCATTCCTGCCCAAGGTGCTCAGGGTGAAGGCCGGAACGTCGGTCAACTTCCCGAACAAGTCGCCGAGCGAGGTGCACAACCTGGTCTTCGGCCCGCCGAAGTACGTCGAGAAGGTCCAGAAGCAGACCGATCTCTTCCCGCAGGGCCCGACGAGCCCGAACCAGGTCGCGCCGTTCCTACCGTTTGCCTCGGACCCGAAGCCCTACGCGTACTCGGGTAAGACGATGCACGGAAACGGCTTCTTCGTCACCGAGCTCACAGCCGGGGCGCCGATCGGGTTGCCGAGGGCGTCGCGGGTCACGTTCTCGACGCCGGGGACGTACAAGTACTTCTGCTGGATCCACGGCCCCGACATGAGCGGGACCGTCGTCGTCACGCCGTGAGCCGTCGAGGACGGCGAGGGCCGCGAGCGATCGTGCTCGCGGCCCTCGCGGGGGCTTTAGCAGTGGCTGTCGTCGGCGCCGTCGCCGCGCGTGATGCGGCGACGGCCACGACGAAGGTGCGCGAGTACTGGGTCGCCGCGGTGCCGGTGACCTGGAATGTCGTGCCGAACCAGCGGAACGCGATCGAGGGCGCGCGTTTTACGCCGGGCGAGACGGTTGTCCGTACGGTCGTCTATCGCCAGTACACGAAGGACTTCGCGAAGCAGATCCCCAACGGCGACGGGAACCCAGGGCTCCAGGGCCCGCTCATCCGGGGCCGTGTCGGCGACACGATCCTGGTGCACTTCCGGAACCTCGACACGCTGACGAACCACCCGCATTCCATGCACTTCCACGGGGTGCGGTACCGGTTCGGGTCCGACGGCGCCTACATTCCCGGCTTCTCGGGCCCGGGCGCGAACGTCAAGCCGGGGGAGACGTTCACGTACCGCCTCGAGGCGGAGCCGAGCGCGCGGGGCGTGTGGCCGTACCACGACCACTCGCCCTCGATGATGGAGTCGATCGAGGGCGGCCTGTTCGGGACGCTCTCGATCCTCGGACGGGACGAGCCTGCGCCGGATCGCGAGTTCGTCGTCTACCTCTCGGCGCAGCTCGGCTTCAACACGATCAACGGGCGCGCCTTCGTGGGCAACACGCCGGTCTTCAAGGCGAAGGTGGGCGAGACGGTGCAATGGGACGTGCTCACGATCGGTGACGACTTCCACACCTTCCACGTCCACGGGCACCGCTGGGTGCAGCCGGGTGGGGTGTCGCGCGACACGCAGGTGATCGGCCCCGCGGAGAGCTTCCGGGTCCGCTGGCGCGAGGACATGCCCGGAACGTGGCTGTACCACTGCCACGTCGAGAGCCACATGATGAACGGGATGATCGCCATCTACCGGGTCAGCCGATGAGGCGTCTGATCGCCGGCGTTCTGGCGGTGGCGCTCGTTGCGGCAGGCTCGGCCGCATCGGCCGATGCACCGACGCGCACCGTCACGATGCCGGCCAAGCTCTACGAGCCGGCCAGTCTCGACATCCTCGTCGGGACGACCGTTTCCTGGAAGAACGACGACAGCACGAATCACACGGCGACGGCCGAGAACGACGCCTTCGCGTCCGGCTACATCCCACCCGGCGGAACGTTCTCGTACACGTTCACACGACAGGGCAGGTTCGAGTTCCGCTGCACGATCCACAAGCAGATGCGCGGAGTCGTGGACGTCTTCGGCCTCGTGCTGGCCGGGCCCGAGGCGCCCGTCACCGTGGGACGCCAGATCGTCTTCGCCGGCCTCGCGCCGCCCGGGACCCAGTCCGTGACGCTGCGCGGCGCCAGCCCCGAGCGAAGTGTCCGGCCACGTGAGGACGGGAGCTTCGCGCTGCGGCTCCACGTCACGGGTCCCGCGCTCTACCGCGCAGTCGCAGGCGCCCTCGCGAGCCCGCCTGTGCGCGTTCTTGCGAAGCCGATCGTCCGCGCGACGCGCATCGGGAACGTGCTTCGTGTCTCGGCGTCACCCGCGCGGCCCGGCGCCGCCGTCGTGCTCGAGGCCTACGACCGCGAGCACTTCGGCTGGCGGAGGGTCGGTCGCGGTGTGCTCGATCGGCGCTCTCGCGCGCAACTCCAGATCCCGGCAGGCGTCGAACGCACACGTGCGGTGGTCCGCGGGACGAAAGGATGGGCGGACGCGGCTTCGACCGGCGTGATGGCCTCGGGTGGCTCGGCAACGCACGAGCATCCACCCGGCCACTCGGGCTGAGCTCAAGACCCCCCATTCGAGGCATGCAGGCCGTCCGAGGACGGCGAAGGTGAGCGCATGGGCGCTTCCTCCGGCTGGAACCTCACTCCTCGACCTCCGCAGTTGCGGCTGATCCTCGGCGGCGCTGCACGGCGACCAGGTGCCCTCGTCGCCTGCGGCCGTCGAGCTCAAGGTGCTCGGCGACGTGCGCACGACAACCCCACGACCGGCTGGTCGTCGTCCGCGGCGACCTCCGCGCACCGCCTAGCTCACCTAGCGACCAGACGCGCTACACCAGTCGTTTCTCGAGGTACGCGGCGAGCCGCGTGAGGGGGAAGGAGATCACGAAGAACAGCACCATCACGCCGGCGAAGATCTCGAACGCGTGGATCTCGCCGATCCCCGCGGGCGGGAAGAACGTCAGGCGCTCGGTCTGCGACTTCGCCGCCTGCAGGATCTCGATGCCGCCGATCACCGCCGCGAGCGTCGAGTTCTGGATGATGTTGACGAGCAGGCCGACGCCGGGCGGCAGCAGCCGCCGGTAGGCCTGCGGCAGGATCACGGAGCGGTGACGGGCAACCCAGCCGAACCCGAGCGCCGCGGCGGCCTCGTGCTGCTCTCGCGGAATCGACTGCACGGCTCCACGTGTTGCCTCGGCGACCTGCGCGCTGCCCCAGAGGGTGAGGGCGATCGACGTGGCTGTGATCGCACTGAACTCGAGCGTCTGGGAGAGCGCCGGGAGCCCGAAGTACACGATGAAGACCGTCACGAGGATCGGCAGGCCGCGGAAGACCTCGATGTAGAAGCGGATCACCATCCTCGAGAGCCGGAACTCGATCGTCAGCAGCGTCCCGAGCGTCAGGCCGATGATCGCGCTGCCGACCACGGCGATCGCCGAGATCAGCAGCGTCGCCGGGAGACCCTCCGTGAGGATGTACCGCCAGACCGGCTCGACCCAGCTCGGCATCTACCGCGCCTCCGGGAGCGCCAGGCGGGACTCGAGCAGTCGGATCGCTGCGGAGAGGCTCCAGACGATCGTGAGATACCCGACCGCGAGCACGGTGAGCGCCTCGAGCGTCTCGAGGGACAGGTTGGCGATGTTGATCGCCGTCGTCGTCAGCTCCGGGTAGCCGATCACGTACACGAGCGAGGTGTTCTTGACGATCGAGATGTACGTGTTGATGGACGACGGCAGCGAGATGCGACCACCGATCGGCAGCGTCACGTTGAGGAACGTCGCGAAGCGCCCGAAGCCGAGCGCGAGCCCGGCCTCGCGGTAGCGCTGCGGTACCGCCTCGAAGCCCGCTCGGAAGTTTTCGGTGTTGAACGCACCGCCCCACAACATGACCGCGAGCCAGGCGACCGTGAACGCGTCGAGCTGGATCCCCGCCTGTGGGAGGGCGAAGAAGAGCATGAAGATCTGCACGAGGATCGGCGTGTTCCGGATGATCTCGACGTAGACGGCTGCGAGCTGGCTGATGACCGGGATGCGGTAGGCCCGGGCCGCGCCGAGAACGACGCCGATGAGCAACGCTCCGGCGATCGCGATCGCGGAGATCTTGAGCGTGTTGACGAGCGCGTCGAGGAGCTCGCGCCAGTTCTCCGACACGAACGCCCAGAGGTCGTAGGTGACGAGCAGCATGAGTGCAAGCGAGTGGCGGCCGCGTCGCCGCGGCCGCCACTCGCGGGTGCGTCAGCCTACGGGCACACCGTGTCGAGGCTCGGGAGGTTGCCGGCTCGATATGCGAAGTCGTTGTTCGGCCGGAGGATGTTCCTGAGGAACGCCGGGACGAACCGCGGCGCGATGTTGTTCCTGATGATCGGGAGGAAGAGGTCCTTCCGCTTCATCAGGTTGAGTCGCGCGTCGACCCATCGCTTCAGCTGGACATTGCCCTGCTTGATGCCGATGCCGTACGGGCCTTCCTGGAAGATGTCGTCGGTGAGCTTCGCCTGAGGGTTGGTCGCCGCGATCAGCGCGAGCGACGTGTCGTCGAACATGACGGCATCGGCGCGGCCCTGGTTGAAGGCGAGGACGGCGTTCGTGACGCTGTCGACGACGAGCGCCTCGGTGCTGGTGAAGCACCGCTTCATCCAGCGGTCGTAGACCGAGCCGCTGGTGGTTGCCACCCTCTTGCCGCGGATGTCCGCGAGGGTCTGGATCGGCGAGTCGTTCTTGACGAGCAGCCGCCCCGACGCCTTGTAGTAGGGCCTCGAGAAGTCGATCCGCGTATCTCGGTCGGCCGTGTACGTGAACGTCGAGACGACGAGGTCGACGCGGTTGGTGGTGAGGAGCGGCTCTCGCACCGCCGTCGGTGCGCAGACGAACGTCAGGCGCTGCGCTGTTCCGAACGCGTACCGCGCGAACTGCTTCGCGATCTCGACGTCGACCCCTGCGTTCTTGCCGCGGACGTCGAGATACCCGAAGGGTGGTGTGTCGCACTTGACGCCGACGATCAGCCGCTTCCGGTTCGCGATCTCGGCGGGCAGCTTCGGCAGCACCGGCGCCTTGGCCTCGGCCCGCGCCGCTCCGCTCGTGGCCGTGGGCTGGGCAGAGCCAAGCGTCGCGGCGACGAAAGCGACGACGGCGACCCCCGCCGTTGCCAGGATGAATCTCCTCATTCTTGTTCTCCTTCCGCTTCTTCGATTGTCAGATCCTCGAGAGAATGGGTGAGCTGGAGGGACCGGCGCAGGAAGCGCCGCGTCCGCTCCTCGCGAGGATTGTCGAGCACATCGGCCGGTCGGCCCTGCTCGACGATCTTCGCGTCGTCCATGAACACCACGCGATCGCCGACCTCCCGCGCGAACTGCATCTCGTGGGTGACGACGAGCATCGTCATGCCGTGGCCCCGCGCGAGATCGCGCATCACGACGAGCACTTCGCCGACCAGCTCCGGGTCGAGGGCAGAGGTGACCTCGTCGAAGAGCATCACCTTCGGCGACATCATCAGCGCACGGGCTATCGCCACGCGCTGCTGTTGCCCGCCTGAGAGCTGATGCGGGTGCTGTACCGCCTTCTCCGGAAGGCCGACCATCTCGAGCAGCTCGCGAGCGCGATTCTCCGCGTCCGCGCGCGGCAGCTTCCGGATCCGACGGGCGGCGAGCGTGAGGTTGTCCATCACCGTGAGGTGGGGGAAAAGGTTGAACTGCTGAAAGACGATCCCGATCCGCTGCCGAACGGCCGAGACGTTGGCGCCCTTGGCGGTGATCTCCACGCCCTCGAAGACGACGCGGCCCGCCTGGATCGGCTCGAGGAGGTTCACGCACCGGAGCAGCGTGCTCTTGCCGCTCCCGCTCGGCCCGATGATGACGAGCACCTCGCCGGTCTCGACCTCGAGGTCGATGCCGTCGAGCACGAGGTTGTCGCCGAAGCTCTTCCTGACGCCTTCGAGCTGGACGATCGGGCCGAGCCGACCGCTCTTCGGCTCGGCCGCGGTGTCTTCGACGACGCTCACGGGAGGGAGAGTAGATGCCAAATCTTCATGGGAAGGCGATTGGACAGAAGCAGAGCTCGCGCGTCAAGGGACCCGCGTAGGATCGGCGCGTGAAGATTCGTGCCGCAGTGCTCGAAAGGTTCGGCGAGCCGCTCGTCATCCAGGACGTCGAGCTCGCGGAGCCGAAGGCCGGCGAGGTGCTCGTCCGGCTCGTCGCCTGCGGCGTCTGTCACACCGATCTCTACACCGCGTCCGGCGCAGATCCAACGGGGTATGCGCCGTGCGTGCTGGGTCACGAGGGCGCGGGTGTCGTCGAGAGCGTCGGCGAGGGCGTGACTCTGGTGCGGCCGGATGACCATGTCGTGACGCTTTTCGCGCCGGAGTGCGGCCAGTGCGTGCACTGCCGCTCCGATCGAACGAACCGGTGCGTCGCAATCCGCGATCAGCAAGGGCTCGGCTATCTCCCGGACGGTACGGCACGGCTTTCGCGAGGCGGTGACGAGCTCCGGCACTTCATGGGGACGTCGACCTTCGCCGAGTACACCGTGATGCCCGAGATCGCCCTCGCCAAGGTGAGCCCCGAGGCGCCGCTCGACGGCTGCGCCCCGTTCGCCTGCGGGCTGTCGACGGGCATCGGCGCCGCGCTCTACACCGCGCGTGTCGAGTCCGGCTCGACGTGTGTCGTCTTCGGCTGCGGGCTCGTCGGCCTGGGGGCTGTGATCGGAGCGCGTCTCGCGGGCGCCGCGCGGATCGTCGCGATCGACCTATCGGAGGAGCGACTGGCCCAGGCACGGCACCATGGCGCGACCGATACTCGCGTCGCCGACGACGAGACGGTGGAGTGGATCAGGAGCGAGACGGACGGCTTCGGCGCCGACTACACGTTCGAGGCGACCGGCAACGTGCAGGTGATGCGCCAGGCAGTCGAGGCGGCGCGTGAGGCGTGGGGGCTCGCGACGATGTGCGGTGTCGCGGGCAAGGGGGAGACGCTCGACATCGTCCCCCGTTTCCTCATCACCGGGCGGCGGGTCGCGGGCTCGTCGTTCGGAGGCGTGAAGGGGAGGACGCAGGTGCCTCAGCTCGTCGACCGCTGGCTGGCGGGCGAGATCGACGTGGAGTCGCTCATCTCGCATCGAATCGCGTTGGACGACGTGAATCACGGCTTCGAGCTGATGGAGCGCCAGGACGGGATCCGGAGCGTGATCGCGTTCGACTGAGCGCGTCGGCGAGGCGTGGCCCGTAGGGCGCCGCCAGCTCACGCGCAAGATCGGACGAAAGGAAGGTGGCGGAGACCCCCGCCGGGGCGGGGGCCTCCTGACGCGACGCGGGCTGCGCGTGCGACGGCGGGACGCTGCCGTCGCTTCCCAGGAGCAGACCGAGTCGAACGAACCCGTTGCCGAGAGCTCGCCGCAGCGGGCCGGCCGGTGAACGGCGGGCCGAGTGGCGGAGCGCGGACACCCGTGCGGTGGCCAGCTCCCGTCGGATCTCGGTGGCTTGCGGCTCGAGCATCGCGCGTCCTCCTCTCCATCGAGTATCTTTATGTCGAACTACTTGAGGTGAAACTACACGATGGGACCCCTTGACGTCAAGAATCTCGAGGTGGAGAATCCGGCCATGGCAACGGTGACGCGTCGACCGGCGGAGAAGGACGCGGTCGACGCCGCCCTCGAGGTGTGGGGACGCGAGCTCCCGAACCTCGATCTCGAGACCGAGGGGATCGTCGAGCGCATCGACAAGCTCCACCGGTACGTCGAGAGCGCGATGCAGGGAACGCTGGAGGCGCACGACCTGAGCCACGGCGAGTGGAAGCTGATGGCGCACCTCCGTTGGGGCGGCCCGCCGTACCGAGGCAAGCCGGGCAAGCTGGCGGAGCGCCTCGGCCTGTCGAGCGGCGCGATGACCAACCGCCTCGACAATCTCGAGCGACGGAAGCTGCTCCGTCGGGTCGACGACCCCGACGATCGGCGCGCCGTGTTCGTCGAGCTGACCGACAAGGGCAAGCGGCTCTGGGACAAGGCGGTCGGCGCTCAGGCGGAGAAGGAGTCACTCATCACCACGGTGCTCGACGACCGAGAGCGGCGGCAGCTGAACGAGCTTCTCCGCCGGCTCGTGCTCGCTTTCGAGCGTGAGCACGGATCCCTGAAGCCCAAGGAGCCCGCGCGCGCGAAGTAGCGACGACCGCGACTATCCTCGCGGGCGTGAACGTGACCCTCCCCGACGGCAAGGCGCTCGAGCTCCCCGACGGCGCCAGCGCTCTGGACGCCGCTCGCGCGATCGGCCCGAAGCTCGCCGAGCAGGCGGTGCTGGCGCGGGTCAACGGCGAGGTGCGCGACCTGCGCCTTCCGCTCCCCGCCGGCGCGACGCTCGAGATTCTGACGACACGCGATCGCGACGACCCGGACGCGCTCGCGGTGCTTCGCCATTCGGCAGCGCACCTGCTGGCCGAGGCGGTGCGCCGTCTCCATCCGGGCGTGAAGGTCGCGATCGGGCCGCCGATCGACAACGGCTTCTACTACGACTTCGAGTTCCCGGAGCCGATCCACGAGGCCGACCTGGCCGCGATCGAGGCGGAGATCGACCGCGAGCTGTCGGAAGGGCGCTCCTGGGAGCGCGCCGAGATCGGCCGCGACGAGGCGCGCTCGCGGTTCGAGAGCGAGGGAGAGCCGTACAAGGTGGAGCTCGTCGACACCGCCGACGGCGAGATCTCGCTCTACACGCAGGGCGACTTCACGGACCTCTGCCGCGGGCCGCACCTGCAGGACTCGAAGCCGATCAAGGCGCTCAAGCTGACCGGCCTCGCCGGCGCGTACTGGCGCGGCGACGAGAAGAACACGCAGCTGACGCGGATCTACGGCACCGCCTTCTTCTCGAAGGCCGACCTCGACGCCCATCTCGAGCGGCTCGAGCACGCTCGTGCGAACGACCACCGGCGGCTTGGCCCGCAGCTCGACCTCTTCCATCTCCAGGACGCCTCGCCCGGCTCGCCGTTCTGGCATCCGAAGGGGATGGTCGTCTGGAACGCGCTCGAGGACCTGCGCCGCAGCGAGAACCTGCGCCGCGGCTACCTCGAGGTCAAGACGCCGCTCATGTACGACAAGTCCGTCTGGCAGACCTCGGGCCACTGGGAGAAGTTCCGCGGCGAGATGTTCCTCGTCGCAGGCGAGGGCGAGGCGCCGCACATGGGGCTCAAGCCGATGAACTGCCCCGGCCACATGCTCCTCTTCGGCAGCCAGCTCCGCAGCTACCGCGACCTGCCGCTTCGCTACGCCGAGTCGTCGACGCTCCACCGCAACGAGCCGACGGGCACGCTGCACGGCCTTCTGCGTGTCCGCCACGTCACGCAGGACGACGCGCACATCTTCTGCACGCGCGAGCAGATCGAGGACGAGATCTTCGGCTGCCTGGACTACGCCGCGTATCTCTACGACCTGTTCGGGATGGACGCCCGCTTCGAGTTGTCGACGAGGCCGGACAACAAGCTCGGCACGGACGAGGAGTGGGACTTCACGGAGGCCGCGCTCCGCTCGGCGCTCGAGCGCCGCGAGATCGCCTTCTACGTCGGTGAGGGCGAGGGCGCCTTCTACGGCCCGAAGATCGACCTCCACATGCTCGACGTCCTCGGTCGCTCGTGGCAGATGGGGACGATCCAGCTCGACGCGCAGATGCCGAAGCAGTTCGGCCTGACGTACATGGGCGCGGACAACGTCGAGCACACGCCCTACGTCGTGCATCGAGCGCTCCTCGGTTCGCTCGAGCGGTTCATGGGGATCCTCATCGAGCACCATGCCGGCGCCTTCCCGGTCTGGCTGGCGCCGGTCCAGGTGCGCGTGCTGCCGGTCGCGGAAGCGCATCGCGAAGTGGCGGACGAGCTGCTCGGCGCGCTTCGGCTCGCCGACGTGCGGGCAGACGTGGACGAGCGCGACGAGACGCTCGGCAAGCGGATCCGCGACGCCGAGCTCCAGAAGGTCCCGTACGTCGTCGTGTGGGGCGACCGCGAGACGCGCGAGGCGATGGCCGTGCGCAGGCGCGGCGGCGAGGGCGTGACGACGATGTCGCTCGACGCGCTCGCCGCGGAGATCGCAGAGCAGGTGCCTGGCTGAGGCCGGGCACCGTGCCCAGATGACCAACGTCCCCGAAATCCGGTACGCGCGCAGCGCGGACGTCGCGATCGCGTACCAGGTCGTCGGCGACGGGCCGGTCGACCTCGTCTTCCTGCCGTTCTTCGGCAACATCCGCTGGACCTGGGAGCAGCCGCTCTTCGTTCGCTTCTTCGAGCGGCTCGCGTCGTTCTCGCGCCTGATCCTGTTCGACAAGCGCGGCACGGGTCTCTCCGACCGGCCGCGCACGTTGACGCTCGAGGCGCAGATGGACGACGTCCGCGCGGTGCTGGACGCGGTCGGCTCGGAGCGCGCCGCGCTGCTCGGCGGCGTCCAGGGCAGCCAGCTCTGCGCGCTCTTCGCCGCGACGTACCCCGAGCGCACGCGCGAGCTCGTTCTCTATCACCCTATGGCCGGGACGTCCGACCTGGTGGCGCCCCCGAGATCGGCGAACGAGGCGCGAGAGCGCTGGGGCACGGATGAGCTCGCCGACGAGATCGCACGCTCCCTCTATCCCTCTCGGGCCGGGGACGAGGAGTTCCTTCGATGGCACGCCGACTACCTGCGGTTTGCGGCGAGCCCTGGCGCCGCCGCCGAGTTCTTCCGGATGCTGGGCGACACCGACATCTCCGACGTCCTGCCGACGATCAGGGTGCCGACGCTCGTGCTCTACCGTGTCAAGAGGCGTGACGCCGCGCTGCAGGTGGCCTCGCTGGTTCCCGGGGCAAAGGCTGTCCAGCTCGCGGGGGATGACATTCCTGCCTGGCTCGACGACGAGGTGGCGAGCGAGGTCGAGCGCTTTCTCGCCGGGCGGGAAGAGGCGCCGGTTCCCGACAGCGTCCTGACGACCGTCCTCTTCACCGACATCGTCTCTTCGACCGAGCGTGCGGCTGCGCTCGGCGATCGCGCGTGGCGCGACCTGCTCGCGCGTCATCACGCGGCGGTGCGCCGGGAGCTCGCGCGCTTCCGCGGGCAGGAGCTCGACACCGCGGGCGACGGCTTCTTCGCGACGTTCGACGGGCCGGCGCGGGCGATCCGCTGCGCGCAGGCGATCATCGCCGACGTCGGCGAGCTCGGGCTCGAGCTGCGCGCCGGGCTCCACACGGGAGAGTGCGAGCTGCACGACGGCAAGCTCGCGGGCATCGCGGTCAGCATCGGCGCCCGCGTGGCCGGCGAGGCCGGGCCTGGTCAAGTGGTCGTCTCGGGCACGGTGAGGGATCTCGTGGCGGGATCCGGTATCGAGTTCGAGGACGTCGGCGTGCGCGCGCTCAAGGGCGTCCCGGGGGAGTGGAAGCTCTACGCCGTCCATTCCTGAGCCTCGGATAGCCTGCTACTCTCCCTTGCCTGCAAGCAGGAGCGGCATCGCCCCTCACCTCGCCGGCCACGGGCCGCGCGAGGTTCAACCGAGTCGGATCCGACGAGGGAATGCCGCCGCCGCATGCAGGTGGCGTTTCAACGAATGAGGAGGATCGACTCGGCTTGGTGAACTGCCTTTGAGACCACGGCGTCGTCCCGAGGACAGGACGCGTCCCGTCGTCCAGCAAGATCGGATCAACGAGCAGATCCGCGTGCCGCGGGTCAGGCTCGTCGGTGAAGACGGGGAGCAGATAGGGATCAAGGACACGAAGGAGGCGCTCGAGTACGCGTACTCGAAGAACCTCGATCTCGTGGAGGTCGCCAAGGAAGCCGATCCGCCCGTGGCGCGCGTCATGGACTACGGCAAGTGGCGCTACGAGCAGGAGCAGCGGGCAAAGCAGGCACGCAAGCACCAGTCGACGATCAACGTCAAGGAGATCAAGTTCAGGCCGAAGATCGGCGTCCACGACTACGAGACGAAAAAGGGCCACGTCGTCCGCTTCCTGAACCAGCGGGCGAAGGTGAAGGTCACGATCATGTTCCGGGGGCGGGAGAACCTCCATCCGGAACGCGGTCGGATGTTGCTCGAGCGTCTCGCAGAGGACGTCAAGGAGCTGGGACAGGTCGAGCAGCAGCCCACGCTGGACGGCCGGAACATGGTGATGTTGCTGGGCCCGACGAAGAGCGCAGGAGTGAAACGAGATGCCGAAGACGAAGACGGGAAGCGGAGCGAAGAAGCGGTTCAAGGTGACCGGGACAGGAAAGGTCCTGCGCCGGCACGCGATGAAGAGCCACAATCTCACGAAGAAGTCGTCGAAGCGTAAGCGCGGCTTCGGCAAGGACTATTCCGTCGCGAAGGTCGACGTGAAGGCCGTGAAGAAGCTCCTGGGGGTCAAGTAATGGCACGCGTCAAGCGATCGGTCGCCGCGCGCAAGAAGCGCCGCAAGGTGCTCGACCAGGCCAAGGGGTACTACGGCCGCAAGAGCACGCACTACACATACGCGAAGGAGCAGGTCGAGCACTCGCTCGTCTACGCCTACCGCGATCGGCGCAACAAGAAGCGGAACTTCCGCTCGCTGTGGATCGTGCGGATCAACGCGGCTGCGCGCGCGAACGGCCTCTCGTACAACCAGTTCATCAACGGCCTCCACCGCGCGGGCATCGAGCTCGACCGCAAGTCGCTCGCCGACCTCGCGGTCGTCGATCCCGCAGCGTTCACCGCGGTCGCCGAGAAGGCGAAGGCAGCGCTCGCGTCGGGTGACGACGCGAAGGCCGCCTGAGCGTCCCGCCGCCGGCAGTCGGAGTACTCGAAGCGTGCCGCCGCCGGGGCCGGGCGGTGCAGCCGTGAGGGCAAGTAACACGTTGTAACTTGACGCGCGTGATCACGTCGCGCGACAACGAGACGCTGAAGCTCGTACGAAAGCTGCTCGGCCAGCGGAAGCATCGCGACGAGACCGGCCTGTTCGCCGCCGAGGGAGAGGACCTCGTCGAGGCCGCAGCCTCGGCCGGGATCGAGCCCGTGCACCTGCTCGTCGCCGGGGAGACGATCGACGAGTCGCTCCTTGGGGGCGTCTCGACGTTGCCACACCCCGCGCGCTCGATCGGGGTCTACCGCCGCGCGGATCTTCCGACCGGTTCGCGCGAGACGTGTCTCGCTCTCTGGCAGATCGCCGACCCGGGGAACGTCGGCACGCTGTTGCGGACCGCCGATGCATTCGACGCGTGCGTCTCCCTGTCGGACGGCTGCGCGGACCCCACGTCGCCGAAGGCCCTGCGTGCCTCGGCAGGCGCGATCTTCCGCGCTCCCCTTGTTGCGTGGGACGAGCTCCACGGCCGGAAGGTCGCGCTCGTCGCGCACGGCGGCGAGCCGCTCGGCGCCCTCGACCTCCGCCCACCTGTGACGTTCCTTCTCGGCGCCGAGCGCGCAGGGCTGCCGGAGGAGCTCGTGACGACCAGTGACACGGCGACGATCCCGCTCCCGGGCGAGGCCGAGTCGTTGAACGTCGCCGCGGCCGGAGCGATCGCGCTCTACGCTGCGCAGACGTGGGGCGGAGGGAGGGAATCGAAATGACCAAGGAGACCTCGTTCCTCGCGTCACTTGGCGGCGTCCCGACGACCGCCTCCGCCCTGCCCGACTCGACGAAGCGGTTCCCGGACGGGGCGCAGTATCGGGTCGAGATTCCGAGCGTTGAAGGCCCGCGGTGCCTGGAGGCGGTGTTCGGCGCCGCAGACGAGCTCGGCGTCGTCGTCCACCGCGTCTCGCAAGGGTCGGGCGTGTTCCTCCACACCGACGACGAGCTGCGGGAGATGGCGTCGCTCGCGCGCGAGCGTCCGGCCGAGATGAGCCTCTTCGCGCGCCCCGGCGCCGGGTGGGGTGTCTCGGCGATGGCCCGGGCGGCCGCAGGCGGGATCGTCGCCGCGACGGCGTGGGGGCGATCGCAGGTCGTCGCCTGTCTCGACGACGTCAAGCGAGCCGCCGAGCATGGCTTTCGCAGCGTCCTGATCGCGGACCTCGGGGTGCTCGCGTGCTTCTCGGAGCTGCGGACAGGCGGCGAGCTCCCAGCTGACATGCAGGCGAAGATCTCGGTGATGCTCCCGGCGGCGAACCCCGCTGCCGCGCGGGTGCTGGCGGATCTCGGCGCGGACACGATCAACCTGCCGACCGACCTTCCGCTCGAGGAGATCGCCGCGATCCGCAACGCTGTCGACGTGCCGCTCGACGTCTACGTGGAGGCGCCCGACAACGTCGGCGGATTCGTTCGACTCCACGAGATCCCGGAGTTGATCCGCCTCGCCGCGCCCGTGTACGTGAAGTTCGGGCTCAGGAACGCGCCCGATGTGTATCCGTCCGGCAGCCACCTCGAGGCGACGACGGTCGCTCTCAGCCGCGAGCGCGTCCGTCGAGCCCGGCTGGGGCTCGATCTGCTCGCTCGTTCAGGTTCTCGACCCGTGGCGTCGAAGCCGGGCGCGGCTGGGCTTGCCGTTCCGGTGAAGACCTAGCTGCGGAGCGACGGGCGTAGCTTCACAGTGGACAGGCCCCTTCGGGGCCAGTCCCCATGCCGCTTCAACCAAACCCTCCGCCGCCACCGCCTCCTCCGCCTCCGCCACCGCCGGAGAAGCCGCCGCCAAAGCCGCCCGAGCCAGACGACGGCGGGGCGAGAGCCGAGCCGAAGCCGGAGGCAAGGTCGCCGATCGACATCGCGGAGGCGCCGCTGCCGAGGTCGCCGTGGCTCGAGATCCAGTAGACCGCGCTCGCCTCGGCCAGCGCCTCGGGCATCGCGAGGTGGGCCGCCTGGAGCACGCGGTCGGCGATGCCGAACGCGATGCCGTACACGAGCAGCCGCTCCCAGAGCTCGAGCGTTGCAGGCGGCGCCTCGTGGAGCCGTGGGAAGTCCTGCAGGTAGCGCCGGAAGGCATCCCAGCGCTCCGCCTCCACCGCGGCGTCGCGGCTGCGCCGTCGCCAGAGCTTGCGTCGCGTCGAGGCGCCGAGAAGCACCGCTGCGTTGACGAAGGCAGCGAATGCCAGCGCCAGCAGGACGACGTCGCTCCAGCGCGGATAGACCGAGCGCCAGCCGTCGATGGCGATCCAGGCGAGGAGCGCGCCGATGGCTGCGAACACGACGATTCCCGCGACAAGGGGGAAGAGGCCGAGCGAGCGGAACCAGCCGCGCGCGTCGACCTCACCCGCGACTGCGGACTTGAAGGCGTCGAATCGCGGCGCCATCTCCGTTCGCTCCTTCTCGATCTCCCCGCGGAACTCGGACAGGCGGACGCTGCCGCCGTCGAGCACGTCGTCGACGACCTTCGTCACGGACGTCTCCCACGGCGTCAGCTCCACCGGAGTCCCGGCGGACAGCTCGAGGTCGGAGATCGTCTCGGTGCGAAGGCCGGCCCAGATGCTCCGCTCCGTCGTCACGGGCGTGGCCGCGTAGTGGTCGCGACGGATGAGGTCGAACAGCGTTGCGGTGAACTCGAACGACCCCGACTCGCCGCCCTGGCGGAGCAGCGTCGGCACGAGCGCCGGCTCGGTGTCGGTCGGCGGCTCCTGCTCGTACTCGCGGTCGTAGCCCGTCTCGAGCTCGCGCCCGAAACGCCAGAACACGAATCCCGCGATCAGGAGCGCGGGGAGCGTTCCGATCGCGAGCACGATCAGCGCCGTGCGCCACGGGTGCTCGATCGCGTCGTCGATCCGCTCCTTGTCGCGCTCGTACGCGCGGGCGTCGTCGAGCTCCTCGGCAACGATCTTCTCGAGCCCGTTGCCTTCCTCGACGTTCATGCCCGCCGTCGACGTGAACGACCCTCTCGGATAGAGGGCTCGCAACTCGACGAACTGCCCCGCATCGATGTCGAGAGCCCGCAGCATGGCAACCGCCCCCTCGATCGTGACGTCTCCCCGCACCCAGACCGGGTGACCCCACGCGCGAACGACGTTCCCGGGGCCGCGCATCGTCGCGGTCAGCCGTCCGAGGCGCTGCTCCCACTCGTCGCCCCATACCTTGAGGTTGACGTCGACGACGTCGTCGTAGCCGACCGCGAGGCCGCTCATCCGGTAGTGGACGACGAACGTTCGTTGCTCGAAGCCGTTCGCCTGGAAGCGCCACACGACACGCACGCGGCCGCCAAGGTCCTCGACGCCGAACGTCTCCGGCGGCCCGCCGGGCTCGAGCTCGGTCGAGGCGCCCGACTGGAACGGCCTGCCCTTCTCCGAGACGCCGATCTCGTCGACGCGCTCACCCGAGCGGAGCGGGATCTCGCGGAACCCGTACGTGAACGTCCCCTGGAACGCGACGGTGATCGCCTCGTCGACCGCGACCGATCCGTCGGGTCGGACGTTCGCCTGGACGTCGCTCGAGACGAGCTCGTACGTCTGAGCCTGGGCGACCCCCGCGATCGTGAGCGCGACGGCGACGGCCGCCGCGAGAACGGCGACCCTACGGGCCACCGGGTGCGTCGCCCGTGCCCGGCGCGGCGGGCGGGGCGGGAGGCGCCGCTGCTGCGGGCGATGCGGGCGCGCCTGCGCCGAAGTCGACCTGCGGGGCCTCGCGTTGCGTCGCATCGCTCTCGAAGAACTCTCGCTTGTCGAACCCGAACGGCCCGGCGATCACGACACCGGGGAACGTCTGGATCGCGTTGTTGTAGGACAGAACCGTGTCGTTGTAGACCTGTCTCGACACCGCGATGCGGTTCTCGGTCCCGGCCAGCTCGTCCTGCAGCTGGCGGAAGTTCTCGTCTGCCTGGAGCTCGGGGTACGCCTCTGCGACCGCGAACAGCCTGCCCAGCGCCTGACCCAGAATCCCCTCGGCAGCGGCCGTCTCCGCGGGCCCCTGCGCCTTCTGGGCGTTCGCGCGCGCCTGCGTGACCGCTTCGAACGTGCCCCGCTCGTGCTCGGCGTAGCCCTTCACCGTCTCGACGAGGTTCGGGATCAGATCCCAGCGCCGCTTGAGCTGTACCTCGATCTGCGCCCAGGAGTTGTCGACGCGGTTCCGGAGCTGGACGAACCGGTTGTACAGGGTGATCAGCCCGATGACGAGCAGGGCGACGATCACGAGAACGATGATCCAGACCATCGCGTCCGATCCTACGCGGCGCGACAGAGGCTCGTCCAACCGCCTCTGTAGCATCGCCCGCCGATGGCTTCACCGCGTGTCGTCCGAATCAACGTGACACCGGTCAAGAGCCTCCGACTCCAGCATCCGGACGAGATCGAGCTCGAGCCGGACGGCGCACGCGAGGACCGTCGGTTCCTGCTGGTCGACGACGGCAACAGGCTCTACAACGGCAAGCGGGACACGACGCTCGTGCGCGCCGCCGCAAGCTGGGATCCGGGCAGACGCATCCTCGAAGTGACGATGCCCGACGGCACGGTCCTTCGGGACGAGGTGATCCCGCGAGCCGAGGCCATCGTCGATGTCTACGGGCGTCCCGTCCGCGGGCGAGCGGTCGAGGGGCCGTGGGCGGACGCGTTCTCGGATCTCGTCGGCCGCTCGCTGACGCTCGTGGAGCGAATCAACGGCGCCTGGGCGACCGACTCCCGGCCGGCGACGCTCGTCTCGGTTGCATCGCTCGGGGTGATCGATGGCGACGGGCGCCGGTTCCGGATGCTCCTCGAGCTGGACGGCCTCGATGTGTTGGGAGAGGAGGCATGGGGGAGCCGCCGCGTCCGTATTGGAGAGGCCGTGCTCCTCGTCGGCGTCCCGACCCCGCGCTGCGCCGTCCCGTCGGCGAGCCCCGACACCGGACTGCGCGACCGAGACGTCTTGCGCGAGCTGATCGCGAAACGAGGCGACGTCGACGGCGAGGCGTGCCTCGGCGTCTACGCCGAGGTGCTCGAGCCTGGGGTGGTGCGGGTCGGAGACGTCGTCGAGCCGCTGTGAGGGCGCCCGCGCTGCGCGCGGGCGCTAGAAGTGCAGGTTTTCCAGCGTCCGGCCGTCAGGCCGGACGCCGGCAGACCCAGATCTGGTCCTCGCCGCCCTCCCAGGGGCGCCGATCGAACCAGCCGTAGAGCGCCTCGACCTCGAAGCCCGCGTCCTCGATGAGCGCGTGCCACTCGGCGGCGGAGAGCCAGTGGAGCTCCAACGTCGCCGACTCTTCGCCTCCCCGGACCGAGAGGATCAGGGTGCGCAGGCGCGGAAGCCAGTCGGCGCGCTCGAAGATGCCGGCCTCGCGCTCGAGCCAGAGGCCGTCGGTCTCCTCGATGTCCTCCGTGCTCGGGGCGAACACGTCGAAGACGAGCCTTCCGCCCGGCTCCAGGAGGCGCGCGGCGGCCGCGAGGGCACGGGCTCGGTCCTCGTCGTCCGCCATGTGGAGCATCGAGCGGAACGGGATGGTCACGAGGGGGACGCGCTCGTCGACCGGCGGGTCCCGTAGGTCGCCCACGCGCAGGTCGAGGAGAGCTGCAACACCTTCCTGCGCGGCGTACTCCTGCGCAACGGCGAGCATGCCGGCCGACTGGTCGACGCCGATCACGCTGATCCCCGCCTTCGCGATCGGGACCGCGATCCGGCCCGTCCCGACCGCGAGCTCGACGACCGGCCCGCCCGAGGCGAGCGCCTCCTCGACGTAGAGGTCGACGTCCTCCCTGACCGACACCGACCACGGGTCGTAGAGCCGCGCGATCCGGTCGTAGAGGGCGTCGGCGCTCATGCCGGCCTTCGTGTCACGTAGATGGCCTCCGGGCTCGTCTCGTCGAAGGGGCGGCGATCGAACCAGCCGTAGCGCGCCTCGACCTCGAGGCCCGATTCCGTCACGAGCACGGTCCCAGTCCTCGGGATCGACCCACCAGATCTGCACGAGTGGGCCATCCGGCATCGAGATGTCGATCCGGCGCTCGGCATGGTCGTAGTCCGACGCGATGACGGACGCCGCCCTGCTCGCGCCATTCGACCGTCGAGCTCGGTGGCGACGGCTGGATCGAACACGAACGCGTTCCACGCGAATCGACCGCCGGGACGCAGAGCCTCGGCGACGCGGCGGAACACGCGCAGCGTTCGTCGTGCCCGTGCAGGTGCAGCAGCGAGCGGAACGGGCAGATCACGAGGTCGGTCGGTTCCTCGAGCGAGAGCTCACGCATGTCGCCGAGACGCAGGTCGAGCTCGACTCCTGCCGAGCGAGCGCGTTCGGCCGCGCCCGCGAGCATCGCAGGCGATGTGTCGAGCCCGATCACTCGTTGCCCGGCTTGCTGCGGCGATAGGTACCGCAACACGGCCGTTGCCTACCGCGAGCTCGACGACAGGCCCCTCGGCCTCCGCCGCGAGCGAGACGTAGAAGTCCACGTCCTCGGTCATGTGCGACGACGAGGTCGTCGTACACCGCTGCGAAGACGTCGTAGTCGCTCACCTGCTCCATCAAGCAGGCGAGCCTGTGCTCCGGCTTGAGCAGGCACCTCACTGGATAGCCTCGCTGTCCCGATGGATGTCGAGGCGCTCGAGCAGGCGGCCCTCGCGGCGGTCGCCGCCGCGTCGTCGACGGATGAGATCGAGGCGGCGCGCGTCGAGTACCTCGGGCGGAAGAGCGAGCTCAAGCTGGCGCTCCGCCAGGTGCGCGACCGCGAGACCGGGATGACGCTCAATGCGGCTCGCGAGCGGATCGAGGCTGCCGTCGATGCGCGAGAGGCGGAGCTGGGGCGGGCCGAGCTGGACCGGCGCCTCGCCGAGGAGCGCGTCGACGTCTCGCTTCCCGTGGGCGGCAGCGCTCGCGGACGGCTCCACCTGATCACGCAGATCCGGCGCGAGGTCGAGGACGTCTTCCTCGGGCTCGGCTACCGCGTCGTCGACGGCCGCGAGGTCGAGACCACGCATTACAACTTCGACGGCCTCAACTTCCCCGCGGGGCACCCGGCGCGGTCGGCGGTCGCCTCGTTCTTCCTCGACGACGAGACCGTCCTGCGAACGGAGACATCGCCGTCGCAGATCCGCACGATGGAGGCGCAGCAGCCGCCGATCTACATCTGCACGCTCGGCCGGGTCTACCGCCGCGACACGCCCGACGCGACCCATACGCCGATCTTCCACCAGGTCGAAGGCCTCGCGGTCGACGAGGGCATCACGCTCGGCGACCTGATGGGCACGCTCGACTTCCTCTTCAAGGCGCTCTTCGGCGAGAAACGTCGCACCGATTTCCGGACGCACTACTTCCCGTTCACCGAGCCGTCGATCGAGGCGTACGTGTCGTGCCACGTGTGCGATGGCGACGGCTGCTCCGTGTGCCGTCACTCGGGGTGGATCGAGGTGGGCGGCGCCGGGATGGTCGACCCGAAGCTGTTCGAGTTCGTCGGCTACGACCCCGAGCGGTACTCGGGCTTCGCGTTCGGGTGGGGCCTCGAGCGGATTGCCATGCTCCGTCACGAGTTCCCCGATCTGCGGGAGCTCTGGCGCAACGACCTCCGCTTCACGAGGCAGTTCTGATGCGGGTGCCGATGAGCTGGCTTCGCGAGTACGTCGAGACACCGGCGACGACGGCCGAGATCGCGCGACGACTCGTGATCTCGTCGCTCGAGCTCGAGCGCGTGATCGACACGGGTGTTGTCAATCTGGACGACAATCTCGGTCACTTCGTCGTCGGCCGCGTGGTCTCGGCGGAGCCCCATCCGAACGCCGATCGACTGCAGCTCTGCCAGGTCGACGTCGGGACGTCCGATCCGCAGCAGATCGTCTGCGGCGCCTGGAACTTCGGCGCCGGGGCGACGGTTGCGGTCGGCCTACCGGGAGCGCAGTTGCCCGGCTTTCCCGGCCCGCTCGAGGAGCGGCCGCTGCGGGGCCAGGTGTCGCAGGGGATGATCCTGGCGGAGGACGAGATCGGCCTCGGCGCCGACCACGACGGCATCATGCTCCTCCCGGACGGGCTGGAACCGGGGACGCCCCTCGCCGATGTCCTGCCGGTCACCGACCAGGTGCTCGACACGAAGCCGACGATGAATCGTCCCGACCTGCTCTCGATGGTCGGGATTGCCCGCGAGGTGGCCGCCCTCTGCGACGGTGAGCTTCGCCCGCCGAACCCGGCCGATCCACCCGCGGGGCAGGACGAGCCGGTCGACATCCGGGTCGACGACTTCGGGGGATGCCCGCGTTACATCGGCCGCGTGTTCCGCGGCGTGCGCATCGGGCCGTCTCCGCAGTGGCTGCGAAGCCGGCTCCACCTCGCAGGTATGCGCTCGATCTCCAACGTCGTCGACGTGACGAACTACGTCATGCACGTGTGGGGCAGCCCACTTCACGCGTTCGACCGCACGAAGCTGTCGGGAGGACGCATCGTCGTGCGCCGCGCACACGAGGGGGAGACGCTGCGGACGCTCGACGGCGCAGAGCGGACGCTTCTGCCGAGCGACCTGCTGATCACCGACGGCGAACGGCCGGTCGCGCTCGCCGCGATCATGGGGGGTCTCGAGTCGGAAGTCTCGGAGGAGACGAGCGAGGTGCTGCTCGAAGCTGCGAACTTCGAGCCGATCGGCGTCCTGAAGACGTCGGAGCGGCTGGCGCTGCGGACGGAGGGCTCAAACAAGTGGGAGAAGGGCGTCGACCCGTATGCGGCGGAGCCCGCAGCGGTGCTGGCGAGCCGCATGATCGTGGATCTGACCGGTGCCGAGCTGACCGGCTCGGTCGACGTCAACGACGGGCTCCCCGAGCGGCCGGTCGTCTCTCTTCGGCCAGGGCGGGCGAGCCGGCTGATCGGGCTCGAGGTGCCCGGGGAGGAGCAGCGCGGGATCCTCACGGGCCTCGACTTCGAGGTCGGAGGCGACTTCGACGTGACCGTCCCGACGTGGCGAGCGCGGGACGTCACTCGCGAGATCGACGTCGTCGAAGAGGTCGCGCGCGCCGTGCTCGACCGCGTCCCCTTCACCATGCCCCTTCGCCGCTCGGTCGCGGGGCATCTTTCCGCGCTGCAGCGGTTTCGTCGCCTCGTCGAAGACGTGCTCGTGGGCGCCGGCTTCTCCGAGGCGTATACCTGGAGCCTCACCGCGTCGGATCCGCATGCGGAGGCGCTCCGGCTGCCGGATCCCATGAGCGGCGAGCAGGCAGTGCTCCGGACGACCCTTCTGCACGGTCTCGTCGACGCGGCGCGCGTCAACGTCGATGCCGGGAACGACGGGATCCGGGTGTTCGAGCTCGCACGCGTCTACCTCCCGACGGGAGAACAGCTACCCGAGGAGCGCTGGCGGGTCGGTGGGATCGTCGAGGGAGGGTTCGACGCCGCCCGGGGCGCGCTGGAGACGCTGTACGAGGCGCTTCACGTCCCGCTGGTCGTGAGACGGGCTGCGTCCGACCACCTCCATCCGGGGAAGGCGACGGAGACCGACGCCGGGTGGTTCGGCGAGCTGCACCCGACGCTCCTCGAAGGGAGCTGGGGCGTCTTCGAGCTCGACCTCGAGAAGCTGATGGAGCCGCTGCCCGAGCGGATTCTCTACGACGACGTGATCACGTACCCGGCGAACCGCCAGGACATCGCGGTAGCCGTGTCGGAGGACGTGGAGGTCGGAGCGATGATCTCCGTGGCCCGCGAGGCCGCAGGGCCGGAGCTGCGAGAGGCGCGTCCGTTCGACGTCTACCACGGCGAGCAGGTCGGGGCCGGCCGCAAGTCGGTCGCGCTCCACCTCGTCTTCCAGTCCCCGGAACGGACGCTCACGGACGACGAGGTCGCGGTGCAGCGCGATCGAATCGTCGCCGCGCTCGCCGAGCGTTTCGACGCCGAGCTGCGCGCCTGAAGAATCCGAATCGCGTCGCGCCGCGTAGGAAAGGGGCATGAGGCGTCGGCACGTCATCGGGCTCGTCGTCGCGGTCGTGGCGCCTGTGCTCGCCGGCGCCGCGGTAGCCGCCGTGTCGCCGACGACGCTCAGCGGGACCGTCGGGCCAGGGTTCACGATCACGCTCCGCGACGCGCAGGGGCAGCCGGTCACGCAGGTGGCTGCTGGTGACTTCGAGGTCCAGGTCGACGACCGATCCGCGGAGCACAACTTCCACCTCCGTGGCCCGGGTGGCGTCGACGTATCGACCACGGTCGAAGGCGAAGGACAGCAGACGTTCCGCGTCACGCTCGTCGACGGTCGCTACACGTTCGTTTGCGACCCGCATGCGCCCACGATGCAAGGGGCGTTCAACGTCGGGGCGGCCCCTCCGCCTCCACCCCCACCGCCACCTCCGCCCCCTCCTCCGCCACCACCTGGTCCGACTGCGAAGCCGTCGGCGGCCGTCGGTGCGCGCCTGTCGCTCACCGTAGGGCCCGGCTTCACGATCTCGCTGAAGACGCTGGCCGGGCGCAAGGTGACATTGCTTCGCCCCGGCGCCTACACCGTCCTCGTCCGCGACCGCTCCGGCAACCACAACGCCCGGCTGCGCGGGGCGGGCGCCGCACGCGCGACGGGAGTCGGCTTCGTGGGTAATCGGACGTGGCGTGTGGTCCTGAAGAAGGGCGCGCTCGTCATCCAGTGCGACCCGCACCGCTCGACGATGCGACAGGCGGTGCGGGTGGCGTAGGAGTAGGTGCCTGGCCGATGCCAGGCACCGGAGACGCCGGGGCTTCGGCTAGAGGGCCTTGCCCCCCACGTACCAGACGGCGCCCTGCGTGGCGGCGTTGTCGGCGTCGGAGATCGCGCGGAGAACGGCGACCCGTCCTGCGATTCCCTCCGCGTCGAGCCGCTCGAAGCAGCGGCGCGCCATGGTCGGCGAGACGCCGTACCCCGTCATGCGGGCGCAGCGAAAGGTGAACCCGACCCGGTTCTTGTCGCGTGCGGGGTTGATCGGAGCCGTGAGCAGGGCCGCCCGTGGCAGCAAGGCGCTCGAATCGAGCTCCAGCGCACAGAGCAGGTCGCTCCAGTCGGACGGAAGCGCACCCACGGCGAGATCCCAGGCGTCGGCGATCGACGACGTCTGCGCCGTCATCGGCTCCGCAGCGATCGGGGCCGGTTCCGTTGCGACGACAGCCTGCTGCTCGAGGAGGCACCAGACGCGGGCGGAGTCGAGGCGCGCGAAGAGCCGTCGGGCTGCTTGCGGCCCCGCGGCGCCGCCGGCGCGGCGCACGTCGAACGCCAGCTCGTCCCCGACACGGCCCACGTTCATCGGGCCGAGCACCCGTGCGGCCTCCGACAGCTCGCTCGGCTGCTCGGTGCGAAGCCGGAGCGCGACGCTCTCCCACGTGTCCGGCAGGCGCCGCTCGAGCGCGTGCCACTGATCCACGAGCTTCACGGCGGTGAGCATAATGACGGCCGTGACGCAGGTCGGAGGAGAGCCGCTGGTCTTCGGTCACGCTGACCGCGCGGGGCACTGATGGCGACCGAGATCACGCTGCCTCGCCTCGGGCAGGGCATGGAGTCGGGCGTGATCGTCCGCTGGCTCAAGCAGGAGGGCGAGGCCGTCGCCAAGGGCGACCCCCTCTACGAGCTCGACACCGACAAGGTGACGCAGGAAGTCGAGGCGGAGATCGACGGCGTCCTCGAGAAGATCGTCGTCGCCGAAGGCGAGGTCGAGGTGGGCGCCACGATCGCGATGATCGCGGATTCGCCTGACGGCGAATCCGCTAGACAGGCTGACGCGGCCGCGACCGATGCCGCGGACGGGAAAGAGCCCGCAGAGGACGAGCCGGAAGCGGGCGCGACCGCGGAGGCCGAGTCGGCCCCGCCGGCCGGGGACGCAACGGCGGAGGCTGAGTCGGCCGCGGACGCAGCGGCGGAGGCTCCGGAGCAGGGCGGCGCGCCGACAGAAGACAGCGCTAGTGGTGAATCACCACAAGCTCGTCCTGCCGCGCCGTCGGGCGGTACGCGGGTCAAGGCATCGCCTCTGGCCAGGCGCATCGCGCGCGAGCGCGGGGTGGAGCTGGCATCGCTCCAGGGCACCGGGCCCGAAGGGCGCATCCTCGCCGAGGATGTCGAGAAGGCGCCTGCCGAAGCACCGGCCGCCGCCGCGCCCGCCCCGAAGCATCCGGCAGCCCCGGGGGAGGTCGAGGTCGTTCAGCTCTCGTCCATCCGCAAGACGATTGCCCGGCGGCTCTCCGAGGCGTGGGCCGCGCCGGTCTTCCAGCTCGGCGTGTCCGCCGACATGACGGAGATGCTGGCGCTTCGCGAGACGCTCGTCGAGAGGCTCGCCGAGGGCGACTCGAAACCGACCGTGAACGACGTCTTCGTGAAGCTCGCCGCCGTCGCACTCGTCCGGCACCGCCCGGTGAACGCGACGTTCACCGGCGAGGAGATCCAGCGCCATCCTGCGGCGCACGTCGGCATCGCGGTCGCTGCGCCGCAGGGCCTCGTCGTCCCAGTCGTCCGGGATGCAGACCGTCTGACGGTGCAGGAGATCGCCCGAGCCCGTGCCGACCTCGTTGGGCGCGCACGCGACAACAAGCTGAAGCTTCCCGACCTGGAGGGCGGGACGTTCACGATCTCGAACCTCGGCATGTTCGGCGTCGAGCAGTTCACGGCCGTCCTGAACCCGCCGCAGGTCGCGATCCTGGCGATCGGATCGGTCAAGGACGAGGCCGTCGTGCGGGCCGGCGAGATCGAGGTCGCCCCGATCGTGCGCATGGTGCTCACGTGCGACCACCGCGCGATCGACGGCGCGGACGGCGCCACCTTCCTCCAGACGCTCGTCGACTTCGTCGAGCGGCCGGCGCTCGCGTTGTGACCGACTCCGATACGAAGGTCGTGGTCCGGCGCGGCGGCGCCCAGGACGTGCGGTTCCTGCGGGACATGCTCCACCACGCCTACTACTGGAAGGAACGAGCACCCGATGCCGGCCCCGGCCCGGTCGCGCTGTACGTGAAAGCATGGGGCCGGCCCGGCGACACCGCTGTGATCGCGATCGACCTCGGCTTCCCCGTCGGCGCCGCCTGGTACCGCCTCTTCGGGAACGACAAGCCAGGCTACGGGTTCGTCGACGAGCGCACACCCGAGCTGGCAATCGCAGTCGTCCCGAGCGCGAGGGGCAAGGGCATCGGCTCGGCGCTGCTCGACGCGCTGCTCGGCCGCGCCCGCTCGGACGGGTATCCGGCGATCTCGCTCTCGGTCGACTGCAACAACGGCGGCGCGATCGAGCTCTACGCGCGCCACGGCTTCAAGCGGGTCGGCGAGGACGAGGACTCCCTCACCATGCTCGCCGACCTGCAACCCACACCGTCGAACGAAGGGACCGATACCGAATGAACGTCGACGTCGCCGTCCTGGGGGGCGGCCCAGCCGGGTACACCGCCGCGATCCGCGCCGCCCAGCTGGGCGGGAAGGTCGCCTGCATCGAGCAGGAGCCCGCCCTCGGCGGCACGTGCCTGCGCGTGGGCTGCATCCCCACGAAGGCCTGGGTGCAGAGTGCCCACGCCTACCACGACGCCCGTGAGACGTTTGCGAAGCTCGGCGTGCAGGTCTCGGAGCCGACGCTCGACTTCGGGACGGTCGCGTCGTGGAAGGACGGGGTCGTCGACCAGATGACAGGCGGGGTCGCATCGCTCTTCAAGGCCAACGGTGTCGAGTGGGTCAAGGGCAAGGGGACGTTCACGAGCCCGACCGCGATTGCCGTCGAGGGCGCTGAGGAGGTCACGTTCAAGAGCGTCATCGTCGCCACCGGGTCGTTCCCGATCCGGCCGCCCATCCCGGGCATCGACTCTTCGCGGTGCGTCGACTCGACGGGGCTGCTGGCGCAGACCGAGGTACCGCGCCGACTCGTCGTGCTCGGCGGCGGGATCATCGGCTGCGAGTTCGCCTCGATCTTCAACCGCTTCGGCACCGAGGTGACGATCGTCGAGATGCTGCCGAGCCTCATCCCGACGGAGGACGAGGACGCTGCGAAGGAGCTCGCGAAGGCGTTCAAGAAGCGCGGCATCGGGCTCCACCTCGAGAAGCAGTGCACGCAGGTGGACGACCACGGCGACCGGCTGACCGTGCATTTCGGGGAGGGGGAGACCGTCGAGTGCGACCTGATGCTCGTCTCGGTCGGCCGTGCGGCGCTGGTCGACGGGATCGGGTTGGAGGCCGCAGGAGTGACGTTCGACCGCAAGGCAATCGGGACGGACGACCATCGTCGCACCAACGTGCCGAACATCTACGCCGCCGGCGACGTCGCGGGGTACTGGCAGCTTGCGCACACCGGCTTCCGCGAGGGCGAGGTCGCGGCGGAGAACGCCATGGGCCACGAGGCGTCGATGGGCGAGCCGGCAGTGCCGCGGCCGATCTACACCGATCCCGAGATCGCGGGCGTCGGCCTCACCGAGGCCCAGGCGCGCGAGCTCCACGGTGACAAGGTCGTCGTCGGGCGGTGCCCGTGGGTCGCGATCGCCCGCGCGGTGATGTCCGGCGACACGACCGGTTGGATCAAGACGATCCACGAGGAGACGTACGGCGAGCTGCTCGGCGTCGTGATCGTCGGCCCGCACGCGACCGACCTGATCGGCGAGGCCGTCGTCGCGCTCGACGCCGAGTCGACGATCGAGACGATCGCGGACGGCGTGGCGCCGCATCCGACGCTGGCCGAGGGGATGAAGGAGGCAGGCCTTGTCGCGCTCGGGCGTGCGATCCACCTGCCGCCGCGGCGACGATAGAGTGTGTCGCACGTGAGCGTGTCCGATCGCAAGAACGCGCTGCTGTGGGCGCTTGGCTGGTGGTTCATGCGCCGCATGGTGCGCCGCCGAGCGTCGCGTGCCGTGGCAGACCTCACCGCCGGCGCTGCCGCGCGCAAGCGGTCCTTCGGCGCCGTCGGCGGGGCTCTGCTGCTCGTCGGGCTGCTGGCCGGCGCCTTCGTCGTCTGGCGGCGCCTGACGGCCGCGCCCGAGCCGGCGCCGCCCGTCATCCCCTACGAGCCGCCGGCGCCGTCGCCCGAGCCCGCCGCGGCGTGACCCCGGCCGGTTCCGGGGTGGCGTCGCCGCTTTTCCGCCCCGCGCTCGAGGGGCTCGTTCCGTACGAGCCGGGAAAGCCCGCCGAGACGGTCCAACGCGAGCTCGGGCTCGACCGGGTCGTCAAGCTCGCGTCGAACGAGGGGCCGTTCGGGCCGTTTCCGGAGGCGCTGGAGGCGATCGCTCGCGCGCTGCCCGAGTCGAACAGGTACCCGGACGGAGGGTGCTACCGGCTTCGTGAGGCGCTTGCGGCGCGTCACGGTGTCGCCTTCGAGGAGATCGTCGTTGCCGCAGGCGCCGACGCCGTGATCGGCTTCGTCTGCCAGGCGACGCTCGATCCCGGCGACGAGGTCGTCACGCCGTGGCCGTCGTTTCCGAGCTACGTGCTCGACCCGCTGAAGGCCGCCGCCGCGCCGGTCCGCGTCCCGCTCCAGGAGGGTCGGGTCGACGTGGACGGACTGCTCGCCGCCGTGACCGAGCAGACGAAGCTGGCCTTCCTGCCGACCGTGAACAACCCCACCGGGACGATGACCCCTCGCGCCGACGTCGAGCGGTTCCTCGATGCGGTTCCGGACCACGTCCTCACGATCGTCGACGAGGCCTACTTCGAGTACGTCGACGATCCGTCGTTCCCCGACGTCATCGAGGAGGCGGTGAAGCGCGGTCGACACGTCCTGGCTCTCCGGACCTTCTCGAAGATCTACGGCCTCGCCGGCCTCCGGGTGGGCTACGGCGTCGGGCAATCGAGTCTGATCGAAGCTGTCCACAAGGTGCGCCGAGCATTCGACGTCACCACGCCGGCGCAGGAGGCGGCGCTCGCGAGCCTCGACGCGGAGGCGGAGCTGCTTCGCCGCCGGACCCTGAACCGCGAGTCGATGGCGACGCTCGAGACGCTCCTGCGCGAGCACGGCTTCGAGCCGTTCTCTCCCGCGGCGGGCAACTTCCTGTTCGTCGACGTCGGCACCGACGCCGCCGCGCTCTACGACGCGCTGCTCCGGCGCGGCGTGATCGTGCGGCCGATGGGCTCGTTCGGAGCTCCTTCGGCGCTGAGGATCACCGCAGGGACGAAGGAGGAGCTCGCGTACCTCGGCGAGCAGCTCTCGGCCGTCCTCCCGAGCTCCTGACCCCGGATTCCGGGCTATCCTCCGGGCCGGTCATGGGGGCCAACGACAAGCGGATCGCCGTGTTCGGCGCAGGGTACGTCGGTCTGGTGACCGGCGCCTGCTTCGCGGAGCTCGGGCACCGCGTGATCGTCCGCGATGTGATTCCCGAGAAGGTCGATGCGTTGCGCCGCGGCGAGGTGCCGATCTACGAGCCGGGCCTCGACGAGCTGCTCGAGCGAAACCGCGAACGGATCTCGTTCACGACGGACGTCGCCGAGGCCATGGACGGCGCCGAATTCGTCTACGTCGCGGTGGGGACCCCGCCGACCTACTCGGGCGACGCCGACCTGTCGGCCGTGTGGACAGTGATCGACGAGCTGCCCGACGTCGAGCAGCGCATCGTCGTCGCGATGAAGAGCACCGTTCCGGTCGGCACCGGCGCGAAGGCCCGACACCGGCTCGACGCACGCGGGCTCGGTCACGTCGGCTACGTCTCGAACCCCGAGTTCACGGCGGAGGGCACGGCGGTCAAGGACTTCATGGAGCCCGACCGGATCGTGATCGGCGCGTTCGCCACGGCCGACGCCGATGCGGTTGCGTCCCTCCACGACGGCATCGACGCGCCGATCGTCCGCGCCGACGTCGCCTCTGCCGAGATGATCAAGCTCGCGGCCAACGCGGCGTTGATGACGAGGATCTCGTTCATCAACGAGATCGCGAACGTCTGCGAGGCCACCGGCGCGGACGTCGTCAAGGTCGCAGAGGGGATCGGTTACGACCGACGGATCGGCAAGAGCTTCCTGCGCGCAGGCGTCGGCTTTGGCGGAAGCTGCTTCCCGAAGGACTCGCTCGCGCTCAAGCAGCTCGCCGCGAACTCGGGGTACCACTTCCAGGTGCTGAACGCCGTCATCGAGGTGAACGAGCTCCAGAAGCGGCGTGTGATCGGCAAGCTCGCAGAGCAGCTCGGCTCGTTGCGGGGTCGCCGGATCGCGCTCCTGGGCCTCGCGTTCAAGCCGCACACGGACGACACGCGCGAGGCGCCGGCGTTCGTGCTCGCCGGGCGGCTGATGGCCGAAGGCGCGGACGTGGTCGTGTGGGACCCGATCGCGAGCTCGGACGGCCTCCAGGGCGTCGAGCAGGTCGCGAGCGTCGAGGACGCCGCGCGCGAGGCCGACGCAGTCGTGCTCGTGACGGAATGGCCCGAGCTCCTGGACGTCGACTGGAGCGCCGTCGGCGGGACGATGCGCTCGCGCGTGTTCGTCGACGGGCGGAACATGCTCGACCCGGACGCCATGCGCGCCGCGGGATTCCGGTACGCAGCGATCGGGCGCGCCTCGAACGGCGTGCCCTGATGGAGGCGATCGTCCTCGCAGGGGGGCAGGCCGAGCGGCTCGGCGATGCCGCCGGTGGGCTTCCGAAATCGCTCGTCCCCGTCGGCGGTCGGCCTCTGCTCTCCTGGCAGGTCGGAAGGCTCGCCGCCGCGGGTGTCGAGCGGGTGATCGTGAGCTGCCTCGGCGGTCAGGAGGCGGAGTTCCAGCACCAGCTCGGCGGGCTCGGCGTCGAGCTCGTCTGCGCCGGCGAGCCCGAGCGGCTCGGGCGCGGCGGCGGGATCCGGTTCGCTGCGGGCTCGCGCCGCGAGACCGGCGACGTCCTCGCGATGAACGGCGACGAGCTCGTCGACGTCGACTTCGGCGCCCTCCTCGACCGTCACCGGAGCATGGGCGCAGCTGCAACGCTGACCGTCGCGCAGCCGCCGTCGCAGTTCGGGCAGGTCGACCTGACCGAGGACGACGTCGTGACCGGCTTCCACGAGGTCTCGCGCGTGCCGTACTGGGTCAACTGCGGGATCTACGTGCTCTCGGAGGAGGCGCTCGCTCGCTTCCCGGAGAAGGGTGATCACGAGACGACGACGTTCCCCGAGCTCGCGGGCGAGGGGAGGCTCAGGGCCTTCCGCCACACGGGAACGTGGCTCACCGTTAACACGCCCAAGGAGCTCAGGCGTGCCGACGACTACGTCGCCGAGCACCCCGAGTGGCTCGCATGACGAGCCCGTACGCGGTCACGCCGAGGAAGGTGGAGAAGCCCTGGGGCTGGGAGCTCGTGTGGGCCGAGGCCGAGGCGTACGTCGGAAAGCTCCTCTTCGTGCGCGCCGGCGAGGCGCTGAGCCTCCAGTACCACGAGGTCAAGGACGAGGCGTGGCTCGTGCAGGAGGGAAAGGCGTCGCTGGAGCTCGGGGAAGTCGGTGGGGAGCTGGAGACCGTCGAGATCGGCGAGGGCGATGCGTTTCGCTACCGCCCTGGCACCGTCCATCGCGTGACGGCGATCGAAGACCTGCTGATCGTGGAGGTCTCGACGCCGCACCTCGACGACGTCGTGCGGCTCGAGGACCGGTACGGGCGCGAAGGAACCAGCTAGGGGCGTGGCTTCAGCCTCGCCCCTCTTCTTTGCGCTCGACACCTAAGCGGGGCGAGGCAAAAGCCATGCCCCCAAACCCTAGAAGTAGAACGCCTTCCAGGCTTCCCACCAGGTGTCAGCCGTGACGGAGATCGTGCGGTCGTCGACGCGCTCGACGCCCGGCCGGAAGCGAAGCTTGTCGGCTGCGAGCGTGTGCTTGAACTCGACGACGATCTCGCACGGGCTGCCCGGATCCCACGGGGCGACCGCAGTGATGTCGGAGAGCGCCTGCTTCGCGCCGTCCTCGATCATCTGTCTCGCGCGCAGCGGCGGGATCTGACGGGCAGACGTCGAGCCCAGCCCGGTCTTCACCGCGACCGTCGTGAGGCCGTCCCCCAGCAGCTCGCGTCCCTCGGCGCAGGCGACGTCGTCGCCCGTGACGAGCAGGACCGGGCAATCCCAGGTCCCACACAGCGCCGCGTGGATGCCCGTCTCGCCGACCGCGGTGCCGTTGAAGCGCAGGTCGAAGTAGTCCTTGCCCGAGACCGTGTGGTTCATGACGCCGAAGCGCGAACCGGCCTTCGCGTGCATGCCGACGAGTAGCGCCGCGTCGCAGCCCTCCTCGAGGAAGGCCGTGTACTCGGTCCAGTCCTCCTGGACGACGAACTCGCAGTCCGGGTCGAGCAGGTCCGGCACGAGCGAGTTGAACGACCACTCCTTGCCGGCGCCGTGGCAGTCCATCACGACGATCTCGGTGGCGCCGGCGGCCTTCGCGCCGCGTACGGCGGCGTTGATCTCCTCCGTGTAGAGCTTGCGAGCCTCGTCGAACATCGGCTCGCCGCCGTGCGTCTGACCACCCTTGACGACGCCGGACACTCCCTCGAGGTCACTGATCACGTGGACGCGCACGCGGGGAGCCTACTCGCGGGCATACCTTTACACGACTGTGGTAAGGTTGCCGCGCGTTGGAGACCTTTACCGTCAGCCAGGCCGCCGGGCGAACCGGATGGTCACCCCGGATGCTCCGCTACCTCGAGTCCACCGGGCTCGTCGTCCCGACACGCAGTGCGGCCGGCTACCGCCACTACGGTGAGCCTGAGCTCGCACTCCTCCGCGGTCTTGCCGACCTGCGGAAGCGGTACGCGGTGGAGCTCTCCGATGTCGCGTTCGTCGTGCGGCTCCGTCGCGATCCGGACCTCCGGGCCGCGGTCGAGGGGTGGCTGACCGGCGCGACCGTTCCCGCCGAGGGAGCGAGCGAAGCGGATTGGATCGAATGGGAGCAGCGCAAGCACGAGCGCCTGCTCGTCGCCTGATCGACAACAGAGAGGAACCATGGCCACGACCATCAAGCACGACGTCAAGGACCTTGCGCTCGCGCCCGAAGGGGTGCGACGGATCGAGTGGGCCGACCGGCAGATGCCGGTGCTCGTCGCGATCCGCGAGCGCTTCGAGCGCGAGCAGCCGCTCGCCGGCTATCGGGTGTCCGCCTGCCTCCACGTCACGACCGAGACGGCGAACCTCATGCGCACGCTGAAGGCGGGCGGCGCGGAGGTCGTCCTCTGCGCCTCGAACCCGCTCTCGACGCAGGACGACGTCGCAGCGGCGCTCGTCGAGGAGTACGGGATCGGCACGTTCGCGATCAAGGGCGAGGATCACGACACGTACTACCAGCACCTCGAAGCCGCAATCGACCATCGCCCGCACGTGACGATGGACGACGGCGCCGACGTGATCGGGATCCTCCATTCGGCCCGCCGCGAGCAGCTCGGCGACGTGATCGCCGGCACCGAGGAGACGACCACCGGTGTGATCCGGCTTCGCGCGCTCGAGCGTGACGGCAAGCTCGGCTTCCCGGTCGTCGCGGTCAACGAGGCGCGGACGAAGCACCTCTTCGACAACCGCTACGGCACCGGCCAGTCGACGATCGACGGGATCATCCGGGCGACGAACGTCCTCCTCGCGGGGCGCAGCTTCGTGGTCGCCGGCTACGGCTGGTGCGGGCGCGGTGTCGCGATGCGGGCGAAGGGGCTCGGCGCACATGTGATCGTCACCGAGGTCGACGCGATGAAGGCGCTCGAGGCCGTGATGGACGGCTTCCAGGTGATGCCGATGTCGCAGGCCGCCGAGGTCGGCGACATCTTCGTCACCGCGACGGGCGACAAGCACGTCATCTCCCGCGAGCACATCGAGCGCTTGAAGGACGGCGCGATCCTCGCCAACACCGGGCACTTCAACGTCGAGATCGACATCCCGGCGCTCCGGTCGCTCGCCACCGACACACGCGAGGCACGCCAGTTCGTCGAGGAGTTCACGCTCACGAACGGGCGAAGGGTGTACCTCCTCGCCGAGGGCCGGCTCGTCAACCTCGCCGCGGCGGAGGGACACCCGGCGCAGGTGATGGACATGTCGTTCGCGAACCAGGCGCTCGCCGCCGAGTTCGTCATCCAGAACGGCGCTTCGCTCGAGCGCAAGGTGTACGACGTGCCGACGGAGATCGACGACGAGATCGCGAAGCTCAAGCTCGCGACGATGGGCGTCGCGATCGACGAGCTCACCGAGGAGCAGGCCGCGTACCTCGCGAGCTGGGACGAGGGCACCTAGTGCTACCGCACTAGGTGCCTAGAGGCCTGATGCGGGTTAGGCGCACGCACGGCTGGGGGCCGGGAACCGCCGATTGTCAAGTCTGCGCAGATGCGAAAAATGCCTGGCGCCGCCAGGTCTGGGTAAAGATCTCGTCGACCCTGTGCCGACGTATCGCGTGCACGACCACACAGGAGACGACCTTGGTCTCCTCGAGCACCCTGCGCCGAACTTGGAGCCTGGCGACGTGATCGTGCTCCCTGATCGGCGGAAGGCGCTCCTGACGGCTCGCGTCGAGGCTGCGAGTGGGCGGCTCGCGGGGCTGCTCGAGGTCGCGGTCGCGCCCGCGCCGCCTGACGCCGACAGCGTCCTGAGTCGGAAGCCGCTTGGCTGAGCCGAAAACGCTCAGCTGACCCTGAAAAACGCTCCTGCGCGAGCGCGTAAGAGACGAGCGAGAACCTGGCGGGGTCCTCACACAGGTTTCCAGGCCCCTTCTTTCCCCGCCGGGTTCGGGGCCTGGAGGTTGCTCGGACTTGCAGGAGGAAGCGGTGCTGGGTCTTGATCCGATCAGGAAGCGAATGAGGGGAGAAGCCGCGCGGTCTTCGAGCGTCGTCCGGTGACCTGGCGGCCCTTCCTCCCGGAGCCCCGACCGGCGTACAAGTTGAACCCGAACGACCCGGAGCCGGTGCCTCTGTCTGTACTCCGAGCGGCTCGCGAATTGTGTGTCGGGTTTCGCGATCCGCCCGCTCACTTCCGGCGGCGAACGAGGAAGAGCGAAGTCGGCGCTTACTGGCCGTCAACGGATACGGTCGCCGTGGATCCCGACGGTGCCGCGTCGGACGGCCTGGGCGGCGAGGACGGCTACTACGTCGTGCTCGTCGAGGAACTCCTGCACGCGACTGGCCACACGAGCCGTCTCGAACGCTCGACCTGCATGGATCTCAAGCAGTGGCGGGCCGAGGAGGCAACCGTCGGGGTAGCACTTCGTACGGTGCTTGCTGAGCTCGGGTTCCCGGGGGAGGCGCTCGACTGGTACGCGTCGGTCGAGCGCTACAGTGGCCTCGGCGCCCCTCCCGACCGGCGGGCCGCGGCCGCAGCGGCAGCCTGGGTGCTTGACTGATCGTTCGCGTGGAGTCGCCCGTTCAAGGCGCGTAGCGCAGTTCGAGGCGGACGTGGACTCGAACTGCGACGAGTGCTCGGCGACGACCGCGCAGCCGAGCGCATGAGAAAGATGCGCCGGCGATACAGCGCCGTCGAGATCGCCGGTGCACGAGCGATCACTCTCCCGTCCGAAACCGTGACCTTTCACAGCCGCGAGTGGTGCTGGACCGGTGGAGAAGGAGCTGCGCTGCGTGGTGCGCGTGGTGATGCATCGCGCTGCGGTGGTGCAATCGTGCGCTGCAGCGCACGATCAACGGCCCCCCCGGCAGCCCCGCTCAGCGATCGCCGACGTTGGGGGCCTCCTCACTGGAAGCCCCGAACCCGCAGCATGCGTGCACCAAATTTCAGGATTCGGAGCGACCATTTCTCAGGAGGCGTATCTAGCGGTGACGCTCGGTTACGGTCGCGGGGTGGCAAACCAATCGTTGGCCTCCGCGCAGCAGGTTCGTACCGCAGAGGTGATCGCTTCGCTCTCGCTTGCGACCGATCTCGGCATCGTGGTGCCGCTCGAGCATGGCTTGCAGAGCACGTTGCTCGCGATGCGACTTGCCGATGGGATGGGCGTCGACTCGGAAACCGCCTCGCAGACCTACTACGCGTGTCTCCTCTTCTACGTCGGCTGCACCGCCAATGCAGATGTCGCTGCAGAGATTTTCGGCGGCCACGAGTCACTCACCACGTATGGGATGCCCGCGAGGTTCGGGTCGCGGCCGGAGATGGTCAGGGGGCTCATGCGAGCAATCGCCCCACCCGGCGACAGGCCTCTCGTGCGCGGCGCCGAGCTCGCGCAAGGCCTCCCGAAGCTGGCGAAACTCTTCAAAGTCCAGATCGCTGCTCTGTGCGAAGTGGCTCAGATGTTGATCGACCGGCTCGGTCTCCCGTCGAGCGTGGGAGAGCTCTTCCGTTACGCCTCAGAGCGGTGGGATGGCAAGGGACAACCGGGCGATTCGCAGCGCGACGAGATCCCGTTGCCCGTGCGCATCGTTCACGTCGCCCGTGATGCTGCTTTCCAGCACATGCTGGGTGGTGTGGAGTTCGCAGCGCGAGTACTTCGCGAGCGCGCCGGACACGCATTCGATCCCGCACTAGCCATTCGACTAGCGGACGACGCAGCGGTGCTCTTTTCGCCCGTGACCGGTGCGTCGACGTGGGAGCGCACGCTGGCTAGCGAGCCAACCCCGTGGCTACGCCTGGAAGGCGATCAGATCGATCGAGCGCTTGCCGCAATGGGCGACTTCGCCGACCTCGCGTCTCCTTTCCTTGTCGGCCACTCAGGCGGAGTGGCAGACCTGGCGGCGGCGGCGGCCAAGGGTTCGGGCCTCGCCGCCGATACCCAGACGGCGGTTCGTCGGGCAGCTCTTGTCCACGATGTGGGGCGCGTTGCGGTGCCTACCAGCATCTGGCAGAAGCGCGGACCGCTGAGTGCGGACGAGTGGGAGAAGGTGAGACTGCACGCGTATTTCACCGAGCGCGTCCTCGTCCATTCCCCATTCTTGACAGCGCTCGGACCGATCGCCACCGTCCACCACGAGCGTCTCGACGGCACGGGTTACCACCGCGGAGTCGGCGCCGCATCGCTCACACCGCCTGCCCGGTTGCTCGCCGCCGCAGACGTGTATCACGCAATGACGGAGCCACGGCCTCACCGGCCCGCCTTCGCAGCAGAGCAAGCCGCCAAGAATCTGAATGAGGAGGTTCGAGCGGGGAGACTCGACGCCGCCGCTGCGGCCGCCGTGCTCGAAGCGGCCGGACAGCCTGTCCCGCGAATCGAGCGGCCGGCCGGACTGACCGAGCGCGAGGTGGAGGTCATCGCTCTGCTCGCGCGTGGGTTGCAGACGAAACAGATCGCAGCGGCGCTCCACATCTCGGTCAAGACGGCCGACCGCCACATCGAGCACGCCTATCGGAAAATCGGCGTGTCGACGCGCGCAGCCGCCGCGCTCTTCGCGATGGAGCACGGGCTCACCACATTGGGAGAATTCCCAATAGCGCCCATTGACCCGCGCTCCTAGCGTCCTCCTCGAGAACGACCAGAAGGAGGCCGCCGTGATCGATGCGTCTACGGATCGACCCACATCAGAGCGCGTGCAGACGCTGATCCTGGGGGGCGGACAAGCGGGCCTCGCGGTCGGGTACCACCTCGCCCGGCGGGACCTTCCCTGCCTGATACTGGACGCAAACAAGCGAATCGGCGACTCATGGCGCAGGCGCTGGGACTCGCTCCGCCTCTTCACGCCTGCCCGCTACAACGCCCTGCCGGGCATGGCCTTCCCCGGTCCGGCGCGCGTGTTCTCCACCAAGGACGAGGTAGCCGACTACCTGGCCGCATACGCGGCACGGTTCGAGCTCCCCCTTCGGACGGGGATCCGTGTAGACCGGCTCTCGAGAAACGGCACCGGCTTCATGGTCGAGGCTGGGGACCAGCGCTTCGAGGCTGACAACGTCGTTGTAGCGATGGGAAGCGACCAGGTCCCCCGGATACCCGCGTTCGCCGATCAGCTCGACCCAGGCATCGTCCAGCTCCACTCCGGCCAGTACCGGAACCCCGCGCAACTCCAAGAAGGGCGCGTGCTCGTCGTCGGAGCCGGAAACTCAGGCGGCGAGATCGCCATCGAAGTCGTCAAGCAGCACCCGACCTGGCTCGCGGGAAAGGAGAGCGGTCACGTCCCCTTCCACATCGAGCGCGCGCCGGCGCGGTTCATCTTCCTGCCCCTGTTGTTCCGGGTCATCGGCCACCGCGTGCTCACAGTGCGCACGCCGATCGGCCGCAAGATGCGCCCAAGACTCCTCTCTCACGGCGCGCCGCTCGTCCGCGTCAAGCCCAAGGACATCGTGGCCGCGGGCATCAAGCGGGTTCCTCGCGTCGTCGGCGCGCAGGGCGGGCTGCCGCTGCTCGAGGACGGCCGCGTCCTCGAAGCGGCGAACATCATCTGGTGCACCGGGTACCGGCCCGACTTCTCCTGGATCGACCTGCCCGTCTTCGGCTCTGAAGACGAGCCGATCGAGCCGATCCATAGCCGCGGGATCGTCCCCGACCAGCCCGGGTTGTACTTCGTCGGACTCTTCTTCCTCTACGCGATGTCGTCCGGGTTCCTCCCCGGCGTCGGAAGAGACGCGGCGCACATAGTGAAGGCGATCACCGCGGGCACACGGTGAAGCCCGGGCACCTACCGTCGGGTGCTAGTCGACGCGCCGCCTCAGCACTCGACGTCGTATCTGGAACTTCAGCGCACCGGGTAGCCGGGGCGGAGCGGAAGACCGATCCGGTCGCGCTTCTGGCCGAAACCGCGACTCATCGACTGCGGACGTGGAGCAGCTTCCGCTAGGGGTCGGCGGTGGCTGCGATCTCGCCTGGACCTTCTAGGAAGCGGATCAGGTCACCGACCGTGTGGTGCCGGTGGTGCGCGTGACGGAGCGGAAGCTTGTCGTGGACTTGATAGGTGTTACGGCGTCCGTCGCGCGTCTTCGTCAGGTAGCCGGCCCGCACGAGGTCGTTAACGAGTTGCGCGGCTGTTCGCTCGGTGACGCCGACAGTGACGGCGATGTCTCTGAGCCGCACGCTCCGATCGGCGCCGATGCACGTGAGCACGTGTGCGTGGTTGGTCAGAAATCTCCAGGGATGGTCTGATTCTCCGGAATTTGACTTCATGAGTATCTATACTAGAGTGGATTCTCCGGCGACGCACGTCAAGTGTACGAAGGCTACGTCGTGCAGCGGCTGACCGAAGCGGCCGCCCTCGAATCCGCGCTGGTCGACGCTGGTCGACCCAGGCTCGAGCGCCCGTGACCTGACGAGCGACTAGGAGGTCGTCTAAGCCGCCTGCCCTCCCCCACGACGAGACAAGGTGAGTATCCGCCTTCTAGCCTCGGTGTGTCGTAATGCTTCGACGCACGGCTCACCGCCTTGTAACGCTCGGAGGGCGATCCAGCTCGTTAGCGCGCCTCAGCTTCCCGGTCAGCGCGCCCGTTCCGGAGACCACGTTCGGCCGCTTTCGCATGTAGACCCGAGCGAGGGTTCCCTCGACTTGCGAGGCCGAGGCTTTCCGCCAACAGGCATCGGGCTTACGATCATCGGTCATGTCCCCTGGCGTCGTGGGACGGGACGCCGAGCTTGCGTCCCTTCGCGGTTTCGTCTCGAGCATCCCCGCGCGAGCCGTCATGCTCGCGCTCGAAGGCGACGCCGGCGTAGGAAAGTCGACCCTCTGGGCAGCGGGCCTCGAGGAAGCGGCCGATCGTGGATTCCGCGTCCTCACGGCCCGGCCGGCCGAAAGCGAGATAGCGCTTTCGTTCTCCGGCATCGGCGACCTCCTGGATCCGGTGCTTGAGGAGGCGCTCTCTCCCCTCTCGGCCGCGCAGCACCGAGCGCTGTCGCGCGCGCTCGTCCTCGGCGACGACGAAGGCCCGCCGCCGAACCCGCACGCGATAGGTCTCGCGCTCTTGAACGCGCTGCGTGCCCTCGCCGACGAGCTCCCTGTCGTCGTTGCGGTCGACGACGTCCAGTGGCTCGACCCGGCCTCGGCCACTGGCCTCGCCTACGCGGGACGGCGGCTGCGGTCCGAGCGCGTCGGCGTGCTCCTCTCGCGCCGTTCGGGAATCGAGAGCATCCTGCTGACGGAGCTTCGACGGGCGCTGCCCCCGGACCGCGTCATGACCGTCGACGTAGGCCCGCTCGACGCCGGCGCTCTGCATCACGTCGTGCAGTCACACCTGGGCCTGGTCCTGCCGAGACCGGTTCTCGACGACGTACGGGACGCGTCCGGCGGCAACCCGTTCTACGCCCTCGAGATCGTTCGCACCCTGCAGCGCAGCGGCATCTCCGTCGATCGCGGGCAACCATTACCCGTCCCTGAATCCCTGCACGACCTCGTCCACGGACGACTGCGCGCGCTGCCTTCGCAAAGCCGTGACTTCCTATTGGCGGCGGCCGCACATGCACATCCCACGATCGCTGTCACGGAAGCAGCGTCCGGAATCGATCGTGAGGCAGGCCTTCGCCCCGCGCTCGAGGCGCGGATCATCGAGCTGGACAAGAGCCGGATCCGCTTCACGCATCCGCTCCTCGCCGCGGGCGCGTACGAGACGGCCGATCGGGCTCGACGGGCCGAGATTCACGCTCGGCTTGCAGAGCTCCTCGATGATCCCGAAGCGCGCGCATGGCAATTGGCCGCGTCGATCGGTGCGCCGGACGAGGCGGTGGCGGACGCGCTCGAGGACGCTGCACAGCATGCGCGGCGCCGGGGAGCTCCACGGTCCGCCGCTCAGATGCTCGACCGGGCAAGCGAGTTGACCCCGTCGGATCTCCGGGGCGACGCGCTGCGACGGGCTGTGGATGCGGCATATCTGCACTTCGAGTCAGGGGACTCACGGCGAGCCGAGGCACAGCTGCGTGACGCAATCGCCCCGCTGGCACCCGGTCCGGAGCGGGTCCGAGCCACCCTGATCCTCGCGCGTATCCGCCTCTATGAGGCGCCCGAGGAGGCGAACGAGCTGTTCGCCCAGGTCGTGGCGGAGGCGGAGGGCGATCGCGAGACGCTCGCAGTCGCCCATGAGGGCTTCGCCTCGTGCAGCTTCTGGATGTTCAAGCAACTCGACGAGGGGCTCCGGCACTCCGAGGTCGCCTTGGCCCTCGCCCTGGAGCTCGGCGACGAGGCGCTTGCCGCGGACGTGCTCATAACTCTGCTTTCGGCAGAGGCGTTGCTGGGCCGACCCTCCGCTGAGACGACGGCCGACAGGACTGCGGCACTTCAGGACTCCGCGGCGGACCGGCGCATCCTCGACCAACCACTCGTCGCTCTTGCCGAGTACTGGAAGTGGGTCGATTCGCACGAACGGGGACGCGCAGTGCTAGTCGACCTGATGCGACATGCACACGACCTCGGCGACGAGAACGCTCCACCGTGGCTTCTCTTCCTACTTGGCGACGTCGAGCGCCTTCTCGGAAATCTCGAAGCCGCGCTCGATTGTGCCCGAACCGGGCAAGAGGCGGCCGACCAGTCGGGACAGCCCCTCTTCGCCAGGCACAACCTCGCGCTCGAGGCCCTTGTTCAGGCCCAGCTGGGTCGTCCCAACGAGGCGAGAGACGCCGCCCGCCGCATGCTCGGAGGGCCCGGCGACAACTACGGACGCATCATCGCCGCGGAGGCCCTCGGCCACCTCGGGCTCGTCCTCGGCACGCCGGAGGAAGCTGTTGCGCAACTCGAGCCGCCGCTCGCTTTCGTTCGCAGGGAGGCCATCGCCGAGCCCGGCGCGACTCGCTTCGCCGTCGATCTGATCGAGGCCCTGGTTGAGCTCGGACGCAGTGACGAGGCAATCGAGATCCTCGACTGGTACGAGGGCAACGCTCGTCGGCTCGAGCGCGCTTCTGCGCTTGCCAATTGCCGACGTTGCCGGGGGCTCCTCGCGTCTGGGGATGGAGAGCTCGAAGCTGCACTCGTCGTCTACGAGGAGGCGCTCGCATGGCATGACCGGGCCGAGATCCCCCTCGATCGGGGTCGCACGCTGCTCGCGCTCGGCGCCGCCCAGCGTCGAGTGAAACGGCGACGGGAGGCCCGTGCGACGCTGGAGCAGGCTCTCGCGCTGTTCGAGAAGATCGGAGCCGCGCTCTGGGCGGAGCGTGCCCGCGGTGAGCTTCGCCGAATCAGTGGGCGCGCGCCGACGACGGGCGCGCTCACCCCGGCCGAGGAACGCGTCGCGGCCCTCGTCGTGCAGGGAAAGACGAATCGCGAGGTCGCAGCCGCGCTCTTCCTCTCCGACCGGACGGTCGAAGGGCATCTGTCACGCATCTTCGGGAAGCTCGGAATTCGACACCGCACGGAGCTGGCACGAGCTCTCACGTCCGCTCAATCCCAGGGGATCGCCGGTTCAAACACGGGGGACTCGCCCGTTTCAGCCGATCCAAGCGCTCCGTAGCCTCGAGACACGTGGCCAGGAGGGTCACGTCGAGGACAAGGAGAAGGAATGATGACCCCCAAGATCTCGTTCGTCGCCGTCGTCACAGCTGCGCTCTTGTTCGCCGTTCCCGCCTTCGGCGACTCGTGGGGTGCAGACCAGAGACAGTCAACCGTCCGTGTCTCACCGGACCTCGGCGATCGCGCCGCCACAGCGAGGCAGCAGGACTTGGCGAGCATGCTCGATGCGCGGGAGCGGTCCTTCGCCGCGAAGAGCGCCGCGGTGTCGGTCGTGTCGCCGGATCCCGTCCGCGACGATCGCTTCCAACTCGATCCGTCGAGCATTGCGATTCCCACCGCCGCGATCAGCTCGCCTCGCGACATCGAATGGCTGCAGATCGGTATCGGATTCGGCTTCGGCGTGCTGCTCGCGCTCGGCCTCTCTCTCGCGATGCGGATGACTCGGGTCCACCAGCCCGCGCACTGATCGGCGATCACGTGCCCGCGGTCTAGCACGACGACGCGTTCTGCGAGCGCGTCCAGGTCGTGCGCCGGGGGACCGCTCGGCGGCCGCTGGAATCCGCGGCAAGCTCGTGCATGGGCGCGTGCGTATCATCGGGCCCCGTGGGCGAGGAGGACTGGCGCGTCGAGGTCGAGCTCAGCGACGGGGAGCGCGGTTATTCGCTCGGCGAGCGGCTGCGCGCGCTCGATCTAGACGACGACGCGAGGAAACGGCTCGGTAGCAAGGTAATCGTCACCCGCGACGACTCGAAGCTCTTCCTCTACACGAGCACGCGAGAGGAGGCCGACGAGGCGGCGCGCGTGGTTCGCGGACAGGTGAGCGCGGACGAGCTGACGGCTGAGATCCGGACGACACTCTGGCATCCGGTCGCGGAAGCCTGGGAGGACGCCTCCCTACCCCTTCCGCGGACCGAAGCGGAACGGCAGCGCGAGCGCGAACGGCACGAGCAGCGGGAGCGTGATGAGGTCGAGGCGGGGGGAGAGTACGACTGGCACGTCCACGTACGGGCGCCCGATCGCACTGAGGCCACGACGCTCGAGCAGCGGCTGCGCGATGACGGCCTGCCGGTAGTGCGGCGCTGGCGCTATCTCACGATCCGCGCGCTCACCGAGGGGCAGGCGAACGAGCTCGCGACCCGGATCGGCGACGAGGCTCCCGAGGCCGAGATCGAGGTCCACCCGCTCGACCTGCCGAACCCCGCGTTCGTCCTGCTCCGCTCCTGGCTGTAGCGGGCTGAAGACACCCGTGCAGCCTGATAGTTTCCTCGCCGGAGGGACGGGGCAGCGCGTCGCCGATCCGTCGGTCGCGGCTTATCAGGTCGTGTCAGATTCGTGTCAGATCACACCGACGCACCGTGACCAATGTGGGCCACGCCCGTGGGTGAAGTTGGCTTGGTTCCTTGTTCCTGACTGCCTCTGACCGCCTCAGACCACCACGGAACAGAACTGTCACGCCGGAGGTCGCTGGTTCGGGTCCCGCCGCTCGCCGAAGAGTCGCGTTCTCCGCGCCGCGCCCAGGAGTGGCGCGATGCGGTCACGGTTAGAGGGAGAAGTGGGACTCCCTGACGCCCAAGGGAGAGCATGCTCGCGCAGGCGAGGGTGCTCTCTCTAACTACAGAGTTGCCCCAGCGATCGCAAGAAGCCTCGTAAAGGGCGTACGATCCAAAGGCCGGTGTTGCTTGCAGGACTCGAGGTTCCCGACCGTCTCGTGCTGGATCTCGCGCGGTGCCTCCGCATGGACGGGCTCGACGACACCGCCGAAACCCTAGAGAATGCCTTCGAAGACGAACGCGCGATCGTCGCGCTGACAATCGCCGACAGGGACGCAATCCTCCGCGCACTCGCTGAATGCCCCTACGGCCTCTCCGAGCTGCGAGGTGTCCTGCTCCTCGAGCATCAATGGCAACTGACCGAAGGGCTCGTTAGTCACGCGTGACCCGTAGGCTGACTGCCCGCCCGGGCTGCTTGCACCGCTTGAGCCAAGCGTTGACGTCCGCTCGGTCATAGCGCCTGTACCGGCCGAGTTCCACGCACGGCATCGCGCCGGATCGCGTCGACTCCCGTACCCACGACACGGGCACCCCGAGCCAATCCCGACCTCGCGCGCGTCGAGAAGCCGCTCGCTCCTGCGATGATCCGTACGTGCCGAGCTTCGTCTACAAGATCGAGCCCGCCTCGCTGATCCCGGACGATGCGGAGTACATCTTTGAGTCGGAGGAAGACCTCAAGGCTGGGGACATCTTCGAGCGGGTAGGTCGTCGTCTGATCGTCGAGCGAGTCGAAGACGACGACACGAACTGGGAGACCGAGACCGGCTCGATTAGCAGAACGCTTCACTGTCGCCTCGAGGTCGACCCTGACGCGTGGTGAGGAACGTTTCTTGCGCTCGAGACCGACGAACGCGAAGCTATTCTCGCCGCATTGGCCGACCCACCCGCCGCCCTCGAGGACTCCGCTGGACGCTCCTGCAGGAGCACGTCTGGCGACAAGCCGAACGGATCTAGCCGGCGTCGCCTGCTTGCGCAACAGACGCCCGAGGCGCACCCTATTGTTTCGGCGGCTCCGAGCCCTCCAGCTCGGCACCGTCTTCGCCTCGGAGCGGTGCAGGGGACTGGCGGCAGGGTTCGCGAGCCGCCGGCCGGACTCGAGGAGCTGCGCGGCGTCCTGCTCCGAGAACACACCTGGCGCGCCAGCGGGAAGGCCTCTGACAACGCACCAATGCGTACACTGGGAGTAAGCAACCGACTCTTCCTCCGCCCTGACCAGTCCCGGCCACCGCGCCGGTCGAGCGAAAAGAGGAAGAGAGTGACCCGCTTCCAACTCGTGTTCCGCCGCAACGGAGAAGTCACACGGTCGGAGTTCCGCGCCGGCAGCTTCGAAAATGAGCCCCATATCGACGGCCGGCTCGTGATCGACGGCGAGACGTACCCGATCCATGGTGTCGAATGGCTGGTCAGACGCGAGGACACCGGCGACGACCCGCGGTTCGTCTGCACGCTCCTCGCCGAACCAACCGCAGCGTGATCCTCTCCGGCTCGCCGGTACGAACCGACAACGTGCAGCTCCTCGCGACGTTGCTCCAGGGCGACGAGCCTGCAGAAAAGCTCGAACGGGCCATCACGAACAACAACACGATCGTGGCACTGAGCGTCGCCGACCGAGAGCGGATCGTGGCGGTGCTCGCCGACGGGCCGGCTGGATTCGCGGAGCTGCGCATCGTGCTCGTCACGCAGCTCAAAAAGCACCACGAGCGCGAGGCACAGGTGCGGCGGTTGAGGCTTGATCGCGAGCGCCTTCGGCCCGACCGTGAGAGCCTCGGGTAGGGCGCCCACGGTCACCATATCCGGCTCGTCCCCGGGAACCGACCCGCCGTCGCGCGATTGCACCGCGCGTGCTCCGGCCCCGAATACGACCGCGGGCCACCACCATCAACATGCCCGAGATCCCACACGTCCCCTGGACGAATCGACTCACCGCACCTCGCGCACGCGACACCGCCCGCCGCCACCCGCCGCGCCCAATCCGCCCGCAACCGGCGATGCGCAGTCCCGTACCGGACGTCATGCGACGGATCGCGCGGCTTCGTCTTTCGGTGCTGCAGGCAGTAGCGATTCCGAGTCGACTTGGGCCGAACCTGTCTCGAGCAGCCCGGTTCCGCACACGTTCTCGACTCACCCATCGAGCGTCACGACCTGGGTGGGGAGAGAAATCCCAATGCGGGGTCACGGCCCGTTCGTCCGCTTAAGAAGGCTGCGCGAGAGACTCGCCGCCACGAAGGTGGATCGGCCACCTTGATGCCGCGGGGTACTTCGGCACCGGGCTCGCATGGGCCACGGGCCAAACCCGTCGAGCGAGACCGTGACTGTTACTGGACGGTGCCGAAGCCGCCCGCGTGTCACTCGGTGCGGGTGCCGCGCACCACAACCGTCCTCTCCCGTTGTCTGACTTCCGCCACCGCGCTGAAGGGGAGGACACGCCTCCGCCTCGCGAGGAGACGGCGACTGCGGACGATGATCTCGTCGGGGTGATCGGCGTGCCGCACGTAGCGGACGTGGTCCAGCCAGCCGAGGTGCGTGCCGTCGCTCGCGAGCACTCGGTAGCCTCCGGCGACGGTGAGGAGCCGGCCGAGTTCCGCCTGTGTTCTGTCGCTCCGCTCGCCCCCGCCAGCCTCCTGCACGGAAGAGAAGAGTAATGACGGCTCCGGCAGGCTCTCCTCTCAGGCAAGTGCACCGCGAGCACTCGTTGTTCACGCGCGCAAGAACCCGTATGTGGGGAAGGACGCCCGCGGTCCGCTGTCAGGAGAGGGCCCCGGGCAACGCCGCGCTTCCTCGACTTCTGCCGCGGCTGCCCGAGGAGGCGAAGGCGATGTGCGCACGGCTCGTCGGGCGCTCCTGCGGGTCGGGACGGACGCTTCGCTCGAGGCGGCCCAGTGGTGATCAAGTCGGGCGACCCGCGCTAGCCTTCGGTCGACGAGATCGAATCGCAGGGGGCTGAACCATGGACGCGGGCGTGAAAGACAGGATCGTCGTCGAGTCGGAGCGGGCCGCTCAGTCGGGTCGGGCGGGCGTCATCGAAGAGGTTCTTGCCCAGGATCCGCCGCGCTTCCGCGTCCGGTGGGACGACGGGCGCACGAGCATCTTCGCTCCCTCGGCAGGCGTCGCGAGGATCGAGCCGCACAAGAGAGAGCGCCTGAAGGCCTGACCGGCGGAAGGCCGGCGCTACCACGAGCCCACCGGCAACGGCGCCCGCTCTTCGTCGGCCGGAGTCCCCGCTGCGTGCTACTTCCCGCGCGACCGCTTCTTCTGCTTCTTCACCTTCAAGCTGACCATCGACGCCTTCGCCCCGGTTCCTAGGGAGACGGGGTTGGGCACAGGATGCTTCTTCGACTTCCCTGCCATGGCGACCCTCCTCGGTCGAGGCGAGTGGCAACGGACGATCCCACCGTACAGGCCGTGGACGGATGCGCTGCCCTGTGCGCTGGTCGCGGCCTCTCGCCAAAACGCTGGCGAGTGCAGAAAGAGGAGTAGGATGATCGCACTGGCCCTGCGGCCAGAACACTGGCCGAAACCCCGAAGGCCGTCAACGTGCGTCTAGCGCGCGAGACGATGGAGCCTCGGCAAACAGAGTTCAAGTGCAGGGCCAGTACTCTTGCCAGAGGACCTACGCTGCTGCTGGAACAGCCCTACGTCTTCCACGGTCAGCGCGAAATGCCACTCGTTTCGCTCGGGGTTGCAGTATCAGCGCCCAGCGCGGGTCCTTTCGGCTCTAGCTGGCGATCGGCGTGAGTTGCTCGTCGATCCAGGCGTCTGCCTCCGCCGGCTCGAGCCCGCGGGCTAGGCCGATCTCTCGTGAGAGAAGCTGTCTTGACTTCAGGTAGAGCTCCTTTTCGCCTCGCGACAGCTGCGACTTGCTGCCTTTCTTGCTCAGCATCCGCTCGCGACGCGCCCCGTCACGCACGACCTCTGCAAGCTCCAGCGGATCGCCGCCCCTCAGTTTCGCCTGCCCCTGCTTCAGACGCTTCACCCAGACGTCCGCGCTGAGCGCGCCATCCTCGCGCAGCGTCTCCTGCACACGACGCACGTCCGCCTCGCTGACCGGCGGCCGCAGCTGCTCGCGTGCCCGCTGCAGCGGCAGCGTCACCGAGAGGCCGCCTGCGAACTCCAACACGACGATCTCCTGCTCCACGCCGAGAACCACAGTCTTCCTCCTAGCCGCGACGCGGCCCGCCCCATGCGACGGATACACGACCACGTCCCCAACGGCCAGCCTCATGACCTCAAAGTAGCGGCCGTGGCGCTCGGTCCCCGCCCTCCCGCGGCTGGGCCTCCTCGACTGTCGACGGTCGGGCCACGCTGCGTGTGCGCCCGCTCGACGTAGGCGTCCCCGGTGCCACTGGTGCCTATCCCACGAAGCGACCAAATACGACGCAGGCGTTGTGCCCGCCGAAGCCGAACGAGTTGGAAACGGCGATCTGGATGTCGGCCTCGCGGGCTTCGTTGGGGATGTAGTCGAGGTCGCACTCGGGGTCCGGCGTGTCGTAGTTGATCGTCGGCGGCAGCACGCCCTCGTGGATCGCGAGCGTGCAGAAGATCGCCTCGACGGCGCCGGCGGCGCCGAGGCAGTGCCCGGTCGCGCCCTTCGTCGAGGAGACCGGCGTCTTCCGGGCGTTGTCCTCGCCCAGCGCCCGCTTGATCACCCGCGTCTCGCTCGCATCGCCGAGCGGCGTCGAGGTGCCGTGCGCGTTGATGTAGTCGATCTCCTCGGGGCTGATCCCGGCGTCCGCGAACGCCATCTTCATCGCTCGCGCCGGATGCTGGCCGGTCGGGTCCGGCTCGGTGATGTGCTCGGCGTCGGACGAGACGCCGTAGCCGAGCAGCTCCGCGTAGATCCTCGCCTCGCGCTTCTTCGCGTGCTCAAGCTCCTCGAGCACCAGGATCGCACCCGCCTCGCCCATCACGAACCCGTCGCGGTCGGCGTCAAACGGCCGACTTGCAGCCGCGGGGTCATCGTTGCGGCGGGACAGCGCCCGCATCGCCGAGAAGCCGGCGATCCCGGCACGCGTGATCGCCGCGTCGGTGCCGCCGCAGAGCATCACGTCGGCGCGGCCGAGCCGGATCGCATCGAGGCCGTCGCCGATCGCCATCTGCGAGGCGGCGCAGGCGGTGCAGGGCGACGAGAGCGGGCCGCGCGTGCCCAGCTGGATCGAGACCCAGGCGGCGCCCATGTTCGGGATGATCGCCGGCAGCGAGAACGGACTGACGCGGTCGGGCCCCCGCTCGATCAGCGTGTCGCAGCAGTCCTCGAAGGACTTCAAGCCGCCCATCGCCGTCGCGACCGAGGCGCCGACCCGGTCGGACTCCTTCTCGATCACGATCCCCGAATCAGACTCTGCCTGGCGCGCCGCCGCGACGACCAGCTGCGCAAAGCGATCCATCCGCCGCGCCTGCCTGTACTCGATCCACCGGGTTGGGTCGAACTCCTTCGCCTCGCAGGCGAAGCTGACCGGGAAGCCACTCACATCAAAGGCACTAATCGCACCGGCGGCGGAGCGGCTGCCGATCAGACGCTCCCAGCTCGTCGCAACGCCGCTGGCCAACGGCGTCACCGCACCCAGCCCCGTGATCACCACCCTCCGACGTCCGTTCGCAGCCACCAGCCCTCCGATCCCCAGTCTGCCCTCGACGAGCAGCACCACGCGCGTGATGACCAACCCGGTGCGGCGACGGCCGGGCGACCTTACGCCGGCACTCGCTCCGCCTCGCGCAGCTCGACCCCCAGGCCGGCGCGCGATGCCCTCTCAACCCTACCCGGCTTTGAGCTGGTCGCGCAGTACGACGGTCGCGTGCCGGTATCGGGAGAGGCTCACCCTCCACGACTACGCGCGGGAGTACCCCGTGGCACCCGAGCGGGCACCGCGTGCGATCGCGTACCCGACACGCCGTGGCCTCGCCTGCTCAAGGGACATTCCCACACGCTCGCGCAGGCGACTCCGTTGTCAGCGTTGTGGCGCTGTACGTTGAGGGGGGTGAGTGCTACACCGCTTGGGGATCTGCTCGGGATCGAGCATCCGATCGTTCAGGCGCCGATCGGCTCGGCGGCGGTACCGCGGCTCGCGGCCGCGGTCTCGAACTCGGGGGCCCTCGGCATGCTCGCGCTCACGTGGATCCCCGATGTTGCCGGTGTCGTGCGACAGATCGGTGAGTTGACGGATCGGCCGTTCGGCGGGAACGTCGTGCTCGAGTGGGATCAGCACCGACGGCTCGACGAGGCGCTCGAGGCCGGGTTACGGATCGTCTCGCTCACGTGGGGCGATCCGGCGCCGTACGTCGAGCTCGTGCACGCAGCAGGCGGTCTCGTTCTGCATACGGTTGGAAGCGCCGAGGAGGCGCGGCGGGCCGTGGCAGCAGGGGTCGATGTCGTCGTCGCGCAGGGCTGGGAGGCGGGTGGCCACGTGAGGGGCCAGGTGGCGACGATGCCTCTGGTACCGGCGGTCGTTGATGCGGTGGCCCCGACGCCTGTGATCGCGGCGGGTGGAATCGGTGACGCGCGCGGCGTCGCCGCGGCGCTGGCACTCGGTGCGCAGGCGGCATGGCTCGGGACCCGCTTTCTGCTCGCAGCGGAGGCTCCGGTGCACCCGGTGTATCGGCAGAGGCTCGCCGCGGCGGCAGAGACGGATGCGGAGTGGTATGCGACCCTCTATGACGTCGGCTGGCCGGACGCGCCGCACCGCGCTCTGCGCAATCCGACGTCCGAAGGGTGGGACGCCGCCGGTCGACCCGAGTCGGGCCACCGGCCCGGCGAGGGCGAGTCGATCGCGACTGATCCTTCCGGCAACCCTGTCGTCCGCTACTCGTCGGCGATGCCGGTCGAGAGCACGACCGGTGACATCGAGGCACTCTCGCTCTGGGCCGGGCAGAGCGTCGCGCTCGCGACACGGGTGCAACCCGCAGCAGAGATCGTGGCCAGCCTCGTCTCGCGCATCTGAGCAACCGCGCGCTGGTCACTCGCACGCGAGTCAGGCTGGTTGCCGTTTCGTCGTCACGGTCGAGGTGGTTCAAGAGGCCGCTCGTTCGAGCAGGTCTGTGTAGAGGGCGTCGAAGCGCCCTGTCAGCGCTCGCCAGGAATAGCTGCCGCGGATCTGCTGTTTGGCGTGGTCGGCCCGTTCGTTTCTGGCGGCATCATCGTTGACGGCTTTGACGAGCGCGTCGGCAAGGGCATCGACGTCGTCCGGGGCGACGAGCCAGCCGTTCGGCTTCCCGGGGACGGTGTTGACGAAGGAGAGGGGGCCGCCGGTGGTGGTCGTGATCACCGGCAAACCACATGACATCGCCTCGAGGAACACCAGTCCGAAGGGCTCGTTGACCGAAGGGGCGACGAAGACGTTGGCACACGACAGTCCCAGCGGGAGTTCGTCGTGCCCGCGCCAGCCGGTGAAGAAGATGCCATCCACAGCCAGCTCTCTCGCGACCGTGTACGGGTGTTCGCCCTCCCATTCCCCTGGCGAGCCGCCCCAGATCAAGAGCGGTGCCGGGCTCTTGAAGCGTGGTCGCGCCCGATTGTAGGCTCGCACGAGGAGCGGGACGCGTTTGAAGTCGAGGTAGCGCCCGACGTACAGGAGAACCGGAAGCGGCTCACCCATTTGGCCTGTGAACGCATCCAACGCCTTGAACGGGTATCGGATGCTCCCCGGGAGCCCCGTTTCGTCCCAGCCCTGGGGGTCGTCGACCAGCAAGTGGCGCAGGAAGCTGAGACGCTGATCGCGCGTTAGAGCCGAGCGGTGGAAGAGATCCGTATCGACGCCGTTTGGAATCACCTCGATCAGGTCGTCGGGGACGCCTAGGAGACGAACGGCCTCGGACGCTTGGTGGGGCGAGATGCAGATGATGCGTCGGCTCTGCCGCGCATACGCCTTGAGGCGCGCGGCCCAGTCCTTTCCGTAGCGGTATCGGCTCAGATTCGTCTGCTGCAGCAACTCGCGCTCCCCTTCAGGCAGTCGGCCGTGGCGCGCCGCCTCACCCGACCCGACGGCGGCCGCGAGCCCCTCGAGGCTCGTGTCCAACGCGACAGCCACAGCATCGAGGCGTTCGATGCGATCGAGCATCCTCAGTTCGGTGCCGTGCAGATGGGTGACGAGGCTGCGCTTGGGACAAAGCCGGAAAGCGGCCTCGTGCATGGGCGTCAGGTGATGAAGGTAAACCACGTCCACGTCGCCAAAGCCTGCGCGCTCGAGCACGCCCTCCCACGCCGACACCTGAACCTCCGCCTGCTCCGGGCTCAGAGCGGCAAAAACAGGATCCGGGGCTTCCCCCCGATCCTCGAACGAGCCGTGGAACGGAATCGGCCCGGCCAGCTGATCCTCACCACGCTCGAAGCGCTCGAGAGCGGGCGTGTAGTCCGCCGCCTCGACCTGCAGCCCCTCGAAGAAGGTGGCTGCGTGCGTCCGCTCTCCGGGCGAGCCGAGCGACCCCGAGGCAAGCACAATCTCCCAGCCGGACTCCAAGAGCGCGCCAGAGAGATACCGGGCAACCTGCGCCGAGCCACCGCGCGGATAGAACATCAGGCCCATACCCAGCCGCCTGCGGTGCCCACTCAGAATCGCCCACCCGCCCATCGAGCAGGCAATCATCCCGCACGGTGACGCGATCCGGGCAGACGGTGCCGCACCCATCCGAGCAGCGGTCGCCGAAGCGCAGCGCGGCTGAGAGTGTCCTCAGGCGACATTCCCGAACGCTGGCCCAGACGACGATGTTCTCGCCTTCTGCCGTGACAGGAGCTTTTCGAGGTATTCAAGGGTGTCGTTGACCTCGACGGCCCGGCCTCGCAGCGTGATGGTTCCTTGCACACGAACGCCGCGCACCCTGTGGTGCGGTAGCCGAGGCCGTCGTAGAGTCTTCGCGCGGGCTCGTTGCCTTCGGCGCTAACCAAGAGGCTGATCCGATCCCAGCCGCGGCGGCGCACCTCGTCTTCGGCGGCGCGGGTCAACGTGGTCGCAAGCCCCTGGCGACGGCGCTCGGGCACCACGAAGACGTCTTGAATCTCTGGAACTCCGACGTGCGTTCGCTGCCACGCGATGTGAGCGTGACCGACAGGGCGATCATCGTCCCAGGCGATCAGATAGGTCGAGCAGTCCTCCGCGTACTGATCCAGCCGGTTAGGCGGAAGATGCTGATCGACGGTCTCAAGCTCCGACGGGCGCAACGCGGCGACTCTCAACACGCAACGAGTCTGGATCACCTTTCGAAAAACCGCGAGGCATCATCGCGTCCGGGGACATTCCCGAACACTGGCACACACAATTGTCTTGCTGCTCGACGCCATCGGACAGTGCGCTCCCGCGCAGCGCGGTCGACAGTGCGCAACGAGAGAAGGGGCCCGGCAAGCCGGGCCCCCTCCCGTCCCAATGCGGTGCAGTCGAGTTACGCGGCGACCAGAACGCGGTCGCTGTGAGCGACGACCTTGCCGCTCGTGATCTTGGGCTCGTTGGGGATCGCGGTGTCGAGCTTCTCGTCGCGCATCCAATCGGCGACGATCATCGTCGACTCCTTGGCCTGCTCAGGAGTCTCGAAGAGGCTGAGCGAGCTGAAGACGCCGTTGCCGGCCTCGATCAGCCAGTAGCCCGCGAATCCGGAGAGCTTCTCCAGCTTCGGGACGAGCGTCTGGTTGACGTTGCGGGTCAGCTCGGCCGACCGATTCTGGTCCACGCCGTCGTAACGACGAATGATCGCAAACATGTGAGGCTCCTTCTTTCCTACAGGACAGGGAGTCCGAACGAACCCTCTGCTGCGCTCAGGTCGGGGGTGACAATCGAAGAGGAACGTACGAACCCTCAACGCCGTCAAAGACAACCAACGCGCGTAACCGGTATAGCCCGATTCGCCTGGTTTGAAACCTCCGTCGACTAGGAGCGCGGAGCTAGGTCACCCCGCGGAAGCTCCGTCCCTCGGCCCGCGCCGCTTCCCCGCGGCCGCCCGCGGGCGCTTGAGAACGATCGAATCGACCACCTCATAGCCGACGTGCGCAACGACTTCCCATCCCTCCGAGCCCAGTTCGTTCAGCTTGTCCAGGAGCTGCTCGGCATCGAGACCCTTCCCAGCGAGCAGCATGTACTCCCACTGGTTCACCATGCGAGGGTACAAGCAGCGCAAGCTGCAACCGGCAGCGAGGAGACCCGGCGGCGAGCTGAACGCCGTCAATGTGTGGCTCGGTTGGTGGTCATCAGACGAGTCGCTCGGGTGGCGACCGCGAGCGCGATCCGTGCCACTGGCTGACCTGGTTCAGAGTCAGCCGCTCGCTGGGCTTGAACCCGCGACCATCTGAGCGGTTGGTTCTCTCGCGCTCGACCTGCGAACCTACGAGCACGAACCGACTACGGGAGTGGAGCGATGAAGCCGACGAGGCTCTGGGAGATCGGCGGCTTGGTTTCGGGCGCAGTGCTCATCCTGTTCGGGGCCGCCGCCTTGTACTTGGGCATCAGCGGGTATCAGACGGTGGGCAACGAACTGACGAAGGAGAACATCGTCGGGGGGCCGACATGTCGCCCACCGAGATTCAAGGGGCGGCGAGCGAGGCCGGGCTTCCAGCAGACGTCGACCTGCCGACCTGTGATGTCGTCGACGAGAGCATCGATACCGGGAGCGAGGCTCGTTGCTTCGCGCAATACATGCGCATCCATGCGCTGGAGTCGTCGGGCGGCCTGAGCTACGCGCAGATGGGTCGCTTCCAGTCGGCCGCAGAACCCGACGATCCGGCGGGAACCAGCGACGAGGCTGCGGCGGCCAAAGACGAAACGGGCAGCCGATCTCCAATGGTGCGCGGAACCTCTGGATCAATGAGACGGCGCTTGCGACTGCCCTGAATGTCTCGTACATGGCCTAGCAGATTTCGATCTTCGGCATCGTCGTGGGCACTGCTCTCCTGCTGACGGGCATCGGACTCGTGATCCTCGCCTTGGCGGTGTTCGGCCGGTCGGAACCGAGGCGGAGGCTCCGGCCGCCTAGTCCGTCAGCTGCGGACAGCCCAGCTCGAGGGACATTCCTGAACATGGCTCGGGCAGGGATGTTGTTGCCCGCGACGCTGAGAAGTAGCGTGGACTGATGATCGGCCTGCAGCGCGGGTCGTCCGGTCCGGGGCCTGACGGTTAGCGGCGTAGGGTGACCAGCCTTGGTCGAGCCAAACCTCGTCACGGTGTTCTTCGCTGCTCTCGTGACCGCGTTGGCGACTGGACTTGGCGCCCTGCCGCTTCTCTTCGTCCGCTCTGCTGGACGGCTTGTGCTGGGGGCGTCGAACGCGATCGCGGCGGGCGTGATGCTCGCGGCGAGCGTCAGCCTCTCTCTGGAGGGCGTCGATCGCAGCCCGTGGCGCACCGCGGTGGGCCTTGCGCTGGGAATCTGCTTCGTGCTGGTGACGGAGCGCTACCTCGAGCACGACCACGGACACACGATGGGATCGTTGAGAGGCGAGGACGCGCGGCGGGCGCTGCTGATCGTCGGCGTAATGACAGTACATTCCGCTGCCGAAGGAATCGGGGTCGGGGCTGCGTTCGCCGACGGATCGACACTTGGCCTGCTGATCACGATCGCGATCGCCGTGCACAACATCCCCGAAGGGCTCGCTATCAGCCTCGTACTTGTTCCTCGCGGCACCTCGGTCGGCGCCGCAGCGGGGTGGAGCATCTTCTCGAGCCTGCCGCAGCCACTCCTCGCCGTTCCCGCGTTCCTGTTCGTCGACACGTTCAAGTCGATCCTCCCGATCGGGCTGGGATTCGCGGCAGGGGCAATGGTGTGGATGGTGCTTAGGGAGCTACTCCCCGAGGCGCTCGAGACGGCGCCGGCGAGGATCGTCGCCCTTGCCGGCGGTACCGCATTTGCGCTCATGTTCGGCTTCCAGCTCCTGCTGTCGTAGCGGCCACCAGCTCTACCCTCGGACACCGTCACCGGCTCTCGGGGGACATTCCCGCACGCTGGCCCAGTCGATGGTTCTGCGGCTCGTCGCCTCGATGTGTTTTGTGTGTGTGCCACCGATGCCGCCCTCGGCGGCCTACGAGCCGACATTCAGCTCGTGCAGGACGGCCGCGGTTCTCAAGGGGTCGGCGAGTTGCGGGTCATGCGGGGCCGTCAGCTCGCGGTAGAGCCAGCCCTCGGTCCGCGCCCGCGCAGCCATCGGGGCGATCGGATCGCCGGCGCTGCTTTGGGCGAGGTCGCCGCCGATGCAGCGCACGAAGGCGCGCGGCACCCGCTCGACTGCTCCGCTGAGGCTCACGCGATCGGCGAATGTCGCCAGCGGTTGGCCGCCGAGCCGCGCGACATACCGCGCACGGAGATCCTCCGAAACCCATCCGACCGGTGGCTGCAGATCCGCCGGCATCGAAACGCGCCACCCGTCGCCGTGCGCCGCGGCCGACGCGCGCGCGAACTGGGCGAAGCTGGCGGGAAGGAGGTCGAACGCGGATTCCCCGTCGCGGGGAATGAGCGCGTCAATGTAGACGAGCAGCCTGACTCTCTCGGGCTGCCGATCGGCGGCACCAGTGACGGGAATGCCTCCATAGCTGTGGCCGCAAAGCACTACCTGCTCCAGATCCTCGTGCTCGAGGACGCCGATCAAGTCGGCCATGTGCGTTTCCACACCGATCCGCGGACCACCAAGGTGCGCCCGCTCGCCCATCCCCGTCAGCGTCGGCGTCCAGGCGTCATGGCCTTGGGTGCGGAGTTCCCGCGCAACCGCATGCCACTCCCAGCCACCACCCCAACCGCCGTGAACGAGTACGAAAGACGCGATCCTCGGAATGTGCCACGGGAGCAGTGGGCGAGGGGAGGAGATCCTGGCGCGAGCGGAACGCGGGGGCGGCGCCGACGCGCCACTCGTCTAACTAGAGACCCTCTCGCTGCCGCCAGACGTGCTCCTGTAGCAGCGTCGTCCATCGGAACCATGGTCCTCGGCTGCTTAGTAGGCTCGCCCGGCCAAACGACGAAAGGGGTGCGAGATGGAGCGTGGCCGACTTCTCAAGTTCGGGGGCCTCGCGGCTGGCATCGTCCTGATCCTCTTCGGCATCGGATCGCTCTGGCTCAGCATTGATTCGCGTATGACCGTGCAGGACGAGCTTTCGGCCGAGAAGATAGTCGGCTCGCCCGACATGAGCCCCGAGGGGATCGCGCCAGGCGTACAGGAGGCAGGGCTCGAGGACGTCGAGATCCCCGACTGCGACGTCGCGGAGGAGGAGATCGACACGGGCGACGAGGCCCGCTGCTTCTCGCAGTACATGCGCATCCATGCGCTCGAGTCGTCGGGTGGCCTGACGTACGCGGAGATGGGGCGCTTCGTGTCGGCGGACGACCCGAGCGATCCCGCAGGGACGAGCGACGAAGCCGCGGCGCTGAAAGACGACGACGGCAAGCCCGTCGCCAATGCGGCTCGCAACACGTGGGTGACCGAGACCGCCCTCTCGACCGCACTCAACATGTCCTACATGGCTGAGCAGATCTCGCTTTTCGGCATCGTCGTCGGGATCGCGCTGGTGCTCACCGGGATCGGGCTCGTGATCCTCGCGCTCGCCGTCTTCAACAGGCACGACCAGGCCGCAGCCTCGTAGACGCCTCCATCGTCCGGGCTCTTCGCCTCCGCGGGGGCGGGGAGCCCGAGCGACACTATTGGGTCAATGGCTCGTAAGTGGGCCGGCGCCGCCGCTCATGTCCTAAAGCCCTTCGCGTCGCCGCCAGACGTGCTCCCGCAGGAGCGTCGCCCGCAGCTCCACCAGCTCCTCGGGGCACTCCTCGAGCACGCGCAGGATCGCCTCCCGGTCGGGGACGTCGAGCGCCACGATCCGGGCCTCGCGGTCGAGGGCGCCTTCCAGGACTTCGGCGGTGCCGACGAGCTCGGCTTCGCGGAGGCTGGCCGCAAGCTGGAGGACGGCTTTGTCGGGGACCGGGATCCCTGCGAGCCAGATGACGAACGACCGTACACATGTTCGCGGCCCTGCGAAAGTGGCTGCTTCGGAAGCGGGGAGGTGCTGCGACGAGAAGGTCGGCCCCGGCACGGATGCCGGGGCCGACGACAGGGTTACTTGTCCCGGTTTGGGTTTGGCGGAAGCGGCGTGTGGTTCGGGTTGCAGAAGAAGCCCGGGTTGGCCACGTGCGGATCCAACGCCAGGACGATCATGCATCGCTACCCGGCCGCGGCCGAAGCAGTTGACTACGAGATGGTCTCCGGCACCGAGGCGCGGGTCGGCATTCGCGACGAAGGCCCGATCAGCCAGTACCTCGCCGCGAAGGCTGTCCGCGAAGCCGAGCAGGGCTGGCTACAGCGGGCGCTGAGCGAGGTCTTCCCTGGGTAGCCGCTGGGGTAACGCTCCGGCAAGTAGCGCGTCCGCGGGACTAGCCCTGCCGCGCTGAATCCCTGGTCATGCGTCTAGCCCGTGCCGTGAGGGCCGTCGGCATCATGGCTTCGCTGCGGCGGGGGGTCGGCTGGTCGGAATGTGCTTTGGCGGTCTTTCCTTCCAGCCGACGCCGCGGAATCGGCTGAGATTCGGGGGTTGCGCGTTCGGGGACAGGCTTCGCAACCCGACTCCTCGCCGAAGGTCCATCAGCGTTGAGGAGGTCAGGATGACCGAAGTACTTTGGTCTGAAGAAGAGGCGGTCGACATCGATCGTGACACGCCAGCGGCTCCGGTGCGCAAGCGGGGCGTCGCTCAACAGCTTCGCTGCTCGTTTTGTCAGGCCGAGCTTGGCGAGGACATCAAACCGACGCCTCCACGGTGGGCGAAGCATGGTCAGCGCCCACCCGGCAGCTTTTGCTCGACCCACTGCCGCGACTGCGTTCTGGCACTGGCCGCGCTCCACCCGTCGCCGCTGGCGTCGAGCGACTTCGTCACTAGGCGTGGGCTGCTGACCGATCGGCTCCTCGACCTATGGCGGCACGGTCAGGGACCAGACCCGGCGCTCGTCCTACGGGCTGCGCGAGCCGCCAGTACGGGACTCGCGAGTGCCGACGCCGTCTGACTGACGCGCTTCCGAGTCACCAGGGGAGCATCGTGCATGGATGCGCGGGCGCAGGTGAGCGGGAACGCCTCGCCCCGCCGGTCGACGGTCCCGCTCCCTCGACGTGCAACCCCGGTGCCCGCACCTAGACCGCAAGGCTCCCTGGGTGTAGAACGGCTTCATGCCCACGGTCCACAGCGGACGCAAGACGCTCGTGAACTATCCGGACGGTACGTCCAAGGTCATCACGCTCTACGTCCGCCCCGTCGAAGGCCAGATCATCGCCCACGGTTGGGAGGTCACGAATGTCGCGCCTGGCGAGGACGATGGCGCTGGAGTCCCGATCGAGTACCAGATCTCGGTCGCGCGCCCGGCGACCGAGGAGCGTCCGGAGACGGAGGTAACCTAACGTTACGGTAAGGCCCTGGGGGCCTAACAAGCAGTTATCACGACCAGGTTGCTCTCCTGGCCGAATGGCCGCAACGACCTGTCGCCGTCTAGTGCGCGGCCGATCCCCGATCGGCGCGGATTCGGTGACCAGGGGCTAAGGCAGACGAAGGCGGTAGATCTTGAGTCTTCGGTTGCCGCTCGTTCCGAGAGCACGTGACTCGCCTGTGCCGCGAGCGTGGCGGAACTTCCCTGTCCCACCCGTCACGGAGTAGGTCTGCACGGCTCCGAAGCGGACGCGGCCTCCTGCCCAGAGCGTGCCTCCCGGAAGGCTCATCTCAATGCTCAAGTCAGCCTGACGGGTCGTCAGGACAGTGAAGGTCGCACTGTCGCCCCCCACGACAGCGCCCTTCGGTCGTCCAAGCTGCGCGACCGCATTGCGTAGTAACGAATTGACGACGACAACGTCGCCCTTACTCGTCACAAACTCTGGTGCCTGATCGACGATCCTTTTCCCGGTGTCCTCAGCCGCAATCAAGCGAATGGTGATCGTCCTCGCGCCTACCTGAGATGCCGCCTGAAGAGGGCACGCGACTAGGAGGATGCTCAGTGCAAGAACGAGCGTCCGAGCCACGTGGGCGTACCGTATGCCTCGACCGGACCGCTGGCTAGTGGGACATATTGGCTAAGTGCTAACCACGACATAGACGGGGGCGTTTACATGCAGCTGCGTATCGGCGGGTCGCTTCGCTGTGGCTGGCAGCTTTGTCGTGATTGAGGCAGCGCGGCGCTATGAGGACTTGGCGAAAGGCTCTCCGTTTGGGCACGCCGAAGCAATTCCGGCGGGAACGTTCAGATTGACTCTCGGAGTGCGTTCGCCGCAGCGAACTGGTCTCCGATAGGCGACCAGTGACCGATCCGAGAGCTTAAGCGCGCTCCTCGCTTGCCTCGCGCGGACCCTGCAGCTCGAGTCCCCACGCCAGGGCGAGGTCCGGGTAGGCGAATGCCACGGCCCACGACAGCGGGGACATGAACACGTTCGGGAAGCGCGGAGCGCCGCCCGCGACCTCCACTTCTCCGGCCGCACGGAGCATCTCGTGCAGGAGGCGTCCGGAAACGCGCCAGCCGCGGCGGTGATACTTCTTGCCCGCCCGCACGACCCACGGCAGGACGCCCGGATTCGCCCCGATGTACATGAAGAATCCGATTGCGAACTGCGAGTCGGCCAGCCACCCCTCGCAGCGGTCGCTGAGCGCCCGCTCGCCTTTCGACCACCGCGCTCGTCGGCGATCGGCGAGACCCTCGAGGAGGTCGATCCCGGCATGAAGATCGCGGATGCCTCCGGTGACGGCCCCGCCCAGCCCGTCCGCCGTTTCGCCTGACTGCTGACTCACGTGCTCTCCCAACTCAGCCGGGGGCGGAGAGCGCCACGCCCCCGGCCGGTCTCGTCGCGCAAACCTGCTCTCCTAGAACTATTCGGCGATCCGCGAGCCTTCCAAGGCACGTGCCGCGCGCCGCGGGTGTCGCGTCCGCGCCGTCTTTCAGGTCCCTCGTGGCGCCCGCTTGACTCCGGGTCTGGACGCGACAACGGAAGCACCCGCCGAGAGACCACTGGACGTCCCTGCAACGGCCGGTGGGCGCGCGAGCGCCTCGCTGAGCTCTATTTCGTCGCCGAAATCTTCGAATAAAGAAGGTAGAGATGCGAGCTCTACCGCCGAGCGTCCGCGCCGCCGCGGCGGCCTCCTGGCTCGCCTTCCTGTGCGGAAGGCACCCGAATCTCGTCGTCCGGCTCAAGGAGGACGTTCCCGACGAGGACGATCTGGACGCGGCTCGGCAGCGGGACGCCGCGTCGGCCGCGCGACGGGCCGACGACGACCCGGTCCAGAAAGCCGGCTAGCGCCCCGCGCTTCTCGTTCTGCGTCAGGCCTGGCCAGGCGAGGAGCATGTCGCCCTCGAAGCCGGCGACCGCCTCCGACCGGTTCCGCGCCCGGGCGTACTCCAGGCGGGCCCGCGCCTCCTCGGCCTTGGCGTTCTCGATCAGCGCCGCGAACTCGTCGGCCCCGAGTGCGGCGACCAGACGCGGCGAGGAGAGCAGCTCCCGCACCGCGTGCCGGGCCTCGTCGAGCGTCCGAGCCGCAGCCTCGACCGCCTCGGCCGACGCGACGGCCTCCGCGACCGGCCCCGCTCCGCCGAAAGCCGCGAGGACGCGCTCCTCGACGTACGCGTCAAGCCGATCCGCGCGCGCGTAGGCGCGCGCCTCGCAGCGGCCGCGGGCGCTGTCGCCGCGGCACGCGTAGCAGGCGAGCTTCGAGCGCACCCCGGTGTCCGGGTCGGCCGCCCCGCGCGTCCACGTCACGGTCATCGTGGCGCCGCAGGTGGCACACCGGCAGAGGCTGCGGAGCATCGCGACCGACGACAGGGCGCCCGTGTGGACGGGCCGCAGGCCCCTGGCCGCGTTCGCCCGGTCGAAGAGGGCACGGCCGACGATCGCCTCGTGCGCCTCCTCGTTGCGGTACTCGCCGCTGCGGGCGACGCCGAGGTACGCCTCGTTCTCTACCAGACCCTTGAGCCCACTGCGCGACATCGGGCGCCCGACGGAGGCCATCCAGCGCGAAAGCGCCGACCAACTCTCGCCGCGCGCCCTCCTCTCGAACAGCTCGACGACCACGCCCCGCACCTCCGGGTCGGGCACGAGACGCTGCGCCTCTTTCCGGTAGCCGAGCGGCACCCTTGCGCTCACGTACTTGCCATCGCCGACCGCCCTGCGACGCGCGGCGTTCCCGCGGTCGCGCGCGGCGACCCACTGCTGCCGGTTCATGTAGCCGTGGAAGAGGTACTCAAGCTCCGTGACCTCGCCGCCGCCGGTCGCGCTGACCAGGACGGCCCCGGCCTGAACCACCAGTGTGTCCCACGCCTCGACCGTGTGGAGCAGCTTCTCGCGCGTGAAGCGGCTCTGGTCGTGCACGACGATCCCCGCCGCCTCGCCGCGCTCGCAGGTCGCTATAGCCCTGCCGAGCTCGCGGCCGCGCCAGTAGGCGTTCCCCGACGTGTTGCGCTCGACGAGCCCGGCCGCGTCCGCCTCGGCGAGGCACCCCACGGACAGCGCCGCGCCGCGCCCGACCGCCCACCGCTCGATCGCCTCCCACTGGTCCTCGAACGAGATGGTGGCCTCGTCCGTGCGGCTCTGCCTGATGTACGGGATGAGAGGCTTCTCCATCACATACCTATTCGAGTGTTCCCGCCAAGAACTTGGAGTCCGTCGCTATCCCGCCTGCACGCGGCGCATCGCGGCCGTCTCGACCGGTATCCAGGCAGCCCAGCCTGCACACCGGTCGAGCCGACCACGCTGCTTGGTGCATGCCCTCCCCGACACGCACGCCTAACCCACATCAGGCCTCTGGATGCGGCACGAACGCGCACCAGTGGTAGGGGCGAGATATATCTCGCCCCTACGCATGTCTCGAGAGCTCGAACCCCATCGGATCATCCGCCTCGAGGACGACGCCGTCGTCCTCCTCGACCAGCGGCTGCTTCCCGCCGACGAGGTCGAGCTGCGCTGCACGACCGCGGCGGAGGTTGCCGAGGCGATCCGCATGCTTGCCGTCCGCGGCGCGCCTGCGATCGGGATCGCCGCGGCCTACGGGATGGCGCTGGCCGCCGAACGAGGGGAGGACCTCGCCGTCGCCCGCAAAGCCCTTGCCGCATCGCGTCCGACCGCCGTCAACCTTCGTTGGGCGCTCGACGAGATGCGCGACGACCCGACGCGCGAGCGCGCGAAGCGGATCCACGCGGACGAGGTCGAGCGTTGCCGACAGATGGCCGCGCACGCGGTCGAGCTCTTTCCTCCGAAGGCTCGCGTGCTCACGCACTGCAACGCCGGCGCCCTCGCGACGGGCGGCTACGGCACCGCTCTCGGCGCCGTCCGCGCAGCGTGGGAGGCCGGGTGTGTCGAGCACGTCTGGGTCGACGAGACCCGCCCGCTGCTCCAGGGCGGGCGGCTCACTGCGTGGGAGCTCGAGCAGCTCGGGATTCCGCACGCGGTGATCGCCGACAGCGCTGCCGCGTCGTTCATGGGCCGGGGCGACGTCGATCTCGTCGTCACGGGCGCCGACCGGATCGCCGCGAACGGCGACACCGCGAACAAGATCGGCACCTACGGCCTCGCAGTGCTCGCCGAGCATCACCGGACTCCGCTGGTCGTGGTCGCGCCGACGTCGACACTCGATCCCTCGTTGCCGGCAGGCGATGCGATTCCGATCGAGGAACGCGACCCGAGCGAGGTGACGGAGCGATTCGTCGCTCGCAATCCGGCGTTCGACGTCACGCCGGCCCGGCTCGTCGGCGCGATCGTCACCGAGCGTGGAGTTCACCGGGCGCCCTACCTCGAAACACTGCCGCGTCAGCTCGCCCGAGCCCGATGATCCTCGACGACGTCGATCGCGAGACCCGCGAAATCCTGGAGCGCTTCGGGTTCGACCCGGCGCGCTTCGAGGAGCTCCGGGCACGGGTTGCGTCTGGAGAGTTGTCACCTGCATCGAATGTCGCCGGAGGCAAGGTGGAGCCGCCTCGCGACGACGACGTGACGCCGCTGCCGGCGCCGGGCTCGGCCGAATGGACTGCAGCGAAGGCCGCGGGGCTCGACGCACTCTCGTCCGGCCGTGTCGCGCAGGTCGTGCTCGCCGGTGGGATGGCCACGCGCTTCGGCGGGGTCGTGAAGGGCGCCGTCGAGGCGCTCGACGGGCGCAGCTTCCTGTCGTGGAAGCTGGGGGAGACCGCCCGGCTCGGCGATGCGCTGGGAATGGAGATTCCCGTCGCGCTGATGACGAGCTTCCAGACGGCCGACGAGACCCGCGCGCACGTCGCGGCGCTCGACGTCCCCGAGCCGCTCTGGTTCTCGCAGCTCGTCTCGCTCCGCCTCACCGAGAGCGGCGAACTGTTCCGCGAAGACGGCCGGCCGTCGCTCTATGCGCCGGGCCACGGTGACCTCGTCGAGGTGATCCGCAGCTCCGGCACGCTCGACGCCCTACGCGAACTGGGTGTCGAGCACGTCGCCGTCTCGAACGTCGACAACCTCGGGGCACGGCTCGATCCCGTCGTGCTCGGCGCTCACCTGACCGCCGGGCGGTCGATGACGTCGGAGGTTGCCGTCAAGGAAGGTGACCTGGGCGGCGCTCCCGCGCGTGTCGACGGTCGGCTGGGTCTGCTCGAGGCTCCACAGTTCCCCGCCGACTTCGACCAGGAGCAAATCCGCGTCTTCAACACGAACACGACGACGATCGCCCTCGACGCGCTCGACCGCACCTTCGATCTCGAGTGGCTCTACGTCTCGAAGTCCGTGGACGGGAGGGCCGCGGTGCAGCTCGAGCGGCTGTACCACCAGATCGTCTGGGAGCTCGAGACGACGTACCTGCAGGTTCCCCGCTCGGGCCCACGCGGACGCTTCTTCCCGATCAAGGAGCCCGAGGACCTCGACGCGGCCCGCGCGGGACTGCGCGAGATGCTCGCCGCCGACGTGCTCCACTGACCAAGGGGACTGACTTCTCCGGGGACTGACCCCGCAGGGGTCTGTCCCCCGCGGACCCAGGCCCCGGCGATCCGTCACGCGGAGGCAGCCAGGCACAAACCTGGCACCAAGCCGGCACAGACACGTCACAGGCTCGGCCGTAGCGTGGAGGCGTGGACCTGCTCGGTCTCGTGCTGCCGCGCCGCTGTGCGAGCTGCGCCGTTCCGGGCCGGCCGCTCTGCGAGTCGTGTCTCGACGCCCTCGTCCGGATCGGGCCTCCGGTGTGCGAGCGCTGCGGGTGCCCGGGCGCCTGGCCCGTCCGGCGCTGTGTGGAATGCGCGGGCCGGCGGCTGGCGTTTGCACGGGCGCGCAGCGCGATCGTCTATGACGCTCGAGCGCGGCCCCTCGTCTCCGCCTGGAAGGAGCGAGGCCGTCGCGACCTCACCACGACGCTGGCCGAGGTCGTCGCCGAAGTCGTCGCCGCACCCGGCGTCGACATGCTCACGTTCGTGCCGGGTGACCGCGAGCGCGGCAGAGAGCGCAGTCACGTGCCGGCCGCGGGCCTGGCGCGCGCGCTCGGGTCGCGCTGGGGACTCCCGGTGGAGTGCCTCCTCACGCGACGGGAAGGGTCGAAGCGACAGGCGGGCCTGCTACGCGCGGAGCGCCGCGCGAACGTCCGCGGCGCGTTCATATCTTCGGCTACATCCCCGCGCCTCGTCGCGATCGTCGACGACATCTACACGACAGGCGCCACGGCGTCCGCCTGCGCGACCGCGCTCCGACGCGCAGGCGCGCGCCGCGTGGAGGTTGTTTGCCTCGCGCGGGCAGTGCGATAGGTTGAAGAGCATACGAAGAGGAGGCGCCATGCGACTGAATCTCACCGTGCGGCACGGACAGGTGAACCCCGGTGTCCGGAGCTACGTGGAGTCGAAGTTCGCGAAGCTCGGCCGCCGCCTCCGAGAGGGGACGCTCGTCGAGGTGGTGCTGGACCGGGAGCGGAACCCGAAGATCGCCGACGACCACGTGGTCGAGGCTGAGCTCCATGTGAAGGGCCCGAACCTCCATGGTCGGGAGGCATCGACGACGTACGAGGCCGCGACGGACATCCTCGTCGACAAGCTCGAGCGCCAGATCGAGCGGCTGCGGGACAAGAAGGTCCACGAGCCGCGCCGTCGCGCCCAGGGCGCACCGCCGGAGCCCGTGCCCGTAGAGGAGATCGAGCAGGCGCTCCGTACGGCGTCGGAGGGCTGAGCGCGTCCGTGCCGCTTCCGCACGACCCAGGCCCGCACTGGGGAGAGGTCGGGATCCACGGGCTGCACCGTCCGCGCGAGTGGGACGCAGTGCTGACCGTCGAGGCGCCGGACGTTCTCGGCGACGAGGGGTGGTTCGTCGTCCTCGCGGACGGACGGGTCCTGGTCGAGGAGCAGGAGGGCGACGACGTTGGCCGGCTCGCGCGAGCCGTCACGGTGCCCGCGCCGTTTCGCGCACACGCGGTCAGGCGTGGCCCCGACACATGGGCAATCGCTGCGCGAGGGATCGACACTCTCGAGCTCGAGGTAGACCCCGGCGGCGAGGCGGTTGAGCTCGCGTGGGACGGCGTCGAGAGGACGGTGCGAATCGACGGCGAGCCGACGCTGGCGGGAGTGCCCGAGCTGGAGCGGCTCGGCGCCTCGCGCCACGCGGCCTACGTCGTGACCGCCGCCCGCCTCACCGGGTCGACGTGGGAGGTCACTGTCGCACCTCTCTGACGGCGGCGGGCGCCTCAGCCGAGCGGGCCGTAGCGCCAGCTCACCGCGGAGCCCTTGGCCCAGGCTGAGCCCCAGCTGTCGGTCGAGAACAGCATCGTCTGCCACGGCCTGAGAGGAATCACCTGGAGCAGCGTGTCTTTCCCGGTGGCCACGTGTCGCGAGCGGACCTGGTTTCCCTTCCGGTAGACGATCTCGCGCTGCCGGTAGTCGAGCATCAGCGCGCCCGCCGGCAGCGTGATCTCGGTGCCTGTCTCGACGGTCACCGAGGTCCCCACCTGGACGACTGGTCCGGTGAGCGCGAGCGCTATGGCCTTGACGGACTCCGGGGCGTACTCGTCGGTTTGAATGACAGTCCCGGTCTTCGAGAGGAGCACGACCTTGCCGTCGGCGAGCGCTGCGAGCACCCGCCACGCCGGGCGACCGGGGATACCTGTCGTGAGCAGCCGCACCGGAGCGTCGAGTGTCACCCGGAAGAGCCGTGCACCCGCATCGCTGACGTACGTCACAGTGTCTTGCACGGCGTACGCCACACCCTCCTCCGACCCGGGTCCGAGGACGAGCGATCTCCGACCGTCCGAATCGGACGTCGACTCGGCCAGCCGACGCGGCGTCCGGCGCGTCGGCGTGGCCGTCCAGAGGCGATAGTCGGTGAAGTTCCCGCCGATGTGCGTGACCCAGAACGCACGCCTCCCGGTCGTCGCGACCTGGGCCATGCCGAAGCCGCCGCTGGGGCCTTCCTCACACCCGCGGAGCGTCCCGCTCCCAAGCGTCCAGAGCCCGCGCGTGGCGGTGTCCCAGAGCCGCACGTGCCCGCAGTCGTCGCGCGAATCCCTTACAGCGAAGACGACCGAGCGACCCGTGACCGAGAGCGCCGAGATATCCGTGCCGTTCGTCACCGTCCGGCCCGGGGTCAGCACGGCCGTGGCGATCGCCGGAACCACGAGTGTGGACAGCGCGAAAACGAGAGGGAGCCGTCGCATGGCGTCCATCATCCGCCCGGGTCATGACGGCGTCGTGAACGGTCCGTTCGGAGAATGTGCGCCGCCGTCGGCGCGACGGGCAGACGGTACCCTCTAGTCCATGCCCAGCACGAGCTTCGGACGCTTCGAGAAGGTCCTCCGGATCGGCGAGGGGAGGCGCCTCAAGCGCCTCGCCGAACAGGCCGCATATATCACGTCGCTCGAGCCCGATTTCGAGGATCTCTCGGATGCGGAGCTCCTCGGCAAGACCGCCGAGTTCAAGCAGCGGATCGAGAACGGCGAGTCGCTCGAGGAGATCCTCTACGAGGCTTTCGCCGCGGTCCGCGAGGCCCGCAAGCGCGAGTCGGGGCAGCGCCTCTTCGACGTCCAGCTGATGGGCGGGATCGTCCTCCACGAGGGCGACATCGCAGAGATGAAGACGGGTGAGGGAAAGACGTTCGTCGCGAGCGCACCGCTCTACCTCAACACGCTCGCAGGAATCAACGTCCACCTCGTCACGGTCAACGACTACCTCGCCAAGCGCGACGCCGAGTGGAACAAGCCGGTGTATGAGCGGCTCGGCGCGACCGTCGGCTGGATCGAGAACATGATGCCGTTCGCGGGCCGCCGGGAGGCGTACGCAGCCGACATCACCTACGGCACGAACTCCGAGTTCGGCTTCGACTACCTGCGCGACAACATGGCAGTGTCGCTCGAGGGGACGGTGCAGCGCGGCCACGTCTACGCGATCGTCGACGAGGTCGACTCGATCCTGATCGACGAGGCGCGGACACCGCTGATCATCTCGGGCGAGCCCGAGACCGCGGCGAAGACGTACTACGACTTCGCGCGCGTCGTGAAGGAGCTCGATGGCGCCCCGCTCACCCGCAAGGTGATGAAGGGCGAGGACGAGACCGAGCTGTCCGGCGCCGACTACCTGTACGACGAGAAGTTCAAGACGGTGTCGCCCGCGCAGACCGCGCTCGACAAGGTCGAGCGCGCACTCGGGATCGACAACCTCTACGACCCGCGCCACGTCCAGCTCGTCAACCACCTCACGCAGGCGCTGAAGGCCGAGTCGCTCTACAAGCTCGACGTCGACTACGTCGTGCAGGACGGCGAGGTGAAGATCGTCGACGAGTACACGGGCCGGATCATGGAGGGCCGCCGCTGGAGCGAAGGCCTCCACCAGGCGATCGAGGCCAAGGAGGGCGTCGCGATCCGCGAGGAGAACGTGACGCTCGCGACGATCACGTTGCAGAACTACTTCCGCCTCTACGAGAAGCTCGCGGGGATGACCGGCACAGCGAAGACGGAGGAGAAGGAGTTCGTCGAGATCTACAACCTGCACGTCGTCGAGATCCCGACGAACGTCGCCGTCGCGCGCGCCGACGAGAACGACTTCATATTCAAGTCGAAGGAGGCGAAGTGGGACGCCGTGCTCGAGGACATCGTCGAGCGGCACGAGCACGGGCAGCCGGTGCTCGTCGGCACGATCGCGGTCGAGACCTCCGAGTACCTCTCCGAGCTCCTCAAGCGGCGGGGGATCCCACACAACGTGCTCAACGCGAAGGAGCACGAGCGCGAGAGCGAGATCATCAAGGACGCCGGTCTCCCGGGCGCGGTCACGATCGCGACGAACATGGCCGGCCGTGGGGTGGACATCAAGCTCGGCGAGGGAGTCGTTGACGCCGGCGGCCTCTACGTGCTCGGCACCGAGCGGCACGAGTCGCGCCGGATCGACAACCAGCTCCGCGGCCGCTCCGGCCGTCAGGGCGACCCCGGCGAGACGCGCTTCTACCTCTCGGCCCAGGACGACCTCGTGCGCCTGTTCGCCGGCGACCGGATCCACGGGATCATGGAGCGGTTCAAGATCCCGGACGACCAGCCGATGGAGGCCTCGATCCTCTCGCGTCAGATCGAGAACGCGCAGAAGAAGGTCGAGGAGCAGAACTTCGTCTCCCGCAAGAACGTCCTCAAGTACGACGACGTCATGAACTCGCAGCGGATGGTCATCTACGAGCAGCGACGCGGCGTCCTGGAGGGCGAGGACCTTTCCGACGAGATCAAGGGCTGGATCGAAGACGTCGTCACGGCGAACGTGTCGCAGTTCACGGAAGCGGAGACATCCGACGAGTGGGACATCGGCGGCCTCGTGGCGCAGATGCAGGCGCTGTACCGAAGCGACATCACCGTCGAGGAGCTCAGCGAGGAGGTCGACCTCACCAGTCGTGACGCGCTCGTCGAGGAGTTCGTCGCGGATGCGCTCGACACGTATGCGGAGCGGGAAGAGTCGTTCGGGCCCGAGCTGACGCGTGAGATCGAGAGGTACGTGATCCTCCAGATCGTCGACACGCGCTGGCGCGAGCACCTGGAGTCGATGGACTACCTCCGCGAGGGCGTCCACCTGCGGGCGATGGCCCAGAAGGACCCGCTCGTCGAGTACCGCGGCGAAGGGCATGTGATGTTCGAGGAGCTCGGCCGCGCGATTCGCGAAGAGGTCGTGCTCACCGTCTTCCACGTCGAGGTGCAGCGCGACGAGGCCGAGGAGCAGCTCCAGCCGGTGCAGGCCTCGCAGGCGCTCGCCTACGAGCACGAGCAGCTCCACGGCGCCGAAGCGATCGCGGCCGCCGGCGGCGGCGCCGCGACCGCGACCGCGCTCGCCGCGCCGCCGTCGGTGACGCCAACGGGCGCGCCCATACCGGTCGTGAACGAGCACCGCGACATCGGGCGCAACGACCCGTGCTGGTGCGGCAGCGGTAAGAAGTTCAAGCGCTGCCACGGCGCTTGAGGTCATGCCTGGCTGAAGCCAGGCATGACCTCAAGCGCTAGAAGGCAGGTCGTCCCCGGGCCCCCGGTGCCTCGGTGCCTGGCTTTAGCCAGGCACCTGCTCTCGCGGCTCGGCTTGCTCGGGGCGCTGTCCGCGGCCCGGCTCCGTGGCCCGGCTCGAGCGGCGCACCTTCGCTTGCGCTTCGGTGCCTGGCTTTAGCCAGGCACCTCCCTTAGCTCAACCGCTCCTCGAGCAGGACGGTGACGCTTGTCGCCCGCTTCCTTGCCGATCGCCTTGCGCACGTCGGCCTTGACCGGAAGCTTGTGTCTCCCGTCGCCGAGCGCCATGAAGGAGCTCCGGAACGGGTGGCCGTCGATCGTTCCCCTCACTTTCACCAGACCTCGGGTTCCGAAGAACTCGGCGGAGTCGGCCATGACCACGTAGGTCCAGCCGCCCTGCGCCGGGCTCTTCTCGAGGGTGGCCGTGAACTGCTTCGTCAACGCGCCTCCCGCGTCACGGGCGTGTGCGGTGCCGGGCATCCTCGCCTCCTTTCTCTGCACGTCGTACCACTATCGACCGGGCCGCGCGCAGAAACTCATCGGCCCCGGCCGAGCCGGGCGCAGCGCACGCGTCGTCCCGGCCGCGACCCGTGGTTTGAAAGACGGCACGATCCCGGCACCCATGCGTGACAGTTCCACCGATACGGTGAACCCAGGGGGGCCGTCCGCCCCCCTGGGGCACGTACGGCGACGCTCCCCGCGGCGCCGCTCCTCGGCGTCGCGCGGCCGGCCGCGCTCCTCGTCGTCCTCGTGCTCGCGCTCGCGGGGTATGCGGCCCTTGCGGCGGACGTCGTCAACGGCGGCGCCTTCTCCGAGCTCGACGCCGAGGTGGCGGAGTGGGTGGTCGAGTCGATGCCGACGTGGGTCGAATGGCTGGCCCGACCCTTCACATGGCTGGGAGGCGCCGTCGGGATCACGCTCGTCGTCGCCGGCGTCTCGGTCATCCTCCTCAGGCGCGGCCTTCGGCGCGAGGCGATCGTGCTGATCGTCGTGACCCTCGGAAGCCAGGCGCTCGTCCTCAGCGCCAAGGCCGCGTACGAGCGGGAGCGGCCGGATGTCGGGAGCGCGATCGAGTTGCCCTCGTCCTTCTCCTTCCCAAGCGGGCATGCGACGACGGGCGTCGCGGTGTTCGGGCTTCTCGGCCTCTACACGGCCGCCCTCGCGACCACGCGACGACGAAGGATCGCGGCGGTCAGCGCGGGGTTCGCCCTCGGCGGGCTGATCGCGGCGAGCCGGGTCGTGCTCAACGTGCACTACCTCGCAGACGTGCTCGCCGGCGCCTGCCTCGGCCTCGCCTGGCTTTGCACGTGCCTCCTGGTCGACGCGTGGCTGCGCTCGCGTCGGGTGCCGGCATCGACCGGGTAGCGGCTACGATCGCCGACGTGGCAGTCACCGACGACAACAAGCCCGTCGCCGAGCAGCTCGAAGAGCTCGGGGCCCAGCTCGCCTGGGTCCGTGACTACCTTTGACCCGGATTCGCTGAAGATTCGCCTCGGGGAGCTCGAGGCCGCGATGGGCGCGCCAGGGTTCTGGGACGACCAGACGACAGCGGCGCGAACGTCGACCGAGCACGCCCGCGTCACCCGCAAGCTCGACCGCTACGAGTCGCTCCGTGGCGAGGTCGAGGACGCTCGCGAGCTGCTCGAGCTCGACCCGTCGCTCGAGGACGAGGTCGCCGAGCAGGTCGCGCCCGTGCGCGACGAGCTCGCACGCCTCCAGGAAGAGGCGCTCTTCGGCGGCGATTACGACACCGGCGACGCCGTCGTGTCGATCACCGCCGGCACTGGCGGCACCGACGCACAGGACTGGGCGGAGATGCTGCTGCGGATGTACCTCCGCTGGACTTCCGACCGCGGGTTCCAGACCGAGCTCGTCGAGGCCAGCCCTGGGGAGGAGGCGGGTCTCAAGTCGGCGACATTCACCGTCAGGGGCGAGAACGCGTACGGCCTCTTCAAGGCCGAGCGGGGCGTTCACCGGCTCGTTCGGCACTCGCCGTTCGACTCCGCGCATCGCCGCCATACGGCTTTTTCACAGGTAGTGGTGGCGCCGCTCCTCCCGGAAACCGAGGTCGTGGAGATCGACGAGAGCGAGTTGCGAATCGACACGTACCGCGCGAGCGGCGCCGGCGGCCAGCACGTGAACAAGACCGACTCGGCGGTCCGCATCACTCATCTACCGACCGGCATCGTCGTCCAGTGCCAGAACGAGCGCTCGCAGACCTCGAACAAGCAGACGGCGATGCGGATTCTTCGCTCGCGACTTGCCGAGCTCCAGGAGGAGGAGCGCGAGGCGGAGCTTGCAAAGGAGCGGGGGAGCAAGGTCGACGTCGGATTCGGCAGCCAGATCCGCTCGTATTTCCTGCACCCGTACCAGATGGTCAAGGACCACCGAACCGACCACGAGGTGGGCAACGCCCAGGGCGTCCTCGACGGCGCGCTCGACGGCTTCGTGCAGGCCTATCTGCTCGCGCGCGCCACTGGCAAGGCATAACGGCTACGACTCATCGAACCGCCGAGGCTGGGCGATGCCCAACCTGAGTCCCGCTGTCATTGCTCCTCCTTTGTTTGAACGAGATCGGTTGGGCTTCCCACGCGGAAGCGCAGAAGCTCGTTGCGGGCCGCGTCGACGGCCCAGATCTCGCTGCCGGCGACCGCGACGTGGGTCAGCTCGCACTCAGGATCGATCTCCCTCCGTGCGCGAAGCGCACCCGTCTCGCGGTCGAGGGCAAGCAGCGCGCCACGAACAGCGACCACGAGCGTGGACTCTGCGTCGATCGCCGTCACCCGGGCCCGGCCGGGGACGTCGACTGGCCGAACGGCGAGCGTGGCGCCGTCGACGTGGGCGAGCTCGGCGCCCGGCCCTTGCCGCCCCACCCACACACCGTCCGTCGTCGCGGCGAGCCGGTCGACACCCCAGAGCTCGATCTTCCCACGGGTGACGTGCCGGTCCGGATCGACGAGCGTCAGCGATGTCTTGTGCCCGGTGGCGAGCCAGACGCCGTGTGGCCCGGTGGCGATCGCTCCGGGCCACAGCTCGTCGCGATCGAATGTCAGGTGGACCGTCGGGAGCTCGGTCCAACGGTCGGCCAGAGTGATGCTCGGCTCCTGGAGGCCGAGCACCCAGACGTCGCTCCGAGTGAGGGCGATCCCACCCGGGAGTGCCCCGACCCGGAACTCGCCCCGCATGGATCCCGTGTCGTCGAGCTTCAGGACGCGGTCGTGGAACAGGTCGGCCACCCAGAAATTGCTGCCGTCCGTCTCGATCGACGTCGCGGCGCCGTCGATTCGGATGCGTCGCGCGAGGCTCGCGTCGTCCCGCCGGAAGAGGGCGATCCCTTCGAGCGCGAGCGAGACGCCAACGCGGGTGCGCCCGACGGCGAGCCCCGTCGGAGGCCCTGGCAGTGAGACCTTGGCGACGAGCTCGATCGACCGCACCGCGGGCCGCGTCGCCGCCAACCGTGAGCTCTCGGCGCATCGGAGGCGCCGAGCGCGGCCACGGTCCCGCAGCAGCCGAGCCCGGCGACCGCGACGAGGACGATGGATGAGCCGTACATGAGACGAGCCTCCGCCCGCGCGCTCCAGCGCCGCCAAAACCGCGCCACAGCTCTTCCGCAATCGCATGCGAGCAACGCGCCACCTCCTCCGGTTACGCTCACAGGCCGTCGGCCCGTCGGCGGTGGGCCGCCGACGGGCATCCGACCGGGGCCTACCTCGCGAGATCGATCGCCCGGAACGACGCGGGAATCACGCCGAACTCGGCGAAAGCGTCGACCCAGGCCTGGGCGAGGCCCGTCCGTAGTCGCTGGGAGAACGACGTCCGGGTCATCTTCCCGATTACCGCTGCGTCGATCGGGGCGTACTGCGCGAGGATCTTGCCGCTCGCGGGCTCGTTCGCCTTCCGGTTCGCCCACACCGCAGCCGCTTGCACTGCGTTCCGGAAGCGCGCCGCGAGGTTCGGGTCGATGTCGCGACGGGCCATGAAGACCGTCAGCAGGCAGTCCTGCCTGCACACCGCGTCGAGGATCGGCGCAACCCTGACCGCGCCGCGCTGCGTCGCGAGCGTGACGAACGGCTCCGGGAGCACCGCAGCGTCGACATCACCGCGACCGAGCGGGCCGAGCATCTGGGCGAAGGGCATCTCGGTGAGCCTCACGGCGCTCGCCGGGACACCGCCCCGCTTCAGCCACTTCAGGAGACCGACGTGGGCGAGTGTGTTCTGCGCGTCGATCGCGACGAGCTTCCCCGCAAGGTCCTGCGGCCGTGTGATCCGCTTCCCCGAGCCGGCGACGAGTGCAGACGTGGGGACGCTCGGCCGGTAAATCGCTCCGGCGGCCACGAGCTTCACCGGGGCCCCGCGTGACTTCAAGATCGCCAGGCCGCCCGTGCTGAAGCTCGAGAACTGCGCGTCACCCGACAGAACGGCGGCCGCGATCTGACTCGGGTCGGCAAGCACGGTGATCCTCGCGTCGATGCCCTCCCGCAGGAAGAAGCCGCGGTGCTTCGCGTAGAACGCCTGCGCAGTCGGCTCGATGGGCAGGACGGCGACGTTCACGATCGTCGGGTCCGCTCCCCCGTGCGCGGACATCGCGGATGCACCGCCTCCCGTCACGCCGAGCACGAGCACGGCTATCAGTCCGAGCACGACGCGTGTGTTGGGGCGGCCGCGGCGGCCGCACCGGTGTGAGTCACGAATCATTGTTGCCTCCTTCGAACGAAACGACGACATTTCGAGTGCACGCCGGCGACGACGCTGCAGATTCGTCGACGGTGAGCCACTGTGGGTCTCCCTCGCTGATCACGGCACCCATACGGTCGAACGGCACGTCGGCGCGCGCGTAGACCTCGTGCACGAGCTCCTCCGTGGCTGACTCGAACATGGAGAGCAGTGCCTCTTCCGCGGGAACGATCGTCGAGTGGAGGTACCTGACGGGCTGTCCCTCGCTCTGCATCGCGCCCGCCGCGTCCCGCACGAGCGCGGCCAGGGTCACGAGGCCGGACACCGAGAGACCGGGCCGGTAGTGCTCGACGAGATACGCCTGAAGCCCCTCTGCGCCTGCGTGTGTCATGCGCTCGACGGTACGCCCGAGCGGGCGTGCGCGAAATCGGGCGTTTCCCTACGTTTGTGCGCTCGTGCCGTCCGCGGCGTAGACGCGCCGCATCCCCTCGAGACCGCGCAGCTCGTGCTCCCCCCGGTCCTCGAAGCGGATTCCCGAACCGGCGACGAGATCCTTGGAGGTCTCGCTGACGAGCACCTCACCGCCACCCGCGAGCGACATGATCCGCGCACACGCGTGGATCGCGATGCCCCGCGGCTTGTCCCCGGGCCGCCGCTCGACCTCGCCGGTGTGGATCCCTACCCGCACGGCGAGCCCGAGCCCATTGAGCTGCTTCTGGATCGCGAACGCGCACCGGATCGCCTGCGCGGGGGCGTCGAAGAGCGCGAGGAAGCCGTCGCCGGCGGTGTCGATCTCCTCGCCCGAGAACCGAGCGAGCTCCCGCCGGACGGTCTCGTTGTGACGGCCGAGCAGCGCCGCCCACGCTGCGTCCCCGAGCGTCAATGCCTGCGCCGTCGAGCCGACGAGGTCGGTGAAGAGCACGGTTGCCAGCGTCCTGCTGCTCGTTGCACCCGACGGGCCGGTTTCCGCGCGCGAGGCGGGCTCGGCCCGGATACGTGCCCCCAGCTCGGCGCGCGAGCGGATGCCGAGCTTGCGGTACACGCGGGCGAGGTTGGCCTCCACGGTCTTGGGGCTCATGAACGCCATGCCCGCGACCTCGCGATTCGTGAGCCCCTGCGCGGCGAGCTCCGCGACGCGGAGCTCCGTCGCGGTGAGCTCCTTCGTGGAACGGCGCAGCCCGACCCGGTCCAGCTCGGAGCGCGCTCGTTGCTCCCAGGTCGGCGCCCCGAGCTCCGCGAAGAGCTCGCGGGCGCGACCGAGGGCCTCCGCCGCCGCGCCGCGTTGGCGTGCCCGCCGGTGGAGCCGGCCGCGGACGAGGTACGTCAGGGCGAGGTCGAACGGAAGACGCGAGGCGGCCTCGAGATCGAGCTCGTCGAGCGCCGTCAGTGCCGCACCGACGTCTCCCTCCGCTCCGAGGACGAGCGCCCGGGCACGCGGCAGCGTTGCGGTGATCCAGAGGCGGGGGAAGACCCGGCCGCGGTCTTCGAGCCGTGCGAGCACCTCGCGCGCCCGCCGCGGCTCGTCGAGCGCGACGAGCGACTCGATATGGAGCGGCTCGCTGCGATCCGGGAGCATCTCGTGCTGACCGTTCGCTCTCTGACACTCGCGCATGCGCATCAGCGTCCGATCGACTGCCGCGTGGTCGCCAGCCGAGTACTCGACGAACGCGAGCCCGGACAGCATCAGCGCTTCCCACCAGGTGCGCCCCGACACCCGTGCCTGCTCGATCAAAGGCACGAGTGTCTCCCGCGCTCGCTCGACCCGACCGCGGCCCGCGTCGACGACGGCCCGCAGGCGGAACGCCATCGTCCAGGGTCCCGGCTGTTCCACTCGCGCGATCACCGCGCATGCCTCCTCGACAAGCCGCTCGGCCTCGTCCCAGCGCCCCGCGCGGAACTCGGCAAACGCGAGGTGCGCCTGCCGCTCTGCGCGCCAGTCCTCCTCGCCGTGTACGCGGTACCAGTCGTCCTCCACCGCGTGGCGGGCCCGCGCCTCGTCGAAGTCGTCGATCGAGTGGAAGTAGATGAGCGGTATCACGTTCTTCCGCCCCTCGTCCCCTGCCCGAGCCTCGAGCTCCCGCCACTGCTCGAAGAGCTCCAGCCGTGGTGGCTCGCCGAGCATGAGGCCGGCCCAGAACCGGTCGATCGCCACGGAGGCCACCGCGGCGGGGTAGCGCTCCCGATCGATCGCCATGAGCGCTGCGTCAGCGTGCCCGACCGCCCCGGCCGGGTCGTGGGCCACGTGGTAGTAGACGAGCCGCGGGTAGATCCGGGCGAGCTCGCTCTCGTCCGTCGTCGCGTCGAGCGCCGCCTGGGCGTTCTCGCTCGCTGCGCTGAAGGAACCCATCACCCACTGGATCTCGCTCAGAAGGAGGAGTGCCTGGGCGCGCGTTGCAGGCACGTCGGACTGCGCCGCTTGGTCGGCACTTGCCCGCGCGGCCGCCATGTCGCCGACTGCCAGCAGCGCGGTCGCCTCGCCAAGCCTCCGCCGTGCGAGCTGCGCGCTCGCCCCAGGCGGCGTCAGCCTTGCGGACGCTGCGTAGAGCTCTGCGGCAGCCTGCTGGGCTCCCCGCCGCGCAGCGCCCGCCGCCGCGGACTCGATCTCCGTCGCGACGGCGTCGGTCGGAACCGTCGCGCTCGAGGCGAGGTGGCGAGCGCGCTCCTCGGGGTCCTCCACCACGTCGGCAAGGAGCTCGTGGAGCTGTCTGCGTCGTTCCTGGGACGAGGTTCCGTAGACCACCGACGCGAGCAGGGGATGGGCGAAGCGAATCCGCTCCCGATCGACAACGAGCACGCCCGCTTCCTCCGCCTCGATCAGCGCCGACCCGACGTCGCAGTCGCGCGGAACGGCCCGTTCGAGGACGGACGTCGTCGGGCGAGAGAGGGCGGCTGCGGCGAGCACGAGGTCGCGAGCGCCGTGCGACAGGCCGTCGAGGCGGTCGGCCACGAGGTCCTCGACGCTGCGGGGCACCGGGAGCGGGTCTCCGACGATCTGTTCGTCTCCCTGGCGTGCGAGCGCGTGCGCCATTTCGAGGGCGAAGAACGGATTGCCACCGGAGACCTCCGTCAGCCGACCCAGTGTCGGGCGCGTCAGGGAATCGCCGAGGCGCGAGCGGACCAGCTGGTGCAGCCCGGCGAGCGACAACGGTCCGGGCGCGACACGTTCGACTCGTTCGGTCGGAAGCGCACGTGCCAGCCCGAGCGGCAGGTCGTCATCGCCGGACGAGCGTCGGGCGAGCAGCAGGCCGGTGCGAGCCGGTAACCGGCGCACGGCGAACTCGAGCGCCTCTCGCGACGCGGGGTCGAGCCACTGCACGTCGTCGATCGCGACGAGCAGCGGCTCCCGCTCGGCGAGCGCAGTGAGGACGCCGATCAGCGCCGTCGCCGTCGTGCGTGCGTGGGCCGCGTCGTCGCCGTCGCCGCGCAGCAACGCCGCCGCAAGGGCGCGTTCCTGGACGGAGGGGAGCGCCGTACGCGTCTCGTCGAACGCAGCGCCGACGAGATCGGCGAGCGCCGCGTACGACAGCGCCGCCTCGCTCTCCGCAGGATGCGCCTGAAGGACACGGATCGGCCTCGCCTCTGCGGCCCGCACGGCCTCGAGCCATACCGTGGTCTTGCCGATGCCTGCCTCGCCCTCGATGACGAGCGCGACCGGCCCGGTATGGACGTCGTCGAGGAACCGAGCGACGAGCGCGAGCTCCGCGTCTCGACCGACGATGGCGCTGTCCACGACGCCTCCCATGCCGTCAGCGCCTAGCGGACGAGATCGATCGCGCGAAACGACGCCGGGATCACGCCGAACTCGGCGTAGACGTCGATCCAGGGTTGCGACGACGCAGGCCGAAGCCGCTCCGCGAACCGGGTTCGGGTCATTCTCGCGAGCACGGCCTTTTCGATCGGCGTGTACCGGGCGAGGATCTCACCGCTCGCGCGGTCGTTCCGCTTCTGGTTCGCCCACACCGCGGCCGCCTGGATCGCATTGCGGAACCGGGCTGCCAGGTTCGCGTCGATGTCCTTGCGCGCGAGCCACATCGTCAGCAGGCACTCCTGGGCGCAAACCGCGTCCATCGCGTTGGCGACCCGCGTGGCGCCGCGACCCAGCGCCGTCGTCAAGAACGGCTCGGGAAGCCAGGCGGCATCGAATTGGCCGCGCCGGAGTGGAGCAAGCATCTGGGCGAACGGAAGCTCGACCACGCTGACCTGACTTGCCGCGACGCCGCCCGCCTTGAGCCACTTGAGCAGGGCGATGTGCGCAATCGTGTTCTGCGCGTCGACCGCGACGCGCCTGCCGATCAGATCGCGCGGCCGCCTGAACGTCTTGCCGGGCGCGGCGACGAGCGCAGAGTTCGCGGCAGACGGGCGGTAGAGCGCGCCCGCCGCGACCACCCGCACCGGCGCCGAGCGCGACTTCAGGCTCGCTGCGCCTCCCACGTTGAGCCCGGAGAACTGGGCATCACCCGAGAGCAGGGCGGCGACGAGCTGCGTCGGATCCGAGAGGACGAGGAGCTTCGCATCGATTCCCTGTTGCGCGAAGAAGCCGCGATGCCTGGCATAGAACGCGAGCGCGGCCGGCTCGAGCGGCAGCGTCGCGATCGTCACTGTCGTCGGCTCTGCGCTTCGCGCGACGTGCGCTCCGTTCGCGGCGCCGGGCGCCAGCGCGCACAGGGCTACCGCGGCCGCCACAAGCAGCCGTCGCGCCGCGCGTGTCCCGATCCACCCCCCGGACATCCCGGTCATTGTAACACCTGTTGCGAGCCGATCAGGGCGTGGATCTCGTCACGACGGGCAAGGAAGGCGGGCAAGCTGCGTGTTGCGCGCTGCGATCGTGGGCGCGGGAGGCCGACCTCGATCGACCCCACGACCCGCCCCGGCGCGCGGCTGAATACGAGCACACGATCGGCGAGGTAGACGGCCTCGTCGATGTCGTGCGTGACGTGGACGATCGTCACGGGGCGCCCCTCGCGCGCGCCGTGGACGCGAAGGAGGACGTCCTGCAGCTCGGCCCGCGTGAGTGCGTCGACGGAGGCGAACGGCTCGTCCGTGAGGAGGATCTCAGGCCGCGAGACGAGCGCACGCGCGATCGCAACCCGCTGCTGCATTCCGCCCGAGAGCTCCCAGGGATACTTGTGCGAGACGTCGTCGAGCCCCATCTCGGCGAGCACCGCAGACGCGTGCGCAACTCGCTCAGCTTTCCTGAGCCCGACCCCGTGGAGCGGGAACATGACGTTGCGGATCACCGTGAGCCAGGGAAAGAGCGAGCGGCTGTAGTCCTGGAAGACAAGCGCCACCTCCCTGGGCGGGCGCTCGACGCGGCGGCCGTCGACGAGCACCTCGCCCTCGCTCGGCGCGCTCAGCCCCGACAGCAGCCGCAGGAGGGTCGTCTTCCCGGATCCGGACGGTCCGACGACGGCGAGCAGCTCCCCCTCGCCGACGGCAAAGGAGACGTCGACCAGCGCCGCAGGCCCGTCCTGCCCGTACCGCTTGCCGAGCCCGGCGACGCGGAGGACGACGCCGTCAACGTGTGAGCTCACCGGCCGCCCCGAAGTGCCAGTGGAGGAGACGCCGCTCGACCACGAGGAAGACCTGGTTCAAGAAATACCCGAGCAGGCCCAGGAAGAGGATGCCGCCGTACACCTCCGGTACGTTGAACAGGGTCTGCTGCGTCCAGATGTACCGCCCGAGACCGTCGCCTGAGCCCGCCGTGAACTCGGAGATCACGACGAGGACGAGGCCGATCGACAGCGCGATGCGGAGCCCGGCCACGATCGACGGAAGCGCGGCGGGGAGATCGACGCGGTAGAGCCGCTCGAACCGGCCGACCTGGAGCATCGCCGCGGTGTCCCGCGCCTCCGGCGCGACCGCCCGGACTCCCTCCACGGTGTTGACGAGCACCGGGAAGAACACGCCGAACGCGATCACCGCGATCGCCGTCGCGTCGCCGACGCCGAGGACCACGATCGCGACCGGGACGACCGCGATCGGTGGGATCGCGCGCAGGAACTCGAGCAGCGGCTCGAACGTCCGCCGCGCACGCACCGACGCGCCGAGCACGACTCCGGCGCCGACGGCGAGCAGCGCGCCGAGCACGTATCCCACGGCGAGCCGCCGGAGGCTAGCCGCCACGTCGGAAAGAAAGGCGTCCGTGGGCCAGACCTCGACGGCACGCTCGGCGACCGTCGAGATCGGCGGAAGCAGGAACGACGCCTCGCGGCGCGCCCAGAGCTCCCAGAGGACGAGCGCCGCGACGAAGACCGCCACCCCGAGCAGGCGCCGCCGGATCATCGCGACCTCAGGCGCTCCTCGCCGACCCAGAACACGACCCGCGACTGGAGGAGGCGGAGGAGGACGTTGACGACGTACCCGACCAGGCCGACGAGGACGACCGCCGCGTACAGCTCTGGTAGCTGGAACGCCGACTGCTGCCGCTGCATGTACGCGCCGATGCCGTCACTCGCCGCGAGAAACTCCGCCGTCACGCAGACGAGCAGGGCGATCGAGGCGCTGACCCTGACACCAGTGGCGATGCTCGGCAGCGCCCCGGGCACCGTCACGCGCGCGAGGCGCCCGAGACCCGTGACCCCCGACGTCCGCGCCACGTCGTGGTGGAGGCGGTCGCCGCCGCGCACACCGTAGATCGTGTTGATCAGGATCGGCCAGACGGCGGCGTACGCGATCACGAACCGGAGCATCGGCGGTCCGAGTCCGAAGACGAGGATCGCGAGCGGGATCATCGCAACCGCCGGGATCGGCCGCATGACCTCGACGATCACCGAAAAGGCATCGTCGAGCGTGCGTGAGCTGCCCAGCACCACTCCGAGCACGACACCGACGACGATCGCGAGGGCGAGGCCGGCCGCGAAGGTCGTGAGCGTCCTCGCGAGCTCGCCCGACAATGTGCCGGACCACAGGCCGTCGGCGAGCGCGACGAACGCCGCAGACGGGGCCGCGACGCTGTCCTCGAGATCGAGCATTCGAACCGCGAGCTCGACGGCCGCGACGAGCAGGGCGACGAGGAGCCAGCCGGCGAGGTTCGCCCGTTTCACCAGCCGTCCCGTCTGTCTCGCCTCCCTCCTGCTCGACGGTCGGATCCTACGACTGTGGCGGCCGAATGCGAATTCGCGGCCCGGCGTTGCCGCGCTTCGAGTCGTGGGGATTTCCGCCACGCGCGAGTGAGTGCGGCGGACGAAGCTCCGAAGGAATCGGCGGGCCTGAACAGCCGGAGGACTCGGCTACACTTGAGCGAACCCAGAACCGGAGCGACCTTCGGGGAAGGTTGCGACGATTGCTCTCGCCGGTGCATGGACGACCTACTCACACCCGTGTCTGAATCTGCCGCCGCCCTGCTCGAGGGCCCTGTCGTCGAAGTGAACGGCTCGACGCCGGCGTCGGCGAGCGCGATGATCGTCTTCGAGGACGTCCGAAAGGTCTACGAGCCCGACGTGACCGCAGTCGATCGCGTGACGTTCGTGATCGAGAAGGGCGAGTTCGTGTTCGTCGTCGGCCCGTCCGGCTCGGGCAAGTCGACCATCGTCCGCCTGCTCCTGAAGGAGCTCGAGCCGACGTCGGGCCGGATCCTCGTCGGCGGGCGCGACCTCAACCGGCTCAAGCGGTCGAAGGTGCCCCTTCTGCGCCGCAACGTCGGGTGCGTCTTCCAGGACTTCAAGCTGCTTCGCGACCGCTCGGCGTTCGAGAACGTCGCGTACGCGCTGCGCGTCCAGGGCGAGTCGTCGACGTCGATTCGCAAGAAGGTGCCGGAGGTGCTGGCGCTCGTCGGCCTCGCGCACAAGTCGGGCTCACGCCCCGACGAGCTCTCGGGCGGCGAGCAGCAGCGCGTCTCGATCGCGCGCGCCGTCGTCAACCACCCGCCGCTCCTCATCTGCGACGAGCCGACCGGGAACCTCGACCCCGATACGTCGGTCGGGATCATGCAGCTCCTGCATCGGATCAACACCGCCGGCACCACGATCCTGATGGTCACCCACGACCGCGAGATGGTCGACAAGATGCGCAAGCGGGTCATCGCGCTCGGCGAGGGACGCATTGTCCGCGACGAGCGCCGCGGCGGGTACGAGACAGAGTGACCCGCGCCAAGCTCGTTCTCTCCGAGGCGCTCCGGTCGATCGGCGCCAACCTCTCGACGTCGTTCGCGGCGACGATGACCGTCCTGATCGGAATGTTCCTGCTCGGGCTCCTGATCGCGCTCGGCACGTGGGTCGTGTCCTGGTCCGATCACGTCAAGGAGCAGCTCGAGGTGAAGGTCTTCTTCGTCGAGGGCGTGAAGGACAAGCAGGTCAACGCCGTCGGAGCGTTCCTCAGCACCGACGAGCGGATCAAGGACTACCAGTTCATCACGCGGGCCGAGGCGCTCGAGCGGATGCGGAAGAAGTACCCCGAGCTCACCGCCGACCTGCCGACGAACCCGCTTCCCGCCTCGTACGAGATCACCCCGCGCAAGGCCGAGGAGGTCAAGGAGCTCTCGGCGGCGATCCGCGCCGAGAAATTCGCGGGCGTCGAGCGCGTGAAGGACGGGCAGCAGACGTCGAAGCGGATCCTGCAGGTGGCGCGCGTGATCGAGGTGGTGTTCCTCGTCGCGGTGATCGTGCTGCTGATCGCCTCGGTGCTCTTGATCGCAAACACGATCCGGCTCTCGATCTTCTCCCGGCGACGCGAGATCGAGGTGATGAAGCTCGTCGGGGCGACGAACTGGTTCGTGCGCGGACCGTTCATGGTCGAAGGGCTCCTGTGCGGGCTTGCGGGCGCGCTCGCGGCCGTCGTGCTGCTGCTTCTCGGCAAGGAGATCGCGCTACCTGCGATCCTCGACGACATCGACGCGACGTCGTCTGCCGACGTGCGCGCGCTCGGCTTCTCGGTCACCGCGCTGATCCTCGTGGTCGTCGGGCTCGCCGTCGGCGCGGTCGGCTCGGGCCTCACGCTGCGCCGCTACCTCAAGGTGTAGACCGGTACGGGTGTCGGACTTCAGTCCGACACCTTCGGAGCGAGGGTGCACGTCAGAGGTGTCCGACTGAAGTCGGACACCGGGCGTGTCCACACCTAGAGTGGCCCGATGGCTCGGAGCCGACGCTCTCGCCCGCCGCGGCGCCCCTCGCGCGCCGCGCGTCACGCTCGCGCGACGGGCGCGTACAAGCATGCAGCGGTGAAGCGGGCCGAGGATCGCATCGCGATCCGCCTGCCGCAGCGGCGCACCGAGCCCGAGACCGTCGTCGCGCACCTCGGCCCGACGAACTCGGGCAAGACGCACGACGCTCTCGTCTTCCTCGCCGAGCGCGGGAGGGGTGTCTACGCGGGACCGCTCCGGATGCTTGCGCAGGAAGCGCATCGCCGCCTGGCCGCGCAGCTGGGTGACGACCGTGTCGGGCTCGTCACCGGCGAGGAGCGCGTCAACGAGCACGCCCCGATCCTCTGTTGCACCGTCGAGATGGCGCCCGACTCGGGTGACGTGCTCGTGCTCGACGAGGTGCAGTGGGCCGACGACGAGGAGCGCGGCGCTGCCTGGACGCAGCTCCTGCTTGCCGGCGAGTATCGCCACATCCGCCTGCTCGGCGCGCTCGACGCGCTACCGCTCGTCCGGCGGGCGTTCCCCGACGCAGCGCTTCAGGTTCACGAGCGAAAGCTCCCGCTCGAGTTCGTCGGCGCCCGGCAGCTCCGCGCGTTGACACCGGGGACCGTCGTGGTCGCCTTCAGCCGCAAGGCTGTGCTTGCGCTCGCCGGTGAGGTCAACCGCCTGCATGCCGACCGCGTCGCGGTGCTGTACGGCGCGATGCCGCTCGCCTCGAGGCGGGAGGAGATCGACCGCTTCCTCCACGGCGGCGCCGATGTGTGCGTCGCGACCGATGTGCTCGGCCACGGCGTCAATCTCCCATGCGAGACGCTGCTCTTCGCCGAGACGACGAAGTTCGACGGAGAGCAGCGCCGCAATCTGCTCCCGTGGGAGCTCGCCCAGATCGCCGGGCGCGCGGGCCGCTTCGGGCTCGTCGAGCGCGGGCACGTCGGCGTGCTCGTCGGTCTCTCGTGGGCGAGCGCCGATCCCGAGCTCGTCGAGGACGCTCTCGAGCCGCACGTCGACCTCCCCGAGGGCCATCGCGGTTACCGGATCGTCGACGAGGCGCGGATCGGCCCTCGCCTCGGCGATCTCGGAGTCGAGGAGGCGCGTGACCTCGATGCCGCGCTCGCCGCCTGGCACCGCGTTGCGACGCGCGACTGGGCGCACGAGCACTGGCTCGCGGTCGAGTCGCTCCAGCCGATCCGCGGGAGGATCGCGGTCGTCGAGCGGCATCTGAGAGAGCGCGGACGGCGCCTCGGACTCGAGGACACGTGGAAGCTCGTCAACGCGCCCATCGATCCGGACGGCGCCGAGATCCTGGGCGTGCTGGCACTCGCGGTCGCCGGTGATCGGGACCAGCGGCACCTCCTGCAGTTCCTCCTCGATCCCGCCCGCCTGCGCGACGCCTCGCTCGAAGAGGCGGAGGAGGCAGGGCGCGTTGCTGCGATCCTCCGCTGGTTCGCCCTTCAGTACCCCGGCGTCGGCGGGGTGACGATCGAGCGGGCCGCCGCTCTCGAGCAGGCGGCCGCGGAGCGGGTCGTCCGGCGCCTCGCCGTCGAGGTGCGCGACGGCAAAGTCGGCCGCTGCCGCTCGTGCGGGCAGACCTGCCCGCCCTGGTACCCGCTCTGCGATCGCTGCGCACGGACACGTCGTCGATAGCGAACGAAGCTGTCCGACCGAGGTCCGACACCGCTGCACGCATGCCGACTAGAGTCGAAACCGTGGACGCCGCTGCACTCCGCTCTGCACCGCTGTTCGCCGGCATGAGCGAGGACGGGCTGGACCGTGTCGCTGCATCCGCCGCCGAGCTCGAGGCCGGGGTGGGGCAGGTGCTCGCTCTCCAGGACGACCCCGGCTCGGGGATGTTCGTCATCCAGGAGGGAACGGTCGCCGTCGAGCTGCGCTCGGGAGCCCTCGAGCTCGGGCCTGGAGACTTCTTCGGCGAGCTCGCGCTCCTCGTCGAGGACGGCGCACGCGTCGCCCGCGTACGCGCTACCTCGCCGGTTCGCTGTGTCTCGATCCCGCGCGAGGATTTCCTCGCCCTCGTCGAGACGGAGCCGAGCTTCGCCCTGGCGATGCTGCGGGAGCTCGCGCGCCGGCTGGTCGAGGCCCGGGCCGCGGTCTGACAGCCGACCCGCGAGGCGCCGTCCCTACACTGGCGCCGTGCCGGACACCAAGCTCATCACCGACAACCGCCGCGCGCGGCACGACTACCACCTGCTCGAACGCTTCGAGGCGGGCCTGCAGCTGACCGGCACCGAGGTCAAGGCGCTTCGCGCCGGCGGGGCGCAGCTCGGCCAGGCCTATGCCGAGATCCGGGACGGCGAGGCCTGGCTTGTCGGTGCGTCGATCTCGGAGTACGCGCAGGGAAACATCTCGAACCACCGGCCCGAGCGCGACCGCAAGCTCCTGCTCCATCGCCGCGAGATCGACTCGCTGTACGGCAAGGTGCGCGAGAAGGGACTCACGCTCGTCCCGACGCGCCTCTACTTCAAGGACGGGCGCGTGAAGGTCGAGCTCGCGCTCGCGCGCGGCAAGGAACGGCTCGACAAGCGTCGCGACCTCGCCGATCGCGACGCGAAGCGCCAGATGGAACGCGCGCTCAAAGCACGGCGCTGAGCCTCGAGGATCAGTCGCGGTCGGGCGGGTCGGCGGTGCGGAGCATCGCCTCAGCGGCCCACTCGACGTCGGGGTCGACCGTCGAGTCCCAGCGGCTCACCTCGGCTCGTGCCCAGCGCGCCCAGCGCGACGCGGCCCGCGCTTGCTCGACCGAGAGGGTCGCCAGGAGCGCGTTGACGTGGATGCGCTCCGGAAAGAGTCCCTCGCCCCGGGCGTACTCGCGGCCGAGCGCGGCGTAGTGCTCGATCACCTCGTCGGCATCAGCCTCGACCCGACCGATCACCGCCAGCAGATCGTCCTTCGTCCCGTAGTTCGCGAACAGGAGGCGGAGGTGCGGCTCGGACTCGAGTCGCTGTCCGGCTGACGGTGTCGCGAGCCACTCCCCGAGAGCCGTGCGGCCGGACTCCGTGATCGAGTAGACGGAGCGCTTGCGATCGCCCGTCCACTCCTCGTGCGCCTCGGCGTACCCCGCCTCGACGAGGCGCTTTGGCTCGGCGTACAGGTTGCTCTCGGCCCGCGGCCAGAAGTAGTGCAGCGAGCGCCGCATGAGCTTCGCGAGGTCGTAGACGGCCCACGGTTGGATCGCCAGCAGCGAGAGGACGGCGTACGAGGTGGTTGTCAGACGTCGAGTTGACATTTACTCCGAACAGGAGTATATATCACTCCTATCAGGAGTATCCGCAGCGGCGCGGAGACTTCGCGAGAAGGGAGGCGTTGATGGTGATTTCGAACCTTCGGCTCGCAGGACCCACGGCCCTGCTCATGGTGGTGGCGGTTCTGGTCGTGCCCGTCGCAGCGGCCGACGACTGGGGGCGCGATCGGGCGGCGTCGACCGCGATCGTGGTCGACGACGCCCTCGATCCTGCGATCCGAGGAGCGCTGCTCGCGCGCTCTACCTCCCCGGCGACGTCGGTTGAGGTCGAGACACCGGTCGCGTCGGCGACGACGGCAGACGGCTTCGCGTGGGAAGCCGCGGGGGTTGGTGCGGGCGTCGCGCTCGTCTGTGTGCTGCTCGTCGCGGGCTGTGCGATGGTTCTCGGACAGCGCCATGACCGCATCCAAAGCGCGTAACCGTGCCGTGATCCGGGCGCCTCGGCGCCCGGATCCCGGTCGCTCGGGCGCCGTCACCGTTCGCCTGGCCGAGCTCGGGGAGCTCGAGGAGGTCGCGTCGATCTTCGCCCCGAGTCTCGCGCCGTACCGCGGTCACGCGGGCGACTGGATCCTCGACGAGTACCTCGCCGAGCTTGTGAGGGTTCACGACCGTGCACGAGTTGCGGAAACCTACGTCGCGATCGACGACGGCCGAGTCGTCGGCTCGGTCGCGTTCTACCGCGACGTCGCGCTCGAGGGCTGGAGCAACCTGCCTGGAGGGTGGGCTGGGCTGCGGGCGCTCGCAGTTCACCCGGCGGCGCGAGGCAGGGGAGCCGGTCGGATCCTCGTCGAGCGCTGCCTCGAGCAGGCTTGCGCGGTGGGTGCGCGGACGCTCGGGCTGCACACGATCGACCTGCTCGTCGATGCGATTCGCCTGTACCAGGCGATCGGATTTGTCCGGTGCCCCGAGTTCGACCTGCGGGCGGCCGACGTCTTCGGCGGGCCTGACGACGACCCGATGGTGGGTCTGGCGTTCCGCTACGACCTCGGAGCGAGTGGCCCGCGCACCGTCATCGAGCCCGGCTCGACGACGTAGCCGTGCCTCTGGTTGAGGCGGCGGATCGGCTCGTTCCGTTCCTCGTTCTGCGTCTCGAGCCGCTCGTAGCCGTTCTCCTTCGCCCACGCGATCTCGGCGGCCTTGAGCGCACCGGCGATGCCGCGGCCGCGCCACGCGCGCCTGACCCCGGTGATGTCGTGCATCGCAACGTGCGGCCTTGCGCGTGACAGCGAAAGCTTTGCGTAGGCGACGACCTCGTCACCCTCGAGCGCGACGAACGTCGCCTCGGGCCTGTCGCCGGCGCCCTGCATGTCCATCGAGAGCCACCGCTCGAACGGCGCCATCTCCGCGTTCTCCTCGCCCGGGATGTCCGGGTAGGCCTCGCGAGCGACCTCGTACATGCCTTCGGCCAACTCGGGGCGCTCCGCCCAGGTCACGAGCTCGACGCCGTCCGGCGCGATGACCTGCGGCGCCTCGATCGTGGTGAGGTCGAGGGCGAGGATCGAGTTGCGCCCGACCTCGACGAAGCCGCGACGTGCAGCCCAGTCGAGCGACCGGGCATCGACCTCCTTGACCGGCGCCTGGAGCTCCGAGTAGCCGAGGCCTCGCGCCCACGTCGAGAGAGCGGCGAGCAGCGCCGAGCCGACGCCGCGCCCACGGGCCTCGTCCACGACGCGAACCTCGCCCCGCGCAACGCCCTCGGGTGAGTGCCAGCCGCCGATCCCGATCGCCGCGCCGACATCGTGCTCCCCCTCGGTGGCGACGAGCCAGATCGTTTCCTGCGCCTGCTGCTTCCAGTCGACGTACCCCTCGGCGGTGTCGGCCTCGTCGAGTGCCGCTCGCATGGCAGCGACGAAACGGTCGAGCTCCTCCTCATGGATCTCCCGGATCTCCGCCACGGCCGGAGGGTAGATGCTTTCCGCCGGAATCCAGCGAGGAGTAGGCTCACGCGGACGCTCACTGCGACAAAGGGAGGTCGCGAGGTGCGCAACGTTGCGCTCACCGTGAACGGGGCCAGGCACGAGCTCGAGGTCGAGCCGCGCGAGCTGCTCGTCTACGTCCTGCGCGAGCGACTGGGGCTCACCGGGACGACCGTCGGCTGCGACACGTCGTCGTGCGGAGCATGCACCGTGCTCGTCGACGGCCTGTCGGCGAAGTCGTGCACGTTGCTCGGCGTGCAGGTCGACGGCGCCGAGATCACGACGATCGAAGGGCTTTCGTCGAACGGCGCGTTCCACCCCGTGCAACAGGCGTTCCACGACAACCACGGGCTGCAGTGCGGTTTCTGCACGCCCGGGATGGTGATGGCCGCGGTCTCGTTGATCGAGGAGGGCGCCGCGACGAGCGAGGAGGCGATCCGCGAAGGGCTCGAAGGGAACCTGTGCCGTTGCACCGGCTACCACAACATCGTCACGTCGGTTCAGGACGCGGCGGCCGCGATGGGGAGGACGGCATGAGCGCGACCGAGCAGAAGGCCTACATCGGGAGTCCGGTCAAGCGCCGCGAGGATGCGACGCTCCTCACGGGCCGCGGCACCTTCGTCGAGAACATGACCCCCGTCGGGACGGTGTTCATGGCCGTCGTGCGCAGCCCCTACGCGCACGCCCGCGTCGCGGGAATCGACCTCGAGGCGGCGCGGAAGGCGGAGGGCGTGGTGGCCGTGTTCTCGGCCGCGGAGCTCCAGGACGACTGGAAGGCCGCGATGCCGTGCGCGTGGCCCGTCACCGAGGACATGAAGAACCCCGCGCACTACCCCCTCACCGACGTCGCGCGGCATCAGGGTGACGGAGTCGCGGTCGTGATCGCCGAGTCGCGCGCCCTCGCAAGGGACGCAGCCGAGCTCGTCGAGGTCGACTGGGAACCGCTCGACGCGATCGCCGACGTGGCGAAGGCTCTCGACGACGGCGCGCACGTCGTCCACCCGGACATCGGAACGAACGAGTGCTACGTGTGGCAACTCGACACCGATGCGACCGGTGAGAAGCTCGAGGAGGCCGACGTCGTCGTCACTCGCAGCTACTACCAGCCACGGCTGATCCCCAACGCGATAGAGCCGCGCGGCGTCCTCGCCGTGCCGGGGCTGACGGAGGACGTGACGCTCTACTCCGCCACGCAGATCCCGCACATCCTGCGGCTGCTCGTGGCGGCGACCCTCGGCATGGCCGAGTCGAAGCTGAGGGTGGTCGCGCCCGACGTCGGAGGCGGCTTCGGGTCGAAGCTCGACGTCTACGCGGAGGAGCTCCTGGCAGTGGCCCTCGCGCGTCGGCTCGGCCGGCCCGTGAAGTGGCTCGAGGACCGCACCGAGAACTACCTCGCGACGATCCACGGCCGGGACGTCCTGACGGAGTACACGCTCGCGGCGAAAAAGGACGGGACGATCACTCATTGCCGCGCGCGGGTCAAGGCGGCGATGGGCGCGTATCTCCAGCTCGTCACGCCGGGAATTCCACTGCTCGGCGCCTGGATCTACGCCGGGCCATACGCGATTCCGAACTACTCCGTCGAGCTCGTCGGCGTGTTCACCAACACGACTCCGACCGACGCGTACCGAGGCGCCGGACGACCGGAGGCGACCTACGTCATCGAGCGGACGATGGACGCGCTCGCGGACGAGCTCGGGATGGACCGGATCGAGCTGCGCCGCAAGAACTTCATCACGGAGTTCCCCGCCACCCTGGCATCAGGCCTGACGATCGACTCCGGCGACTACCACGCGTCGCTCGACAGGCTTCTCGAGCTGCTCGACCTGGACGCATTCCGGGCCGACCAGGCCAAACGGCGCGACAACGGAACGGCGAAGCAGCTCGGCGTCGGGTTCTCGACCTACAACGAGATGTGCGGCCTCGCGCCGTCGCGAATCCTCGGCGCGATCCGCTACGCCGCAGGCGGCTGGGAGCAGGCGACGATCCGCTACCTGCCGACCGGCTCGGTGCAGGCCGTCACCGGGACGTCGCCGCACGGGCAGGGGCACGAGACTGCATGGGCGCAGATCGTCGCCGACGGGCTCGGCTGCGACATCGACGCAGTCGAGGTCCTCCACGGCGACACCTCGATCGCCCATCACGGTCTCGACACCTACGGCAGCCGCAGCCTTCCGGTCGGCGGTGTCGCGCTCTGCTACGCGGCCGAGAAGCTGGTCGAGAAGGCGCGACAGATCGTCGCGCATCAGCAGGAGGTGTCTCCCGACGACCTCGAGTTCGCCGAGGGCACGTTCACCGTGAAGGGCTCGCCCGACAAGGAGACGACGCTCGCCTCGGTCGCCTGGGCGGCGTGGGTCGCGCATGACCTCCCCGAGGGCATGGAACCGGGCCTCGAGGCGACGGCCGCGTACGATCCGCCGAACTTCTCGTGGCCTGGCGGCGCGCACGCCGCCGTCGTCGAGGTCGACACCGAGACGGGCGACGCGCGACTGATCCGCTACGTCGCCGTGGACGACGTCGGCACGGTCATCAACCCGACCATCGTCGACGGGCAGGTGCACGGCGGGATCACGCAGGGGATCTCGGCGGCGCTCTACGAGGAGGGCGTCTACGACGAGGACGGGAACCTCCAGACGTCCAATCTCCTCACGTATCTCGTCCCGTCCGCTGCCGAGCTGCCGTCGTTCGAGCTCGAGCGGACGGAAAGCAAGAGCCCGACGAACCCACTCGGTGTGAAAGGCGTGGGGGAGACGGGCACGATCGCCGCGGCGCCCGCCGTGATCGGCGCGGTGCTCGACGCGATCTCTCACCTCGGCGTGAAGGACATCCAGATGCCGGCCACGCCCGAGCGTGTCTGGCGCGCGATCCAGGAGGCGAAAGCGTGATCCCGGCACGGTTCGACTACGACGTCGCGGAGAGCGTCGAGCACGCGATCGAGCTGCTCGGGGCGGGTGGAGACGACACGACCCTGCTCGCGGGCGGGCAGTCGCTGATCCCTGCCCTGAGGCTCCGCATCGCGCGTCCTGCGAAGCTCGTCGACCTCGGTCGCCTCGCTGACCTTGTGTACGTGAAGGACGACGGCACGCATGTCGCGATCGGCTCGATGACGCGCCATGCGACCGTGGCCAAGAACCCCTTGCTCGTCGAGCACTGCCCGATCGTCTCCCACACGGCAGCGCAGATCGGAGACCCGCAGGTGCGTCACCGGGGAACGATCGGCGGCACGCTCTCCCACGGCGATCCCGCCTCTGACATGCCCGCGGTCGTTCTCGCGCTCGGCGCCGACCTCGTGACCCAGGGCAAGAGCGGCGGGCGGGTGATCGCGGCGACGGACTTCTTCACGGGCGTCTTCGAGACCGCCCTCGAGCCCGACGAGGTGCTGGTCGAGGTGCGCGTTCCGAAGCTCTCCGCGTCCACCGGATGGTCCTACGTGAAGGCGAACCGTCGCGCGCAGGACTGGGCGACCGTCGGCGTAGCAGCGCTCGTGCACCGCGACAATGGAAAGGTCGCGGGCGCGTCGATCGGGCTCGTCAACATGGGCGGGACACCGCTCCGCGCACGGGCGGCCGAGGATGCCCTTGCCGGCGGCGCGTCGATCGTCGATGCAGCCGCAGCCGTGACGGAGGGTGCCGACCCGCCGAGCGACCTCGCCGCGTCCTCGGAGTACCGCGCACACCTGGCGCAGGTCGTCACGCGTCGGGCGCTCGAAGAGGCGCTGGCGGACTGAGCTTCCTGGTTCAAGGTGCCTGGTCGAGCCAGGCACCGTGCCCGCTAGAACCCGATCGGCGATTCGAGCGCCTGCGCCAGAGCGTCTTCGGGCCGCAGGTCCTCGTCCTCGATGATCAGGCGGTGCGTCAGGACGTACGGCGCCATGGCGCGGGCGTCCTCGATCGTCGCGGCCTCGCGCCCCTCGAGGCGCGCGTGCGCCTTCGTCGCGCTCATCAGGTGGATCGCCGCGCGTGAGCTGGCGCCGAGCATGACGCCGTCGATCTCGCGCGTCTTGCGGACGACGCCGACGACGAACCGCGCGACCTCGTCGGGAACGAGCGTCGCGTCGAGCTCGAGCCGAGCCTTGTCGAGCCCCACGATCCCGAGCAGCGGCATGATCTCGCCGAGCATGTCCGGCGTGACCCCCGTGTGCGGGAGCCGAAGCATCTCGACTTCCTTCTCGATGTCGCAGTAATCGATGTAGATCTTGAACAGGAACCGGTCGAGGTTCGACTCCGGGAGCGGGAAGACGCCCTCCTGCTCGTACGGGTTCTGCGTGGCGATCACGAGAAAGGGATCCGGGAGGCGGTGGACGCGACCCTCGATGGTGACGGCCCGCTCCGCCATCGCCTCGAGGAGAGCGGACTGGGTGCGCGGCGGGGTCCGGTTGATCTCGTCCGCGAGCAGCACGTTGGTGAACACCGTTCCGGGCATGAACTTCGTCTCGCCTGCCCGGTTGACGTTCTCGCCCACCAGCTCCTTCGGCGTCGTGTCGGGTGTGAACTGCACCCGGTTGAAGTCGGCGCCGAGGACGTATGCGGTCGCACGGCCCAGCAGCGTCTTGGCCGTACCGGGCGGGCCTTCGAGCAGCACGTGTCCTCGGGCCATCGCCGCGACGAGCAGCAACTCCACGGCATGCCCCTGGCCGACAACGACCTTGCCGACCTCTTCCTTGGCCCGCTCGCGCAGAGCGGCCAACCCCTCGTACGGAACCGTGACTGCCACCTTCGCCGTCCTCCTCGGATCGTTCGTCGTCACTGACGATACTCGGCATGACGGCGCATGTCCTGAACGCCCGATCGAGCCGAAGCACTTTGTGTTGATTCAACACAAAGCCCCTGCCGTCGCTCGCGCCCGGGTATCCTTCGAGGGAACATACGGGGGCGACCAGGTCTCGACGTGGTCGATTCTCCGGTCGAGCAGCGAGCCGAGGTCGCCGGTCGGCCTCGTAAAACAACCGGCACAAAAGCAAGTGCGAACAAGAACGAACTCGCACTCGCCGCCTAGCAAACACTAGGTCAGGCGACGTCCCATCCCGGTTCGGCCCGAGACCGGGGACGGGGCGCCAACAATCGGGCTAGGAGCCGGAGGAGCGCCAATCGCCGAAGGCTCGACACCCAAAGGATAGGCTGGCCCGCCGGTAGGGTGTCCGCCTCCGGCCGTCGGGCGAGATCCAAGCGCGGACTACGCTCGTAGACGGTCGGCCGGTGCGTCCGCGGACGCGGGTTCGATTCCCGCCGCCTCCATCAAACGTCGATTTGCAGGGAGTTTTCGACAAGTACCTGGGATCTCGGCGTCTGACGAACGGGCTACGACGGGTCGCTCGGGTGAGGCTGCGGTTCCCAGATGCAGACGTACTTGGCGGCGACCTCGGGCCTGTGACCGAACTCGGCTGCGGCGCACGGCGGGCAGAAGACCGCGACACACACCCCCTCGATCCCTTCAGGGTCATACCTGCGAACAGCAGCCCAGCCCTTGCCGGGCTTGGGGGAGTAGCACCCGCAGAAGTCGCATTCGAGCATGGCCGCTGGTCACCGTAGGTGCGGGCGGCGCGGGCGTATATGACACGTTTGTGCCCATTCGGCCGCAGCCGACGCGCATGCGCGCGACGTCCCGAGTGACCATCCGACGACCGCCGCTGACGATGCATGGCTCCTGTGGTCAGACGGAGAGGCTGACGGGCGAGGTGGCGATCCAGATCGCGGTGCAGAGGAAGACGGCGCACCCGATGCAGAGCATCACGACGCGCAGCCTCGGTGACGTCGAGCTTGGTGCTCATGCCGGCGAAGAACAGCGCGGAGGCGAAGAGGACGACGCCGAGCACGTAGTTCGATGCGCGCTGGATGTTTCGGCGAGCCTCCGCGGCGGACAGCTCTGCCTCCGCGTCGAGCCGGTCGGCATCGGCACGGGCCGCGACCCTGTACTGGGGCATCGCGAACGGCGTCAGGGGCGCCTCCGCGTTCTGGAGCGGCCTGGTGGCGACCCAGGCGTCGACGGCGGGCCTGAACTCCTCGCGGAAGCGCTTGAAGTAGAAGTCCGCGAGCTCCGTCTGCTCCTGGGCGTAGGCGTTGACCCATTGCGTGAACGTGGCGACGTCGATCTCCGTCTGGCTGTTCGCCAGGCCGGCGGCTTTCGCCGATTCGATCCGCAGCGCGTTCGCGCGGGCAGCCCGCCTTCGCCTGCTCCCCGTTCCAGCGGGTCGACTGGTAGCCGCTCCACGCCGTCGCGACGGTGGCGACGGCGAGCAGCACGGTGGCGACGAGCTCGACCCAGTTGCGGCCCGCCCGTCGGTCGTCACGACGTCGGCGTCCCGACCGCGTCGCACGGGAGCTGCACCTGCGTCTGGACCGCGCCGAGTGCCTCGTCGATGATCCGCAGCGAGCGCTCCATCGCGACCGGTTCCAGCCCGCCGACCCCCGGGTGGAACGGCTTGTCGAGACCGTTGAGCAACAGCAGCAGCACGGTCATCACCGCGACGACCGACCCCATCAACATGCCCTGGACGACCGCGCGCTCACCGCTGTCGGCGAAGAACAGCATGTACACGAAGATCACGCCCGCGATGAAGAAGAGCACGATCCAGAGCTGGGTCGGGATCACGCCGACGGCGCCGTGGATGCGGTCGCGCCGCGCCTCCTCGCGCGCCGAGGTCTGGTCGAGCCACTTGTCGTAGGCGGACTGCTCCACCGCCGTCTCCGGCTGACGGTTTGCAGGGTGCGGAACATCCGCACGCCCCAGGGGTTGATCGCGTCTCCCTGCGTGCCCTCACGCATCCGGTCCCACTCGCCGTTGACGACCGAGCGCCCGTAGCAGACGAGCTCGCCGGTCAGCTCGGCGCCAGCCGGCCGCGGGAAGAACTGCGCGTTCTCGACCTGCTGCACGACGATCAGCGCCTCCTGCTCGGCGCCGCTGCGCGACTGGTCGTAGCTCGCGAAGGCGAGGAAGACGATGAACCCGAGCAGCACCGAGAACCCGGTCGCCAGCACGCCGAAGACCCCCGACGCGCGATCGCCGTCCTCGAAGTAGCTGCCCTCGGGTGCCGTTCGGCGGACGAACAGCATCGCCGCCACCGCCACCGCCGTCACCGCGACGATGATCACGAATCCCCAGACGATGTTCATCGCGGCACCCTCAGACCTGCGTCTGCATTGCGCCTTGGTTCAGTCATGCGACTGACTATGGGTGCCGAGAGATCCGTGATCCTCATACGGATCGTGTGAAATTGCGCTCGGACGCCAGTGGTAGCGCGCACAGAGATCACGCTCGAACGAAGGCTCGGTGCGATCTGAGCCCTGTTCCGACGAATGGCCTTGATTGCTGCGCGCGACCTCGCCGAGTCGGCGTGCTGAGGCTAGATCGGCTCGCTCAGGGTCGGGGAACGCTCGAACATGCACACGTGGCTCGCTGCGACGTCCGGTCTGAGGCCGAACTCGGCGGCGGCGCACGGCGGGCAGTAGACGGCTATGCGCGGCTCGGCGATTCCGTCAGGGTCCGCCCTGCGGTAGGCAGCCCAACCTTTGCCGGGACTGTGGGAGAAACAGCCGCAGAAGTCGCATTCGAGCATTTCGCGGTGTTCCCGCGTCGAGCGGCTGTCAAACGCGGGACGGTTGCGCAGAAGACAACGGCGAGCGACTGATGGACCGACATGGCGACCGTTGCTGCCCGAGCACGTCCGATGCCGAGCGCGAGCTCCGGCCGGGAGCTAGTCGTAGACGACGACGGTGCCCGCGAGGAAGTCCGGAAGGCCCCGTCGCCGATCGGTGAACAACACCGGTAGGAAGCCCGCGAACAGCGGCACGATCGCGAGCACGAGCCCGACGAGGCGCAGGAGCGATCGACCGATCGACGGGGCAGCGCCGTCGGGTCCGCGCACACGCACGTGCAGCAACCTCATGCCGGGTGTCTGACCCGCCGTGCTCCAGAAGAGCACGAAGTAGACGCCCACGACGAGCATCCAGCCCGAGCCGAGCAGTACGCCAACGAGCCACTCCGGACGGAGACCGCCGACGAGTGACCCCACGAGCGCGGCGATGCCGACGACGGACATGAACAGGACGACGGTGAGGAGCCCGTCGGTCGCGAGTGCGATCGCGCGGGTCGCGATCCCGCCGTACGGCGACCGCTCGCGTCGCGGTGGTCGACGCAAGACCCGCTCGGCGCGGTCGTCGAGCCGCGCAGCGGAGGCACGGAGACCGCCGACCATCTCGTCGGCAAGCCCGCTCGTCTGCCGCGCGACCGCGGCTCGGAGCTCGGGACTGGAGGCGACATGTCGGAGGGCGCTCTGCATCTCGTCGCTCGCGAGCACCTTGTCGGTGAGCTCGAGCGTCTGCTGGCTCCGCAGGGCGTTGGCCACGAGGCGCTCCAGCTCACCGCTGGAGGCGAGCTCGGCGGCGATGCGCTCGAAGACGCGGTGGCGGACGAGCGAGCGCGCGAGCTCCTCCGGCAGCGATCCGGCGAGCGCTCGGTCGATGACTCGCGCGATCTCGGGCGCGGAGAGGACCTCGTCGACGGCCTCTTCGATCGGTCGCCGCCAGGCCCGCGCAGCCGCACGGGCCGGGTAGAAGGCGGCCCGCCCGGCAGCGTCTGCCAGGCCGGGCTTGTGCTCGCCGCTCCTCGGTGCCTTCACGAGCGCTGGCGCCCGGCGCATTCGCGAAACATGCCCCTACCCTGGACTACCAACCGGTTGCTCGGCAACGTCCGTCTCCGCCCGCGACTGGTCGCCGACGCCCGCGGTGCCGGACGCGGCGCCTCCCTGGAGCTGTTGCCGCCAGCCGGCGAGGATGCCGTGCACGGCGGCGGCACCGAGGATCGGGCCTTCCGGGACCTCGAGCTGGGTGGGGTGGAGGATGAAGGGCCGCGTCTGGAGGCCGCCCATGCCGCCGTGGAAGGAGATCAGCTCCTCGAAGGCGCAGCCTTCGTCGAGGTCGGGGTCGTAGAAGCTGCCGACCATGATGTCGCCGACGTACCCGAAGCCGTCGGTACGGAGCAGGTGCTTCGGGGCGTGGGGTGAGAAGTGGGCGAGCGGGTCATCGCCCTCGACGCGACCCTGCGCGAGGTAGTGGGTGCCGTTGGCGCCGAGAGCGACGGCGCCGTGCTCGGAGGAGCGGACGAGCAGCCAGCCGACGTGTGGATGGCTGCGGAGTGCCGGGATGAGCTCGGGGTGACGCTGGTTCGATCTCCTCGAGGGTCAGCCGGCGGCGTTCCTCCATGAGGTAGATGAGGCCGAGGTTGCCGGAGCCGAGCACGATGACGTCGCGGTCGGAGACGTCGTTCTTGGCCTTCTTCGGCTGTCTTGCCGGTTGCCTCGCTGATCGCGTTGCCGACCATGGCGCTCTGCTCGTCGCCGCCGGCGATCCCCTGGACGTCGCCACTCGCGAGTGAGCGTTCGACGAGCTCGTCGAGGCCGTACCCGTTTCGTTGTTTGAAGGTGGCGCCCTGCGTCTGTCCGTGGTCGGAGAGGACGACGATCTCGTACGGCCGCGGCGCGTACTTCAAGGCCATCTCGATGTGGCCGAACTTGTCGTCGAGCTTGCGCAGCGCCTCGAGGGTGTCGGCGCGCTCGAGGCCGGAGTGGTGCGCCACCTCGTCGTAGCTCGAGAAGGTCGCGTACACCGCCGGTCGGCCGCGCATAAGGTCGGTGAGCACGCCGGACACGATCAGGTCGCGCACGAAGACGCAGAGCGCACCGCGCATCAGCGGGTAGATGCCGCCGCGGTGGCCGCGCGGCTGCACATCACGACGGATTGCACGCAGCGCGGCCGTCCATTCGAGGATGACCTCCCAGCCGAACAGGACGAGCGTCCGGGTCGCGTTGTCGCCGTTGGCGAAGAACCCGCGGTAGCCGGGGTTCGACTTCTTCTCCGCCTCCATCCGGCTGACGGTGAGGATCACGTCCTCCGCCTCGCCGGAGAGGAGGTTGCCGCGGCTGGCGCCACCGTCGACGAGCAGGCCGATCCCGGTGCGCGTGGCGCCGCTCGATCTCCGCGCAGTCCGGCGGCGCCGAGCAGGTCATCATCGTCGCCGTCTCCTTCTCCACCCAGCGGAAGGCGGGCATGTTGTCGTTCGAGCCCAGCAGGATCCCCGCCTGGCTCGCGCCCGTCTGCGAGGAGAGATCCGTCTCCCACTCCGACGAGACCGATGCGTCTCCCGCGCCCAGCGGGCCATGTTCGGCGCGTTCCCGTCGCGCATCGCCCGCCGCAGCACCGGCAGCGCGAGCCCGTCGATCTCCAGATAGATGATCCCGGGGACGTCGGTCGAGGCGATGATCCCCTGCCGCTTCGCGATCCGCTGCGCCGTGCGGATCGACCCCATGTCGTCGGAGCCGAGGAGAACGGCAAGGACAACACTCACAGCGGCGACGATGAATGCGGCGAGGAGTGCCCAGCCGAAGTTGTCGACGCTGAACACGCCGTCGGTCACGTTCAGCTCGGCTGCGACCTGAAGGATCACGGCGTCCGCGATCAGGACGAGGAGGAAGCCGAGAACGAGCGTGAGCGGCAATCGCAACGCGGCGAGCACGGGCGGGATGACCGCGTTGAGCAACGCGACGACCGCTGCGACGACGAGCGCCCCCCAGAAGCTTCCGATGTCGACACCCGGGAGGACCCAGGAGGCAACCATCAAGGCGACACCCGTGGCGAGCCACGACACGATGAGTGGGAACAACCGGATGCGGGGAGCCTCGGGCTTCCAGGCTGTGGACTGACCGTAGGTCTGCTCGCGGGTCGCTCGTGGTCATGGTCTCCTCCTCGTGGGGCGGCGGAGGATCGTCCTCCGCCGCCTCGTCCGTGTGACGTCGTTGTTGACATCGCTACTCAGGAGCGTGCCGGCGTCGGACACCTCGTCGGAGGACTGCGCCAGCGCCTTCTGGAGCTCGTCGTAGTCGCCCGCGTCGATCGCCTTGTTGATCCTCTTGTCTGCCTTGACGAGGGCGTTCTCGACCCTGTCGGCGTACACGTCGTCGACGACCACCACGACCGCGGACGTTCCCGGCGCCAGGTACTCCTCGAGCTCGACGCCGAGCTCCTTCTCCTCGTGGCGCTTCGACAGTCTCCCGACCACCGCGCCGATCCCGGCGCCGATCGCAGTCGCGGCCAGCAAGGGCGGCGCGAACAGCCCGACCACGAGCCCCGCGGTGCCGCCGAGCACGGCACCGCCCGCGACCTGGGGGGCGCCCTTCTCCGAGACCTCGACCTTGCCGTCCGCGTCACGACTCATCACGACGGCGCCGACGACCTCGTACTCGCCGGCGCCCTCTCCGTCCTTCAGTGCCTTGAAGTCCTCGGCTGCTCCTCCGGCATCGGGGTACGAGCCAACGACCAGGATCAGGTTCTCACCCGCCATGGTTCCCTCCTTCGTCTGTGTCATTGGGTGCCGCGGACGAAGCAGCCTCTGCGGCTCCGTCGTCGTGGCGGCGATGGAACCGGCCTCGACCGGACGCTTCGCGCTCCGCCTTCTTCTCCGCTTTCTTCTCGGCGTGCTGGGCCTTCTGCTCGGCCACCTTGACCTTCGCGTCCGCGTACGACTCGGTCACGAGCTTCTTGCCGCCCTTCCAGCCGAAGACCGAGACGACGAGCACCAGCGCGAACAGGACGTTCCAGGCGGTGGTGATCAGCTGCTGCGCGGTGGAGTAGTCGACCGCGAGGTCCCGCTCGACGTCGCAGCACGTGTCCAGCGCGAGCGCGTTCGTCGCCTGCGTGATGCCGACGGCGCCCGGCGTGACCGAGACGACGTTGGCCAGCGAGCCCGATCCCGTCACCCACATGACCGACTCGAACGTGACGGGGATCGCGAATGCCGCCAGGAAGATCCCGATCACCGTCAGCTTGCAGAGCCACGAGAGAAACGCCGGCAGAAACGAATGGAGGAAGTACTGCTTCGGGTGCGAGAGGATCACGCCGCCCTGCTTCGCCTTCGCCCAGAGCTTCTTGAGCTGCTTCCAGAAGACCTTGGCGAGGATCACGATCAGGAAGGCGCCGCCGACCGCGATGAGGATCGTCCGCAGAGGATCCTCGGAGAGGTTGCCGAGGCTCTCGTCGAACGAGCCCGGCACGGAGAGGAAGAGGTAGGCGTAGACGAACGTTCCGGCGACCGTGAAGAAGATCTTCTGGACGAGGTAGGCGGCGAGCGCCCCGGGGAACGTGCAGGACCGGATGATCGCGCAGAACATGACCAGCGTCGCGAACGTGCCGATGTTCGCGGGGAGGAAGTTGTTCATCGCGACGCCCACTGCGTAGGCAGTGACGATCGGCCAGAGCTCGACCTCACCCGGATAGGCGACGCGCAGGATCCCGTAGTAGGAAAGCCCGGCGAAGAACGTCTGGCCGCTCTGGAAGACCAGCGCCGCGACGATGTAGCCGGGCGGTACGTCCTTGATCTGGTCCCACAGGTCGGACAGCCAGCCGACGACGTCGATCCCGAGCAGATCCAGGACGACGACGACGAGCACGATCGCCAGCAGCCAGCCGCCGACCTTGAGCAGGCGCCGTCCGCGTGACGGCTCGTTGAACGGGTCGACGACCGACGGGTGGTGGGCGACGATCTCGCTCATCGATGGCCGATGCTCGTCGCGCCGCCTCGGCGCCGCATCATCCAATCTGTGTGAAACCGGCGGCTCCGCACCGGACCGGCGGTGCAGCGCGTTTTTCACCCGCATTGGGCGATGCCCGACCGCTCCTGACGCGCGACCGTCCTCTCGAGCGTAGGCGCGCGCACCGCGCAAGCGGTCGTGAGCTTGCGTCGCAGGAGCAATCGTCTCTCGAAAGGAGCAACCGAATGGCAACGCAAGACTCGTCGTGGAGCGGGTGGATCTCCTTCGCCGGCATCGTGCTCGTGATCATCGGCGCGATCGACGCGCTCCAGGGTGTGGTCGCGATCTTCAAGGACGACTACGTCGTGGCGACCGCGAAGGGCGTCGCGATCCTCGACGTGACCGCCTGGGGCTGGTCCACGCTCATCTGGGGCGCGTTGCTCTTGTTCACCGGGTTCGGCTTGCTCGGCGGGGCCGGCTGGGCACGCTGGCTTGCGATCATCGGCGTGGCCGTCAACGCGATCGGGCAGGTCGCGTTCATGGCGAACTACCCGCAGGCGTATCCCCTCTGGAACATCCTGGTCGTCGCGCTCAACATCCTCGTGCTCTACGCGCTGACGGCGCGCTGGGAGGGCTTCAGGCAGTCCCGCGCTTGAACGGGCCTCAGACCGGATCGAGGGGAAGCGGTGTCAGCTCCCCTCGATCCGCCTCTCCCGCGCGTCCCGTCGGGTTGGGTGTCTGCGGATGAGCACGACCCGCGCGTGCGACGCGCGAGGCCGAAATCTCACCCGGTCTGGATGATGCCCGGGCACCCGTGGCTCGGCCACGCTCTCGGCTGGATGAGCGAGCGACAGCGAGAGAGCGGTGCGGCGGTGAGCTCTGCCCCCAAGCTCGGCGTCTGGGCCTGGAGCTTCGTCGGGGTCGTCGTCGCGACGATCATCGTGTTCACCGGCTTCGCGGCGGTGAGCGAGATCGTGCTCCCGCTGCTCTTCGCCGCGGTTCTGGCGGTGGTCTTCAAGCCCGTGGTCGTGAACCTCGAAGCGCCGAGGGCTGAAGCCCACCCTCGGCGCCGGCCTGGTCGTCCTCGGGCTTCTCGCGTTGATGACCCTCGTCGTGATCGCGACCGTCCGGGGCGTGATCCAGCAGACGGACGAGATCGGCGGCTCCGTCGACGCGGCGATCGAGAAGGCGGTCGACGAGCTCGACGTCGACGAGGAAGCGCTGCAGGATGCGAAGACGGCGGCCGAGGAGACGTCGCCGGCGGTCGCCGAGGGCTTCGTCACGAAGATCGTCTCCGGCGTCGACGCGCTGATCGGCCTGGCGAGCGGACTGATCCTCGGCGCGCTGATCATGTACTACCTGCTGAAGGACGGCACCAGTCTCCGGCGCTCCGTCGTCGCGCAGATCGCACCCTCGATCAGGGACGAGGTCGACAGCTTCATCACCGACGCGTGTCGAGATCCTCCGCAGCTACGGACGGGGCCGCACCGCCATGTCCGCGATCGTGTCGGTGGTCGTCGGCATCGCCAGCTTCCTGCTCGGCCTTCCGCTCGTGTTCACGATCGTCGTCGTGAACTTCATCGGCGGCTACATCCCCTACATCGGCGCCTTCCTCGGCGGCGGGCTCGCGGTGATCGTCGCCTACGGCGAAGGCGGGCTCGGCCTGGCCGCCGTCATGCTCCTGGTGGTCCTCGCAGCGAATCTCTTGCTGGAGAACTTCGTCGAGCCGAGGGTGATGGGCCGGACTCTCGACATCCACCCGATGCTCGTGATCATCGTCACCGCGCTCGGCGGCTTCCTCTTCGGCATCGTCGGCCTCCTCCTGGCCGTCCCGTTCACCGTGATCGCCGGCAACGGCATCGGCCGCCTCCGGGAGAGGGGCTTCTTCAAGCTCGTGGCCGACCGAGCCGAGCCGACCGTGCAGAAGATGCTGACCGACGCACCCGGACGCAAGGAGTGACGCCACGTGAGCCCTGAGATCCCAGAGATCCCACACGAGACAAGACTCGAGCGGCGGCTCGAGAGGGCGGTCGACCGCGCCGTCACGCCGCGCGGGGCCGCGATCGTGATCGCCAGCGCGACGCTCGTGGTCACGGTCGCGGCCGGCATCCTGATGACCGTCGTCGACCGCGAGCACTATCCGTCGATCGGGTCAGGGCTCTGGTGGGCGATCCAGACGACGACGACCGTCGGCTACGGCGACAACGTTCCGACGACGGTCGCCGGACGGTTCATCGCCGCGGTCGTCATGCTCTTCGGGATCGGCTTCCTGACCGTCATCACCGCCGCGATCACGAGCACGTTCGTCGCGCGCTCACGCCTCGAGCAGAAGAGCTCGGAGCCCGAGGCTCCGACGGCGGACCACCTCCGTCGGCTCGACGGCCGGCTCGAGCGCATCGAGGCCGTCCTGTCCAGTTCCTCGCACCCGGAGCCGTCGGCCTCCGATGCCGAGCCGCCGACGGCGGAGCACTTCCGTCGGCTCGACGAGCGGCTCGACCGAATCGAAGCCGCGCTGACTCGCCCGTCGTAGCGCTCGATGCGTCCTCGCCGAGTCGTTGGCCGAGACGGCGAACTTCATTCGATCCGTATGAGGAAGGCCGACCCGTCCACGCCCATCATGGCTCCTACCGGGCCGCTCGGCCGGCTCGGGCAAACCGAGAGCGACGACGGAAGGACGGTTCCAGCACATGACCACCTACGAGCCACGCGCCGGTGTCGCGGTGGCTGAAAGCCATCGGGCTGCTGGTGCTCGCGACTGCCGTCCTGGCGGTCGCGGGATGCGGTGCAGCGACACGCCCGCCGTGTGCGACAGCCTCGAGACCCTGAGCTCGGACGTCGCCGGCCTCCAGGACATCAGCCTCGAGGACGGCGGCGAAGCAGCCGTGACCGACCTCGAGGAGTCCTTCGACTCGATCCGATCCGACCTCGACGCCGTGAAGACGGACGCCGAGGCGGAGCTGTCCGAGCCGATCGCAGGTCTCGAGAGCTCGCTCGACGCCGTTTCGACACAGGTCGACGCCATCAGGACGGCGGGCACCGTCACGGCCGAGTCCGTGACGGCTCTCGGCGCAGCGGTCACAGCCGTGGGCACCTCGATGGAGGCGCTCAAGACGGCCGTCCCGGACTGCGACCTGTAGCACGCTCGATCTCCACGGCTACGTGGGCCGCGGCAGCGGCCCACGTAGCCCGCGACGGGGAAGACCCGTACAGGTCGTCGAACGCGAGGGGACGTCGATCCGCGGCCGTCGGCGCTCGCGCGATCGAAGGCGACCGAGTTTGCCCAGGCGTCGGAGGTGGATGACGTTGCGTGGGCGACACGGAGGGCGTTCAGAGGCGCGAAAAATCATGCCATCCGTATGAGGGACGCCGGCGTCGTCGTCCGCATAGTCCCCACCAGATCGCGAGCGCACGCGGTCGGAGAGCCGCAACGAAGCAGCGGATCGTCGCGGTCGAGACTCCGATCATCGAGGGAACGGAATGAGCGACATCGAGAACCGACCGACCGACAACGGCGTACGGAAGTGACATGGTCTCTCGCACCGGGGACGACGATCGCGCCGCCGAGGCGTCGGCGAGCGTCGAGACGCCGCGGACAGCGCCGCCGACCGCCACATCGCGGTCGCGGTCCCGATCCGCGCGGTGGAGCGAAACCGACGCGTCGCCTCGAGCGTTCTCGCCGGGGGCTTCGCCTATCGCATCTTCCTGTGGCTGCTGCCGCTCGGCCTGGTTCTCGGAGGCGCGCTCGGTCTCAGCAATGCGGAGAGCACCGAGGACGCTGTCGACAAGGGTGGGCTACCGGGGGCGATCACGAACGCGGTGGGTGACGCCGCACGTTCCGCGGACTCCGAGTCGTGGTGGCTCTTCGCTGTCGGGGTGCCACTCCTCCTCTGGGCGGGGTTCACCGGCGCGAAGGCGATCCTGCTGATTCATTCGCTCGTCTGGGACGAGGCTCCACCGCGGCCCAAGCCGCTCAAGGCCTCACTCGCCTTCACGGGAGTCATGTGCGCGGTCTGGGCCACCGTCGCGCTCACGTGGTGGGTTCGTGAGGACTGGCCAGGCCTCTTCGCGCCCGTGCTCACCGTCGTACCGCTCGCGGCGATGTGGCTCTGGGCCTCGCTTCAGCTTCCGCACCGGGACGCCCCTGGAAGGCGCTGGTTCCCGGGAGCGCTCCTCGTCTCGATCGGCTTCCAGGTGCTCCACGAGGCGGTCGGCCACCTCCTCGTGCCGAAGCTCGAGAGCTCGACCTCGCTCTACGGCAGTCTCGGCGCCACGACCACCTTGCTCTTCTTCGTGTACATGATGGGGCTTCTCGTCGTCGCTGCACCCGTCCTCAACAGCTCGCTCTACGACGAGCTCGAGCTGAGGCGCGACGACGGAGCGACTCGACCTGAACTGCGGGCGTCGATGACCGCAGCTTTCACCCGATCTGTGTGATGTCCGGTGGCGACTGCTCGTCGACCATCGGCGGTACGTCCGACAGTCAGATGATGGAGGAACGCAATGAGCCCTGACCGGCATGCCCGCACGATGTTGCCGATCCCGGATCGGCCGGCGCCGGGTCTGACGACCTACGACGCCAAGGATCCGGACACCGCGTTTCCGCCGATCGAGCCGCTGCTGCCGCCGGAGGGTGCGCCGAACGTGCTGGTCGTGCTGGTCGACGACGTCGGCTTCGGCGCCTCGAGCGCGTTCGGCGGCCCGTGCAACACGCCGACCGCCGAGCGGCTGGCCGCCGGCGGGCTGCGCTACAACCGGTTCCACACGACGGCGCTGTGCGCGCCGACGCGCCAGGCGCTGCTGACCGGGCGCAACCACCACTCGGTGGGGATGGGCAGCATCACCGAGACGGCGACGTCGGCTCCCGGCCAGAGCTCGCTTGCGTCCGAACACCAAGGCACCGCTGGCGATGACGCTGAAGCTGAACGGCTACTCGACGGCGCAGTTCGGCAAGTGCCACGAGGTGCCGGTGTGGCAGTCGTCGCCGATGGGCCCGTTCGACGCGTGGCCGTCGGGCGGTGGCGGGTTCGAGAAGTTCTACGGGTTCATCGGCGGCGAGAACAACCAGTGGGATCCGGCGCTGTACGACGGCACGACGCCGGTCGAGCCGCCGGCGACGCCGGAGGAGGGCTACCACCTGACCGAGGACCTCGCCGACCACGCCGTCAGCTGGATCCGCCAGCAGAAGGCGCTGATGCCGGACAAGCCGTTCTTCATCTACTTCGCGCCCGGTGCGACGCACGCGCCGCACCACGTGCCGAAGGAGTGGGCCGACAAGTACAAGGGCCAGTTCGACGACGGCTGGGACGCGCAGCGCGAGCGCACGTTCGCCCGTCAGAAGGAGCTCGGCGTGATCCCGGCCGACGCCGAGCTGACCGCCCGCCACGACGAGATCCCGGCCTGGGACGACATGCCCGACGAGCTCAAGCCGGTGCTCGCCCGCGAGATGGAGGTGTACGCCGGGTTCCTCGAGCACACCGACCACCACGTCGGCCGGGTGATCGACGCCATCGAGGATCTCGAGATCCTCGACGACACGATCGTCTACTACATCATCGGCGACAACGGCGCCTCCGCCGAAGGCACGCTGAACGGCGCGTTCAACGAGATGGCCAACTTCAACGGGATGGCCGCGCTCGAGACGCCGGAGTTCCTGCGTGAGCAAGATGGACGAGCTCGGCTCGCCGAGCGTCGTACAACCACTACGCGGTCGGCTGGGCGTGGGCGATGAACACGCCCGTTCCAGTGGACCAAGCAGGTCGCGTCGCACTGGGGCGGCACCCGCAACGGCACGATCGTGCACTGGCCCAACGGGATCGAGGAGAAGGGCGGTCTGCGCAGCCAGTTCTCCCACGTCATCGACGTCGCTCCGACGATCCTCGAGGCGGCGGGCCTGCCCGAGCCGACGATGGTGAACGGCGTGCAGCAGTCGCCGATGGAAGGCACGAGCATGCTGTACTCGTTCAACGACGCCGACGCCGCCGAGCGCCACGACCTGCAGTACTTCGAGATGTTCGGCAACCGCGGCATCTACCACAGGGGCTGGAGCGCGGTCACCAAGCACAAGACGCCGTGGGTGATGGTCGGCGGCGAGCTGCCGGCGTTCGACGACGACGTGTGGGAGCTCTACGACGGCAGCCAGCGACTACAGCCAGGCCCACAACCTCGCCGCCGACAACCCCGAGATGCTGGCCAAGCTGCAACGGCTGTGGCTGATCGAGGCCGTCAAGTACAACGTGCTGCCGCTGGACGACCGCAGCGCTCGGAGCGCCTCGAGCCGTCCATGGCCGGGCGGCCGACGCTCATCCGCGGCAACTCGCAGCTGTTCTTCGCCGGCATGGGACGGCTCTCGGAGAACAGCGTCGTCAGCATCAAGAACAAGTCGTTCTCCGTCACGGCCGAGATCGACGTCCCCGACGGCGGCGCGAACGGCGTGATCATCGCCCAGGGCGGCCGCTTCGGCGGCTGGACGGTCTACGTCAAGGACGGCAAGGCCAAGTTCGTCTACAACGTGCTCGGCATCCACGAGTACGCCACCGCCGCCGAGACCGCGATCCCCGCCGGCACCCACCAGGTGCGCATGGAGTTCGCCTACGACGGCGGCGGGCTGGCCAAGGGCGGCGACGTCACCCTGTACTACGACGGGAACGCGGTCGGCACCGGCCGGGTCGAGAACACCCAGCCGATGATCTTCTCCGCCGACGAGACGACCGACATCGGCCAGGAGACCGGCACCACCGTCACCCCCGACTACACGGCCCGGGACAGCCGGTTCACCGGGAAGATCAACTGGGTGCAGATCGACCTCGGCACCGACGACCACGACCACTTCATCGATCCCGAGGAACGCCTCCGCCTCGCCATGGCCAGGCAGTAGCGCGGACCCACGACGAGGAAGTGATCCCCGAAGCACAGGCGTTTCGGCGACGTGCAGAGGAAGCTGGCTGTGGCGCGATTACACTCCTCTGGATGGCGATGGCGTACGACGTTCAGCGGCTCGAGCTGGGTGACGTCGTCTTGATCGAGCTCGACGACGAGGCCGGTCAGGTCGAGGCAAAGGTCGTGCGGCCGATCGAGCGGACCGACACGACGGTCCGCGTCGCGCTCCATGTGGAAGGGCGTGAGGAGCTCGTCAGAGAGTGGCGTCTCGGCGAGCAGGTGACGGTCGTTCGGGGTCCGTGAAACGCCGCCCTTGAGGGCGGCGTCACGCGGCGTCACGACTGGCGGATTGCGGACGGAACTGGCTCGCGTCAGGCAGGAGCAAGCGCGCGATCGCTGACCATGTAGGCAACGAGCAGTGCGAGGGGGAAGAAGACCAGGCTGAAGAGGAAGTAGAGGAAGAAGCTGTGCCCCTTCCGGGCGGCGACGCGCGCCGGCCAGAACGCGATTGCGATCCAGATGACGGCGGCCAGGATGTACCAGAGCATCTCGTGCCTCCTTGATAGGTGATTCCGCTCGAGCGGACGACCGGAGCCCCCTCCGGTGAGGGCGGCTCCGGCCGGTGCTCTCAGTACTAGCCCTGCTGGTCCAGCTCCTCTTGCTCCTCTTCCTCGACGATCTCGATCGCGACCGCGAGGGCGCGGGCGATCTTGCCCGTCGCGGACGCGACTCGGGCCGTGCCGACGATCGGTGCGATCGCGGCAAGCACGCCGCGGACGTCGTCGGCGTCGAGGCCGATCTCGTTCGCCGCCGCGAGGTTCAGCAGGTAGGAGGCCGCGGGGGCGTCCACCGCGACGAGCGCGGCGATGCGGACGAGCGCGAGCGTCTCCGGTTCGAGGCTCGACGCCTCGAGCGAGTCCGCGGTCATGCTTGCGAGCAGGTCGAGGACCGGGGTCTCGCTGGTCGACTCGGGCATGGCACTTCCTTTCGTTCGGCGTTCTTTTCCGGGCCGGCGGGCGCCCGGAATGGTGAGTCGAGTATGCGAGCATGCCCGCCCATGCTCGTCATACAGATCGCATGAAATAGCGCGGATTTCTCGGAGGCGGCGATCCACCACCGCGGTCGCGCTTGCTCGGTCTCCTAGGATGGTCCTCCAGTGGCGGTGACAGACGTTCCTTTCGACCTCGTAGAGGTCAAGCTCGCTGCGCCCTCGACTCGCCCTGGCACCGTGGCGAAGGCGGAGGTGCTCGCACGGCTCTGCACGGCGAGCGAGACGTTCACGACCGTCGTGGCGCCCGCGGGGTACGGCAAGACGACCCTTCTCGCGCGGTGGGCCGAGAGCAGATCCACGTCCGTTCGCGTGGGTGGGGCTCGACGGGCGAGACGACGACGACGCCATAGTCCTCCTCCGGTACATCGCCGCGGCAATTCACAGGGTCGAGCCGGTCCGGCCCGAGGTGTTCGACGCGTTGTCGGGCCCAGGGGGATCGACGTGGGCGATGCGCGTCCGGCCCGTCGGAGCGCCGTTGGCGCGACTCGAGCGTCCGCTGGTGCTAGTGCTCGACGATCTCCACCTTCTCGCCAATCCCCTCCTGCCTGGACGTGGTCGCGGAGCTCGTTCAATACGTGCCGGCCGGCTCGCAGATCGCGATCGCGAGCAGGGAGGTGCCGGCATTGCCGCTTGCCCGCTGGCGGGCGCAGGGAGGGGTGCACGAGATCGGCGTCGCGGACCTCCGACTGAACGAGCAGGAGGCGGAGTTGTTGCTCGAAGCCGTCGGAGTCGAGCTCGACCCGAGCGAGCTCTCCGAGCTGACAGAGCGGACGGAGGGTTGGCCTGCCGGGTTGTACCTCGCGGCTCTGTCGCTGCGGGCCGGGGGGCCGCCCGGCGGGCGCCGATGACTTCAACGGTGACGACCGTTTCGTGTCCGATTACTTCCGCCACGAGCTCCTCTCGCGGCTCTCGGCCTCCGAGGCGCAGTTCCTCACGCACACGTCGGTCCTGGATCGCATGTCGGGCGCTCTCTGCGACGCCGTGCTCGAGACGACCGGCTCCGCGCAGGTGCTCGAGAGGCTCGAGCGTGCCAACCGCTTTCTGGTGCCCCTCGACCGGCGGGCGAGTGGTACCGCTACCACCACCTCTTCGGCCAGCTGCTCCGGACGAGCTCGAGCGGAGCGACCCGGACATGGTGGCCGCGCTCAACCGCCGTGCGATGGCCTGGTGCATCGCCAACGGGCTGATGGAGGAGGCGATCGGCTACGGGCAAGCAGCAGGCGAGACGGAGACCGTCGCCGGCTTGATCGACGCCCTCAGTCCGCCGCTCTACTACGACGGCCGCCTGGAGACCGTGGAGGAGTGGCTCGGATGGTTCGGCGAGGACGAGCTCGTGGAATACCCGGCGCTCGCCGTCTATGGAGCCTGGTGGCGTGTGCTGACGGGGCGTGTCGAGGAGGCTGAGCGCTGGCTCGCCCTCGCCGACGGCGCAATCTCGACGATCCCGCTTTCGGACGGGAGCGCCACCGTCCAGCCGTGGGTCGCCACGCTGCGCGCGCACATGATGCCGAACGGCGTCGAGCAGGCGCTCGCCGACGCCGATGCGGCCCTGGATCAGTTGCCGCCGGACAGCTTCTGGGTTCCCACCGCACTCCTCGGCCGAGGGGTTGCGCATGCCCTGCTCGGCGCGTCCGATCGAGCGTTGGCGGCGCTCGCCAAGACCGTCGAGGCCGGGTTGGCCACCGGGAGCGTCGAGGAGGTCTTCCTGGCGCAGGCGCAGCTCGCGCTCCTCGCGGCCAAGGAAGGGGCGCTGGGGCGAGGCCGGGCGACTCGCGCGGGCGGCAGAAGCGCTCGTCCAGGAGTCGGGTCTCGCCGGCTACTCGTCGAGCGCGCTCGTGCACGTCGCAGCGGCACGCGTCGCGCAGCACGAGGCGAGGCCGCAGGATGTCCGCTCGGCGCTGGTCCGCGCCCACCGCCTACGGCCCATGCTCAACCACGGCATTCCCTGGACAACCGTCGGGGTCGGGCTCGAGCTCACGCGCGTCCATCTCGCGCTCGGCGACGCAGCCGCTGCCCGCACGACATTCCGCGAGACCGAGCGGGTGCTGGAGCTCCGCCCCGACATGGGCGTCCTCGTCGAGGACGCGCGAGAGCTGCGGGAGCGCCTCGCGGCGACCTCCGGGCCGGCCGGCGCCTGGGCGATGAGCCTGACGGGCGCCGAGCTTCGGCTCCTTCCGTACCTGGCGACCCATCTCACGATCCCGGAGATCGCGACACGTCTCTTCATCTCGCGCAACACCGTCAAGACCGAGGCGGTGTCGATCTACCGGAAGCTGAGCGCGTCCTCGCGTAGCGAGGCGATCGAGCGCGCCGTCGAGGTGGGGCTCCTCGAGAGCTCGATCTACCCGCCTCCGGCGAATCTCACCCAATAAGGATGACGCGAATGTAGGTGTCCTCAGGTCGGATAGGAGCGACCTCGATGGATGACTACAAGGAGCACCTACGTCGCCTCGCCGTCCATGACGAGAGGCTCGTCGAGGTGATCGTCTCCGAGGAGAAGGCGCTCACGGAGTCAGCGTCTCGACGACAAGAGCCTGGCGCTCGTGCGAGTCGCGGCCACGATCGCCGTCGACGCCGCGCCCTCGACGTTCCAGCACGCCGTCTCGGCCGCCCTCGCGGCCGGGGCGACGAGCAACGAGATCGTCGCCGACTCTCGAGGCGGTGACGCCCGTAACGGGCTCCGCCCGCGTCGTCTCGTGCGCACCGAAGCTCGCACTCGCGCTCGGCTACGACGTCGAGGAAGAGTTGGAGGAGCTCGATCCGTGACGAGCCTCGACGAATCACACGATTCGTATGAGGAAAGCAGGCGGCTTCACGCCGATAGTCCCCGGCACGCAAGGAATCTCACGTGACGTCACGACCCCGGAGTTGACATGACGACCTCAGATCACACGCAGGTGGGTGACGTACCGGCAAGGGCATTGCTTCTGCCGGTGCGGACGGTGTTGCTCGTTGCCGCGACCCTGGCGGTGATGGGGGCGTTCTGGGCGATCGGGGACACGTTCCTGGTCGTCTTCGTCGGGATCTTCCTGGCGCTCGTGTTCGAGGCTCCATTGCGGTGGGTGATGGCGAAGACACATCTCTCGCGCGGCATGGCCTCGGCGGTCACGGTGCTCGGGACAGCCCTCGCCGTGCTCGTGGTCGGGCTGCTGTTCCTCGTTCCGCTGGTCGGCGCGGTGCGGGACTTCCTCCATGACCTGCCGCAGACGATCGAGCAGCTCCGCGAATCGGACGAGCTCTCCGGCTGGTTGGGCGACAGCGGCGCTGCCGAGAACGTGCAGTCCGGGGGCGAGGAGGTCTCGGCGGCGGTGCCGGACGCGATCTCGGCCGTGCTCGGCATCGCGGGCGACTTCGTCTCCATCTTCCTCGTCGCCTTCACGATCATCTTCATCTGCATGTTCCTGCTCACCGACGTCGTCAAGCTGAAGGCAGCGTTGGGGAGCGTGCTGATGCCGGGTGAGGACGTGCGCTGGCTGGATGTCTGGGAGCGCGTGACCACCTCGATCTCGCGCTGGGCGGTCGGCGTCGTCGTCATCGCCGCGATCGCCGGCACCACGCAGGGGCTCACCGCCTGGCTGCTGGGGTCGAGCTATGCCCTCGCGCTGGGTGTGATCGCAGGACTGCTCGACATGATCCCGAACCTCGGCGCGACCCTGGCCGGCGTCGTCCTCGTGCCGGCGCTGTGGGCCGAGGAGGGGCTTACCGCGGCGATCATCATGCTCGTCGTGCTGCTCGTCTACCAGCAGGTCGAGAACAACGTGCTGACGCCGAAGATCCAGGGCAAGGCGGTCAACCTCTCGGGCTTCTTCATCATCATCGCCGTCACGCTCTTCGGCGCCCTGCTCGGCGTCCTCGGCGCGCTCACCGCGGTCCCGCTGGCGGCGACGATCCAGATCTTCGTGCTGGAGCTGACGAAGGCACGGCGCGAGAAGGTCGCGGAGGCGAAGGAGGCCCTCCACCTTCCGAGCGCCGAAATCCGGGCCGAGCCCGAGCTGGCGCCGTCGTGAGCGCAGCGCTTCTACAACGACTCGGAGTGTCGGGCGCCAGGGCGGGCTCGACAGCTGGCCCGTGATCGAGCCGATCGTCGGCGGTCTCGTGGCGAGCGTGCTCGTCTATCTCGCGATGGCTGCTCTGTTCGGTCCGGTCGCAGGCGTCATCGCCGTGCTCGTACTGGGCGCAGTCGGCACCGCCGCCCTGGTCGGCATGCACATCCTCGCGGCTCGTTAGCAGATGAACTCCACCGTGATGAGCGAAGCCAACCAACCCTCGAAGACCAGCGGGACGTCGCGTTGGCGCATCGTCGTCGCCCGCGTTCTCACGATCGTTCGCGATCCTCCTCGCGCTCGTCGGCATGGTCGCGTTCTACGTCGAGCACACAGCCCTGGACGAGGACGGGTTCGAGACGATCTCGCGCAACCTGATCGAGAGCGACGAGATCCGCACACAGGTCGCTGCGAAGTCGGTCGACGTGCTGTTCGAGAACGTCGACGTGGAGGCGGCGATCGCGGAGCGCCTTCCTCCCGCACAGGCCGGACTCGCACCGGTTCTTGCCGGTCTCGCCCGCTCGGGCGCCGACCGGGCAGCGGATGCGGCGCTCGAACGCCCGCGCGTGCAGACCGTGTGGGTGGAGACGACGACCGCGACCCAGCGCCAGCTGGTCCGGCTGCTGGACGACGACACGACGTTCATCCAGACCGAGGGCGGCGCGGTCGTGCTCGACCTCCGCCCGATCGTGATCGAGCTCGGCGACCAGGTCGCGGTGATCGGACGGGTTGCCGAGAGGCTGCCGGAGTCCTCGGGAAGGATCGCGATCATCGAGGAGAGCCAGCTCGAGACGGCACAGTCGCTGACGAAGATCCTGCGTGCTGTCGCCGACTGGATGTGGATCGTCGCGCTCGCTTTCGCAGCGCTCGCGATCTGGCTCGCGCGAGGGCGGCGCAGGCTCGAGCTTCGAGCGCTTGCGATCGGCCTCGTCCTCGTGGGGCTCCTGATGCTGGCCGTGCGCCGCTTCGCCGGCGACTACCTCGTCGACGAGCTTGCGAAAGACGACGCCGTCAAGCCGGCAGTGCACGACGCCTGGAGCATCCTCACGCAGGTTCTCGCGGACAGGGCATGGGTTTGGATCATCCTCGGTGTCGTTACGCTGATCGGGGTCTGGTTCGTCGGTGACGGCCGTCGCGCCGAGCAGGCACGCCAGGCCGCGACGCCCGTCTTCGAGAGCCGCCCCACCACGTACACCACCGCGGCGATCGTTCTACTCGTGCTCGCGCTCGTCGCTCCGCCGTTCGCCCGAGGCTGGCTGTCCGCGGCACTTCTCATCGGCCTCGCCGTCGCCGGGCTCGAAGTCGTCCGAAGCTCTGTCCTACGAGACCAAGCGCGGCCCCGAGCCACAAGTCGATAGCCGCGGCGCACGGCACGGGCAGGGAGCCCGCCGAGAGGCTTCGCGGCTGGGGTTCCTTCGCGGCGATGATGTCCGTCAACACTAGTCACACGGCGGATTCACAACTCTTGCCTTGACAGTCGAGTCAGATCGGAGCCCCGTGCTCTTGGCCGGACCGATGAGTTCTCGGTGGTTTGTCGGTCTCCCATTTGCGCGTGTGTCCGTAGCAGGGTGAGATGTGGCCGGAGCAGGCCGCCGAGAAAAGGAGTCGTGAGATGACGCGGTATCTGATCTCGTTCGATGACGGCGCAATGACGTTTCCGAAGGAGGATCTCCCCGACGTGGCCGAGGCAGCGCACGCGGTGGTGCAAGAGGCAAAGGACGCCGGCGTTTGGGTGTTCGGCGGCGGGCTGCATTCCCACGAAGAGGTGAGCGTGGTGGCCACCGACGGGACGGTCACCGACGGCCCATACCCTGAGAGCAAGGCGTACATCGGCGGATTCTCGGTTGTCGACGTTCCCTCACGCGAGGAGGCGCTGGAGTGGGCCGGCAGGATCGCCGTCGCCTGCCGTTGTGCGCAGGAGGTTCGCGAGTTCGGGCCCGGCTCTACGCCCTAGTTCGGTCGGGAACTTTCGGCCCACCTTCCGCGTGCGTGAGCCACGTTGGAGCGGCTAGGGCGAGCACGCGCCGCTGTCCCTCGGTCGCGCCGCTCCCGAGCTCGTCGTACGTGTACGCGACGTCGCCGCCGATGACGACGAGCCCGTCGGGCGTGTCGACAAGGACGCTCTGGTGGCCGCTTGTGTGTCCGGGCGTCGGCAGCAGCCGGATGCCGGGGAGCACCTCCGCCTCGCCGTCGTGCTCGACGTAGTTCGCACCCGGGAAGTCGACCCATTCGGGCGGGTCATGAGGCGCTTGCAGCTCGAGCCGCTGAACGTGGATCGGCACACCGGGAAACAGGCGGTTGCCGCCGCAGTGGTCGAAGTGAAGGTGGGTGTTGATGACGCACACGACGTCTCGGGGGATGTTCTCCGGCATCGGCACGGGCGCGCCTTCCTCGTCCAGCTCCGGCGTCGAATCGATCATGCCGGTGTCGACGAGGACGACGCCGTCGGCGTGCTCGATCGTGTGCACGTAGACGGGTAAGTCCGCGAAGGTGGCCGCGAGGTGAGCCGTAATCGCGTTGGCGGAGAGCTTGGGGCCGCCAGTGTCACCCTGGTTGGGCATTGATCCTCCAGATCGCTGGTTGTGGATCGGCCTTCGGTGTTGAGACTGCGATCGGGGACGGAACTCATCTGTCGACGAGCCGTTCTACTGAACCGTGAGACTCGCGGTCAGCGACACCGCTCCTAGGCTTGCGCCCCACTCGTACGTGCCTGGCACCAGGCCGATGTTGTTGGCGGTCAGGCTCTCGTCGCTGGTGGATGTACCTGCGGCGATTCCCATCGCGCCGGCGCCCGTCCCGTCGAGGGAAAGGTTGACGACAATCGGCGCGGGCGTGGGCTCGTCGAGCCCGACGCTGATCGTGAAAACGTCGGTCGGGAGCACGACGTCAGGCGCGATCGTGAACGAGACGAGCGACACCGACCCATCGGGGACAGGCCCAGGTGTCGTCGCCGCGGCAGGCATCTCCCACGTGTCGGAGAAGAGGTCGCCGTCCGTCACGAAGGCAGAGGAGAGACCCGCCCCCCCGAAGAGGACGACGCTCCCTCGACCGCTGTCGTAGGCCATCGCGTGACCGTGTCGCGCCGCAGGACCGATGTCCTGTCGTTCGGTCCAATCGGTGCCGGAGAGCTCCCAGGTGAGGCGGTAGAGCGCGTCGGGGTTCGCCGTTTCGTCGATGCCGCCGAAGAGGATGCAGCTCTCACCGGCCGAGACGAGCCCCGCGCCCTGACACGGTGCCGGCCCAATGTCATTGACCTCAGTCCAGTCAGCTCCGTTCCAGGCCCACGTGTCGGATCTGTCGGAGCCGCCAAAGAGAACGGTGCGCCCGGCTCCTGCCTCGAAGCACATGGCGTGGCCCGCCCGCGGCGAAGGCCCGGTGTCGGCGACCTGCGTCCACTCGTCGCCGTTCCACTCCCACGTGTCGCCGAACGGTGTGAGAGTCGCATCCCAGCCGCCGAAAAGCACCACGCGATCGCGGCCCGAGTCGTAGGCCAGCGCGTGGCCGAAGCGTGGGCTCGGCCCCGTGTCCTCGAGCTGCGTCCAGGCCTCGCCGTCCCACTCCCACGTATCCGAGAGTGCGGCAGGCCCGCGGCCGCCGAACAGCACGACGCGTTCCTGAGCGGTGTCGTACGCAACGGCATGGCCGGCGCGACCTGAAGGCCCGATGTTCTCGACCTGCGTCCACGCCTCGCCGTCCCACAACCAGGTGTCTCGCAGGAGCACGCCGACGCCGTCGCCTCCGACGAGCAACGTGCGGCTCCGGCTCGCGTCGTAGGCGAGCGCGTGGCCGAAGCGTGGGCTCGGACCGATGTCCTGACGTTGCGTCCAGAGGAAGGGCAAGACGCGGGCTCCTGGTCGACGGCGGGGCCGCCTCGATTCTCCAACAGCGGAGCCCGAGGCACAAGCGTCGCCGACCGCCCATGCGCTCGCCCGAGATCGCACCGACGTCGTAGCGACCTGGTTTGGGGGTGCCGGGGGAAAGCTGGATGCGACCTACCCTGACGCGCCCAGGTCTTCCGCGCCGGCTATCGTGGACAGCTCAGTGCGGGTCCGTGTTGGTCAGCGAGATCCGACACGAGTCCGACGCGACCCGCACGCGGCCCCCGCGTCACAGCAGCGTCAAGCGATGTGTACGAGGTCGTCGACGAGAGCGTCGAGACCGGCCCGGACAGCGTCGTGGATCAGCTGTATCTCTTCCGTGGAGATCGTGAGCGGCGGTGAGACCGCGAGCGACTGCCCGAGTGCGCGCAGGATGACGCCCTGCTTGCGGATGGACACGTACGCCTTCGAGGGCAGTGCGGGATCGGCCGCAAGTGCGTCCGGTTCGAACACGATGGCGGCGAGCAGCCCGATGCCGCCGCGGACCTCGCTCACGAGCCGGTGGCTCGCGAGCGGGGCGAGCGTCGAGAGGAGCTCACCCTCGAGCTCCTGACCGCGCGGGATCAGTCCCTCGCGCTCGAGGATCGCGATGTTCGCCAGCCCGGCTGCGCACACCGCCGCGTGGCCGGAATACGTCTGTCCATGGCGAACCATGACGCGCCCTGGCTCGCTCCAGAACGGATCGGCGACGTGCCCGGAGACGACGACGCCTCCGAGCGGCAGGTACCCGCTGGTGACGCCCTTGGCGAACGTCACCAGATCCGGCTCGACGCCGAAACGCTCGAAGCCGAGCCAGCTGCCGAGCCGGCCGAAACCGCAGATGACCGAGTCGCAGACGAAGAGCACGCCAGCCTCGCGGCAGATCTCGGCCACCGCCTGGATGTATCCCTCGGGAGGAGGCAACACGCCGCCGGCACCGATCACCGGCTCGGCGAAGAACGCCGCGATGCGCTCGGGCCCGAGCCGCTCGATCTCGTCCCTGAGCGCGTCCGGCGAGTCCCACTGCACCTGGGAGGTGCTTGGAACGAGCGGCCCGTACCCCGCACGGTTCGCCTCGATACCGCCGAGCGAGGTCCCGAAGGCCATCGTGCCGTGATAGGCGGCCGTCCGGCTGACGATGTGCAGCCGCTCCGGCTGGCCGAGCACCTGCCAGTAGAGGCGGACGAGCTTGGCCGCGGTGTCGATCGCGTCGCCGCCGCCGCTCGTGAAGAAGACCTTTGCCCCGTCGAGCGAGGACAGGGAGGCGATTCGCTCGGCCAGCTCGAGGGCAGGCGGGGTCGCGGCATCGCCGAAGATCGACCATGCCTCCAGCGTCCTCAGCTGCTTCGCGACGGCCTCGGCGATCTCGGCGCGACCATGACCGACATTGGCGTACCAGAGGCTCGCCGAGCCGTCGAGATAACGGTTGCCGTCGTCGTCCCAGAGCCAGACTCCCTCACCCCGGCTGATCACCAGCTCGTTGCCTCTCACGGAGGCCATGTCGGCGAAGGGATGCCAGAGGCTCGTGTCCTTCGGCGTCGGCATGACTCGTAGCCTACAAGCGGTTAGGCTGGCCGGATGGGGAATCTCCGCGTCGCGGTGGACGTTGGTGGGACATTCACCGACATCTGCATCCTCGACGCGGATGGAGGCGAGATCGAGGTCGGCAAGGTCCCGTCGACGAGCGACCCGATCGATGCTGTGGTCACGGGCGTCGTCGACGCGGGCATCGACCTGCGGGACGTCGTGCTGTTCTCGCACGGGACAACCGTGGCTACGAACGCGCTGATCACACGCAACCTCCCGCCCGCGGCGATGGTGACGACGGAGCACTTTCGCGACGTGATCGAGATCCGCCGCGGCACGAAGGCCGACCTGTGGGACGCCTACGCAGATGTCGCGCCGCCGTACATCCGCCGGCGCGACCGATTCGAGGTGACAGAGCGGATCGATCACGCCGGCGAGGTCGTGACTCCGCTCGACGAGGGCATGGCACGCCAGGTCGCTTCCGTTCTGCGGCGCCGCGAGATCCAGACGGTGGCCGTCTGCTTCATCAACGCGCACGCGAACCCGGCGCACGAGAGCCGGATGCGCGAGATCCTCGAAGAGGAGCTTCCGGGCGTGACGGTCTCGACGTCCGCCGAGGTGCTCCCCGAGATCTTCGAGCACGAGCGGTTCTCGACGACCGTCGCGAACGCTGTTCTCTCCCCGCTCATCTCCGGGTACGTGAACCGGCTGCAGGACCGGCTCGGCGAGCAGGGATACGGCGGCGACGTCCTGCTGCTCCACTCCGGCGGTGGCGTGATGACACCCAAGCTCGCCGAGCGCTTCGCGGTCCGCCTGGCGGCGTCGGGCATCGCCGCCGGCGCGATCGCGAGCCGGCACCTCTCGTCGCTCTGCGGCTTCCCGAACGCGATCGGCTTCGACATGGGCGGGACGTCGACCGACGTCTCGCTCGTGTACCAGGGCGAGGAGCGTGTCACGAAGGAGTGGTTCGTCGAGTACGGCTACCCGATCTGCTTCCCGTCGATCGAGGTGCTGACGATCGGTGCAGGGGGTGGCTCCTTCGCATGGATCGACGAAGCAGGCTCTCTCCGCAACGGCCCTCAATCGGCGGGAGCCCATCCGGGGCCGGCGTGCTACGGGCGTGGCAACGACAGGCCGACGAACACCGACGCAAACCTCGTGCTCGGCCGTCTCGGCACAAATCTCATCGGCGGAGCGATGGAGCTCGACCAAGCCGCCGCCGAGCAGGCAATACGCGACCACGTCGCCGAGCCGCTCGGGCTCGATCTCGTCGAGGCCGCGGACGCGGTCATCCGCGTGGCCAACGCGAACATGGCCGACGCCATGCGTCTGATCTCGATTCGGCGCGGTTACGACCCGCGCGAGTTCTGCCTCGTCGCCTTCGGCGGGGCCGGGCCGCTCCACGGCGCCGCGCTGGCGGAAGAGCTGTCGATCCCGACGGTGCTCGTGCCGCCCAGCCCGGGAATCACCTCGGCGCTTGGCTGCCTGCTGGTCGACGTGCGCCACGACCTCTCGGCCATGTTCCTCGCCCACGTCGACACCGTGGATCAGGAAGCGCTGGCCGCCGAGTTCGACCGGCTCGAGGCCGAGGGACGCGAGCGCCTCGCGGCCGAGAGCGTTCCCGAGGAGCAGATGTCGCTGCAGCGTCTCGTCGATATGCGCTACCTCGGCCAGTGGCGGTCGCTGACCGTTCCCGTTTCGGCTCCAGTCGATCTCGAAGACGCCGTCAGCCGCTTCCACGCCGAGCACGAGCGGGCGTACAACTATCGCCGGGACGGGGCTCCCATCGAGATCTATCGGCTGAGCGTCCGCGCGGTCGGCGTGACGCCGAAACCCGAGCTCAGGCGGCACGAGACCACCACAAGCAAGCCGGAGCCGACGGCGTCGCGACCCGTTCATTTCGACTCGTCCGGCAACGCCGTCGACACGCCGTGCTATCTCCGCGCAGACCTGCCGGCGGGCGCGGCGCTCGAGGGGCCGGCGATCGTCGACCAGATGGACTCGACGACGGTCGTGCCGCCGCGCTGGGAGGCGGTCGTCGACGAGTGGCTCAACATCCGGATGGATCTGAAGGAGGCGTAATGGCGGTCGGGGTCGGAAAGCGGAGCTACACCCTCGACCCCGTCACCTTCGAGGTCCTGAAGAACGCCTTCAGCACGACCGTCGACCAGATGGCCGAGCAGATCCTGCGCACGTGCTACTCGTTCGTCATCTACGCCCGCGACTTCTCGTCCGCGCTCTGCGACCGCGACGGGAACACGATCATGCAGGGCTCCCAGGACATCGCGGTCCACGTCGGGACGCTGCATTTCACGTGCAAGGCGGTCATCGAGGCCTTCGCCGGCGACATCAATCCCGGCGACGTCTTCGCCGTCAACGACCCCTACGTCGGCGGCACGCATTTCAACGACGTCCGGATCGTGCGGCCGATCTTCTACGAGGGCGAGATCATCGCCTACGCACAGTCGAACGGTCACTGGGCGGACGTCGGCGGCAGCGTGCCGGGCTCGTTCGACGTCAACGCGAAGGAGCACTTTGCCGAGGGGATCCGGGTGCCGCCCGTCCGCATCTGGGATCGTGGCCGCTACCTCGACGACGTCGTACGGCTGATCGTCTCCAACACGCGCGTGCCGACCGACGCCGAGGGCGATCTGCACGCGCAGGCCTCCGCCACCCGCGTGGCCGAGCTGGAGATCCTGCGGCTGGTCGACAAGTACGGGATCGAGACGATCCTGACCGCGTTCCAGGAGGTGCAGGACTACGTCGAGCGCCTCACGCGCCAGCGGGTCGCCGAGCTACCCGACGGTGTCTGGGAGACCGAGGACTACATCGACTACGACCCGTCGATCGGCGAGGGCCTCATCCCGGTCAAGGTCAAGATGACCATCGAGGGCGACCAGCTCTCGTACGACCTCACCGGCTCTCACCCGGCGATCGGCAGCTTCATCAACGCGGGGTTCGGGTCCGCCTTCTCGGGCGTCATCGCCGGGACCAAGACCTTCTTCCCGGACGTGCCGCTCAACTCGGGCTTCTACCGTGCGGTCGAGGTCGACCTCGGACCGGTCGGGTCGGTGGTCAACGCCCCGTGGCCGATCGCGGTCACGGGATTCTGCGCCGGACCGTACGAGAAGATCATGAACTCGATCTTCGAGCTCTGGTCGGAACTCCAGCCAGAGCGTGCGCTCGCATGCTCGTTCAACCTCGAGTACCTGCTGGTCGGAGGCCGTGACGCCCGCCACGAGAGCCGTCCCATCTTCATGTGGTACGACTGGATGGTCGGTGGCTGGGGCGGCCGCAACGGCAAGGACGGCTCGAACGCGACGGCTCCGATCTTCGGCGTCGGGCTCGCCGTCCAGCCGCTGGAGGCGCAGGAACGGCTGTGCCCCGTGCTCACGACCGGTCACGAGATCCGCACCGACTCCGGCGGGCCGGGACAGTTCCGTGGCGGCTGCGGCGTCGAGAAGGGAGCGCTCCTGAGGGAGGCGGAGGGCGCCGTGATGTCCTACATGTGCGACCGTGCCCGGTCGATCACATGGGGGATCAAGGGGGGCCTGCCGTCGATCCCGCACGGCGTCTGGCTCACACGCGACGGCGAACCTGCCTTCCTGGGTGCTGTGTTCTCCAACGTCCCGTGTGGCGCCGGCGACGAGTTCACGCGGCCGTCGGCCGGGGGAGGGGGCTACGGCGACCCGCTCGAACGCGATCCCGCGGCCGTGCGGGAGGACGTCGCCGACGGGTACGTCTCGATCGAGCGCGCGCGCAAGGACTACGGCGTCGTGGTGCTCGAGGTCGACGCGGAGCTCGCGGAGTACGAGGTCGACGCGGAAGCGACCGTGGCCGAGCGGGAGCGGATCCGCTCCGAGCGGCGCGGCTGGCTGGCCGAGGATCCCGAGGGCATCGCTCGGCGCTATCGCGACGGCGTGCTCGACCAGCTCGACGTCATCCGCGCCCACGGAGTCATTCTCGATTGGGGCACCGGTGAGCTCCTGCCGCGGACCACCGAGCAGTATCGGGCGATGCTCCAGTGGCGCATGGCCGCGCACTGGGCGGACGCATCGGACGCCTAGCGGCGTCGGCTCGCGTCAGGCTGGATCGTCGATCAGGAAGAGACGCGTCGTCGTCCCACCGGGGTTGTGACCGCGGTGGCCCGTGCCCGCCGCCAGGTGGAAGCCCTGGCCCTCCGCAATCGACAGCGCCTCCGAGCCGTCGTCGAACTCGTACACGATCTGCCCCGCGAGCACGTAGCCCCGGTGACCGTCGGTGCACCATTCGGCGCGAGCGGCGCCCGCCTCGTACTCGACGATCGCCCATCGCTGTCCGAGAGCGGACACCGCCCGGGAGTGGATGTCCGGCTGATCGTCCGCCCAGACAACGGAGTCGAAGTCGAGCCTGCCGCCAGCGCTCATGGCGGCATCTTGCCCGACCCCGCAACCAGGCGTTCGAGGTACTCGACGTGGTAGTCGCCCTCCTGGACGGCCTCGTCTGCGAGCAGGGCGAGATGGAACGGGATGGTCGTGTGGATTCCCTCGACGTGGAACTCCTCGAGCGCGACGCGCGTCCGGCTGATTGCCTCGTCGCGATCGCGCCCCCAGCAGATCACCTTCGCGAGCAACGAGTCGTAGTACGGAGGCACCCGATACCCCGCGTACGCGGCCGTATCGACCCGGACACCCGGTCCGGTGGGTAGCTCGAGTGCGGTGATCGTTCCCGGTGAGGGGAAAAAGCCCCGTTCGGGATCCTCGGCGTTGATCCGCACCTCGACCGCGGCCCCGTTGCACGCCAGCTCGTCCTGGCGTACCGAAAGCGGCTCGCCCTGGGCAATGCGCAGCTGCTCTGCGACCAGATCGACACCGGTCACCAGCTCGGTCACGGGATGCTCGACCTGGATGCGCGTGTTCATCTCGATGAAGTAGAAGGAGCCGCTCCGGTCGAGCAGGAACTCGACCGTGCCTGCGTTCTGGTACCCCACGGCGCGCGCGATCCGAAGTGCCGCATCGGTCAGGGCGCCCCGCTGTCCGGCGTCGACCGCCGGCGACGGGCTTTCCTCGAGCAGCTTCTGACGGCGTCGCTGCAGGGAGCATTCTCGCTCGAAGAGGTGCACCAGGTTCCCGTGAGCATCGCCGAGCACCTGGACCTCGACGTGCCGTGCTTCGACGAGCATCTTCTCGACGTACACGGCGTCGTCACCGAAGGCTGCGCCCGCCTCCATCGCCGCCTCGCCGATCAGATCGGCGAGCTCGCCCTCGTCCCGGGCCGCGCGGATGCCGCGACCGCCGCCGCCCGCCGCAGCCTTGAGCAGCACCGGATAGCCGATCTCGGCAGCCGCTTCGAGCGCCTGGTCGAGTGACGTGCTCCCGTCGGTTCCGGGGACCGTCGGCACACCTGCTCGGGCGGCGAGGCGCCGGGCGCCTGCCTTGTTACCCATCGACTCGATGACCTCTGGGCTCGGACCGACGAAGACCAGCTCGGCGTCGCGGCACGCGGCCGCGAAGACGGCGTTCTCGGACAGGAAGCCGTAGCCGGGATGCACGGCGTCCGCATGCGTCTGGCGCGCGGCCTCGAGCAACGCCTGAACGTTGAGGTAGCTCTCGCGCGCGTGCGGGGGGCCGATGCAGACGGCCTCGTCGGCGTGACGCACGTGGAGCGCGTCCTCGTCCGCAGTCGAGTAGACAGCGACCGTGGCGAGATCGAGCTCACGGCACGCCCGCAGCACCCGGACGGCGATCTCGCCCCGGTTCGCGACGAGGACCTTGCGCAACGGCGATCTGCTAGCTCGACTCGAGCGCGATGATGCCCTGGCCGACGTCCACGAGATCCTCGTTCTCGACGAGGAAGCGGGCAACGCGACCGTCCGCGTCGCTCTGGACCTCGTGAAAAGTCTTCATGATCTCGATCAGTCCGACCACGTCGCCCGCGCCGAGCACGTCGCCCTCGGTCACATACGGATCGGCCTCCGGGCTCGAACGGCGGTAGAAGGTGCCCGGCAACGGGGACTTGATCACGTGCTCCATCACACGGCCTCCAGGCTCGCGGCAGTCAGGATCTCGGCGAGCTCGCGCTCTGCCGCGATCGCCTCGTCGATGGTCACCTCACGGAACCGGACGGTGTCGCCGACGGGTCGGAACTGCCCGATCTTCCAGAAGTCGGCGTGGATGACCGCAGCCGCCACGATGAAGCCCCCGGCGGTCGGTCCGTCCGGTCCGAGGATCACGGGCAGGTCGCCGTTGACGTTGATCGCCCCGACCGGGTAGCTGTTGTCGAGGATGTTCGACGGGTGACCGCCGGCGATGCCCCCACCCTCCCGGGCCCATTCGAACTTGTAGGACTCCAGGCGAACGCCGGTGCGGTTGGAGTTGCGGTCGATCGGCCAGGTGCGGCCGAAAAGCGTCTCCATGTCGTTCTCGGTCAGGTAGTCCGGGGCCGCCTGCGGGCCGCGCATCGCACGCACCTCCCAGGCACGGGAGTACTCCGGTCTCGCGGCCGTGTGGAAGCGCATGCGAGCGCCGGTGCCGTCCCCGAGCGCCTCGCCGAGCGGCAGGCGGTCACGCGCCTGCAGCGCCCGTCCGTCGAGACCGCCGAGCGCGCCCATCGTGTAGGTGGCGCGCGAGCCGAGAAGCAACGGGACGTCGAAGCCGCCGTCGACTGCGAGAAAGCAGCGGAAACCGGGGCCGGGCGCCAGGCCCACCGCGACCTCGGCCCCGGCGGGCACTCGATGGCTCTCCCACAACGCGATGCTCTCCCCGTCCACGGTGACCTCCGTCTCGGCACCGCAGATCGCCATGGTCGCGTCGCCCTCGAGACGAAAGCGAAAGTTGCCGAGCGTGATCTCGAGCCCGGCGGACGACGACGGGTTGCCGACGAGCAGGTTGGCCGCCCGCAGCGCGAAGTGATCCATCGGCCCGGCGGGGAAGAACCCCTGAGCCTGCATCCCCCGGCGGCCGGGATAGTCCTGGACGGTCGTCTGGATGCCGCCCTCGAGAACCTCGATCGATCTCATGGCACGGGCGTCGCGGCGGCCGCCGCCTCGCGGCGCTGGCGTCGCTCCTCCACCTCCCCGTCGATCGTCGGCAGCCACGTCGAGATACTCGGCGAGGTCGAACGGGCTGTCCTCGGTCCGGTAGCGGTAGCGATCGGCGTGGACGTCTGCGAACGCCTGCAGCAGCTCCTCCTCTTCGACCCGGTGGAACTGGACCCGGTCGCCGGGGCGGAGGAGAAGCGGGTTGTCCCGGAACGCGGCGTTGCGCTGCTGGATGTCGTAGATCGGAAGCGTCCGGCCGAACAGCTGGTAGCCGCCGGCCGACTCGACCGGATAGATCGCGACACACGGTCCCCCGATCCCCACCGCCCCCTCCGCGGTCCAGGTGCGCGTCGGGTTGTACTTGGGCACGAAGACGGTCTCGCGAGGGTCGACCGGGAACATGAACGGCAAGCCGGGAAAGAAACCCACGAATGCGGTCCATTGCTCGCTGCCGAGAAGGGCCGCGTAGAGCTCCTCGCGGCCGGGAAAGCCGTTGTAGCGGACGATGTAGTCGATGTTCGTCCCGCCCTCTGCGTTGGGCGCATCCTTCCGGATCGTGCGCACGTATCGCTCGACGGCGTCGCGCGAGGTCGAGTCGTCGAACGCGAGCGGCATGTGCACGAGCCGGCTCGGGATCGTCATACCCTGTTCGCTCTGCAGCGAGTCGTGGATGCCGTGGAGGTGATCGACGAGCTCGGACGGCCGCAGCACGGCCGGGTCGTACACGACCAGGATCGAGCGGAATCCCGGCGCCGTCTCCACCATCCCCGTCGGCGCGTTCGCCCGAAGAGCGGCGTCGACGGCCAGCATGAAGAAGTTGAGGGTGAGGTCGAACACCATCTCGCCATACTCGACGAGCACGGCTCGGTCTCCGGCGTACCTGTAGACGATCCCGGGCTTCCCGTCCTGGGCGGGCCGGCTTGCGATCACAGCCGAGTTGGCGGGCGTCACCGGGCGATCCTAACGCGGAGCGACCGCCCTCAACTCGGCAAGGGGGGCCAGCCCGACACCGGCGTCCTGGAGCCGATCGCGGATCGCGCGGGCGATCGCGGGCGCGTTCGGCGCGTCGCCGTGCACGCAGATGCTCTCGACGTGGAGCTCGAGCTCACCGCCCTCGACGGTCGCGACCTTGCCGTCGCGCACGAGCCGGAGCGCCTTCTCGCCCATCGCCTCCGGATCGCGCACCTGCTTCACGCGCTCCAGCACCAGCTTGCCGTTCGCGTCGTAGTCGAGGTCCACATAGCCCTCGGGGACGAACGGCACGCCTGCCTCCGCAGCGGCCGGCGCCACCGCCGGCGGCATCAGCAGGATGACGTCCGCGCCGAGCATCGCCACCGCCTCGGCGACGGCATGCGCGAGGTCGGCGTCGTCGACGATCGACGCGTAGAGCGCGCCGTGGGGCTTCACGTGCTGCAGGCGACCTCCCGCCGCCTCCACGAAGGCGCGGACTGCCCCCGCCTGGTACACGACGTAGTCGGAGACCTCCTCCGCGGTCGCAGCCAGGCGCCTGCGTCCAAAGCCGATCAGATCCGGGAAGGAGACGTGCGCGCCGACACCGACGCCGTGCTCGACCGCGAGCGCGACGGTCGACCGCATCACGTGCGGATCGCCACCGTGAAAGCCGCACGCGATGTTCGCCGACGTCAGGAACCCCATCAGCGCGGCGTCGTCCCCGAGCGTCCATCGACCGTAGGACTCGCCCATGTCGGCGTTCAGATCGACGCTCAGCGCCATGCCGGCTCCTTTCCGCTCACAGTGCGCATTCCTCGATCTCGAGCGAGGCGCTCGTCCGTGAGCGCCCTGTCGGCGAGCGCCTGCCAGTTCGAGGTCTCGATCACCGCCACGGCGGGATTATCCCCGAGGCGGACCGGGTCGTCCGCATGCGGTTGCTCGGCACGGGGTCCTGCCCGATAATCGCGCGCAGGCCGTCGCTCACGGGGCGGCAAGACCACTGGAGAGCTCCGAGCGAGTGAAGGCCGCGGACTGATGGGGTTTCGCGTCTCCGTCGACACCGGCGGGACGTTCACCGACGTCGTCGTCGCCGACGAGGACGGCAGGCTGCTGCTCGCGAAGGCGCCGACGGACGTCACGCGGGCGTTCCAGAGCATCGAGGAGGGTTTGGTGCAGCTCGCTCCAATGCTCGGCCTGACCGTCGGCGAGCTGCTCGCCCGCACGGAGGTCTTCACCTACGGCACGACCCGCGCGACGAACGCGATCGTCGAGGGCACGACGGCCCGCACCGCGTTCTTCACGACGGAGGGCTTCCCCGACGTCCTGCTGCTCCGCGAGGGCGGGAAGCTCGACCCGTTCCGTCAGGACCAGTACCCGCCGCCCTATGTCCCGCGGTGGCTCACGTTCGAGCTCCGGGAACGGATCGATTCCGAGGGGGACGTGTTCGTCCCGCTCGACGAGGCGAACGTCCTAGCTGCGATCTCGGAGGCCCGCGCGCTCGAGGCGGAGGCAGTCGCGGTGTGCCTCCTCTGGTCGATCGTCAACCCTGATCACGAGCTCCGCGTCGGTGAGCTGATCGAGAGCGAATGGCCGGGAACGCCGTTCACCCTCTCACATCGTCTGAACCCGATCATCCGCGAGTACCGCCGAGCCTCCTCCACGGCGATCGACGCGTCGCTCAAGCCGCTGATGCAGACCTACCTCCGGACGTTGGAGTCGGACCTCCGCGAAGCCGGGCTGCGGGGACACATCTTCGTCGCTACATCCTTCGGCGGCGCGTGGCGTCCCGAGCAAGTCGTCGAACGACCGATCTACTCCGTCGGCTCCGGGCCGTCGATGGCGCCGGTTGCCGCCCTCGCCTACGCCGATGCAGAGGCCGGAGAGAACCGGGGAGAAGCCGCGTCGACCGACCTGATCGTCTGCGACACCGGAGGCACGACGTTCGACGTCTGCCTGGTCGCCGGCGGGGAGATCACACACGCGGCCGAGACCTGGTTGGGCGGGCGCTGGATCGGCCATATCACGGGCATCCGGGCGGTCGACGTCAAGTCGATCGGCGCGGGAGGGGGCTCGATCGTCTGGATCGACCCGGGCGGACTGCTTCGGGTGGGTCCCCGAAGCGCCGGCGCGGACCCAGGCCCGGCGTGCTACGGCCGCGGCGGCATGCAACCTACGATCACCGATGCCGCGGTCGTGCTCGGCTGGATCGACCCCGACTACTTTCTCGGCGGCAGGTTGCCGCTCGATGCGGATGCTGCCCACGCCGTCATCGAGGAGGCGGTCGCAGCGCCGCTCGGGATGGGCGTCCACGAGGCAGCGTATGCGGCGCTGACCATCGCGTCCGAGAACATCGTCGGAGCGATCAGGGAGATCACGATCATGCAGGGAATCGACCCGCGCGCGGTCACGCTGGTCGCAGGCGGAGGTGCCTCCGGCCTGACCATCGTCCCGATCGCGCGCGAGCTCGGCTGCCCGCGCGTCCTCGCGCCGTCGACGGCGAGCGCCCTCTCGGCTTGCGGTGCCCTCTTCGCGGACGTCGTCTCCGAGTTCCCGCAGAGCCGCTACGCGGAGACCCGCTCGCTCGACCGCGACGCGGTGAACGCGACTCTCCGGGACGTGGCCGCGCGCGCGGATGACTTTCTCGACGGGCTCGCCGGCCTCCCCGTGCTGGCGACGCGAAAGGACTTCTCGGTCGAGGCTCGGTATCGCGCACAGGTGTGGGAGCTCGACGTGCCGGTCCCGCAACAGCTCGAGTCGGACGAGGACGTGCGCGCTGTCGAGGAAGCGTTCCATGCCACGCACGAACGGATCTTCGCCGTGCGCGAGCCCGGTCAGTACCTGGAATGCCTGCTCTGGAAGGCACGGGCCACCGCCGTGCTCGAGAAGCCGACCATTCGCGCCCGGGCGCTGCCTGCCGAACCGGGAGACGCCGCATCGACGGACACGGCGTACTTCAAGGAGACCGGGGTCCAGCCCGTTCCCCGGTACGACGGAGAATCCCTGTCGGTCGGCACGCGGGTCGAAGGCCCGGCGATCATCCGGGAACCCACTACGACGATCGTCGTCTACCCCGGGTCGGCAGCGGTCGTGACGGGGCTCGGCAACTACATCCTGGAGCTCACGACCGAGAGCGGCACGGATCGGTCGGGCAGCGCCGTGCGGGAGCTCGCGCGGTGAGCTCCTTCGACCCCGTGACACTCGCCGTCATCGCCAATCGACTCGACTCGATCGTGCGGGAGATGGAGAACACGCTGCTGCGCACGGGCCGCTCCGCCGTTCTGAACATGGCACGCGACTTCTCCTGCGCGCTGATCACGGCAGACAACCGCCTGCTCGCGTCGGCCGAAGGCCTGCCGGTGCACGTGATCGGGATGGAGTTTCTCGCCGAGGCCGTCACCGACCTGCATGACGATCTGACCGAGGGCGACGCGTTCCTGCACAACGACCCGTATCTCGGGAACACCCACCCGGCCGATCACGTCATCCTCGTGCCCGTCTTCTGGGAAGGCCGGCACGTGTTCACGGCCGCCGCGAAGGCGCATCAGGCGGACTGTGGCAACGCGCAGCCGACCACCTACATGCCCTATGCCCGCGACGTGTACGAGGAGGGCAGCCTGATCTTCCCCGCGGTCCGTGTACAGCGGGACTACGAGGACATCGAGGACGTGATCCGCATGTGCCGCAGGCGCATTCGGGTCCCGGATCAGTGGTACGGCGACTACCTGGCCATGGTCGGCGCCGCCAGGATCGGGGAGGCGCGTCTCAAGGAGGTCTGTGCCAGGTACGGAGTGGAGACGGTCGCAGATTTCGTCGAGGAGTGGTTCGACTACTCCGAGCGGTGCGTCGCGCACGTCATCTCGAGCCTGCCGGCGGGCACGATCGTCGGCGAGGGGATGCACGACCCGTTCGGGCCGGCGCCGGACGGCATCCCGATCCGGGTCTCGATCACGATCGATCCCGAGGCCGGGATGATCGAGGCCGACCTGACCGACAACATCGACTGCCTCCCCGCCGGCGTCAACGAGTCGCGGACGTGCGCCATGAACAACTGCATGACCGGGATCTTCAACTCGATCGACCCCGACATCCCTCACAACGCGGGGACCTTTCGTCGCGTGAAGGTGAAGCTGCGCGAGAACTGCATCGTCGGCATCCCGCGGTTTCCGCATTCGTGCTCGGTGGCGACGACGAACGTCGGAGAGCGCCTCGTGGTGACCACCCAGCGGACGATCGCCGACGCCTGGGACGGTTACGGGCTCGCCGAAGGCGCGTGCGGGATCGGCCCCGGCTTCGCAGTCGTCTCCGGGACGGACTGGCGCAAGGCGGACAGCCCGTACGTGAATCAGAAGTTCCTCGGCTCTCAGGGTGGCCCAGCCGGGCCCGAGTACGACGGTTGGGTCACGTACGGCAACGCCGTCACCAACGGCCTGATGTTCCGTGACAGCGTCGAGATCGACGAGCAGAAGTATCCGATCCGTGTCGGGGAGGTCCGGATCCGAGTCGACTCGGAGGGAGCAGGGCGCCGGCGCGGCGCACCTGGGGCGCGAGTGACGTTCGGCCCGAAGCGCGATCCGATGACGGCCGCCTATGTCACGGACGGCTACCACCATCCGCCGCGCGGGACGCAGGGCGGTGGCACGGCGGCGCCGTCGATCGCCTTCAAGGCCTCGTCGGACGGCGTCGAGGAGGCACTCGACCCGATCGCGCAAGTCGTGCTCGAACCGGGCGAGTTGCTCGGGCATGCGCTGAGCGGTGGCGGTGGCTACGGGCATCCGCATGGGCGGGAGCCCGAGCGTGTTCGCGACGACGTGCTGGCGCGCTTCGTCAGCTTCGAGCGGGCACGTGAGGTCTACGGCGTCGCGTTCCGACGTGAGGTGCTCGACGACTCGCTCGAGGTCGACGAAGCGGAGACCGGGCGTCTGAGAAGGGCGCGATGACGCCGTTCCCGAGCGCCGGCCTCGACGGGAAGGTCGTCGTCGTAACGGGCGCGAGCTCGGGCATCGGGCGCGCCTGTGCCGAGGCTATGTCGGAGGCAGGCGCGAGAGTCGTGCTGGTGGGACGGGACGCCGAGCGTCTCGCGGCGTGCGCCGGGCGCTGCGGCACCTCGCACGTCATCGCCGTGGACCTGACCGCCGCAGACGCGCCGCAGCGGATCGTCGACGAGACGATGGGGGCGTTCGGCGCGCTGACCACGCTGCTTCACATGGCCGGAGTCTTCCTGCCCATGCCGCTTGCCGACGCTCCCCTCGAGGACTTCGACGAGCAGTGGCGCGTGAACGTCAGGGCGCCCTACGCGCTCACGAAGGCGGCGCTGCCGCACCTCGCGCGCGACAGCTCCGTCATCTTCGTCTCGTCGATCGCCGGCCAGGTCGCTTTCACGAGCTCGGCTGCATACTGTGCGACGAAGGGGGCGATCGAGCAGCTGACGAAGGCGCTCGCCGTCGAGCTGGCCCCCGCACAGATCCGCGTGAACGCGATCGCCCCGGGCAACATCCGGACGCCGATGAACGAGGAGCTGCTCGAGGACCCGGCGTACGAGCAGATGTACCTCGACGGGACTCCGTACGGCCGGGTCGGTCTCGTCGAGGACGTTGCCCCGCTGGCGGTATTTCTCGCCTCGGATGCTGCTCGGTACATCCACGGAGAAAGCATCCTCGTCGACGGCGGCTGGGCTGCTCGGTGAGCAGGCGGAGGCGACGGGCGTTTGAAAAGAGCACCAAGGTTCGCCTAGCATCGGCGACGGGGTAGGCCGCGACTCCCCGCGGCCAGGACAGGAGGGCAACAGATGAGGAAGCGAATCACGATGGCCGGAGCGCTGGTCGCCGTGTGCGCAGTCGTCGCGTCACTGGCTGTCAGTTCGGCCTTCGGTAGTCGCAACGCACAGGCGCCGATCTTGATCGGCATCTCTGCGGCCAAGACCGGGGGCCTGGCTCCCTACGATCTCCAGTCTGGCCAGCTCTTCCAGATGCGAATCGAGCAGATCAACAAGAGGGGTGGCGTCCTCGGCAGGCAAATCAGGGTGCAATGGATCGACACGAAGTCCGACAAGCCCACGGCGGCAGCGAACGCCGAGGAGCTGATCGGAAACGGCGCGGTGGCGATCATCGCGACGTGCGACTTCGACTTCTCGTTCCCGGCCATCAACGCGGCGAGGGGGCACAACGTGCCGGGTATCGCGTTGTGTGCGTCGTCGCCGAAGGTCGCCACACCGGCGATCGTCGGCCCGTACGGCGGTTCGATGGGCCTCGGCTCCGACACCGAGGGCGTAACGATGGCGGAGTGGGCTCGGGCGTCGAAACAGCAGTGGAGGTCGGCGTACATCTTCAAGGACACGTCGATCGAGTACTCGAAGGCGACGGCCGACTACTTCAAGGCTCGCTGGGTGCAGCTCGGCGGCAGGGTCTGCGGCGAGGACACCTTTGTCGGAGGCCCAAACCTCGACCTCAGCTCGCAGATCACTCGCCTGCGCGGCAAGATCGCTGGCTGCGACATGATCTTCAACGGCTCGTGGCAGCCGTACGGCTCGCAGTTGATCCGCGCCATCCGCGATGCGGGCATCGCCAAGCCGATCACGACCAACGCGTCGGTCAACGGCACGCTCGTCAACCAGGTGGCCGGAAGGGTGTCGAACTTCTGGGCCCTTGGCTTTGCCTGCCTGCCGACGTACTGCCAGGGCACGCAGACGCCGCAGGTCCGGTTGATCACCACGCAGTTCAGGGCCAAGTACGGCCAGCCGCTCGGTAACCACTACGCGTTGCCGGGCTACGCGCTCGCCGATGCGCTCGTGGCGGCGATCAAAGCAGCCGGCTCGACCGACGGCACGAAGATCGCAGCCGCGCTGTTCGGCGGTCCGGTCAGGATCAACTACTTCGGCAGCATGATGAAGGGCACGGCCAAGTGCCACCGTCCGCAGCCGGCCGCCTACTCGATCGAGCAGTGGACGAACGGCAAGGACCGGCAGATCGGCACCCACGCCGTCAAGAGGATCCCCAACATCGGCGACGGCAGTCCCTGTTCGGGCGCTCCCGTGAAGGCCAAGTAATCAACCAAATCGAGTAGCTGGCGCAAGATGACAGCTGGCGACGGCTCGGGGCCCGCGAGGCTGGTCGCGGAGGAAATCCACGTCCACTTCGAGGGCGTCCGAGCCGTCGACGGCGTCCACCTGACGCTCGAGCAGGGGCAGATCATGGGCCTGATCGGCCCGAACGGAGCCGGCAAGACGACCTTCATGAACGCCGTCTCGAGCTTCGTGCCCCTCACTGCGGGCCGGGTCTCGCTCGCCGGTGACGATGTCACGGGCTGGTCGCCGCAGAAGCTGGTGCGGCTGGGGCTCGTACGGACGTTCCAGGACGTCGCCACCTTTCCGGAGCTCACGGTGTTCGAGAACGTCGAGCTCGGGGCACTCGGCGCCGGCCTGTCGAGGCGAGCGGCTCGGGTACGCGCACGTGAGCTCATCGAGGGCCTGGGGCTCGCCCACCTTGCACGCCTGCCGGCGTCCGCTCTCCCACACGGCGACGAGCGCCGCGTCGGCATCGCCCGCGCGGTCGCGGTCGGACCGAGGTTCCTCCTGCTCGACGAGCCGGCCGCAGGCCTCGACGACGGGGAGAGCCTCGAGCTGACGAGGACGATCGCCAGAGTGCGTGACGACCTCGGCTGCGGCGTGCTCCTCGTCGAGCACGACATGCACATCATCTTCCGGGTCTGCGAGCGAATTCAGGTGCTCGACAACGGCAAGACCATCGCTGTCGGCTCGCCCGAGGAGATCAGCACGAGCAAAGAGGTGGTTGCGGCCTACCTGGGACAGAAAGGCGCGGAGATTGCTCGAGCTCAATGACGTCTCGGTGCACTACGGCCGGATCGCAGCAGTGCAGAAGCTCTCGCTCGAGGTCAAGGAGGGCGAGCTCGTCGGCCTGGTCGGCCACAACGGCGCGGGCAAGACGACGACGCTGATGACGATCACCGGCGTCCTCAAGCCGACGGCCGGCGAGGTCACATTCGAGGGCCGTCCGATCGCGGGCCGCTCGCCCGACGAGATCCTCCGTTCGGGCATCTCGCTCGTTCCCGAGGGACGTCGAATCTTCGGCCGACTCACCGTCGGGGAGAACCTCAAGATCGGTGCGACCTCGCGACGGGACGGCGTCGACAAGGACATCGAGGACGTGCTCGAGCGGTTCCCGGTGCTCCGGCACCACTGGGACAAGTCCGGCTCGAAGCTCTCGGGCGGCGAGCAGCAGCAGCTCGCGATCGCCCGAGCGCTTCTTTCGCGCCCGAAGCTGCTGCTCCTCGACGAGCCGACACTCGGACTTGCGCCGATGATCGTCGACCAGGTGTTCGAGATCCTGCAGGAGCTGCATCAGCAGGGCGTGACGATCCTGCTCGTCGAGCAGAACGCCGCACGGACGATCGAGGTCGCCAACCGCACGTACGTGATGCGGAGCGGGGGGCGGATCCAGTTCCACGGGACGAGCGAGGAGCTGGCCGAGATCGGCGACTTCGAGAGTGCGTACATCGGCATGGCAAAGGTGGGCGACGCATGATCTTCGTCGGCGGAGTCTCCGTCGAGATCCAGTACGTCCTCGACTCGATCGCCTACGGCAGCCTGTTCGCCCTGATGGCGCTCTCGCTCGCTCTCCTCTTCGGCGTCATGGGCCTGATGAACTTCGCGTACGGCGAGCTGATCATGATCGGCGCCTACATGATGTTCTACACGCGAGGCTGGGGCTGGCTCGCGATGGTGATAGCGACGGTGTTCGTCGTCGTGGTCGCGGCGGTGTTGATGGAGCTCGTCGCGTTTCGCCCCCTGCGGCGGGCGACACCGGTCGTGTTGCTCGTCAGCTCGTTCGCGGTCAGCTACGGCCTCGAGGCGCTCGGCTGGATGACTGTCGGGAGAGGACCGCAGAAGGGTGTTGCCCCGTATCCCTGGCTCACGGATCAGTTCGAGGTCGGCGGTGTCCTGATCTCGAGGCTCGAGATCATCACGGTCGTCGTAACCGTTGCTCTGCTGGTCGGGATGACGCTGCTCCTGAAGCGCACCTCGCTCGGCATACAGCTCCGCGCATCGACAGAGGACTTCCAGATGGCACAGCTCGTGGGCGTGCGGGCGAACTGGGTGATCTCGTCGGCGTTCGCCATCACGGGCCTCATGGCAGGGGTCGTGGCGCTCCTGTACGTCTTCCGCACGGGAGCGGTAACGCCCAACATGGGCCAGGGGCCGTTGCTGATTGCCTTCGTCGGCTGCGTGATCGGGGGTATCGGCAGCATGGCGGGCGCCGCCCTCGGCGGGTTTGTCCTGGGGGCGCTGATCAACGCGCTGCAGGCGACGTTGCCGACGAGCGTCAACAGCCACACGCAGCTCTTCGCCTTCCTCGTCGTCATCGCGATACTCGTCCTGCTCCCCGACGGGCTCGTCACCCTCCCGCGCAGAGTGCAGGCCTGGCGCCGGAGTCGGCGGCCGTCCCTGGTCAGCGAGACGAGCGAGACGGCGTCTGCATGACGGATCTTCGTCACAGGCTCGAGGCGCCGGCACAGAAGGCCTGGCCGCCGCTCTTCCTCGCTGCCATGGTCGTCGTCACGTGGATCCTCGTCGACCGCTTCGGCGACGTCGTCTACCAGACGACCGCCGGGCGGATGCTGTTGATGCTGATCATCGTTCTCGGCCTACAGATGTTCAGTGGCAACTCCGGCGTGCTCTCGTTCGGCCACATCACCTTCGTTGCGATCGGCGCGTACAGCTCCGCGCTGCTCACGATCCCGCCCGAGATCAAGGAGTTCTCGTTCCTGACGATGCCGAACTGGCTCAGCTACTGGATCTTTCCGGCGGAGCTGAGCCCCCTCGAGGGGACGCTCGCTGGAGGTGGCTTCGCCGCGCTCTTCGCTCTGATCGTCGCTCCGGCGATCGTGCGCCTTCGCGGCGTGCAGGCCGGGATCGCCACGCTCGCCCTGCTCGTGATCGCCAACGTGTTCATCGTGCAGACGTCCTCGATCACGCGGGGAACCAGCACGCAGATCGGCGTCCCCACCTCGACGACGCTGTTCTCGCTGATGGTGTGGGCGCTTATCTTCATCGCGCTCGCCTTCGTGTTCAGGCAGTCGCGTTTCGGCCTCCGATTGAGGGCGTCGCGCGAGAACGAACGTGCGGCTCGCTCGGTCGGCGTCAAGGTCCCGCGCGAGCGTACGTACGCGTGGGTGCTGTCGGCCTTCGTCTGCGGCGTTGCCGGCGCGCTCTACGCGCACTACTTCGGCGGCACCTTCAGCTACCTCGACTTCTACTTCAACACGAACGGGCAGGACATCGTCCTGCTGCCGATCGCAATGCTCGTGGTGGGCGGCATGAGTAGCGTCACCGGAGCCGTCGTCGGCTGCTACCTGATCACGATCGTCTACGAGATCTTCCGGCGCTGGGAGGTCAACGGTCTCGCGGGCTACGAGCCGCCGTCCGGGACGACGAACCTCGTGCTCGCGATCGTGCTTCTCGTGACGCTCGCCTTGCGCCCCAACGGCGTTACCGGCGGCAGAGAGATCCCCTGGCCCGGCGACTGGAGCCTCGACTGGCTGGGGCGGGGGCGCGGCAAGCAGCCGGGCGGGCCTGCGACCGGCGCGGCGGGATCGATCGAGTGACAAGCGTCATGCGCACCACGATCTGGCGGCAGCCCGCCGACCTGCGCGCGCTGCTCGGCGACCTCGGACCGGTCGAGGAGCAGGCCGGGCGGCTAGAAGGCCGCCGGATCATTGCGGTCGGCACCGGCACGAGTTGGCACGCCGCGAACCACGCCGCCTGGCTCTTCCGCGAGGCAGGGGTCGACTGCCGGGCGCTCCAGGCGATGGACGCCGCCCAGTACGGGATCCCCGTCCATGAAGGGGACGCGATCGTCGTCTTCAGTCACCGCAACACGAAGCGCTTCTCGTCCGAGGTGCTCGAACGGTCGCGAGACCTGGAGATACCCGTCGTCGTCATCGGTGGAGTCGGATCTCCGGGTGTCAATCTCGAGACGGTCGAGCCGGAGCGCTGCGCGGCGTTCACTGCAAGCCACCTCGGGGCGCTGCTGCGGTGTGCCCAACTCGCGAACGCGCTCGGAGCGTCGCTCCTGCTCGAAGCGGTTCCCGACGCCGTCGAGGCTGCGCTCGATCGCGAGCTCGGCATCGTCCCGCCTGGGCGACTGCTCGAGCTCATCGGGGCGGGGCCGAACCAATGGACGGCCGCCGAAGGTGCGCTGAAAGTCCGCGAGACGGCTCGCGTGGCGACCGAGGGGCTTTCGGTCGAGCAGTTCTTCCACGGTCCCTCGGTGGCGGTCGACGAGCGGGACACGCTCGTCGCGCTTGACGGCGGTGGGCCGGGAGCGGTGCGGTTGAACGAGGTCGTGGGGGCCGCGGAGGCTTGCGGCACACGCGTCCATCTGTTCTCCGAGACGGATCTCGGCGAGGCGCTCTCCGTCTTCCCGCTGACCGTGATCGTCCAGCGCATCGCGCTCGAGCTCGCCGAGCAGCTCGGCACGGACCCGGATGCGTTCGGCTACGACGTGCCCGGACGCAAGGAGGTCTGGACAGCGTTGACGCTGTGAGGACAGCGGCCCGGCGAGGTTGCCCTGTTAGCCTTCGCGCGCGGTGAGTTGGGACGCGCATCCTGTCGTACTCACGGTGGCGCCGACAGGAGCCGAGGTCACACGCGACGACAACCCGGCACTCCCGCACACGCCTGCCGAGATCGCCGGCGACGTGGCCGCCTGTGCCGAGGCAGGAGCAGGTGTCGCCCACCTCCACGTGCGTGAGGAGGACGGGACGCCGTCGCCCCGGAGCGAGCTCTTCGTCCAGACGATCGCCCTCATCCGCGAGCGCTCGGACATCGTGACGATGGTCTCGACGGGAGGCGCAGTCTGGATGTCGATGGAGGATCGAATGGCGGGCCTGGAGGCGGCGCCCGACATGGCGGGCGTCGAGACCGGCTCGATGAACTTCGGCGAGGAGCCGTTCATCACCGTTCCTTCGGACGCCAGACGGGTCGTCGACCGCGCAGGTGCCCTCGGCATCGCCCTCGAGGCGGAGATGTTCGACGTCGGCCACGTGCTCCAGGCGGTGCAGATGCTGGATCGGGGGGAGCTGCCGCCGCCGCTGCGTGCCAACCTCGTCTTCGGCGTCCCCGGTGGTGTCGACGCCTCGCCGGAGGGTCTCGATGCGATGCTGCGGCCGCTTCCACCCGGAACGTACTGGTCGGTGACCGCGGTCGGCCGCCACCAACGCCGGCTTCTTTCGCTGGCGGTTCTTCGTGGGGCAGGTGGAATCCGCGTCGGCTTCGAGGACGCCGTTTACCTACGGCGGGGCCGACTCGCCGCCTCCAACGCGGAGCTCGTGGCAGACGCTGCCGACCTCGTCAAGACGCTCGGACGAGCAGTCGCGACAATCGACGAGGCGCGCGCGATCCTGTCGGTCCCAGCTCGGCATCCTTCGCATACGGCGGCATCGGCGCCAGCCTCCTAGACTCACCGAGCATGGCTCGACGCATCGAAGGGCTGACCGCCTCCTACCTCGAGGAGCTCGCGCAGCGGACCCCGGCGTCGCATGCGCTCCGCGAGGAAGCCGAGCGTGTTCTCGCCGGCGGTGTGAGCTCGCACTTCAAGGCCTGGCAGCCGTTCTACGTCCGCGAGGCCAGAGGCGCGCATCTGACCGATGTCGACGGCAACGACTACGTCGACCTCGTCATGGGGTTCGGCCCCAACCCGCTCGGCCACTCACCTGATGCCGTCACGGCGGCCGTCCAGGCAACGGTCGGCCACGGGACGAGTCTCGCGATCGCAACGCCGCTCGAGGTGGAGCTCGCGCAAGCGATCTCCCGGCTCGTTCCGAGCATGGAGCTGATGCGCTTCGTCGTCACCGGCACGGAGGCGACGATGATGGCCCTGCGGACTGCACGCGCCTTCACCGGCCGCGCGAGAATCGCGCGCTTCGAGGGTCACTACCACGGTCAACACGACTCGGCAATGGTCAGCGTCGCCCATGTCGCCGGGCCGGCGGCGTGGCCGGAGCCCGTCGCCGACGGTGCAGGGATCCCGCGCGGCGTGCTCGACGACGTCGTCGTCCTGCCCTGGAACGACATCGACCAGGCGGCGCCGGTGATCCGGGCGGCCGACGACCTCGCAGCGGTGATCCTCGAGCCGATCCCGTTCTCGAACATCGGCGGCGAAGAGCCCGATCCCGAGTTCCTGCGTGCACTACGAGAGCTGACCTGGGAGCGTGGAGTCCTGCTCGTCTTCGACGAGGTGATCACCGGATTCCGTCTCGAGCTCGGCGGAGCGGCTGCTCGGTACGGATTCGCGCCCGACCTGCACTGCTTCGGGAAGGCAGCAGGCGGTGGTTTCCCCGTTGGAGTCTTCGGAGGCCGTCGGGACGTGATGGAAGCCGTCGTGCGACCGAGGCCCGGCGATCCTCATTCGGCAGAGACGATCTTCCAGTCGGGGACCTTTTCCGGAGCACCGCCGGCGATGGCGGCCGGGATCGCAATGCTGCACGAGCTCGAGCGAACGGATGCCCTGACGGTGGCAGACGCCCGTGCAGAGTCGATCCGGGAGGGCTGGCGTGCGATCCTCGACGAGGTCGGTCTGCCCGCGCAGGTCACGGGCATGAGCTCGTGGCTCGGCATCTCCTTCACCGATCGGCAGATCCGAACGCTCCGCGACGCTCTGACCGCTGACCGGGCGTGGGCACGTGCTTTCTCTCTCGGGTTGCTGGCGGGTGGCGTCTACCTCGCGCCGTCGCACCCGGGCTTCACGTCGTCTGCGCACAGCGTGTCAGACGTGCAGCACGTACTCGAGGTCTCCGAGCGGGTGCTGCGCGAGATTGCGGCGACCTCGCCGGTGCTGCACGGTGACCGACTTCCCGTGGCGTGAGATCATTCGTGAGGTGAAGGCGCGTGCAGCGTGACCGGGTCAGAGGCCCGCTGATGGCGGGCTGGATCGCCCCGGCGATCGCGTACGTCGTGTTGCTCGGCGCGGGCGGAGTGACGGCGAAGCTGGCGCTCCGGACGATCACGTGGCAGCAGCTCGTGCTCTGGGTACCGATTGCTTACCTGGTCGTCGCCGCGGGACTCGTGCTGTTCGGAGGCGCGACCTTCCCGCTCGGCGGCGGCGGCGGCTGGGCGGCGGTGACCGCGGTCTGCGCTTCGTCGGCCCTCGTCCTCTTCTTCTACGCGCTGACGAAGGGGCCCGCCAGCCAGGTGACGCCGGTCACGTCCGCGTATCCGATCGTGACGGTGATCGGGGCGGCGCTGTTCCTCGGGGAGAAGCTCACGCTCATACGCGGCCTCGGTACGGCACTCGTTGTCGTCGGCGTTGTACTGCTCGCGCGGTGACGGAAGTCTTCCGGCTCGACGGCCGAGTGGCGCTCGTCACCGGTTCTGCGTCGGGGATCGGTGCTGCCACGGCACGCGTCTTCGCCGAGGCAGGCGCGGACGTCGTCGCCGGCTGGTACTCGTCTGACCCGCATGACGTCGACCAGACGCGAGTCGCGGTCGAGAACGTGGGGCGACGATGCGTGGTCGTGGACGTCGACGTCGCCGACACCGGCTCGGTGGATGAGGCCGTCGCACGCACGATCGAGGAGTTCGGTCGAATCGACATCGTCGTCGCGAATGCGGCCATCGCCCGCGACGTTCCCTCCGCCGAGCTCGACGATGAGCGTTGGAATAGCTTGCTCGAGGTCGACCTCTCCGGCGTCTTCCGCTGCTTCCGGGCTGCGATGCCGCACATGATCGAGGCCGGCTGGGGCCGACTGCTGGCGACGAGCTCGATCGCCGGCGCCTACCAGGGGTGGGCGCGCCACGCGCACTACTCGACGGCAAAAGCCGGCCTTGTCGGACTCGTTCGGACGCTGGCTGTCGAGCTTGGCCCTCACGGGATCACGGCCAACGCGATCGCCCCCGGCGTGATCGAGACGCCGCAGAGCCTCGATCCTGTCAACTCACTCGGCCCTGAAGGCGTCCGCGAGTTCGCCGCCCGGGTGCCCGTCAGGCGAAACGGCCGGCCGGAGGACATTGCTCACACGTTCCTGTTCCTTGCGAGCGACGAGGCTTCGTTCCTCACGGGACAGGTCGTGCTCGTCGATGGCGGCGTCTCACTGTCGCTCACATGAGTGGTCGATGGATCCGCTCGCGCGGTTTCGGTGTAGTACGAGCGTGAAGGCATTCGTCGCCGTCGGCCTCTTGGCGCTCGTCATCTGCGGGTCCGCGCTCGCGAAGTTCGGCATCTCGATCAAGGCCAGCGACACGACGCCGGCGGTGGGCCAGCAGATAACGCTCGTCGTCCGAAGCGAGCGAGCCCTCGAGTACGACCTGCGTCTGATCGCCGTGGCGCCGGGCCAGCCCGTATTCCGCGTCGTCGCCACGATCACCGGTGACACCGGTAGACCCCTCCCGAACGTCCAACGCCACGGCTTCGAGATCAACCTCACGAGGGCGGCGCCGAGCCGCTGGCGTGGCGTGGCTCGTTTCTCACGCCCTGGTCGTTGGCGCGTCGTCGTCCCGAACGGCGCTCCCGTCGGCGTCGTCGTCCCGAACGGCGTCGCAATGCTGACGCTCGCGGTTCGCTAAACGGGTTCCGGGGCGGTCAGTAGTGGCTGTTGTTCCCGAGCGCGTCGCCGCGGCCGAGCTTGCGGCCCGACGTGTCGCCTATGTCGAGATATGGCCACATCACCACCGTGTGGTCACGCTTCGAGGAGTTCGTGACGTGGTCGAACTGGATGGCGTGGCCGATCTCGTGTGCTGCCACGGACTGGATGTCGTATGCGCTCGATGCGCCGGTCGTCGACCACTTGAACTCTGTGTTGAACCGGATGTCCGCCTCGACCGGGTTGCCCTGCTGGTCATACGCGATCACCGTGCAGGCGAGCGCCCCGCTGCAGTCCTGGTCGTTCTTCAGGGTGCCCCAATCGACCGTGCTGTAGCCGTCGTGCTTGGCTGCGCGAGATGTCTTGCCCTCGTAGTGCGCGGGCGGGTTCGCCTGGTCTTCGATGCCGCACCAGTTGACGTTGTTCGTCCACTGGCTCTGCGCGTTCCGGACAGCAGTGACAACTGTCTCGCGGTTGATCCCCGGCGCCGTCGCTCCGATCCACCACTTCCTCGTCGTCTGCCAGTACGACTCCCCGATCGACGCCTGGGACGAGCTGTCGCACTTCACGTCCGACCCGGTCTCCGCCGGAGTCACGGCATACACGGCATCGGAGGCGCTCCGCAGCACCCCGGACGGCCGGAAAAACGCCACCGAGAGGACACGTTGCTGCGCGTCGCTGTACAGGCGGGCGAATCGGCTCCCGTCTCTGCGGTGGAGCGTGCAGAGCAACAGCCTCCCGGCCAGCCGGCGACGGGCAGCGTGACCCCCGGCGGGAACCCTGAACGCGAGCTCGCCTCGGACGGGCGCCGGCAGACGCAGGCCGCACGGCCCGGCGACAGCGGCGGCGCTCGGCGCCCGAAGCGCGACGGAGGCGGCATCTTCCGCGGCGCTGCCGGCGCACGCTACAGCGGCGACCACGATCGCAACCGGAACGAGGCGGCGTTCGGAAAACGGCATTCAGCCGGGCGTGCCTATGCGCGGCGGGTAGGGCATTCGGAAGATGATCTCCCAAGAGAGGCGGTCGTGTCGCATCGACCGGTCTCGTCGCCGTGCTCGCCGTTCCCGTCGACGGCTGCCGGCCCACGCCGCAACGCTCAACTGATGTGTCGAGCGTCGCGAGCGACGGCGCGCCAGTGAGCGTCGTCAGCGGGTCCATCCACAGCGGCTGCGTCGAGCGCCTCGCGTTCGGCGCGGGCGAGCACGCGAACGAGGCAGAACTCGTTTCCGAAAGGATCCTGCATGACCGCCCAGTCGAGCAGCGGACGTGCACCCTCGAAGGCATGTGGCACGGGGAAGAGGGTCGGCGGGTACTTGAGACGGCCGCCGATCCTCTCGACGTGCTCGATCGCGACGTCGACGTCATCGACGCCGATGTCCATGTGGGCGCGATTCGCTGCCGGGTCGATGCGTCGGGCGACGTCGACTGCAGCCGGGTCGGACCGCTTCGCGGTCGCCACCCGGTGAAGGATGATCTGGTGCCGCCAGGTCGTCTCGTCCTCGTAGCCCAGGTAGGCAAAGCGATCGGGCCAGGGAGACGAGATGCGCGGAATCCCGGTCAGCTCCGACCAGAACGACGCTCCGACCTCGAGATCCTCGACATCGATTGCAAAGCAGCGAAGCGTCCCGATCGCCATGCGTTCTCCATCCTGCCGTACCGGGCGTGAGGGCCTCGAAGCGCCGGCTGTCGTTTCCGCCCTAGCAGGGGGCTTGTTACGCACTATCGGAACCATCGTCGGCCACGAGCACGCATCTCCCTCGGCAACGGCGACTGGCAACCGGGGGATGAAAGACGAACTGTCACCAGCCTTGCTCCGTCGTGTGCGGCTGGTGCTTAGTAGGCTCGCCGGGCCAAACGACCAAAGGGGTGCGAGATGGAGCGTGGCCGACTTCTCAAGTTCGGCGGTCTTGCAGCTGGCGTCGTCCTGATCCTGTTCGGTATTGGATCGCTCGCGCTCGGCATCGACGCCCGCATGACGGTGGAGGACGAGCTCTCGGCGGAAAAGATCGTCGGCTCGCCCGACATGAGCCCCGAGGGGATCGCGCCAGGCGTCCAGGAGGCAGGGCTTGACGACGTCGAGATCCCCGACTGCGACGTCGCGGAGGAAGAGATCGACACGGGCGAGGAGGCCCGCTGCTTCTCGCAGTACATGCGCATCCATGCGCTCGAGTCGTCGGGTGGCCTGACGTATGCGGAGATGGGGCGCTTCCTGTCCGCGGACGACCCCAGCGATCCCGCAGGGACGAGCGACGAAGCCGCGGCGCTGAAAGACGACGACGGCAACCCCGTCCCCAACGCCGCGCGCAATACGTGGGTGACCGAGACCGCCCTCTCGACCGCACTCAACGTCTCCTACATGGCGTCCCAGATCTCGCTGTTCAGCATCGTTGTGGGGATCGCGCTGGTGCTTACGGGGATCGGGCTCTTGATCCTCGCTCTCGCAGTCTTCAACAGGCGCGACCAGGCCGCAGCGTCGTAGACGACTCCCTGGACGAGGGCTCTCCGCGTCCAGCGAGGACGGGGAGCCCGAGCTTCGACGAAGCCAGACATGCAGACGAAGGCGGCGAAGCAGAACGGCCGGTCAGAACCGAGGTGAGCGTTGGCAGCGCTGTCAGCGGCCTGAGCTGGCCCTCTCCCTCGGCCGGTCCGCTGCGTTGTCGGCCACGTTCCCGCGCCGTCGACCTCCGCGGACGGGACGTCAGTCGGCGCGGATGGCGACCAGGCCCCTGCGATCGTGGTCCGTCACGTGTGGCTCGTCGTGCCAGATCCACCAGTCGTACGGCGCGGTCTGCGGGTAGCCCTCGGGTGAGTCCTCCCACGTCTCCTGGCGCCCGAGCGCCGTGATGTCGAGGTAGCTCCACGTGCTCCCCATCGCCTCGTCGCCGCGTGCGTCGATGAAGTAGGTCCGGAACACCTGGTCGCCGTCACGGATGAATGCGTTCGTGCCGTGCCACTCGTCGACGCCGAAGTCGGCGTCGAAATCGTCCGTGAGCGTGTACCAGGGGATGTGCTCCCAGCCCATCCGCGCCTTCACGCGCTCGATGTCCGGTTGTGGCGCGCGCGAGACGAACGCGAGACTGGTGTCGCGTTCGTTCAGGTGGGCGGGGTGGGCGACCTGGTCGGCCACCATCGAGCAGCCGATACAGGCATGCTCGGGCCAGCCGGAGACGCCGGGCTCGAAGAACGCGCGATAGACGATCAGCTGACGGCGGCCCTCGAACAGGTCGAGCAGGCTCGCCTTGCCCTCCGGCCCCTCGAACTCGTATGTCTTCTCGACGGCCAGCCACGGCATCCGCCGACGCTCGGCCGCCAGCAGGTCACGAGCGCGCGTGAGCTCTTTCTCCTTCACGAGCAGTTGGTCGCGTGCAGCCTCCCATTCCTTCGAGGACACGATTGGGGGCGTGTTCATCCCAGCACCTCCTTGCTCCGGCGGCTCCAGCTCGAAGCGTGGCTCAGCAGGAGATCACGAAGATCCCCTCACCAACTAGTTCCCGAACCTATACAGGTCAAACCCATCTTCAAGCCGCAATCTTCGCCAGCAACGTGTCGACGCGCGCGAAGCCCGCCTTCGCACCCTCCTCGACGCCGTACTGCATGGTGGTGTCTCTCTGCTCGGTCGTCTCGAAGCGCATCGTCTGCGTCAGCTTCGTCTGCTCACCGAGATCCTCGAACTCGAGCGTCTGCAGGTGATTCTGGAACGTCTGCACGAGGCGCGCAGGTGGCTCGACCTCGCGGAACTCGCCCTCGACGACACCGAAGCCGGTTTGGAACCGGTACGTCCCGCCGGGGCGAACGTCCATCTCCTCGACGACGGTGCCGTCGCCCCACCATTCGGGGATCAGCTCCGGATCCGTCCAGACGGAGAAGACGAGCGCGCGCGGTGCATCGAAGATCCGCTCGACGCGGATCTCGAGCTCGCTCGGGGTGGTGACGGTGGTGCTCATCGTGCTCCTTTCGTTCGTTCGACGACCTGCGCGAAACGGTCGAGCCGCTGCAGCCACGTGCTGATGCCCTCGAAGGCGTAGGGCACGAGCACGCATCTGCGGGCGCGGCCAACCTTCTCCGTGGCGACGAGGTTTGCCTCCTCGAGCAGCCGGATGTGCTTCTTCATCCCGGTCAGCGACATGCCGAAGGGCTCGGCGAGCTCGCTGATCGTCGCGCTGCCGGCGCCGAGCCGTTCGAGGACGGCGCGCCGGGTCGGGTCGGCGAGGGCCGCAAACGCGCGGTCGACGGTCGGTGGATACTGAACCATAGAGTTCAGTATTACAGACCTGTCCGGTAAGGGCAATACGTCCACGGTTGACGCGGTGGCGAGCGACCGGGCCTTGATGCCTCCCGATCGTGCTCTACGCTGCCCACAGGATGTCGGTACGCGCCGCGTTTTGTGTGCCGGCACTCGCCGCGCTCTTTGCACTCGCGGCGCTGGGCGTCGCCCGGGCGGCCGAGGTGACGGGGACCGAGCGAGCCGACCGGCTGGTCGGGACAAGGTTCGCCGACACCATTCGTGGTCGCGGCGGCAACGACCGGATCACGGGCGGCGCCGGCGGCGACCTCCTGCACGGCGGCGCCGGCCGCGACACCGTCCTTGGCGAGGCAGGCCCCGACCGCATCGCGGTCAATGCCGACGGCGCGAAGGACGCCGCCGTCTGTGGTCCCGGGCTCGACGTCGTCAATGCGGAGCTGAGCGACGCCGTCGACGCCGACTGCGAGATCGTGAACCGGCAGCTCTCGCGCGACCCATTCGAAGGGATCGCGCAACACGAGACTCAGGTCGAGCCCGACAGCATTGCCTTCGGCTCGACGATCGTGACGGCGTTCCAGTCGGGTCGATTCTCCGACGGTGGGGCGGTCGGAATCGGCTGGGCGACGTCGATCGACGCTGGTAGAACCTGGCGGAGAGGCTTCCTCGAGCGGATCGGCGACCGAGTCAGCGATCCCGTCGTTGCGTACGACCGGCTCCATCGCGTCTGGTTGATCGCGACACTGGATTCGGCCGTGAGCTCGGGGCAGCTGCTCGTCAGCCGCTCGCGCGACGGGCTCGCCTGGAGCCGGCCCGTGGTGGCCGCGGCCGACCCGAGCGAGGACTACGACAAGGAGTGGATCGCCTGCGATACCTGGACGTCGAGCCCGTACTTCGGACGGTGCTACATCTCGTACCTCGACGTCGTGACGGGTGAGCTCCGCACCCGCCGCTCGGCCGACGGCGGGCTCACGTGGTCGGCGCCCGTCACTGCTCCCGTCGAGTCGTCGCTGCTTCGAGGCAACGGGGCCTTCCCGGTCGTCCGCCCCGACGGCGCGTTGCTCGTCCTGTTCAGCGTCTTCGGCTCGATAGACCCGAGCGTCGACTCGATCCAGCTCGCCCGCTCCGTGGACGGCGGCGAGACGTTCGAGCTCGCCCGCCGGGTCGCGCCGCTCTTCACGGAGGACATCGTTGTCCGCGCGCCGCCGTTCGTGTCGGCAGACGTCGACGCCTCCGGGACGGTCTACGTGACCTGGGCGGATTGCCGATTCAGCCCGCAGTGCGCCTCGAACGCCGTCGTCCTCACCACGTCGCGAGACGGGGTCGCCTGGACGGCGGCGCGCAGGGTGCCGCTCGGAGGGCCGGCGGCCGGCGCCGTCGACCGCTTCGTCCCGGCCCTGGCGGTCGATCCGGCCACGTCGGGTGCCCGTACGCGGCTTGCGATCACCGCCTACACGGTCACCCAGGCGCAGGGCTGCGCTGGCTGCGAGGTCGTCGACGCCTTCCTCGTCCGCTCGAGCGACGGCGGCCGCACCTGGCGAGCTCCCGTGCGGCTCAACGCCGAATCGATGCCGCTCACATGGATTGCCGACACCGGTCTCGGCCGCATGCTTGCCGACTACATCTCGGTGTCGTTCGTCGACGGGCGCCCGGTGCCCGTCCTCTCGCTCGCCGGCGAGCCTGCGGCAGGGGGGTTTCGCCAGTCCATCTTCGCCGCCACACGGGTCCCGTAGCACGTCTCGCCCGGTACCCTCGACGGCGTGACGCGCCTCCTCGCGTTGCCGCTCGTCCTCGCGGCGCTCGTTGCGGCCGATGCGACCGCCGCCGAGCCGCCGTACGCGTCATCCGTGCGGCCGTTGCCTGCGTCTCTGCGCACCGATCTCACCGGCGAATCGTGGCGTCCGGGCTGCCCAGTCGCGCTCTCAGAGCTCCGGCTGCTCACGGTGTCTCACTGGGGCTTCGACGGTGGTCGGCACACGGGCCAGCTCGTCGTGAGCCAGGATCACGCGGCCGGGCTCGCGACGGTCTTCGGACGGCTCTACGACCTCCGCTTCCCGATCCGGCACATGCGCCTCGCCGACATGTACGGCCCTCGAGGCGCCCGACCGGCCGACGGTGACGTCACCGGCTCCTTCCGATGCCGGCAGGCGGTCCCGTCTCCGTGCACGGGCGGGAGGGCCAGCGGGAACTGGTCGAACCATGCGTACGGGCACGCGATCGACCTGAATCCCGTCGAGAACCCGTACGTCGGCTGCGGACGGACGCGCGACCCCAAGACCGAGAAGTACATCGACCGGTCCAGGATGCGCAAGGGGATGGTGACGCCTGCGGTCGTCCGGGCCTTCCGCTCGATCGGGTGGGGCTGGGGCGGCGACTGGACGGGTGAGACGAAGGACTACATGCACTTCTCGACGAACGGCCGTTAGCCAACGTCGGCGCCGACCGTCATGCAGACACGCGCACGGGCCCAGGGAGACCAAGGGGAACAGTGGTCGGACGGTCCTCGCCGTGCGTCCACCGTTTGGGACTCGACGCGCCGCTCGTTATCGTGGAGCCGTGGTCACGGAAGGCGTGACTGATGCAGCCGAGCCGGAGGATGAGCTCCTCGAGGAGATCGACAATCCGATCGAGCGGTTGAAGCTGCTCTCGGAGAACGACGAAGGGCTCGCCAGGTACCTCGACGCGATCGAGGTGACGACTCCACGCGAGCGCGAGATGATGCGCGAGATCTCGCGCACCCGGCCGCTCGCCGAGCCGGGGCGCTTCCCGCAGGCGCACCGGAACATGGTCGAAGCCCTCGAGTCGCTCGCCCGCCACGGGTATCACGGCACGCAGGCGGGTCGGCGCGCCGGGCCGTTACGGGCGGGCATTCGCTGGGGGGTCCAGCTCGTCGCCCGCTTCCTCGTCGTCTCGCACATCAAGAACACCTCCGAGCAGCTCCGGAATCTCTACGGCCTCAGGGAGATCCAGGCGGTGCCCGGATCCCTGGAGCGGCGTGAGCTGCGACGCGCGCGGATGGATGCCGATCGCATGGTCGATGCCCTCAAGAAGAAGGCGTTGGCGCTGCCGGCGTTCCTGATCGGTGGCGCCGCGCTGCCGATCTTCGCATCGGTCGGACGAGTGACCGGCATCCTCGGGACCACGTGGATAGCGGTTGTCATCGGCGTCGCGGGGATGTTGATCGCGCTCGCCGCATCCTGGGTGATCCTCCGCGGAGCGGCGCTCGCCTCGCGTCGGATCCGGCTCGCGACGCGCGGGCCGATGCATGCGCTCTGGAACGCGATCGGCTGGTGCGGCAACCCGCCGAAGGACTCGACGCGGACGTTCGTCCTCATCTCCGTCGGGCTTACGGTCGGCTGCTGGATCATCGTGCCGATCCTCGTCGCGATCGGTCTGGCGACCTGAGAGGGGCGTAGACTCGCGCCGTGCGGAGATTCTGGAACCGCCCGCTCGGGTCGAAGCTGATCCTCATCCTGAGCGTCGCGTTCCTCGTCGAGATGGCCGCCCCGTGGCAGCGGATCTGCGCGGTCACGAGCGGGAACGATCCGCGCATTTGCGGCTGGAGAACGGGGTACGAGGGGACTGACTTCGGCGTCTACGCAGCGATCCTGGCCGCGGCGATCCTCGTGTGGGAGCTGCTCCCGGTCCTGATCCCCAAGCTTTCGATGCGCGGCTGGCCGACGGCCATCGTGACCGCGATCCTCTCGGTCGCGCTCGCGGTCTGCACGCTTGTGAAGCTGATCAAGGACAACGAGTTTCAGACCATCTGGGCGTGGATCGGCTTTGCGATCTCACTCGCGATCATGCTGACTGCGCTGATCCGTGTCCGCTTCCGGTGGGAGCTACGGCACAAGGACCAGGCCGTCGCGCCGACGCCCACGCCGCAGGCGGGAACGCCGCCGGGCGGCGGCTCAGCCTCGTAGCTCGCGGAAAGCGCCCGACGATCAGGTAGGCGGCGAGGCCGACGAGCCTCCCCGAAGACACCCGTTGCCAGACGACCGCGACGATAGTTGATGCACAAATGATACACTGTCTGCATCACCATCGCATCGGAGATGATGCAGTATGAGCAGACGAATCACGATTTCCCTCGACACCGTGCTCGAGGACGCACTCGACGAGGCGCCGCGGCGGCTCGGGCTCGAGCGCACCGCGGGCGACTCGGAGCGGCTGCGCGCCTATGCGCGACTCGGGTACGTGCACACGCTCGAGGGCGAGCTCGACGAGGCGAGGCTCTCGACCTACCGCGCCTGGGCCGGCGACCCCGAGCTTCCTGCGGTGGCAAAGGCCGCGTCACGTCGCGCCGCGGCTCGAGGCGTTCACGAGGACGCGTAGTGCCCGGCAAGGCTCGCTGGGGTCAGGTGTGGTGGGTCGATCTCGGCCTCGACGAGAACAAGCGCTTCGTCGTTGTCAGCGAAAACGGCTGGAACGAGATCTTCCCGACCGTTATCGCGGTGCGCCTGACGACTAGTGCGAACCGCGATCCTGGACCCGGATTCCCGCTAGTGCGAATGAAGCCGCCGGTGATCGCGGTGTGCGGGCAGGTGACCACGGTGCACGAGGACGACCTCGTCGAGGTTGCCGACCACCTGTCGCCGTCAGAGATGCGCTCGGTCGCGATCGGACTGCTCGAGGTCACCCAGGTCCACCGCGTGCTCGGGATCACCCACCCCGACGTCGCCGATCGCGTGGGGGAGCGGCGACGTCGTCGGAGTCGCTAGAAGCTCAGGGCCAGAGGGGCCGCTGAGGCTCGAGCGCCGCCAACGCGTTCCAGTCCTCACGCGTCGGCGTGAAGACGTCGAGCACGATCGCGCCATCCGGTCCGCCGGTCCCCGCGTGGGGCACGTTCGGCGGAATGCACCAGGTCGCGCCGGGATCGAGCGTCCGCGCCTCGTCCCCGACACGGAGTGTCAGTGAGCCGCGCAACACCATGCCGAGCTGCTCGTTCTCGTGGTGGTGCTCCGGAAGCGCGGCATGGGGCGCGATCTCGATGACCGCCATGGTGATCCGCTCGCCGTGGACCGCCCGCGCGAGGAAACCTGTGAAGAGCTGCTGCGGCGCGAGCTCGGCGATGTCGTCGAAGGTGCCCATGACGGTTCAGTCTCGCACGACGTCGGGCGTCACGCGACGACACCCTCTTGCGGGATTGCCAAGCGCCGCCGTCTGCATACGGTGAGTCCGTGTCTTCGGGGGAATCCGCCGGACCGGGCTACGACGCGACCCAACACGCATGGACCAGCAAGCGCGTCCTGACGGGGACATCCCAGCCGCAGCTCGTCACCAAGCGGCCGCCCGAGCACGTCGCGGACGATGCTGACAGCGGCTGGACCGTCGGCAGCGGCGACGAACCGGGCCTCGGGCCGGACGAGTTCGAATGGAGCCCGGTCGGCGTGCTCGCGGATCGATTTCCTCACCTCGAAGAGGTCTTCCGCTCCGGGTCGGGCGCCTGGCGCTGGTCAGACCCCGACTCTCGGTACGTCAGCTCGTCCTAGTCACCCTGAGCGCAGCACCTCGGGCCCCGTCGGCCGGGGGTCGCCGTCTCCCGGCTCGGCTGTGACGCCGAGCACGGGGAACTTCGCGGGGTCGACCGCGGCGGCGAACCGGACGTGCGAGCGCCCCTCCTCGTCCGGATGGAACGTGCCGGCCGAGATCCGGTTCCGTCGTCCCGGCCGGTCTCCGGGGCCGACGAACCAGAGCTCGTAGTAGTTGCCCTTCGGGAGGATCGGGAGAGACTCGCTACGGAACATGATCACGCGACCGATCCCGGTCTCACGAACGTCGACGGAGGCCGACGCAGCCGACCCGCTCGGCGCGGACAGCACAGCCTGCAGCTCCAGCTCTCCCCGCGGCGACCCGACACCGACCGCGAGCACGAGCGCCGCAGCGGCCGTGGCGGCACCTGCGCCGACGGCGACGGTTGGCCATCGCCAGGAGCGACGCCGCGGGCGGAATGGCGTCGCTTTCGTCGTCTCGCGCTCGACGGCTGCGAACGTCCGGCCGGCCAGCGCTGCCGGCGGTGTCGAGGACGGCGCCGCGAAGGCGAGGAGCGCGGACGTCTCGCGGAGCTCGGTCAGCTCCGAGCGGCACTCGCCGCAGCTCGCGAGGTGGCGCTCGAACCCGGCGCGCTCGGAATCGGCCAGACGGCCGAGCGCATGCGCAGCGAGGTCGAGGTGTGCGTTCTGCTCAGCCAATCACCTCACGCTCCCGAAGCCCCTGCGCCAGCGCGCGCAGCGCGTACAGCGTGCGCGACTTGACCGTGCCGAGCGGGATACCGAGCCGCGCAGCGACCTGCGTCTGCGTGAGGTCCTGCTCGTACTGGAGGTCGAGCACCTCGCGGTGGGCGGGGGAGAGCGCATCGAGCGCCTCACGGACGTCGAGGCGCAGAAGCAGATGCTGGAACTCGTCCCCGCCGGCGACGTCCGCCTGCTCGGTGTCCTCGAGGGACGAGGGCAGCGGCCCCTTCTGTCGCCTCCAGAGGTCGACCGCCGCGCGTCGGGCAAGCGTGAAGACGAACGTCTTCACCGACGAGCGCGACGGGTCGTAGCGGCCGGCGGAGCGCCAGAGCCGAATGAACGTCTCCTGGACGAGATCCTCGGCGCTCCCACGGTCCTGCGAGAGTATGAGCCCGAGCCGGTAGACACGGCGTCCGTACGCCTCGTACAGCGCCTCCAGGGGACGACCGCGGTCGCCCGCGGCCAACCGGAGCATCAGCTCCGCCTCCTCCCGCTGCTCGCGGGTCGAGATGCGTCTCGTCGTGGATGCGAACACGGCCACGCCTAGCGAGTTCGCAAGCGGTCGCCAGACGGTTCGACGGGGCGGGCGAGAGCCCGCCCCGTCGGTCGAACGTCGAGGTGGTTGATCGGTAATTCGCGTGAGGTCCGGGGGCGTCCCAGACCAAGCCGGGTGCCCCGGCCGGGCGCGGTTCGTAGCTTGTCCTACGGGCCGTGCCCGGACGGGGTGATCCGGCGCCGTGTCTGGGGCGTCATCCGGTTCGCGCTAATTGCCGATCAACCATCTAGTCCTGCCAAGCTGCGAGACCGGTGATCGTGACGTTGCCACGCCCGATCCGTCCGAGCCTCTTGGTGTCGCCGCTCGTGACGTCGACGCGGTAGAGCTCCGCGCCGGAACGTCCATCACGGGTTCCGGCGACGTACCCGACGTTGTCGGCGCCCGCGATGTCGAACCCGACGTCCGAGCCGAGGGCGATGTCGAGCTGCTTCGGATTCATCAGCGTCCCCGCGTTGGCCGGATTCTGGAGCCACACGCGATCCCGCGAGGACGAGACGTCGTAGGCGAACAGCATCGTCGTCGCCGGACGATTCGCGAAGGCCGCGAACGACGAGTTCGTGTACGCGGAGCCCACGACCGTCACGTCGGACGGCGTGAGATCGGTGTCTGTCGCCAGGAGCGAGCCTGGGTCAGGATCGAGCCGGATGTTGTCGTCGGCGTCGCTCGTCACCCGGATCTTGTCGACGGTCGGGTTGAAGTCGAATCCGATCCGGTCGCCGGTCAGCGCCGTCGCCATGGTCTCGAAGGCCGGCCCCTCGCCGACCGCGATCGCGGTCTGCGGATTGACGCGGTAGACGACCTTGTCGCTCCCGAGGGCGTACAGGTCACCGGTCGCGGGGCGGAAATCGATCCCCTTCAGCACGACACCGGTTGGCAACCCGGTGATCTGCCGCGAGCGGGCTGACTCCGGCGACGTCGCGCGGAACACGAGCAGATTGCCGGACGAGTCGGTCGCGTAGAGGATTCGCTTGGACGCGTCGTCACGGCCGGTCTTGCCGCCCGACTTTCCGTGGCCACCCGCCGACGCGGCGAGCGGGACGAGCAGCGCGACGACCCCTACGAGCATCGCGATCCGTGTGAGTGTGCGAGAGCTCATGGATCTCCTTTCGATCGAGTTGATCCGCTGTTCGCGCTGTGACGCGCCCGCGGTTCAACCCGATGGGCGGGAGGTCGCAAGCCCGCTCGTCTAGGCTCGCTCGATGTTCGACTACGCCGAGCGGAGGCGCCGGCTCTCACAGGTGATGGCGGCTGGGGGTGTCGACCTCCTCTTCCTCGGCCTCTCGAGCGACCTCGAGTACCTCTCGGGCGTCGACCGCGGAATCCCGTTCTTCGGTCAGAGCTCGTACCCGCACGGATGGGTGGCAGGTGGCTTCTTCCGAGCGGGCGGCGATCCCGTCTACGTGCTCCCGCGCATGGTGGTCGTCTTCGACCTGCCCGTCCGGCCCGACGGCGAGATCGTCGTCGTGAACGAGACCGACGACGGGCCGGCCGTGTTCGAGCGTGTGGCCAGGAGCCTCGGGCCTGGATCGGGCACGGTCGCGGTCGGCGACCGCGTCTGGGCGGAGACGACGCTGCAGCTCGGGCGTGTCTTCGGCGCGGATCGCCTCCGTACCGGGGCCGAGCTCGTCAACCGGCTACGGCGGGTGAAGACTGCCGACGAGCTCGACGCGATGGGGCGTGCGTGCCGCACGGTCGAACGGGCGATGGAGGCCGTCACGCCGCACGTGCAGCCGGGTGTCACGATGTCGGAGCTCACGGAGGAGGTCGAGCTCCAGCTTCGACGGGCAGGCTCGCGGACACCGTCCTTCGCGACGCACATCTTCACGGGTGCTGGTCCGGGCAGCCTCGACAACCACGGCGCGAATGCTGCTGGGCCGCTCCCGGAGGGAGCGGCGGTGCTGTTCGACTTCGGCGGGGTCGTGGACGGCTACTGCTCGGACTTCGGGCGCACCGTCGTCGCCGGCGAGGCGTCGCAAGAGCTACGCGACGCGCACGACGTGATGCTCGCAGCGTTCGAGGCCGGCCGCGCGGCATGTCGGACCGGCGCACTTGCCCGGGACGTGAACGCCGCCTGCCGCGCACCAATCGAGGAGGCCGGGCTCGGCGTGCACTTCCGGCACCGGATGGGGCACGGGATCGGGATGGACGTCCACGAGCGGCCGTTCCTCTCCGAGGAGGACGAGACCCCGCTCGAGGCCGGCATGACCTTCACCGACGAGCCGTCGATCGTCGTTCCCGGCACATTCGGGCTCCGGATCGAGAACATCGTCGTCTGTGCCGACGACGGAGCGCGGGTGCTCAACGAGTACCCGAACGAGCTCGTCTGCAACGGCTGACGGGCAGATCACCGACAGAAAGGAGCCGTTCGTGGCATACGAGGAGCTCAAGCAGCGGCAGAGCGTCATGTGGGGCAACGGCCCCTACCAGCGGATCACGGAGACGATCCTGGACATCCACGACGTCGTCGTCGAGAGGCTCGAGCCCGGAGCCGACGACGACTGGCTCGACCTCGCGTGTGGGACCGGCGCGGTCGCCGAGCGTGCGGCCGCTGCCGGCGCGAGCGTCACGGGTGTCGATCTCGCCCCGGCCCTGATCGAGACCGCGAAGGAGCGCGCAGCCGAGCTCGAGGTCGAGATCGAGTACATCGTGGGCGACGCGGAGCGGCTGACGCTCGCTGACGCGTCCTTCGACAAGGTGTCCTCCACGTGCGGGATCATGTTCGCGCCTGACCACGAGGCAGTTGCCCGCGAGCTCGCCCGGGTGACGAGACCTGGGGGACGGATTGCGCTGGCCAACTGGACCCCGACCGGCGGCCTGGGCCGGATGTTTCAGGTGATGGCCCCGTACCAGCCCGCTCCTCCGCCGAGCAGCCCGTTCGCCTGGGGCGACGAGGCCCGCGTCCACGAGCTCCTCGACGACTCGTTCGAGCTCGAGCTCGACGAGCTCGTGTCGACGCTACGGATCCCATCGGGCGAGGCGTACTGGGAACTCTTCTCCACGAGCTACGGGCCGACGAAGACCCTCGCCGAGTCGCTCGGCGAGCGGCGCGAGGATCTACGTCGCGACTGGGTCGACTTCTTCGAGACCAACTACCGGGCGAACGACGAGATCGTCCACACGCGGGAGTACCTGCTCGTGCTCGGCACGCGTCGCTGAGGTGCGGCGGTTCTGCCCGCGGGCTGGCCGCGCTTACACGACCAGCACCGTGAAGGGCGTGTCGATGGCGTCCTGGCGGCCGGGCACCCACAGGTTGACGCGGAAGACGCCACCGCCGAGTGGGGCTATTGTCGTCTCGGCGGCGCCCGAGCTCGCGGCGGCGACCTGCGCGGCGTTGCCGGGGAAGCGCACCTCGTAGATGCCGACGTTCACACGCCGAGCCTGTGGGGCAGCGCCGACGCAGTTGAAGCGCACGCCGACCTCCGGCCGGGCGCTGGTGAACGCGTCGGGGAGGTTCGCGATGCCCTTGTTCGGATCACCGGTGACATTGATGAAGCCCCGTACCGCGCCCGGCTGACACCGCGCCTGGGGTCGCACGGCCTCCGTGACCGCGACGGCGGAGCCGCCCAGCGCGAAGAACAGGGCTGCGCCTGCAAGAACTGTCGACGGGCTGACGCGCATGCTGAAACCTCCAATGAGAGTGACGTTGCGCGCATCCTCTCCCGCGGAGGGGACGGCTGTCGAGCGCGTCAGCCCGCCGCGTCGAGCGGGCGCGAGCCGTCGACGACGAGATCGGCGCACGACACCGGGTCGTCGCGCTCGACGTAGCGGTCTTCGCTCGGCATCCACACCTCGACCCAGGTCGCGCGCGCAGCCTCGCCGTCGCGCTCGACGCCGCGCGCGAGCCGCGTTTCGTACGGCGCCTCGACCCATACGCGGACGTCGTAGTCGTCCCGGAACATCCGGTGGAGCGCACAGACCCCCTCGACGACGACGATGCCTTCGGGCTTCACCGTTCGCGTCTCGCCCGGCCGCCGCGCGTCCCAGTCCCAGCTCGCGTAGCGCGCCGCGTGGCCGGCAACGAGCGCGTCGAAGACCTCGGCGCGCAGGCGGCTGAGCTCGAAGCCCTCGCCGTCCCAGAACTCGTCGGTGGAGACGACCTGAGCGCCCTCGATGCGTGCGGCGAGCGTCGACTTGCCGGCGCCGCCGTGGCCGCCGATCCCCACGAACGTGAACGCACGCACCGGTGTCGCAGCGGCAATGAGGTCGAGTACCGGGCGGGCGTCCACGGCGTTACGCTAGCCCTGACCGGAGAGCAGCTGTCCGACTGACGTCGGGGCGCGAAGCCTGGAGGACCGATGAGCGAGACAACCCGTGTCGTCATCCCGTACGAGTCGATGGATCCGCTCGCGATCGGGGCGACGGACGACGAGTCGAAGAAGCACCGCGACACGCTCGAGCTCGACATCCCGACGGCCAATCTCCTCACGGTCGTCGAGCCGGACGAGCCCACGCCGGTCGACGATCCCACGGAGGCGGCACGCGCTGCGCTCGCCGAGCCGACGAGCGGGCCGACGTTCGCGGAGCTGCTCGCGGGCAAGCAGAGCGTCGCGGTCGTGATCGACAACCAGTTTCGGCCGACGCCCTCGTCCAGGCTGCTGCCGGCCGTCTTCGACGCGATCGAGGCAGCGGGTGTCACGGATGTCCGCGTCTGTTGCGCCAACGGGAAGGTGTTCCCGATGTCCGAGTCGGACACCGAGCAGAAGGTGGGCCGCGAGAACCTCGCCCGGATGGAGCGGAACGGTTGGTCGTTCTCGCAGAACGACCCGCAGAACCCGGATGCCTACACGTACGTCGGCGTATCGTCGGGCGGCACGCCGGTCTGGCTTCTGAACGAGGTCGCGAGCGCAGATCTCAAGCTCACGATCGGTCAGGCACAGGCGAACCACTGGGGCGCGGGCGGCGGCGGGAAGCTGATCCTCCCCGGGGTGGTCTCGGACGAGACGGTCGAGTCGAACCACTGCGCGTTCGTGACGTCGCCGCAGACGCACTACGGCGCGTACGTCGGGCCGATGCGCTCCGACATCGACGAGGTCGCGTCGATGTGCGGCCTCGACTGCACGATGAACGTCCTGCTCGACACCCACGGTCGCGTGATCGACGTCGTGTTCGGCTCGCATCCCGAGGCGCATCGCGAGGCGATCCGCCGCTTCAACGAGATCTACGCGTACGAGTCCTTCGTCCCCGAGCACGGCCAGGCGGACATCGCGATCTGCGGTGTCTTCGCGCCCACTGACCACCTCTTCTTCCACACGGGCTGGGGCTGCATGTCGGCCGACCTCGTCGTCAAGGACGGGGGCACGCTGATCTACGCAAGTCCCTCACCCGGCGTCTCGACGGCGATCGGCGACTTCCCGGGCTTCGCGCTCATGGACCTCATGAAGCCGTACATGCCCGCCACCGCGGAGAACTACCAGCGTGTCCTGCGTGACATCCACGCGCGCGCCATCCAGATGTGGGCGGGGTGCATCTGGGTGCCGATCTACGAGGTGATGACGCGCAAGCACCTCACCGTCGTCACGCTCGAGGAGAACCTCGAGATGGCAGCCGACATCGGCCTGGAGGCGACCACGTCGATCGACGAGGCGCTGACGGCGGCGCTGGAACGGCACGGCCCGGACGCGAGGATCGTCGTGCTCCCGTACGCCCGCTACCAGCTGCCGCGGAACGCCGTTCGCATGGATCACGCCGACCGGCACGTATTCGCGTACGCCGGCCAGACGTAGCGCGATGGACGACCCCGCGCGTCGCACGATTCCGGGGCTGCGTGCTTCGGGTGCGAGCGCGGCCGACGAGGTCGGCGACGAGATTCGCGGCTCGACGACGATCCTCGAGCTCCTCCGGATGTTCCCCGACGGCCGCGCGGCGAAGCTGATGGGCGAGATCCAGTTTCCGTGCGCGCACTGCGGCGGAGCGGTGCGCGAGCCGCTGACGCTCGCGGCCACGCGGCATGCACGCGATCCGCGCGCCGTCATCGAGGCGTTCCGCGCGCTCGAGAGCGACGGACCGAGCGGCGCTCAGGTCGATCGCGCCCGAGAACGTCGTCCACGCAAGAGCTCTCGGTAGGCGATCGCGCCGTGCGATGCTCTCGCCGTGGCGGTCGCGGCTGAGCGAGAGACGTGGGTCGGCCGCTCGCTCGAGCGGGTGGAGGACGCGGCGCTGCTTCGCGGGGAAGGGCGCTTCATCGACGACCTCGAGCCGGTACCGCACGCCTGGCACGCAGCGATCGTTCGCTCCCAGCTCGCCCACGCCCGCGTCACGCTCGACACCTCCGCCGCGCTCGCGGTGGACGGCGTCCGCGGCGTTGTGACCGGCGACGACGTCGCGCGGCTGTCGAAGCCGTTCCCCGCAGGGATCGACTCGCCGGTCCCGCACTACGCCGCGGCGGTTGGAACGGCGCGCTACGTCGGCGAGCCGCTCGCCGTGGTCGTCGCCCGCGACCGGTACGTCGCCGAGGACGCCGCCGAGCTCGTCGCGGTCGAGTACGAGCCGCTCGAGCCCGTCCTCGACCTCGCGACGGCAGCGTCGATCCACGATCGCTCGTTCCACTACGGGGATGTCGACGACGCGCTCGCGAAGGCCCATCTCGTCGTGCGGGAGACGTTCCGGGTGGCGCGGTTCACGTGCCTGCCGGTCGAGTGCTTCGGCGTTGTCTGCGACTGGGACGAGACGGGCGGACGCCTCACCGCGTGGGCGAACTTCCAGGGACCGTTCACCCTCCACGGCGTGGCCGCCGCAGCGCTCGGTCTAAGCGGCAACCGGCTTCGTCTCCTCACGCCGCCCGATTCAGGCGGCTCGTTCGGGGTCAAGGCTGCGGTGCTTCCGTACGTCGTCCTCGTCGGGCTCGCGTCGCGGGCGCTCGGCGTTCCCGTGCGCTGGACCGAGGACCGCCTGGAGCACCTCGCCGCGAGCTCGGCGTCGACGGGGCGCGTGACGACGATCGAGGCCGGCTTCACGCGTGACGGCGAGCTGACGGCGCTTCGCTACGACGCGATCGAGGACGTAGGCGCGTACGTTCGCGCGCCCGAGCCCGCCACGCTCTACCGCATGCACGGCTCGCTCTCGGGCGCCTACCGCGTCCGGGACGTCGCCGCCCGGTACCGCGTCGTTCTCACGAACACGATCCCGTCGGGGCTCAACCGCGGCTTCGGCGGGCCGCAGCTCTACTTCGGGCTGGAGCGCGTGATGGCGATAGCTGCGCGTCGTCTCCGGCTCGATCACGCGGAGCTGGTCCGGCGCAACCTCGTGCCGGTGGGCGAGATGCCCTATCGCACGCCGTCGGGCGCGCTGTACGACTCCGGCGACTACGAGGCGTGCCTCGACCGGGCGCTCGAGCTGTCGGAGTACGAGGCACTCCGTGCGCGAGTCGCGAGCGCGCGCGCCGAGGGGCGACTCGCCGGCGTCGGGCTCGCCTGCATCGTCGAGCCCTCGATCTCGAACATGGGTTACATCACGCTCGCGCAGACGGCGGTGGAGCGGGCGGCAACCCTGCCGAAGTCGGGCAACGCTGAGGGCGCGTCGGTGACTGTCGACCCACTCGGCGGCATCACGGTGCGGCTTGCCACCACGCCGCAGGGACAGGGGCACCGGACGGTCTGCGCGCAGGTCGTCGCCGACGAGCTCGGGTGTGCGCCGGACGAGGTGACGGTGCTCTCCGAGTTCGACACTCAGACGACGCCGTGGACCGTCGCGTCTGGGAACTACTCGTCACGGTTCTCGGGTGTCGGAGTCGGTGCAGTCCAGGCTGCCGCACGACGCATTCGGGCAAAGGTCGACGCGATCCGGGCGCACGTCGACGAGCCCGAGCTTCCGCTGCGCAAGGTCGCGGGAATGGCTCACTGGAACCCCGAAGGGCTTCCGAAGGACATGGAGCCTGGCCTGGCCGCTGTCGCCTTCTGGGCCGCGCCCAACCTCGACCCTCCGGACGCGGAGGACCGCGTCGCCTCGTCCGGCGCGCACGGCTTCATCGTCGACGTTTGCGCCGTGGAGATCGACCGCGAGACCGGCGCCGTGAGCGTGACCGACTACGTGACGGTGCACGATGCCGGCGTGCTGTTGAACCCCGCGCTCGCCGACGGCCAGATCCTCGGGGGGCTCGCGCACGGCGCCGGCGCGGCTCTGTTCGAACGCCACGTCTACGACGAGTCCGGGAATCTCATGACGGGCTCCCTCGTCGATTACCTGACCCCCACCGCACCTGACCTGCCGACGCCGCGCATCGGGCATCTTTCGTCGCCCTCGCCGTTCACGGCACTGGGGGCGAAAGGGCTCGGCGAAGGCAACACGATGTCGGCGCCGGTTGCGATCGCCAATGCCGTCGCTGAGGCGATCGGGCGGGACGACGTCGAGCTGCCGCTCACGGCGCCGCGGGTCTGGAGCCTGATCCACGAAGAGGGCGAGTCGTGAAGCCCGCGCCGTTCGAGTACGTTCGCGCGGGATCGCTCGAAGAGGCGCTGGGCGCCCTCGCGGAGGGTGGGGAGGACGCGAAGCCGATCGCAGGCGGGCAGAGCCTCGTGCCCGCGCTGAACATGGGCCTCGTACGACCGAGCGTGCTCGTCGACCTGAACCGCGCTGGGCTCGACAAGATCTCTGGGAATGGTGGGCTTCGGATCGGCGCCACGGTGCGTCAGGCCGCGCTCGCAGACGACGAGCGTGTCCATCCACTCGTCCGGCAGGCGCTGCCGTTCGTCGGGCACTTCGTGACGCGGAACCGCGGCACGGTCGGCGGCTCGATCGCCCACGCGGACGGGGCGGCGGAGCTGCCTCTCTGCCTCGTCGCGCTCGGCGGCGTCGTGGTCGTCGAAGGGCCGAGCGGTCGCCGCGAGATCCCGGCCGACGAGTTCTTCGTGACGCACTTCCTGACGACGCTCCGGCCAGGTGAGCTCGTCGTCGAGACCGCGTGGCCGCTTCCGACCGAGGGGGAGACGTGTGCGTTCATCGAGCTCGCGCTGCGGGCGGGTGACTTCGCGCAGTCGATGGTCGCCGTCGTGCTGCGTCGCGATGCCGGCGTCGTGTCGGCGGCGCGCATCGCGGTCGGCGCCGTCACGGACCGGCCGACCCGCCTCCGCGAGGTGGAGGAGCTGCTCGTCGGGTCGAGCGGCAGTGACGCCGCAGTCGAAGCCGGAGCGCTGGCAGCACGCTTGGTCGATCCGCCCGCGACGACGCATGCCTCGGCGTCGTATCTGCGCGCGCTGACGGGCACTCTCACGGCGCGCGCGATCGAAGCGGCAGCATGATCGCGATCGAGCTGACCGTGAACGGACGCCTCGTTCGCGAGACGGTCGAGCCGCGGCTGCTCCTGACGGACTTTCTGCGCCATCGGCTCGGCCTCACGGGTACGCACGTCGGCTGCGAGCACGGCGTGTGCGGCGCGTGCACGGTGCTCCTCGACGGCGTCGCTGTGCGCGGCTGCTGCCTGCTCGCGGTGCAGGCGGACGGATGCGTCGTAGCGACCGTCGAGTCGCTTGCGAACGCGAACGGCCTGGCGCCGTTGCAGGAGGCGTTCCGGCGGAACCATGCCCTTCAGTGCGGCTTCTGCACGTCGGGGATCCTGATGGCTGCGACCGATCTCCTCTCGCGCGGGACGCCGACGCGCGACGAGATCGTCGACATGCTCTCCGGGCAGCTGTGCCGGTGCACCGGCTACGCGCCGATCGTCGACGCGATCGAGGAGGTCGCGCAGGCGTGAACCTCGCGCAGTCGCTGCTCGCCGCCTGTGAACGGCATCCCGAGCTCGAGGCGTTTCCCGGGATCCCGTACGGCGAGCTCTTGCCACGCGTGCAGCGGATCGCTGGCGGCCTCGGCGTGAACGAGGGCGAGCGCGTGGCGGTCGTGCTCGACAACAGGCTCGAGACGGCGCTCCTCTACTGGGCGTGCCAGTGGGCGGGCGCAGTGCCCGTCCCGCTCTCGTGGCGGCTCGTCGGAGGAGGAGCTCGTCTATTGCCTCGACGACTGCGGCGCGGCTGTCGTGATCCGCGACGGCGATCCGCTCCCCGACGGGCCCGAGCATCCCGGCGCGCTCGGCCGCGACGAGCGCGAGATCTCGCTGCTCCTCTACACCTCGGGGACGACCGGGCGGCCGAAGGGCGTCCCGCGCTCACACGCGGCGGACCGAGCCGGCGGATGGTCGCAGGCACTCCAGCACGGCTACGGGTGGGGCGACCGGACCCTCGGCGTGATGCCGCTCTACCACACGATGGGAATCCACTCGCTCGTCGCGATGCATCTCGTCGGCGGCTGCTTCGTGCCACAGGCGCGCTGGGACGCCGGCGAGGCGCTCGCACTCATCGGAAAGCAGCGCATCACGTCGCTCTACCTCGCGCCGACGCTCTTCCACGACCTGGTCAACCATCCGAGTGTCGAGTCGGCCGACGTCTCGTCGGTGCGCGCGTTGGGCTACGCGGGCGCCGCGATGACGTCGACCCTCGTACGGCGCTGCGCCGAGGTTTTCGGTCCCGAGGTCTTCGTCAACCACTACGGGTCGACGGAGATCTACACGTTCACGATCGGTCGCGACCAGCCGGCCAAGCCGGGCTGCGCCGGCCGCCCGGCCGTGAACACGCGCGTGCGGCTTGCCGATTCGGGAGAGATCCTCGTCCAGCTCGATTCCGACGAGGCCTTCTCCGGCTACTGGAACCGGCCGGATGCCGACGCGAAGGCGATCGAGGACGGCTGGTACCGGACGGGCGACACCGGGCGCCTCGACGCGGACGGCGACCTGTGGGTGGACGGGCGCGTCGACGACATGATCGTGTCGGGCGGCGAGAACATCCATCCGCTCGAGGTCGAGGAGGTGCTCGCCGCGCACCCGGCCGTGGACGAGGTGGCGGTGATCGGCGCGGCGGACGAGCGGTTGGGGCAGCGCGTCGTGGCCGTCGTCGTCGGGGCCGCCCCGGCCGAGGAGCTCGACGCACACTGCCTCGGCTCGTCGCTCGCCCGCTTCAAGCGGCCGCGTGAGTACCGACACGTCGATGCGCTGCCGAAGAGCGCATCGGGGAAGATCCTGCGACGACTGTTGCGAGACGAGGAGGGCGCGTGACGGAGTACGACGGGTTCAGGGTCGAGCGCGAGGGGAATGTCGCGCGGGTCACGCTCGACGTGCCCGGCAAGCTCAACCGCGTGTCGATGCCGGCGCGCGACCAGCTGTCGGCGCTGTTCGCGGAGCTCGACGAGGACGACGCGGTTCGGTTCGTCGTCCTCACGGGCGCAGGCGGTGCCTTTACCGCGGGCGGCGACATCGCCGGCTTCCTCGAGCGCTCGCCGTGGCTCGTGTCGCAGCTCGCGCGAAACGTCGCCGCTCCCGAACGGTGCTCGAAGCCCGTGATCGCGCGGCTCGAGGGGTACGTCTTCGGCGTCGGGCTCGAGCTCGCGCTCGCCTGCGACTTTCGCATCGCCGCCGACGACGTGCAGCTCGGCCTGCCCGAGGTCACGATCGGCATGATCCCCGGCTCGGGCGGCACCCAGCGGCTTGCGCGGATGGTGGGGCTCGGGCGGGCGAAGGACATCGTCATGCGGGGCCGGCGCGTGCCCGCGGACGAGGCGCTCGCGCTCGGCCTCGTCGGGCAGGTCGTGCCGGCGGGCGAGCTCGACTCGCGGGTCGCGGCGCTCGTCGAGGAGCTCTCGGCGCACTCGCCGCTCGCGCTCGCGATGGCGAAGCGTGTGCTGAACGCCGCCTACGACGCGCCGCTTCACGTTGGTCTCGAGCTCGAGGGTCTCGCCTACGGCCTGCTGCAGCAGACGCACGACTTCCGGGAGGGCGTCGAGGCGTTCGGCGAGAAGCGCACGCCCGAGTTCACGGGGGAGTGACGCGTATGGACGTGTCCGATCTCGAGCTCAGAAACGCCACCTACGGGCTCCTCGTCGAGCTCGGCCGGGCACCCACCGCCGCCGAGGTCGCGGCACGAGGCGAATCGACCGTCGACGAGGTGCGTTCGGGCTGGGGGAGACTCGACAAGCAGCACGCCGTCGTGCTCGACTCCGCCACGGACGAGCTCCGCATGGCGAACCCGTTCTCGGCCGTCCCGACCGCGTACCGGGTGCAGGCGGACGGTCGCTCGTGGTTCGCCAACTGCGCCTGGGACGCGTTCGGCATTTGCGCCGCCCTGCACGTCGACGGACGGATCGAGACGACGTGCCCCGACTGCGGCGACGCGCTCGAGATCGAGGTGGCCGACGGCCGGTCCGGCGACGAGAGCCTGCTCTTCCACTGCCTGGTCCCCGCTGCACGGTGGTGGGACGACATCGGCTTCACCTGAAGCGCGATGAATCTTTTCCGGTCGGAAGAGCACATCGCGCGCTGGCTCGGCGCTCGCGATCCCGGCGCGACGATCCCGGTGACGACCCTGGCCCGGCTCGCCGTCGCCTGGTGGCACGACCGGCTCGCGCCCGACTGGCGGCCGCACACGCGCGAGCAGAACCAGAGGATCCTCGACGGCCTGGGCCTGACAGGGCCGTTCTGGCAGCTCCCGTAGGCCGTCCTGACCTCGAACAGCGCGTCGAGGCCGTCTCCGACGACCTCGACGCGCCCCAAGGCCGGGTGAGCTCGATCAGTGCGCGGGCATGCGGACACGCGTCATGCGCATTCCCAGGAAGAGACCGATCGCGAGCACGAGACCGCCCCCGAAGCCGATCGCGATCTGCAGCCACTCGATCGGATCGGGCGAGCTGATCGCGACGGCGGGGGTCGGGATGCTCGCCGCTCGAGCCGGAAGTGATGTCGCGAGCCTGATCCGGCGCGACGATGGTCGTCGCGTCGTTCTTCGCGGCGAAGGACGGTTCGCGGGCGCGGCCGGTCCGCAAGGACGCGGTCACACAATCGGCACGAATCCGGCACGGACACGTTACTGCGAGGGCGATACCGTTGGTCTCCCCGTGGGTGGGTGGGGGTTTGGGATGGGACCAACACTGCGGCGACGGTTCGGCGTTGCGTCTGGCGCGTACGGGCGACGGTTCGGCGTTGCGTCTGGCGCGCACGGCAACGGTTCGGTGCCGGACGCGCGCACTGCGACGGTTCGGCGTTGCGCCGGACGCGCGCGCGGCGTAGGTTCGCAGGACATGGATGGCGTGCCAGGGGAGGCGTCCGAATGAAGCCCGCGCCGTTCGCGTACCACGCGCCGGACTCGCTCGACGAAGCCCTCGAGCTGCTCGCGCGCGGCGACGGAGCCCGCGTGCTCGCAGGCGGCCAGAGCCTCGTGCCGCTGATGAAGCTTCGGATCGAGAAGCCCGCGGTGATCGTGGACATCAATCGCGTTCCCGGCCTCGACGTGGTCGAGCAGCCCGACGGCGCGCTCCGGATCGGCGCCCTGACCCGCCAGCAGTCGCTCGTCGCGAACGACGTCGCCGCCGCCGCACAGCCGCTCCTGCGCGCCGCCGGGCGACACGCCGGCTATCTCGCGACGAGGCATCGGGGCACCGTCGGCGGCTCGCTCGCCTACGCCGCGCCATGGGCCGAGCTGACCGCTGCCTGCGTCGCTCTGGATGCGGTGCTCACCGTCCGGTCGACGCGCGGCGAGCGGACGATCGCCGCGCGCGAGTTCTTCCTCGGACCGCACGAGACGGCCCTCGACCACGACGAGCTCTTGACGGAGATCGTCGTTCCCGCGCGGAGCCCGCGCACGGGCGCGGGGTTCCACGAGGTGGGGACCGGACACGGCGGGTACCTCAACGTCGCGGCGGCGGCGACCGTGACCGTGGACGAGTCGGGAACGTGCGTCGGCGCGGAGCTCGTTCTCCTGCGGGTCGCTCCGACCCCTCATCGCGTCGACGTCGGCGGCCTGCTCCGCGGCTCGTCGCTCGAGGCCGACACGCTCGACGCGGTCGGCGAGCTCGTCGGCGCACTCGACCCGCCGGACGACGTGGAGGTGTCCGGCACGTACCGACGGCGTGTCGCCCGGACGCTCGCCCGTCGAGCTCTCCTGGACGCCTACGAGCAGGCGATCGCAGCATGAGCGAGCCCGTACAGGTCGAGGTCGAGGTCAACGGCACCCGTCGCGCAGGCGCCGTCGAGCCGCGCGTCACGCTCGCCGACTTCCTGCGCGACGAGCTGGGCTTGACAGGCACGCACGTCGCCTGTGAGCACGGCTTCTGCGGGAGCTGCAACGTGCTGCTCGACGGTGAGACCGTTCGCGCCTGCCTGATGTTCGCGGTCCAGGCCGAGGGGCGCTCGGTGACGACGGTCGAGGGGCTCGCCGAGGCGGACGGCTCGCTCGGTCGCCTCCAGCGGGCGTTCCACGAGAACGGCGGGCTGCAGTGTGGCTTCTGCACGCCCGCGATGCTCGTCACGGCGCACGAGTACCTCCAGGCACGTGTCGACGGAGGCACCGACCACGAGATCCGCGAGGCGATCAACGGCGTCATCTGCCGCTGCACCGGATACCAGCACATCGTCGATTCGATTCGGGCGGCCGCGGGAGGTGGCTCATGAGCATCGCGGAGCAGGATCCGAACGCAGCCAAGGTCGCACGCGAGACCGCGGCCGGAGATGCGCCGCGGCGTTGGCTCGGAAAGAGCCTCAACCGGGTCGAGGATCCGCGGTTCCTCCGCGGCCAGGGCCGGTATCTCGACGACATCTCGCTTCCCGGGATGCTCCATGCGGCCGTCCTCAGGAGCCCGCACGCGCACGCGCGTATCGTCTCGATAGACACGTCGAAAGCCGAGACGCTCCCAGGCGTCGTGCGGGTGGTGACCGGCAAGGACGTCGCCGAGCGCGCAGCGCCGCTGCCGTCGTTCGGCGCCGGCCCGATCGTCCAGGACATGATCGCGACCGAGAAGGTGCGCCACTACGGCGAGACGGTCGCCGCCGTGATCGCCGAGAGCAGGTACGTGGCGGAGGACGCCTGCGACCTGATCGAGGTCGTCTACGAGCCGCTGCCCGTCGTGCTCGACCCGATCGCCGCCCGCGAGCAGGGCTCGCCGCTCGTCCACGAGGCCCTGGGGACGAACACCGCGTACGAGCGGACGTTCACGTTCGGAGAGGTCGACGCGGCCTTCGCTGCGGCCGACCGCTCGGTCAGCGCCGAGCTCTACTGGCCTCGCTCGACCGGGATGCCAATGGACATGAACGGCGCGATCGGCGACTTCGATCCGGGCACGGGCGTCGTGACGATCCACGCCAACTCGATGAACTTCACGTACTTCCTGTGGCTGATTGCCGCCTCGCTCAAGATTCCCGCGGGCAAGCTTCGCCTCGTGCCCGTCGTCGCGGGCGGCAGCTTCGGCTCGAAGTTCTTCATGCACAAGGTGCCGACGCTTGCAGGGTTCCTCTCGATGCTCGTGGAGAGGCCGGTGAAGTACGTCGAGGACCGGATCACCCACATCACCGCGAACGACCACTGCGGCTCCGACCGCCGCTACGAGGCGTCGCTCGCCTTCGACGACGACGGCACGTTCCAGGCGCTTCGCATCTCGTGCGTCGACGACTACGGCGCGTACCTCCAGTTCGGCACGGGCACCCACGGCAACGCCCTGTCGCAGATCGTCGGCCCCTATCGGATCCAGCACGTCGAGTACTCCCTCGCCGCCGTGCTGACGAACAAGAACCAGCAGGGGGCGTATCGCGGGTTCGGCGCGGAGGTGTCGAACTGGGTGCTCGAGCGACTCGTCGACCTGGCCGCCCGCGACCTCGGGCTCGATCGCGTCGAGATCCGGCGCCGGAACCTCATCCCCGCCGACTCGTTCCCGTATCGCACGCCGACGGGGAACATCTACGACTCGGGCAACTACCAGGGTGTGCTCGAGAAGGTGCTCGAGGAGGTCGACTACGACCACTGGGTCGCGTATCGCGAGCAGGCTCGCGCCGAGGGGCGTCACGTGGGCATAGGGGTCGTCGCGTCGCAGGAGCGCAGCGTCTTCAGCTCCACGGAGTTCTGGTTCTGGTTCGACGACCCGCAGTTCACCCCGACCTCGAGCCCGGAGAGCGCGAGCGTCCGCATCGATCCGACCGGTCAGATCCTCGTCACGCTCCACTCGCAGTCGATGTGGGGCAACAGCCCCGAGACCGTCGTCGCCCAGGTCGTCGCCGAGGAGTTCGACGTCGACCCCGAGTCTGTCGTGATCTCCTACGCGGACTCGCAGAACGCGCTCCCGGGCACCGGGCCAGGTGGTTCCCGATACACCGTGATGGTCGCGGGCGCGGTCGCGGGCGCCTCGGCGGAGCTCAAGGAGAAGATTCGACGGATCGCGAGCGACAAGCTCGAGGCGGCCGAGGCCGACCTCGAGTTTCGCAACGGCGGGGTCGGCGTCGTCGGGGTGCCCGACCGACAGTTGACGCTCGCCGAGGTCGCGCTCACCGCGTACATGTTCCGCCTCGACCTGCCGCCCGACATGCCGAGCGGCCTCGCCGCGCAGTCGACCTACGACCATCCGCTCACGACGCTGCCCAGCGACGATCGCTCGGATCTCGGGATCTTCTATCCGTTCGTGGGCCACGCCTGGCACATCGCCGTCGTCGAGGTCGACGTCGAGACGGGGGCGATCTCGTTCCTCCGCTACGCGGCCGTGCACGACGCGGGGACGATCGTCAACCCGCGCACGCTCGACGGCCAGGTGATCGGCGGGACCGTGCAGGGCCTCGGCACCGCGCTCTACGAGGAGATCCTCTACGACGACGAGGGGCGTGTCCTCAACGAGCACTTCGAGCACTACCACCTGCCCGCGGCGCTCGACGTGCCGACGATGACCGTCGGCCACCAGGAGACCCCGTCGCCGTACACCGCCTACGGCATCAAGGGGGCAGGGGAGGGCGGTCGCATGCTCACCCCGGCGATCCTGAGCGCGGCGATCGAGGATGCGCTGTCGCCCTACGGCGTGACGATCACCTCGCTGCCGATCAGGGCAGAGCAGATCGTGGACTGGGTCGCCACCGCCAAGGGCGACGCGTAGCGCGTCTACATCCGGAACACGCCGAAGGTCGTCTCGGGCACAGGGGCGTTCGCGGCGGCCGAGAGGCCGAGACCGAGCACCCGCCGTGTGTCTCGCGGGTCGATGATCCCGTCGTCCCAGAGGCGCGCCGTCGAGTAGTACGGCGAGCCCTCGCGCTCGTACTTCGCACGGATCTCGTCCGGGTCGCTGTCGCCGACCATCGACAGCACCATTGCGGCCTGGTCGCCGCCCATCACCGAGATCCTGGCGTTCGGCCACATCCACAGCTGACGCGGCGAATACGCCCGGCCGCACATCGCGTAGTTGCCCGCGCCGAACGAGCCGCCCGTGACGACGGTGAACTTCGGCACGTCCGCGCACGCGACCGCCATCACGAGCTTCGCGCCGTCGCGCGCGATGCCGCCTTCCTCGTACTCGCGCCCGACCATGAAGCCGGTGATGTTCTGCAGGAAGACGAGCGGGATCCGCCGCTTGCAGGCCAGCTCGATGAAGTGCGCGCCCTTCTGCGACGACTCTGCGAACAGAATCCCGCGGTTCGCGAGGATTCCGACCGGATACCCCTCGATGCGAGCGAAGCCGCACACGAGGGTGTCGCCGTAGAGCGCCTTGAACTCGTGGAAGCGGCTGCCGTCGACGATCCGCGAGATCAACTCGAGCGGGTCGAGCTCGTGCCGGAAGTCCTCGGGAACGAGCCCGTAGAGGTCCGCCGGATCGACGACGGGCTGCTCTGGTGCGGCGAGCTCCCACGGAACGGGTGGGGGATCGCCGAGGTTCCTGACGATCTGGCGCGCCAGTGCGAGCGCGTGCTCGTCGGAGGTCGCGTAGTGATCGGCCACACCGGAGCGGCGCGTGTGGACGTCGGCGCCGCCGAGCTCCTCGGCCGTCACCTCCTCGCCCGTCGCAGCCTTCACGAGCGGCGGGCCCCCGATGAAGATCGTCCCGGTGCCGCGCACGATGATCGTCTCGTCCGACATCGCAGGGACGTAGGCGCCGCCCGCCGTGCACGAGCCCATCACGACCGCGATCTGAGGGATCCCCTTCGCAGACATGCGCGCCTGGTTGAAGAAGATCCGCCCGAAGTGCTCGCGATCGGGGAACACCTCGTCCTGGAGCGGGAGGAACGCGCCGCCCGAGTCGACGAGGTAGAGGCACGGCAGGTGGTTCTGCTCGGCCACCTCCTGGGCCCTGAGGTGCTTCTTCACCGTGAGCGGGAAGTACGTGCCGCCCTTCACCGTGGCGTCGTTGGCGACGATCACGCACGCGCGACCCTCGACGATTCCCACTCCCGTCACGATCCCGGCCGACGGCGCCTGGCCGTCGTACAGCTCCCACGCGGCGAGCGCGTTCAGCTCGAGAAACGCCGAGCCCGGATCGACGAGCCGGTCGATCCGCTCCCTGGCAGGAAGCTTGCCGCGCGAGCGGTGCCGCTCGACCGAAGCCTCTCCTCCGCCGGCGGCGACGAGCGCCGTGCGCTCGCGGAGCTCCGCCACGAGCTCCGCCATGCGTGCTTCGCGCCGTGCGAACGCCTCGTCGTGGACGACGTGCGACGCGAGCACCGTCATGACGACTCCAGCGTGACGAGCACCGTTCCCGACGTGACCTGGTCACCGACGCTCACGTCGACCGAGCGGACGCCGGCGTCGTAGGGGGCCGTCACCACCTGCTCCATCTTCATCGCCTCGAGCACGACCAGCGGCTGGTGGGACTCGACGTCGTCGCCGTCCGCCACCCGTACCTCGATCACCTTGCCTGGCATCGGCGCCGTGACGCGCCCGTCGGCACCTGCGCCCGCGGCGCCGCCTCGCGCGGCCGTCTCGACCTGGAGGGGCGCCTGCGTCGGCGGCGGGGGAAGGTTGAGACGCCAGCCCTCGCTCCACGGTCCGGCCGGCGGGGAGAGCGGGGGAGGGGAGAGTGGCGGAAAACGGGTCAGGAAGTCCGTCGAGACGTCGCCCGCACGGAAGGCCGGGTGCGCGACGAGCCAGCGGAGGAATGCGAGGTTGGTCGTCACCCCTTCGACGACCGTCTCCTCGAGCGCATTGGCGAGCCTGTCGAGCGCGTCGTCGCGGTCGGCGCCGCGGGCGATCAGCTTCGCGATCATCGGGTCGTAGGCGCCACCGACCTCGTCGCCCTCCTCGACACCCGCGTCGACGCGTATGTCGGTTGGGAGCACGAGCCGTCGGACCTCTCCGGGCTGGGGGAGGAACGTCCGCGGGTCCTCGGCGTACAGGCGCGCCTCGACCGCGTGTCCCTTCGACGTCGGTCGGAGGTCGGCGAGCGACCCGCCGTCCGCGACCCTGAGCTGAAGCTCCACGATGTCGAGCCCTGTCACCTCCTCGGTCACGGGGTGCTCGACCTGGATGCGCCCATTCAACTCGAGGAAGAACACCTCGTCGCCTTCGACGAGGAACTCGGCCGTCCCCGCGCTCTCGTACCCGAGTGCGGCGGCAAAGGCGACCGCGTGCCCGGCGATGCGCTCGAGGAGAGCGGGCGGGAGGCCGGGCGGGGGCGACTCCTCGATCACCTTCTGGTGGCGTCGCTGCACCGAGCAGTCGCGCTCGCCGAGCGCGAGCACTGTGCCGTGCCGGTCGCCGATCAGCTGCACCTCGACGTGGCGCGGGCTCGCGAGGTAGCGCTCGCAGTACACGGTGCCGTCTCCGAACGCGGCCTCCGCCTCGCGCGCGGCCGACTCCAGCGCGTCGGCGAGGTCTCCCGGACGCTCGACGACCCGCATCCCGCGCCCGCCGCCACCCGCAGCAGCCTTGACGAGCAGCGGGTAGCCGAGGTCGTCGGGATCGCCCATCGAAAGCGTAGGGACGCCCGCGGCAGCTGCGATCCGCTTCGCCTCGACCTTGTTGCCGCCACGGCGGAGCGCCTCGGGCGGCGGGCCGATCCAGGTGAGCTCGGCGTCGACCACTGCCTCCGCGAAGGCGGCACTCTCCGCGAGGAAGCCGTAGCCCGGGTGGACGAGCTGCGCGTCGGCTTCGCGCGCGGCCGCCACGAGCGCGTCCGCGTCGAGGTACGACGACACCTCGACCGCGTCGTCGGCGACCCGCGCGTGGAGCGCGTTCGCATCGCCCGGACCGACGACGGCGACCGTTTCGATCCCGAGGCGGCGGCACGTCGAGAAGATGCGGACCGCGATCTCGCCGCGGTTCGCCACCAGGAGCCTGCGAGCCTCGTCCATCGCCGCCGCGACACTAGCGCCTGGGACGTGGCCTCCGGCCGCGTCCCAACGGTGGCGTGCTTCGGATGGGACGCGGTCGGGGGCCACGTCCCGGGTTCAGTCTCGTCACGCGAGCACGATCACAAGGAGCGTTGCGACGGCGAGCACGACACCCCCGGTGGAGAGCGCGACCGCCCACGGGAGAGGAAGATGCGCATACGTGCCCTCGTCGAGCGCGCGGTCGACGGCCCGCTTCCGTAACCCGCCGAGCGCGAACATCGCGAAAGCGGCGAGCGCATATCCGCTGCCGAGGGCGACGTACGGCCAGCCGGCGTCCTCGACGAGCTCGGGCACGAGACCGCCGACCGCGAGCGCGGCGGTCGCCGCGGCGATCCCGGAGCGCCACCACGCGAGCCAGGTCCGCTCGGCTGCGAGACGCGTCCGCCGCGTGACGTCCGCGACCTCGGGATCGCTCATCGTGTCAGCTGGCTGAACGCCTTCACGCTGGAGGCGGCCCGGCGCCGGGACCGGGCGGCTTGGGCTTCGGCTCCTCGTCGTCGCCTGCCTCGAGCATGCGCCGCGGATCGACCTCGGCGACCGCGTCCTTCACCTCGCGAACGCCGGTCCCCAGGCGTCGCGCGATCTGCGGCACGCCCTTCGTCCCGAACAGGAGCGCGACGACGGCGAGCAAGATGACCATCTCCCAGATCCCGAGACCGAAGGGCATGGAGCGAGTCTACGGAAGGCGCCAGTCGATCGGCGCGCGGCCGGCCCCCTCGAGGAGCGCGTTGGCCTGCGAGAAGTGGCAACAGCCGAAGTAGCCGCTGGCCGCGCTGTACGGCGACGGATGCGCCGCGGTGAGGACGTGGTGGCGGGCCGTGTCGACGATCGCGCCCTTGTTCTGCGCGTACCGGCCCCAGAGCAGGAACACGATCCCTTCGCGGCGGTCGGAGAGCTCGCGGATCGCACGGTCGGTGAAGACCTCCCAGCCCTTCCCCGCATGCGACGCCGGCTTCCCGGGTGACACGGTGAGCACCGCATTGAGGAGCAGCACGCCGCGCTCGGCCCACGGCGTCAGGTTTCCGGTCGTCGGCCGTGGCACGCCGACGTCGCGGGCGAGCTCCTCGTAGATGTTCCGAAGCGACGGCGGCAGCGGCACACCGTCGGAGACGGAGAAGCACAGGCCCATCGCCTGTCCCGGGCCGTGGTACGGGTCCTGGCCGAGGATCACGACACGCACCTGGTCGAACGGCGTCAGCTCGAGCGCGTTGAAGACCCGATCGGCGGGCGGGTAGAAGCGTCGCCCAGCAGCGACCTCGGCGACGAGGAAGGCGCGGAGCTCCTCCATGTGCGGCTGCTCGAGCTCGTCGCCGAGCACTGCACGCCAGGTCTCGTGCATCCGCGGCTGCACGGGCGAAACCTACGCCGTGCGCTCGTCGGACGTGGGTTGACATTCGGCGCCCGAACCTGCATACCACCGTCGTCTCCGGCGCAGCGGGCGCCGGACCGCGCGAGGAGGAGGACTGGATGAGCCAGACGCAGACCAGCGGCGGCGCCGGCCAACTGGGAGAGCGGAACCTCTCGACACTGCACGCGGTTGCCCAGTCACTCGCGATCGGGCCGATGTTCTCGACTGCTCTCCTCCTCGGCCTCATCTCCAATCCGGTCACGGGTGCCGGATGGAACTCCGCGCTCTCGGTCCTGCTCGCAGGGCTCGGCGTGCTGGCGATCGGCTACGTCGTCGCGCTCTACGCGCGCCGGTTCGCCGGCGCGGGCGCGGTCTACGAGTACCTGACGCACGGCGCGCACCCCTGGGTCGGCGTGCTGACGGCCGGGATCTTCTTCCTCGGCACGCTCTTCCTCGGCGGCGGTGGGATCTACCTCGGGGTCGGGAACCTTGCCGAGGGATTCTGGAACGCGCACATCTCGGACAACGGGCCTGCCTGGTGGGTGTGGGGACTGATCGCGCTCGCGATCGTCCTCGCGCTCAACTACGTGGGTGTCCGCGTCGCCGTCGGCGCGATGCTCACCTTCGCGGCCGTGTCGTTCGTGCCGATGCTGATCCTCGCGATCGTGATCGTCGCCAAGGGGGGCGCGGACGGGATCTCGTTGAGCGTGTTCGACCCCGGCGAGACCGGGCTCCTCGACCTCACGGGCGGCGGTGTCATGGGGGGCGTGTTGCTCGGGATCCTGCTGTTCGTCGGCTTCGAGGCCGCCGCCTCGATCGGCGAGGAGTCGCACGACCCGCACCGCTCGATACCCCGCGCGGTGCTCTTCACGATCGCGGCCGCCGCGGCCTTCTACGTCGTCATGTCGTTCGCGTTCTCAATGGGCTACGGCAAGGAAGCGGTCGAGCAGGGAGCGTGGGCAGCGGACCCGGCAGCCGTGAACACGATGGCCACCGAGTACATCGGCTCATGGTTCGCGACGATCCTCGACCTCGTCGTGATCCTCGACGCGATGGCCCTCGCGCTGGCGATCTGCGTCACGATCGGCCGCGGCTTCTTCGCGCTCGCCCGCGACGGCCTCCTGCCGTCGGTCTTCACGAAGACGTCTCGCTTCGGTACGCCGTGGGTCGGGAACCTGGTCGTCGCAGTGGGAGGCATCGGGCTGATGCTGCTCTCGTGGCTCGCCGACTACGGCTCGCGCCTGTTCCTCGCGCCCGACGACTCAGGCAACCTCGTCCCGACCCTTCCCGACGGATTTGCGACCTTCATCCTGTCGGCCACGATCGGATCGCTCGCGGTCGAGCTCGTCTACCTGATCCTCGCCGTCGCAGCCTTCGGCCTCGTGCGGCAGGCAGGCAACAAGTGGTGGCAGTACGTCGTCGTCGGGATCGCCGTCCTCACGCCGGTCCTCGGCTACCTCGGAGCGCTCAAGCCGGACCCGCATGATCGCTCGAACGTGAACTGGGAGGCGCTCTACTGGACGATCGGGGTCGTCGTGGTGGCGCTCGCGTGGTTCCTCATCCTGATGATCACGCGGCGCAGGAACGTCGACAACGCCGCGAGGCATGCGGCCGAGCACGAGGGCGTGCCGCCGCTCGACGAGACGCTCGACTACGGTCCGGCCTCGTAGTGACGGAGCTCGTATGGCATGACGTCGGTCGCGTCGACGACCCTGCGGAGGGCGCGCTCCGGAGGGTCGAGGCCGGCGGGCGCCCCGTCTGCGTGAGCCGGCTCGGCGGGGCGTGGATCGCGTTCGACGACACCTGTACTCACGAGGAGTGCTCGCTCGCAGAGGGCGAGCTCGACGGCGCCGTCGTCGTCTGCCCGTGCCACGGCTCCGAGTTCGACGTCCGCACGGGCGACGTGCTCACGCCGCCCGCGCTCGATCCGCTTCCGATCTACGAGGCCCGCGCGGAAGGCGGCTCACTGCTGGTGCGCCTTTCACCACCCCCCGTCGCCGCGGAGGCCGCGCACGCGCGCGACGACCACGTCACCGGCGACCAGGCGCGGCTCCGTCACGGTCGCGGGGCCTTCGCTCGACGGTCTCTCGCTCGACGACGTCGACCTGGCCGACCTCGATGTGTGGGAGCGCGGCGTCCCGTACGACTGGCTCGCGCTCCTGCGCCGCGACGCGCCGCTCCACTGGCAGCCGGAACGCGACGGGCAGGGGTTCTGGGCGTTCACCCGCTACGACGACGTCGTCGAGGTCTCGAAGGACTGGCAGACGTACTCGTCCGAGCTCGGAGGGACGTCGCTCCAGGACCTGACGCCCGAGGAGCTCCTGGCGCGCAAGTCGATGATCGACACCGACCCACCGCCTCACACACGGATGCGCGGGCTCGTCAACAAGGGCTTCACTCCGCGGGTCGTCAATACGTATGAGGAGCGGATCCGCGGGCTCGCGGCGGGGATCCTCGCCCGCGCGTTCGAGCACGACGAGTTCGACTGGGTCGAGTCGGTCGCGGCCGAGATCCCGATGTGGGTGTTCTCCGAGATCATGGGGCTCCCCGTCGAGGATCGCCGCCTGATCATCGAGCTCGGCGACAAGATCCTCGGCAATACGGATCCGGACGTCGTCGGCGAGGAGTACGTCGCCGAGCGCGCCCTCCGGGATCCGAAGCTCCGGATGCTGCCGTTCTCGAGCCCGTTCTCTCTCGACCTGATCGAGTACGGCCGAAAGCTCGGACAGGCGCGTCGCGGCGAGCCGCGCGACGACATCACCACGAAGCTCGTCGAGGCGGAGATCGAGGGCTCACGGCTCACGGAGCAGGAGTTCGGGACGATGTTCATCCTGCTCACGACGGCCGGGAACGAGACGACGCGGCACACGATCAGCCTCGGCCTCGCCGACCTACTCACCCACCCGGACGAGCTGGCCCGTCTCGTCGCCGACCCCTTGCTCGCCGCAGCCGCGGCCGACGAGCTGCTCCGGCGCGCCCATCCCGTCCATCATTTCCGTCGGACGGCGACGCGCGACGTCGAGCTGCACGGGCGGACGATCCGACGCGGCGACAAGGTGACGATCTGGTACGCGGGAGCGAACTACGACGACGCGAAGTTCGTCGATCCGTACCGGCTCGACGTCGGGCGCGCGCCGAACCGCCATGTCACCTTCGGTCTCGGCGGCCCGCACTTCTGCCTCGGCGCGCATCTCGCCAAGCTCGAGATCCAGATCTGGCTCGAGGAGATGCTTCCGTACCTCCCGCGGCTCGAGCTGGCAGGCGAGCCTGTGCGGCTACGCTCGAACTTCTTCAACGGCATCAAGCGGATGCCGGTGCGGGTGGTCGAATGACGGACTGGAGGGTCGGAATGCAGGATCACCAGGCGGCCGCGGAGGGCCAGCGGGACGCGGGCAGAGCCCACGTCCCGGCGGAGGCGGTGGTCCACGACCTGGCCAAGCAAGGCGTGCGGGCCGTACGGCTGCTCTACACGGATCTCCACGGGGTGGCGCGTGGTAAGGACATCCCGCTGCGCCACTTCCCCGACCTCTGCGAGGAGGGCGCGAACTTCTGCGCGGCCGTGATGGGCACCGACCTGCGGCACACGCCTGTCGTGGGCGGAGAGGTCGGCTACGTGGACTTCGCCGTCCGTCCCGACCTCTCGACGATCCGGCGCGTCCCCTGGCAGCCCGAGGTGGTCTGGTGCCTCGGTGAGGCGTGGGCGCTCGACGGCTCGGACTACTGGCCGTCGTGCCCGCGGGCGCTCCTCCAGCGGGTCGTTGCCGCGTACGAGGCCCGGGGGCTGACCCCGATCGTCGCCCCCGAGCTCGAGTTCTTCCTCGTCGAGCGCGACCGCTCCGAGGACGGCAGCCTCCGCCGCTATGTCGACGAGCTGTCGCGGGTCTACACGGTCGGCGCCGTCTCCGATCCGCGCGAGGTCGTGCTCCGGATGCTCCTCTGGTGTGACGAGCTCGGCTTGGAGGCCTTCGCCGCAAACCACGAGTTCATGAACTCGCAGTACGAGATCAACGTGAAGCACTCGCAGGCGCTCGATGCCGCCGACCGCGCGTTCATGCTCAAGGCCGCGGTCAAGGAGATTGCTGCTCGCGAGGGGCTCATGGCCACGTTCATGGGCAGGCCCTTCGGGGATCAGGGCGGCTCGGGCTTCCACCTGCACATCTCGCTCGCCGACGAGGCCGGCGAGAACGCGTTCGCGGACGGCTCAGGCGCGGAGGGGATCAGCCCGCTCGCGGCGAGCTTCGTCGCGGGGATCCTCGAGCACGCGTCGGGGCTGCAGGCGCTGCTGGGTCCGACGGTCAACGCGTACAAGCGCATCCTCCCTGACAGCCTCGCGCCGACACACGGCAACTGGGGGCACGACAATCGAACCGCGATGTGCCGCGTCCCCCTCGAGCGAGGCGCCCGCTCGCGGGTCGAGATACGGACAGGGGATGGGGCGGCGTGCGCCCACCTGATCACGGCGGCTCTCCTCCTGGCGGGCCTCGACGGGATCGAGCGCGCGCTCGAGCCGCCGGAGCCAGTGGTGGGCGACGCCTACCGGATGGACGACGCGCACGCAGGCACGCGGCTGCCCGCCGACCTCGGCGCCGCGCTCGACGCGCTGGAGGCCGACGCCTGGCTGACGGAGCGTCTCGGCCCGGTGCTCGTCTCGACGTTTCTGGCGATGAAGCGCTTCGAGGTGGAGCGCTTCGGCGAGGCGGTCGGCGAGCTCGACCCGGAGGTCGTGACGGCGTGGGAGGTGGAGGAGTATGCAGCCCACCTTTGAGGTTCCCGAACGTGTCGTCCGCGTCGAGCTAGAGGGCGAGGCGCGGTGGGGTCGCCTCGTCGGCGCGTCGATCGTGCTCGAGGACGGGACCGAGCTCGACGAGGCCGAGGCGCTCTACCTCGCTCCGGCTGAACCGACAAAGATTCTCGCCGTCCACCTCACGTACCGCTCCCGCGTCGAGGAGTACGCGGCGCGCACGCCCCCCGAGCCGTCGTACTTCGTCAAGCCGCCGACAACGCTGAACGGCCACCGGCGGCCCATCCGGATGGCGCGCGGCGCCCGGTTCATGAACTACGAGGGGGAGCTCGCGGTGGTCGTCGGCCAGAGGATGAAGGGCGTGCCTCTGGACGCCGTCCTCGACCACGTCGCGGGTTACACGTGCGCGAACGACGTCGGGATGCACGACTTCCGGCACGCCGATCGCGGCTCGATGCTCCGCGTGAAGGGGCAGGACGGATTTCTCCCACTCGGGCCGGAGCTCGTCCCGGCCGGGGAGCTCGACGCGACCGACTTCACGCTCCGCACGTACCTGAACGGGCATGTCGTCCAGGAGACCACCGCCGGCGACCTCCTGTTCGGAGTCGCGTATCAGCTCGCCGACCTGTGCCGAACCATCACGCTCGAGCCCGGCGACGTGGTTCTCACAGGGACCCCTGCCAACTCGCGCCCGATGAAGGCAGGCGACGTGGTGGAGGTGGAGATCGACGGCGTCGGCCGGCTGACGAACAGGATCGAGGAATGGGACGTCGACCTCAGCGGACCGGGGGAGCAGCTTCAGGTCTCGGCGCAGACCCTCCACGTGGCGCTCGCGATCCCGGAAGACGAGGCGGAGCGCAGGGTGCTGGAAGGTCAAACGTCCTGATCCGCCTCGCGAGCATCGACCACGTGGGTCTGCGGGTCGCCGATCTGGAGGAGTCTGTGGCGCGGTGGTGTCTGCAGTTCGGCCTGGTCGAGCGGAAGCGCGATTCCGGGCGCGCGTTCCTTGCGTGCAACGACGAGCCGTACTGCCTGGAGCTCGTCGAAGGCCCGGACGCCGGCTACGACCACGTCGCCTTCCAGCTGCATCACGGGTGTTCGATCGCTGACGCGATCGAACACCTAGAGGAACGTGCCGTCGAACTCGAAGCCAGCGACGGCGTCGTCTGGGTGAGCGACCCGGACGGGCGGGCGATTCAGCTCCTGCCGCATCGCTCGCCGTCGGAGGACGTCGAGCGGTGGCCGCAGCACGCCAGGCCGTCGACGACGGTGCATCTCGGCGGCCCCCGCCGCCTCGGTCACGTCAACTGCCTCACCGGGGACGTCCGGGCCAACGTCGCGTTCTACACCGAGGTCCTCGGGCTGAGGGTCTCCGACTGGCTCGGCGAGGCCGGCGTCTGGCTCCACATCGACTCCGAGCACCACGTGATGGCGCTCGTCGAGACAGGCGATGCGCACTTCCACCATCTGGCGTTCGACGTCGTCGACATCGGGAAGATGCGCGACCTGCTCGACCACCTCGCGCGCCACGGCCGCTGGGTCTCGTGGGGGCCGACGCGCCACGGGATCGCCGGCAACATCGCGACCTACGTGCGGATCACGGAGGAGCCGTGTCACGTCGAGCTCTACTGCGACATGGAGCGGCTGGCCGACGACCACGTGCCGCGTGTCTATCCGGACGACCGATACTCGTCCAACACCTGGGGGCCGCTGCCGCCGCGGTCGTACTTCCGGTTCGACTCGGTCGCGGTCGAGTTCGAGCGCGAGAGCTGGGAGACCCGCGGCCGGGTGCTGCCGCCGCCGGGGGTGGAAGCATGACGCCGAAGGGGTACACCGTGCCGCTGACACCGGAGGGCCGGTCGTCGCTCGTGCCGTATCCGCCGTGGCACTACGTCGGTGCGTTCCTCGTGATCGACTACTGGGCCGACCCGGAGCGGGCGGTCGCGTTCCTGCCCGAGGGGATCGAGCCGCATCCCGACCCGGGCCGGTGTGCCTTCGTCGCCGCAGACTGGCAGTCTTGCTCGGAGGGCGGCGGCGAGCTCGTCGACCCGTCACGCTCGCAGTACAAGGAGGTCTTCGTCGTCGTCAACGGCCTGCTCGACGGTGAAGAGGTGGCGGTGTGCTCCTACATCTGGGTCGACCGAGACTTCGCGCTCACGCGCGGCTGGATCCAGGGATTCCCGAAGAAGCTCGGCTCGATCTGGATGACCCGCAGCTTCGGGCTCGGCGGTCCGGCCGACCCCGGGATGGAGGCGGGCGCTCGCTTCGGAGCGACGTGCGCCGCGTACGAGCGGCGCGTCGCCGAGGCGACCGTGACGCTCGAGCGCTCGTCGGCCGGTGGGCCGTTCCACAACGCGCCGCCGATCGTCAACGTCCGCCACTTTCCGCGCCTCGCGGCCGGCCGGCACGACGATCCGGCCGTCCACGAGCTCGTCCGGGCGGTGTCCCGTGACCGGGCGATCTCCGAGGTTTGGGAGGGCGCTGCCACGCTCGAGCTCTTCGGCGCCGGCCACGAGGAGATCGACGCCCTCGCCCCCCTGCGAATCGGGCGCGGCTACCGTTTCACGTTCGCCTACACCGTCGACGACCTCGAGACGGTGAAGGAGCTTCGCTCCTGAGCGACGCGGCGCAGACAACGCTTGTGGTGAATCACCACAAAGTCGCTCCCCGGCCGCCTGCAGGGCGTCGCTTCAGCCGCGCCCCTGGTGGCACACCTGGTGAGCGCACCCCTGGTGAGCGCACCCCTGGTGAGCGCACGCCTGGTCAGGACGGTCGCTGATGTCTGAGCGCTCCGTCGAGGTCGCGGGCGTGGAGGTCTCGACCGAACACTTCATCGGCGGCGAGCGCGTTGCGAGCGAGGCGACATTCACCGACCTCTCCCCGATCGACGGGCAGCCGCTCGCCGGGGTCGCCCGCGGCTCGGAGCGCGAGGCCGAGCTCGCGGTCGCTGCGGCGACCGAGGCGTTTCCCGCATGGGCGGCGCTCGGCGCCGCCGGCCGCGCGACCCACCTCCATCGGCTCGCCGAGCTGATCGACGCGAACGTCGACCGGCTGGCCGCGGTCGAGTGCGCCGACATGGCGATGCTCCTTCGCTCTCTCCGTGCGCGGGTAATCTCGCGCGGCGCCCGGAACTTCCGCGCGTACGCCGATCTCGCCGTCGCGTACGAGGAGCGGGTCTGGGAGTCGAACGGCACGCGCAACCGCGTGATCAGGATGCCGAGCGGGCCTGCGGTCGTGATCACGCCGTGGAACGCGCCGTTCATGCTCTCGACCTGGAAGACGGCACCGGCGCTCGCCGCGGGTTGCACGGTGATCCTCAAGCCGGCCGAATGGTCGCCGCTCTCGTGCTCGCTCCTCGGTGACCTCGTCGCCGAGGCAGGCCTGCCACCCGGTGTCTTCAACGTCGTGCAGGGCATCGGGGAAGAGGTCGGGGCCGCGCTGACACGCCAACCCGGTGTTCGACGCATCTCGTTCACCGGGTCACCCGAGACCGCCGTGCATATCGGCACCGCAGCAGCGCGGAACGTCGTCCCGTTCACGGGGGAGCTCGGCGGCAAGGGGCCGCTGCTCGTCTTCGGGGACGCCGACCTCGAGGCAGCGGCGCGGAAGGCGGCGGGACAGTACGACGACGCCGGCCAGGTGTGCCTCGCAGGCACCCGGCTGCTGGTCGACGAGGCCGTCGCCGACCGGTTCCTCGAGCTCTTCCACGCCTTTACCGACGAGCACGTGCTCGGCGATCCACGCGACGACGCCACCACCGTGTCGCCGCTCATCCATCCCGACCACCTTGCTCGGGTCGAGGGATTCGTCGAGCGCGCACGTGCAAACGGCGACGAGATCGTCCGCGGCGGGCGGCGCCGCGACGACGTGGGGCCGCTGTTTTACGATCCCACGCTCGTTGTCCCAATGGACAACGAGTCGGAGATCGTTCAGCGCGAGGTGTTCGGCCCCGTGCTCACCCTCCAGACGTTCGCCGACGAGGACGAGGGCATCGCGCTCGCGAACTCCACGCGCTACGGCCTCTCCGGGATCGTCTACACGAGCTCGGAGGAGCGCGCCGCGCGCGTCGGCCGCGCCGTGCGCGCCGGGACGGTCTGGGTGAACACTTTCCTCGTACGCGACCTGACCGCCCCGTTCGGCGGGATCGGGATCTCGGGAATCGGGCGCGAGGGCGGTGATTACGCGCTCGACTTCTACTCCGACCTCAAGACGTTGCAGATCCTGGACGGAACGACCGCGTGACCCCGCGAGCGCTGCGAGCCCCATTCCGTGCCGGCCACGACAGCAGAACCACCCCCAGGGGCACCCCAGGTGCCCTGTTGTCACGGTATCGGAGAAACAGTGACGGGCCTGTGTCAGCTTTGTGCCAGATGTGTGCCCGACCGTTCGCGTCGGAGATGACGGCGTCGACGCAAGGCGTCGGATGGGCCGCACTACACTCCCCGGCCGAATGAGCGCGACCTCCGGCGCCGCGTCCGGCGCACCGTCTCTCCGTCTCGACGCGACACGCGAGGAGGTACTCGGGCACGCCGCCGCGATGGTGGCCGAGGCCTGGCGGAGCTTCGACCAGGCGCGACCCGGTGAGCCCCGCATCGACGACCGGCTCAACGAGCTCCTGCGAGCCGCCCTCCCGGGCGAGGGTTCGAGCGCGATCGCGGCGCTCGACGACGCGGCCAGCATCCTCGACGTCTCGATCGCGCAGCCGCGGCCGCGCTTCTTCGCGTTCGTCGGCTCGTCCGGCCTCGAGATCGGTGTGATCGGCGACCTCCTCGCGTCGTGCTTCGACGTCAACCTGGCCGTTTGGTCGGGGGCCGCCTCCGAGGTCGAGGACCAGGCGGTGCGCTGGGTCGGCGAGTTCATCGGCTATCCGGCCGCGGCCGGCGCCTTCACGAGCGGTGGGACGATCTCGAACGTCACCGCGCTCGCCGCCGCGCGCGAGCGGGCGCTTCCGGGGTCGCGCCACGACGGCGTCGGCGGCCGGCCTGCGGCCGTCTACTGCTCGCGAGAGGCCCACTATTCCGTCGTCCGGGCGGCGGAGCTCCTGGGGCTCGGCTCCGAGAGTGTCCGGTCGCTGCCGCTGGACGATCAGCGGCGACTCCGTTCGGATGCAGTTGCCGAGGCAATCGACTCCGACCTCGGCGCCGGCATCGCCCCGGTCGCCGTCGTTGCGACAGCCGGGACAACGCTCACGGGAGCCGTCGACCCGATCGACGCGCTCGCCGACGTCTGCGAGCCACGAGGGACGTGGCTCCACGTGGACGGGGCATACGGCGTCGCGGCCGCGTCGACGCCGTCCGGCGCAGCGCTCTTCGCGGGGATCGAGCGGGCCGACTCGGTAACGCTCGACGCGCACAAATGGCTCTATCTCCCGAAGGCGTGCGGCGTCGTGCTTGTGCGACGGCGGGAGGACCTCCACGGCGCGCTCGCGCACGAGGAGGACTACATCCCGCACGAGCGGCCCGAGCATCACATGGTCGACATCACGCTCGAGTACTCACGGCCGTTCCGGGCGCTGAAGCTCTGGCTCGCCTTTCGCGCCCACGGAGCGGACGCGATTCGCGCCGCCATCGAGCGCAACCTCGGCCAGGCGCGGCTCCTCTACGAGGTGGTGTCGCGCCACGACGACCTCGAGACGATGTGCGGGCCGCCGCCGCTCTCGGTCGTGCCGTTCCGGCACATTCCCGCGGGCGTCGATGACCTCGACGAGCACAACGCCCGCCTCGTTCGCGCGCTTCAGGAGGACGGCCGCGTCTGGATAGCCCCTGCGAAGGTGGACGGCACCGTCTGTCTGCGGCCGTGCATCGTCAACTACCGCACCACCGACGACGACGTGCGGGCGCTCGTCGAGTTGACCCGCGAGGTGGGGGCTGGGCTCGCGTCAGCTCGTTAAACGCCAGGCGAGAGGAGTCTCGCGCAGGCGAGCATCTACGGTCTCGTCGCGGCGAGGTGGTCGATCCTTGCCGGGGCGCTCGTTAGGCTGGGTCGCTTGCTTATTCCCACAACCCGATGGAGGAGGGCCGAGTGAGCGGTTACGCGGTGGCCCAGATTGACGGGATCGACGAGATCAGCGACGGCCGCTGTCCTTGGCGGCCTGTCCGGTTCCACTTCGGTATCACGTCCTTCGGCGTCAATGCGTTTACAGCTCATCAGGTGGGCGATCGGCTCATCAACGAGCACGACGAGTCACAGGAGCATGACTTGCAGGAGGAGCTGTACCTCGTCCAGCGAGGGCGCGCGACGTTCGAGCTCGACGGCGAGCGGGTGGACGCACCCGCGGGCACACTCGTCTTCGTTCGCCCCGAGGTGAAGCGGACGGCGTTCGCTGAGGAGCCGGGGACGACGCTCGTCGCGCTCGGCGGAACTCCGGGGAAGGCGTACGTGCCCCAGGGCGGCGAGCTTTGGATGCCGCTCGATCATCTCTACGAGTCAGGCGAATACGCCGAGGCTGCCGATCGGGGGCGCGAGTTGATCGAAGCTCATCCTGAGTACGCAGGGCCGCTCTACAACCTCGCGTGTTGCGAGAGCCTCGCCGGCCGGACAGACGACGCGATCAGGCATCTCCGGCTCGCGATCGACCGCCACGAGCCGTTCCGTTCGCTTGCTGCCGGGGACAGCGACTTCGACCCGATCCGCGACGAGGCCGCGTTCAAGGAGCTGGTTCAGGGCAAAGCAGCCCAGACTATGGGGTAACAGACTCGCACCGGTCGCCTCAGGAAACAGTCCCGAACGCTGGCCCACTCACAGCTGCCCTAGCCAGACCAGTCGAGGCAGGCAAGCGAGCTACTCGGGCGTGAATGTGGCGACGACCGGCTGGTCGCCTGACGCGTCGTTCAACGTGTACTCGACGCCCTCTTGCAGATCGATGTCGATGAAGACCGACGTGCCGGCGGGGATCGTCTGCATGGCGCCGTGGAACTGGGCGGGCGGCGATCCCTTCTCGCCTTCTTCGAAGAAGCGATCGAGGTCCTCGATCTCAGTTCCAGGCTCCAACGCCACGAGGAAGAACTCCCGCTCGCGATCGTCGGCGTTCCGCAACTCGATCGTCTGCTCTCCGGCGGAGAGATCCGGAATGTCGTAGCCGGCGTCGTTCGCAACGATCACGGCGTCGGGATCCGGCAGCGGTGCCCCGGAGTCACCCCTCAACTCGAAGGACTTGAGCATTCCAAGTTCGACGTGGGGGACTCCTTGCGGCGACGGAATGAAGCACAGGAAGACATACGTGCCGGCTTCCAGCTCGCGTGTAAGTCCCAGTTCTTCGCCCGGTGAGAGCAGCGGAACGCCGCCGACATCGACAAACCAATCGGGCGGATCCTCGCCGGACTCGAGAGCCTCCTTGACGTCGTCGAGTGTCTTGCCCTCGTCGAGGCGTCCGAGCGCGTATTCGTGCAGTTCCTCGCCTCTGTTGGAAATGTCGAAACGGACGACGCCGCCCTCCGCTTCGTCGGCCATGACGAAGGCGTACTCGTCGCCCTGGACGTCGACCGGCTGCGCTTCCTCATCGCCCTCACCGCCGCAACCCGCGAGGAGACAGGCAACGACCAATGCAGACAGTGCCGCCGCTAGACGCACGTCGATCCTCCTCGTCGGTTCCCGGGTTCCTAGCCGGTCCCACGCATTTCAACACAATGGTTGCTCGACGATCCCTGGGTCTCGACGATCCCTGGGTGGAGTGCGGGAGAGACAGTCCTGCACTCGCGCAGCCGTCGGTGATGTTGCTACGTGCGGCGCGGCCAGCGCTACTCGAGGGCGAGCCGCATGACGATCTCCCCCTCGTCGACCTCGCCGGTGTCGACGAACCCAAAGCCTGTGTAGAACGCGTGCGGCGAGCGCTCGCCCGGGTGGTAGCTGAGTTTCACCTCGGTGAATCCCTCCTGCCGTGCTTCTTCGACAAGGAGCTCGAGTGCGCGGCGGCCGTACCCGTTGCCCTGCTGACCGGCGTCGATCATGAAGCGCCACACCCAGAACTCCTTCGGCGGGTCGCGGTACGCCATGACGAACCCCACGGGCTCGTCGTCGGCATAGACGGCGCGAAACCACGCCCGTGGCTCGAAGTGAGCCTCGGCGATCGAGCGTGCGTTCGGGGCGACGTACGCCTGCTGCTCGGGCTCGACCGCAAGATCGAGCACCGCGCGTAGCGAGTCCTTTGTGATCTCACGGAGCTCCACCCTGGCGGCCATTGCTGGCATCTGACCAGATTGGCCACGGCCCAGGTCGGTTGAGCGCGAGGCCACCGGCCCGGACGCAGCGTAGACGGCTCCGCGGTCAAAGGGCCTTCGTGAGGTACAGGAGCGTGTCGTCGACCGCGAACGGATGGCCACGCAACATGATCGTTCCGGTGACGCGCACGGGGTCAACGCCGGCATCGACGTAACCCAGCCTCTCGTAGAGCAGGCGTGCCGCGGCGTTGCCGTCCCGGCTGACGCTGAGGCTGATGCTCTCCCAGCCTCGTTCACGGGCTTCGGTTTCGGCGGCCTCGGTGAGTCGGGTCGCGAGCCCGCGCCGTCGTCGTTCGGGCAACACGAAGACATCCTGGATCTCCGGGAGACCCAGGTGCGTTCCGCTCCAGGCGATGTGCGCGTGCCCCACGGGGTGGTCGTCTTCCCATGCGACGAGGTAGGTCGATCCCTCTTCGATCTGTTGATCGAGCCGGCTGAGCGGCAGCACCCGATCGACGAGCGCGACGTCACTCGGCTGCATCTCGATTACCGACACCACGGCAGCGAGTCTCACGCGTACCCGAACGCGGGCGGAAAGACGATCACGACGATCGCCGCCCACGCGGCATAGACGGGCAGGTAGTTCGTCTGCCACCGTTCGAGGTTCATGACCGATCCGCGCCCTCGCAGGAAGCGGATGTAGAGCACGGCGGACCACGCCAGGTTGACGAGCAGGATCACGTTCGCGCCGAGCGCCGCGACGCGGTTCGGGCTGAAGCCGAACTCGCTGATGCGCGTTCCGATCGCCCACAGCGCCACCGCGTCGGCCAGCAGCGCACTGACGACCAGCACGACCTGCATCACGTCGAAGGCGTCGGGAGCCGACCGGGGGTCCCGGGCGGAGAGCGAGTAGAGCACAAGGCCGAGCACCACGACGAGGAGCAGGTTGAACTGGATCAGCAGTTCTCGCTCGACGTCGACGCCGCTTCCGGTCCACAGCAGGGCGCCCAGGAACGTGACGAGCACGGCGGCGAACAGCGGCGCGAAGAGCCGCGTCAGGACGGGCGCCATGTTCTCGATCACGCTCTGCTTGGCCTCGACCAGCCAGGCGGCAACCAGGACAGCCCCGGCTGCTCCGCACGGCAGCAGCCACGACTCGATGAACGGCTCGGGGTCGCTCCCGATGCTCTCGAACAGCACCACCGTGAACGCCGTGAGGACGCCGCCGCCGAGAGCGATCAGCACGTAGTAGACGAAGAACTCCCCCGAGAACCGAATGAAGTCCATGCGGCCCTCGACCTCGCGCCAGCGGCTGCCGGCGTACGCGATGCCCACCACCAGCCAGAGTGCGATCGGCAGGTGCAGCGCCGTCAGCGCCTCGGTGGAGCTGTCCGGATCGAACGGATAGACGTTGGCGAAGACGGCCGCCGCGACGAACGCCAGCGCCAGCCAACGGAGCGTGGCGGGGTGGAGCCGTCGCTTCCACGCGAAGTAGGCGGTCAACAGAGGGAGGACGAAGAAGCTCAGGTTGCGGGCGTAGAACTCGGCGTCCTCGTCCGGGTCCAGTCCGAAGAGCGCCGGCACCTTGACGGCCGCGGCCGCCGCCACAGCGAGCGAGAACGCGACGATCGCGTCCGTCCGCGTCGCCGCCTGCGGCTCCCCGGCCTCCGAGGGGGAAACCACCAGTTGCTTCCAGAGGCGGTCCGAGTGCTCGCGCGCGAACTCCCGGGACAGAGCGTCCAGGTCGCCCATCCGCTTCACCGCGACCAGAAACGCCTCGTCGGTCGCGAGCCCCGCGTCGGACAGCACCCCGACCTGCTCGCGCAGGTGATCTTCCAACTCGGCGACGTCGACGGAGTGGATCGCCTGCCGCCGGCGGAGGTAGCTCCGCCACTGGTCGATCTGCTCCTCGAGCGATATCCCGTTCTCCGGAGCGGGCATCCTCAGGCTCCCTGTGGCAACGGCGCGGCCGACAGTCGGTGGCTGGCCGACACCGGGACAAGCCCTCGCCAGATGCCGCGGAGCGTGGCGTCCACCGCCTGCCACTGCCTGCGTTCCTCGGCAAGCCGGGCCTGGCCCTGCGACGTGATTCCGTAGTACTTGCGGCGGCGGCCGCTCCCCGCAACTTCCCACCGCGCCTCGACATGCCCGAGCCGCTCGAGCCGATGCAGAACGGGGTACAGCATCCCGTCCGTCCACTCCATGCGCCCTCCGGATACCTCGCGGACGCGCTGGAGGATCGCGTAGCCGTAGCTGTCCTCCTCGGACAGGATCGCCAGGACGATCGGGGTCGAGGAAGCGGCGATCAGGTCCTTGTTGATCTCCATGATCTCACCCATCGCCGCGGCATCGACGAGCTCGAGGTCGAACGTACATAGCAGCATTATACATTGCAGCGTTAGGTATATAGCAGCTATCGATACGATCGGCGCCGTTGCACTACGGTGCCCGCATGGCCGATGCGGGGACCACACCCGGGGTCACGATCGTTCCCGCCAACGAGGCGACCTGGGACGATCTCCAGGCCCTCTTCGGCGCGCGCGGTGATCCGTCCAGTTGCTATTGCCAGCGGTACAAGATGCAGCCCGGGGAGTCGTGGGCCTCCGTCGGCGCCGAAGAGCTGGCCTTCCGGTTCCGTACGCAGAGCGACTGTGGTCACCCGACGTCGGGCTCCACGACCGGGCTCGTTGCCTACCTCGACGGCGAGCCAGTCGGCTGGTGCGCGGTCGAGCCGCGCACTGCCTATCCGCGCCTGCTGCTCAAGACCCGCGTCCCCTGGGAGGACCGGACGGAGGACAAGTCCGACGGCAGCGTCTGGGCCGTGACCTGCTTCGTCACCCGCCCCGGCTTCCGCCGCCGCGGCATCAGCCGTGCGCTCGTACGCGCCGCTCTCGACTTCGCCCGTCAACACGGCGCCCGAGCCCTCGAGGGCTACCCGATGATCACCGAGCCCGGCCGGGACGTCATGGCAGTGGAGCTCCACGTCGGCAGCCGCAGCATCTTTGCCGAAGCCGGGTTCACCGAGGTCAGTCATCCGACCCTCCGTCGGGTCGTGATGAGGATCGATTTCTAGGCTCGAGCGCCGGCGATAGCTCTCACGATCCCGTGCACCGCGCGAGGGGTTGTAGTCTCGGCCGCTCGTTTCGTCGACCGAGAGGAGAGTCCCGTGGGCACTGCGACCGGTGCGTATCTCCACCAACCCGAAGAGGCCGAGCTCCGCTGGATGGGCGAGACCTCCACGTACTTCCTTGCCGCGGGCGAGGAGACGGGAGAGACGTTCGCGCTGGTCGACGAGCGGGCGAGTCGCGGGGAAAGCGTCCCTCTGCATCTGCACCGGGATGACATGGAGTCGTTCTACGTGCTCGAGGGCGAGATCACGTTCTTCATCGGCGACCAGCCTGGGATTCGCGCAAGAGCCGGCTCGTTTGCGCACCTGCCCGGCGGCATCGTGCACGGGTTTCGTGTCGAATCGGAGACGGCTCGCTACCTCATCCTCACCACGCCGCGCCACGGAAGGTTCTACCGCGCGATCACGTTGCCTTCGCGACCAGGGGGGCTGCCACCGCTCGAGCCGATCGAGGGGGCGCAGATCGAGCAGGCGGCCGAGGAGTACGGCATCGAGTTCGTCGGGCCGTTGCCCGACGACGCGTCGACGTAACGCCTAGCGTTTCTTCTTTGCGTTCTTGCCGGTCTTGCGTCCGGCCGCGCCGGGGCGCTGCGAGACCGGCGCTGCACGCACCGGCATCCCCGCGCCGCCGTGCTCCATCCGGCGGCGGAGCTGGCGGTTCGTCGCCTCGGGCATCTCTGCCTCCTGGCCGACCGCCGCCATGTACGCCCGCCTTTCGGACGGTGTGAGCATGTTCAGCATCCGCTGGGCCTGCTCGGGGCTCTTCGGCTCGCCGAAGGCCTGCATCTTCTTCATCGCAGAGGCGAGCTCGGGGTTCTGGCGCTCGAGCGCTGCGATCGACATCCGCTGGAACCAGCGCTTGAGCAGCGGCACCTTCGAGAGGAACGTGATCACCGGCCGGAGGTAGCGTCCGCCGCGAATCCGTCCGAGCAGCACGACGACGCCGAGCAACACGGCGAGCACGAGCAGCACGACGAGCGGGATCCAGGCCCAGAACGGCACGCCGCGATGGTACCGGGGGGCGCGGGCGAGCGTTCGGCGAATCCGCCCGCGCCGCGCCCTAGAGTTGCGCCGTGCGAGCGACGCGGAGACGGGCGCTGATCGGTCTCGGGATCGGGCTCGCGCTCGCCGACTCCTCGGTCGTCACGCTCGCGCTGCCGGACATCCTGCGCGACTTCGACGTCGAGATTCCGGAGGTGGCGTGGGTGCTCACGTCGTACAACCTCGTGCTCGCCGCGGCCGCCGTGCCGGCCGCGTATGCCGCGCGGCGGAGGCCCGTGCCGGCCTTCGCGGTCGGGACGCTCGTGTTCGCGGCAGCGTCGCTCGCCTGCGGGCTCGCGCCGTCCTTCGGCGTGCTCGTCGGCGCGCGTTGCGTGCAGGCGCTCGGCGGCGCGCTCCTCGTGTGCGCGGCGCTCGACCTGCTCACCGAGACCGAAGGCTCCGACGCGCGCGCGGTCCGGACGTGGGCGTCGGCTGGAGTGGCCGGTGCGGCCCTCGGGCCTGCGATCGGCGGGATCCTCACCCAGACGCTCGGCTGGGAGTCGATCTTCCTCGTGCAGGCGCCGCTCGCGCTGCTCACGCTCGTGGGGCTATGGCGACTGCGCGTGCGGCCGCTGGTAACGCCGGCCGGACGGCCGAACGTGCCGGCGAACCTCGCGCTGCTGCTCGTCTCCGGCGCGCTTACCGCAGCCCTCTTCCTACTCGTGCTCCTGCTCGTCGACGGCTGGCGGATCCCGGCTGCTGCGGCGGGGCTGGTCGTGTCCGTGATGCCCGCGGCCGCGATAGCGGCGTCCGCCACCGCGTCGCGACTCGGCGGCCGTGGGACTCGCGCAGCGTGCGGAGCGATCCTCATCGCGGGTGGCCTGGCGGCGCTCGGCGTGCTGCCCGGCTCGGCCTGGTGGTGGACAATCGCCCCTCAGGTGCTCGTGGGGATCGGGCTCGGGCTCGCCCTGTCCGCGCTCACCGAGCGCGCGCTGCACGGTCGCTCGCCCCAGGCGGTGCACGGGGGCTGGACGATCGCGGCGCGGCATGCCGGAGTCGTCGTCGGCCTCCTGCTTCTCACACCCGTCTTTACGACCGCGCTCGACCGCAACGAGGACCGGGCGCTCCGCGCGGGAGCGGCGGCAGTGCTGGATAGCTCGATTCCGCCGCTCGACAAGCTGGGGGTCGCACAGGACGTCCTGGCGATCGTGCGATCGGCCGATCGCGAGGTGCCGGACGTGCGGCGTGCGTTCGACGATCGCCCCGACGACGAGGTGTACGTGACGCTCGAGGAGCGGCTCGTGTCGGAGCTCGATCGCGCCGTCACGGCCGCGTTCTCGAGGCCGTTCCTGCTCGCGGCCCTGCTCGCGCTCGCCGCCCTCGTGCCGATCGCCGCCTCGCGGCGTGAGCAGAGCGTATGAGGGGCGCCGGCGCCGTCGTCGGCTGCGCGTGCGCCGCCGCCGCGCTCGTTGGGGCGTACGTCGCGCTCGGAGGAACGTCGTACGAGCCGACCCCGGTCGCGGATCCCTGTGCGCCGCGCCCGGCACGCGAGACGAGCGACACGGGCGAACGCGTCGAGCTCGTGCTGCTCGCGGCGGCGGACGAGACTGCCTGCGCTTTGGGAGTGTCGCGCGAGGAGCTCGTCCTGGCGCTGCGGAGCGTCGACGAGCTGGAGGCGCTCGCGCAGCAGGAAGGTCGCTCGCGAGACGAGCTCGAGGACGCGTTGCGCGACGGGCTCGTCCGCGCCGTCGACGAGGCGGAAAGCGAGGATCTGATCGGCGACACGACAGCGGGCGCGCTGTCGTTCGCGGCCGAGCGACTCCCCCTCGGACTGCTGCTTTCCGTCCTGCGCGGCGCATCGTCATTCCTCGACTGACGTAGGCTGGCGCGATGAGCCGGCGGACCCGGAACGTGGTCTTCGGGGCAATCGGGCTCGGCGTCGTTCTCGTCACGTTCGGCGTCGTCCTGCCGCGGATCGCCGACTACGGCGAGGTTTGGGACGTCGTCAAGACGCTGGACACCGCCTGGCTCCTCGCGCTCGTCGGGGTCGTGATCGTCAACATCGTCACGTACGCGCCGCCCTGGATGCTGGCGCTCCCCGGCCTGCCCTTTCGCCAGGCGCTGCCGTTCACGCAGGCCTCGACCGCCTTCACGTACATCGCGCCGGGCGGCGGGATCGTCGGGATGGCGGGGTCGTTCGGCCTCCTTCGAGCATGGGGCTTCGGCTCGCACGAGGTCGCGCGCGCGGTTGCGATCACCGGGATCTGGAACCAGCTCTCGAACCTCTTGCTGCCGGTTATCGCCGTCACGTTGCTGAGCATCGAGGGAGGGCGGGACGCGGTGCTCACGACCGCCGCGGTCGTCGGCGCGGTCGTCTTCACGGTGGCGGTCGGGATCCTCGCGCTCGTCCTGTGGACGGACAGCCTCGCCCGCTCGGTGGGGGAGCTCGCCGAACGGGTCGTGACCTGGATGCTCGATGTCGTGGGACGCGGTCCGGTCGAAGGTTGGCCGGACGCATTCGTGCGCTTCAGGACCGACACCGTAGGCCTCATCCGCCGGCGCTGGCACGTCCTCACGCTCGCCGCGATCGCCGGCAACCTCGCCGTCTTCCTCGTGCTGCTCGTATCGCTGCGCGCGGTCGGCATCGAATCGAGCCAGGTGACGTGGATCGAGGCGTTCGCCGGCTGGTCGCTCGCACGCGCGCTCCAGCTCATCCCGCTCACGCCGGGCGGCGTCGGGCCGGTCGAGCTGGGGCTGACCGGGATCCTCGTCGGGCTCGGCGGGCCGAACGCGCAGGTCGTGGCCGCCGTCCTCGTCTATCGGGCGTTCACCGTGTTGCCGACACTGCTGCTCGGCCTCGCGACGATCGCAGCGTGGCGGTGGCTGCGGCCGGACCGGGACGAGGAAGGAGTCGACGCGGCGGCGGTGAATCGACCGGCGGATGAAGGATCAGAGCCACAAGGACGAGATGTCGAAGGCGCTCCGCGGTGATTTCGAGCGACTACGAGGACGGGGTGTCTCGACGACACTTGCGCCGCAGGACGAGCCGCCGCCCGACGTCGACACGACGATGACGGCTCCCGAAGAGGCCCCGCCGGCCGAGGACGACGGCACGCCCGCCACGGGCTGGCTCGACCGGTTGCTCGGGCGCTAACACCTTCGAGCCGACGGTGCGGTTCTCCGCACCGGCCCTCGATGACCCCGGAGCTAGCCTGCATCGGTGCGCCTTGTCCGCCGCTTGATGCAGCTCGTCTGGGGCGACGACCTCGACGATGCGCTCAGGCCCGTGCTCGGCGTGACGCTCGTCGGCTCGGCTGCCAGCTCGGCGACGTGGAGCTTCATGGCGATCTGGGCGATCGAGGAGCTCGGCGCCAAGGCCGAGCTGCCGTTCGCGCTCCTGGTCGGCGCCGCCCTCGCCGCGCTCTCCGGCTTCGTCGGCGGTTACCTGTCCGACCGGATCGGCCGACGGCGGGTGATCCTGTTCGGGCAGGCGGTGATGGTCGGCTATCCGCTCCTCCTGCTCTCGGTGTCGGACGCCAAGTGGGCCGGGCTGGCGGCGCTGTCGCTTGCCGGCATGTTCGGAGCGCTTGGCGGCTCGGTCGCGCAGGCCATGGTGGCCGACCTCGTTGCGCCCGAGCGGCATCAGGCCGCCTACGCCTCGGTGCGCGTCGCCGCGAACGTCGGCGTCGTGATCGGCCCGCCGCTCGGCGGTCTCCTGCTCGTGCTCGGATCGTGGTCTGCTCTCTTCCCGACCGTCGCCGTGCTGTCGGGGATCGCCTGGCTCGTCGCGTTCCGCTACCTCCCGCACCGCGGTGAGTTCGCCCCCGAAGGGCCACCGGAGCGGGGATCGCTCGCCGTCATCCTCCACGACCGCAGGTTCCTGCTCTTCCTCGGGTCGGCCGTGTTCGCGTGGCTCACGTACGTCGCCTACGAGATCGTGTTGCCCGTCTCGATCGTCGACGGCTACGGCTACGAGCCGTCCGCCTGGGGCTTCCTCGTGTGGGTCAACCCGTTGTTGGTGACGCTCTTCCAGGTACGGCTCACCCGGTTCGCCGCCCCCGTCGCGCCCGCTCCGAAGCTCGTGCTCGCGATGCTGATCATGGGGCTGCCGTATCTGGTCCTCGTCTGGACGCACACGCTCGCGGCGATCATCTTCGTGGTCGTCGTGTTCGTGATCGGCGAGATGCTTTGGGTGCCGACCTCGCAAGCGGTCGTCGCCGACCTCGCGCCGGCGGACATCCGCGGGGCGTACATGGGCGCCTTCGGCAGCGCGCCTGCGATCGGATTCGCGATTGCGCCCCTGATCGGGCTCCAGATGCGCAACAGCTTCGGGGACGAGGCCACCTGGGCGATGTTCGCCGGGATCGGCGTCCTCGCAGCCGTGCTCGGTGGGCTCGCGCTCGTCGGTCTCGACCGGCGGGCGCGCCGCGAGCCGTCTGCTGTACTGGAAGCGTGAAGCCGCAGGAACGCGACGCCCTGCTCCGTGAGGACGCGCCGCGAGCGCAGACCTCGCGCGAGCGGCATGAGCTCGCGCAGCTGGACGAGCGGCTGCGATCGAGTTCCTTGCGAGGCACGCCGCTGCCGGTTCGCCTACGCAATTTCCGGCCCGACGCAGAGGGCTACATGGCCTCGCTCGGTGGTCCCTTGCCCTACATGGTCCGCCTGCGCGAGATCGAGGCCCTGACGGCAGCCCACGAGCAGGCGCTCGTCGACGCCCGAGATCGGCTCGCCGCTGACGTCGCCGCGGAGCGACTCTCCGAGGCATGGCGGGAGATCGTCGAGGCCTGGAGCTTCGACGAGGTCAACGATCTCATCGCGCGGCACAACCGCTGGTTCCCGGTCGAGTCCCGGTTGCCAATGGATCCCAGGCGCCGCGACTACGCGCTTGTCAACGGCCGCGACTATCGGCGCCCGCCACTCGACGCTGCCTGGGCGCTCGCGCGGTTTCCCGTCTCAGGCGGGGCGCAGGCGCGCGACGCCGCCTGAGGCAGCGAGAAGCGTGAGGGCGCAGAGCGCTGCACACAGGAGATAGGGAACCGGGTCGCCGAACGCCTGCGCGAGGGCGCCCCCGACCGCAGGCCCGGCCAGAGCGCCGACGGCCCACGCGCTGTTGGTCACACCGAAGCCGATGCCCTGTGGGAGCCCGGCACGGTCGGCGCGATCGGCGACGAGTGCCATGCCCGGCGTGTAGAACCCGCCAAAGCTCACCGAAGCGGCGACGACGAGCGCGGCGAGCACGAGCGGCTCGGCGGCGAACGCGATCGCACAGGCTACGACGATCGAGGCGGCGAGCGAGACGCGGACGGGCAGTAGGCGCCCACGCCGGTCGGACACACGGCCGACGATCGGGTTCACCGCCACCTCCACGAGCCCTGCTGTGACGAAGACCGCGGCAATCGCGAGAGCGCCGTACCCGGCGTCGTCGAGCTCCAGTGGGACGAGGACGTCGAGGACACCGAAGAACAGCGCGGGCAAGGTGTTGAGCCACAGACCGCCGACGAACACGCGGTCACGCAATGCCCGTGGGATCGCTCCCGGCCGGCGATGCTCGAGCGGCGCTGCCGCGAGGGGAAGGAGGGCGGTGGCCAGCGCGGCGGCCACGAACGCGACCCCGACGAACGACCACCGGATGCCGACGACGTCCGCGAGGCCTCCGAACATCGGGCCGGTCACGAACCCGAGCACCGCCAGCCCGAACACCGTCCCGAGTGCCTGGCCACGCCGCTCACGCGGTGCGCTCATCGCGACCCACGCGAGGGCGGCGGCCCAGGTCGTGGCGCTCGACACACCCTGGACGAACCGGGCGATCCCGAGCGCGATCGGCCCACCGGCGAGCGCGAACGCGAGACTTGCAAGTGCGAGGACGGCGAGCCCGAGCAGAAGCCCGCGCTTCGGCCCGATCCTCCCGACGAGCAGGCCGCCCGGGATGCCGCCGACGAGCGCCCCTGCCCCGTATGCGCCGAGCAGCGCGCCGGCCTCGAGCTTCGTCAGGTCATACGTGTCGGCGAAGTCGGGGAGGAGCGGGATGATCGCCCCGAACAGCATCGCGTCGAGGAAAACGATCGAGCCGGTGACGGCGACGACGCGACTCATCGACCGAGGATACGCACGGTCACTTGGAGTCCGACTTCAGTCGGACACCAGCGCCTGCGCCCGCGTCCGCGTCCGCGAGCAGGTGTCGGGCTGAAGTCCGACACCGGCCTGGACCAAAGAAAATGCACCGAGTCGGTGTCGCCTCCGTCCAGCTAACCCGGTCGACCCTCGCCGAAGCGACTGCCTCTCGGGAGAGCCTTCAACCTTCGGCGCTCCGTGCTCGGTGCACTCGGAAATCTAGCGTCCGAATTGGCCAAGGTCAAGCGCGACGACGAACGACTCGATCGCAAATTGCGACTTTCTCGTTTCACGCCACGATTTGACGGAGAAAAAGCGCTCGCGAAGCTCGACCGGTCGGGAATTTCGACGAGCACGCAAAAGCGCACCGAGTCCGGTGCTCCTTCGTCCGGCCTCCCGACCGACCGCCGCCGAAGCGACTGCCGCTCGGAGGGCCATCAACCTCAGGCGCTCCGTCCTCGGTGCAATTGGGAGACTACGGGCCCGACACGCCTGGGTCAAGTCCCTGGAGAGTTCAAAAGCCGCTCTTTGCGAGTTTTTCTTTACAAACAGAACATACTTGCGTTCTGCCGCTTGTGCTCTAGATCAAAAGGGACCATGGATTCGCCGAGCCGGGTGCGCTTTCGTCCACTTCCCCGACTGACCTTCCGCTTCCGCGTACGGCCCTCCGGGAGAGCTTCGTCCTAGTCGCGTCCCGTGCTCGGCGCAGCGGCAATCTACCCTGTCTCGTCGCTCCCGTGCAACGGGATCGGACGACGGAAACCCCGCAAATTGCGAACGAGTGGAGAAGGGATGACCGAAAAGCATGTCGTCGTGAGCGGCGCCGGGACCGGGATCGGGCGCGCAATCGCACTTCGTCTCGCCGGAGACGGCGCCGCCGTGACGCTCGTCGGCCTCGAAGGTGCGCAGCTCGAGGAGACGGCGACGTTGAGCGACGGGCCGGTGCACGTCGAGCCGTGCGACATCCGCACGCGTCAGGATGTCGATGAGGCGTTCGAGCGTGCCACGGATGCGCTCGGGCCGATCCACGCGCTCGTTGCGGTCAGCGGCATCGGCGGCGCGAACGCGGAGGGTGACGAGGGCGGTGACCGGTTCGACGAGCTCGTCCGCACGAACCTCAACGGCACGTACTACTGCATCCGCGCTGCGCTGCGGCATCTGGCGCCCGGGCCGGAGGCACGGCACGTCGTGGTGATCTCGTCGATCCTCGCCCGGATCGGCGTGCCGGGGTACACGGGCTACAGCGCGTCGAAGGCCGGCTTGCTCGGGCTCGTCCGGTCGTTCGCCGCGGAGCTCGCTCCCGACGGGGTCCAGGTGAACGCGATCTGCCCCGGCTGGGTCGAGACGGACATGGCCTGGAGCGGCCTCGACGTGATCGCCGCGGCCATCGGCGGAACGCGGGAGGAGGCGCACGCCGTCGCGATGCGCGAGGTGCCGCTCGGGCGCATGTCGCTCCCGGAGGACATCGCGGGCACGGTCGCGTGGCTGCTCTCGCCGGGCGCGCGTGGCGTCACCGGCCAGGCGATCGACCAGAACGGCGGCGCTTGGATGGGCTGAGGCTCCCGGACGTGGGCTTTGCCCGCGTCCGACCCGAGGTGCACTGCGGTTGGGACGTGGGCAAGCCCACGTCCCGAAGCACATAGGGGACTGGCCCCGCGAGGGGCCCGTCCCCAGCGAGGCTCACGGGGGACAGTCCCCCTGCGGGGACAGTCCCCAGGCCTGTGCTCCAGGCTTTAGGTTCATCGCACGCGATACGGAGCGGGAGGCCATGTGAGAAACAGAGCGAGGGCAGTCGTGATCGGCGGAGGCGTCGGCGGCTGCTCGATCCTCTACTGGCTCACACGGCTTGGCTGGGACGACGTCGTGCTCGTCGAGCGCGCCGACCTGACGAGCGGCTCGACGTTCCACTCGGCGGGACTGGTCGGTCAGCTCCGGTCGTCGCTCTCGCTGACGCGGATGATGATGGACTCGGTCGACCTGTACCGGACGCTGACCGACGAGGTCGGGCTCGAGACCGGGTGGCGGGAGGTCGGCTCGCTCCGGCTCGCCTCCTCCGAGGAGCGTCTGGAGGAGATCACACGCCAGGCGGGGTGGGCGAAGACGTTCGGCCTGCCGCTCGAGCTCATCTCGCCGAGCGACGCGCAGGAGCTGTTCCCGCCCATGACGATCGACGGGGTTCGGGGTGCCGCGTACCTGCCGACCGACGGCTACATCGACCCGAGCCAGCTGACGTTCGCGCTCGCCGAGGGCGCGCGCCGGCGCGGGGCGGAGGTCAACACGTCGACGCGCGTGACCGGCATCCGCACACGCCGTGGCCGCGTCGAGGCGGTCGAGACCGATCGCGGGGAGATCGAGACCGAGGTCGTCGTCAACGCCGGCGGCATGTACGCGCGCGAGATCGGCGCGCTCGCCGGCGTCGTCGTGCCGATCGTGCCGATGGCCCACGAGTACCTCGTGCTGAAGCCGAGCGGCCTCCCACTGGAGATGCCGACGATGCGCGACCCGTCGCTGCTCGTGTACTTCCGGCCCGAGTCGGGCGGCCTCGTCATGGGAGGCTACGAGCGCAACTGCGCACCGTGGTCGCTGGACGGGATCCCGCCGGACTTCAACGGCAAGCTCCTGGAGGAGGACTGGCCGCGGTTCGAGGAGCTGATGGAGAACGCGATCGTGCGAGTCCCCTCCCTCGAGGAGATGGAGGTCGTGAAGCTGATCAACGGCCCCGAGGCGTTCACTCCGGACGGGGAGTTCGTCCTCGGGCCTACAGACGTTCGCGGGTTCTGGGTCGCGGCAGGCTTCTGCGCGCACGGCCTCGCGGGCGCCGGAGGGATGGGGAAGCTCGTTGCCGAGTGGATCGTCGAGGGAACGCCGTCGCTCGACGTGTGGCACATGGACTCGCGTCGTTTCGGCGCCGCGTACCGGTCGCCCGAGCACACGCTCGCGCGCACGAAGGAGATCTACGAGACGTACTACGACGTGAAGTACCCGGGCCACGAGCGGGCGGCGGGCCGGCCGTTGCGCCTCTCCTCTGCGTACGCGCGGCTCGCGGAGCTCGGGGCCGTGTTCGGCGAGAAGTCGGGCTGGGAGCGTGCGAACTGGTTCGAGCCGAACGCGGTGCGGGGGGACGAGTCGCTGCGCCCGCGCGGGTGGGCGGGGAAGCTGTGGTCGCCTGCGATCGGCGCCGAGCACGTGGCCTGCCGCGAGGCGGCGGCGCTCTTCGACGAGTCGTCGTTCGCGAAGATCGACGTGTCGGGCGAGGCGGCGGCCGAGTTCCTCGAAGGGCTCTGCGCGAACCGTGTCGCGCGCGAGGTCGGGCGCGTGACCTATACGCAGATGCTCAACGACGGTGGCGGGATCGAGTGCGACTTCACCGTCACACGGCTTGCCGAGGACCGGTTCCGCATCGTGACGGGCACGGCCTTCGGGCAGCACGACCTCGCGTGGATTCGCCAGCACGCTCCCGACGACGGGTCGGTGCACGTCGCGGACGTGACGTCGCAGTACGCGTGCCTCGGGCTCTGGGGCCCGGAAGCCCGCGCGATCCTGCAGCCTCTCACGACGAGCCGACCTCGCGAACGAGGCGTTCCCGTACATGAGCGCGCTGGACATCGCGGTCGGGTCCGTGCCGTGCCTCGCGGTGCGCGTCACCTACGTCGGGGAGCTCGGGTGGGAGCTCTACTGCCCGACGGAGTACGGCGTGCGGCTCTGGGACACCCTCTGGGAGGCCGGTGGCGAGAGAGGTCTCGTCGCCGGCGGGTACAAGGCGATCGACTCGTTGCGTCTCGAGAAGGGCTATCGCGTCTGGGGCGCCGACATCTCGCCCGAGGACACGCCGTTCGAGGCAGGGCTCGGGTTCGCGGTCAAGCTGGACAAGGAGTTCGTCGGTCGGGACGCGCTCGAAGGACGGCAGGATCCCGCGCGCCGCCTACGCTGCCTCCGGCTTGCCGACCCCCGCGCGATCGCTCTCGGCTCGGAGCCCGTCCGCGTCCGAGACGCGCCCGTCGGGCGGGTGACGAGCGGCGGGTTCGGATATACGGTCGGCGCCTCGATCGCCTATGCCTATCTTCCGGCAGAGCACGACGTCGGGACCGAGGTCGCCGTCGAAGTCTTCGGGACCTGGGTCGACGCGACCGTCGTCGCCGAGCCGCTCTTCGACCCGACCGGCGAGCGCGTGCGGGCGTGAGGCCGCAAGTGACACTGTGTTACAAGCTGGCTGCCGGCTCGGTGGCGCTTCGGCGGGGGATGGGCGAGCGTCCGGCCTTGCCGCCGGTGATCCGTCCAGTCCTTGGCACAACCTGGAGGGTTGGGCAATGAGGCACGACTTCGACGCGATCGTCAGCCGCGTCTGGCCCGACGGTGGCTCAACATGGGAGGTGCTCGGCGGAGGCATCACGAACCACAACCTCAAGGTCACGCGCGCCGACGGGGCGTTCGTGCTTCGCGTCGCCGGCCAGGACACTGATCTCCTCGGCATCGACCGTCGTACGGAGCTCGAAGCGACAAGGGCTGCCGCCGCGGTTGGAGTCGGGCCAGAGGTCGTGGACTTCGTCGAGCCGGAGGGGTGGCTGGTGACGCGGTTCGTCGAGGGCGAGATCCCGCCGCTCGCGCGGATGCGTGAGGCGGACACCCTCCTCCGCGTTGCTCGCGCCCTGCGGGCGGTCCATTCGGGCCCGCCGGTGCGCGGCCGCTTCAACTCGTTCCGCGTCGTCGAGGACTACCGAACGACCGCGTTCGACCGCGGCGCCGAGGTCCCGCCCGTCTACGTCTGGGCGCGCCAGCTCGCCCGTCGGATCGAGCAGCAGCGGCGTGCGGCGCCCGAGCGGCCGTGCCACAACGACCTCCTGAACGCGAACTTCATCGACGACGGGCAGCGGGTGCGCATCGTCGACTGGGAGTACGCCGGGATGGGCGACGTGTTCTTCGACCTCGCGAACTTCGCGATCAACCACGAGCTCGACGCGGAGGGGCGCGAAGCGCTCCTCGAGGCGTACTTCGGAGCGGTGCGCCCCGACCAGCGCCGTGCGCTCGAGCTGATGCGCTTCATGTCCGACTTTCGCGAAGCGATGTGGGGAGTCGTGCAGACCGTCGTCTCCCGGCTCGACTTCGACTTTCAAGGCTACTCGGCCGAGCATTTCGAGCGGATGGAGCGCACGGCCGCGGAGCCGGAGTTCCAGGCGGCACTCGAGTCGTAGAGCGGGCGAGGGACGCCGCCAGGCGCGCCCCTCGCCTTTCCCACGAAGGGTTAGGCCTCCGTGGGGAGCCCGTACTGACCGAGCCTCTCCTCTTCCATCCGCTCGAGCTCTTCTTCGGTGCCCATCCGCACCGGGCCTGTGAACCAGTTCTTGGCGGAGATCAGCCACCAGCCGCCGAAGAACAGGAGCGCTCCGCCCACTGTGAGAGGCGCGTAGTTCGCCACATCCCAGTTGAACCCGTCCTTCCACGGGATACCGGTCGGCGTCACCGGCCCGAGGAAGAGGATCGAGATGATCGCGACCCAGACGATCGCGACGAGGTCGATCCACTTGTAGTGGTTGCCGAGGCTCCAGGCGCCGTGCTGGAACTGGTCCCCCTGCCGGAAGCGCAGGATCACCGGGAGGATGAAGGCGATGTAGAGCCCGATCACGGCGATCGACGTGCCGACGAGGTAGCCGGTGGCCGCGTTCCAGTAGGTCGGGATCATCAGCGCCCAGGAGAGGAACCCGATCGCCCACACCGCCGCGACGGGCACCCGGTTGCGGCTCACCTTACGCCACATCTGATGACCCGGCACCGCGCGGTCGCGCGAGAACGCGAACATCATCCGTGACGCCGAGGTCACGGACGCCGTGAGGCAGAACATCTGCGCCACGACCGCGATGAAGAGCAGGATCTCTGCCCACGTCTCGCCGAGCGAGGTCGTCCAGATGTACGTCACGGCGCCGCCGACGGCGTCGAGAACGCCCTGCGTGTCGGGCACGGCGAACGTGACCGCGAGCAGCAGGATCCAGCCGAAGATCACCGACGCCACGACCGCCATGTACATCCCCACGGCGGCCATCCGGGAGGCCTGATTCGTCTCCTCGGCCATGTGGGCCGAAGCGTCGAAGCCCGTGATCGTGTACTGCGACATCAGCAGACCGAGCCCGAACACGTACCAGAACACAATGCTGCCGAAACCGGTCCCCGAGAACCCGGAGTTGTTGACGGTCTCCGTGAATACGTACGAGAAGGACTGGTGGTTGTCGGGGACGATGATCAGCACGAGCACGATGAATGCGACACCCGCCATGTGCCAGTAGGCGGAGACCGTGTTGAGGAGCGCCGTGATGCTGACCTTCATCATGTTCAGAAGCACGGCGATGAGCATCACGACCGTGTACGTCAGGAGCGTCCACTCCTTCGTGTTCGGGTAGTCGAACCAGAGGTTGATGAGCGAGGTCGCGAAGATCGCGAGGCCGTAGCCGATCGCCGCAGTGACTGCGATCTGGCCGACGAGGTTGAACCAGCCGGTGAACCAGCCCCAGGCCGGGCTGCCGAGCTTCGACGACCAGTAGTAGAGCCCGCCCGCGGTCGGGTACGCGGAGGCGATCTCCGCCATTGCGAGCGAGACGATGATCGACATGAGCCCGACGAGCAGCCAGCCCCAGGAGATCGCGATCGGGCCGCCGTTGTTGAACGCGATGAAGTACGAGGTCAGACAGCCGGCGAGGATCGAGATGATCGTGAAGCTGATCGCGAAGTTCTGGAACCCTCCCATAGCCCGGAAGAGCTCCTGGGCGTAGCCGAGCTTGTGGAGGATCTGCTCGTCCTCCGAGGTGTGGTACCCGCCGCCTGCGGGCCCTGTGCTCATCGTTTCCTCCCTTGCGTCGCCGGAACCCCTCTGGTGAGTCGTCTATTCACCCAGGAAGCCCCACGTCATGTCAAGGCATGTCACCGATTTTGCGAAGTGTCCCGCGCGTGTCGGACGGGATCCCGAATAGGATCGCGCGGATGCTGAGCGCCGACGAGCTGCGGGAGCTGGTCGCCACCGGCGAGGTGGACACCGTGGTTGTCGCCTTCACCGACATGCAGGGCCGGCTGATGGGGAAGCGCCTGCACGGCGAGTTCTTCGTCGAGGAGGTCCTCGACGAGGAGCACGCCGTCGAGGGCTGCAACTACCTGCTCGCCCTGGAGATGGAGATGGACCCGGTGCCCGGCTACGAGATTGCGAGCTGGGACCAGGGGTACGGGGACTTCGACATCGTCCCCGACCTCGGGACGCTGCGACGTATCCCGTGGCTCGAAGGCACCGCGCTCGTGCTCGGCGACGTGTTGGTGCACGACGGCTCGCCCGTGCAGCCGTCGCCGCGGCAGGTCCTGAAGGCGCAGATGGAGCGGGCTGCTGCGCTCGGCTTCGTGCCGATGGCGGGCTCCGAGCTCGAGTTCTATCTCCTCAAGGAGACGTTCGAGGAGGCGCACGCGAAGGGCTACGCGGACCTGACGCCGTCCGTCCCGTACGTCCTCGACTACCACGTGCTCGGAACGACGTACGACGAGCCGCTCCTCCGCGCGATCCGGAACGGGATGCAGGCGGCGGGGATGCGCGTGGAGACCTCGAAGGGCGAGGCGTGGCCCGGCCAGCAGGAGATCAACTTTCGCTACGCCGACGCGGTGACGATGGCCGACAACCACGTCGTCTACAAGAACGGCGCCAAGGAGATCGCGTTCCAGCACGGGTGCTCGATCACGTTCATGGCGAAGCCGTTCGCCGACTGGATCGGCAACTCGTGTCACATCCACTCCTCGCTGCAGAAGGACGGGGAGGCAGCGTTCGCGGACGACGACGAGCTGTTCGACAGGTGGCTCGCCGGCCAGATCGCCTGCGCGAAGGAGCTCGCCGTGTTCTTCGCGCCGACGATCAACTCGTACAAGCGCTACGCGGCGGGGAGCTGGGCGCCGACGACGCTCGCCTGGGGCCACGACAACCGCACTTGCGGCTTCCGCGTCGTCGGCCGCGGCAAGGCGCGCCGCGTCGAGACGCGCATCCCGGGCGGCGACGTCAACCCGTACCTCGCATTCGCCGCAATGATCGCGGCCGGTCTCCACGGGATCGAGCAGGAGCTCGAGCCGCCGGCGGCGCTCGAGGGCAACGCCTACGAGTCGGACGCCGCGCGGTTCCCGTCCACGATGCGCGACGCGATCGAGGCGCTCGAGTCGGGGACGATGGCGCGCGGCGCGTTCGGCGACCAGGTCGTCGACCACTACCTCAACTACGCGCGAACCGAGCAGGGCCTCTACGACCGTTTCGTGACGGACTGGGAGCGGGCCCGCTACTTCGAGCGCGGCTGATGATCCACGAGAAGCGGATCGAGATTCGCTGGCGCGACCTCGACGCGCTCGGCCACGTCAACAACGCCGTCTACGCGACGTACCTGGAGGAATGCTGCGACGAGTGGGCCGCGCGAGCGTTCCGCGGCGACGGCGACCCCTGGGAGTGGGTGACCGCGCGGGTCGCGATCGACTACCGGCGCGAGCTCACGCAGGAGGACGACGCTGTGATCGTCAGCGCGTGGCTCGTTCGCATCGGGACGTCGAGCCTGACGCTGCGGGCGGAGATCCGCAAGCCGGACGGGACGCTCTCTGCCGAGGCGGAGACGGTGATCGTCGCGCGCGACCGCGAGACGGGCCGCTCCCGACCGCTCACCGATGCCGAGCGCGCGGCGCTCGGGAACGTACTCGTGGCGGGGTAACGGACCCATGGTGTCGGACTTCAGTCCGACACCTGCTCTTGGGAAGCGCTCGAGGCTGGTGTCCGACTGAAGTCGGACACCTTGGGTGCCTGGCTTCAGCCAGGCACCTGCGGACCCTGCGCTAGCGTGTCGCCGTTGGCCATGCGTCCGCTGATCGGCATCACCTCGTACGCCCAGCCCGCCCGCTGGGGCGCGTGGGAGCTGCCCGCCGCGCTCGTACCTCTTTACTACGTCGAGTCTGTGGAGCGAGCCGGGGGCCGGGCGCTCGTCGTGCCGCCCAGCACGGACGCCGTGGACGAGACCCTCGACGTGCTCGACGGGGTCGTCTTCTCCGGCGGGATCGACATCGACCCCGCGGCCTACGGCGCAGAGCGGCACCCGGCAACCGACCCGGCGCAGGCCCATCGGGACGCAGGTGAGCTCGCTCTCCTCGAGCGGGCGCTCGAGCGCGATGTGCCGACGCTTGCGATCTGCCGCGGCTTCCAGCTCCTCAACATCCTGCGGGGCGGCGACCTCGTCCAGCATCTGCCCGAGAGCGTCGGGCACGAGGGGCACCGGGAGGTGCTCGGAACCTTCTCCGAGCATCCTGTCGAGGTGAAGGGCGGCACGAGGCTCGCCGGAATCCTGGGCGAGCGCCACGACGGGGTGCAGTCGAGCCATCACCAGGGTGTCGGCCGGGTGGGGGAGGGGCTCGTCGAGACCGCCTGGGCGGAGGACGGCTCGCTCGAAGGGCTCGAGGATCCGGACAAGCGTTTCGCGTTGGCCGTGCTCTGGCATCCCGAGATGGAGGAGGACAAGCGCCTCTTCGAGGCGCTCGTCGACGAGGCGCGCGCGTACCGCACGGGGCGACACCCAGCTGGTGTCCGACTTCAGTCGGACACCTTCGACACACGGAGCCCTCGCGCAAAGGTGTCGGACTGAAGTCCGACACGGGGAACGTGACCGACCCCGTCACGCCGTTCCGCTCGCACCTACCCGTGCGGATCGCGTTCGGCGACGGCGTGATCGCCGAGCTCGGTGACGCGCTTACCGCGCTCGGGGCGTCCTCGGCCCTCGTCGTCGTCGAGAAGCCCGTCGCCGAGCATCCGGACGTCACCGCGGCGCTCCATGCCGCCGGTGTCCGCGTCGAGCAGTTCGTCAAAGGCCCCGGTGAGCCGACGTTCGCGCTGGCCGACGAGCTGGCGGAGAGGGTGCGCGACGAGCGCCTCGACGCGGTGGTGGGCATCGGCGGCGGATCGGCCCTCGACGTCGCGAAAGCTGCCCGTATCGCGGCTGACCAGGGTGGAACGGTCGCCGACTATGCGGGCGGCGACCGCGTACCGGCACCCCCGCGGCTCGGGCTCGTCCTCTGTCCGACGACGTCGGGAACCGGAAGCGAGGTCTCGGGCGCCAGTGTCCTGACGGACACCGCAAGCGACCGGAAGCTCGGCTTCGGGCATCCGAACATGCGCGCGCAGCATGCGCTCGTCGACCCGGTCCTCACGCATGGGCTTCCCGCGGCGCCGACAGCTCACTCGGGCGTCGACGCTGTCGCGCAGGCGATCGGCGGCTGCACCGTGGCGAACTCGACCCCACTCTCGGTCGCCTTCGGGCTCGAGGGGTGCCACCACGCCGCGCGGTCGTTGCGGGAGGCGATCGCCGACGGGGCGGACGCGGATGCGCGGCGCCGTCTCGCGTGCGCCAGCCTGACGGCCGGACTCGCGATGAATCTCTCCGACTGTGCGGCCGACCACGCCCTCGGGCAGGCGCTCGGCAGCGTCAAGCACCTGCCGCACGGACTGACGATCGGGCTCGTGCTCGCCGAGACGCTCGACGTCTCACGTCGCGAATGCGCCGACCGCCTGGAGCGCGTGGCGGACGCCCTCGGCGAGCCCGGGGACGGGACGGGCGACGGCTCGCGCGCCGTGCGCGCCGTACGGAAGCTCCTCGCCGAGCTCGAGTTCCCGACGCTCGCCGACGTCGGCGTCACGGAGGACGACCTGCCGGCGCTCGTCGCGAGCGCGACCGGCGACCAGTCGTACAACCTCGACGTCGACTGCCACGACTGGACGGCGGCCGAGGTCGAGGAGACGTTCCGCACTGCCATCGCGCTCGAGTCGCGCTGACGCTCGACACATCACTAGACGGCGTCGACATGTGGCGGAGCGTCGGGTCGGCCGCGGCGTCCGCTACCGTGTGACGAGCGGAGGGATTGTGTGCGAGAGCCCTCGGCGGACAAGGCAGGCCATGCGCCGCGGCTTGTGCCCACGTACCCGAGGCAGGAGCCAGTCGATAGTGGCATCGAAACGGCAGACGACGTTGGCAAAGCTCGATCGTGAGCGCACGGTGCGGGAGAAACGCGCCCGCAAGCAGGAGAAGAGGGAAGCGCGGCGTGCGGCGCGCGCAGCAGGAACGGAGCCGGAGACGGCGGAGGCCGCGCCGGAGACGGCGGAGGCCGGGCCGGACGATCCCGCGGCCGCCCCTCCGTTGGACGACCCCTCCTCGTAGAGGCTTAGCGCTCGGTCGAGACGAACACGCTCTTGAGCTCGGTGTTGTGGACGAGCCCCTCCATGCCGAGCTCCTTGCCGACGCCCGAGGCCTTGTAGCCGCCGAACGGCGCCTGGGGGAAGACCGAGCTGTTCGAGTTGACTCCGATCGCACCGGTGCGGAGAGCACGGGCGACGCGTAGCTGGCGTGCGCCGTCGCGCGTCCAGAGCGATCCCGACAGGCCGTAGGGCGTGTCGTTTGCGATCCGGATCGCCTCGTCCTCGCTCTCGAACGTGATCACCGAGACGACGGGTCCGAAGATCTCTTCGCGCGCGACGGTCATCTCGTTCGTGCACCCGTCGAGAATCGTGGGGCGGAGGTAGAAGCCGTTGGCGAGCCCGTTGCCATCGGGACGCACCCCGCCTTCCACCACGCTGGCGCCCTCCTCCATACCTCTTTCTATGTAGCCCTCCACCATCTCTCGCTGGCTCTCGGAGACCAGAGGGCCAACGTGCGTCTCGTCCGCCTCTGGATCGCCGACGACGATCGCCCGGGTGGCGGCGACGTAGTGCTCGAGCAGCTCGTCCTTCGCTGACGCCTCGACCAGCAGGCGAGACCGGGCGCAGCAGTCCTGTCCCGCGTTCTCGAAGACGGCGAACGGCGCCAGGCGCCCTGCCTTCTCGAGGTCGGCGTCCGCGAAGACGATGCACGCGCTCTTGCCGCCGAGCTCGAGCGTCACGCGCTTGATCGTCCCGGCCGCCTTGCGCGCGATCTCGACGCCGACCTCGGTCGAGCCGGTGAACCCGACCTTGCCGACGAGCGGATGCTCGACGAGCGCATCGCCGACGGTGCCGCCGGGGCCCGGCACGACGTTGAGGACACCGGGTGGCAGGCCCGCCTCGAGGCCGAGCTCCGCATAGCGCAGCACGGAGAGAGGAGAGAGGCTCGCGGGCTTCAGCACGACGGTGTTTCCAGCCGCAATCGCCGGCGCCGTCTTCCAGTTGCCGATGTTGAGCGGGAAGTTCCACGGCGTGATCAGGGCCGTGACGCCGATCGGCTCGCGAAACGTCAGCACGATCCCGTCGCGGTCGACGGGGATCGTCGAGCCGAAGAACTTGTCGACCGCTCCCGCGTAGTACCGCATCACGGCCGCCGCGTTTCCGGCGCACCAGCGGGCGTCGCCGATCGCCATCCCCATGTCGCGGGTCTCGATCAGCGCCAGCTCGTCGGCGTGCTCCTCGATCAGGTCCGCCCAGCGGTAGAGCACCTTGGCGCGCTGGATCGGCGTCCGCGCACTCCAGTCCTCGAATGCCCGAGCCGCGGCGCGCACCGCGCGGCCCGCATCCTCGGCTCTCGCCTCGGCGACTGTCCGAAACACGTCGCCTGTGGCGGGGTTGACGGTCTCGAACGTCCTGCCCTCGGCGGCGGCCACGCGCTGACCGTCGATCAGCAGCTTCTCGACCGCGCTCATGGCTCTTCTAGGTGTTTGGCGCCGAAGGCGTCAAACACCAACCACGTGTGCCAGCCAACGACGGTCTCTTTCGCGGTCGAGCTCGAGGAACAGCACCCGCTGCCAGCGGCCAAGGCAGAGCAGCCCGTCGCGGACGGGGATCGACTCGCCGGCCGGACCCATGAGCATCGACATGCAGTGCGAGTGGCCGTTCGACGCCTCCATGTCCTCGTCCGAGACGTTCTCGGTGCGGCGGTCCCAGTCGTCGTGCGCGTAGTAGTGCTCGGTCGGCACGAGCCGGCGGAGGAGCACCGAGAAGTCCTCGAGGAAGCCGCGCTCGTACTCGTTGACCCGCACGGAGCACGTCGTGTGCGGCGAGTAGACGCAACAGACGCCGTCGCGGACGCCGCTCTCGCGCACCGCCTCCTGGACCTCCTCGGTGATGTCCGTCACCGTCAAGCCGCCGGCGGTTCGCAGGGGCGTCTCTCGGTGGAACGACTTGAGGGGGCCGCCGTTCGGGGCGTCGACCTCGGTCGCGGTCGTTTCGGGAGCGCTCGCCATCGGTTCCCGGGCATTGTGGCAGTCGAACGACGGCGCGGTGTAGGAGATCCGTTCTCGTCGCACCAAGCGCCGGGTCGGGCGCTCGTCGTTCGGCGGTTCCTCTGACCCGACGGCTGTTCCGAACGAGACCTTCAGGCGGGACCACCGCAGAGCCGTCCCCATACGGTGCGTGCAGTCGCGACGAGCGCGGCAGTCGCGACTGGGGGGAGCAAGAAACGCAAGAGGGGGACAACTCCGCGTGCCCGGAACTGCGGCGCTAGACGGGCACGCGTACTGCGGCATCGCCATGCCGACGTCCGGGAGACGTCGTCGACGCGCTCGATCCCGACGACCTGCGCGCCCTTTACACGGCCGCGATTGCCGACTACTGGGATGAGACCGCCTTCGCGGCGTCGCTGGCGAGGGAGCGGCGCGACCAGGCGCTCGGCTTCCCCGACACGTCGGGAACCGAAGGGGCCGCGTGAGCTCGATCGGGCTGCAACGGCCGTCGACAAGGGCCACGTGGAACGGTAGAGCCGCCAAGCTACGCTCGCGCCGATGACTGAACTCGCTTCGCTGCTCGCCGGACTGGGTGCGGGTGAGCGGGTGCGCGGCCGAGGGTTTGAGCGGCTCTGCCAATGGGTGCTGGAGAGCGCGCCCGAGTACGCGGCGAAGGTCGACAAGGTCTGGCTCTGGGAAGAGTGGCCAGGACGGGAGGGCCGTAGTGACACTGGCAAGACACTCGTCGCCCGCGTCCTCCACGACCAGGTCGACTCCCGCCGAACGCTTGTGCTCGCGCCCCCGCGACGCTTGCCGCTGAGCCTCGTCGTGTTGACCGCCTGAGACGGCTCAAGACGGCTGGATCTGGGTGCTCACTGGCGCGCAACTGGCGCGCACCGCGAGCAGGCCCGCCGCCCGAGTACCTCGCGAGGGGGAGGGTTAGCGCCTTCGACGCGGAGTGGGGCGAGGTCGCGACGAGTGGTGCAGGAGAACCCGTGAATTGACAAGGACGCTGGCGCAGGCGCAGACTCGCAGCCGTAGGTCTGGCAGTCTTAGATCGTGCGGATTCTCGACCGGTCTAACTCGCGGCTTCCACCCCCGCTGCGGACGCTGATCGACTGGGCGCTGACGCTCTCACTGGCTGTCGTCGGCGTGCTGATCTTCCAGGCCGAAGTAGCGAAGCCGTATCGGATCCCGTCGCCGTCGATGGAGCCGACCCTCCACTGCGCCAAGCCGGTCAGTGGTTGCATGTCGCGAGTCTCCGACCGGGTTATCGCCAACCGTCTCGTCTATCGCTTCCAGAAGCCCGAACGAGGCGACATCATCGTCTTCAACGCTCCGCCTCAGGTCAAAGCTGCCTGTGACGCCAGCGGGACGTTCATCAAACGGATCGTTGGCCTCCCCGGGGAGTCCGTCTCGATGCGGGCCGGACACGTCTTCATCAACGGCGCCCGGCTGAGCGAGCCGTATCTTCGGCCTGCCTACCGCGGTGACCAGACCGGGAGCTGGGGGGGCAACCCGAGCGATGGCTACTTCGTTCTCGGTGACAACCGCGCCATGTCGTGCGACTCGCGCCGCTGGGGAGTCGTTCCCCGCGCCAACATCATTGGGCGGGCCGAAGTGATCTACTGGCCCCCAACCCGGCTCGGGCGTCACTAGACGGACGACCAGGCCCCATCGTGGGCACGACGATGACGGGGGTGGGTACCCGGTCCAGCCCTCGCGTGCGCGCGTGCGCGCGAGAGAAAGTGGTAGGCGTTCGGGACGAGGGTTGCGAGTGATCAGAGGTCCCGCTTGACGTGCGGCGATGCCCGCCAGACCGTTGAGAATGGCAGACGCTATGAGTGCCGACGGTCACGTCGGGAACCTGAGCCTCAGTATCGGACATGAACGGGCAATGGACCTCGATGACTCCGTCCTGTGGTCTCGGGCGCGTTCGGGTGACGCCGAGGCTTTCGGGGTGCTCTTCGAGCGCCACGGGCGGACGATCTACAACTACTGCTTCCGCCGCGTTGGGAGCTGGTCCGTCGCCGAGGATCTCGTCTCGATCGTCTTCCTTGAGGCCTGGCGCAGAGCCGACAAGCCACTTCCGAGCGGTAAGGAGCTCCCGTGGCTGTATGGGATCGCTACGAACGTCGTTCGCAACCGCCGTCGCTCCGAGCGTCGTTACGCGGCGGCGCTCCGGCGCGTTCCTCAGCCAAGCGCGGAGCCGAGCTTCGCGGACGACAGCGATGAGCGGATCGACGACGAGGAGCTGATGGGCAGCGCGCTCGGCATGCTGGCACGGCTTCCCCGTCGCGAGCGGGAGGTCTTTGCGCTGTGCGCCTGGTCCGGGCTCAGCTACGAGGACGCGGCGGTCGCTCTAGAGATTCCGGTCGGAACGGTGCGCTCCCGCCTCTCACGTGCACGTGCCCGTCTGCAGGAACTCGATCCCGGCATCGGACATGAAGGGGACAGGATGCAAGCGATCAAGGAAGCCGTCGAACGATGAACGGCGACGTTTCGATTCCGCCGCTTCGCGACCTGCCACCTGCCCGGCTCGCCCAACGCAGGGAGCACCTCCTGTCTGAGATCGCTCAGCCGCCCTCACGATCGCCGCTTCCATGGCGTGGGCTGCTGGCGGTTCCGACGGTCGTCGCCGACTGGGACGACGCGCTCGACCGCGCCGGGGCAAGGAATGGAACTCCCACCCGGTCGCCCGCGCGTCGGCGGGTCGTCGCCATCGCCGTAGCGATCGTCGCGGGCGCGGCGTTGCTCGCCACGCCAGCACTCGGTATCGGTGATCGCCTCCTGAGCCTGATCCAGGGCAAGCCAAGCCGACTCGACGTGCAGGCTCCTGCCTGGTCACCCGACGGACGGACGATCGTATTCGTGAGCTGGCGCGACGGCAACGGCGAGGTCTACGCGATGGACGCCAACGGCAGCGGGCCTCGGAACCTCACGCAGAACCCGGCGAACGATGTGCGACCTGCCTGGTCGCCCGACGGGCGCAGCATCGCGTTTGTGAGCAGTCGAAGCCCGTCGTCTCGTTGCAAACCTGGACCTGGACGGTGCTGGCGCGAGTACGACCGACAATCCGAGATCTACGTCATGAACGCCGACGGGAGCAGGAAGCGGAACCTCACGCGGGATCGTGCGAGCGACGACCTTCCAACCTGGTCACCCGACGGGCGGAGGATCGCGTTCTTGCACGGCCGCGGCCGAGGCCGAGGCCAGCTGTATGTCGTGAACGCCGACGGTAGTGGGCTGCGCAACCTGGGGCGGATCGCCGGGCCGGCGTTGTTCTCCAGTCAGCTGGTCTGGTCACCGGACGGGCGGACGATCTACTTCGGGCGCTACCTCGTCAGCACCGACGGGAGCGGAGCGCGGAAGCTCCCGTACATACCGTTGATTGCCGTCTGGTCGCCCGACGGGCGGCAGATCGCCTTCGTGAACAACGTGAGTACCGGGCTCCCGGGGCCTGGGGCAGCTAGGTCCAAGGACGACTCGGAGATCTACGTCATGAACGCCGACGGGAGCGGAACCCGCAGGCTGACGCACAACGTGGGCTATGACGGCGAACCGGCCTGGTCCCCGGACGGGCGAAAGATCGCTTTCCAGAGCAAAAGACGGGCAGTTCGCGGCGTAGTCGGGGGCAGCAACGGGGAGATCTACGTCATGAACGCCGATGGGAGCGGGAAGCGGAACCTCACCCGGAACCCGGCGCAGGACGGTAGTCCGTCCTGGTCGCCGGACGGGCGGAGGATCGCGTTTGTCAGCAATCGCGACGGGCGGCGTCTCGAAGCTCACGTCATGAACGCCGACGGGGGCGGTCAGCGGAGTCTGACGGTTCAGGAGAGATAAGGGAGGTGGAGGACGAACCTCCACCATCCATCGGCACGCGGCCCATCTTCGGGCCGCCGCTCGCTTGATACTGGTCGTCGTAGACTCGCGCTCGCTCATGTGCCGCCGACCAACCGCCGACCAGGCCCCCATCACCATCATCACCGCGAGGGGATGGGTGACCTGCGCCACCGTCGGTCTCGCGTGCGCGCGAGAGGAAGAGGTAGGCATTCGCGCGGCCAGGCGACCAGGCCCCAGGGCAAGCACAACGACGAGGGGGGCAGGGTGCCACGCGTCCAGGCCCACCCTCCCGAAAGGATCAGACTCCCGCGAGCACGACGACAGTCGTGCCGACGAGTGCCCGTGCCTTAGGGTCGAATCTCGTCTTCATGAACGGATAGGGGTGACCAATTGCGCTCGTGCCGACTGCTCATCACCGGAGCCAGTGGAGCGGGGACGACGGCATTGGGTCGTGCCCTTGCCGACCGTTGGTCGGTGCCCCACGCGGATGTTGATGACTACTTCTGGGTTCCGACCTCGCCGCCCTACACCAGGAAGCGCTCGGTGGACGAGCGACTATCTCTGATGAACGCGTTGTTCCTTCCGCGTGATTCCTGGGTTCTCTCGGGATCGCTGATGGAGTGGGGCGACTCGCTGATCGAGAGGTTTAGCGCCGCGGTGTTTCTTACGCTGGATCCCTCGATCCGCATGGACAGGCTGAAGGAGCGTGAGACCGGCAGGTACGGGAGCGAGTTCAACGAGGCTGCTCAACGCGAGTTCTTCGATTGGGCCCGTGGCTACGACGACGCGGAGTTCTCGGGTCGTAGCCGAGCTAGGCACGAACGCTGGTTGGCGCTGCTCCCATGCCCTGTCTTTCGGCTGGACAGTGCCGAACCGGTGCCACGTTTACTGGACGCTGTGACGGGATGGCTGAACAGCGACACCGTCACCGGGCGAACCTGAGGGAGAGGTGACCAGGCCCACGCGGAAGGCACCGAGAAGCGGGGAGGGTGCCTACGGGGACAACGACGGCGAGCCGGTGCCGTTCATCCCAGCGCCTCGGCGTTCTCACCGGCCAGGTAGAGAAGCTGGCCCCACGAGAGCTTCTCGACCTCCTCGAACGTCGTCGGCATGACGAACGGCTCCTCCGGCTGCTCCGGGGCGCGGCCGTACTGGTGCTCAAAAGACGCGGAGTGCCGCCCGCCACGCATCCGGCCCTCACGCGCATCATCCGATCAGACCGATCGGCGGGGTGTTGCCCCAAGCGTTGCCCCAGACGCGGTAGCGGCCCCTGGAGGGGCCGCCTTGCCGCATGATTGCTCGGGCGGGCCCGTAGCTCAGCTGGTTAGAGCAGCCGACTCATAATCGGTAGGTCCCTGGTTCGAGTCCAGGCGGGCCCATCAGAACACCAGGAGCCGTGCGGTTTGCCTGAGCCAGGCGGTGCGGGGTCTGCGATTTGTGTCCGTCTTGCGAAAGCGTGCGGTCTTCGGTGCGATCCTAGGGCGACACGGCCGAAACGATCATCCAAACGACGTCGGGAAAGCTAGCCGCTCGGGTTCGGTCGGATTCCGAGCTGGCGCATCCGTGAGAGGTTGTCCTCGACGCCGATCGCGCTGGTGAGCTTCCCGTCCCTCACGCGGAAGATGTAGATCTCGTCGACCCCTCGAAGCGGCGGCCGGTGGGAGGGGCGCCTAGCCACTCACCACGATGTGTGCCCGAGCACTTGAAGTAGCCGACAACCGTGTCGTTTTCGGCGACGAGTTCGACGATCTCCATCGCGAAGTCGGGAAATGCACTTCGAAAAGGACTGATCCAACGTCGAGCCAACTCGGCGAAGTCACCCTGCGCGAGTTCGTCGAGCGCGTCGGCGTTCCGCTGATTCACCACCTCGTCGACGAGGCGACGGACCAGCTGCTTGCTCGCTTCTACACCCAGCGCCGTGCTCATGATCACGAGACCGTAGCTCTAGCTCCGCGAGAATTGACCCGAACGTGTCCTACCCGGCTCCGGCGCCCGGATCTACCGTGGCCCATGCGAGCCCGGTGGCCGAGTACCCCGCGGCAACAACGGTGGATGCCCACCTTGCGGGGGCAATGGCGGCACCCCTGCGCAGGCAGGGGCCTGCGCGGGCTCGCACCATTGCGCAGGAGGCTCGCTCTTCACCCGGCGAGTCTCTCGCGCAGCGTTTTTTCTTGGCGGATGTACGCGCCGTGACCGCCGCGCGTAGCCCCTCGAACTTTCCGCCGTCTACGCAGGCGGAGTACTGACTCTCACTTCGCCCTCGTGGGCGTCGCCCTCGGACTCGTCGTCGTCGCGGTCGAGCTTGTCCTTTATCTCGTTGATCTTGTCGCCGAGGTCGTCGAGCTTGTCCTTGGCCTCTTCGCAGGTTTCGTCGGCCTTGTCCTTGGCCTCTTCCAATGCGTCTTCGGCCTTCTCCTGCACGTCGCCCCACGACTCCTGCACCTGTTCTTCGGCCTGCTTGGCGTTGCCTTTGACCTGGCCTTCGTTCACAGCCCCGCCTCCTCCACTAGTCGACCCCCCGGGGGATACCCCGCCGCCGGGGCGCTGTCGACGGGGAGGCCGGGACCCTTCCTGCCCGCAGGCGGGAGGGGCCCCCTCGGCTCTCCGTTGCTCAGTCGATCTGGCTGCAGAGCTCTGTCGCCGAGCCGCTCCATTTGAACGACGTCACGGTGAACCCCGTATCCGGATCGAGTACCTCATCGACATGCCCGACGATGTAGTAGAGGGCACCGTCCGGGCCAACCTCACCGAAAGGCCCCTGATCGCCTTCAAAGAAATAGAAGATGTTGCGCCCAGAGGCCTGCACGCGTTGATCGCCGTTGGCTAGGTCCCTCACGGTGACCTTCCCTGAGGTCGGCAGCGTCACCGATGGCCCGCTGGGAAGCTGCCTGACGCGGTCGTGACCCGAGCCCGTGACGACGTACCTGTCGGTGAAGAACGTTTCTGTCAACTTACTCCCGGGCACCTGAGAGATCTCGACATCGAAGGCGCAGGCCTGCCCGGGCGCAAGCACGGTGGGCTCAGTGATCAGTGGTCCTCGTTCTGGCTTTGCCGCACTTGCGATCGAGGCTCCTATGAGTCCGAGCGTCACGAGCGCCACCGCTGTCACGGCGCCGAATGTCCTGTTCCGCCGCATTCTTGACCCTCCCCCGTTTGTTGCGAAGCGATGCTCCGCATAGTGTCGGCGACAGTAATCCGGTCGCTGAGTCCAGGTCAAGACGCTCAAGACAATGCCGGGCGGAAAGCGTTGCCGACATGGCACCACGCGTCATCCTCCGCAGAACAGGGCGGGGGTGGATCGCATCGCGGCCTCGGCCCTACGATCTCCGCTCGTCACCAACCGGGCAAGCTTGCGGGCACGGGGGCACCGGGCGGGCCTAATAACGTCGGTGTCGTGCAGGATGTCAGCATCGAACGCCGCGCCCTCGACGAGCTTCTCGCAGACGCCCTACGGCGGATCGTCCGTTACGCCCCGGCCGAAGCTCACACAGCCATGCAGTCCGGGGCGGTACTGATCGACATCCGCTCCGACAGCGACCGGGAGCGAGACGGCGTCGTCCCCGGCTCGATTCACATCCCACGCACCGTGTTCGAGTGGCGCATCGATCTGGAGAGTCCCTGGCGCAACCCCCATCTGGGAGACCTCGACCAAGAGATCATCCTGCTCTGCGACCACGGCTACTCCACCATTCTCGCCGCCGACACATTGGTCGAGCTGGGCTTCACTCGAGCCGGCGACGTCATCGGCGGCTATGCCGACTGGCGGGAAGCCGGCCTCCCGACGACGACGCCGCCGCCGCCACGGCGCCAGGGAGACGAACTGCCTGGCATGCGAGGACGGGACGGATGGTTCCCTCACGGCACTCCGGACGCGGTGCCGCGTCCGCGCGAGGAAGGAGCCTCGTTGCCGACGGCGTAAACCCTCGTGCGGCTCCCTACTGACGAGCCGCCGGGGCGGGGCGGAGCCCCTGTCTCGTCGGATGGCTGCGGGTCGTCGCTACCCCCTCCCCTGAGGAGCGGCGGCCCGGGCCGTCCTCTGGCATCGCAGGCCTCGGCTGACGTGGGGGGACCCGCGCGCGGGCCCCCCACGCACGGCGCAACACGTGCAGGCGGCACAGCGCCTGGGGGGAGAGGAGTCGCGCCGCGAAGTCCGTATTCGTTTCACATCCGGCGCTCGAATGCGAGAGAATTCGCCGACCACCGAAAGGAAACGGGCGGAAAATGGACAAGTTCAACGAGCTCACGACGGGCGCAAAGCTCGTGCTGGGCGCCACGGTCGCTTTTCTGATCGTCTCGTTCTTCAACTGGTACGAGGCGGATCTCGGCGGGATCGAGGAGGTCGCGGGCGTCGACGCCGGCGTCTCGATGTGGAACGGCGTCGGGGTGATCGCCGGCCTGCTCGCGATCGTCCTGCTCGTCTGGCAGGCGATACGGCTTGCCAACATCAACCTCGAGATCGGGATGACCCCGGCGATGATCACGGCGGCGCTCGCTGCGCTGCTGCTCATCTTCACGCTGATCCGCGTGATCGACGGGTACGAGTTCGCCGACCGGACGATCTGGCTCTGGCTCGGCCTCCTGCTCGCCGTCGTGATCGCAGTCGGCGCGTGGATGAACATGCAGGCTTCGGGCGAGGGCATCGCCGACATCCGGGCGTCCGTGGCAGGGGCCACCGCGGCGGCGAAGGGCGCTGCAGGCTCGAGCAAGGACAGGACCGCGGACACCTCGACCGATGCAGCTCGGGCGGCCGACGACACAGCGGCTGACGCGCCCCAGACCGTCGACGAGACTGTCGACGACGTGACCCCAGGCGATCAGCCGAGAACATCCTGAGCCTCATCTAGGCTGCCTCGCCCGGAGGGGCGAGGCAGCCTGGCTACACTCAGCGCATGGCAGAGATCGGCACGCTGCGGGTCAAGACAGGCCTCGCCGAGATGCTCAAGGGCGGCGTCATCATGGACGTCGTCGACGCGGATCAGGCGCGGATCGCCGAAGAAGCCGGCGCCTGCGCCGTGATGGCGCTGGAGCGCGTCCCGGCCGACATCCGGCGGGACGGCGGCGTGGCGCGGATGTCCGATCCGCAGAGGATCCGCGAGATCCAGGAAGCGGTCTCGATTCCCGTGATGGCGAAGTGCCGCATCGGACACTTCGTCGAGGCGCAGATCCTCGAGGCGCTCGAGGTCGACTACATCGACGAGTCGGAGGTCCTCACCCCCGCGGACGTCGAGCACCACGTCGACAAGCACGCCTTCACGGTTCCGTTCGTCTGCGGTGCCACGAACCTGGGCGAGGCCCTGCGTCGGATCGCCGAGGGCGCCGCGATGATCCGCACGAAGGGCGAGGCGGGAACGGGCGACATCGTCAACGCGGTCACGCACATGCGCGCCGTCTTCGGCGCGATCAGGCAGCTGCAAGGGCTTCGCGACGAGGAGCTCTACGCGTCGGCGAAGGAGCACCGGGCGCCATACGAGCTCGTGCGCTGGGTCGCCGAGAACGGCCGGCTCCCCGTCGTAACGTTCACGGCCGGGGGAATCGCGACACCTGCGGACGCCGCGCTCTGCATGCAGCTGGGCGCCGACGGCGTGTTCGTCGGCTCCGGGATCTTCAAGTCTGGACGGGACAAGGACCTCGACGGTGACGGATGGGCGGAGGACGTCGCGCGGCGCGCGAAGGCGATCGTCGAGGCGACGACGCACTACGCCGACCCGCAGATCCTGGCGGACGTATCGGCAGGCCTCGGTCAGCCGATGGTCGGCATCTCCGCGAGCTCGCTCGCCGAGGCCGACCGGCTCGAAGTCCGCGGCTGGTAAGGCCACTTCCGCTGAAGCGGAAGTGGCTAGGAACCCCGATCTACACTGACTCCGTGGAGACGCGGCCGAAGATCGGGGTCCTGGCGCTGCAAGGGGCGTTTCGCGACCACGTGCGCGCGCTGCGCCGGGCCGGCGCGGATGCCGTCGAAGTGCGCCTGCCGGAGCAGCTCGACGGCCTCGACGGGCTCGTGATCCCGGGCGGCGAGTCGACGACGATCGCGAAGCTCGCGACGCTCTATGGGATCGACGACGCGATCCGCGCGTTCGACCGCCCGATGCTCGGGACCTGTGCGGGGATGATCGTGCTCGACCGGCGTCACCTCGGCCTCGTCGATCTCGAGGTGGAGCGGAATGCCTACGGGCGCCAAGTTGCGAGCTTCGAGGCTGATCTGGACCTCGCGGACGGCGAGGGGCCGTTCCGCGGCGTCTTCATCCGCGCACCACGGGTGCGCGAGGTCGGGCCAGGCGTCGAGGTGCTCGCGGAGCTCGACGGCGAACCGGTGTTGCTCCGCGACGGACGCATCCTCGTGGCGGCCTTCCATCCCGAGCTCACCGACGATCCCCGGATCCACGAACGATTCCTCGAGCTGGTCACGGAGGCGACGAGTGTCAGGGCATAGCAAGTGGTCGACGATCAAGCACAAGAAGGGCGCCGCCGACGCCAAGCGCGGCAAGCTCTTCTCCAAGCTCTCGCGGGCGATCATGGTCGCCGCGAAGGAGGGCGGAGCGGACCCCGCTTCGAATCTTGCGCTCCAGAACGCGATCGAGAAGGCGCGGTCGTACTCGATGCCGAAGGACAACATCGAGCGCGCGATCGCGAAGGGCACTGGTGAGGGAACCGACGGCTCGGCGTTCGAGACCGTCGTCTACGAGGGATACGGGCCCGAGGGTGTGGCAGTGATCGTCGAGGCGCTGACCGACAACCGGAACCGCACCGCGTCGGACGTGAGACATCTGTTCTCGAAGCACGGCGGCAACCTCGGCGCCACCGGCGCGGTCGCGTGGCAGTTCGAGCGGCGTGGGATCGTGCTCGTCGCGGCCGAGGACGTGGACGAGGACGAGCTCGTCCTGGCCGCAGCCGACGCCGGCGCCGACGACGTCGAGCTCGACGGCTCGTCGTTCGTCGTCTCCTCCACGCCGGACGACCTCACCCGCGTCCGAGCAGCGCTCGAAGGCGCGGGGTTCGAGCTCGAGTCGGTCGGCCTGGCGATGGTGGCGAAGACCACCGTCGAGATCGCGGAGGAGTCGACGGCCAAGCAGGTCGTCCGCCTCGTCGAGGGGCTCGAGGACAACGACGACGTCCAGGACGTCTACGCGAATTTCGACATCCCCGAGGCGGTGCTGGAGGCGGTCGCCTCGTAGTGCGGGACGTGGGCTTGCCCGCGTCCCGACCGCGCTGCAATCCGGCCGGGACGCGGCTGAAGCCACGCGACCACGTCCCAAGTCACGTCCCGGGCTGCCGCCGCTGAGTCGTCCGAGGGCATGCGTACCCTCTGCGCGTGAAGGTCCTCGGCATCGACCCAGGGACGGCTGCGTGCGGGTACGGGATCGTCCACGAAAGCGACGGGCGTATCAGAGCCCTCGCCCACGGGTGCTGGACGTCAACCGCGCGCGAACGGCCGGAGCACCGCCTCAGGGCGATCTTCGACGGGGTCATCGCGCTCATCTCGGAGCACGAGCCGGACGCCGTCGCGCTGGAGGAATCGTTCGTCGGTGCCGACGCCCGCATCGCGCTCTTCGTCGGGCAGGCACGCGGCGCCGTGCTCGTCGCGGCCGCGTCTCGAGGGGTCGCGTGCACCGAATACGCGCCGGCGCGCGTCAAGCAGGCGGTGTGCGGCTACGGCAGGGCGGACAAGGGCCAGATCGCGCGGATGGTCCGGATGGTGCTCTCGCTCGAGGCCGAGCCGCCCACGTCGCACGAGTCGGACGCGCTGGCGGTCGCGATCTGCCACACGATGATGCCCCCGCTCGCGCGGCTGGCGTCCTGAGGAGGCCGGCGTGATCGCGCGCCTCAGGGGCCGCCCGGTGGGACGGAGCGGGGAGGGGATGGTCCTCGACGTCAACGGCGTCGGCTACCTCGTCGCGGCGACGCCGTCCGTCCTGCGGCGAGCCGGAGTGGGCGCCGACGTGACGGTCGAGACGTACCTCCACGTACGCGAGGACGCGCTCCAGCTCTACGGCTTCGCCGACACCGAGGAGCGCGAGCTCTTCGTGCACCTCCTCACGGTGAGCGGCGTCGGTCCGAAGGTCGCGCTCGCGGTCGTGTCCGGCTCGCCGCCCGGCGAGCTCCGCAGGGCTATCGCGCTTGGCGACCATGCGCGTTTTCAGGCAATTCCGGGGATCGGCAAGAAGACCGCCGAGCGGATCGTGCTGGAGCTCAAGGAGAAGCTCGGCGCCGTCTCCGAGGCAGGGCTGACCTCGGTGTCGGACGCGCCCGGCCACCTTGTTGCGCGCGACGCGCTCGTCGAGCTCGGTTACTCCGTTCTCGACGCGGAGCGCGCCCTCGCCGAGATCGACCCCGATCTGTCGCCCGAGGAGCGCGTGAAGCTCGCGCTCAGGGGCGCGGGCGCGGCGGCATGAGCAGTCAGTTCCTCGCGCCCGCGCTCCGTCCGGAGGAGGACGAAGCGGAGCGCTCGCTGCGACCGAAGACGCTCGACGACTTCGTCGGGCAGGAGCGGATCAAGGAGCAGCTGCTGATCGCACTCGAGGCCACGCGTGCCCGCGGCGACGCGCTCGATCACGTTCTCCTCGCAGGGCCGCCGGGCCTCGGGAAGACGACGCTCGCGCAGATCGTCCGCGAGGAGCTTGGTGTCGGCTTGCGCACGGTCGCGGGGCCCGCGCTCGAGAAGAAGGACATCGCCGCGATCCTGACGGCGCTCGAGGCGCGCGACGTGCTCTTCGTCGACGAGATCCACCGCTTGAATCGCGCGGCGGAGGAGATCCTCTACCCGGCGCTCGAGGACTTCCGGCTCGACATCGTGTTCGGTCAAGGGGCGGCCGCTCGCACGCTCACGCTCGACCTTCCGCCGTTCACGCTCGTCGGCGCGACAACCCGCACCGGGCTCTTGACGACGCCTCTCCGAGACCGATTCGGCATGACGTTTCGACTCGGCTACTACGACCCGGGCCAGCTCTCGACGATCGTGCGCCGGTCGGCCGGGATCCTGGGCGTCGAGATCGCAGACGACGCCGCGGACGAGATCGCGTCCCGCTCGCGAGGGACGCCGCGCATCGCGAACCGGATCCTGCGCCGGGTCAGGGACGTCGCCGAGGTCCGGCACGGCGGCGCGATCACGAACGAGGTGGCGCGTGAGGCTCTCGAGCTGCACGAGGTGGACGAGCAGGGGCTCGAACGGATCGACCGGGAGCTACTCGAGTCGATCGCATGGAAGTTCGGGGGCGGGCCTGTGGGTCTCTCCACGCTCGCCGTGTCCCTCGGCGAGGAGCCGGACACGATCGAGGACGTCTACGAGCCGTACCTGCTCCAGCTCGGGTTCCTGCAGCGCACGCCGCGCGGTCGCGTGATCACGGACCTCGGTCGGGAGCACCTCGGGCAGAAACGCGAAAAGGGCAGCCTGTTCTGAGCCACCAGCTCTGGACCCCCGGGATGGCCGGACCGCTCGAGGAGCTCGTGAAGCGGATCCTGCGGCGCGTCGACCAGTTCAAGGAAGAGCACTCGCTTGCAGAGGCGGAGGTCAGCATCGAGCTCGTCGACGGGTCGCTGCACCGCCTCAAGACCTTCTCGGCCGAGCCGGGATTCGGTTTCGTCAGCTTCTGCCCGCACTGCGAGGACGGCGAGCCCGAGGAGGTCATCGTGCCCCTCGGCGCCGTCCGCGAGATCCGGATCGGCGCCCCCGGGCCGGAGCAGGCCGTCGGCTTCGTGGGGCCGAGCCCGGGGACTCTTCCGGGGGACTGACGTCTCCGCTAGCCGCGGTACTGCAACGCGTGCCAGGAGGGCGTCGGCGCCAGCTCGAGCAACGCACGCCCGCCCCGTGGCTCGGCGTACGCGAACTCGCCGCTGTCCTCGTCCCAGGCAACCTCGAGCAGCCCCTCCTTGACGCGGTGGTCGAGGAAGGCACCGCGGAAGACGAGCTTTCGCAGCCAGTAGACGAGCGACTCCCCGTCGACGAGCGCCAGACGCTCCCAGTGTCGGACGAGGTACGAGCCGAGCGAGCTTCGCGCCTCGGCGATGCGGCCGTCGGCCGCCAGCTCGACGAGGTCGGTGACCTCCTCGGGGTCGAGGTCGTTCGATGGGACGAGGCCGAGCTTCACCGCCGCCGCGGCCACCCGCTCCTCGAAGTCTTGCTCGCCGAACGAGAAGTGGTAGCCGAGGAACTCGAGCGCGTAGTCGTCGCCCGACGAATAGTTGGCCGCATCGTCCCGCATACCCTCAGGCTAGATGGTTGATCGGCAATTGGCGCGAACCGGATGACGCCCCAGACACGGCGCCGGATCACTCGCCCGGGCATGACCCGTAGGACAAGCTACGAGCCGCACCCGGCCGGTGCACCCGGCTTGGTCAGGGGCGCCCCGGACGTCACGCGAATTACCGATCAACCATCTCAACTTGGCGACGTCCATTACCCTGCGGCCGTGAAGGATCACCGACTCCTGGCGGGAGTGGTTGTAGCGGTCCTCGCGATCTGGCTCGTGGGCGCCGCGGTCACGAAGTACTCGCTCGAGCAGATGGCCCTCTTCGCGCCGATCGCCGTGTGCGTGCTCGGCGCGACAGTCGCCGTCGTGATGGTGTGGGTGAAGGTGATCCTGCAGCTCCGCCGCGAGAGGCGCGAGCGGCGGGCGTAAGAGCTGATGTCCGACTGAAGTCGGACATCGGAAGTCGGACATCTGTTCAGTCCGACACCGTTGACGGACGCCGTCCGACCCCGCCCGTACCGTCGTCGGGGCGATGCAGAGCGGCCGCTGGACCACCCGACCGTGCGACTGGGACCGCGTCGAGGCGCTCGCAGCCGAGCTGGAGCTCAGCGAGACGACTGCCACGGTGCTCGTCCGGCGCGGCCTCGACGACCCCGCTTCGGCGCGAGCGTTCCTCGCCGCCGAGCCCCCTGCGCACGACCCGCTGGCGCTCGGCGACATGGCCGCGGCGGTCGAGCGGATCCGCGCCGCGATCGCCTCCGGCAAGCGGATCTGCGTGCACGGCGACTACGACGTGGACGGGATCTCGGCCACCGCAGTCTGCCTCCTGATCCTGCGGGAGCTCGGCGCGAACGTCGAATGGCGTCTGCCGAGCCGGTTCGACGAGGGGTACGGTCTCGCGCTCGAGACCATCGAGCGCCTTGCTTCCGAGGGCGTAGACCTGGTGATCACGGTCGACTGCGGCATCACGGCGGTCGCCGAGGTCGCGCATGCCCGCCAACTCGGTCTCGACGTGATCGTCACCGATCATCATCGCCCCGCCGAAACTCTGCCCGACTGCCACGTCGTCGCGACGCGACCGTCCGACTACCCGTGCCCCGACCTCTGTGGGACAGGTGTTGTCCATACGCTCGCTCGTGCGCTGCTGGGCGACGACCACGCGGCAGTGGCAAGGACGCTCGACCTCGTCGCGCTCGCGACGATCGCCGACGTCGTCCCACTCGTGGACGAGAACCGTGCGCTCGCCGCGGCGGGTCTCCGGGCTCTCGCCCGCACTAACCGGCCGGGCCTGCAGGCGCTCATGCGCTCGGCGCGGGTGGACCCGGCCACGGTTGACGCGACGGCCGTCGCCTTCCGGCTCGCACCCCGGATCAACGCTGCCGGCCGGCTCGGCCGACCCGACGTCGCCCTCCAGTTGCTTCTCACCGACGATCCGGATGAGGCAGAACGGCTTGCGGCCGAGCTGGAGAACCTGAACCGCGAACGTCAGTCGGTCGAAGAGCGGATTCTCCGTGAGGCCCTTGCGCTGGTCGAGTCCTGGCCCGAAGCGCGGCGGGCGCACCGCGGCTACGTCCTCTGGGACGAGACCTGGCACGAGGGAGTGAACGGCATCGTGGCCTCGCGGCTCGTCGAGCGCTTCAATCGACCTGTCGTGCTGATCGCGCGGAGCGGCGACGGCTGGAAGGGCTCGGGACGCTCGATCCCCGCGTTCGACCTCCACGCGGCCCTGGGTGCGTGCGCGCAGCATCTCGAGCGATTCGGGGGGCATCGTGCAGCCGCCGGCCTGTCGATCGCAGCGGAGGACCTCGAGCCGTTCGCCCATGCGTTCGCCGGCCACGCGGACGCCGAGCTCGAAGACGTCGACCTTCGACCGCTCACGACGATCGACGCAGTCGTGGCCGCTGGTGACCTGACGCTCGACCTGGCCCAGGAGCTCGACCGGCTCGCGCCGTTCGGTCTCGGAAACCCCCAGCCGACGCTGCTCGTCGCGAGCGTCGAGGCGACCGCCGCGACAACCGTGGGGGAGGGGAAGCACCTCCGCTTTCGGATCCGCCAGCACGAGCGCGACGGCGGCTCTGCGATCGCTTTCGGTCTCGGCGCGCAGCTGGAGCGGCTCCAGCGCCCCGGCCGGTTCGACGTCGCCTTTCGACTCGAGGAGAACCGCTGGAACGGCACAGTCGCGCCGCAGCTCGTGGTGCGTCGCGTCTTCGACGCGGCCGATGCCTACGAGGAGCTCCGCGCATGGCTCGCGGCGGAGTGGCGTGCAGGAGAGGCGGCGTGGTCACCGGACGCGCGGACCATCTTCGGCGAGCTCGGCCTGGAAGTGGGCGCGAAGCGCCAGCTCCTGGAGTCGGAGACCTTTCGAGCCCTTCTCGAGCGGGGCATCGAGCTGCCGGTCGCGGCGTAGCCCGCGCGAGGGACGTGGGTTTACCCGCGTCCCGGCGTCGTGCGCTTCGGTCGGGACGCGGCTAGGAGCTCCTAACTCAATGAAGCAGCGAGCCGTCTGGCCGCGCTGGGCGGCACGCTGCTTCGTCCTCGGTCGCCCCGATATGCCCGCATATCGAGGCTCCCTGCGTCCTCGCATCGCACTCGCCCATCGCGCCCAGCCAGCGCGTGGTCATTGAGTTAGAAGCTCTTAAGCCACGTCCCGGGGTCAGACCTCGCCGTCGTAGTACTCGAGGGTGTCGCGGCGCATCATCAGGCGGTCGCGGTCGTCACCCGGCCAGATCCCCACCTTCCCGCTGTCCGGGTAGACGGCGATCGCGGGCTTCTGCTTCGTCGACGTCATCAGCACGCGCGCGGTCTCGTCACCGAGGCAGGTGACCTTGTGTGCCCCGTCCGGCCCGGGCGGGAAGCAGACGATGTCGCCCCGGCCCAGCTCCTCCTCGCCGCCGGGGTGGCGCACTGTGACCAGACCCTCGAGCACGACGAGCCACTCCTCGTCCGGGTACTCGTAGTGGTACGGGCAGATGCTCTGTCCGGCTGGTAGCTCGTAGAGCGACACTCCCATGTGCTCCGCGCCGATCGCCGGGCCGAACCGGGCCATGCCCGCGCGGTAGCCCTCGGGGTCGGTCTCGTCGTACTCCGGGACAAGGTCGCGGAAGTTGACGCGCTGCAGGTCGGCCACGCCGGGATGATAGGCGGGCGCGGGCGGCAACGGTCGCCCGCGCCCTGGAGGACCGGCTGACCTACCCCGACCGCGAGCGAGCGAAACTCACTCAGCGACGCGTGGTGGCGACGAGTAGCACGAGCATCCGGCGAAGTCGACGGCGCTCGATGTAGTCGTAGATGAGCCGCATGCTGTTCTATCGGTTCGCGGCGGCGTTCCCGATACCTACCCGCGAGAGGGAACCTGGACCTGCGCCCCGTACACTGAGACCATGACGGTCGTCAGCGTCGGACGGCACCACGAGAACCTCGTCGAGGAGCTGATTGCGAGCGTCGAGACGTACAACCCCGGCGTCGACCGGGAGCTGATCCGGCGTGCATTCGACTTCGCCGAGGAGCGCCATCGCGGTCAGGTGCGACGATCGGGAGAGGCGTTCATCCACCATCCCTGGGGTGTTGCCCGCATCTGCGCGGAGCTACACCTCGACGAGCAGACGATCGCAGCGGCGCTCCTCCACGACGTCGTGGAGGACACCGACACGGAGCTCGACGAGGTGCGGGCCGAGTTCGGCCCCGACATCGCGCAGCTGGTCGAGGGAGTCACGAAGCTGACGCGGATCCAGTTCTCGAGCCGCGAGCAGGCCGAGGCGGAGAACTACCGCAAGATGATCGTCGCGATGGCCCAGGACGTGCGGGTCATCCTCATCAAGCTCGCCGACCGCCTCCACAACATGCGGACGATCGAGTACCTCGGCAAGCAGAAGCAGGTGCAAAAGGCCAAGGAGACGCTCGAGATCTACGCGCCGCTCGCGCACCGGCTCGGCATTCACGCGCTCAAGTGGGAGCTCGAGGATCTCTCGTTCCAGATTCTCCATCCGCGCAAGTACGCGGAGATCAAGGCGATGGTCGCCGACCGGCGCGCCGATCGCGAGGAGCAGGCCGACCAGGCGACGACGATCCTCGGTCTCGAGCTCGAGAAGGCGGACATCCCCGCCGTGATCGCGGGGCGGGCCAAGCACTTCTACTCGATCTACGACAAGATGGCCAAGAAAGGCAAGGAGTTCAACGAGATCTACGACCTCACCGCGATGCGCGTGATCGTGGAGCGCTCGGGCGAGGAGGGGACGCGCGACTGCTACGGCGCCCTCGGGATCCTCCATTCGCTCTGGAAGCCGATGCCGGGTCGGTTCAAGGACTTCATCGCGATGCCGAAGCTCAACCGGTATCGCTCGCTGCACACCACGGTGATCGGGCCCGCCGGCCGTCCGCTCGAGATCCAGGTGCGGACGCGAGAGATGCACGAAGAGGCGGAGCTCGGTGTCGCAGCGCACTGGCTCTACAAGCGCGGCAAGACGGGCAAGCAGGACGACGAGTGGCTCACGTGGGTGCGGACGCTCATGGATTGGCACGGCGACGACGAGCATGACCCTGCCGAGTTCATGCGGACGCTCCGCACCGACCTCTTCGACGACGAGGTCTACGTCTTCACGCCGAAGGGCGAGGTAAAGACTCTGCCGGCCGGGGCGACGCCCATCGACTTCGCCTACGCGGTCCACACCGACGTCGGGCACAGAACCGTCGGAGCGAAGGTCAACGGACGGATCGTCCCGCTCCACTACCGGGTGAAGAACGGGGACTTCGTCGAGATCCTCACCTCGAAGTCCGGGCGGGGGCCGTCGCGCGACTGGATGTCGCTCGCAGCGTCCTCGCGGGCGCGCAACAAGATCAGGCAGTGGTTCCAGCGCGAGACGAAGGGCGAGACCGAGCAGAAGGGCCGCGAGGCGCTGGACCAGGCCCTCAAGGCGCAGAACCTCCCGTACCGCAAGCTCCAGGGCTCGAGCGTGCTGGCGTCCGTGATCCGCGAGATGGGATTCAAGAAGGCCGAGGACTTCTACCTCGCGCTCGGCTCGGGCAAGGTCGGCACCGGCCAGGTCGTGAACAAGGTCCTCCAGCGGCTCAAGACCGAGGAGGTCGCGGACGAGCCGGTCGTCACGATCAAGCCGGGCGGCCACCGGCGCACCGTTACCGGCGAGTCGCTCGGCGTCGTCGTCCCGGGTGTCGAGGACGTGCTCGTGCGGCTCGCGAAGTGCTGTACCCCGGTGCCCGGCGACGTCATCAAGGGCTACATCTCACTCGGGCGCGGGATCACGATCCACCGCGGCGACTGCCCGAATGTGAAGGCGCTGATGCGCAACCCGGAGCGCTTCACGCCGGTCGAGTGGGAGAGCGGCGCGGCCTCTTCGAGCTTCCGCGTCCAGATCTCGGTGGAGGCGTGGGACCGGGCGCGCCTCCTGGAGGACGTCGCACGGACGTTCTCGGAGCACGGCGCGAACATCGTCGCCTACGGCGGAGCGGTCGAGGACGGCATGGCGCGCAACTGGTACACCGCCGAGGTCGGCGACGTGAAGGACCTCCGCTCGCTCCTCACCGTCCTCCGGAATCTCGACGGCGTCTTCGACGCGTACCGCTTGACGCCAGGCGGCTAGAGGGAACCGGAAACCTTGGGACGTGGCTTCAGCCGCGACCCGACCGTACCGCGCTGCGGGTGGGACGCGGCCAGAGGCCACGTCCCCGCGTGCTCAACTGTCGAGTCGGTCGCGGATCGATACGAGATCCTCGTCGCCCGCCGCCCACTCGCGGACCCGCGGCTCGATCTCGATCGCGCGGCTGAGCGTCGCCCAGGCGTCGTCCGGCCGTCCGTCGAGCGCTTCCCAGCATGCGGTCGAGAACAGGACGCCGGCGTGATCGGGAAACAGCTCGTTCGCCTCTGCCATCAGGCGAAGCGCGGCCTCGGGGTCGAGCGGGTCGCGGAACCTCTCGGCCTCGAAGTACCACTCCCACGCAGACGGGGTGTACGGCTCGCCCGGCTTGCCGCCGATCGCGAGCACCGTCGTGTCGGGCGCCTCTGCGCGCGCGTGACGCCGTACGGTTGGGTCGGCTAGATGGACGATCGTTCCGGCCGGCGCATCATGGGTCTCCCCGTCGAGGGTGAAGGTCGCCCTGCCCGACAGGACGACGTAGACCTCCTCGTGCCCGAGCCGCTCCTCCGAGTGCTCCTCGACGACGTCCTCGCCCGGGCCGGCGACGTACGCGTTCGTCCCGAACGCGGTGATGCCGAACGTCCGTCGCAGCGGCTTCCAGTTCACGCCCGCGGCGCGAATCGACTCGATCTCGCCCAGCCTCAACAGCTGCCATCCCGTGTCCGGCATGACCGCAGACTAGGGAACGGGAAGAGCCCGGGCGGTGTAGAAGGAGTCGGTGGAGAGCCGGCCACCGGACGAATCGACGCTCGTCACGCGCGCCAGGCGTGGCGAGGCAGCCGCCTACGAGGAGCTCGTGCGCATGCATCAGGCGATTGCGTTCCGTGTCGCGCTCGTGAACGCCGGAGACGCGTCAGACGCCGAGGAGGCCGTCCAGGACGCATTCGTCAAGGCCTACCGCGCGCTCGGTCGCTTCCGTGACGGCGCCCCGTTCAGGCCGTGGCTGCTGCAGATCGTGGCGAACGAATCGCGCAACAAGCGCCGCTCGGCCGGTCGTCGAGAGGGGCTCACGTTGCGCGTTGCAGGGACGGCGACCTCGGGGGACGCGGCTCCGTCCCCCGAGGCGGCCGTCCTCTCGCTCGAGCGGCGCTCGGAGTTGCTCGACGCCCTCTCGCGACTGGACGGCCGCGACCGCGACGTCCTCGTCCATCGCTTCGTGCTCGAGCTCGACGAGCAGGAGACCGCCGCGGCGCTCGGTATCCGCCGCGGAACGGTGAAATCCCGTACCTCGCGCGCGCTCGAACGGCTGCGCGCCGGGCTCGAGGAGGCATCCGCATGACCTCGCTCGAGCGCGAGCTCCAGCTGCTGTCGGGTGGCCTTGACTGGCCCGACTCGCCCGACCTGGCCGGGCGGGTGGCGTCGCGCATCGAGAGCGAGCGACCGCGGGCTTTCCCGCGCCGCAGGCTCGCGTTCGCGCTTGCGACCGTGCTCGCGGCGCTGCTCGCCGTTCTCGCCGTGCCGCCTGCCCGCACGGCGATCCTCGAGTGGCTCGGAATCGGCGGCGCGCAGATCGTTCGGGTGGACGAGCTCCCCGCGGTCGCCCCGACCCCTGGCCTCGAGATCCTCGGCGAGCCGGTCACGCTCTCGGAGGCACGCGCTCGCGCCGGTTTCGGGTTTGCAGGCCCGCCCGACGGCGAGCGCGAGCCGGATCAGATCCTCGTGGCGCCGGGCATGCGCGTGACGTACGTGTGGCGCGACGGCGATCGCGTCCGACTGCTCGTGACCCAGTTCCCCGGCAGCGCGGCCGACCCCATGCTGGTGAAGAAGCTTGTCGGCTCCGGCACGCGCATCGAGCAGCTCGACGTCGACGGGCATCGCGCGGTGTGGCTCGAGGGAGGGCCGCACGCCGTCCTCTTCATCGCCCCGGACGGCAACGTGCGGGACGACCTCGGCTGGCTCGCGGGCAACACCCTTCTCATGGACGTGGGTGGCCGAACCGTGCGCATCGAGGCCGCGATCGACAAGGAAGACGCCGTCGAGCTTGCGCGTTCGCTCGTCCAGTAGACGCCGGGCGGATCCCTCGAGCGAGGGAGTATCCCCCGTTCGAGCGGGGTACCGCGTTCGAGGTAATTCCGTCACTGATACGAGGGATAGCGGCCCCTCCCAGGGGTGAATACAAGAGGTATGGGGGAGGGGAGACGCCGCGCCGCGCCCGTCCGATTCACCGGGCGGGCGCGCGCCGGCGACACGAGGGGTTATCAGGCCCCTACCGACTCTGCGGTGCCTGAGGGTTGTAGGCTTGTGGCTCCCGGGGGTGAGCCCGTGAGTCAACTGACTTTCGACGAGAGCCTCGTCGAGCAACTCGAAGCGCTGTATCGGACGCGAGACGTCCGCCGACGACGCGCGATCGTCTTCGAGGCGCTGGATGCCCGGAACGGCCAACGGATCCTCGATGCCGGCTGCGGGCCGGGCTTCTACGTGTCCGAGCTGCTCGACAAGGTCGGGCCGAAAGGCTCGGTCGTCGGAGTCGACCTCAGCCCCCAGATGCTCGCCGTCGCGGCCAAGCGCTGCGAGGGGCAGGAGAACGTCACGTTCCGGGAATCGGCCGTGACCTCGCTGCCGCTCGAGGACGCGAGCTTCGACCGTGTCCTCTCCGTTCAGGTGCTCGAGTACGTCGAGGACATCGGCGCCGCGCTCGGTGAGCTCCATCGGATCCTCCGGCCGGGCGGGCGAGTCGTGATCTGGGACGTCGACTGGACGACCGTGTCCTGGCACTCGGCCGACCCGGCGCGAATGGAACGGGTGCTCGCCGCCTGGGACGACCACCTCGCGCATCCCGCATTGCCGCGCACGCTCGCCGCGACTCTCCGCGAGGCGGGCTTCGAGGACGTACAGGTCGCGGGTCACACGTTCGGGACCGCCGACTTCACCTCCGAGGCGTACGGCGTGGCCGCGATCCCGGTGATCGAGCGCTACGTCGCCTCGCACCCGGCGGTCGGGCCGGAGGTGGCCGAGGCCTGGGCGAACGAGCAGCGAGAGCTCGGCGAGCGCGGCGCGTTCTTCTTCGCGTGCATCCAGTTCGGCTTCACTGCGACGCGGCCCGCAGGCTGAGCTTCGGGCTCATTCGACGAGGTCGGTGCCCTCGAAGGCGCGGATCGGCTTGCGGGCCGCCTCCGGGATCTGCGCCGGTCGCCGCACGTCGAGATCGACGAGCACGAGGGTCTGCGTCGCCGTCACCATCAGGGCGTCGTCCGGGAGCCGAAGGGCGGCGCACTCGTACGTGAGGCTCGACCGCCCGAGCCTGCTCACGCGCACGAAGCACTCGAGCAGGTCGTCGAAACGGGCGGGGGCGTGATACTCGACACTCGACGCGCGCATCACGTACTCGGCGCCTTCGACCCCGAGGCCCCCGACGTGGCGGTGGTACTCGGTGCGCGCGTGGTCGAAGTACGGCAGGTAGCGGCCGTAGTAGACGACGCCCTGGGCATCGGTGTCCGAGAACCAGACGCGGGTCAGCGCCGAGTACTTGAACGGCGGCCGGCGGTCGGTGACCCGGCCGAGCTCCGGCGCGGCCACCTCAGTCGCCGAGCGGCCCGCGTGTGAGCGCGGTAAGCGGCTCGTTGACGTGGAACAGCTTCGCCCGGATGTCCGTGACGCCAAATCCCTCGAGCCTCGCCGTGTGCTCCTCGAGGTAGGCCAGAGCCGACTCGTCGTCCTCGAACAGGTAGATCCCGCCTCCGGTCTCCTCCGCCTCGTTCTCGGTCCAGATCTTCCAGCGCAAGCCGGGTGCACGGCCGATGATGTCCGCGAGGTCCCCGAACGCGGCCGCCATCTCGTCGCCCCACGGGCCGCGCATCGGAAAGTCGAACTGCAGCAGTGTCGGCACGATTCCTCCCTCGTCGGTCGCCGGCGATCGTATCGTCGCTCGCACGCCGCGAGACAGGGTGCCCGTACGCACACCCTCCTAGACTGGCGGTGATGGGCGACGTCACGGCACCGAGCGAGCGCTCCTGGCTCGCTCGCGTCGCGAGATCGCCGCTGGGGCTGTTCCGGACGCTCGTGCGGACCGTGCCGGCCGCGGTGGAGGGGTACTTCTCCCACCGGCTCCCGCAGCATGCGGCCGGTATCGCGTACCGCGTGCTGTTCTCGCTGGCGCCCCTCGCCATCATCCTCGTCTCGATCGTCGGGGTCGTCCTCCGGGACGACGAGCGGCGCGAGGAGGTGATCGACGAGATCGTGAGCTGGCTTCCCATCACCGAGGAGGGCTCGCAGACGGTCGAGGATGCAATCACACGGCTCGCGAGCCCCTCGGGCGTGCTCGGGCTCCTCTCGCTCGCAGTGTTCTTCTGGGCTGCGACGGGGATGATGAGCTCGCTTCGGCATGGGCTCGAGGCCGCGCTCGGGGTAGAGCAGGGGCGGCCCGCGGCGCGCGGCAAGCTGGTTGACCTCCTGCTCGTCGTCGGCGCCGGCGTGCTGCTGATCGCGACGATCGTGATCGCGATCGTGGCCCAGGTCGTCACGCGTCTCGTCGGCGACGCGGCGGATGTCGTCGGCCTCGACAACGGCCTGTTCGCCGAGCTCATGAACCTGGCCGTCCCGCTCGCCGTCACGACCCTCGTCGCGATGCTGCTGTACCGGTTCGTCCCCTCTCGACGGCTCCGCTTCGTCGACGCGCTCGCCGGCGGCGTCGTGACCGGAATCCTCCTCCTCGTGATCTCCGCCGCCTCGGCCCTGGTCTACAACCAGGTCGCGGACCTGTCGGTCATCTACGGGTCGATCACGGTCGTGCTCGTGTTTCTCTACTCCGTGTACCTGTACGCGTCGGCGTTCCTGTTCGGCGCGGAGCTCGCCTCGGCCTGGGGAACGCCGCCGGCGCCCGGCCCCGGGGAGCCGGTGATGACCCAGCTGCGACGCGCCGTGATGGGGCTGTTCGTCCGTCAGCGGCCGCCCGAGCCGCCCAGCCCCGGCTGACGAGGCCGACGGTCAGGCGCGGATCAGCTCCAGCACCTCGTCGCGCTTCTCCTCCATCAGCGGCTCGGCGAGAGCCTCGAGGTTGAGCCGCAGGAGGGGCTCCGTGTTCGACGGACGCACGTTGAAATGCCAGTCGTCGAAATCGACGGAGACGCCGTCGAGGTGCGAGATACGGCCGCCCTTCGGCGCTGTAGCGCTCCTCGAGCTCCTGGAGCTTCAGCGCGACGTCGGCGACGGGCGTGTTGATCTCGCCGGTGATGAAGTAGCGCTCCCGGAACGGCTCGAGGAGGGCCGAGAGCGGCTCGTCCGCTCGAGAGAGCAGCTCCAGCATCACGAGGAACGGGACGACGCCGGTGTCTGCCTGCGTGAAGTCGCGGAAGTAGTAGTGCGCGGAGACCTCACCTGCGAACAGCGCGTCCTCTTCACGCATCCGATGCTTGATGAAGGCGTGTCCCACCCGGTTGACGAGCGGGATCCCGCCCGCCTCCTCGATCGCACGCGGCACGGCCCAGCTCGCCCGGACGTCGTAGATCACCCTGGCGCCTGACTCCTTGGCGAGCATCGCCTGCGCGAGGAGTGCCGTGACGAAGTCCCCGGGGACGAACTCACCCGTGTCGTCGACGAAGAAGCAGCGGTCGGCATCGCCGTCGTACGCGACGCCGAGGTCTGCCCCCTCCGAGCGCGTTTTCTCGACGATGAATTCACGGTTCTCGGGGAGCAGCGGGTTCGGCTCGTGGTTCGGGAACGACCCGTCGGGCTCGAAGTAGCACTCGACGACGTCGAGCTGCGGAAGGCGCTCCAGCACGGGCGGAAGCATCGTCCCGGCCATGCCGTTCGCGGCGTCGACGACGATCCTGAGGGGCCTGATCGCCGACTCGTCGACGAACGACAGCACCTTCGTGACAAACCCGTCCCACACGTCGGTGTGTGTCACGTCCCCGCGGCGCGCCACCGCGCCGAAGGGCTGCTCCGCGCGCCTGCGCACGTCGTCGAGCCCCGAGTCCCCGCCCACCGGGAGCGCCCCGCGGCGGACGATCTTCATCCCCGTGTACTGCTTCGGGTTGTGCGACGCGGTGACGCACACCCCGCCGTCGAGCTCCAGCTCGCCGACGGCGTAGTAGACCATCTCGGTGCCCACCAGCCCGAGGTTCAGCACGTCGGCCCCGCCGTCGGCCGCGCCCTCGATCAGCGCGGCCGTCATCGCGGGCGCGGCAAGCCGCATGTCCCTTCCAACGGCGATCCGGCGCGGCTCGAAGTGCTCGACGTACGCCCGCCCGATCCGATACGCGCCGTCCTCGTCGAGCTCCGTCGGGTGGATCCCTCGGACGTCGTACGCCTTGAACACCTTCGGGTCGAGCACGTGGGGATCGTACGGCCATACGCTGGCGTGGGTCGGTTGGAGCCTGGCTAGAGCCAGGCACCCGGAACCTCCAAAGCTCGGAGGGGTGTAGACGAAGCAGCGTTCGTGCCTGGCTTCAGCCAGGCACCTGCCGAGGTGGCACCAGGTGTCCGACTGAAGTCGGACACCAAGCGGCGAAACGTGCGGGAAACCGCCGCGCGTGGCCTCCGTCCGCGAACCTAGACTTGATCCATGGAGCGCAAGCTCGCGACAGCGTTGTTCGTCGATCTCGTCGACTCCACCGCGCTCGTCGCGGGGAGCGACCCGGAGGTGGTCCGGCGCAGGGTGACCGGGTTCTTCGATCGGGCGGCGGCGCACATCGCGTCGTTCGGCGGCACCGTCGAGAAGTTCGCCGGGGACGCCGTCGTCGCGGTGTTCGGCGTGCCGATCGCGCACGAAGACGATGCCGAGCGGGCGGTTCGAGCTGCGGTCGCGATCCGCGAGACGGGCGACGGCGACCTCCCCGTGCGGATCGGCATCGAGTCGGGTGAGGTCGTCGCGGAGACGGGGGACTCCACGTTCGCGACGGGCGAGGCGCTGAACCTCGCAGCGCGGCTCCAGCAGTGCGCCGAGCCCGGCGAGATCCTCATCGGACCGACCGCGTACGGGCTCACGGCGGGAACCGTGACCGTCGAGCCGGTCGGCAACAGGTCGCTCAAGGGCTTCTCGGCAGACGTCACGGTCAGGCGCGTCGTCTGCGCCGATCGACCCGCGGGCCGCCCGATCAACGTGGCGGCGCCGTACGTCGGCCGTGAAGAAGAGCTCGAGCTGCTCCAGAACGTCTTCGCGCGGGTGGTCCGCGACCGGCGCGCCCAGCTCGTGACCATCTTCGGCGACCCCGGCATCGGGAAGAGCCGTCTGGCCAAGGAGTTCTTCGCCGGTCTCGAGCGCACGAGCGTGCTGACCGGGAGATGCCTTCCGTTCGGCGAGGGGATCGCGTACAGGCCGCTCGCGGAGATGGTGCAGGACGCGGCCGGGATCTCGGAGGACGACTCGCCCGAGGAGGCAATCGAGAAGCTACGCGACGCGTGCTCGAGCGACGCCGTGGCCGACCTCCTCGGCCTCGCGTCCGGTGTCCTGGACAACGTTTCGGGCGGCCGTCGCGGCCAGGAGATCGCGTGGGCTGCGCACGAATGGGCGACGAACCTCGCGGAGGCACAGCCGCTCGTGCTCGGGTTCGAGGACGTCCACTGGGCGGAGGAGCCGCTCCTCGACCTCGTCGAGCACCTCGCCGATCGCATCGACGATGCCCCGGTCCTGATCGTCTGTCTCGCACGTCCCGAGCTTCTCGACTCGCGGCCGGCGTGGGGCGGAGGGCGACGACGGTCGATCGCGATCGAGCTCGGTCCGCTTCCCGAGTCCGAGATCGCGGAGCTCGTCGACACGCTCGTCGAAGGCGCGTCGCTGTCCGACGGGCTGCGGACGGTGCTCCTCGACAAGACGGAGGGCAACCCCTTGTTCGTCGAGGAGACGATCCGGATGCTCGTCGAACAGGGTGAGGGCGCGGCAGTCCGTATCCCGGACACGCTGCAGGCGCTGATCGCGGCGCGCATCGACGCGCTCCCGCCTGACTCGCGATCGGTGCTGCGCCACGGTGCGCTCGTCGGACGGGTCTTCTGGCGCGGCGCGATCGCCGACCTCGACCCCGAGCTGGACGTCGACGGCGCCCTCCAGGACCTCGCCGATCGCCAGCTCGTGACGCGCGAGCCGCTCTCGACCGTCTCGGGCGAGGTCGCGTACCGCTTCCGGCACGTGCTGATCCGGGACGTGGCGTACGGCGGGCTCGCGAAGAGTGTTCGGGCGACACTCCACCGGACGTTCGCCGAGTGGCTGCGCGCCCGCTCGCCCGACGAGCTCATCGAGACGCAGGCATTCCACCTCGAGCGCGCTGCGACGCTCCTCGCGGAGCTCGAGGGACGCGTGCCCGACGAGCTGCGAGGCGAGGCGGCCTCTGCATTGGAGCTGGCGGGTCGTCGTGCGCTCGAGCGCGAGGCGAACCGGAGGGCGCGGAGGCTGCTGCTGCGGTCGGTCGAGCTCGAGCCGACCCTGATGCGTCGCTTCTGCGCGGCGAAGGCCGCGTGGCGGTTGTGGGAGCTTCCGGCCGCCTCCGTCGAGATGGAGGCAGTACGGGCACAGGCGAAGGAGGCCGGCGACCGGACGAGCGAGGGACTCGCCCTCGTGCAGCTCGCAGAGATCGTCCTCAACCGCAATGCGGACGTCGAGCAGGCGAGACGCCTCGGCGGCGAAGCGCTCGAGCTTCTGTCGCGCGCGCCGGGCGATGCCCGTTCGGAGGCGCTGACCCTCATGTCGAGCGTGGGGTGGTGGGAGGGCGATCTGACAAGCGTCGAGCGGTTCACCCGCGAGGCCCTGGATATCGCACGCGAGGCGGCACGGCCGGATCTGGAGAGTCTCGCCCTCGTGGAGCTGGCCGGAGTCCATCTCCAGCGGCTCGAGCTCGGAAAAGCCGAGGAGGTCCTGGCCGCGTCAGCCGCTCTTGCGGAGTCGAGCGGCAGCCTCTCGGCGGGCGCGTGGGTCGCGCGGATCCGCGGCTCGATCCTGCTCCGGAAGGGGCGTTTCGACGAGGCTGCGCACGAGTTCCGGGCGGCGCGGGAGCTGTTCGACGAGATCGGCGCCGCATCCGATGCGGGCAGGACACAGCAGCTGGAAGGGATCGCAGTCTGGCAGGGCGGCGATCCCGATCGTGCGGAGCAGATCGTCCGGGAGGCCGTGCGCGCGCTGCTCGCGCTCGAGGAGCGGGCGAAGGTCATCGAGGCGCAACGGACGCTCGCCGAGCTGCTCGTGGCGAAGGGGCGCGTCGAGGAAGCCGAGCGCTGGGCGCTGTCGGCTCTCGAGACCGTCGGTATGCAGGACATGATGTCGCGCTCGAACGTGCTCATGGCGCTCGGGCTCGTTCGGGCCGCTCAGCAGCGGGACGACGAAGCCGAGCTCCTGCTCCGCGAGTCGATCGACATGCTCTCCGAGACGGAGTACCGCAACGTCGAGCCGGAGCCTCTCGCCGCCTATGCGACGTTCCTGCGCGAACGGGGGCGCGACGACGAGGCGGCCACGATCGAGGACCGGCTGGAGGAGCTCCTTCAGCCGGAAAGCGCAGCCCGGATCATCTGACTCGACTCCTCGTCGGGGGATTCCGACACGACCGTCGCGGGGCGCTCGAAGCCGGCGAGCGCCTCGCGAAGCGGATCGGCGCGCAGCGTGCCCTCGCCGTAGGGCAGGTGCTTCGTCTCGTTGCGGTTCGCGAACGCGATGTCCGAGAAGTGGATGTGGAACGGCGCGTCGGGCGGGAGCACGGCGTCTGCGAGCTCGAGCGCGTCGCGGAAGTGCTCCGTCTCGAGGAACGCGCCGTCGCTCGTGGCGTGCATGTGCGCGAAGTCGACGACCGGGCGCACCCAGCCGGTGCGGCGGCTGATCTCGACGCAGTCCGCGAGCGTGCCGAGGTCCCGCACCCGGCCCATCACCTCGATCCCGAACGGCACCGCTCGGTCCTTCCCCTCGAGTCGCTCGCGGACGATCGCGAGCTGCTCGATGACCGCGTCGATCGCATCCTCGCGACTGCGTCCGAGCAGGAAGCCCGGATGGAACACCACGACCTCGGCGCCGCAGGCGGCCGCGATGCCGGCGCTCCGATCGAGTGCGCCGAGCGCCGACGACCACTTTCGCCCGCTGGCCTCGAGATGGCCGACCCAGCCGAACAGCGGCGCATGGACGGAGAGCGCGATGTCGTGCTCGGATGCGAGCTCCCCGAACTGCTCCGCCCACGGATAGTCCATCCAGAAGCCGGACTCGAAGTCGATCTCGCAGGCGTCGTAGCCGCGTTCGCGCACGAGCTCGATTGCGTCTTCGGGGCTCTCGCGCGACGGGACCCGCGCGGGGCCGACCCGGATCCGTCCCATGCGGGCGACTGTAGTAGAGGGGACTGACCCCGAATGGGTCTGTCCGCCGTGGCGGATCGCAGAGTCGGGGCGTCACGGGGGAAAAGGCACCTGCGGTGCCAGTCCCCATACATGGCCGACCAGCGTCCTGCGCCCTAGGGTGGCCGGAGCGTGAGCACTCCCGTGGAGCGTCCCGTGTCACCGCGATGGCTAATCCTGATCGCGGCGGCGTTCGTCTCGGGCATCGCGCTGCGGGTGTGGGTCTACCGGTCCGCGCTCGGGATTCCGGACAGCGACGAGGCCGTCGTGGGGCTCATGGCACTGCATCTGCTCGACGGCGAGTGGACGACGTTCTTCTGGGGTCAGAGCTTCGGTGGCTCGCAGGAGGCGGTGCTCACCGCGCCGCTCCTCTGGGCATTTGGGCCCAGCTGGCTCGCGCTCCGGGCCGTCCCCATCGCGCTCACGGCCGTTACGGCGCTCGTCGTCTGGCGGGTCGGGCGCCGGACGATCGGCGAGCCGGCCGCTGTCGTCGCCGGCTGTCTGGTGTGGATCTGGCCGCCGTTCCTGGTCCACCGGTTGACGCACCAGTTCGGCTTCTACGCGGGCGGCGTGCTGTACAGCGCGCTCCTGCTGTTTCTGGCGCTCCGGCTCGTCGAGAGTCCGAGCAGGACGCGCGCAGGGCTTTTCGGCCTCACACTGGGGCTCGCCCTCTGGCAGAGCGCACAGGTCCTACCGATCGCCGTGGGGGTGATCGCCTGGACGATCTGGCGACAGCCGACCTGGCTGCGTCAGGCGTGGATCGCCGTCCTGCTCGCGGTCGTCGGAGCGCTGCCGTCCATCGTCTGGAATGCAGGCCACGACTGGGGCTCGTTCGAGTCGACGATCGACAACACGACGTCCTACGCCCACCGGCTGCGGATTTTCGCCTCACCGCTGCTCGGGATGCTGCTCGGCCTGCGGACGCCGTACACGCAGGAACGCATCCTGCCGGCGGTCGTCACGCTCGCTGCATACGCCGCGCTTGCAGGTCTCTTCCTCTACGGCGCCTACCGAGCGCGTCACCGCACTGCGAGCCTCCTGTACCTCGTCGCGGCCGTCTTCCCGTTCGTCTACGCGCTCGCACCGCAGACGCTCTTCAGTCAAGAGCCGCGCTACCTGCTCGTTCTCTCACCGGTCGTCGCCCTCCTCCTCGCCCAGCTCGCCACCAGCTACTGGCGCGGGATGATCCTGCTCGGCGTCGCGCTCGCGGTCTCGGTTGCAACCCTCGAACGGATGGAGACGTATGTCCGCGAGGTGCCGTCGCAGCCGCCGAAAGCGCCGCGCGACCTCGGCCCGCTCATCTCGGCTCTGGACGAGCTCGGGCTCGACCGGGTGTACGCCGACTTCTGGCTCGCGTACCGGCTGACATTCGAGACCGACGAGCGGATCGTCGCGGCCCAGTCCAAGCTGGATCGCGTCGGCTCGGTAAACGGCGACGCGGTTGCCGCGCGGCACCCGTTCATCCGGCATCGCTCGTACGAGCGCCTGGTGGAGAGCGGCCGACACGGGTTTGTCTTCTTCCGCGCCTCGCTCGTCGAGGGCGAAGATCGCTCGCCGGGGCACGCAGCAGAAGCCCGTGTCCGGCAGCTCGACCGCTTCGTCGCCGAGCTGCGGCGTCATGGCTACCGGCGTGTCGACGTGGGCCCGTACGTGCTGTTCGCACCGTCCAGGACGGCTTGACGGCCCGTTTCCGCTGCAAACGGGGCACGCCGTCCGATGGGGTCCGTACCCTCGGGCGCATGCAGCCGACACGGATCGATCTCCTCGAGCTCGACATCGACTTGCGCCTGACCGACCTCTGGCGCGAGGCGGCCGAGATCACGGAGTGGAACCTCGAGGTCGTCTCGGCCTTCATGCGCGCGGCCTACGGCAAGGGCTATTGCGACGCTCTCACCGAGGATGCGCCGGGGTCGCTCTGCCTCGAGCACGGATACGAAGTGCCCAAGCGCAGCCTGCGCGACGCTGCCGAGGCGTAACCCCCCGTCGCCGTGCCGACAGGTCGGCCGGCGTGAGGCTGTCGCCGCGAGCGCGCAGACGAGCTTGTGGTGATTCACCACAAGCGTTGTCAGGCGCTGCGGCTCGCAGCGTTTGACGCGTAAGACATGGTTCAGCGCTCGTCTCTAGACTTGTGGCCGTGGCACGGACGTCCTCTCCTGCCCGGCTGGTCATCGCGCTCTCGGTCGCGGCGGTGCTCGCGATCTTCCTGCTCTACACGTCGCTGGTCGGCGGCGGCACGCCGTTCGTAGCGCCCAGCGAGCTCGCGGCGAAGTCGGGCGAGGTGTCGCTCGCCGGGCGGGTCGTAGGTAGCCCGCAGGGGGATCCGCACGGCGCCGGCCTGCGCTTCGTGGTCGAGGACATGGAAGGCGCCCACAAGCAACGCGTGGCGGTGCTCTACAAGGGCTCGGTGCCCGACCTGTTCCGGCCCGGGCGCGACGTCGTCGTCACGGGCACCCAGCGTGGCGACGGGCTGTTCGTCACCACACCGGGCTCGATGATCACGAAGTGCCCGTCGAAGTACCAGGCCGCCGAATCGGACGCCTAAGCCATGAGCGAGCTCGGGCGCGCGGCGCTGATCGTCACGCTCGGGCTGTCGGGCTACGCACTCGTCGCTGGAGGCGCCGCAGCGGCCCTCGGCCGGCGGCGGCTCGCGCTCTCGGCGCGTAACGCGCTCTTCGCGTCGTTCTTCTCGACGCTCGTCGCCGCCGTAGTGCTCGTCGCCGGCTTCCTCCGGGACGACTTCTCGCTTGCCTACGTGGCCGGTCACTCGAGCCGGGATCTTCCGCTCCAGTACAAGTTCTCCGCGTGGTGGGGTGGGCAGGAGGGATCGCTCCTCCTCTGGCTCCTCGTCCTCACGGCGTACGCGGCGCTTGCGGTGTGGTTCGCGGGGCGGAGGTCACGTGACCTCGTCGTCTGGGTGACCCCGGTGCTCGGCGGGATCGCGGTCGGTTTCTCGTGGCTGCTCGTTGCGGTCTCGAGCCCGTTCGAGACGATCCCCGCTCCGGCAGACGGCAACGGCCTCAATCCGAGCCTCCAGAACCCGTACATGGTCATCCACCCGGTCTTCCTCTACCTCGGGTACGTGGGGCTGGCCGTGCCCTTCGCGTTCGCGATGGGCGCCCTGCTCTCCCGGCGGGTCGACGAGCGTTGGATCGTCGCGACACGGCGCTGGACGATCATCGCGTGGACGGCGCTCGGGATCGGCCAGCTGCTCGGCGCGCACTGGGCCTACGAAGAGGTCGGGTGGGGCGGGTACTACGCCTGGGATCCCGTCGAGAACGCAGCGCTGATCCCGTGGCTCGCGGCCACGGCCTACCTCCACTCGGTGATGATCCAGGAGAAGCGCGGGATGCTGCGCGTCTGGAACGTGACGCTGGTGAGCCTCGCGTTCTGCCTCTCGTTGTTCGGCACGTTCCTCACGCGGTCGGGCGTGGTCAGCTCGATCCACTCGTTCACGCAGAGCGCGATCGGCCCGTGGTTCCTCGGCTTCATCGTTGTCGCGGTCGCGTTCTCGAGCGCAATGATCTGGCTCAGGCTGCCGCTGCTCCGCACGACAGCGAAGCTCGAATCGCTCGTCTCCCGCGAGGCGGCGTTCCTCTACAACAACCTGCTGCTCATCGCGCTGTGCCTGACGATCCTGTGGGGTACTGCCTGGCCGATCGTCTCGGAGGCGGTGCGTGGCGAGTCGGTCGTAGTCGGCCGCCCGTACTACGACTTCTTCCTCCGCATCTTCGGGCTCCCGCTCCTCTTGCTGATGGGCATCGGCCCGCTGGTGGCCTGGCGGCGCGCCTCGCTGCGCAGCCTGGCGAGGACGTTCGTCTGGCCGGCGGGCCTTGCGCTCGCGGCAGGGGTGGTGCTCGTCGCGCTCGGCGCCGGGTCGTCCATTCCGGGACTGATCGCGTACACGTTCGCGGTGTTCGTGCTCGCGACGATCGTCCTGGAGTTCACTCGCGGCACGTCTGCGCGGCGTGCGCTCACGGGCGAGCCCGTGCCCGTTGCCTTCGGCCGGCTCGTGGGCCGCAACCGCCGCCGCTACGGCGGCTACGTGGTCCACGCCGCGATCGTCCTGCTTGCGATCGGCGTTGCGGGCTCGAGCGCCTACGACTCGGTCGCCGAAGGGCGCCTGGCACGAGGCGAGTCGATCGCCGTCGGCGGCTACACGCTCACGTACCGCGAGCTCACCGAGCGGGAAGGCCCCAACGCGACGGAGATCAGAGCCGTGCTCGACGTCCGACGCGGCAGCGACGATCTCGGGAGCGTGTCCGCGGGAAAGAACGCGTACAGCGTCGAGCAGCAGGTGTCGAACGAGGTCGGCATCCGGTCCGACTTCCTCACCGGCGAGGATCTCTTCGTGATCGCCGAGCAGGTGCGCGACGACGGCTCGGTCGTCTTTCGGGTGTTCGTGAAGCCGCTCGTGAACCTGATCTGGCTCGCGGGGCTCGTGTTCGTGCTGGGCTCGCTGATCACGCTCTGGCCGGACGCCCGCGAGGAACGGCGCCTTGCGACGCGATATTCCAGGGCCGGCGAACCGCAGGACACGCCCGCGACGACGTGAGCTGGTGGATCGTGCTCGCGGCGGCCCTCGCCGTCGTGGTCGTCGTCGTGGTCGCGCTTCCGTTTCTTCGCGACCCGGCCCCGTCGTCGGACGCGCTCGACGAGCTCGACGACTCCGAGAGGGCGCTCCTGGAGGCCGAGGAGGCGCGGGACCGCGCGCTCTCGGCGCTGAAGGAGCTCGAGGCGGACCACCGGGCCGGCCGGCTGTCCGACGAGGACTACCGCGGCGTCGTCGGGCCGCTGCGCCGCGAGGCTGCCGAGGCGCTTCGCGCCGTCGATCGCCTCGCGGCAGGGACGCGAGCACCGAAGGCGAAGAGCGGATGATGGGTCGTCGCGCTGGCCTCTGGGCCGCCGCCGCAGCCGTGCTTCCGATCGTGGTCGTCCTCCTCTCGGCGGGACCCGCAGCCGGCGATCCAGGGACCGACAAGGCCAGGGTGGACAGCGAGCTCGGACGTCTCCGCGGTCAGGCGGAGGAGGCGGATCAGCAGGCGGGCGTCTTGACCGAGGAGTTGAGCGCGGTCGCCGGGAGAGTGCGAGAGCTGCAGGCGGGGGTCGATGCGCAGCAAGCGCGGCTGGCCGTTCTCGAGAGCACGCTGGCAAGCGCGCAGGCGCGGCTTGCGACCCTCGACCGGACTATCACGCGACAGACCGCGCGACTCGAGCGACTGCGCGGCGAGTACCGCGTCGCGCTCGCGCGGCTCGAGCGCCGCATCCGTCAGCTGTACATGACCGACGAGCCCGACGTGCTGTCGTTCGTCCTCGGAACGTCGTCGTTCACGGACATCATCGACAACCTCGAGCTGCTCGGCCGGATCGGACGTCAGGACGAGCGGATCGCAGCAGGTGTGAAGCACGCGCGAGACGGCGTCGCCGAGGCTCGCAGGCAGACCCGCGTGGCGCGCGAGGAGCAGGCGCGGGTCGAGGCAGCTGCCGCGTCGGCGGCCTCCGAGCAGCGTGGCGTCGTCACCCGCCTGGTCGCGAGCCGGGACGCGCTCGTCGCCGCAAGGCAGGACAAGTCGGAGACCCTCGCTTCGATCCAGGAGGATCGCGAGTCCGTCATCGCGGAGATCGACGCTCTGGAGGAGCAGAGTGCCGCGCTCGCGGCCCAGATCCGGCAGGCACAGCAGCAGGCCGCGGCATCGTCGGCGCCGAGCATCGTCCCGCCGTCCGGCAGCGGCGTGCTCGGCTGGCCCGTGTCGGGCCCGGTCGTGAGCGGGTTCGGGATGCGCTCGGGGCGCATGCACGAGGGGATCGACATCACGTGCCCGTCAGGGACACCTGTGCGCGCGGCGGGGGCGGGAACGGTGATCCATGCCGGCTGGCTCGGCGGTTACGGGAACCTCGTCGTCGTCGACCACGGCGGGGGCCTCTCGACGGCGTACGCGCACAACTCGTCCTACGCGTCCTCGGTCGGTCAGCCGGTCGCAGCGGGCCAGGTCATCTCGTACGCCGGGAGCACGGGCGACTCGAGCGGCCCGCACGTGCACTTCGAGGTCCGCGTAGGCGGAAGCGCCGTGGACCCCCTCGGCTACCTGTAGGCACTTTCGGCTACGCCGAAAGTGCCAGGGTTCGGTTCGGACTCACGTGGCACTTCCCGTGTCAGCGGGAAGTGCCCTTACGCGGCTTGAATTCCAGCGGGCAGCTCGTCGGCGTTCACGACGTGCAGGTCGGGAAGTGCCCGCCAGCGCTCGTCGAGGCCGAGCCCATACCCGGCGAAGAGCTCGTCCGGGACGGTGAAGCCGATGTGCTCCAGCGGAATGTCTTCGACGAGGCGCCGGTACGGCCGGTCGAGGAGCGTCACGGCTGAGAGGGTCGCCGGGTCGCGCTCGGCGAAGGACCGCACGAGGAAGCCCAGCGTCAGCCCGGTGTCGACGACGTCCTCGACGAGCAGCACGTCGCGACGCGCAATCGGGCGATCGAGATCCTTGAGCAGCCGCACGCCGCCGCCGCTGCGCCCGCTGCCGTACGGCGCGAGCTCGATCACGTCGAGCTCGTGGTCGATCCCGAGAGCGCGCGAAAGGTCGGCGAGGAAGACGGCGCTCGACTTGAGGGGCGCGACGAGCAGCGGGAGCCGGCCCGCGTACGTCGCCGCGATCTCGCGGCCGAGCTCCGCGACACGGGTCGCGATCTCCACGCGCGAGAGGTACACCTCACCGATCGGCTGCCCCGCGGCGCGAAGCCTTTCGATAGACGTCACGATGCGATCCGCAGCCTGTACCGCTGGGCCAGGCGCTCGATGTCGCGTCGGTAGAAGAGCTTCACGTTGACGCCCGGATAGAGGCGCCGGACCTCGCGGAGCTTGCGGTTCTTGCGGGTGACAAGTGATTGCTTCATCACCGTCACCTCGATGTAGAGGTCCTGCTCGGGGAGGTAGAAGTCCGGCGTGAAGGCGCTCGTGACTCGGCCTTCCGCATCACGCTCGAGGACGAACGACCGCGGCTCGTACTCCCACGGAATCCCGTACCAGTCGAGGATCCGGGCACATTCGAGCTCCGCGGCGTTGACGAAGCGAGGCGGCCGGGAGCCACGATATGCCTGGAATGAAGAGGATTCCGGGTTCGACTCCGGCACCTCTACGAGGGTACCGACAGCCCCGGACGGCCTAGACTGCGCCCGATGGCCACCCCCGCACGGCCGTACCGCATCGCACACCTCTCGGACCTCCACTGCGGCGGGCCGTACTTCGAGGCGAACCTGCTCGAGCGGGCCATCTCCGAGGTCAACGAGCTCCGGCCGGACATCGTGATCTGCTCGGGGGACCTCACGACGTTCGGCTTCAAGCACGAGTACCAGCTGGCTCGCTCGTACCTCGACAGGATCAACTGCGATTCGTTCGTCGTCGTGCCGGGGAATCACGACGCACGGAACGTCGGCTACGTCCATTTCGAGCAGCTGTTCGGCGACCGGAGCAGCGTGCTCTTCAAGGATGGCGTGGCGGTGGTCGCCGTGGACTCCACCGAGCCCGATCTCGACCACGGCCAGATCGGGAGAGGACGCTACGCATGGATCGAGGAGAAGTTCGCGCAAGAGCCGGCCACCCTGCGGATCTTCGTCCTCCACCACCACCTGCTTCCCGTGCCCGGGACCGGCCGCGAGCGAAACGTCGTCTACGACGCGGGCGACGCGCTCGAGTGCCTGCAGCGCGCGGGCGTGCATCTCGTCCTCTCCGGGCACAAGCATGTCCCGTACGCCTGGCGCCTCGAGAACCTCTTCGTCGTCAACACTGGGACGGTCTCCTCGCTCAGGCTTCGCGGGAACACCCGGCCCTGTTACAACGTGATCGAGGTCAACGGCCACCACGTCTCGATCTCGCGTCGCCACCCGTTCCACGGAGAGGAGCGGATCATCCAGTTCTCGACCGAGACCTTCGAGTACCAGAAATACACGGGCCGGATCGAGCGGGAGGTGACGACGCGCGGATGACCGCTCGAAGGCGTGCCGTCGTGATCGTCGACGGCGAGCACTACCCGCCCGTCGTCCGCGCCGCGCTCGAGGAGATCGAGGACGCGGTCGTCGCGGCCGTGCTCATCGGCGGCACGGAGAAGCTCCGCGACGACGTCGACGGCTACGGAGTGCTGCTCGAGCCCTCGCTGGACGAGGCCCTCGCCCGCCACCAGCCCGACGTCGTGCTCGACCTCTCCGACGAGCCCGTGCTGACGCCGCCGGGCCGGATGGCGCTCGCAAGCAGGGTCCTGGCGTTCGGGATCCCGTACGAGGGGCCTGACTTCCGGTTCACGCCGCCGCCGATGGCGCCGGTCGACGTGGCCACACTCGCCGTGATCGGCACCGGGAAGCGCGTGGGGAAGACGGCCGTGACGGGACACGCCGCGCGCCTCCTGGCTCGCTCGCGTCGCATCGTGGTCGTGGCGATGGGACGGGGCGGACCGCCCGAGCCCGAGACCGTGCTCGTGCCTCCCACCGTCGCGTCGCTGCTCGAGCTCTCGCGCGACGGGCGACACGCTGCCTCGGATCACCTCGAGACCGCGGTCGTCGCGGGTGTCGAGACGGTCGGCTGTCGCCGTTGCGGCGGCGGTCTGGCAGGCGCTGTCGCGATCTCGAACGTGCTCGAGGGCGTCGCCGTCGCAGCGGCTCTCCAGCCCGAGCTCGTGCTGCTCGACGGCAGCGGCGCCGCGCTGCCGCCGGTCGCCGCGGGCCGCCGTGTGCTCGTCGTCTCGGCGTCACAGCCGCTCGACGTGGCGGCCGGTTACCTCAACGCCTACCGTGCGCGGATCGCTGACCTCGTCGTCGTCACCATGGCTGAGCCCGACGCGCCCCACGCCGCGCTGCGAGACGCGCTTCGTACGCACACCGCGCCTGCGGTCCCTATCGTCCGCGCAGTCCTTCGACCGCGCCCGCTCGAGCCGGTGGCCGGAAAGCGAATCGCGTTCTTCTGCACCGCGCCGGAGTCCGAGCACGCGAGACTCGGAGCGCATCTCGAGGCGTCGCACGGCGCGAGCGTGAGCAGCGTGTCGGGCAACCTCGCGGACCGTGCGCGCCTCCGTGAGGACCTGGAGCGAACCGACGCGGACGCTTTCGTCGTCGAGCTCAAGGCCGCGGCGATCGACGTCGTTGCCGAAGAGGCCAGGCGGCGCGGAGTCCCGGTCGTCCTGGCTGCGAACGACATCGTCCCGATCCCGGGCGAGCCGTCGCTCGACGTGGAGCTCGAGCGGCTGGCGGCGGAGGCAGTAGCGCTCGCCCCGGAGGTCGTTCGATGAGCGAGCGGCGCTACCTGGCGCCGCTCCCGCTCGGCGGCGACGACGGGCCGCCGTGGTCGAAGGGGCTGATGGCCAGGGCGCTCGCCGCCACCGGGCTGACAGTGACGCGCGCCTACGAGCTCGCACGTCGCGCGGACGCCGATCTCGCGTCGCGCGGCACCGACCGCGTCGATCTCGACCGGCTCAGCGAGCTCGCTGCGGAGGTCCTCGGGGAGGCGGAAGGCGGTCGTACGATGCGCCGCCTTCGTCGGCTCCATGCACTGCGGCAGCTCGACGTCCCGATCATCCTGCTCGTCGGCGGCGCCACGGGGACGGGCAAGTCGACGATCGCGACGGAGGCCGCGCACCGGCTCGGCATCACGCGGGTGACGTCCACCGACTTCATCCGGCAGACGATGCGCGCGTTCTTCTCGCCCGCGTTCATGCCGTCCGTGCACTACTCGAGCTTCGAGGCGGGCCTGGCGCTCACGAAGGCGGAGGAGGATGAGGCCGGCGACGCACGGCTCCTCGGGTTCCTCGACCAGGTGCGCAACGTGCTCGTCGGCGTCGAGGCGGCGATCGACCGCTCGCTCGCCGAGGGCTGGTCGATGGTGCTCGAGGGCGTCCACCTCGTGCCGGGGATGGTCGACTTCGACCGTCAGACCGCGATTGTCGTCCAGTGTCTCGTGGCGATCGACGACGAGGACCTCCATCGGAGCCATTTCTGGGTGCGCGACCACGCGACGGAGGGTCTCCGGCCGCTCGAGAAGTACATCGACGGGATGCCCGAGATCCGTCTCATTCAGGATGCGCTCATCGACCGCGCGCGCCGCTACGACGTCCCGGTGATCATGAACGTGACGCTCGATCAGGCGATGGGCGAGGTGCTCGACCTGGTGCTCTCCACGGCGGATCGCCTCGTTCGCGCCTGACCGCGCTCGACATGGCCGACTGCCTCTGCACCCGCTACGCGCGCGCGACCGAGTGGGCGGCGCTTGCCGGCGCCCGCTGGCTCGGCCGCGCCGACGAGGAGGCTGCCGAGGAGGCGGCGGCGAACGGTATGAAGGCTGCGCTCGACCAGATGCCGATCGACGGCCAGATCGTGATCGGCGCGCGGACGGGGGAGTCGCTCCTGCCGAGCGGCAAGGTGGGCGACGGCGGGGATCGAGTCGACCTGGCCCTCGATCCGATCGAAGGACGGGGTGTCGTCGCGCGGGGCGGGGTCGGCGCGATGGCGATGCTGGCGGTCGCGCCCGAGGGCGCGCTGTTGCAGCTTCCCGACATGTACATGCGCACCATCGCCGTCGGCCCGCGGGCGCGTGCGGTAATCGACCTCGACCAGCCGGTGGCAGAGAACGTGCGCGCGGTCGCGGAGAGCTTTGACCGCCAGCCGCTCGACATCACGGCGCTGGTCCTCGACCGGCCGAGGCATCACGACCTGATCGAGGAACTCAGGGGCGCCGGCACACGTATCAAGCTGATCGGCGACGGAACAGTGACCGCTGCGATCTCGGCGGCGATTCGCGGCACGAACGATCACCTCGCGATCGGGATCGGCGGCACGCGGCAGGCGATCCTCACCGCCGCGGCGCTTCGCTGCCTCGGAGGTGGGATGCAGGCGCAGCTCTGGCCGACCAGCCGGTCGCAGATCGAGGTGGCGCGCGAGCTCGGCATCGAGGACGTCACGCACGTCTTCACCGAGGACGAGCTGGCGAAGGGGGATGTCATCGTCGTGGCGACGGGCGTCACGAACGGCGACCTCCTGCGCGGAGTCCGGTTCATGGCCGACTCCGCGCGGACGCATTCGCTCGTCATGTGCATGCGCTGCAACTGGGTGCGCTTCACCGACGGGATTCACTTCTTCGCCCGCGAGCGGCGCGAAGAGGTGCGGTTGCTGGGGTAGCCGCGGGACGGGGCGCCGGGACGTGGGCTTTGCCCGCGTCCCGTTCGTCGTGCGCTTCCGCCGGGACGCGGCTGAAGCCACGTTCCCTTTCGGGCGCTAACCGAAGCCGAGGATGAACTTCGCGTCGTCCGACATGCGGTCGGGCGTCCACGGCGGCTCGAACGTGAGCTCGACCTCCACCTGCTCGACCCCCGGGAGCGCGGCGACAGCGTCGTGGATCGACTCCTGGATCATCGGGCCTGCGGGACAGCCCATCGACGTCAGGGAGTGGATCACCTTGACGTGCTCGCCCTCGATCTCCGTCTCGTAGAAGAGCCCCAGCTCGACGATGTCCATCCCGAGCTCGGGGTCCTCGACCGTATGGAGCGCCTCGACGACGTCGTCCTTCGTGACCATGGCGCCTACCGTAGCGGCTGCGTGGCCCTGACGGCGGTCCCCGTATGAAGGAGGCAAACAGGTTCTCGTTTGACGTTGCGGACGCCGGGGAAAGCTGATCGTGCGCGTCCGCGACGGTCGCCTCCGTCGCGTGGAGAAAGGGGATCAACGTGCAACGAAGGATTGGAAGAACGGTCGGCCTCGTCGTGGTGCTGACGACGCTCGGTTCGCTGGCCTTGTCGGCATCGGCATCTGCCGGCCCGGCGGCGTGCGCCAACCGTACGAACAACACGCTCGCGAAGTTGACCGAGTGCGTCACGCTCGACGGCGTGCGCGCGCACCAGGCGGAGCTCCAGGAGATTGCCGATGCAAACGGTGGGATCCGAGCGTCCGGGACGCAGGGCTACGACGATTCCGCTGCGTACGTGGCTGACTTGATGAGGGCTGCGGGCTACGTCGTCACACTGCAGGAGTTCGAGTTCAACACCTCCATTCGGGTGGGGCCGTCCGTCCTGGCGCAGGTGGCTCCGGGGACGGTGACCTACGTCGAGGGGACGGACTTCATCCCGATGGAGCAGTCCGAGCCGGGTGACGTCACCGCGAGCGTCACTGTTGTGGACATTCAGCTCGGGCCCGGCAACACGTCCTCGAGTGGCTGTGAGGCCGCCGACTTCGCCGGCTTCCCGGCGGGCAACATCGCCCTCCTCCAGCGAGGCACGTGCTCGTTCGAGCAGAAGGCCGAGAACGCAGCTGCCGCTGACGCGGCCGGTGCGATTATCTTCAACCAGGGCAACACGCCGGACCGCACGGGGCTGATCAACGGAACGCTCGGGAACACCTACGAGGGCGGGATCCCGGTGCTCGAGACGACCTACGGGCTCGGGGTCACGCTGGCGTCGACGCCCGGCCTGACGGTTCGCCTCTTCGCCAACGTCTTCCGTGGGGTGGCGACGACGTCGAACGTCCTCGCCGAGACCCCCGGTGGCGATCCGAACAACGTGGTCATGGTCGGCGCCCACCTCGACTCCGTCGATGCCGGCCCTGGCATCAACGACAACGGGTCCGGAAGCGCGGCGGTCCTCGAGACCGCGCTGCAGATGGCCAAGGTGAAGCCGAGGAACAAGGTGCGGTTCGCCTGGTGGGGTGCCGAGGAGGCAAACCTCGTCGGCTCGACGTTCTACGTCACCGGCCTGCCCCAGGCGGAACGCGACAAGATCGCGCTGTACCTCAACTTCGACATGGTCGGCTCGCCGAACCACGTCTTCTTCGTCTACGACGGCGACAACTCCGACGGAGTTGGCGCAGGACCCGGCCCCGAGGGCTCGGCGCAGATCGAGAAGACGTTCGAGGGGTACTACGCGAGCCGAGGGATCCCGTTCAAGGGCACGGACTTCACGGGACGCTCGGATTACGGGCCGTTCATCGCCAACGGCATCCCGGCCGGTGGCCTCTTCACCGGCGCCGAGGGGATCAAGACCGCGGCGGAGGTCGCCCTGTGGGGCGGCACCGCTGGTCAGCAGTACGACCCCTGCTACCACATCGCGTGCGACACGTTCGCGAACGTGAACACGTTCGCGCTCGACGTGAACTCCGACGCGGTCGCGACGGCGACGCTGAGCTACGCGATGAGCACGACGCTCGTCAACGGCAAGAAGGGCAAGGGGAACTTCTCGCCACCGGCGCGGGAGAACGCACCGGCCGGCTCGTAAGACCGATGGACGCGAGGGGGTGGCCTGTCGAAGGGCCACCCCCTCGAAGGCGCGCATCGAGAGATTCAGGGCCCGCGCCCGAAGGTCAGGCGGGAGGCGGAGCGTCTGCGCCGCTGCCGTTGCCCGATGCCTCGATCTGCCGCGGCCCCGGCGCGTGCGGCGGTTCGAAGGACGAGCGAACGTCGACCGGTCGTCCTTCGGAGCTCGAAGCGACGATTGCGTCGAGGATCTCCACCACGTGCGCCGCATGTCCTCCGGTCGACCGCTGGGGGCGGTCTTCGACGATCGCCTGACCGAGCTCGGCGACCGCGCGACCCCAGTCCGTGCCGCGGAACGCCTGGACAAGAGGCACAGGCTCATAGGCCTGGCCGTTTCGTGCCAGCTCGACAGGCGCGTCGAACTCCTGCCAGCTCGAGAGGAACAGCGACCCGTCGTCGCCGTGGAACTCGATGCCGCGCTGCTTCGAGTGCTGCATCACGTAGAAGCTCGTCGTCAGACGGACGATGGGACCCTCCTCGAGCTCGATCACCGCGACGCCGAAGTCCGGGGCGCCCACCGTGAACGGCTCACCCGAAGCCGTGACCCGATCGGGCAGCACGACGCGCCCGAACGCGGTCACGCGACGGGCGGGGCCAAAGATCGCAGTCAGGATCGTGAGCGGGTAGACACCGACATCCGCAAGCGGACCGATCCGGTAGAAGGGCTCCGGGCGCGGGTGCCACGACTCGATCCGGCCCCAGTTGACCTCCGCGTACGCCACGCGCACCGTTCCGATCGCGCCCGAGGCGAGCAGGCGCCACGTCTCCTCCTGCGCCTCGCCCATGAACGTGATCGGCGAGCACGACAGCCGGACGCCTTCCGCGTCGGCGAGCTCCACGAGCGACCGGGCCTCGGCGTAGCTCGCGGCGAGCGGTTTCTCGCTGTGGACGTGCTTGCCCGCACGAAGCGCCGCTGCCGTCACCTCCGCATGGACGCCGTGCGAGGTGAGGTTGACGATCGCATCGACCTCGGCGTCGGAGAGCAGCGCGTCGAGGGAGGGATAGTCGACGCCGCCGAAGCGACCGACGAACTCGGCGCTCAGGGTCCGGTCGACGTCGGTTGCGCCGGCGATCTCGATCGTCGGGTACGCGCGAAGCGTCTCGCCGTAGGGACCGGAGATGTTCCCGCAGCCGACCACGGCCACCCGGAGCGCCCCGTTACGCATCGCCGCCTCCCCTGGTCGTCTCGAGACGAGTCTCGAGGGTCTGGCGCATCTGGACGCATTCGTCCGTCGGGTCCCGGTCGTACGGCTCGTGCTCCACCGAGAGCGCCCCGTCGTAGCCCGTCGAGAGGAGCACGTCCAGGCAGCCGTCGATGTCGACGCACCCGGTCCCGTGGAGGCAAGTGACGTGCTCACCCGGTCGTTCGACGTCCTTCAAGTGCACGTGGAACAGACGCTCGCGCAGCTCCTCCACGGCGCGCCCGGGGTCGTAGCCGTGGGTCGCCCACCAGCCGGTGTCCACCGTCGCCCCGAGCACGTCGGCGGCATCGCCGATCAGCTCGAGCACCTGGTCGGGGCTCGTCTCCGGATGGTTTTCGTACCCGAATCGGACTCCGTGCGCTCGGAGCACGCTCTCGGCGCCCGGACGATCGTCTCGGAGGACGGTGCCCATGCCGCCGAGAAGATCGACCTCGAGGTCGTTCGCGAGTCGACAGGCGGACTCCAGCTCGGCAGTCGTGCTGCCGAAGTTCCCGGCGAGGCTCACGAGCTGCAGGCCGCGCTCGTCGAGCGCCGCCCGCGCGATGCGCACGTGCTCGGGCGTCGCCCAGGTCCAGTTGAGGTGTGCCATCCACAGGTCGAGCGCGTCGTATCCCGCGGTCGCGATCGTCGTCAGCAGGCTCTCGAACCGCTCCGCGAACGTCTCGATCGGTGCGAACGCCTCGTTCGTCGCTCGGTCGAACGGCCCCCAGTCGTCGGCTGCGCCGTAGCCGAGCTCCGTCCCGACGTAGTTCGCGCTCATGAACGAGAGCGTCAGAGGGGCAACGGTTGTCTCGGATGTCGTCATCGTCTCCCTCAGGTTGCGACGAAGTGCTCGTCGTCGATTGGTTGCAAGGGGCCGTCGGCGGCGTCGTCGAGCGACGCAACGGGCGCCGTGGATGCCTCCCATTTCGTGGTCAGGTGCGGCACGGAGGTGAGCAGCATCCGCGTGTAGGGGTGGGCCGGGTTCCCGAAGACCTTGGTCGTCGCGCCCATCTCGACGATTCGCCCGCGCCGGAGGATGATCGTGCGGTCAGAGATGTAGTTGCCGAGCGCCAGGTCGTGCGTCACGAACAGGACGCCGAGCCCTCGAGCCTTGAGATCGCCGAGGAGGTTGAGCACGTCGATCCGCGTCGACGCGTCGAGCATGCTGATGATCTCGTCGGCCACCAGGAAGCGCAGATCGAGCATCAGCGCGCGAGCGATCAGCAGCCGCTGCAGCTGGCCGCCGCTCAGCTGGTGCGGATACTTGCCGAGCACGTCACCGGGCTCCATCACGACAGCCTCGAGCGAGCCGTGGAGCCGTGCCTTCCACTCGGAGTCGCTGAGCCCGGGGAGGAAGGGGCGCCGGACCATCTCGAACACCCGGTCGACGCGGAACACGGGGTTGTACGAGCTGAAGGGGTCCTGGAAGACGCCCTGGACGGTCGAGTAGTAGCGTCGCAACGCGCGACTGTCGAGCGCCGACACGTCGAGCCCGTCGCACGTGATCGACCCGTTCGTGAGGGTCGTGAGCCGCAGGATCATCCGCCCGACGGTCGTCTTCCCGCTCCCGCTCTCGCCGATCAGCGAGACGACCTCGCCGGGCGCCACGTCGAACGAGACGCCCGTAACGGCCGGCACGCGCTTCCCACCGAAGGTGCCGGCCTTGTAGACCTTCGTCACGTCCTGGAGCGACAGCATCAGGCCGCTGCCTTCCAGCAGGCCGCGTACCTGCCCGGCTCGACCTCGACGAACGGCGGCTCCTCGGTGCACTTGGCGAATGCGAGCGGGCAGCGGTCGCGGAAGCGGCACCCGGTGGGCGGTCGGAGGAGCGACGGAGGCCGTCCGGGGATCCCGGACAGGCGCTCGTCCGCGTAGCGGGCACCGACCTCCGGCATTGACGCCAGCAGGAGCTGGGTATACGGGTGCATCGGCCGCTGCGTGATCGCCTCGGCAGAGGCTTTCTCGACGAGCTTCCCGGCGTACATCACGAGGATCGTGTCGGCCATCTGATAGAGGATCGAGAGGTCGTGCGTGATCACGATCGTGCTCTTCACGAACTCGCGGTCGCGGAACTCGACGAGCATCTCGGCGACCGCCTTCTGGGTCGACACGTCGAGCGCAGAGGTCAACTCGTCGGCGATCAGGAGGCTCGGGTCGAGGAGGGTGGAGAGAACCATCACGACGCGCTGCTTCATCCCTCCGGACAACTCGATCGGGAAGCGCTCGAGAACGTCGTCGGAGAGCCCCACCAGCGCAAGGCGCCGCGTCAGCTCGGGGTAGCGCTCGTCGTAACTCTCGCCGCGTGCCGCCAGCAGCTCCGAGATCAGCCGCCCGACCTTGCGAGTCGGGTTGAGGGCGCTCATCGCGTACTGCGGGATGAGCGAGATCTCGTGGAAGCGGAACCGGTTCATCGCCCCGTCGTCGCCGATCGGGAGCTCCGTCCCGTCGAGCACGACGCGCCCGTCGACGTGCCGCATGCGGCCGTCGAGGCGGATCAGGCTCTTGCCGAGCGTCGTCTTGCCGCAACCCGACTCGCCTGCGAGGCCCATGATCTCGCCGTCGGCGATCGTGAACGAGACGCCGTCGAGCGCCTGCACGTCGCCGCGTAACGTCCGGTAGTAGACACGCAGGCTCTCGACGGCCAGGCTCATGTCTTGCGCAGCTTCGGGTTGAAGATCTCGTCGAGGCCGACGTTCGTGATGTAGAGCCCGCCGACGATGCATGTAATCGCGACTCCGGGCGGGATGAACCACCACCACATCTCCTGCTGGAGCGCTCCGGAGACGACTGCGTTGTTCATCATCAGGCCGAGCGACATCGCGTTCGACGGGCCGAGCCCGAGGAAGTCGAGCGTGGCGGCGGTGAGGATCGCGCCGCCGAAGAGGAGGATGAACGTGAGGAACAGGTACGAGCTCATGTTCGGGGCGATCTCCCTGACGATCACCTGACCGCTCCTCGCCCCCGAGAGGCGGGCGAGGCTGACGAAGTCGCGCGACGCGAGAGAGAAAGTCTGCGCGCGGATCGCCCGCGCCGCCCACGGCCACGACGTAACGCCGATCAGGAGGGCCTCCGAGACGAGGCCTTTCACCGTCAGGTATGCGGCGACGATGATCAGGACGGCGAGCGTCGGGATGACGAGGACGACGTTGGTGAGCATGCTGAGGAGCTCGTCGATCGCGCCTCCGCGGTACCCGGCGGTGAACCCCACCGCCATGCCGATGATGGCTGCGACGCAGCCGCCGAGCGCGCCCACGAGGAAGCTCGCCCGGAGCCCGTACACGAACTGGGCGAAGACGTCCTGTCCGGGAGCGGTCGTGCCGAGCCAGTGCTCGCGCGAGGGTGGCTCGCCGGTCGGGAAGCCGAACTCGAACGGCTCCGCGTCCGTGAGCATCGGCCCGACGATCGCGAGAACGAGGAACAGAAAGACGACCGAGAGGCCAATCACGAGCTTCCGGTTTCGCAGCGCGAAGTACAGGACCTCGCTGCGGCGGCGCGGCGGCGCGGGCTCGAGCGTCGACAGCCCATGCTGCGCGTCGAGTGCGTCGAGTGCGGGGTCGGCCGTCGTCACGATCCCTGGATTCCCGTCCTTGTGCGCGGATCGACGATCACGTACGCAATGTCCACGAGGAAGTTGGCGACGAGGACGCCGATCACGATGAACAGGAACAGTCCCTGGAGGAGGAAATAGTCGCGGTTCTGGATCGCGGTGATGATCAGCGTGCCGAGGCCCGGGTAGCCGAAGACGATCTCGGTCACGAGCGCGCCGCCCACGATTGCCCCGAGCGCGAGGGCGAGACCCGACAGCTGTGGCAGCACGGCGTTGCGGTAGGCGTAGCGCCGCACGAGGCGATTCGGCGCGCCGAGTGACTGGAGGTAGTTCGCGTAGTCCGCCTCGAGCTCGTAGATGATCAGGTTGCGCATCCCGATCGCCCAGCCTCCGAACGAGACGAGGAAGAGCGACAGGAACGGGAGGAACCAGTGGCTCAGGAAGCTCCTGGCGAACTCCCAGGACCACTCGGGCTGGAGCGAGAAGTCGTACGCGCCCGACACCGGGAACCACCCCAGGATGAACGCGAGGAAGTACGCGAGCACGAGCGCGAGCCACATGTACGGCGTTGCCGTGAGGATGTACGACACGGGAAGGACGGTGTTGTCGAGCACCTTCCGGCGGGCTGCGAGCGCGCCGACCCGGTTCCCTGCGATGTAGCTCAGCGTGATCGCGGGGATGAGCAATGCAAGCGTGTAGGGCGTCGCCGCCCAGATCAGGTCGCTGACAGACGAGCCCACGTACGTGATGCTGAGCCCGAGGTCGCCGTGGAAGAGGCCGCGCCAGAAGTCGAGGTACTGCTGCCAGAGCGGACGATCGAGCCCGAACGAGCGGGTGAAGTAGCCCTCGAGCTCCTGCGAGGCGGTGGAGTCCGCGCGGAGTCGTGCGATGAGACCCTGGATCGGATCGCCCGGCATGAGGCGCGGGATCGCCCAGTTGATCGACACGGCCACGAAGAAGGTCGTGAGGTAGAGGACGAACTTGCGGGTGAGGTAGCGGGTCACGCGGGCTCCGTGCGTGTCATCTGGACGACTGGATCATTCGCCCCGGGGATCCGGGCGGCGCTCCGAAGAGCGCCGCCCGGCCCGCGGGTGGGGGAAGGGAACGCGCGCGCTACGACTTCTTCAGCTTGAGGTTTGCGAGGGCGTCGATGCCCGTCATGTTGAGGTAGCCGTTCCAGACGCTGGGCGTGAACTGCGACTTCGTGCCCGCAGCGGGGAAGCTCGTCCAGACGCTGGTGTTGTACTGCGACCACATCCCGTTGTACCAGAGCGGGATTGCGGGCAGATCCTCGAGGATCACCTTCTGGATCTGCGCGTGGATCGCCTTGGCCTTGGCGACCTCGGTCGCCCTGGTCTTGTTCAGCTTGAGGGTAAGGGCCCACGGCTTCGCCCCGGCCTCGGTGAACCGCGAGAAGTTGGCGAACGTCTGGCTCTCCGCGACCGGCAGGTGGAACAGGTAGTCGTAGTACGTGTACGCCGTGTTGCCGATCTGCTTCTCGTTGTTGATGACGAGGTCGAACTTCCCGGAGTTCCGCTCGTCGACGAGCCCGTTGAAGTCCGGATAGGCCGGCGTGAGCCGAATCCCGGCGTCCTTCGCCGAGTCCGCGATCATCTGGATCGCGGTCATCCAGTCCGACCAGCCGTTCGGGACGATGATCCGCAGGTTGATCGCCGATCCGTCCTTGTTCTCGACGTACCCGTCACCGTTCGTGTCGCGGTATCCGGCGCCTGCCAGGAGCGTCTTCGCCCGGGCGACGCTGTAGCTGAAGCCGAGCCGCTTGACCTGACCCTGGTCGATCCACTTGCTCCAGGTCGGCAGGAGGCCCGTCGGGTTGGCCTTCGACACGATGTTGCCGTAGTCGTCCTTGACGATCCGATCGATGTTGATCGAGGTCGCGAGGGCGCGACGGAACACCTTGTCGTTCAGCGGCTTCTTCGTCGTGTTGGGAACGAGCCACGCCGTGTTGGCGGCGAGCATGTACGGCGCCTTCTTGTAGTACGTGGCGACCTTGCCGCCGATCACCTTGTCGACCCCGGGGAAGAAGTTGTTCGAGAGGTCGATCTTGTTCTGCAGGAAGTTCTGCAGCGACGCCGTGTTCTGCGTGTTGTGGATGTCGACGATGTGCTTCATCGGCATTCGCATGTTGAGGGCCTTCGTCGCCCACCAGTCGTCACGCCGGTTCCACTGCAGGGTCTGCGACGAGCCCTTGCCGGCGCCGTACTTGAACGGGCCGGTGCCGACCATCTTCGACACCTCGTCCGCGTTGCCGGTCGTGATCTGCTTGGCGTTGTACCCCGACCAGACGTGCCTCGGGACGATCGGCACGGAGTACAGCCTGAAGTCCCAGTCCTGGTAGTTCGGGGTGCCCTTGAAGTTGAACCGCACGGCGTTCCCGGACGTGGTGACGGATGCGAGGCCCGTCTTCCACAGCGTCGAGATTTCCGAGCCCTCGAGCTTTCCGGTCTCGAACGTGAACTTCACGTCGGCTGCGGTGAGGGGCTTGCCGTCGTTCCAGGTGACGCCCGGACGGACCGTCAGGACGTAGCTCTTCCCGACCCAGCGGCCGTTGGTGGCGAGCCACGGGATGAAGCGGTCCTTCAGGGGGTCGTAGCGGAAGAGCGTCTCGTAGAGAAGCCCGAGAACACCCGTCGCGTAGCCGGACCGGAGCGGGTTGAAGTTGGTGAACGGCCCCCAGGCCGTCCCGGACGTATAGAGGGTCGCCGCGCGCGGCAGAGCCGTCGTGCTACTCGGTGACGCACCTGCGGTCACCGTGAGCGTCGACAGCGCGAGCGCGGCGACGAGAGTGACCACGCCGAGGGCGACGGTGGCCTTTTTCCTCTCGACTGCCATCTCCTTGTTCCTCCTGGTTCGTGGGGTCGTTCGATTCGACTCGTCGATCCGTCGGGGGCGCGTTACCCCCCGGGGGTCTCGTGCCTCAGTCATAGCTTCGACGTCGGCATCCCCCCTTTCGTCAGTGGAGAGGCGGCGAGAGCGATGCCCCGCTGCTCCCGGCCGTCCTCACCGGCGGCAGGATCGAGGGCGAAAGTCGTTGCGCCGTAGCGCTCGAGAGTGAGGGGCCAGATGGTGTCTGCGCCGGCCACGCTCGACTCGATAGGGCGGAGCGAGACCGCCGACGACGAGCAGTTCACGAGCACCGCCGTGTCGCGAGTGCCGCCGCGCAGGACGCCCGCGAGCACCCGTGGGTCGTCGACATGGATCCGCCGCTCGACTCCCGCGAGGCGCGCGAGCGCGGAGTAGATCCGCCATGTGTTCTCCGGGTTCGCCCACGGTGTCCGCGCCGCCATGTGCTCCAGCGGATACGTGCACAAGACGGCCTGGCCGACGCCGAGGCGCCGCCGCAGGAGGGCCGGGCGGCCATAGCTGTCGATTGCGACGACGTCCGCGTCCCGCGGCTCGACCGGGAGGTACGAGCGCGCCGACGGCTCGCCCGAGACGGCGAATGTGAGGCGCGTCCCGCTCGTCAGCTCGCCGAGGTCGGTGACGAGCTCGAGGACGACCTCGCTGTCCTCGATCGGGTCGACAAGGCCGTACCGAAGCCGATGCTCGACGCCGAACAGCTCGGGAAGCCACGAGAGCCACGGTCCGCGCTGGTTCGTGGTGCTGCCGGCGAAGTACGAGAGGTAAAGGGTGGCGCCGCCGGACGTGAGCTGTCGCAGACGCTCGATCCCCGGCCCCGTGAGCAGCTTGGCGCACGGCGCCAGAAGCAGTCGCGCCTCCGTGTCGAGGCCGTCTCGCTCGCGTACGAGTCCCACCGGGATGTCCGCCTCGCGGGCAGCGACGTACGACTGGAACAGCTGGTCGTGGATGTCGCGGCGATACGCCGCATCCGTGAACGGAAGCTCCCGCTCGAAGTGCTCTGGCACGACGATCGCGGCCGACGCGGGCTCGGGCGCCCAGCCCTCTTCGGCGAGATCGCGGACGAGCGCCGAGAAGTCGCGGAGCACGCGCAGGGACTCCTTCGGTCTTCCGTCGCTGTCCGTGAGACCGAAGTGGAGCTCGAAGACATGGTGCCGGTACGGGTCTTCGTCACGGAGCGCGTCGTAGTCGGAGTTGCACCAGGCGAGCCACCCCTGCGCGCCGGCGAGCAACGTCGTGTGCAGCACCTGCCGGTAGTAGCCGGCTGCGTTGTCCTCTGCGGCGAAGTCCGACGTGACGCCGAACTCCTCGAGCACGACGGGCTTGCCGAACCCTCCTGCGAGCTCGCATGCGAACGCCGGCGCCAGGAGTTGGCGCAGCTCGTCGTCCTGCATCGGGTACGAGTGCGGGCCGACGAAGTCGACGAGCGGCGAGAGCGCGCGAAGCGAGTACCCGTTGTCAACGCCGCTCATCTCGATGCCCCATGCGCCGTCACCGAGCGAGACGGGCTGGTGGGCGCCGGCCGACCGGATCGCCTGGACGACGAGCCGTGCCCAGGCCGTGACCTCGTCGATGGAGGCCTGGCCGCCGTAGAGCGGCATCTCGTTCGAGACGAGCCATGCGCAGATGGAGGGATGGCTTCCGAAGCGGCGCGCGATCTCGGCGGCGAACCACGCCTCCTGCGACACCATCCAGACGTCCCGGTACAGGTCCCGTCCGTGTCGCCATGTCGGGTCCCAGTTCTCGCCCGACATGTGACCGACGATGAACGTCGGGATCGTCTCCATCCCGATCTCCGAGTGTGCGTCGAGGAAGTCGGCGAAGCGCGAGGCGACGTCTTCGTCGAGTCTCTCCGGCTCGGGCACAAAATCGGGCCAGAAGCAGAACGAGCGCGTCACGCCGAGGCCGTGGTCGGCGAGCGTCGCGAGCTCCTCGCGCACGATCGCGGCGTCGTAGCGTGTCCACATGCGCGGCCCGCCGGCTCGCGACCAGAAGTTGACGCCGAGCCAGGGAAGTGACGGGGAGGCCGTGCGTCCGGCCACCGCGTGCCTTCCGTCCACCGTCAGGTGCGTCAACGCTTCGCTGCCGGGGGTCGACATCGACTCCGCATCGAGCGGGAGTCCATCACTTATTCGGTTAAGTGTCAAGTACTGGTTACTCGGTTAAGCAACCGGTGACACGTGATTTTCAGGAGCGGTCGTCAGCGTCGGGCGGCGCGTGGCCGGCGGGCGGCCGCCTGGCCGGTGCTCCCACGCGGCGTCAACACGGCGCGGGGGGCCTCGAGATCCGCGACCTGATGACCGTCGATCATGGTGAGGAGCTGGCGGCAGCCGAGCGCGCCGAAATCGGCGATGTTCCTCGTCAGTGTCGTGATCGGGGGGTGGACCATCTGGCAGAGGAGCGAGTCGTCCCACGCGACGATCGAGACCTCGTCGGGGACCGAGAAGCCCATCTGCTGCGCGGCGCCGCACCCTGCGACTGCGAGGACATCGCTGTCGTACGCGATAGCGGTCGGCGGCTCGGGGTCAGAGAGCAGCTCGCGCGTCGCGCGGGCACCAATCTCGGGCGAGTAATCGGTGGGGAGGACGCGCGCCGAGAGACCGAGGTCGCGGGCAGATTCCTCGAACGCCTCCGTTCGGGTGACGCTATGGACGAACCCCTCGACGCCTGCCACACGCGCGATGCGCTGGTGGCCGAGCGCAGCGAGATAGCGCACGAGCTCGACGACCGCAGCGCGCTCGTCGTGCCAGACGGACGGCAGGGCCGCGGTCTGCAGAGGGCCGCCGACGACGACGGCCGGAAGGCCAATCTTCGCGAGCGCATCGACCCTGGGGTCGTCTTCGCGCAAGTCGAGGAGCAGCACGCCGTCGACGCGATGCTCCGCCCACCAGCGGCGGTAGATGGCCACCTCGCCCGCGACGTCGGTCGCCAGCTGGAGGTTGAGCGCGATCGAACGTGCCGACAGCTCCGACTCGACGCCTGCCAGAAACTCGGGGAAGAAGCCCTCGACCGCGAGCGTCCGTGCCGGCCGCGCAAGCACGAGGCCACAGGCGTTCGCCCGCGACGCCGAAAGCGATCGTGCCGCGCTGTTCGGCCGCCAGCCGAGCTCGTCCGCGATCCGAAGGATGCGCTCGCGTGTCGAGTCGGCGAGGCCGGGCCGGTCGTTGAGCGCGTAGGACACCGCTCCCTTCGAGACGCCCGCCTCGCGGGCGATGTCCTTGATCGTCACCCGGCGCGCCGGCTGAGGGGAGGCTGTCATGCCGCGCTCCGCGTTTCGCGCATAGCGGGTTTATACCGGTTTAGTGCGATGAACTGAACTGGGTGCCGGTTTAGCGGTTAAGCGCGGGTGTCGGACAGGCCCGTAGCCAGTCCCCTTCGCGCTTGTGGGACTGGCCCCGCAGGGGCCCGTCCCCGGTGAGCGGTGGTCTTTCGGGGCGGTTGTCGGACGACCGCTTTGCCGCCGTTGGTCTTCCCTCGGGCTGCGCCTCTACCCAGGATCGGTCACTGGTGACAGGCCCGTAGGCCGGTCCGCCTCGCGCTGGCGAAGGACTGTGGGCCAGTCCCCCGCATTGGTGGGAACTGGCCCCGGAGGGGCCTGTCCCCTGTGGGCGTTGGTCTCTTGGCGCCGTTGGCGGACGACCACGTGTTCCTCGAGCGCTGCGCCGCCACCAGAGCGTTCGCAGGGGACAGGCCCTGGGGCCAATCACCTCGCGCCGTCGGGAACATGCCCGCGGGCCAGTCCCCCTCGGGACGATGCGGCGGGGTCAAGCCGTCGGGTGGATCAAGATCCCCCCGACGGCATGACCAGCACGATCTTCCCGAGCTGCTCCGCCGCCTCGAGGCGCTCGTGGGCCGCGACGATCTCCGCGAGTGGATAGACACGGTCGATGTGCACCCGCGCGCGCCCGGTGCGAACGAGGTCGTACGCGCCGAGGAAGTCCTCCCGCGTGCCCATCGTGGAGCCCAGCACCGTGAGCTGCTTCCACCAGAACCGATGGAGCTGCGCCGGCGGGTTCGGTCCCGACGTGGCGCCGCAGACGACGACCCGCCCCGCCGGACGGACGGCAGCCAGCGATCGGGCCCACGTCGCCTCGCCGACGGTCTCGACGACGACGTCGACACCCTTGCCGGTCGCTTCCTTTACGGCGGCAACGACGTCGCCGTCGTGGTGGTTGACCGCCAGATCGGCGCCCCATTCACGCGCCGCTTCCAGCTTGGAGTCGCTGCCGGATGTGACGATCGTGCGCACGCCGAGCGCGCGGCAGATCTCGAACGCGGCCGTCGCGACGCCGCCGCCGATCCCCCAGATGAGCGCCCATTCGCCCTCCTGGACGGCCGCGCGCGTGACGAGCATCCGGTACGCGGTCTCGTAGACCAGCGGGAACGCGGCCGCGACCTCGAAGGACAGCCCGTCGTCGAGCGGAAGCACCTGCGCGGCATCGATCGCGATCAACTGCGCGTGCGTCCCATCGCAGTGCTCGCCGACGACGGTGATCGTGTCGCCGTGCTCCATGCCGGGATTGAGAACGACCCTCTGGCCCGCCTCGAGGCCGCCGACCCCGTTGTCCGACGCGACGACACCGGCGCCGTCCGCCCCCAGGATCCGTGGCTTCGGGACGGAGGGGAGGCCCTTGCGGACCCAGATGTCGAGGTGGTTGAGCGACGCCGCATGGAGCCGAACGAGCACCTGACCCGGGCCTGGAACGGGGTCCGGGACGTCCTCGACGCGCAGGACCTCGGGGCCCCCGTCCTCGTGGATCCGTGCCGCGAGCATGGCACGATCCTCTCATGCCGACGATCGTGACCGCCGAGGAGCTCGGGCGCGTAGCGGAGGAGCTCGGGCTGGACGTCATCGGCGCGGCCCCGGCGGCGCCGTACGAGGACACGGAGCGCTACATCCGCGAGCGGCGCGAACGCGGCCTCTTCGGGTCGATGCGCTTCACGATGGCGCGACCCGAGGTCTCCTGTCATCCGGAGTCGCTGCTCGAAGGCGCGCGGACGGTGATCTCGGCGGCGCTCTGCTACTACGCGCCCGGGCCCGAGCCGGGAGTGGGCGAGGGTCGCATGCCGCGCTACGCCTGGCGCGACCACTATGCCGTCCTCCGCGATCGCCTCGACGCGCTCGGCCGTCGCCTGGGCGGCGCCTATCGCGTGCTCGTCGATGCGAACCACCACGTCGACCGCGCAGGCGCGGAGCGCGCCGGTGTGGGCTTCATCGGCAAGAACACGATGCTCATCACGCGGACGCACGGGTCGTGGGTCGTGCTCGGGACGCTCGTCACCGACGTCGAGCTCGAAACGACGCCGAGCGTCCCGCCTGGGTGCGGCAGCTGCACGCTCTGCATCGACGCCTGCCCGACGGACGCGCTGGACGAGCCGGGCGTCCTCGATTCGACCCGCTGCCTCGCGTACTGGACCCAGACGCCGGGGGAGATGCCCGACGAGGTGATGGAGGGGCTCGAGGATCGTGTGTACGGCTGCGACATCTGCCAGGACGTCTGTCCCTGGAACCGCGGCATCGAGAAGCGGAGGTCAGGAGCGGAGCTGCACGAGGACGCGCAGCCGACCGTCTCGCTCGTGGACTGGCTGACGCGCGAGGAGACGGATCTCGTAGACGAGCTCGAGCGGCTCTACGTCCCGAAGAACGAGGCGCGCTGGCTGCGGCGGAACGCTCTCGTCGCGCTCGGCAACGTCGGCGACGAGGAGGACGTCCCGTTGCTTCAGCGCTACGCGGACGACCCGGAGCCCGCGCTGCGCTCGACGGCCGCGCGGGCGCTCGCACGGGTCGCACGCACGTGAGTGACGCGGACGAGATCTCCGAGCGACTCCGCATCCTCGCCCACGAGCTCCGGAGCCCCGTGGCGGCGCTGACCGCTCTGGCTACCGCTGCGGACGGGGATCACGACCTTCGACGACGACACCGGCTCGTCGAGCTCGGGATCGCGGCTGCGCGCGACATCGACCGGCTGCTCACCGACCCGGAGCACATCTCACTCAGGCTCGAGCCTGTCGACGTCGTCGAGCTCGCCTCGGCGTTCGGCTCGCCCACCGTCGAGATCCGGGCCGGCGGCGCGGCCAGGGTCGAGGGCGATCCCACACGCCTTCGCCAAATCCTTGGGAACCTTGTCGCCAACGGCTTACGACACGGGACGCTCGTCGTCGTCGACGTCACGGACAGGGACGGGCGCGCCGTGATCGACGTGTCGGACGACGGGCCGGGGGTCGACGCGGGGCTCGATCCGTTTGCCCGCGGCACCGGGACGGCGGGCTCGACGGGGTACGGCCTCTGGCTGAGCCGCGCGATCGCGGAGGCGCACGGCGGCTCGCTCGAGCTCGTTCAGGACACGCGCGCCGGGGCGCGGTTCAGGCTCGCCCTGCCGTCCGCTTCCGCCGCGCGCTGAGCCCGAGCTCCGCCTGGAGCGTGCGAGCCCGGTCGGCGACGGCGCGCCGCATCGTGGTCGGCTCGAGCACGACGGTCTCGCCGCGGTCGGCGAGCACCTCGGAGAGGAGCCACTCCTCGGTCTTGAAGGTGACGTCCGATACGGCCGCCTTGTCGGTGAGCTGGCGCGCCCCACGCTCGAGCTTCCACCGCGCGATCGGCGGCGCATGCCAGAGACGCGCGATGGCCGGCTCCGAGAGGTAGTTCGGGTCGAAGCCTTCGCGCGGCTCGAACCGCTCGGTCGTGAGGCGGGCGGACCGCATCCGGTCGAGCCGGTAGGTGCGGGGCCCGTCGACCGTCCGGTCCCAGGTGTGTACCCGCCAGAACGGGAGCTCGCGCTCGATCGTGTAGGGCTCGACCAGGCGCGTCGTCGGCTCGTCCTCACCCTCCTTCAGATACTCGAGCTCGACGAGGCGGCGCTTGTCGGCGCCCGTCGAGAGCGTCTTCACGAGAGCCTCCTCGTCGGTCGAGGCGCGGGTCGTGGCCGGGGCAGCGAGCTCGAACTGGCCGAACGTCTCGTCGAGCTTCCGTCGGACGCGCTCCAGCGGCGTGTGCGCATCGGCAGCGATCGTCGGACCGACGTACTCGATCGCGAGGCGGATCGCGCGCGCCTCGAGTGGGGTGAGCTTCGGCGCCTTGCGGAACACGTCGCCGTACAGCTCCTTGTCGACCCGAACGCGGCCGGTGTCCTCGTTCACCTCTGCATAGACCGTGTAGCAGCCTCCGCCGAAGTTGACGAGATTGAGGAGCGAGAGCGTCTGCTGGAGCTCCTCGCGCGGGATCGAGAACCGCTCCGCGAGCTCGTCGGCGCCGAGGTCCGCCGTGCGCTCGTCGCCGCAGGCGGCAAGAAGGTGTGCGAGGAGCGCCTGGAGCACGCCGAAGCGTTCGGGCGCGACCGGACCGGCCGGCTGGCGCTCGGCGGCGACGCGCGCTTCGACGCGACGCTCGCGTGCGGGCTCGGGCGCGGCGCCGGTGTGCCGGGCGCGCAGCGTGCGCAGAGCATCGGCGACGTCGTCGCGGAGCTCGGCCGGCTCGAGCGGGATCGCCCGGCCGTTCTGGCGAAGAATCCAGGAGACGAGCGGCCCAAGCGTCGCGTACGTCGTCTCGAAGATGCCGTCCTCGACGGTGCCGGCGTCGGCGAACGTCCGAAGCACCCACCACGCCGTGTCGGCCTGCACCTCGATCCGCGCGGTCCCTGCCGACGTGCCGATCTGCCATGGCCGAGCGACTCGGTGGGCCTCGACGTCGAACTCCTCGGGCTGACGGAAGTCGCGCTCGCGGCGCGTCGCAAAGCGGATGTCCGAGCGGATGCGTGACACCCTGAACGTCCGGATCGCATCGCGGTCGAGGTCGTGGCCGACGACGTACCAGACCCCTTCGTCCAGACGGAGCGCGTACGGGTTCAGTCGCCGCTCCGTCTCCCGGTCGCGGCCCGGCGACCAGTAGCGAAACTGGATCGTGCGCTGCTTCGAGATCGCCGCCTCGAGCTTCGAGAGACGGGCCGCGAGCTCGGGCGAGTAATCCGGCGCGGTCACACGGACGCGCTCTGCGGTCGCCGTCGGAGCGTGATGAAAGCCCGGGCGGCCGAGGGCGAGGTTCTGGAGCGCGAGCCGCAACGGCTCGGCGTAGGCGAACTTCCCCTCCAACGTGTAGAGCGCGGTCTGAAGCGCTGCGAGCTCGTCCTCGTCGAGGTCGAGCTCGTCGAGGAAATAGTGCTCGGAGCGCAGCGTGTAGAGCTCTTCGCCCGTGAACTCGTCGCGTTGCGAGGTGAGCGGGATCCCGAGCGCGGTGAGCTCCGCGCGGTCCGAGTAGAAGCGCCGCGCGAACGCCTCGTCAGACATCTCCGAGTACCCCTCGACGTTGCCCTTCACGTCGCGTGCCGTCAGCGGGCGACGCTCCGCCATGAGGAATGCAACGAGCGAGAGCTGGCGGATCAGCTTGTCGGCGTCATGTGACACAGGGGCCCACCCTAGCGTGGGCACATTTCACCAGACGCGAAATGTGCCTCTGACACGCAGTGAGAGGCACTTCTGATCGCGAAGCGATCTGAAGTGCCTATGCGGCTGCTGCCGCGCGCTGCGGCAACGTCGTTCGCTCGAGATGCTGGTGCGACGGGCAGTAGTCGCGGCCGGGGAGCGGCGTTCGCTGGCACGCCTTGCCCTTGCGGGTCGTGGCCTTGCAGCGCGACACGCCGCCGTCGAGCAGCCCGGCTTCGAGCTGTGCCTCGATGAACGTGACCGCCGCCGAGACGCCCTGACGGACGACCCATGCGACGTGTGCCTGTGCCGTGATCGGGAAGTACCGGCGGATGTCCTGGAAGAGCGCGCGATCGGGTCGCGAGAAGTAGTGCGGATCCTGCGCCAGACGGGTCATCGTCTCCTCGCACTCGCACAGCACGGCACGGCGATACTCGAGGCGGGTCGGTCGATCGACATAGGGGTCGATCTGGTCCTTGATCGAGCGGTAGATCGCCCGCGAGTACTGATACATGCACGACTGCAACTGCGCGAGGTTGGCATCCATTCGGATTCGTCTCCCGTCCGTCGTTCGCGTCGGCCACCGGCTCGAAAGCGGGGCCGTGCGCCGTACGAGGGCGAGTCTACCCTGTTCCGACCCGTGTTACAAACTCAGTTACGATCGTTGTCTCAGAAGACAATAGGTTCGGGCTCGAGAGAACGTTGTTCACGGGTCGACTTTCTGCACGCGTGCGCCTTTCACGACCACCCGCGCCCGGCGCAGCGATCCGGTCGCATCCGCTTCGCTCGGATACCGGCCGGTAAACGTCATCCAGTAGCCCGGGCGAAGGCTTGCGAAGCGCGACGAGTCGAGGACGCCGACGCCCCGCAGGCCGCGCGTCCGGGCCTGTTGCGCGACCGCGACCGCCTCGTCCCGGCCCTTCGTCTTCGGCACGGATACGAGCACGATCGTCCAGCCGCGTGCGGTGCGCGGCCACGTCGCCAGGCGGGCGCGGGATCCACCCGGTAACGGGATCGCGACGCTGCCGCCGGTCGCCGTCACGACTTCCTCGGGGCCGCTGTCGTCACTGACGGCTGCAACGGCGATCGCCGCGCCCGCGGCCGCGATGGCCGCGAGCCCTGCGACGCGCAAGCGGAGGTTCCTCGCCTCCGCGGGGGAGGGGCCGACCCGTGACCGACCGGGAACGCGCAGTCCGCACGTCAGGCAGTACTCCTGCGCTGCGGCGAGCGCGCTGCCACACCGGGGACAGACGGTCCCCGCGGCGACGCTCACTCCGCCGTGTCCTCTCCCGGCGTCTCGTCGTCGAGCGATCTCCCGCAGCTCGGGCAGTAGCGCGCCCCGATCAGGAGCGGGGCCCCGCACTCGCAGACGGCCCGCTGCCGTCGCCGCAGGCCTGCGCCCGAGACGAGGGCGTCGATCTCCGACACGCGCGCCTCGATCGCGACGAGCTCGGCGCAGCGTTCGACGACGAGCGCCTCGTTGAACTGGTCGCGCCGGTACATCTCGAGGGTCAGCCCACCCAGGTCGCGCAAACGATCCTCCCGTAGGTGGAGGAGCGCCCGTCGCTCCCGGCGGAGCTCGCTCGCCGCGGGCGCCGGCGGCTTCCGTTGGAACAGCGCCATCGCGCGCCAGGATAGCCCTCGTGGTGTCCGGCTTCAGTCGGAGACCTGCTCCTACAGCTGGATGACGACCAGGCGCTCCTCGGTCATCTCGCGGACGGCCCAGGCCGGGCCTTCACGCGTGTTGCCGGAGTCCTTGACGCCGCCGTAGGGCATCTGGTCGGCGCGGAACGTCGGCGCCTCGTTGACCGTGACGCCGCCGAACTCGAGCGCTCGACTCGCCTGGAGCGCCGTCCTGATGCTCGACGTGAAGATCCCCGCCTGAAGGCCGTATCGCGTCGCGTTCGCGATCGCGATGGCCTCGTCGAGTGCCGCGTACGGCTGCAGCGTGCAGACCGGGCCGAACGCCTCGTCACACGCGAGCTTCGTCTCCGGCCCGGGGCGCTCGACGACCGTGGGGAGCAGGAGATCGCCTTCGACCCGGCCGCCGGTGAGGATCGCTGCGCCTGCCTCGCGTGCCTCTTCGATCCAGGCGACGACACGATCGCGCTCACCCTCCGAGATGAGCGGCCCGACATCGGTTTCCTCCTCCGCTGGATCACCGACCACGAGCGCCTCCACCCGGGGGAGGAACGCCGCACGGAACGCGTCGTAGACGTCCTCGTGGACGAGGATCCGCTGCACCGAGATGCAGCTCTGGCCGGCGAACGAGAAGGCGTTTGCCGCGCAGCGCGTGGCGGCGTCCTCGACATCGGCGTCCGCCTCGACGATCACAGGCGTCGCATTGCCGAGCTCGAGGTTCACCCGCTTCCGGGGCGCTCGCTCGCGGAGCTTCCAGCCCACACCCGCCGAGCCGGTGAAGGTGATGAGCTTCACGCGGTCGTCCTCGACGAGCACGTCTCCGATCTCGGAGGCAGGGCCGACGAGCACGTTCAGCCAGCCGGCGGGGAGCCCGGCGTCGTGCTCGAGCTCGGCGAGCAGCAGCGCCGAGAGCGGCGTCTGCGAGGCCGGCTTGAGGACGACGGCGCAGCCGGCCGCGAGGGCCGGGGCGATCTTGTGCGCGACGAGATTCAGGGGGAAGTTGAACGGGCTGATCGCTCCGACGACCCCGATCGGCACGCGCTGGGTGAACGCAAGCTTCCCCTCGCCGGCCTGAGAAGCGTCCATCGGCACCATCTCGCCGGCGAGCTTCCGCGCCTCGACCGCGGACATCGTGTACGTCGACATCGCCCGCGCGACCTCGACACGCGCGGCCTTGAGCGGCTTGCCGGCCTCGGCGCTGATCTGCCGCGCGACCTCGTCGGCGCGCTTGCCGAGCGCCCCCGCGACGCGTACGAGGATCTCCGCCCGCTTGTGCGCGGGCAACGGGTCGCGCATTGCGCGCTCGGCCGCGTCGACCGCCGCGCGCGTCTCGGCGGCGCCTGCCTTCGCCACCCTGGCGACCGTCGAGCCGTCGTACGGCGACACGACCTCGATCCAGGCGCCGGTCTCGATCCATTCTCCGTCGAGCAGGAGCTTCCGGTCGGCCGTCGCGATGGCCATGTCACGAGTCTACGCAGTGGTACCGTGAGCGCCATGACAGACGCATTGATCGTCGACGCTGTTCGCACACCGATCGGCCGCCGCAACGGCGCCCTCGCAGGGGTTCGCGCCGAGGAGCTCGCCGCACAGGCCCTCAACGGGCTCGTGTCTCGACTCGACGTCGACGCGGGCGAGATCGAGGACGTGCAGATGGGCTGCGTCAGCCAGGTGGGCGAGCAGGCGCTCAACGTCGCACGCATGTCGGCACTCGTCGCGGGCTGGCCGGAGACGGTGTGTGGCTCGACGGTCGATCGCCAATGCGGGTCGTCGATGCAGGCGGCGTTCAACGCCGCCTCCGCGATCCAGGCCGGGCATCTCGACGTCGTCGTCGCCTCCGGCGTGGAGTCGATGTCGCGCGTGCCGATGGGCTCCAACCTCACGGCGAACGGCTTCGAGGGGTTTTCCTCGAAGCTCTACGAGCGCTGGGAGGTCGTGCCGCAGGGGATCTCGGCCGAGGTGATCGCCGACGAATGGGAATTGTCGCGCGAGGACCTCGACGAGTACTCGTACGAGTCACATCGACGCGCGATCGCGGCGATCGACGAAGGGCGCTTCGAGCGCGAGATCGTCCCGGTCGAGGTCGGGGCAGGAGGAGCGGCCGTGCTCGTCGGGATCGACGAGAACCCGCGCCGCGACACGTCGCTCGAGAAGCTCGCGTCACTCAAGCCCGCGTTCAAGGAGGACGGAAAGATCACGGCGGGCAACTCGAGCGCAATCGTCGACGGCGCCGCGGCCATGCTCGTGACGAGCGAAGCCGCCGCCGGCAGGCTCGGGCTCGAGCCGCGCGCGCGATTCCTCTCGTTCGGGCTCTCGGGCGTCGACCCGTATCGGATGCTGCACGGCAACCCGCTCGCCTGCGAGCGCGCGCTCGCGAAGGCCGGGCTGACCTGGGACGACATGGCCGTGATCGAGGTCAACGAAGCCTTCGCGTCGGTCGTGCTGCAGTTCCTGAAGGACACCGGTCTGCATGCGCGCTGGGAGGCCGGTGACGTGAACCCGAACGGCAGCGGGATCTCCCTCGGCCACCCCCTCGGCGCCACGGGCGCGCGGATCACCGCGACGCTGCTCTCGGAGCTCGACCGCCGCGACGCGCGCTACGGCATCGCCTCGATGTGCATCGGCCAGGGCCAGGCGATCGCGGCCGTCGTCGAACGGCTCTGAGCCCGCCTCCCGACGCGCTCTCCGGCGGCCTTACGGCTCGACGAGCTCGCGCTCGACGTCGGCGCTGACGCTCCGAGCGATGTCGATGAAGGCGCGGGCGGCCGGCGAGCGGTGGCGGTCGCGATGCCAGACGACCGCAACTCTCCGGCGCGGCACCTTCGGCACGAGGCGGAGCGCCTTGACGCGCGCGTCCCCCGGCGCGATCGCGAGGAGCGGCACCAGCGCGACGCCGAAGCCCGCCGCCACCAGCCCCTGCACGGTGCCGTTGTCGTCGGAACGGAACGCATAGTCGACGTCGTACCCGCGCTCGCTCAGCTCGTCCTCGACGACGACACAGCTGGCGCACGTGTTCGACCCGATCAGAACCTGGTCGCCGAGGTCGTCGAGCGACGCGGACGTGCGCGCCGCAAGCGGGCTCTCCGCGGGCACGAGCAGCACGTACGGGTCGCTCATCAGCTCGAGCATCTCGAACGGCCCGTCAGGGAGAGGCGGGCTGCAGAATGCGAGGTCGAGCTCGCCAGATTCGATCAGCCCGTAGAGCTCAGGGTCGGTGCCCGGCTCGGAGAGGCCGAGCTCGATTCCCGGCCAGTCGGTCAGGAAGCGGCGCATGACGCCAGGGAGGATGCGCGCACCGATCGACTGGTACGTGCCGACGCGCAACGCGCCCGTCTCGCCCGCGCGCAATGCGGCGATGTCGGCGCGAGCTGCGTCGAGCCGCGCGACGATCGCCTCCGCGTGGCGCAGGAGCACCTCGCCCGCGTCGGTCAGCGACACCGCGCGTGGGCCGCCGGGGCGCTCCACGAGCGTCTCGCCGACGATCTTCTCGAGCGTCGCGATCTGCTGGCTCACCGCGGACTGTGTGTAGCCGAGCCGATTCGCCGCCCGGCCGAACGACCCCTCGCGCGCCACGGCGTCGAGCGCCGCGAAGTGGCGAACCTCGACGCCAAGCCATTGATCAGGTTTGATGATCGTTTGCATGAATACCTCGATTTGCTCTAATAGTACCCGCTCAGCGATGATCCAGACATGGAAATCGCACTCATCGTCTTTCTGCTCCTCATCGGACCGCTGGCGCTCCTCGGGGCGCGCGACTCGCGGATCGACGAGGCGGACCGGCGCCGGCACTTCCAGGGATGAAATCCCACCTGCCGGCGACCGTCGCGTCCGCCGTCGGCAGGCGGGGGACGATCTCGATCCGTCGGGCTCTGCCGACGGACGATCGCGCCCTGGGCCGCCTGGCCGAGCTCGCCGACAGGCGCCTACCGGTCGGACCGCTGCTCCTCGCGGAAGTCGAGGGTGAGATCGTGGCGGCCGTTGCCGCCGCCGGTGGTGACGTCGTCGCCGACCCGTTCCGGGTGACGCTCGACGTTACCGAGCTGCTGCGCCTCCGGACGAGCCAGCTCCGCGCCGCCGCGTAGGCGTCCCCGTACCTGCTGATCGTTGGTCGGGCGGTCCCGTCTACGTCTGTTAGCCAACGATTAGCGCCCTCGCTCATGGTCGCCCCATGAGCAGACCCCGCATTGTGCTGGTGGGAGTGTTGTCCGTCCTCCTGATCACCTCTGGCGCGTTCGCCGCGACGATCGTCGGAACGGCGGGCGCCGACGTCCTGCGCGGGACGGCCGGCGACGATCGTCTCTTCGGGAAGCGTGGCAACGACGTCCTCTACGGGCGGCAGGGCGACGACATACTGACCGGAGGCGCGGGAAAGGACCGCTTCGTCTGCGGGGGTGGGTACGACGTCGCGAACGCCGAGCTCGGCGAGCGTGTCGCCGCCGACTGCGAGGACGTGCGCCGCGAGCCGAGGAGCTCGCCGACGCCTCCTGCCCCTCCACCATCGCCGTCTCCACCACCGCCTCCACCGCCCGCGGCGGCCGCCTTGCCGGGCGTGTACTGCGGCTACACCGGTCAGGGACCCGGGATCTGCGTCACGGCCTCGGCCGATGGACGCGCCATCTCCGAGTTCTCGACGAGCGCGCTCGTCGACTGCTCGGACGGCAGCCGCTGGACGTTCGGGCTTCGGTTCAGCGGGCGGAACGTCCAGCTGGCGCCGGACCTGACGTTCTCGTTCGACTACTCGGGGCCGATCAACTCGAGCTCATCGCGATTGAGCGACATCAAGTCGAGCTACACGATTCGCGGCACGATGACGGCCACCGGCCAGGTGTCGGGCACCGTCGCGATCAGCACCGTCTCGTTCGTCGAGGACGGGACGCGCTACTCGTGCACCCAGACTCCGGTCAGCTGGACTGCGAATCGCCAGTAGACGAGTGATCGGAGCTCATCGGCACGCCGAGGCGCGCCCCAACGGTCGGCACGAGCGTTCCCTGGACCACGACCGAGAAGAGCACGACGACGAAGACGATGCCGTAGATCTCGGCCGCATAGTCCGTGCCGCCGACGACGGCGAGCGAGGCGAGCAGAATCGGCACTGCGCCTTTGAGCCCGCTCCACACGATGAAGCCGCGCTCTCCCCACGTCAGCTGCGTGAGAGCCACGAGCGGCCCGACGACCAACGGCCTCACGACGAACCCGAGCAGGACGGCGAGCACGAGTCCGCGCCACCAGAGGCCCTCGTCTGCAATGAAGGTGAGATCGACCGTCAGCCCGAGGGCGACGAACGCGGCGAGCTCCCCGAGGTCCGCGAGCGCCGAGTTGAACGTCCGGACGGCCGTGCGCGCGGGGTAGCGCACGTCACCCACGAGGATCCCCGCGACGAACACGGCGAGGAAGCCGGAGCCGTGGAGGACGCCCGCCAGCCCGTACACGGCGCCGGCGGCGAGGATCACCGCGAGCGGGTACAGCGTGCGATCAGGGAGCGGCGCGTAACGCAGAAGGCCCACGATTGTGAGCGCACCCGCGATCCCGACCACGAGCCCGACGCCCATCTCGACGAGGAACTCGCCCACGACCGCCGACCCGAAGGAGCCGCCACTCGTCGCGAGCTCGACCATCCCGATCATGAGCGCGATCCCGACGGGGTCGTTGAAGCCGGACTCGCCCTCCAGGATCGTGCCCGACCGTCCTTCGACCTCCTTGCCGGCGAGCACGGAGAACGTGACCGCCGGGTCTGTCGGCGCGAGCGCGGCGCCGATCAGGCCGGACACCGTCCACGAGAGGTCGAACAGGAAGTGAGCGGCAACGGTGAGGAGCCCCGCGGTGGCGAAGGTGCCGAGCACACCGAGCGCGAGGATCGGCGCCGCCGAGTGGCGGAATCTGCGCAGCCCGATCTTCTGCCCGCCCTCGAAGAGGATCACGACGAGCGCGAGGGTGGCTACGCGCTGCACGTCCTCGAACGTGAGGATCGTCGACAACCGATCGACGAGGTCCGAAGCTACGGCGGCGGCCACGAGCAAGAGGCCCGCGGTTGGGATCGCGAGCCGTCCCGCGACCACCCGAACGCCGATCGCGAGCGACAGCCCGCCGCAGACGACGAGGATGACCTTTGCGAACTCGCCGACGTCGTCCACGGTGCGATCTTGCACGGTCGGCATGCTGGCGATCGCCGGCAGCCGGTCTTTGCATGGCCGTCCGCCGACCGGCGACTTACACTTTCCTTACGCGAGACTCACCCTCAACCCATGCCGCGTCCCGATACTGCGTGCACTCATGCGTGTCGCCATCGTCCTTGCTGTGCTCGCAATCGCCATCCCTGTCGGGGAGGCTGCCACGCGATCCCCGGGCTCGTTCTCGGTCGAGGACGGGCGGGGCAGCGTCGTGGTGCGCGGGAAGGGCATCGTGATCGGCCGGCTCGATCGGGGTGAGGTGCAGATCGTCGATCTGTCGCCGCTCGACCAGTGGAGCCCGCGCGTGAACGGCGTCCCGCGCGGGCGGACGGTCTGGCTGCGAGGCAGGGACGTGAACTTCTACGTGCCCGGCGGGCGGTACCGCGTCTCGGTGCGCGGCGAGGGGTTCTCGATCTCGGCACGTGGCCAGGGGACGGCAACGCTCGACGGCACCGCCGATCCGACGGGAACGACGGGGATGTACGCGGTGGGCGACGTCGCGCCGGTGCCGCTCCCGGAGGCGCCCGAGAGCATTCAGTTCGGCGCCCCGCTGGCTGTCAAGGTGGGATCGTGACCACCACCTCGCCGCAGTCGATCCTCGTCGTCGAGGACGAGCAGTCGATCGCCTCGTTCGTCTCCCTCTACCTGAAGAACGCTGGGTACTCGGTTCGCGCCGTCGGGACCGGGGGAGGCGCGTTGAACGCCGTCGCGGCAGAGATGCCGTCCCTGATCGTGCTCGACCTCAACCTGCCCGACATGGACGGCATCGAGATCTGCCGGCGAATCCGGAAGAGCTCGGACGTGCCGATCCTGATGCTCACCGCCCGGGACGAGGACGTGGACAAGATCATCGGCCTCGAGGTCGGCGCCGACGACTACCTCACGAAGCCGTTCAACCCGCGCGAGCTCGTCGCCCGGGTGAAGAGCGTCCTGCGGCGCGCGACGTCCGATCGCCGGATCGACGAGGGGAACGAGCTCCGTCACGGGGATCTCCTGATCCACTCGGGCCGACGCGAGGTGCTGGTCGGCGACGACGAGATCCAGCTCGCGCCGAAGGAGTTCGACCTCCTCTGGGAGCTGCTCGACCATCGCGGGATCGTGCTGACCCGGGACCAGCTGCTCGAGCGGGTGTGGGGCTACACGTTCGCGGGCGACACGCGCACGGTCGACGTCCACGTGCGCCAGATCCGCCGCAAGCTCGGGGACGCGTCCCCGATCGTCACGGTCTGGGGCGTTGGCTACAAGGTCGCCTCGGACCGCGCGCCGGCGCCCGCGGCCTAACTCGTGCGACGCACACGGGCCGATCGGGGGCCCGGACTGGCTCCGCGAGGTGTGTCCGCTTCGCGCCGTGACCTGACCGACGGCGTACCCTTCGTGTCTATGCCCGGCTCGCTGCGCTTTCGCCTGCCGGCCCTGTTCCTGCTCGGGATCGTGATCGCCGGGGTCGTCTCGGCGGTGATCGCCGTCCAGCTCTTCCAGGGGTATACGCGCGACTCCTCGTACGAGGAGCTCGGTCGCGAGGCGCGCGGCATCGCGCGGCTCTACGGCGACGCCGCGCTGCGGGCGGCGGAGGAGGGGACACCTGCGCCGGACTTCGCTCCCGAGGCTCTCGAGCTCGCAACCGGCGACAAGCTCTTCTACGTCGGCGCGCCCGCGTTTCCCGGTCAGGAGTCCGGCCTCCAGAGCCTGCCCGAGTCGGCCGTGCCGGCCGAGGTGGTCGCGGCCAACAAGGCGCTCGAGTTCGAGTTCCGGCCACCGGGGGAGCGGCAGGCCTACCTCGCCGTCTCCCAACCTCTCCGGCTCGAGTCCGGCGGCCCGGCGCTCGGCGCGATCGTCGTCGCCAAGCCGCGTGACGTTGTCCGGGAGCAGTGGGTGCCGCTGATCGGTCGGCTCGCAGCAGCGATCGCCATCGGCGGCCTCCTCGCCTGTCTCCTCGGCCTCTGGCTCTCGCGGCGGATCAGCGGCCCCATGCAGGACCTCGCGCGCGCCTCCGACGAGATCGCGTCGGGGAACTACGCCGTCCAGGTTCCGGTCGGACGCGGCGGCAGCGAGGTCTCGCACCTCTCGGAGCGCTTCAACGAGATGGCAGCCCGCCTCGCCGCGACGGAGGAGCGCGAGCGTCAGTTCCTGATGTCGGTCTCGCACGAGCTTCGCACCCCTTTGACCGCGATCAAGGGTCACGTGGACGCGCTGCGCGACGGCCTGATCGACGACCCGGAGCTCGTCGCCGCGTCGCTGGACGTCGTCGCGAACGAGGCGACGAGGCTCGAGCGGCTCGTCGGGGACGTGCTCGATCTCGCGAAGCTCCGCGCCCACCGGTTCACGGTGCACACCGAGGAGGTCGACATGGGCCGCCTCGTCGAGCAGGCCTACGGGTCGTTCGGCGACGAGGCGCGGCGGCGGGAGATCGCGTACACGATCGGCGGCGCAGACGACGCGCCGACGATCATCACCGACGGCGATCGCGTCCTGCAGGTGATCACGAACCTGCTGAAGAACGCCTTCCGCTGGACGCCCGACGGCGGCGCGATCGGCCTCGCGCTCGATGCGTCGAACGGAACGGTGCGGGTCGACGTCACGGACACGGGCCCTGGGATCCCGCGCGAGGAGGCACAGCGAATCTTTAGCCCGTTCGTGTCGCACGACACGCAGGGCACGGGCCTCGGACTGCCCATCGCGCGGGAGCTTGCAGGCGCTCTCGGCGGCCGCATCGAGCTCGACAGCGAGCCCGGCAGCGGCAGTCGCTTCCGTCTGGTGCTGCCTGCGCAGACGGCGTAGGTGTTTGACACCGGGAGCGTCGCGAACCGACCGCTGCGCAAGCCCCGCAACCCCCAATAGAGTCACGCCGTGGTCGAGCCGGCGCGCGCGACGGTCGTGGAGCTGCCCGCGCGGCGTTCGGGCCCGGCCGCGGCACTCGCCGCGCTCCGGCCGCGCCAGTGGACGAAGAACCTGCTGCTCTTCGCAGGGATCATCTTCGCCGCCGAGCTCGGTGACCCCAGCCGCTGGCTCGCAGCCGTGACCGCCTTCGTCGCGTACTGCGCAGCCTCGAGCGCCGCGTACCTCGTCAACGACGTCCGCGACGTCGCATCCGACCGGCTGCACCCCGGCAAGCGCACCCGTCCGATTGCCCGGGGCGAGCTCCGGCCGCGGACCGCGCTGTGGCTCGCCGTCGCCCTGACCGTGATCGCCGTGACGCTCGCGGCGCTCCTCGGCCCGGCCTCGCTCGCGTGCCTCGCCGTGTTTCTCGCGCTGCAGGGTGCGTACTCGCTGTGGCTGAAGTCGATCGAGCTCCTCGACGTCCTTGCGATCGCGGGCCTGTTCGTCCTCCGCGCGGCGGCCGGTGCGATCGCGGTGGACGTGCGGATCTCCAACTGGCTGTTGGTCTGCACGTTCTTGCTCGCGCTCTTCCTCGCGCTCGGCAAGCGGCGGGCGGAGCTCGGGCTCGACGGAGTTCGGGCGCGGCCGGCGCTCGACGGGTACGCACCGGGGCTCATCGATCAGCTTCTCGCGATCGTCGCGGCCGCGACGATCGCGGCCTACACCGCGTACGCGATCACCGCGCACGACTCGCGGTGGCTGGTCGCGACGGTGCCGTTCGTCGTCTACGGCCTCTTCCGTTACCTGCTTCTGCTCCACCGCCGCGGGCTCGGGGAGGAGCCGGACGCGCTCCTCGTCGAGGATCTGCCACTGCTCGCAACCGTTGCCGCCTGGGCGGCGACGTGCGCTGTCGTTCTCGCCGTCGGGTGAGCGGCTACGCGGCGTCCGCGGCCGAGTCCGGAAGCACCGTTTCCTCGCGCTCGGCTCGCAGCGGTACCACGGCCCCTGCGATTCCCGCCTCGAGCGTGCGAAGCCGCTGATCGACACCGCTCCAGCCCGACGACACGAGGTCGACGAGGATCGCGAGGTCCTCGATCCGCGAGTTCCGCTCCGCGAGAAGCTCTTGCTCGAGCCGCTCGAGGCGCCGCAGCGCCTGGTTCAGCCCGCCGCGGATCTCGGCGAGGCTTCGGCTCACGGGGAGGACCTCCCGCGCCACGCCGTCCCGCACCGCGGTGGAGACTTGCTTCGGGAGTGATCCCTCGAGCTCGTCGGCGACCTTGGCGAGGCGCATCACCTCAGCGCGTGCGCGCTCGAGCGCTGCGTCGAGCCGTGCTCCGCTCACACCTTCCGTCCGCGCTTCCCCGATTCGTTTCCGTGCTCGTTCGAGTGCCTGTTCGTCCATGGGGCGCAAGAGTACCCTCGACGCCGGATGAGATCGACCGACCTCGACTACGAGCTGCCGACGCAGCTCATCGCCCAGCGACCAGCCGAGCGGCGTGACGCCTCCCGGCTGCTCGTCTATGACCGCGGCACCGGCGGAACTCGACACCGGACGTTCGCCGAGCTGCCCGACGAGCTCGAGGGCTACCTGACCGTCGTCAACGACACGCGCGTCGTCCCCGCCCGGCTCACCCTGCGTCGCGAGACGGGCGGCAGGGTCGAGGTGCTGCTGCTCGAGCGCCTGGAGGACGGTCTCTGGGAAGCGCTCGCTCGCCCTTCGCGCCGCCTCCGAGTGGGGGAGCGGCTCGGTGCCCAGGCCCCGGAATCGGGCTCGTCGTTCGTCGAGCTCGTCGAGGCGCTCGGGGAGGGACGATGGACGGTGCGGGTCGAGGGCGAGCCCGACGGCGAGCTGCCGCTGCCGCCGTACGTGCACGAGACCCCGGCCGATCCGGAGCGCTACCAGACCGTCTATGCCCGCGATCCCGGGTCCGCCGCGGCGCCGACCGCCGGCCTCCACTTCACCCCGGAGCTGTTGGCCTCGATCGATCACGAACGGATCACGTTGCACGTCGGGCTCGACACGTTCCGGCCGCTCACGACCGACACCGTCGAGGACCACGCGATCCACGGCGAGCGCTACCGCGTCGAGGAGGGCGCCTGGGGGAGGATCGCGGCCGCCGAGCGCGTGCTCGCGGTCGGGACGACGACCACGCGGGTGCTCGAGACCCTCGCGCGCGGCGGGCCACTCGTCGGCCGCACGGAGCTCTTCGTCACGCCCGGCTTCGACTTCCGGCGTGTCGACGCGCTCCTGACGAACTTCCACCTGCCTCGCACGACGCTGCTCGCGCTCGTGATGGCGTTCGCCGGGATCGACGAGACGCGCCGGCTGTACGCCCTCGCGATCCGCGAGCGATACCGCTTCTACTCGTTCGGCGACGCGATGCTCGTCCTCTGACGACGTGTCCGTCGTGGACGTGTCCACGTGCCTGGCACGCATGCACGCCTTTGGCGCTGCGACGCACACGGTTTCAAGCCGTTCGAGGCGGCGTCATCTGCCCATGCGGGACACGTCCACCGCGAACGTGTCCACGTGCCTGGCACGAAGCGGCTCGCGCCGGTCTGCCGAGCGAACGTTCGACTACCGTCCGCGCGCGTGAGCTGCTTCCGGGTCGAAGCAACCGACGGCCCGGCGCGGGCGGGGGTCGTGTCCACCACGCACGGCGAGATCCCCACTCCGGCGTTCATGCCGGTCGGGACGAAGGCCACGGTCAAAACGCTCCACCCGGACGAGGTGCGCGAGCTCGGGGCGCACGTCATCCTCGGCAACACCTACCACCTCCACCTGCGTCCAGGCGAGGACGTGATCGAGGAGCTCGGCGGGCTCCACGCCTTCTCGGGCTGGAGCGGACCGATCCTCACGGACTCGGGCGGGTTCCAGGTCTTCTCGCTGCGCGACACCCTCCTCTCGGTCGACGACGAGGGCGTCACGTTCCGCTCCGTCTACGACGGGACCGCGGAGCGCCTCACACCCGAGAGCGTCGCGGAGATCCAGCGGCGGCTCGGCTCCGACATCGCGATGTGCCTCGACATCTGCCCTCCCGCGGACGCCTCGGCCCGCGATCACGAGGAGGCGGTCCGGCGGACGCAGCTGTGGGCGGAACGCCAGATCGAGGCGCCGCGCGCTCCGGGTCAGCTGCGCTTCGGCATCGCCCAGGGCGGCACGGACCCCGAGCTCCGGATGCGCTCGATCGCCGGCATCTCGGCCCTGCCCTTCGACGGCTTCGCACTGGGCGGCCTGGCGGTGGGGGAGAGCCGCGACGAGATGCTCGACGCGGTCGGCTGGGCGGCGCCGGCGCTGCCCGCCGACCGGCCGCGATACTTCATGGGCCTCGGCGACGCGGAGGGCATCCTCGAGGTCATCGCCCGCGGCATCGACATGTTCGACTGCGTGCTGCCGACCCGCACGGCCAGAACCGGCTCGGCGCTCACGGCACGGGGCCGCATCAACCTCCGGAACGCCCGGTTCGCGCGCGATCCACGCCCGCTCGAAGCAGAGTGCGGCTGCCCGACGTGCACGCGGTTCACCCGTGCCTTCGTCCGGCATCTCGTCAATCAGCAGGAGCTTCTCGGCCTGCGGCTCCTCACCCTGCATAATTTGTGGTTCACGTTGAGACTGACCGCCGGTGCGCGGGATGCGATCACGCGCGGCGCGTTCGACACGTACCGGCGCGACGTGCTCGCCTCGCTCGCGGCGGGCCCGAAGGAGGAACCTTGGCAAGCCTGATCCTGCTCCTCGCGATGTTCGTCCTGCTGTGGGTGCTCTTGATCCGGCCCCAGCGCCAACGCCAGCTGAAGCAGCAAAACCTGCTCACGTCGATCGAGCCCGGTGACGAGGTGCTGACCGTCGGCGGCCTGTACGGGATCGTCCGCGACATCGACGAGGAAGACGACCTGATCGTCGAGATCGCGGACGGTATCCAGGTGCGGATCGCGAGGCGCGCGATCGGCGGCGTCGTGAAGCCGGAGGACGAGAGCGACGACGCCGACGAAGCGGTGGACGAGCCTGAAGATGAAGGTCGTGTTGTCGACTCCGAGGATTTCGTGAGCGCGGAGGTCCCGGAGGACTCAGCAGCGCTCGACCGCCGCTAACCTGAGCGGCCGCAGATGACCCGCCGCGCAGCCTCTTTCGTCGTTGCACTCGTCCTCGCGGCCCTCGTCGGGGTCGGGCTGCTCGCGATCCCCGGGTCACCGCTCGAGCAACGACCGACGCTCGGCCTCGACCTTCAGGGCGGGCTCGAGGTGACGCTGCAGGCGGTGCCGCCACGAGACCGCGAGCTGACGGAGGACGACCTCAGCCGCTCCGTGTCGATCATGCGCGACCGCGTCGACAAGCTCGGCGTCGCCGAGCCGGAGATTCGCACCCAGGGCGACGACCAGATCTCGATCCAGCTGCCCGGCGTCAAGGACCCGGCTGCCGCAGCGGAGATCATCGGGAAGACCGCGCAGCTCGAGCTGTTCGACCTCGAGAAGAACCTCGTGGCGCCGTCGATCGACGCCCGCACGAAGCAGCCGATCGCGACACCCAAGCTCTACGACCTCCTGGCCGGCCAGCAGGCCCTCGCCGCGAAGGGCGACCCCGAGTCGTACTACGTGTTCCGGACGAAGGGAAAGACGCTCGTTCGTGGACCTGTGCAGTCCAAGGAGGCCGCGCTCGCGAAGTGGGACGGCAAGCTCCCGCCAGGTCACAAGCTCTTTGCGGTGCCGCCGAACACCGTCGTCGTCAGCTGTGGGATCGGCGAGGAGGTGTGCCCCGGCGTCGCCGAGCTCAAGCCGACCCGCGACTCCTGGTACCTCCTCCGGTTCACGCCGCCGGACGTTCCCGAGATGACGGGCGACGACCTCGATCTCGCAGGAACCCGCCAGGACTTCGACACGCGGACCGGCGAGCCGATCGTGCTCATGGACTTCACGGATTCGGGGGCGGAGAAGTTCGAGGACATCACGCGCGATGTCGCGACCCGCGGCAAGCTCCTCTTCAACTCGGTCGGCGGCGGCCAGGGCGACTACCAGAACTGGCTCCAGCACTTCGCCATCGTCCTCGACCGTGAGATGAAGTCCTGGCCGACGATCGACTTCGAGGAGTATCCCGGCGGCATCTCGGGCTCCAACGGAGCGCAGATCTCGGGGCTCGGCGACATCGGCGAGGCGAAGGACCTGGCGCTCGTGCTCCAGACAGGCGCCCTACCGGTGGAGTTCCGGACGCTCGACCAGACCGCGATCTCGGCGACGCTCGGCAAGGACTCGCTCGAGGAGGCGAAGACGGCCGCCGTCGTCGGCCTCATCGCGGTCGCGATCTTCCTGCTCGTCTTCTACCGGTTCCTCGGGCTCGTCGCGGTGATCGGCCTCGGCATCTACGCGGCGATCCTGTACGCCGCGATCCTCATCTTCAACGTGACGCTGACGCTCCCGGGCATCGCCGGCCTCGTCCTGACGCTCGGTGTTGCGGCCGACGCGAACATCGTCATCTTCGAACGGATCAAGGAAGAGGTGCGCGCGGGGCGCTCCGTGCGCGCAGCGATCCACACCGGCTATACGAAGGGCTTCGCGACCATCGTGGACGCGAACGTCGTGACTGCCATCACAGCAATGGTGCTGTTCGCCGTCGCGACCGCGAGCGTCCGGGGATTCGCGTTGATGCTGCTCGTCGGTACCGCGATCTCGATGCTGACCGCCGTCCTCGCGACCCGCGCGCTTCTCGCGGTGCTTGCAGGGCTGAAGCTGCTCGACCACCCACGCCTGATGGGAGCGTCCGGCGGCGGCATTCCCCGCTGGCTGAAGCTCGACTACATCGGCCGCCGTAACACGTGGTTCGCGATCTCGGGCGTCGTGGTCGTTCTCTCGGTCGGGGCGATCGCGATCAAGGGCCTCAACCTCGGGATCGACTTCGAGGGCGGGACGCGGGTCACCTTCGAGACGCCGCGGCCGGTCGCGCTCGACGACGTGCGCGAGCAGGCAGCGAACATCGGGCAAGCGAACGCCCAGGTTCAGGGTCGGGGACCCTCATCCGGCCCCGACGCCCAGTCCTACCGAGAGTTCATCGTCAGCACGGAGGCGCTCACGACTGCCGAGGTGAGGTCGCTCCAGGCGGGCCTCGCTGCGTCGGTGGATGCAGAAGCGGGCGAGGTGAAGAACGTCTCGGCGAGCTTCGGCCGTCAGATCGCGCGCGGCGCGATCCTCGCGATCCTCGTCTCGCTCCTACTGATCGTCGGCTACATCTCGCTGCGGTTCCAGTGGAAGTTCGCGGTGCCGGTGCTGGTCGCGCTCGCGCACGACGTGCTGATCACCATCGGGATCTACGCGCTGCTCGGCCGAGAGGTGACGACCGCGACGGTCGCTGCGGTGCTGACGGTGCTCGGCTACTCGATCTACGACACCATCATCATCTTCGACCGAATCCGCGAGAACATTCCGCTGATGAAGCGCGCGTCGTTCCGCGTGATCGGCAACGTGTCGCTCTGGGAGACCATCCCGCGCTCGCTCGCGACGACCTTCATCACCCTCGTCCCGATCGCGTCTCTCTGGCTGTTCGGCGGCGACACGCTGAAGGACTTTGCGTTTGCGCTGCTCGTCGGGATCGGGGCCGGCGCCTACTCCTCGATCTTCATCGGCGCCCCGCTGCTCGCGATCCTGAAGGAGCGGGAGCCGGAGTACGCACGACGACGAGACGACGAGCACGCGATCGGAGACGTGTCGGTCGGCGGGGCGTTGCTCGAGACGCCTGCGCCTGCCGTCACCGAGGCGCCGGCCACAGTCGTGGCCGCAACCCCCACAGCCGCACCGCCGGCTCCGGCCGAGGCCGCGGTCTCGGCGCCTGATTCTGCAAGCCGGGAGCGGCGGCGCCAGCGCCGTGGCACCCGGCGCCCACACGGCCGCGCTCGGTAGTCGCCCGTCGCCGCCCCTAGAATGGCGGCAATGAGCGCGCAGGGCACCGACGAGTCGCGGTCCGTCTCCGAGCTTCTGCTCGCCGGCGTCGGCTTCGCGACGCTCGGTCTGGAGGCTGCAGACGAGATCTCCGACGACCTCGCAAAGCGCGTCGGGGTCGACCGCGACGCGATGCGAAGCGCCGTGCGCGACACGCTCGAGGCGTGGCGGACCGAGGCCGAGCGGCTCGGCGCCCGGCGGGACGAGGCGGTCGAGCGCGCGCTTGCGAAGGCAGGCCTCGTCCGCCGTGAGGAGATCGACGACCTGGCGCTTCGCGTCGCGCAGCTCGAGCACCGGATCCGCCTGCTGGAGCAAGACCCCACCAAGGTCACGCACTAACACCCCTCCGTGGCCGGCGAGTCGCAGCGCAGCCTCGGCCGGATGACGGAGATCGGGCGCGTTGCGACCCGTCATGGGTTCGGGTATCTCCTCGACCGTCGGCGCGCCACCGATGAAGCGCCCGACGCGGACCGCGGCCGCCGTCTTCGCGAGATGCTGGACGAGCTCGGTCCCACCTTCGTGAAGTTCGGCCAGCTTCTCTCGACGCGGCCCGACGTCGTGCCCCCCGACGTGATCATCGAGCTCAGGAAGCTCCAGGACGACGTCTCGCCGTTCCCGATGACGGAGGTCGAGCGCGTCGTCGAGGAGGAGCTCGGCCTCTCCATCGAGCGCGCGTTCGTCGGCTTCGACGAGCAGCCGGTCGCAGCCGCCTCGATCGGTCAGGTTCACCGGGCGACGCTGCCCACCGGCGCCGACGTCGTCGTGAAGGTGCAGCGCCCGACGGCGCCACGGCAGATCGAGTCAGACCTCCGTCTGATGGCCTCGGCCGCGCGGGTCGTGCGCGAGCGCGTGCGGCAGCTCGATTTCCTCGACTCCAGCGAGCTCGTAGACGAGTTCGGCCGCTCGATCCGCCAGGAGCTCGACTACCAGCAGGAGGCGCGAAACGCCGAGGCGTTCCGCCGCAACTTCGCCGGCGACGCCCGCGTGGCAGTCCCTCGGGTGTGGTGGCGATACACGACGAACCGCCTCCTGACGCTCGAGCGCCTCGAGGGGACGCACGTACGCGACCTCGACCTCGAGTCGTGGTCGGACGGCGACCGACGCGACCTCGCGCACCGCATGACGGACGCCTGGATGACCATGATCTTCCGTCACGCGTTCTTCCACGGCGACCCGCATCCCGCGAACATCCTGCATCTCGACGACGGCCGACTCGGCCTCGTCGACTTTGGGCTCGCGGGACGCCTCACGGACGCCGACATGGCACGGCTGACACGCCTCTTCGTCGACGCAGCGACAGAGAACGTCGGCGCGCTGCCGCGACGGCTCGCCGATCTCGGCGTCCGATACGACCGGGATCGCGAGGACGAGCTCCGCTCGCGTCTCGAGGAGCTCTACTACCGCTACTACGGGGCGCGGCTGTCCGAGATCGACCCGATCGAGGCGATCCGCGAGGGGCTGGCGCTCATCTACTCCATGAACCTTCGCCTGCCGACGCGGTTCGTGATCCTGGACAAGGCGCTTGCGACGCTCGGCTCGGTCGCGGTCGAGGTGTACCCCGACTTCAACGTCTTCGAGGTTGCGCGCCCGTACGCCAAGCAGCTGATCGCCGACCGCTTCTCGCCGCGGCGCCTCGCGCTACGTGCCCAGCGGGAAGTACAGGAGCTCGGCGAGATCGCCCTCGAGGTCCCCCGGCAGGTGCACGACGTGCTGAACGAGCTGCGTGACGGGGAGATGTCGATCAAGATCTCGAACCCCGGCGTCGACGACCTCGCGCATCACATCGACGTGTCGGTCAACCGGATCGCGGTCGCGCTCGTGATCCTCGGAGGTCTCCTCGGCTCGTCGGTGATCGGTGTGCTCGCGGAGGACGGCCCGCATGTGCTCGGGCTCCATCTCCTGTCCGTGGTCGGGTTCATCATCTCGGGCGCGTTCGGCGTCTGGCTGCTCTGGGGCGTCATGCGCAGCGGACGGCTCTGACGAGACGGGCCGGTAGTCCTTCGCTGCCGCGCGCGTCCCGCCACAACAACCACCCCCAGGGGCACCCCCGGTGCCCTGGTTCCACGCTATCGACGATTCTGTGGCGGAAGTGCGCCGACTTCGTGCCGGAAGTGTGGCCGCATCGGAGGCGGCGGCTTACCCACGGGACGCTCAGGGCAGGGTCAGCGACTCCACGGCCCCGCTGACGGTCAGGCCGGGCTGCGGGCCGCCTGCGATCGCCCAGACGCGCCCGCGGAACGCCACGACGCCCAGGCCGTGACGCGGTGTCGGAAGGTCGGGAAGCGACGACCATCGGCTCGCCCCGGGCCGGAGGGACCACACCGTGCGATTCGTGCCCGGCGGTGACTCACCGCCCACCGAGACGATCCTCCCCGCAATGGCTGCCGCACCGGTGCCGCCCCGCGGGTCGGGAAGGTCGGGGAGCTGCGTCCACCGATTCGCGCGTGGGTCGTACGCCTCGATTGTCGGGAGGTTCGTGTCGAGCCCTGCCAGTCGTCCCCCGACGGCGTAGACGCGGCCGCCCATCGCGGTCGCGGCGAGATGCTCGCGGGGCTGCGGCCCGCGGACGACGCGCCAGCGAAGCGTCCGCAGGTCGAGCGACAGCGCGCGCGTCGCGAGCCCCGAGCTCGTGCGACCGCCGACCACCCACACGCGGCCGTCGGACGTTGCAGCAGCGGCCGCGGCCGCTCGCTCCTCAGGCGGTGCGGGCAGGCGCCGCCAGCGCCGGCCGTCGTACAGGAACGCGGCCCTGAGCGGCGCGCGATCGGCGCCGTACCCTCCGACCACGACGAACCGGCCGCGCCAGGAGGCCGCTGCCGCGTGGTCGACCGAGACCGGGAGGTCGGGCAGCCGCGTCCACGTGTCGCGCGCAGGGTCGTACGAGTCGACGCGCCTGGAGTTGCCGCCACTCGCGAGGAATCCGCCGACCACCACGATCCGTCCTTGCAGAGGCGCCACCGCCACCTCCGTACGCGGCTCCTCGAGCGGCGAGCCGGAGACCCACGCTGCGGCGACCGTCGCGATGGCGGCCAGCGTCGTCATCGCTCGGGCCCGAGCCAGCGCAGGAGCTCGGCGTTCACGCGCTCCGGCGATTCGTTCTGGACGAAATGCCCTGCGTCCTCGATCCACACCACCTCCGGAACGTTGCCGTCTGCGAGCACGCGCCGCAAGACCTCCGGTCCGACGAGCTCGCGATCGAGGAACCGATCCTCGACGCCCCACAGGATCAATGTCGGCGCGACGACGCGCCGGGCGGGCCCGCGCGACCGTCGCGGCCGGAGCGCGCGGCGGAACGTCGCGCGGTACCAGTCGATCGCTGCCTTCGCTCTGCCCGGGCGCGCGAACGCCGCGCGATACGCGTCGAGCTCCTCGCTCGGCCATGCGTCGCGGCGGTACGAGCCGCCCACGAGCGCCCGCGCGACGACGGATGCGCCGTCGGCCGCCATGCGCCGCTCGGGCCACCACGGAAGCTGGAAGAAGAGGATGTACCACGACTTCCGGAGCTGCGACCGCGTGCGACGCATTGCGGCGAACAGCGCTGACGCCGGCGGGCAGTTGATCGCGACGAGCCTCTCGACGACCGCAGGGGCGTGCATCGCCGTCGCCCAGGCGACCGCACCGCCCCAGTCGTGCCCGACGAGAACAGCGCGCTCGCGCCCGAGGGCCGCGATCAGGCCGGTGACGTCGCGGACGAGGGTGCCGACGTCGTACGGCCCTCGCAGCTCCGTGTCGCCGTAGCCGCGCATGTCCGGCGCGACGGCCCGGTAGCCGGCCGCCGCGAGTGCCGGCAGCTGATGGCGCCAGGATCGCGAAAGCTCCGGAAAGCCATGCAGGAAGAGGACGAGCGCGCCGTCCTTGGGGCCGGCGGCGAGCGCGTGGAAGCGGATGCCGTTGGCCGTGAGGGTGAGCTCGTCGATCCGTGGCCCGTCTGGACGCATGTGAGTGAATCGTCACATAGCTGGCGCAATGGACATCTGGTCACACGCGTTCCGAGCCACTACCGTCGGAGCGTGGCCGCCAACGCCGTCCTCCTCGCAGAGCGTGAGCAGAGCTCGAGGGAATACCTGGAGCGCCAGCTGCGCGAGGACGGGTTCACGGTGTTCGAGGCGGCGTGGACGGCGCGTGCGCTCGACCTCGCGGAGCGCTTGCTCCCGGACGTGGTCATCGCGAGCGAGCCCGACCTGTGTCGTCGCCTGCGATCGGGGGAGCCCGGGAGGACCTGGAATCGCAACGTCCCGGTGATCGTTCTCACCGAGCCGGGCGCGGACCCGATCGTCCGCGTGCGCGCCCTCGAGAGCGGGGCGGACGACGCGGTTCCGCGCGACGTGTACCTCGAGCTGCTCGCACGGGTTCGCGCGCTTCTTCGCCGCTCGACCCTCGGACAGGCGGACGTGGTCGAGGCCGGTCCGCTCGTCGTGGACCATCGCGCGAGACAGGTGCGGGTCGGCGAGATCGCCGTCCGGCTCTCGGGCCGTGAGTTCGAGCTCGCGGCGAAGCTCGCGAGCGACCCGCGACGGGTCTTCACGAAGAACGAGCTGCTGCGGGACGTCTGGGGGATCCGGACGAACGGGATCCGGACACGGACTGTCGATTCCCACGCCTCGCGCCTGCGGCGCAAGCTCGAGGCGGTAGGCGCCGACGGCGTCGTCGTCAACGACTGGGGCGTCGGGTACCGACTGCTTGCCTAGGGTGTCGGAGAGGCGAGCTCGCCTGGGCCGGGCGGCCGGAAGTTAGGATCAGCCCGCCAACGCACGCACCGAGGAGGTCTTGACGTGGCAATTGCACTTCTGGTGGACAACCCCGAAGGCTCCCAGGAAAGCTACGAGAAGGTTCGGGCGCAGCTTGGCTTGGAAGGGCCGGCGGGCGGAATCTTCCACGCGGCTGGGCCGAGCCCGAACGGCGGCTGGCGCGTCATGGAAGTGTGGGAGTCGGAGGAGGATGCGCGCCGGTTCCGAGACGAGCGCCTGATGCCCGCCTTCGACGCCGCAGGGGTTTCGCGCCCAGCGGGGCCTCCGGAGATCTGGCAGCTGCATGACTATCTGACATAGGTCGAGAACTACGCTGGCGGATCGGGCGACGAGTGCCGCTGGTCCCCGGCGGTTCTCGTGCGTTGCCCCGAGAGGTACCCACCGCCGGAGTGGCTCACTCCGGGATCTACTGGGAGTACCCCTCGGTCACCTCGCCCTTGTGTGCGGCAAATGCAGCCAGAACCTCCTCCTTCTCCCGCTCGGGCACCTTGAAGATGTCGAGCGTTCGCCCGAGCTCGGCTGCGACCTCGTCGAACTCCGCGGGGGAGATCTTCAGCTCGCGGTGGGCTTCTTCGAGGCCAAGTGTGGTGCTCCCGGGGTTCGTGGCTGCGTAGTGCTGGGGTCCACCGGCGACCTCACAGACCCACAGGGTGCGCATGAACTTGAGGCCGGGAAGTCTTCCCAGGTTGTTGGTGTGCCATTCCCGGAGAGCAGGATTCTCCGATGTCTGGCCGACGACTGGGTTCTTGACGATCGCGTCGCTGAAGTGGTCGACGACGGCTGCGATGGCGAATGCGCCACCGAGCCTCTCGTACAGACTCGACTCCGTCATGTGGCGGCTCCTCTCGCGGTTCCCTGAAAGCGTCCGACCGCTTTTCAGCGGTCGCTTCAATTGGTGACGACATCACGCAGGGTCTTACGCCTCAGGGCGCACCGTGGACGAAACGGCGAAGGTCACGATCGACGCCACCTAGAGCGTCTCTCCGTTCCACAGATTGCTCGCGCCCATCGCCCAACTTCCGTGGGTTCGAAGTCTGGTGGAGATCTTCGAGCGTCAGATCGCCACGCTGCTACAGACGTACGGCGCCCAGATCAAGGCAGGGAGCGAAGCTGCGCTAGCAGCCTTCCTTCGCGAGCTCGACAAGCGGGGTGGTCAACGGTCTTGCGCTCATCTGCTGCCCAACTGATCCCCGGCCCCATGAGAGCAGCCCTTGCGCGCTAGATGGTGATTGACCGCATGAGCTGAGCGGGGAAGCATGCGAGCGTGAGTTTCGACACCGCGTACTCGCTCTGCGGCCTGTGTCTACTGACCGCGATGTTGCTTCTCGACTACGTGGTTTGACCGGTGCTCTCGGCGTCTGCTCCGATACGGGTAAAGGCTGGCGGGGCTCGCCAAATGCCCACGGGGAGAGGGGGTATGTGGGCCGCGCCCCGCCAGTACCGCAGAGTGTGAGGGTCGGGGTGGACGTGCCAACCGCCGGCGTCTCTCAGGGCCTACGCATTCGGCGCGAATGGCTAACCGAGCAAGCCACCTCGGAGGGCCTCCACATTTCTGGGCACTTGACGCCGTCCGAGCTGCGTAACGCTTGTGCCCAACTGCGAGACCGCATTCGGCGGGTCCCTGCGGATCCCCACCTTCGCGACGGGCTACAGGATCGCCCCCTCGAGCCGAAGCAGATGCTCCTTCCGCTCGAGCCCGCCGCCGTAGCCGACGAGGCTGCCCGATGCGCCCACGATTCGGTGGCAGGGCAGGACGATCGGGACCGGGTTGCGATTCATCACCATCCCCACCGCGCGAGCCGCACGCGGGCTGCCCGCCCGATTCGCGAGCTCGCCGTACGTGGCCGTGCGGCCGTACGGGACCCTGGCGAGCTCCCCGAGGACGGCGACGGCGAACGGCGCCTGGCCCCGGAGGTCGAGCTCGAGATCGAAGGTCTTCCGCCGGCCGGCGAAGTAGTCGTCGAGCTCACGGCGCGTCTCGTCGAGCGCACGTGGTGCACGCAGGACGCGCGGCCCTGCGAGTCGCGCGAGACGCTCGAGCTCCAGGTCGGGATCGGGGTCGTACGTGATTCGCGCGAGACCGCGGTCGGTCACCGCCGCGAGCAGCGGCCCGACCTCGCTCTCGATGACGTCGTAGGCCGCGTCGAGCAGCCCCGCCTGGACGGCGGCGTCGCGGAAGCGGCGGTCGAGGTCGGTGGGAACGGTCATGTGACCCTCCTTCGCAGCCGCCGCACGCCCGAGGACGTCGCCTGACGGGCGGCGTCGGGGCTCGAGTCGAGTGCGGAGGCGATCTGTTCGTAGTCGAGGTCGTAGCCGTAGCGGAGGACGACGGCGGCACGCTCCTTGGGCGGCAACGAGTCGGTGAGGAACGCGAGCTCCTCGTACGCGGGTCGGCCTTCGTCCACCGGCACCTCCGGCAGCTCGTCCACCGTCTCGCCTGCTCTGCGATACGTGTCGATCGTCACGCGCGTCGGCGATCGTCAGCACCCACGCACGGAGATGCTCGCCGTGCTTCAGCCGGTCGTATGCGCGTAGCGCCCGGAGGAACGTCTCCTGGAACGCGTCTTCCGCGCGATCCCGGCCGAGCTTCCGGCGGAGGAGGCGGAGCACCTCTCCCGAGTGCTCGGAGTAGAACGTCTCGAACGGCGGGATCGTCACGGCATCCATCATGGTTGGAAACGCCAGAGCGGGCTCGCCTGTGAGACAGCCGAGTGAAGAGGCGTCAGACTCCCGTCATGCGCGTCGCCGTGGTCGGGCACGTCGAGTGGATCCGCTTCGCGCGCGTCGAGGGCGTCCCGGCCTCGGGGCACATCGCGCACTCCTTCGAGGACTGGGAGGCCGCCGGTGGTGGAGGCGGCGTGGCGGCCGTCCAGCTCGCGCTGCTGGCGGACGAGGCGCATCTCTTCACAGCGCTCGGGGACGACGAGCTCGGGAAGCGTTCGCGCGCCGAGCTCGAGTCCCGGGGCGTCGTCGTCCACGATGCGGCGCAAGGGGACGGGCAGCAGCGCTGGGCTTTCACTCACGTCGACGATCGCGGCGAGCGGACGATCACCACCGTCGGCCCGAAGCTCCGCCCCAGGGGGCACGACGACCGGTTGCCGTGGCACGAGCTCGCGTCGATGGACGCCGTCTTCTTCGTCGCCGGCGACGTCGACGCGCTGATGCACGCGCGGCGTGCACGCGTCCTCACGGCCACGACCCGGGAGCTCGACGTCCTCAAGACCGGCGGCGTCCAGCTCGACGCGCTGATCGGCAGCGGGGAGGACGAGGCCGAGCGCTACCTGCTCGGCGAGCTCGATCCTCCGCCGCGGCTCGTCGTCACGACCTCGGGCGCGCTCGGCGGCTGGGCACGGCCAGGTGGCCCTTTCACGGCCGCGGCGCCGCCGGGGGACGTGGTCGACACGTACGGCGCTGGCGACAGCTTCGCCGCGGGCCTGACGTACGGGCTCGCCGCCGGGCTCGACGCCTCCGAGGCGATCGAGCTCGCCGCCCGCTGCGGCGCTGCTGCCCTGACCGGGCGCGGGGTGTCGCCGCGTCACGTGCCGCTCCGCTGACCGTCCTGCGACGGCTCAACCGCAAGTGGCCCGATCGAGCAGCTCGGCGAAGCGCTTTCCGACGTCGCTCGTGAAGGGGTACGCGTTTCCGACGACGATCGTGAGACGATCGCCGCGCATCCGCATGACGGTCACGGTGCCCAGCAGATTCCCCGTGTGGCCGAGAAACGTCCCGCATTGCGACTCGCCACGACCGAGCCCAAGCCCGTAGCGCTCGCCCTCTGCGGGGGCCATCCGTCGCGCGAGACCGCTCTTCTGGAGCCGCGTGAAGAAGCGATCGAGATCGGCTGCGGTCGAGACGATGGCGGCCGCAGCCCATGCCGAGGCGGCGGTCCGCTCGCTTGTCTCGCGCGGCGATCCGGTGGCGACGCCGTCTCGCGCGGCGACCGAGTGTCCCCGGAGGTACGAGCCCGAGACGATGCCCGGCTCGAAGGTCGTCTCCTGGAGACCGAACGGGACGAAGACACGACGCCGGAGCAGCTCGGCGAGCGACGTCTTCGTCGCTTCCTCGAGCACGAGCCCGAGCGCCAGGTAGTTCGTGCTCGAGTACGCGTACCCCGCGGATCGCTCGCGACGGTCAGCGATCCCGACGAGTACGCGGGGCGTCAGGTCGTCACGCAGCAACGCGGGATCCGACGTGTAGTCGAACAGTCCCGCCGTGTGATTCAGCAGGGAGCGGATCGTCACCCGGTCGCCGTCGCGTAGCAGCGTCGGGAGATATGTCGCCACGGGATCGTCGAGGGAGATCACGCCCCGGTCGGCAAGGTTCAGCGCGAGGACCGCGACGAACGTCTTCGTCACGCTGCCGACCCGGAAGCGGATGCCCGGCGTTGCCTCACCCCGGGCGAGCTCGAGCGTCCGGTCGCCGTCGCGCACGCGCGCGAGCGCGCCTGGCGTGCCGGCCGCCACCAGGGCATCGAGCCCGTGACCGAGCCGCGACGTGTCGTCCTCCGCGCGGAGCGCGGCCGCCGTCACGGCGACGGCCGCGAGCAGAGCGGCGGCCGTCAAGGCTCCGGCCACGATTCGGCGCATGCGGGTCGAATCTACGTCACGACGAACCCGTGTACGTAGAGGGGTTGCGAAGTGGGTGATAGTGGCGTAAAGTGGGACAGCGTGGAGATCGGGAATCGGATCGCCAACGCACGCGCGCGATGTTCATCGGAACCTACGAGCACACCATGGACGAGAAGAGCCGGCTCACCTTGCCGGCCCGATTCCGCGACGCTTTGGGCGACGGAGTTGTTCTTGCTCGCGGTCTCGACGGCAACGTCGCCGTCTACCCGCGCGAGACGTGGCAGATGACCGTCGAGGCGCGCATCTCCGTGCTCGACCCGCTCGCGCGTGAGGCTCGCGACCTGCGCCGTTTCTTCTTCTCCGGCGCGGCGGAGGCCGACGTTGATCGCTCCGGGCGCATCCTCGTGCCCGCGACGCTCGCCCGGCACGCGGGACTCGAGCGCGAGGTCGTCGTGACGGGGAACTACGACCACCTGGAGCTCTGGAACCCGCCCGCGTGGGAGAAGCACCTGAACGCCGTCGAAGGGAGCGTCGAGCATGCTGCCGAACGTCTTGCCACACACGGAAGCTGACCACATCCCCGTCCTCGCGGAGCAGGTGCGCGAGCTCCTCGACGTGCGACCGGGGGAGACGGTCGTCGACGCGACATTCGGCGCCGGCGGCCACGCGAGCCTGCTCGCCGAGGATCTGGCCGGCAGCGGCAAGCTCGTCGCGATCGATCGCGACCCCGGAGCGAAGTCGTACTTCGACCGCTTCAAGGCGCGTGCCGGCGTGGACGTCCGCTTCCTGCGCGGCGACTTCGCGCTCGTTCTCTCGCAGCTCGCGGCGAACGACGTGAAGGCCGATGCGATCCTTCTCGACCTCGGAATCTCGTCCATGCAGATCGACCGACCCGAGCGCGGATTCTCGTACGCGACGGACGCGCCGCTCGACATGCGGATGGACCCGTCCTCCGAGCTGACGGCGGCCGCGATCGTGAACACCTGGGACGAGCGCGAGCTCGTCACGATCTTCCGGCGCTACGGCGAAGAGCGCTTCGCCGCCCCGATCGCGCGGGCGATCGGCCGCCGGCGGGCGGAGGTGCCGTTTACGCGCACCGGCGAGCTCGTCGACGCGATCAAGCTCGCGATCCCGACGCCAGCCCGGTTCGGCGAGGGTCACCCGGCGAAGCGGGTCTTCCAGGCGCTCCGCATCGCCGTGAACGACGAGCTGGGAGCGCTCGAGGCGGCCTTGCCCGCGGCGCTCGAGATGCTTCGGCCGGGCGGCCGGCTGGCGGTGATCTCCTTCCACTCGCTCGAGGACCGCATCGTGAAGCGGTTCGTCGCGGAGCAGGCGAAGGGCTGCACGTGCCCGCCGGACTTCCCGGTGTGCATCTGTGGCAAGGCGCCGACGCTCCGGCCGCTCACGAAGAAGCCCGTGCGGCCGACGCAGGGCGAGGTCGACGCCAACCCGCGCGCGGCGTCGGCACGGCTCCGGGCCGCGGTGCGGAACGCCTGATGTCGACGATCGCGCAATCGCTGCCGCGCAAGGTTCGCGTCGGCAGGGGGGCGTTCACGGGAGGCGTGCTCTGGATCGTCGTGATCGGCGCATTGCTCGCGGGCGTCGTCGCCATCAACGTCCTCGTGCTGCGCCTGAACGTCGAGCTCGACGATCTCCGACGGACGCGTGCCGAGCTCAAGGCCGACATCGCGACGACGCGGGCGCAACTCTCCAGCGCGTCGGCGAAGGCGAGGATCGAGAGCGAAGCCGCAAGGAAGCTCGGCCTCGTCGAGGCCGATCCCAACGCGACGACACATCTTCGGCTCGACGAGCGGTGAGCGGCGGGTCGTGAGCGAGAAGCGCGCCAACGCACGCATTCGCTTCCTGGTGCTGGCGTTCGCACTCGTCTTCACGGTCGCGCTCGGACGCGCGGCCTGGGTGCAGATCGTCGAGGGCGGGCGCTACGAGCGCATGGCCTCGCGGCAGCACCGGGAGACGATCGAGATCCCGGCCGGACGCGGGACGATCTACGACCGAACCGGTGAGCCTCTCGCGATCGGCGAGCTCGCCACGACGGTCTACGCCGATCCTCGGAACGTCATCGCCCCGAGACGTGCGGCGGTGAAGGTCGCCGACGCGCTCGGCCTCGACGCAGACAAGCTCTACCCGAGCCTGCGCGACCGCACGAAGCGGTTCGTCTTTCTCGACCGCAAGGCCGACCCCGCCAGGGCCAAGGCGCTCGAGCGCCTCGGCGTCGCGGGGATCGGCTTCTATCCCGAGGAGCGTCGCAGCTACCCGCAGGGACGGGTGGCGGCGCACGTGCTCGGCTACGCAGGCACCGACAACGCAGGCCTCGACGGCCTGGAGCGCTCGCTCGACAAGTCCCTCGCCGGCAAGCCCGGCTACGAGATCGTCGTCCGCGACCCCAGCGGGCGCGCCATCGACGTCGTGCGGTCACGGCGCGAGCGCGCCGGGCGCAACGTCGTGCTCACGCTCGACCACCAGCTGCAGGCGAGCGCCGAGCAGCTTCTCTCGAACGCGGTCGCCCGCTGGGGCGCCCGCGGCGCCACGGCGATCGTCATGGACCCAAGAACGGGCGCGATCCTCGCGATGGCAAATGCGCCGACGTTCGACGCAAACGCGTTCACGTCCGCGCCCGCCGAGGCCCGCCGCAACCGCGCCGTCACCGACCTGTACGAGCCAGGCTCGACGTTCAAGATCGTCACGGTGGCAGCCGCCCTGGAGGACAACGTCGTCGCGCCGGACACCACCTTCAGGCTCGCGCCGACGATCGACGTTGCCGATCGGACGATCCGGGAGGCCCACACGCGCGGCACCGAGTCCATGACCGTCCGGCAGATCCTCTCCGAGTCCTCGAACGTCGGGACGATCACGATCGCGCAGAAGCTCGGCGGCCCCGGGCTCGCCTCGTGGATCGACCGCTTCGGGTTTGGCAAGCGCGCCGGCTCGGATTTCCCCGGTGAGAGCCCGGGGATGGTGCTCGCGTACCCGGATTGGTCGGGGTCGACAATCGGCACCGTGCCCATCGGACAGGGCATCGCGGTAACGCCACTCCAGATGGTCAGCGCGTACGCGGCGATCGGGAACGGCGGCGTGATGCCTCCGGCGCACGTCGTCGCCAAGATCGGCGGCAAGAAGGTTCGCCATTCCAAGGGGCGGCGCGTTGTCTCGCAGCACACCGCCGACCGGATGACGGCGATGTTCCGCGACGTCGTCGTGGAGGGCACCGGCACCGAGGCCGCGATCCCGGGCTACACCGTGGCAGGCAAGACGGGAACCGCGAACAAGGCTGAGAACGGCCGCTACGTGCAGAAGTACGTCGCGTCCTTCGTCGGTCTCGTGCCTGCGCGGAAGCCGCGGCTGGCGATCCTCGTAATGGTGGACGAGCCACGCGGCCAGATTTTCGGCGGCGTGGTCGCAGCGCCGATCTTCCGCGACATCGCGCGCTTCGCGCTGCAGTACCTCGAGGTGCCGCCCGACGCGCCGGAGTCCAAGCGCGCGTCCTCCTTGCTCGCGACGTCGACGCTCACACCGTAGGGGCGAGGCGCGTCCCGTCCTACAGCGGGCGGCGCGGGCCTCGTCCCTACAATCGCCCCGTGGAGCTCGACGCGCTGATCCGCGCGCTCGCGCCCGTTGACGTCGTCGGCGCGCGACCGGTCGAGATCCTCGACCTCGCGTACGACACCCGACACGTTCACGGCGGAGCGCTGTTCTTCTGCGTGCCGGGCGCGAGCCGGGATGGGCACGACCTCGCAGCGGACGCCGTCGCCGCCGGCGCCGTGGCGATCGTGGGCGAGCGGCGGGTGGACGTCGCCGTCCCGCAGCTCGTCGTCGAGAGCACGCGGGCGGCGATGGCGGTGGCCGCCGACGCGTTCTTCGGAGCGCCGACCGAGCGTCTCGTCGTCGCCGGAGCAACGGGGACGAACGGCAAGACGACGACCTCCTATCTGCTCCGATCGATCCTCGTCGCCGCTGGACGCAGGACAGGGTTGGTGGGAACGGTCGAATGGGTCGTAGGCGGCGCAGAACGCGCTGCCCCGCACACGACCCCCGAGGCGATCGACCTGCAACGGCTCTTCCGCGAGATGCTCGACGCGGGCGACGACGCCGTCGCGCTCGAAGCGTCGTCTCACGGCTCTCACTTCCGACGGCTCGACCGTGTGCGGTTCGACGCCCTCGTGTTCACGAACCTCACACAGGAGCACCTCGATCTCCACGGAGACATGGAGGAGTACTTCCAGGCCAAGCGGCGGCTGTTCACCGGACTCACGCCTCCACCGGCGGCGGTCAACGTCGGCGATCCGTACGGACGGCGGCTGGCGGACGAGCTCGCCGGTGCCCACCGGGCGCCGCTCGTGACGTTCGGCCTTCGGTCGGAGGCGGAGGTTCGCGCAGACGACCTCGAGCTCGGTCCTCACGGGTCGACGTTCACCGCAGCAGGGATCCCGCTCGCAACGCGCCTGCCCGGCATCTTCAACGTCGAGAACGTGATCGGCGCCGTCGCGGCGGCACTCCTGCTCGACGTCGACGAGGATGCGATTGTGGAGGGGGTCGGCGGCGTCGCGGGAGTCCCGGGGCGCTTCGAGTCGGTCGACGAGGGTCAGGAGTTTGCGGTCGTGGTCGACTACGCCCACAAGCCGGACGCGCTCGCGGCGGTCTTGCGTGCGGCGCGCCCACTCGGTGACGGCCGCCTCACCGTCGTGTTCGGCGCCGGCGGCGACCGTGATCGGACGAAGCGCTCGGAGATGGGGCGGGTTGCACGTCAGCTCGCGGACTCGATGATCGTGACGAGCGACAATCCGCGCTCGGAGGACCCGCTCGCGATTATCGGCGAGGTTCTCGACGGGGCGGGCACGGACGTCGAGGTCGATCCCGACCGGCGATCGGCGATCGAGGCGGCCATCGATCGGGCAGATCCCGGTGACGTCGTCGTCATCGCGGGCAAGGGCCACGAGCAGGGCCAGGAGGTCGCGGGCGTCGTGCAGCCGTTCGACGACCGCGAGGTTGCACGTGACGCGATACGAAAGCTGAGGACCCCCGGGTGACAACACGCGCGTTGAGTCACGACATGCGTTGTCTCGCGGAACGGAGCGCGGAGTGATTCTGGTTGCCTGGGACGAGATCGAGGCGCTCGGGCTGGGAGAGCTCGCGGACGCGCCGAGCGAGGGTGTCATCCGCCGCATCCACGACGACTCGCGTGCCGCGCGGCCGGGCGACCTGTTCGTCGCGCTCAACACGGGCGTTCGGTTCGTAGCCGAGGCGCGGGCGCGCGGCGCCGCGACTCTCGTGCCGACAGACCAGGAGGCGGCCCTTGCCGCGCTTGCGCGCCTTGTTCGTGATCGGTCGGACGCAGAGGTCGTCGCCGTGGTCGGGTCCACCGGGAAGACGACGACAAAGGACGCGCTTGGTGCGCTCTGCGCTGCGGTCACACCCACAATCGCGGCCGAGGCGAGTCGCAACAACGAGCTCGGCCTTCCGCTGACAGTGCTCCGGCTCGAGCCCGAGACGCGCGTCCTTGTGACGGAGATGGGCATGCGTGGCCTTGGTCAGGTGGCCGAGCTCTGCGCGATCGCGCGACCGACCGTCGCCCTCGTGACGTCCATCGGCCCCGAGCACCTCGAGCTCGTCGGGACGGTGGAGGATGTCGCCCGGGCCAACGCAGAGGCTCTCGAGGCCCTGCCGTCCGGCGGGATCGCCGTCGTCCCGACGGACGAGCCGCGACTCGAGCCGTTCCTGCGAGCAGACCTCGATGTCCGCGGTTTCGATCGGACAGGTATGAACCGGGAGAACGGTGGCTGGCGGTTCGACGTCGCCGGGCGGCAGTTGACGCTTCGACTGCCGTTCACGCAACGCCATCTGGCAGAGAACGTGCTCGCGGCGCTCACGGCCTACGACGCCCTCGGGCTTCCCCTCGAGCGCGCGCATGAGGGCGCAGCTGCCATCGCCCTCAGTCGCTGGCGAGGCGAGGTGCACGAGCTTCCCGGCGGCGGGTTCGTCGTCAACGACGCCTACAACGCGAACCCCGTCTCCATGCGCGCCGCGCTCGTCGATCTGGCTGAGCGCGCCGCCGGCCGCCGACGCGTCGCCGTCCTCGGAGGGATGGCGGAGCTCGGGGCCGAGAGCGCGCGCTACCACGACGAGATCCGCGGGCTGCTCGGTGAGCTCGGAATCGAGGTGGTCGTCGCCGTCGGCGACGACGCACGCGCGTACCTCGACGACGGATCCGAGACGCACTTCGTGGCGGACGCGGGCGGCTTCGACGAAGTCACCGAAGCCCTGCGGCCCGGCGACGCAATCCTGGTCAAGGCGTCACGAGCGGTCGGTCTCGAAGGCATCCCGGCGATGATCGAGAAACACTCCCGGGCATGGTGAGGGTCCTCATCGCGGGGCTCGTCGCGATGGTGATCGCCGTCGCGGCGGGGCCCCAGTTCATCAACTGGCTGCGACGGCAGTCGATCGGACAGCACATCCGCGAGGAGATGCCGGCGGGCCACGCGATCAAGCAGGGCACCCCGACGATGGGCGGCCTCCTCATCCTCGTCGCCGCGTTCGTCCCCGCGCTCGCCGTCTCCCTCTACACGATCCCGGGCGTCACGATCCTGCTCGCAACGCTCGCGTGCGCGCTGATCGGCTTCTCGGACGACTACCTCAAAGTGCGCAGGCGTCGGTCGCTCGGCCTCAACGGCCGCTGGAAGATGCTCGGCCTCGTGCTGATCACGGCCGGCGTCGCATGGGCGACGACGCGGATCGGCTACATGGACACCGAGATCTATTTCCCGCTCGTCGATGTCAACATCGACCTCGGGTGGGCGTACTACCCGTTCCTCTTCCTCGTGATCGCCGGCACCTCGAACGGGGTCAACCTGACCGATGGGGTCGACGGGCTCGCTGCCGGTACCTGCGCGATCTCGATCATCACCCTCCTCGCGATCGCCTCGATCGACTGGGTCCGCTCGGCGGACACGGTCAGCGGCCGCAGCGAGGAGTACCTGGATATCGCGATCGTCGCCGCGGCGCTGATCGGCGGGGTCATCGGCTTCCTCTGGTTCAACTCCTTCCCGGCCGAGCTCTTCATGGGCGACACCGGGTCTATGGCCCTCGGCGGGGCGATCGCGACGCTCGCGATCCTCACCGAGACGGAAGTGCTGCTCGTCTTCATCGGGGGTGTCTTCGTGATCGAGGCGCTGACGTGGATGATCCAGATCGCGAGCTTCAAGCGGACCGGCAAGCGCGTGTTCCTGATGGTGCCGATCCACCATCACTTCGAGATGAAGGCGTGGTCGGATACGAAGATCATGGTGCGCTTCTGGATCGTCGGCGCGATCCTCTGCGCGATCGGGTTCGTTCTCTACTACCGCTACTACCTGCGCTTCCAGCTGTAACCGCTCCCCGGACGCATACGCTTGACGCGTGACCAGGGTGCTCGTCGTGGGGCTCGCGCGGTCGGGACGAGCGGCGGTCGCGGCGCTTCGTGATCAGGGAGACGAGGTCGTGGCCTACGACAGGGACGACGGCGTTGACGTCGCGGGGTTGGACGCCGAGGTCGCGCTCGGAGCGTGGGACGAGCGGCTTCTGGACGGGGTGGAGCTCGTCGTCAAGAGCCCGGGTGTGCCGTCGGACGCGCCCCCGGTGCTGTCGGCAAGAGCACGCAATACGCAGGTCGTCTCGGAGATCGAGCTGGCCGTGCGCCTCCTGCAGAACCCGCTCGTCGGCGTCACCGGCACGAACGGGAAGACGACCACGACCGCGTTGCTCGGCGCGATCCTCGATGCGGGGCAGGTCGCGGTCGAGGTCGCCGGGAACATCGGGCGTCCGCTGAGCTCGCTCGTCGGCCGTGTCGACCCCGAAACCTGGATCGTGTGCGAGCTCTCCTCGTTTCAACTCGAGGACGTCGAGACGCTGCGTCCCCGGGTGGCCGTGCTGACGAACCTCGAGCCGGACCACCTCGACCGGCACGGCGGCCTGGAGGAGTACGAGGCGGCGAAGCTCCGGGTCTTCGAGCTCCAACGCGCCGATGACGTCGCGATCCTCCCGCGCGGCTTCCGAAGCGTGCCGGGGCTGGCCCGTCGGATCGAGTTCGCAGCGGACGACGCCCTGCCGGCCGAGCCGCGGATCCGCGGTGCGCACAATCGAGAGAACGCTGCCGCCGCCACGGCGGCTGCCCGCGCGATCGGCGTCGACGACGACGCGATCGCGCGCGCGCTCCGAGCGTTCCCCGGCGTCGAGCACCGGATCGAAGAGGTCGCGACAATCGACGGCGTGCTCTTCGTGAACGACTCGAAGGCGACGAACGCCGCCGCCACACTTCGCGCGCTCGCGTCATTCCCGGACCGGCGGAAGCACGTCATCCTCGGTGGCCGCAGCAAGGCCGAGCCGTACGACGCGCTCGCAGCCGCCTTCGCCGACGGCGACCACGCGTACCTGATAGGCGAGGCCGCTTCCGAGCTCGCGCCCGCCCTTCGCGACGCCTGCGTACCATCCACGGCCTCCGAAACGCTCGAGCGAGCGGTAGAGGCCGCTGCGTCGGCAGCCGCCCAGGGGGACGTGGTGCTCCTCTCGCCGGCCTGTGCCTCGTTCGATCAGTTCACGAGCTTCGAGCACCGCGGGGAGGAGTTCCGCCGCCTGGTGCAGAAGCTCACCGAGTGACCCGCAGTCGACGCGCGGACCGAGGTCAGCTCGAGCAGAAGCTGCTCATCCTCGTCACGCTCGGGCTCGTCGCCTTCGGGCTCGTGATGGTCTTCAGCGCGACGTCCGCCTCGGCGACCCTCGGCGAGGGCGACCCGATGCGGTTCCTCGTGAAGCAGGGCCTGTACGCCGTCGCGGGCCTCATCCTCCTCGCAGGGCTCTCGCGCGTCGACTACCACGCGTTGCGGCCGCTCGCGCCGATCCTGCTCGTCGGCACGTTCGTCGCGTGCGTCGCGGTGCTCGTCGTCGGGCCTTCGATCAACGGGGCACACCGTTGGTTCCTGCTCGGTCCTGTCAGCATCCAGCCGGCGGAGCTCGCGAAGCTCGCCGTTTGCGTCTGGGTCTGCGCTGTGCTCGCGCGGCGGCCTGTTCCGGCGACGATGTCCGAGCTGATGAAGCCCGTAGGGCTCGTCGTCTGCGTTTTCGCCGCCGTGATTGTCGTCGAGCCCGACCTCGGCACGACGATCTCGCTCGTTGCGATGGTCGCCGGGGTTCTGCTCGTCTCCGGTGTCCCGCTGCGCCTCTTCGTCGTGGCCTCGGGCTTCGCCGTCGGGGCGGGGCTCCTCGCGATCTGGATGGAGCCGTATCGCCGCGAGCGCGTGTTCAGCTTCCTCGACCCGTGGAAGGACGCCGAGGGCGCCGGGTTCCAGAACGTCCAGGCGATCATCGGGATCGGCTCGGGCGGGCTCACCGGCGAGGGGCTCGGACAGGGCATTCAGAAGGTCAACTTCCTTCCCGAGGCGCACACGGACATGATCTTCGCGGTCGTCGGCGAGGAGCTCGGATTGCTCGGTGTCGCGGTCGTGATCGCCGCCTTCGCGGTGTTCGCCTGGGCGGGTTACCGCGTCGCGCTTCGTTGCCGTGACCCCTTCGGAAAGCGGCTCGCAGCCGGGATCACGACGCTCGTCAGCGCGCAAGCGGCGGTCAACCTCGCCGCGGTCCTCGGCCTCGCCCCGCTCACCGGGATCCCCCTGCCGTTCGTCTCCTACGGCGGCTCGTCGCTGCTGGTGCTGCTCTGCGGCGTGGGGGTGCTCCTTAACATCGCGGTGAATGAGCGCGTCGTCGAAGCTCGTGTGCGTGATCGCGGCCGGGGGAACAGCCGGTCACGTTCGTCCCGCGCTCGCAGTGGGGGAAGCGCTTCGCGCCCGCGGAGTGACCGTGACATTCGCAGGGACACCCGACCGCGTCGAGTCGCGGCTGGTGCCTGAGGCGGGCTTCGAGCTCGACACCTTCAGCGTCTCGGGCCTCCCGCGGCGTCCCAGCGCCGCCCAGGTGCGCGCAGCGTGGCGCGCCTCCGCGGCCCCCGCGCAGTGCTTCCGGATTCTCACCAGGCGACGCCCTGACGTCGTCCTCGGCGGCGGTGGCTACGTCGCAGGGCCGATGGTGCTCGCCGCGAGGCTGCGCGGCATCCCGGCGGCGCTGACCGAAGCGGACGCCTACCTCGGGCTCGCCAACCGACTCGCGGCACCGTTCGCGAAACGCATCTTCCTCGCGTACGCGATCCCCGGGCGTGACGGCAGGAAGGTCCGCGTCGTGGGACGCCCGATCCCGGCCCTCCACATGGGGGTTGCGCGCGCCGAAGGGCGGTCGCGGTTCGGGTTCGAGCCGGATGCGCGGGTCGTCGGCGTCTTCGGCGCGTACGCGGGCGCACAGTCGTTGAACGAGCTCGCCGTTCGAGCGTGGAGCGAGAAGGGGCCCGACGTCCTGCACATCTCGGGTGAGCGCGACCACGAAGCACTCCGCGGCCGGGTCGGTCGGCCGGGGTACGTCCTGCTCGCCAATACCGACGACTTCGGCGCCGCCCTCTCGGCCGTCGACGTCGCCGTCTCGCGCGCCGGCGGAACGGTCTGGGAGCTCGCGGCGGCGGGGACACCCGCGATCCTCGTTCCCTATCCCCACGCCACCGCCGACCACCAGACGCTCAACGCTCGGCATTTCGAGCGGGGAGGAGGCGCGACGGTCGTTCCGGACTCGCAGATCGACCGCGTCCCGGCGCTCGTCGACGAGCTACTCGGCGCTCCCGCTCGGCTGGACGTCATGAGCGAGGCGATGCTCGCTCTCGCCCGGCCGGACGCCGCCGAGGTGATCGCCGACGAGCTGATCGCCCTCGCGCAAGGGGCCGGGTGAGTCTTGTGGTGAATCACCACAAGCCCCTCGAGGGGCGCCGCCTCTACTTCGTCGGGATCGGCGGCTCGGGGATGTCCGCGTACGCGAACATCGCCCGGGCCTGGGGCGCCGACGTGCGTGGGTGGGACGCCCGAGAAACGATCTTCACGGAGACGCTCGGCGAGATCGCGGTGGATCTCGAAGGCGAGCCGCGGCCGCCCCGGGGCTTCGAGGTCGTCGTCTCGACGGCGCATCGTGACCGCATCCCCGGCACGCCGCGCGCAGCGTTCCTCGCGGAGCTCGTGGCTCTTCGACCCTCGATCGTCGTCACGGGCGCGCACGGGAAGACGACGACTGCGGCGATGATCGCCCACGCTTTACGCGAGGCAGGAAACGACCCCGCGTGGATCATCGGCGGTGTCGTCCCGCAGCTCGGGGGCAATGCAGGGACCGGCGCCGGCTGGCTCGTGGTCGAGGGCGACGAGTCCGACCGCTCCGTGTTCGAGCTTCGACCTCGCCTTGCGGTCGTGACGAACGTCGAGCTCGACCACCACGCCGCGTACGGCTCCCTCACCGAGCTGGAGGAGTCGATCGAGGCCTGGCTGACCACGATTCCGGACGTCGTTCGCGGCTGGGAGCTGGAGCCGGTGACGTTCGGCCTTGCCGTTCCCGGAGAGCACAATCGGCGGAATGCCGCCGCGGCGCGCGCTGCGCTTGTGCGCGCTGGAGTTGACGGGAACGCCGTCGAGGCCGCCCTTGCCTCTTTCGCCGGCGCCGACCGGCGTTTCCAGCTCGTCGGCGAGCGCGGCGGCGTGACCGTGGTGGACGACTACGCGCACAACCCGACCGAGATCGAGGCCACGCTCCAGACGGCCAGGGAACGAACCCGGGGGCGGCTCGTGGCCGTCTACGTTCCCCACGTCGTCGAGCGGACACGTCACCTGCACCAGGAGCTTGGACGGGCGCTGGCGCTCGCGGACGTGGCGGTCGTCACCGACTTCGTCGGGCGGCGCGATGCGCCGCGCGAGGACGTGTCGGCGCGGATGGTGCTCGACGCCGTCCCGGATCCCGTTCGCCGCCTCTGGGCGCCGTCGCTCGAGGACGCGTCGCGCCTCGCTTTGCTCGTCGTCCGCCCGGGCGACCTCGTCGTGACGCTCGGCGTCGGAGAGCCGTGGCGGGCCGCACGGACGATCGCGGAGGGAATCCCCGAGTGACGCTCGCGGTCGAAGAGGGCGCACGGCTCTCCAGGTTGACGACGATCGGCACGGGTGGAGCCGCGACCCTGCTGGCCCGGCCGACGTCGCTCGAGGAGCTCGAGGATGCCGTCGCGCGAGCCGCCGAGCGCGACCTCGACGTCGTGACCGTCGGGCTGGGCTCGAACGTTCTCGCAGCCGACGAAGGTGTCGACGCATTGGTGCTGCGGCTCGAGGGGGATCTCGCGGCCGTCGAGGTCGACGGGCGGCTCCTGAGAGCCGGAGGAGGCGCGACGAACGCCGTTTGCCTGCACCGCGCGCGCGCCGCCGGGCTCGGCGGGCTCGAGTTCGCATGCGCGATCCCGGGGACGGCCGGCGGCGGCGTGCGAATGAACGCCGGAGCGTACGGCTCGGACTGGGCCGCGATCCTCGAACGAGCGCTCGTCGTCACCCGCAACGGGAGCGGCTGGTTGTCGGTCGACGAGGTCGGGCTCTCGTACCGGCGCTCGTCCCTCGCGTCCGCTGACGTCGTCGCCCGAGTCGAGTACCGGTTGACGCCCCGACCGGCGGCAGAGATCAAGGCGGACGTCACCGAGCTCGTCGCGCGTCGCAAGGCAACGCAGCCGGTTAACAAGAGGACATTCGGCTCGGTCTTCAAGAACCCACCGGGTGAGATCGGTGCCGGGCGCATGCTCGAGCGCTGTGCCCTGAAGGGGCACCGGATCGGCGGCGCCATGATCTCGCCGCGCCACGCGAACTTCATCGAGAACGCCGACGGCGCGACGAGCGCCGACTGCGTTGCGCTCATGAACGAAGCTCGCCGGCGGGCGCACGAAGAGTTCGGCGTCGAGCTCGAGCAAGAGGTCGTGTTCCTGGGGTCTGTCCCCGCAGGGGACTGACCCCTCGTGACGAACATCGTCGCGTGGCCGAACGGGGACGAGCTGGACGCGAGTCACGGCCGCGTGCGCGCACGGCGAGTGTCGTTGTCCCGTTCCCGAGCACGATTTCCGGCGATCGCCTCGATCTCGGCCGGCTCGTCCCCTCCGGCCGCTCTCTCCTCGTCGGGTTCGGCATCCTCGGCGGCGTCCTGCTCGCGCTCGTGCTCGCGCGCGAGACGCCGCTCTTCGGCGTCCGCTCGATCGCGGTCACGGGCGCACCGCCCGGGGTGCAGCGCCAGGTCGAGAAGATCCTTGCAACCCATCGCGGCGAGAGTCTCGTTGCTCTCGATCTCGATGCCGTCCAGGCGGACGTCGTCACGCTGCCGACGGTGGCGTCGGTCGACTTCGACCGAGCGTATCCGCACACGCTTCGCGTCACGGTCACTCCCGAGCGGCCGGTCGCCGTCGTCCGCCAGGGGGCCGCGGCATTCGTCGTCTCCGAGCGCGGGCGCGTGATCGCGAAGGCGCCGCGCACGAAGCGTCCCGACCTGGCGCGCATCTGGTTCAGGCACGACGTCCCGCTCCAACCGGGAACGATCGTCGACGGCGACCTCCGGACGGCCGTCAGCGCAGTGGCGCCGCTTGCCGGCTCGCCGTTCCCCGGAAGGGTCGTGTCCGTCGCCACCGAGGGCGAGCAGCTGATGCTGCGGCTGCTGTCCGGCGTGGAGCTCCGGCTCGGCGAGCCGACGAACGTCGGCCTCAAGCTTGCCGTCGCCCGCCGGGTCCTTCCGCTCCTCCCGATCGGGTCCGGCTACCTCGACCTCAGCGTCCCCGGCCGTCCGGTTGCCGGACCGCATACCCTCGACTCTCAGGTGGAGGTCGAGGGTTCGACCTCCAGCACCGCTTGAGGGTTTGTTGACATTGCCGACAAGGAGTGCGTACCCTGGCTCCGAACAAGGGATTCGGCCAACCCCTTAGCTCGATGAGAGCTTGACTGTCAGGCAGGTCGAGATGAGCACTCAGAACGGCAACTACCTCGCAGTGATCAAGGTCGTCGGCGTCGGCGGCGGCGGCACGAACGCGGTCAACCGCATGGTCGAATCCGGCCTCACCGGAGTCGAGTTCATCGCGGTCAACACCGACGCGCAGGCCCTGCTCGACACCGACGCGGACGTCAAGATCCATATCGGCTCGAAGGCGACGCGCGGACTCGGCGCCGGGGCCAACCCGGAGGTCGGCCTTGCAGCGGCGACCGAGAGCCGCGACGAGCTGAAGGAAGCGCTGAAGGGCGCAGACATGATCTTCGTGACCGCCGGTGAGGGCGGCGGGACAGGCACCGGCGCGGCGCCCGTCGTGGCCGAGCTCGGCCGCGAGCTCGAAGCGCTGACCGTCGGCGTCGTGACGAAGCCGTTCGGGTTCGAGGGTCGTCGTCGCGCCGAGCAGGCCGAGGTCGGGATCCAGAACCTCCGCGAGCGTGTGGACACGCTGATCGTGATCGAAAACGACCGGCTGCTGCAGGTGGTGGAGAAGACGACCCCGATCCTCGAGTCGTTCCGGATGGCCGACGACATCCTGCGCCAGGGCGTGCAGGGCATCACCGACCTGATCACCGTCCCCGGGCTCGTCAATCTCGACTTCGCCGACGTGCGGACGATCATGCGCGACGCGGGCTCGGCCCTGATGGGGATCGGCACTGCGCGGGGCGAAGGCCGCGCCACGGCGGCCGCGAACGCCGCCGTCTCGAGCCCGCTGCTCGAGACGACGCTGGACGGCGCGACGGGCGTGCTGCTCAACATCACGGGTCCCGGCGACGTCGGGCTCTTCGAGGTCAACGAGGCCGCAGAGGTCGTTACCGGCCATGCCGACGCGAACGCGAACGTCATCTTCGGCGCCGTGATCGACGAGTCTCTCGGCGAGGACGTGCGCGTCACGGTGATCGCGACCGGCTTCGGCGGTCGCCCGAGGCGCCGGCGGCTCGAGCAGCCCTCGGCGACGGCATCGAGCTCTTCCGAGTCGGCAGCCCCCCGCTACGACCCGCGCCCGCGGGACGACGACTCGGAGATCGACGTGCCGAGCTTCCTGCGGGATTAGCGCCGCTCAACAGACCCAGCCCGCGAAGCGGGATGGGTATTGTCGCGCGCGTGAACGCGACGCTTCGGAGGACGCCCCTCTTCGACCGGCACGTAGCCGCGCGCGCGCGGATGGTCCCGTTCGCCGGCTGGGAGATGCCCGTGCAGTACGAGGGCGTGATCCCCGAGCACGTCGCCGTGCGCACGAACGCAGGCGCGTTCGACGTCTCCCACATGGGCCAGCTCCACGTCGAAGGGCCGGCCGCCGGCGCGTTCCTTCAGACGATGCTCTCCAACGACGTCGACAAGCTCGAGGACGGCGAGGCGCAATACACGCTCCTGACGAACGAGACGGGCGGGATCGTCGACGACTTGATCGCGTATCGCATCTCGCATGGTCATTACCTCCTTGTTGTCAATGCAGGAAACAGGGACGACGCGTACGAGTGGCTGAAGGAGCGCGAGGCGCGCGGCACGGAGGTGCGCGACGCATCTGACGACTACGCCCTCGTCGCGGTCCAGGGGCCGGCGTCGCTGGGGAAGCTGGGGCTCCCGGACGCCAAGCCGTTCACGCACGCGATGGGAGACGTGGCCGGGGTCGAGGCGATGATCTGCAGGACCGGGTACACGGGTGAGGCGGGCGTCGAGCTGATGTGTCCCGCGGAGGACGGCGCCACGTTGTGGGACGCGGTGCTGGAACGGGGTGTCACTCCGTGTGGCCTCGGCGCGCGCGACACGCTTCGCCTCGAGGTCTGCTACCCGCTGCACGGGAACGACATCACGACGGAGACGGACGCGATCTCCGCGGGCCTCGGGTGGGTCTGCGCGCTCGAGACGGAGTTCACCGGCGCCGACGCGCTGCGGCGCATCAAGGACGCGGGGGCGGAGCGGCGGCTCGTCGCGTTCACGATGGACGAGAAGGCGATCCCTCGACAGGGGATGCCGATCGCGGGTGGTGGCGAGGTCACCTCGGGCACCCATTCACCGTCGCTCGACGTCGGCATCGGGATGGGATACGTCCCCACTGACCACGCTGCAGCAGGCACCGCGCTCGAGATCGACGTCCGCGGGAAGCCAAAGCGCGCCACTGTCGTCGCGAAACCGATCTACCGGAAGGAGCACTAGTGGCGAGCGAGAGCTACCCCGACGATCTCCGCTACCACCCCGAGCACGATTGGGCGCGGGTGGAGGGCGACGAGGCCGTCCTCGGCATCACGTGGTTCGCGCAGGACGCGCTCGGCGAGCTCGTCCACTTCGAGGCGCCCGAGACGGGCGCGACGCTCACCAAGGACCAGGCGTATGCCGAGGTCGAGTCCGTGAAGGCCGTGTCGGACGTGATCGCTCCGCTCTCGGGCGAGGTGCTCGAGGTCAACCAAACGGCGGTCGGGGAGCCCGAGACGATCAACGAGGACCCGTACGGCGCGGGGTGGCTCGTCCGCGTTCGACTTTCGGCCCCCGACGAGGTCGACCGCCTGCTCGACGTCGAGGCCTACAAGGCTCACGTGGCCGAGCAGTAGGCGTGAGCACCGCCGGCTACCTCTCTCTCACCGACGCCGACCGCGAGGCGATGCTCGAGGCGATCGGTGTCGCCTCACTCGAAGAGCTGTTCGCGCAGATCCCGGAGGGCGTACGGCTCGGGCGCGAGCTCGACGTCCCCGGGGCGCTGCCGGAAGCCGCACTCGTCCGCCACCTCGAGGAGCTCGCCGCACGGAACACCGATACGACCCGCGAGCTGAGCTTCCTCGGGATGGGGATCTACGACCACTACGTCCCCGCGATCGTCGATGCGTTCCTCTCGCGCGGCGAGTTGCTCACCGCGTACACGCCGTACCAGCCCGAGATGAGCCAGGGGATCCTCCAGGCCATCTTCGAGTACCAGACCGCCATCTGCGAGCTGACCGCGATGGACGTGTCGAACGCGTCCGGCTACGACGGGACGACGGTGGCCGCGGATGCGTGCTTTGTCGCCCGCATGCACACGGGCCGCACGAAGGTCGTGCTCGCGGAGACGCTCCACCCGCAGGTCAGGCAGGTCGTGAAGACGTATGCGCCCGGGTTCGGCATGGAGGTGGTCGAGGTCCCGCATACGGGCGGAACCACAGATCCGGCTCTGCTCGCCGCTGCGGCGCAAGACGCTGCGGTCGCGATCTTCCAGCAGCCGAACGCGTTCGGCTGCCTGGAGCCCGCACCCGAACTGGCCGCCGCTGCCGGCGAAGGAGGCGCGCTCCCGGTCGCACATGTCGACCTCGCGTCGCTCGGCCTTCTCGAGGCGCCCGGGAACTACGGGTGCGCGATGGCGATCGGCGAGGGACAGTCGATCGGCAACTACCAGTCCTACGGCGGCCCGCACTACGGCTTCCTCGCCGCGCGAAACGAGTTCATCCGCCGCATGCCCGGGCGGATCGTCGGTGAGACGACAGACCTCGAAGGGCGCCGAGGGTTCGTGCTCACGCTCCAGACGCGTGAGCAGCACATCCGTCGCGAGAAGGCGACCTCGAACATCACGACGAACCAGACCCTGCTCGCCCTCGGCGGCCTCATCACGCTCTGCTGGCTCGGCCCGGAAGGGCTCCGCGAGCTCGGCGAGACCTGCGCCGCGCTCGCGGCGTACGCGAAGGAGCGCGTCGGGCTACCGCTCGCCTTCGAGCGCCCCGAGCTTCAAGGAGGTGGCATTCCGGACGCCGATCCCGGCCCGCGAGGTCGTGACCCGCGCTCGCAAGCTCGGTGTGCATCCCGGCTACCCGCTCGGCCGTGACTATCCGGGGCTCGACGACGTCCTGCTCGTCGCGCTCACGGAGAAGCGCACCCCCGCAGATGTCGACCGCCTCGCCGAGGTGCTCGCCGAGGTGACGGCGTAGTGGAGCTGATCTTCGAGCAGTCGAAGCCGGGGCGCCGCGCAGGGCGTGTCCCCTCCTACGGGCTTCCCGTCCCGGAGATCCCGGCCGATCTCCGACGTGAGCGACCGCCCCGGCTCCCGGAAGTGCCCGAGAACGAGATCGTGCGCCACTTCACCGCGCTCGCCGACCGGAACTTCGGGATCGACACCGGCTTCTACCCCCTCGGCAGCTGCACGATGAAGCACAACCCACGCGTGAACGAGCGCGTCGTCTCGCTGCCCGGCTTTCGCGACCTGCATCCGCTGCAGGAGGAGGACGGGATCCAGGGGGCGCTCGAGCTCGAGTGGGAGCTCCAGGAGATCCTCGCCGAGGTCGCGGGTCTCCCGGCCGTGACGCTCCAGCCCGCCGCCGGCTCGCAGGGAGAGCTGACGGGGCTGATGATCATGCGGGCCGCGTTCGCAGACCGGGGCGAGCCGGGGCGGAACGTGATCATCACGGCCGACACGGCGCACGGCACGAACCCCGCGAGCGTGACGATGGCCGGCTTCGAGCTCGCCAAGGTTGCGACGACCGATCGAGGCAACCTCGACATCGAGGACCTGCGCGCGAAGGTCGACGAGCGCACGGCCGGCCTGATGCTCACGAATCCCTCGACGCTCGGCCTCTTCGACGAGGGGATCGAAGAGGTCGCGGCAATCTTCCACGAGCGCGGCGGGCTCCTCTATTACGACGGCGCGAACCTCAACGCGGTCGTCGGGCTGTCGCGGCCGGGCGACATGGGCTTCGACATCGTCCACTACAACCTCCACAAGACGTTTTCCCAGCCCCACGGCGGTGGGGGGCCGGGCGGCGGGCCGGTCGCCGTTCGCGCTGAGCTCGAGCCGTTCCTCCCGTCGCCGACGGTCGTTCGCGAGGGCGACACCTTCCGTCTCGACCACGACCGTCCGAAGTCGATCGGGCGCGTGCGCGGCTACTCCGGGCCGTTCGGCGTGTTCGTCCGCTCGTACGCATTCATGCGCGCGTACGGCGCGGCGCTCAAGGACATGTCCGAAGTCGCGGTGCTGAACGCCAACTACGTTATGGCGCGGCTCAAGGACGTCTACGACCTGCCCTACGACCGACACTGCATGCACGAGTTCGTGCTCTCCGCCCGCACGCTGAAGCGCGAGCACGGAATCACCGCGCTGGACGTCGCGAAGCGCCTCATGGACCACGGCATCCACCCGCCGACGATCTACTTCCCTCTCGTCGTCTCGGAAGCGCTGATGATCGAGCCGACCGAGACCGAGACGAAGGAGCGGCTCGATGAGTTCATCGACGCGATGCGCTCGATCGCGTCCGAGGCGGCGACCGAGCCCGAGACGTTGAAGGCCGCGCCGCTGACGCGGCCCGTTCGGCGTCTCGACGAGGTGAAGGCGGCCAAGCAGCCAGTCGTCCGCTACTCCTTCGACGAGTCGGGCACGCCCGATAGGATCGAAGCCGGATGACCGTCGCCGTCGCTCACGAGCTGGTCGAGCTCGCCCACGATCTCGCGCGGGCGGTCTCCGAGCACGACGTCGATCGGCTCGAGGACTTGCTCGCGGCGGAGTTCACGCTCCAGGGGGCCGCCGGCCAACTCGATCGCGACGCGTTCCTAGAGGCAGCGGCCGGGCCGTACGAGATCGACGAGTTCTCGTATGAGCAGATCGATCCGGAGATCTACGGCAACACCGCCGTGCTCGTGTCGCGCTACAACCAGGTGGCGCGCTTCGACGGGCGCGACCTCACGCACCGTATGCACGTGACCGACATCTGGACACGGCGGGAGTCCCGCTGGCAGATCGTGCGCCGACACGCGACGGTGGCGGGCTGATGACGACCTACGCGTCACCTCAGGAGCTCGAGGCGGGGCTCGACCACCTTCGCGCGGCCCCCCGGGGCGAGGGTGTCGTGGAGCTGATCGTGCGCCGGCCGTCGGTCGACGAGCGCGAGGTCGTCGACGAGGCCGAGCTCCACGTCGAGGATGGACTCGTCGGCGACAGCTGGCAGTCGCGCGGCCGTTCGGGCGGGCGTCCCTCGAACACGAAGGCCCAGATCACGGTCATGAACGCGAGGTCGACGGCGCTCGTGGCGGGCGACCGGGAACGCTGGCCGCTCGCGGGAGACCAGCTCTACGTCGATCTCGATCTGAGCGGCGAGCATCTCCCGCCGGGCACGCAGCTCGCGATCGGGACGGCGGTGCTCGAGGTGACGGACGAGCCGCACACGGGCTGCAAGAAGTTCAGCGCCCGCTTCGGGCTCGAGGCGCTCATGTTCGTCAACTCGCCCGAGGGTCGCGCGCTCAACCTGCGCGGGATCAACACGCGGATCGTTCAGGCCGGCACGCTGCGCGTCGGCGACGCCGTCCGCAAGCTGTAGCCGGCCCCCGCGTCAGACGCGCGCAGCTGCCGCGCGTCGGCGAGCCGGCGCAGCGAGCTGGCCGCAGGCGGCCGCGATGTCGCGACCGCGGGTCAGTCGTATCGTCGCCGGAACGCCGCCACGGTCGAGTTCCGCCTTGAAAGCAGCGATCGCGTCGCGCGACGATCCCCTGTACTCGGATCCCGTCGGGTTGTACGGGATGAGGTTCACCTTGAACGCGCCGCGGCCGAGCAACGCGGCGAGAAGCCGTCCCTGCGCCGGCGAGTCGTTCACCCCGGCCAGCATCACGTACTCGACGAACACACGGCGGTTCGTCTGCTGCCAGTGGCGACGGCAGAGCTCGAGCACGTCCGACAGCGGATAGCGGTCGTTGACCGGCATCAGCTCGCTCCGGAGCCCAGGGTCGGCGGCGTGCAACGAGAGCGCCAGGCGGATGGGCACAGTCACCTCGTCCACGAACCGCATCAGGCCGGGCAGCCAGCCGACGGTCGAGATCGTCGTGCGGCGGTGTGTGATGCCGAGGTCGGGCAGAAGACGCGCCGCCTCCAGCACGGCCTCGACGTTCATGAACGGCTCGCCCATCCCCATGAACACCAGGTGATTCACGGGCTCGGTGCGGCGGAAGTGCAGCACCTGGTCGAGAATCTCCCAGGCCGTCAGGTTCCGGCCGAACGGCATCTGTCCAGTCGCACAGAACGTGCAGGTGAGGGGGCAGCCCGACTGCGAGGAGACGCAGACCGAGCGTCGTCCATCCCGGTAGCGCATCAGGACGGCCTCGACAGGATGCCCGTCGGCTGTTCGAAAAAGCGTCTTGACGGTGCCGTCTCGGGCCTGCTGCTCGGTCTCGGCGGAGAGCGTCGAGAACGGGACCTCGGCCGTCAGCGAATCGCGCAACGACTGCGGGAGGTTCGTCATCGCCTCGTAGCCCTGCGCACCGCGCGCCGTCCATTCCCAGACCTGGCGCGCCCGATAGCCTGGCTGCCCGAGGTTTTCGACATGGCGCTCGACGAGTTTGAAATCCACGTGTCCACGGTACCCTCGGGTCAGCAGCGTCTCGTCCTGCAGGTCAGAAGAGGAGGTCGAATGTTCGCGCGTGTGACCACGTACGAGCTCGCAGAGGGGCGTGCTTCAGAGTCGATTTCTGTGTTCGAGCCGGCCGTCGCCCGCATCGGCGAGCTCGAGGGATTCGTCGACGGCTACTTCCTCGTTGAGAAGGACGGGATTCACGCGATCACGATGACGCTCTGGGAGTCGCTCGACACGATGGAGCGGAGTCGCGTGAGCGCTTCGAGTGCCCGAACGGTCGCCGCGCACGAGGTCGGCGCGACGGTGACGAGCACGTACGAGCTCGAAGTGGGGATCCACTTCGGCGCCGCGGTCGACCGCACCGCGGTCGGCGACCCGAGCCGCATGTAGACCTGCCCGCGGGCGTGATGCGGTTCAATGCGGCCGTGATCGACCTGCGCTCCGACACCGCAACGCGTCCGACCGAGGGGATGCGAGCCGCCATCGCCGCGGCCGCGGTCGGTGACGAACAACGCCGCGAGGACCCGACGGTTACGGCGCTCCAGGACCGCGCCGCTGCGCTCCTCGGTCACGAGGCGGCGCTCTTCCTCCCGACGGCGACGATGGCCAACCAGATCGCCCTCAAGATCCACTCGCGTCCGGGCGACATGCTCGTCGCCGACCGGTTCGCACACGTTGTGATCTATGAGTACGGCGGGGCGGCCGCACATGCCGGGTTGATGATCGAGGCGCTCGACGGTCGTGACGGCCGGTTCACGGTCGAGCAGCTCGCGGCGGTCACGATTCCGAGCACGAAGTCCGCCGACCAGCGGGCGACGGTTCTCGCGGTGGAGAACACGCATAACTCCTCCGGCGGTCGCTGCTGGCCGATCGACGAGCTCGAGGCCGTCTCGGGCGCGGCGCGGGAGCGCGGTCTCGCAACCCACCTCGACGGCGCACGGCTTCTCAACGCCGCCGTCGCCACCGGCGTCGCCGCGTCCCGGATCGGAGGCCTTTTCGACACGGTCACGCTCTGTCTCTCGAAGGGGCTCGGCTGCCCGCTCGGTGCACTGCTCGCCGGATCGAGCGAGGCGATCGAGCGGGCCTGGCGCGAGAAGCACCTGTTCGGCGGCGCCATGCGTCAGGCGGGGATCGTCGCGGCAGCGGGCGTGTACGCCCTCGATCATCACGTCGACCGACTGGCGGACGACCACGCGCGAGCACGTCGTGTCGGGGAAGGCTGGCACGCCGCCGGGCTGCCGGTCGACCTCGAGCAGGTCCAGACGAACTTCGTGCAACTGGACGTCGGCGCGCTCGGCCTCGCCCGGGACGAGGCGCTCGCTCGGCTGCGCGACGCGGGCGTCGGGCTCTCCTCGACGATCCACCCGACCGTGCTCCGCGCGGTGACGCACCTCGATCTCGGCGACGACGACGTCGACCAGGCTATCGAGCTCGTGCCGAGGGCCCTGGATCTCCGTGCCGCTGCCTGACGCGCTCGTCAAGCGTCTCGAGGGTCTTGTCGCGGCGGCACAGGCCGAACAGCGCATCCCGTCGGTCAGCGCGGCGGTGTTCCGCGACGGCGAGGTCGCCTGGCGGAGAGCGCTCGGCGCCGCAGACGTCGAGCGCGGACGAGGCCGCGACGCCGGAGCACGCCTACCGGATCGGCTCGATCACGAAGACGTTCACCGCCGTCTGCATCCTCCAGCTGCGCGACTCGATGGTGCTCGAGCTGGACGATCCGCTTCGCACGCACATCCCCGAGGCGCCGGTCGGCCTCACCGTGCGCGATGCGCTCTCGCACCTGAGCGGCCTCCAGCGCGAGCCGCCCGGCGAGATCTGGGAGACGATGACGCCGCCGTCGCGCGAGGAGCTCCTCGCGGGGTTGGAGGACGCCGAGCGGGTTCTCCGTCCGGGGGAAGCCTGGCACTACTCCAATCTCGCCTTCGGGCTGCTTGGCGAGGTAGTCATGCGACGGAGCGAGCACGGATACGAGGATGCTCTGCGGACCCGCGTCCTCGAGCCACTCGGGCTCGGGCGCACGGGCTTCGACCCGCCTGGCCCGCGCGCGACCGGCTACTTCGTGGATCCCTTCTCCGACCGGGCCAGCGTGGAGCCTGATCCGGTCGGCGAGGGGCCGACCGCGGCGATCGGCTGGTTGTGGTCGACCGTCGACGATCTCGCCGCATGGGGCGACTTTCTCGCAACGGGCAACGACGGCGTGCTCGCGCGCGAGACCCTCGACGAGATGGCACGCGTCCGGACGATGGTCGACGAGACGCGGTGGTCGTCCGGCTGGGGGCTCGGGCTCGGCCTCTACCGGCGCGGCGACCGCGTGTACGCGGGTCACGGCGGCGCGATGCCCGGGTTCCTGGCGTCCGTCTACGTGCACCGCCCCGAGCGAACCGGCGCTGCCGTGCTCTGCAACACGAGCGCCGGGGCGGATCCGGACACGCTCGCGCTCGACCTCGCCGAAGCGGCGCTGGCCGAGCTCACGCGAACTGCGGGGCTCTGGCAGGCCGACGACGGCGCGCCCGTCGACGTCGCGCCGATGCTCGGGCGTTGGTGGTCGGAAGGGGCCGAGCTGGTGCTCGCCTGGCGCGCGGGGCGCCTGCGCCTCCAGGCGCTCGCATACCCCGAGGGACGGGATGTGTCGTGGCTCCGGGCCGAAGGGGACGACACGTGGCGCATCGTCGAAGGGCGCGAGCTCGGCGAGCTCCTTCGCGTCGTCCGGGACGAGGACGGAGCGCCGGTGAAGCTCTACGTCGCGACGTACCCGCTCACGCGGGCGCCGGCGGCGTTCGGCGAGGCCGATTCTGCCTCGTCGCGGTCGCCTGCCGCGTAGAACGCGACGGCGACGATGGCGTACGCGACGAGCAGGATCACGCCGCGTGCCTTCGACGCATGACCGCCCCAGAGCGTGACGACCGTGACGGCGAGGCCGAAGGTCAGGGCCGCGATCTCGACCTGGCGGAAGCCGAGCGCCAGAGGATCGATCAACCACGAGAGGAGCACGACCGCAGGGATGAGGAACACCGCGACCTGGGCGGCGGACGCGAGCGCGATCTCGGCCGCCAGCTTCACCTTTCCCCGGTAGGCGACCACAACGGCCCCGCCGTGCTCGGCCGCGTTGCCGACGATGGCAACGATCACCGCCGCGACGAAGAACTCGCTGAGCCCGACCTCCTCTGCGAACACCTCCAGGGAGCCGACGAGGATCTCGGCGACGAGAGCGGTCACGACGGTCGCAGCGGCAAGCACGCCGAGTGACGTCCTGAAGCTCCACGCCCCGAGCGCCTCGTCGCCCGCGATGTGCATCCTGCTGTGCCGCTTGAGGGAGACGTAGGTCACGACGAGGTAGACGAGCAGCAGCGCGATCGACACCGGCACCGAAAGATTGACGATCAGGTCGCGGTCCGGGTCGCCGTCCCATGAGGGCACGGCGGGAATGAGGAAGAGAAGGATCGCCAGGGCGATCGCGCCGAACGACATGAAGCTCGACCAGCGATCGATCTCGCCGCGCGGCCCTGCGAGGAGCGAGAAGCCGAGGACGAGCAGAAGGTTGCCGACCACCGAGCCGGTGAGCGAGCCGCGCACGACCTCGGTCAGCCCTTCGTTCACGGCGAGGAGCGCAATGATCAGCTCCGGGGCGTTGCCGAACGTCGCGTTGAGGAAGCCTCCGATGCCGGGTCCCGTGTGCTCCGCAGCGTGCTCGGTCGCCTCGCCGATCAGCCACGCGAGGGGGATCAGCGCGATGGCGGCCAGCACGAACTCGACCGTCTCGTCGAGGTCTGCCAGGTAGTGGAGCGCGATCGTGAGCGGCCCGATCAGAAGACAGGCAAAGAGGACTCGGCGCACCACGGGTGCCAACCCTACCCTCGTCGTGGGCGGCGCCGACACGTGTCCGCCATGCCTGTTCCGGCGCGCGCGCTACCCGTTTCCGGCGTTCGCGTCAAGTCTTGCGGGACCCCCTCCGAAAGGGCCACCATCCGGGAATGAGCGACATCGCTCCCGTCACCGTGGCGCCCGCCGAGATCCCACTCCGTCCCCAGGACGAGGTCGAGTGCCGGCGCTGCGAGGTGCACTGCGACCGGGTCGTCTACCCCGCGGCCTGCATCGCGCGCGGCTGCCCGTTCGCGTACGCCTACGAGGCCTGGGGCCACACGTACATGGGGTGCATGCAGAAGGTCTTCGACGTCGAGATCGACGTCGACCTGCTCGGGGAGCTCGAGGCTGGCCGCGAGGGCTTCGGCGCCGTCAGGGCGCGGCGAACCCCGCTGCCGATGTGCCACGCCGAGATCTCGTCGTGCTACGAGCATCGCGTCGACGAGGTCGGCTGCCGCAACCCGGAGTTCTTCGAGCTGCCGCTCGCGAGCCCGAGCTTCCGCGTCTTCGCCGTCGTCGAGTAAGTCCGGGGACTGGCCCGAAGGGCCTGTCCCACGCGAGCGTCTACCGCCAGCGCTTCGGGCGCCGTCGTCGACCTTGCTTGTGCAGCTGGCGTAGGAGCGTCAGCTCCTCCGCGTACCCGTCCGGCCCGGCCGTCTCGAGGATTGCCGGGAGCTCCTGGAAGGCGGGGTGCGCTAGGAACGTCGCGAGGCCGTCCCCGATCTGTCCAGCGCGCATCGTCGCGTGGCGGTCGCGGTTCGAACCGAGCTCTGCGTCCGCGTCGTTGATGTGTAGGCAGCGGAGCCGATCGAGGCCGATAGTTCCGTCGAGCTCGTCGAGGGCGGCGTCGAGCGACTCCGGGTCGGTGATGTCCACGCCGGACACCCACCAGTGGCACGAATCGAGGCAGATCCCGAGCCGGGGGTGTGCGTCGAGCGCGTCGACGATCGAGGCCAGCTCGTCGACCGAACGACCCATCGTGCCGCCCGCGCCGGCCGAGTTCTCCAGGATCAGCCAAAGCCGGTCGTCTGTGAGCTCGAGGAGATCGCGGAGCGGAGGGACGGCGCGCTTCATGCCTCTGGTGATGCCGTCGCCGAGGTGCGAGCCGACGTGGAAGACGACTCCATCGGCGCCGATCGCGGCGGCGGTCTCGAGCGACGCGCGCATGGCCGCGACCGACTTCTTGCGCATCGCGCGGTCCGACGTCGCGAGGTTGACGAGGTAGAGCGCGTGGCACACCACGGAGGCGATGTGGGCCTCCTCGCGACGAGCCCTGAATCGCTCCACCTGCTCGGGCGCATGCTCGGTGGGACGCCACATCCGCGGGCTCTGGGTGAACACCTGGACGGCGTCGCAGCCGAGCTCCTCCGCGCGGTCGATCGCGTTCGAGATGCCCCCGGCCGATGAGACATGCGCGCCGTAGAGCACGGGGCAACGCTACCGGCGGCTCGCGTCGGCGTCGTCGAGCTCGACCAGCGCCTCGAGGACGTCCAGGCTCGCGCTCGCGACCCGGCGTGCGAGCCCGTCGAGATCGCGGTCGCCCACGGCGGGGACGAACACCGTGCCAGTCGTGGGCGACACGTTCATCCCCGTCCGGCGGACGCGTGACTCGGCCGCGTCCGCCCAACCCGTCCGGCGCCCTGCCCGCCGGACGGCCTCGCCTCCGTCGTGGAGCAGGAAGCGCTGCTGTCGTTGCGTCACGGTGACCACGACCGGTGACCCATCGGGAAAGGCGAGCTCCGTCTCGGCGTCCACCTCGGCGCAGCCCTCTTCGTCGAGCACCTCGTCCAGGGCGGTGCGGATCCGGCCGCGCTGCGCTCGGGCGACGAGTGCGGGCCAGGACGCGGCGCCGTGCTCTCGAGCCACCACGTGGAGGGCGTCAGCGAGGACGAATCGCTCGCGGGCTCGTGCCCCGAGGACGGCGGTGGCGCGCTCGCCCGCCGCGACGTCACCGGCCGTCGACGCGCGCAGGAGTGCGCGCGCTTCGCGTCGCAATGCATGGAGCTCTCGATCGTCGGTCATCACGACTCCTCTCGGTGCACCCGTGGATCCGCTCGTGGGGGTGCCGAAGTCGCCGTGGCGATCGAGTGTGAACGAGCCGTCGAGGTGGGGGACCCTGCCCGCGGACCGGATGCGCCCTCGTGCGCCCGCCGAGCGTACCAAGCAGTCGGCCCGGTCTCTACGCTCCGCGCGATGTCGGTCCCGCTCCGCCAGCGTCTCGGCGCGCTCCAGGAGCGCAACTTTCGGCTGCTCTTCGCGGCGACGTCGATCACGACGCTGGGCGACCGACTCGCGCGGTATCGCGCTTGCGTTCGCGGTACTCGACATCGGCTCGGCGACCGCGCTCGGGCTCGTGTTCGCCGCCCGACAGGGAATGGAGGCGCTCGTCGTCGTCGGAGGCGGCGTCCTCTCCGATCGCGCTGCCGCGGAATCTCGTGCTCGTCGGAGCGTCCGTCGTGCAGGGGCCGCTCAGGCCGCTACCGCCGCGTGCGTGCTCGGCGGGGTAGGCGGGGTGGCTGCGATCGTCATCTTGCAGGCCGTCTACGGCCTCGGGCTCGGTCTCGTCATCCCGGCAGAGGTCGGCCTCGTCCCACAGACCGTGAGCGACGAGCGGCTCCAGCAGGCCAACGCGCTCCAGAGCCTGACGCGGAACCTCGTCGGCGTCCTCGGCCCGGCCATCGGTGGTGTCCTCGTCGTCGCGGCAAGCCCGGGCGTCGCCCTCGCCGTCGACGCGGTCACGTTCTTCGTCTGCGCGATGCTTCTCTCGAGGAATCCGGATTGCAGCTCGCGCCGCTGGCGATGCACCGGGATTCGTCTCGGAGCTGCGTGAGGGGTGGCGCGAGTTCACCGCTCGCACCTGGCTCTGGGCGTCGGTCCTCTTCTTCGGGATCGGAAACTTCGTGTTCGCGGGTCTGGATCGTGCTCGGCCCGGCGATCGCCGATGCCGAGCTCGGCGGGGCCGGCCCGTGGGCCGCGATCCTGACGGCGGCCGGCGTCGGCGCCATCCTCGGCAGCCTCGTTGCCATCAGGGTGCGGCCTCGCAGGCCACTTGTCGCCTGTGTGCTCGCCGCCGTCCCTCTTTCGCTCCAGACGCTTTCCCTCGCGCTCGAGATGCCGGCCTGGGTCATCGGTGCCGCGGCATTCGTCGCGGGGCTCGGCCTGTCCATCCACCTGACGCTCTGGTTCACGGTCTTTCAGCGTGAGATCCCGGAGCGCGTTCAGTCCCGCGTCGCCTCCTACGACACGCTGGGATCGTTCGTCCTGATCCCCGTCGGCGTGGCGATCGTCGCCCCTGTCGCCGACGCGATCGGGATCGCGACGACTCTCTGGATCGCGGTCGGCGTGATGTGGGCGTCGTGGGCCGCGATCCTCGCTCGTGCCGTCCGTGTGGGCGATCCGGCAGCCATCTGAGCGACCGGCCTCCGCCGGCGCCTGACTACGATTGCTTCGCAGTGAGCGTCCGCGTCCGCATGGCGCCGTCTCCGACGGGCCTCCTCCACATCGGATCGGCGCACACGTTCCTCTTCAACTGGCTCTTCGCTCGCGGGCGCGGCGGCGAGTGCCTCCTGCGGATCGAGAACACGGACACGAGCCGCGAGGTCGCGGAGGCCGTCGAGCAGATCGAGCGTTCGCTCTCCTGGCTCGGGATCGACTGGGACGGCCCGATCACGTTCCAGCTCGACGCGATGGACCGCTGCCGCGAGCTCGCGGCGAGGCTCGTCGACGAAGGGACGGCCTACGAGGACGAAGGCGCCATCCGCTTCCGGATGCCGGACGAGGGCGCAACGGACTGGGATGACGCGATCCGCGGACGCATCGAGTTCCCGAACGAGCAGCTCGAGGACGTGGTGCTGGTCCGCTCGGACGGCCGCCCGACCTACAACTTCGCCTCGCCCGTCGAGGACATGGACGACGCGATTACCCACGTGATCCGCGGCGACGATCACATCTCGAACACGCCGAAGCAGCTGCAGATCCTGCGTGCGCTCGGCCACGAGCCACCGGTCTACGCCCACGTCGGGAACATCCTCGGGACCGACGGCAAGAAGCTCTCGAAGCGCCACGGCGCCGTCTCCGTCGACGAGTTTCGCGCCGCCGGCTACATCCCAGACGCCGTCGTCAACTTCCTTGCCCTGATCGGCTGGGCGCCCGACGGCGAGACGACGATCATGACGCGGAGCGAGATCATCGAGCGGTTCGACCTCGCGACGGTGAGCGCCAGCCCCGGGACGTTCGACTACGCGAAGCTCGACTGGATGAACGGCGTCCACCTCCGAGCGCTCGAGGCGAAGGACTACGCGGACAGGCTCGTCCTGTGGGTCGGCGAGCAAGGGCTCGACTGGCCGGCCGAGCGCGTCCACGACGCGGCCGCGATCGTGCAGGAGAAGATCGGGCGCTTCGACGAGTTTCCGGCTTTCGCCGGCTTCCTCTTCCACGACGTCGAGCCCGACCCGGCGCTGCTCGACCAGCGCATCCTGCGCTCCGCGCAGGCCGCGCTGGAAGGGCTTGGAACGTGGTCGGCTGCTGAGATCGAGGTGACGTTGAAGCGCGTCTGTGAGGACCTTGGGGAGAAGCCGCGCACGGTCTTTGCCCCGATCCGCGTCGCCGTCACCGGCTCGAAGATCTCGCCCGGGCTGTACGAGAGCATCGAGCTCCTCGGTCGCGAGCAGACACTCGAGCGGATGCGGCGCGGCGCGGAGGTGGTGGCATGAGCGTGGTCGCCACGACCGCGTTCGAGGAGCGGCTCGACGCATTTCTCCAGGATCGCTCGGAGGAGGCGCGCGCTGTCCGGGTGGGGGAGAAGGAGACGTCGGAGCAAGCGGCGATCGTCGCCCGCTACGCGGATCTCTTCACCCGGGAGCAGCTCGAGGCGCTGCGCGAGGCCGAAACGACGGTCGCGGGCGTCGAACGCGAGTCGATCGCGCGGCTCCGCCTGACGTGCCAGGAAGGGATCGTTACCCGGGAGCTCGCCGAGCGGGAGGACGCGCTCGAGAACGCGCTGCTCGCCGCCCGGGTCCCGTGGGACGGGGAGGAGCTGCCGCTCCGCTCCGCTCAGGCGCAGCTCGCGGTCGAGCCCGACTACGGTCGTCGCGACGGCCTGGGTCGGGCGGTGCTCGAGGTTTCGTCCGCGTTCAACCCCGAGCGCGCGGCGCTTCTCGGAGACCGCAACGAGCTGGAGTCCGAGGTCACGGGGATCGCAGACCCGGTCGTGCGGAACCAGGACGAGAAGGGCGTGTCGCTCCGCCCGATCCTCGACGCCGTCGACATCGCTCGCGTCGAGAGCACGCCAGCGTTCACGCCTTCGCGCGAGCGGTGGCTCGACCGACTGCTCGGTCCCGACCGGGAGGCGATGCCGAGCCATGCGCACATGGGCTGGATCCGGCGGCTCTCGCCGCTCGAGGCGACGTACACGAAGGACCGCAGCGTCGCGGTGTGCCTCGCCACGCTCCGCGGGATGGGCTTCGACCTCGAGGCGGAGGCGGGCATCCGGACCGACCTCGAGGACCGCCCGCAGAAGTCACCCCGCGCGTGCGTGATCGCCGCCGACCCGCCGCGGGTCGTCCATCTGATCACGAGGGCGCAGGGTGGGCTGCACGACTACGAGGCGTTCCTGCACGAGGCAGGTCACGCGCTTCACTACGCCGGCTGCGACCCGATGCTGCCGCTCTCGTTCCGCCGGCTCTCGCGCGATCACGCCCTGACCGAGATCTACTCGTTCCTTCTCGACTCGATCTCCAACGAGCCGAGCTGGCACGCCGAGCACTTCGGGCTCTCGAAAGCCGAGGCGCGGGAGAACGCCGAAGGCGCGCGGTTCTCGAACACTCTGCTCTTCCGTCGCTACTCGGCAAAGCTCGGCTTCGAGCTCGACTTCTGGGGCCGTTTCCCGTCGCAGGGTGGCACGCCCGAGGGGTACGAGGAGCGGCTGACGGCAGCGACCGGGATTCGCTACCCGGCCGCAAACCACCTCGCCGACATGGACGCCGGCTTCTACTCGGCCGACTACCTGCGGGCCTGGATCCGGTCCGCGCAGCTCCGCGCATATCTCCGGCGCGAGGTCGGGGAGGACTGGTGGCAGCGGGAGGGGACCGGCGAGCTGCTGCGAGCGCTCTTCCGGGAGGGGACGCGGCCGACGACCGAGGAGGTCGCGGAGCGGATCGGGTTCGACCCGCTCGACACCGCGCCGCTCGTCGCAGAGTTGTCCGCGTGATCAGACGCCGGAGAACAGCCGTCCGCCGTTGACGTACAGCGTCTGCCCCGTGACGAACGCGGCGCCGGCGCCGACGAGGTAGAGGAGCGTTCCGACGAGGTCGTCGGCGGTCATGTCTCGCTGGAAGCAGCGCTGACGCGCCAACGTGGCCGCCATGTCGGGCTGCTGCGCCGCGTACGCAGCATCGTGCGGCACGTAGTCCGGCGCGATCGCATTGACCGAGATACCCCATTCGCCGAGCTCGCGGGCGAGCGCGCGCGTGAGACCGACGATCGCGGCCTTGGAGGAGACGTAGTGGAGGAACAGCGGGATGCCGCCGGGCACGGTCATCGACGAGACGTTGACGATGCGCCCTGTCCCGGCCCGCTTCATCGAGGGCGCGACCGCCTTGCAGCAGAGCCACGTGCCGCGCACGTTGACCGCGAACATCCGGTCCCATTCGTCGACGGTCAGCTCGTCGAAGGGCTTCTTCTCGATGCTCGTGAAGATCGCGGCGTTGTTGACGAGGACGTCGACGCGCCCGAACCGGTCGAGCGTCGCCGAGGCGAGCGCCTCGGTCGACGGTGCGTCGGCGACGTCCGTCGGCACACCGAAGGCGGTTCCTCCGTCGTCTTCGATGGCCCGCACGACCGGGGCGACGTCGAGGACGTCCGCCGCGACGACCGACCAACCCTCACGCGCGAGCGCGAGCGCGTAGGCCCGACCCAGGCCTTTCGCGGCGCCGGTGACGATTGCTACGCCGCCCATCGACGTGTCTATCATCGAATGCGTCCTGTGCCCCGTCCAGGTCGACGACGAGGAGCGGCGCGAGCGGTGAGACGAGCGGTCGAGGAGGGCGGGTGAGCGGCGCGCGAGGCGTCCGGCTGGCCCCGGGCGAGCGAGTAGCTGCGCGCGCGTGGGAGGCGTTCGTCGCCGGCGGGAACGTCGTCGAGGGGATCCGTCCCGAGATCGTCGACTCCTGGGCACGCTGCCGCGACGACTTCGGCATCGAGCCGACGCGTGAGAGGGCGCTTCCCGCCGATCCCGATCCGACGCTCGCTCCGGAGGAATCGGTCGTCGCAGCAGAGCTCGGTGCGGCTGCGATGACGATCGCGCCGGAGCTCACCGAGCTCGGCGGCGTCGTGGTCGTCGCGGACGGGCGCGGGCGGATGCTGTCCGCGTGGGGCGACGAGGAGGCGGAGCGGCGCGGCAAGGCGCAGAATCTTGGACCGCTCTACTCGTGGGCGGAGCCATCGACGGGGACGACCGGCGTGGGAACGGCGCTCGTCGCGCGCGGGCCGGTCGCCGTGCGGCGGTTCGAGCACTGGTGCGCTGCCTTCCACGACTGGAGTTGCGCCGCCGTTGCCGTCCGGAGCCCTGACGGCCGACCGGTGGGCGTCGTCGGGATCTCCGTGTGGGGCAGGCCGCTGCCCGAGCGGGCCGGGTCCTGGCTGGTCGGCGCCGCATCAGGCGTCGAACGGCGACTCGGGAGGCGAGCCGCACGCGCGGATCGAGGCAGCACGACACTGTCTGCCTCGATCGTCCCCGGCCGGATCGTCGGGCAACGCGCCGGACGCACGATCGTCCTGCCGGTCGAGACGGTCGACGTCGTCGAGCTCGAGGGCGGGCTCGTCTGGCTGGGCACTGCCGAAGGGCGGCTTCGGGCCGCCGCACGGGGACTCGATTCGCTCGAGGCGCGTCTCGCGCCCGCGGGCTTCCTTCGGGTGAGTCGAACGGCGATGGTCAACCTCCACCGCGTCCGCGAGATCGCTCCGGCATTCAAAGGCGGAGTGTGGGTCGTGACCGAGGGCGGCTCGACCGTCGCGGTCTCGAGACGGCGGCTCCCTGCGCTCCGCGCGGCCCTCGGCCTGTAGAGCTCCTCTCGGCGGCGGTCTCCGACCGCTCGCGGCACTGGGTCGACCGCTCGGGCCCTGACGGCTCAGAGCAAGCGCGCGGTGGCGGCATGATCTCGTGGGTGGCGGCCATCGAGTTCGACCCCCTCGCGCCCGAGCAGCGCGAGAGCCCGTACGCGGTGTACGCGGACGCACGCGACCGCGCCCCGGTCTTCTACGCGGAGAGGTTCGGCTTCTGGGTCGTAACCCGCCACGAAGACGTTCTCACCGTGCTGAAGGACGGCGAGACGTACAGCTCGCGCGACGCCCTCACGTCTTCCCCCGTGGAGCTGCCGCACGAAGTGCAGGCGGTGCTCGACGAGGGCTGGCCCGAGATGCCGGTGATCATCGACACCGACGCACCGCTCCACACGCGGATCCGCGGCCTGGTCACGAAGGCGTTCACGCCTCGGCGGGTCGCCGAGATGGAACCGACCATCGAGCGAGTAGCCACGGGGCTGATCGACGAGATCGCCGCCGACGGCAGCGCCGACATCGTTGCTCGGTTTGCCTGGCCGCTCCCGCTGACGGTCGTCGGCGACATGCTCGGCGTCCCGCGCGACGACCTCTCGCGGCTGCACGAGTGGAGCGTGCACTGGCTTCGCCTGAAACAGCCCGGGGCGACGCTCGAGCAGCAGCTCGGGTGGGCGCGGAGCACGGTCGAGCTCCAGCGCTACTTCATGGAGCTCCTCGACGAGCGCGACCGAGATCCACGTGACGACCTCACCTCCGCGCTTCTGGCCGCAGCGCGCGAGCTCGAGCCACCGCTCGCGCGCGAGGCGGTGATGGGCGTGCCTCTGGACCTCGTCGTCGCCGGGCATGTCACCGTCACGCGGGCAATCGGGAACGCACTCGTTCTCCTGCTCGGCGAGCCGGGGCGTGCCGAGCAGCTGCGGGAGGATCCCACGCTCGTGCCCGCGGCGGTGGAGGAGATCTTGCGGCTGGAGTCGCCGGCCCAGGGTCTGTTCCGGGTCACGACGCGCACAGTCACGCTGGGCGACGTCGAGCTACCTGCCGGGGCTCGGCTGATGGTCCACTACGGCTCGGCGAACCGCGACGAGCGTGTCTTCGCCTGCCCCGCCGACTACGACCCGCGGCGCCAGAGCCTCGGCAAGCACCTCGCGTTCGGGAAGGGCGTCCACTTCTGTATCGGGGCGCCGCTTGCCCGCCTCGAGCTCTGCATCGCGCTGCCGCTTCTGCTCGAGCGTCTGCCCGGGCTTCGCCTGGCCGGCGGCCGCCTCGCGTGGGAGCCGATCTTCTTCGCCCGCGGCCTCGAGCGACTCGACGTCGAATGGGACCGCGTGTGAGCGCTTCCGGGATACTCCGACATGACAGACAGGGAGGTCTTTCGATGGTGAGACGACGTTCGCTGATCGTCCTCGCGGCCGCCATGACGCTCGTCGCGGCGCTCGTCGGGGCGACGGCCGGGACGGCTGCGCGGCAGGCGACGACGATCGGCGTCGACTACGCGACCTCCTTCGGGAACTTCGGCCGCGACGCCTATGTCTACGTTGCGATCGAGAAGGGGTACTTCGAGCAGGCCGGGTTCGACGTGAAGGTGACGTCGGGGACCGGATCGGTCGACAACATCAAGCTCGTCGCGGCCGGGCGGCTCGACTACACGCCCGTCGACATCGGCGCACTGATGGTGACGCGGGCGAACGAAGGGCTTCCGGTGCGCACCGTCGCCGTCGTCCACCAGAACACGATGTCGGCCGTCTTCACGCTCGCCGAGAAGAACGTCGCGACGCCAAAGGGCCTCGAAGGCAGGACGCTGGCGGATTCTCCGGCGTCGACCGTGCGCGTTCTGTTCCCGCTGTACGCCAAGAAGGCGGGGATCGACGTATCGAAGGTCACGTGGCGCGATGCAGCACCTCCCGCGCTGCCGGCGCTTCTCGCTGCTGGACAGGTCGACGGGATCGGTCAGTTCAGCGTCGGAGTGCCGCTCGTCTCCAAGGCGGCCGGTGGCAGGACGGTTCGCTCGTTCAAGTACTCGAAGGTGTTGCCCGGCCTGCTGGGGATCGGAATCGTCGCCTCGGACGAGAAGATCCGGACGAGCCCCGCTGAGGTGCGCGCATTCACGCGCGCCCTGCTTCGCGGACTTCGATACGCGATCGACAACCCGGGCGAGGCCGGGTACATCCTGAAGAAGCACCAACCGCTGGCCGACCCCATTGTCGCGGCCCAGGAGCTCCGGATCATGAAGTTCTTCGTCCAGAACCGGCTGACGCGGCAGCAGGCCAACGGGCTGGGGTACATCGACGTCCAGAAGTTCAACGCGACCGCGAGCGTGATCCGCAACGGGTTCAAGCTCGCCGGACGGTTGAACGCGGCAGATACCTGGTCGCCCGTCGCGGTCAACGTCCGTAGGGCATCGCGATAGCCGATGCTCTCATCGACATCGAGCGGGTCTCGAAGCGCTTCGAGACCCGCTCGGGCGTTGTCGAGGCGATCGGCGAGGTCGACGTCCAGGTCGTCGATGGGGAGCTCGTCACTGTCGTCGGCCGCTCGGGCTGCGGGAAGTCGACGCTGCTCCGCATCGCCGCCGGGCTCGTGCCCGCCTCGGGGGGCTCCGTGTCGATCGCGGGTGAGCGCGTCAACGGCCCGAGACGCGATGTCGCGCTCATGTTCCAGCGCTCGGCTCTCCTGCCGTGGCGCAACGTGCTCGACAACGTCCTGCTGCCGATCGACGTGGCGAACGGTGATCGTACTGCGGCACGACGCGACGCACACGAGCTCATCGAGCTGACCGGGCTGACGGGATTCGAGCGCGCGCGCCCGTACGAGCTGTCAGGCGGCATGCAGCAACGGGCCGCGCTGTGCCGCGCGCTCATCTCACGGCCGCGTGTCCTGCTGATGGACGAGCCGTTCGCGGCGCTCGACGCGCTCACGCGGGAGGAGTTGTCGCTCGAGCTGCAGCGCCTCTGGCAGGAGCGGCGCAAGACGATCGTCTTCGTCACCCACTCGATCGACGAAGCTGTGCTCCTCTCGGATCGCATCGTCGTGATGACCCCTCGTCCGGGGCGAATCGCCCGGATCGTGCGCGTCGAGTTGCCACGACCGCGCACGGTCGGGATGGACGGCTACGCCGCGGTGGCCGAAGCGGTCCGCGAGCCGCTCTTCCACCGCGAGGCGGCGTGATTCGCCGCGTAATTCGGTGGCTCGCTCCGGTCGCGACGTTCGTCGTGCTCGTCCTCCTCTGGGACCTCGCGACACGAATCTTCGACTGGGAGCCATGGCTCGTTCCGCCCCCACGCGACGTGGCAGACGCGCTCTGGGAGTACCGCGACCTGCTTCCCGAGCACACGTGGGTCACGTTGTGGGAGTCGCTCGCGGGCTTCGCGCTCGCGATCGCAATCGGCATCCCGGTCGGCGGCCTGATCGCCTATTCGCGCTTCATGGAGCTGACCGTCTACCCGCTCCTGCTCGGCCTCAACGCTGTCCCGAAGATCGCGATCGCTCCGATCCTGCTTCTGTGGATGGGCTTCGGGCCCGGGCCGAAGATCCTCGTCAGCTTCCTGCTCTGCGTATTTCCGATCGTGATCGCCACTGCCACCGGGCTCAAGCAGACGCCCGCCGAGCTCGTCGAGCTCGCTCGCTCCCTCTGCGCGTCGCAATGGCAGACGTTCCGGAGGTTTCGGTTCCCGAGCGCACTGCCCGAGATCTTTATCGGTCTCAAGGTCGCCATCTCGCTCGCGGTGATCGGCGCCGTGATCGGCGAGTTCGTCGGCGCGTCCGAAGGGCTCGGGTGGGTGATCGTCAACTCCGGCGCGAACGTCAACACGTCGCTCGCGTTCGCGGCGATGGTGATCCTCGCGGTCGTCAGCGTCGTGCTCTTCTACGCGATCGCGCTGCTCGAGCGCCTGCTCGTCCCCTGGGCCAGACACCGCGGCTGATCCAGACCGACCGGAAGCGGCGTCCGGCCGGCGAGCGTCGATCTAGCCACGGCGGCCACGAGGCGCGTGGCCAGACGTCGCGGCAACCAGCCGCGCGGCTCGCCAACCAGCGGTCGGCTCGCCAACACGCGCCACCAGCCTCGTGTCTCGCCAACCAGCGGCGTGCCCGGACGTCTCACCGTTGGACGCGTCGAGCCAGCAGAGATGTAAAGGCAGGTCTCGTCGCCTTGACCACCCGGCTGGCTGGCGCTATAAGACACCTGAATCGGGTCTCAGGTTCGGGATCCGACAACGTCCAACGGAGGGCATACATGAAGCGGTGGCACAAACTCGCAGCGCTGGCCGCAGGGGTCGCGGCCGTGGCGGGCGCCGGAGCGACTGCGCGGGTCGCGGACGCGGCGCCGAGCGCTCAGGCGCCGATCCAGGTCGGCGTCGTCTACTCACGGACGGGGCTGCTCGCCTCGTACGGCGCGCAGTTCGTCCAGGGGTTGCGGTACGGCATTGCGTACTCGACGAAGGGGACGAGCGCGGTCAACGGCCGCAAGATCGAGCTCACGCTCGTCGACGACGGCACCGACCCGGTGAAGGCCGTCGCCGGCGCGAAGGACCTGATCGGCAAGGGCTACAAGATCATCACCGGCACGACCTCGTCGGGCATCGCGCTGCAGCTGGCGCCGCTCGCCGACCAGAACAAGGTGCTGTACATCTCGGGCCCCGCCGCGTCGGACGCGGTCACGGGAGTCAACAAGTACACGTTCAGGTCTGGCCGGCAGAGCTACCAGGACGTCCTGGCTGCAAGCTCGTACCTCGGCGGCGGGGGCGGTAAGAACGTCACCGTCTTCGCGCAGGACTCGGCGTTCGGGCTCGGGAACTTCCTCGCCGTCAACCAGGTGATGGGCAGCCTCGGCGGCCAGAAGGTGAACCGGATCCTCGTGCCGCTCTCGGCGCAGGACTTCACGCCGTTCGCCCAGCAGATCAAGCAGCAGAAGACCGACCTCCTCTTCATCGCCTGGGCCGGGACGACGGCGCCTGCGATGTGGCGGGCGCTCGACCAGCAGGGCATCTTCTCGAGCGTCGACAAGGTCGTCACGGGCCTCGACCAGCGCGCGTCGTACCCGACGTTCGGGCCTGTCGCGAACAAGATCTCGTTCCTCTCGCACTACGTCTCGAACGGGCCGAGGAACAAGGTGAACGACTGGCTCGTCGCGTCGATGAAGAAGCGTGGGCAGGTGCCCGACCTCTTCACGCCGGACGGCTTCGTCGCGGGGCAGATGATCGTGCGCGCTCTGAGCAAGGGCTCGGTGAGCGACGTCGACAAGATGATCTCCTCGCTGGAGAGCTGGAGCTTCACCGGGCCGAAGGGCCAGCAGTCGATTCGCGCCTCCGACCACGCGATGCTGCAGCCGATGTTCCAGGTCAAGCTGGTCGAGAACGGTGGCAAGTACTCGACTGCGGTAACGAAGCGATTGCGCGCCCGCTACACGTCACCTCCGGAGCGGCGCTAGCACCACCGACCTCCGACGGACGTTGAGGCTCGGTGTGTCCAGCACTCCGATCCTCGCCACCCATGACCTCGGGCTCGACATCGGCGGCGCGAAGATCGTCGCCGATGTCTCGCTCGAGGTCCGGGACGGCGAGCTCGTCGGCATCATCGGCCCGAACGGGGCCGGGAAGACGACGCTCTTCAACCTCCTGTCGGGCACGCTGCGCCCGACGGCGGGACGCGTCGAGCTCGACGGCAAAGACGTCACCAACGAGCCGCCGCACCGCCGGACGCAGGCGGGGCTCGGGCGCTCGTTTCAGGTGTCGAGCGTCTTCCCGCTCCTCTCGGTCGGTGAGAACGTCAGGCTGGCGGCGGAAGCCCGGCTTGGCGGCACGCTGAGCCTCGCCCGGCGCGCCGCTCGCTATGCGCCCGCTCTCGAGCGGGCGGGCACCGCGCTCGAGAAGGTGGGATTGGCGAGCCGCAGCAGCTGGCCGGCGGGCATGCTCTCGCACGGGGACAAGCGGAAGCTCGAGATCGCGATGCTTCTCGCGGGCGATCCCCGCGTGATCCTGCTCGACGAGCCGATGGCCGGCGTCTCGGTGGAGGACGTCGACGGGCTCATGGACGTGATCCGCTCGGTGCACGAGGACGAAGGCCGCACCGTGCTCATGGTCGAGCACCGGATGGAGGTCGTCGTCGGGCTCGCGCAGCGGATCGCCGTCATGCACCACGGCTCCCTGCTCGCGTTCGACACGCCGGAGAACGTGATGGCCGACGAGACGGTCCAAACGGCGTACCTGGGAGAACCGCTGTGAGCAGCGCCCTCTCCGTCAACGACCTGCACGTCTACCTCGGTGAGTCGCACGTCCTCCAGGGGATCTCGTTCGACGTCCCGGCGGACGGGGTGACGGCCCTCCTGGGCCGCAACGGGGTCGGGAAGACGACGACGCTCCGGGCGCTGATGGGGCTGGTTCCGCGTACCCGCGGCTCGATCGCTCTCGCCGGCGACGACGTGACGCGACTCGCCACCCACGCCGTCGTGCGGCGAGGTGTCGGCTACGTCCCGGAGGACCGCGACGTGTTCGCGGGCCTCACGGTCGAGGAGAACCTCCGTCTGGCCGAGCGCGACGGGGATCCCCGCTACGACCTCGTGTACGACCTGTTCCCCGAGCTCCGGCAGCGCGCAGGGCAGCGGGCCGGAACGCTCTCCGGCGGGCAGCAGCAGATGGTCGCGATTGCGCGGGCGCTGCTGAACCGCAACCAGGTGCTGCTCGTCGACGAGCCGACGAAGGGGCTCGCGCCGCTGCTCGTGACCGACGTCGCAGCTGTCCTCGAGCGGGCTGCGCAGCTGACGACGATCCTGCTCGTCGAGCAGAACCTCGCGGTGGTGCAACGCCTCGCGCGCGACGTCGTCGTGCTCGACGGCGGTCGCGTCGTTCACGCAGGCCCGGCTGCCGAGCTCCTCGCGGACCCGGAGCACGTACGGCGCCTCCTTGGCGTGCACGGTGGTGGACATTGAGCACGTTCGTGCTCCTGACGATCACCGGCCTCGGCCTGGGCGCGATGTACTTCCTCGTCGCATCGGGCCTGTCGCTGATCTACGGGCTGATGGGCGTTCTCAACTTCGCGCACGGCGCCCTGATCACCGTGGGCGCCTACGCCGCGTGGTGGTTCGGAGACCAGATCGGCGGCGGCCCGGGTCAGCGGCTGCTGCTTGGCGGCCTCCTGGGTCTCGCGGCCGGCGCCGTCGTTGCGGCGCTGATCGAGCTCGTGCTCATCCGCCCCCTCTACCGACGGCCGATCGAGCAGGTGCTCGTCACGGTCGGCCTTGCGCTCGCGCTCGGCGCGCTCGTGCAGGGGATCTGGGGCGCAGATCCCAAGCCGTTCCCCGTCCCCTCGTGGATGATCGACACGACGACGGTCTTCGGCGCGAACGTGCCGAACGACCGCTTCGTCGAGATCGGCGTCGCCGCGGCCGTCCTGCTCGGCCTCACCGCCTTCCTCCGCTACACGAAGTTCGGCCTGGTCATCCGCGCCGGGGTCGAGAACCGCGCCATGGTCAGCGCCCTCGGGATCGACGTCCGCCGTGCCTTCACGATCGTGTTCGCCCTCGGCGGCGCACTTGCGGCGCTCGCGGGCGTCCTCTCGGGCGTCTACTTCGGCGTCGTCGACCCGGGGCGGGGGACGTCTCTGCTCATCTTCGCCTTCATCGTCGTCGTGATCGGCGGCTTCGGCTCGATCGGCGGCTCGGCGGTCGCCGCCGTGGCGGTCGGCCTCATCCAGCAGTACGCGAACTACTACGCCTCGAGCGGGACGGGCGACCTCGCTGTCGTGCTGCTCCTCGCGGCAGTCCTGCTCGTCCGCCCGCACGGGCTCGCCCCGAAGGTGGCGCATTGAGACGGCTCGCGGGGATCGGAGTGCCGCTCGTCGTCGTCTTGCTGCTGGCGATCGTGCCCAAGCTGTCGCTCGACATCCCGGTCGTGCTCGGCGGCCCGCTCGACAGCCCGGGAACGCTGCAGGTGCTCGCGCTCTGCCTGCTGTTCGCGGGGATCGCGCTGACGTACGACGTGCTCTTCGGGTTCACGGGGCTCCTCTCGTTCGGGCACGCGCTCTTCGTCGCGCTCGGGGTGTACATGACCGCGATCGCCCTCACGCGGTGGGAGTGGGGGCTTTGGCCGACGCTCGTTTTCATCGTCGTGATGGGCCTCGCCGTCCCGCTCGTGCTCGGCGCCGTCAGCCTGCGGGTCGGCGGGATCGCCTTCGCGATGGTGACGCTCGCGTTCGCGCAGGCCGGCAACGTCCTCGTTCAGAAGAACCCGTACGGCTGGACCGGGGGCGAAGAGGGAACCGGGCTCAACTACGACGAGATTCCCGACGCCTTCGTCGGCGTCCTCAACACGAAGAACCTCTACTGGCTTGCGCTTGGCTACGCGGTGCTCGTCTTCGTCGTCGTCCGCCTGGCGGTCAACTCGTCGGCGGGGCACGTGTGGCGGGCGATACGGGAGAACGAGCCGCGCGTCGAGGTGATCGGCCTCTCCCCGTATCCGTTCAAGCTGATCGCTTTCGTGCTCGCCAGCTTCCTCGCCGTCCTCGGCGGCATTGTCTGGCTGCTCCTGATCGGCGGCGCGACGCCAGAGGTGACCACCGCGAACTTCACGCTCGCTCTGCTCGTGATGGTGGTGCTGGGCGGCGCCGGCACGCGCTACGGCGCGATGATCGGAGGCTTTCTCTACACGCTGCTCGACCAGCGGCTCGGCGCGCTGTCGGGCTCGGGCCGCGTGCAGGATCTGCCGGACGTGCTGCGCATTCCGCTCTCCGAGCCGCTGTTCCTCCTCGGCACGCTGTTCATCCTGCTCGTCTTCTTCGTCCCCGGCGGGATCGCGAGCCTGCCCGCCCGGTTGCGCGGGCTCCGCACACGGCGCGAGCCGCTTCCGGAGAAGGCTGCGGCGTGAAAATCGCCTGGGAACGCCACGGAAGCGGCCCGCCCGTGCTGCTGATCCACGGGCTTGGCTACGCGCGCTGGGGCTGGGAGCCCGTGCTGCCCGGCCTCGCCGAGCGGTTCTCCGTTGTTATTTTTGACAACAGAGGAATCGGCGAGAGCGACGCGCCGCCGGGGCCGTACACCGTCGCGGGGATGGCGGCCGACGCCGCAGGTGTCCTGGACGAGGCGGGTGTCGATCGAGCGCACGTCGTCGGAACGAGCCTCGGTGGGATGATCGCGCAGGAGCTTGCGCTTTCCCATCCCGATCGCGTCGACCGTCTGGTCCTCGCGTGCACGACACCCGGCGGTCAGGGTGCGCACCCGATGCCGCCGCAGACCGTAAAGCTGATCAGCGAGGCACCGACTCTCGAGCCCGCTCTCGCGCTCCGTCGCTTCGTCGAGAACGCGCTCGCCCCGTCGACGGTCGAGCGACGACCGGAGCTCGTCGAGCAGATCCTCGCGCACCGGCTCGCCGCGCCGCAGGATCCGGCCGCATGGGCGGCGCAGGCCGCCGCCGGGGCGACATTCGACGCGCATGACAGGCTCGGGTCTCTGACCGCTCCGACGCTCGTCCTGACAGGGGATGAGGACGTCGTCGTCGATCCCAGGAACTCCGAGCTGCTCGTGCAGCTCCTGCCGGACGCCCGCCTCGCCTCCTTTCCCGACGCCGGGCACCTGTTCTTCTGGGAAGACCCCGAGCGCTTCGTCGCCACGGCAGGCGCCTTCCTCGAGGGGAGCGTCTGATGGCAGGCGACCTGACCCTCGGCCGCTGGCTCTCCGATCGAGCACGGACGACCCCGGACCGCGTCGCGATCCGCTTCCTCGACGGCGAGCTCACCTACGAGGCGCTCGAGCGGCGCGCGACGCGGCTCGCCGCCGGGCTCACCGCGCGCGGCCTCAACCGCGGCGACCGGCTCGCGACGCTCGCGGGCACCTCGCCCGACCATGTCGCGACGTTCTTCGCGTGCGCACGGCTCGGTGTCGCCCTGCAACCGATCTCGTGGCGGCTCGCGCCGACAGAGATCGCCTACCAGCTGGAGGACGCGGCGCCGTCTCTGCTGCTCGCGTCCGCGGAGCACGAGGAGCTTGCGCACGCTGCCGGGCGGACGGTGGGGATCGCGCAGATCGCCGATCCCACCCTCGAGGCGGACGGCGAGGTCGCCGACGTCGCGCGTGACGACGACCCGCTCCTGCTGATCTACACCTCAGGCACGACCGGGAAGCCGAAAGGTGCGCTGCTCACGCACGCGAACTGCTTCTGGACGAACCTCTCCTTCGACCGGACGACCGGCCTTCGCGACGACGACATCGTCCTGCAGGTGCTGCCGCAGTTCCACGTCGGAGGCTGGAACGTGCAGCCGCTCCTCGCGTGGTGGAAGGGGGCGACCGTTGTGCTCGAGCCGACGTTCGACGCCGCGCGCGCCCTGCACGTGATCCAGACGGAGCGGGTGACGACGATGATGGGCGTACCCGCCACGTACCTGTTCCTGGCGCAGGCGCCCGGCTTCGCCGAGACCGACCTCTCGAGCCTGCGGCTCGCGGTCGTGGGCGGCGCGTCGATGCCGGAGTCGCTTCTCGAGGCGTGGATCGAGCGCGGTGTCGAGATCGTGCAGGGCTACGGGCTCACTGAAGCCGCCCCGAACGTGCTCTGTCTGCCACCGCAGGATGCGCGCCGCAAGCTCGGGTTCGCGGGGAAGCCGTACCCGCATGTCGACGTGGCCCTCCGCGATACCGAGACGGGCGCGCTCGTCGACGGGGCGGGAGTGGGGGAGCTCGTCGTCCGCGGACCCAACGTCTTCGCCGGCTACTGGCGCAACCCGGAGGCGACCGAGGCGGCGTTCGCGGACGGCTGGCTGCTCACGGGAGACGTCGCCGAGCGCGACGAGGAGGGCTTCTACCGCATCGCCGGAAGGATCAAGGACATGGTCATCTCGGGCGGCGAGAACGTGTACCCGGCCGAGATCGAGGACGTGCTGCACGACCACGCCGCGGTGCTGGAAGCGGCGGTCGTCGGAGTGCCAGACGAGCGCTGGGGCGAGGCGTGCGTGGCATTCGTCGTGCTCCGCGAGCGCGGCGCCGCGACGGAGGAGGATCTCCTCGAGCACTGCCGCGGGCGCCTCGCTCGCTTCAAGGTCCCGAAGGGCTTCTCGTTCGTCGAGGAGCTGCCACGGTCGTCGATGGGGAAGGTGCTCAAGGACGAGCTTCGATCAGGCATCGGGGTGGGCCGGTGAGCGAGACTGCGACCAGCGTGGACGGGCGCCCCCTCTCGAAGCGCGGGGAGCGCACGCGGCGCAAGCTTCTCGAGGCGGCCGAGGCCGTCTTCGCCGAGCTCGGCTACCACGACGCCTCGATCGTGAAGATCACCGAGGCCGCGGGCGTCGGCCAGGGCACCTTCTACCTCTACTTCGCGAGCAAGAAGGACGTCTTCGACGAGCTCGTCCTCGACCTCAACCACCGCGTGCGCCTTGCGATGACCGAGGGGGCATCCCAGGGAACGAGCCGCGCCGAGAAGGAGCGGCTCGGGCTTCGCGGCGTTCTTTCGCTTCATCGCCGAGCATCCGGCGCTCTACCGGATCATCCGCCAGGCCGAGTTCGTCTCGCCGGAGATGCTCCACCTTCACTACGAGCGGCTGACGAGCGGCTATGTCGCGGGCCTGCGGCAGGCGATGGAGGACGGAGAGATCGCCGACGGCGACCCGGAGCTTCTCGCGTGGGCGCTGATGGGGATCGGCGAGCTCGTCGGGATGCGCTGGATCCTCTGGAACGGCCGCGACGAGCTTCCTGCCGAGATCCTCGACGAGCTCGGTCGCATCATCACCCGCACGATCGGCTCCCCGGAGCCGCGTCCGTGAGCCGGGTCGGGCTGGTCGCGACCGCGCATTACCTCCCCGAGCGCTGGATGACCGCGGCGGAGGTCGGTGCGGCAAGCGGCATTCCGCAAGACGTCGTCGTCGGGAAGTTCGGGCTCCGCGGAAAGCACATCGCGGCGGCCGACGAGCACGTCTCGGACCTCGCCGTCGCCGCCGGCAGCCGCTTGCTCGAGGAGCAGGCGCTCGACCCGGCCTCGATCGGCGCGCTCGTCTACTACGGGTCGACCTGGAAGGACTACCCGGTGTGGCAGGTCGCCCCCTGGATCGCGCACCGGCTCGGGTGCGCGAACGCGTATGCGATCGAGTACGACAACGTCTCGATGGGAACGCCTGTAGCGCTGCGGCTCGCGCGCGCCCTCCTCACGGCCGAGCCGGAGCTCGGCCGCGTCCTGCTCGTCGCGGCGTGCCGCGAGTCGTACCTCCTCGACTACGCGAACGAGCGCTCGCGATTCATGTTCAACTTCGGCGACGGCGCCGTCGCCGGCCTTCTGGCCTCCGACGCGGACCGCAACCTCCTGCTCGGCTGCCACGCGATCACTGACGGGTCGTTCTCGCTCCAGGTGAAGGTGCCCGCGGGCGGGAGCGTGGCTCCCGCGTCGCATGCGACGGTCGACGAGCGGAGGCACTTCCTCGATGTCGCCGATCCCGCGCTGATGAAGGGCGGGCTCGACGAGGTCTCGCTGCCGAACTTCGTCTCCGCTGCCGAGGGCGCGCTTGCGCGTAGCGGCGCGTCGCTTGCAGACGTGTCGTACCTCTGCGGGATCCACATGAAGCGGTCCATGCACGAGGCGATCGCGTCCGCGCTCGGCGTCCCTCTCGAGCGGGCGGCGTACCTCGACGACACGGGCCACATGAGCGGCGTCGACCCGTTGCTGGCTCTCGACCGCGCCGTGCGCGCGGGCGACGTCCGTGACGGCGATCTCGTGCTCCTGCTCGCCGCCGGTACCGGCTACACCTGGGCGGCGAGCACCGTACGCTGGGGCGCAGCCGCCGCGGCCGACGCCGCGGCCTAAGCGAAGGGAGAGCGCTGGACGTATGACCGCAATCACCGATTTGATCGGCAAGGAGCTCGGGCCGACGGAGTGGTTCGAGGTCGACCAGGCCCGCATCGAGGAGTTCGCGCGGGCGACCGACGACCCGCAGTGGATCCACGTCGATCCGGTTCGCGCGGCCGAGGGCCCGTTCGGCACGACGATCGCCCACGGGTTCCTGACGCTGTCGCTCTGTGTCCCGCTGATGTCGCAGACGCTTCAGCTGACCGGCTACACGATGGGGATCAACTACGGCGTCAACAGGGTGCGCTTCCCCGCGCCGCTCCCGTCGGGGTCGCGGGTTCGCGCCACGTTCACCGTGCAGTCGGTGGAGGAGGTGCCCGGAGGGGAGCAGGCCGTCATCCTCGGGATCGTCGAGCGCGAGGGCGGCGACAAGCCGGTGTGCGTCGCAGAGCTCGTCTCGCGGCTCATCCGATGAAGCGCTTCGAGGGCAAGACGGCGCTCGTCACCGGGGGCGCGAAGGGGATCGGTGCTGCGACAGCGGAGCGGCTCGCGGCCGAGGGCGCCCACGTCGTCGTCGCAGACTTCGACGAGGCTGCCGCGAACGAGACCGCGGAACGGATCGGCGGGCGCGCGGTTCGCTGCGACGTCACGTCGCGGGCCGACGTCGAGGCTGCGGTCGCAGCAGCGGCCGAGTCTGGTCGGCTCGACGCGCTCGTGACGTGCGCCGGGATCATCCGCGACAACCTGATCCACAAGCTCTCCGACGACGACTGGGAAGCCGTGATCGCGACACACCTGCGCGGGTCGTTCCTCGCCGCGCAGGCTGCGCAGGCCCACATGGTCGAGCAGGGCGGTGGCGCAATGGTGCTCATCTCGTCGACGTCGGCGCTCGGCAACCGCGGCCAGGCGAACTACGCAGCCGCGAAGGCGGGGATCCAGGGCCTCGCGAAGACGCTCGCGATCGAGCTCGGGCGCTTCTCGATCCGCGTCAACTGCGTCGCGCCGGGATTCGTCGCGACGGCGATGACGGCCCAGACGGCGGAGCGCGTCGGCGTCCCGTTCGACGACTTCCAGAAGGCCGCGGCGGAGCTGACACCGCTCAAGCACATCGGCCAGCCCGAGGACATCGCCGGCGTGATCGCGTTCCTCTGCTCCGACGACGCCGTGTACGTCACCGGCCAGGTGATCTACGTCCGCGGCGGTCCGTGACGCGCGCAGCCCGGTGAGCGAGGTCGCGCTCGTCACGGGCGCGGCCGGAGGGATCGGCCGGGCGATCGCGGAGCGGCTCGTCGGCGACGGCTGGGACGTGCTCTCCGTCGACGTGGCCCCGGCCGCGGACGGGCCGGGCGAGCAGTTCGAGGCCGATCTCACGACACGCGACGGCAACCGTGCGGCGGTCGACGCGGCGCTCGAGCGATTCGGACGGCTCGACGTCGTCGTCCCGAACGCGGGCTTCCAGCACGTCTCGCCGGTGGAGGACTTCGACGAGGATCGCTGGGACGCGCTCGTCGCGCTGCTTCTCACGAGCCCGTTCCTCCTCGCGCGTTACGCCTGGCCCGCGTTGCGGGCATCCGGGAACGGGCGGATCGTGGTCGTCGCGTCGGTGCACGGCCTCGTCGCGTCGCCGTTCAAGGCCGGGTACGTCGCGGCGAAGCACGGCGTGCTCGGGCTCGTGAAGTCACTTGCGCTGGAGGGCGCCGCAGATGGGATTCGGGCGAGCGCGGTCTGCCCCGGCTATGTCCGCACGCAGATCGTCGAACGGCAGATCGCCGACCAGGCTCGCGCCCACGGCATCCCGGAGGAGCGGGTGCTCGAGGACGTGCTCCTCGCCCCGCAGGCGCTCAAGCGACTTCTCGAGCCGTCCGAGGTGGCCGACGCTGTCGCCTACCTCCTCGGGCCGGGTGGCGCGCTGTTCACGGGGGCGCCGCTCGTGATGGACGGCGGCTGGACGGCACGCTAGGTCCCGCGGCGTTGCGCTCGGCTTACGCAGCGCACACGGATTCCTCACACTCCGGTGTTTCGATCGGGCGCACGACACGTCGGACGGAGGTGCTCCCATGAAGGCTCGCCTGCTCGTCGCCGCCTCGCTTCTCCCGCTTCTCGCGACAGGGCTCGTCGTCTCGTCCGCCCTCGCGGGTGACCGCGGATCGAGCGGAAAGATGCAGCGGCTTCGCGGCGTCAACTTCGTCTCGTCCTGCACCTTCAGTCACGGCGCTCCCGACGATCCGATCGTCTTCTTCGGCCTGCCCGGCGCGTCGCACCACCATTCGTTCGTCGGGAACACAGGCACGAACGCGTCGTCGACGCTCGAGTCGCTGCTCGCGGCCGGGACGACCTGTCATCGGCCCGGAGACACCGCGGCGTACTGGATGCCCACCCTGCTCGTCAACGGGCAGCCCGTGGCGCCGAACCATGCGCAGATCTACTACCGCCGCACGACGATGCGTCACGTCGAGGCCTTCCCGACGGGCTTCAGGATGGTCGCCGGCGACGCGAAGGCTACGTCGCCCCAGGCGCAGCGCGTGACGTTCTGGAACTGCGGTGCCCTCGGCGGCGTTCGGCGGGAGAGCACCGTGCCGACGTGCCCGAACCCGCGACGTGCGGCTCTGCGTCTCCATGTCACGTTCCCGAGCTGCTGGGACGGCAAGAACCTCGACAGCGCCGATCACCAGAGCCACGTCGTGTATCCGGTTCGGGGGCGCTGCCCGTCGAGGTTCTCGCACGCGCTGCCGCAGATCTCGCTCATCTACCGCTACCCGACAACGGGCGGAGCGGGCGTCACCCTCGCGTCAGGCGGCCAGTACTCGGGCCACGCGGACTTCTTCAACGCCTGGCGGCAGAGCGACCTGCAGGCGCTCGTCGACGGGTGCCTCAACGCGCTGCGCCACTGCCAGCGCGGCAGTTAGTCGGACCAGGGGAGCCGTTCCCAGTACGCCGGCCGTCCTCGCTGTGGCCGCTCGAACGGCGCATACGCCTGGTTCGGGTCGGGTGTCGCGTCTTCCGCGCTCGCGCCGTACTTGGCCGCGAGCTCCGAGGCCGGGTAGAAGAGCTGCTCGTTTTCGGTCCGCGCGCCGGCCGCCAGGATCACGCACGGCCCGTTCCCGGCGCCCACGAAGACATGCTCGGTTCCGGCCGGGCAGTGGAAGAAATCCCAGGGGCCGAGGAGCCGCTCGCCACCCTCGACGAGCAGCCTGCACTCCCCGGACAGCACGAGAAACGCTTCCTGTTGCGACTCGGAGTGGTAGAGACAGTTGGACTCGCCCGGCTCCACGACGTTGACGTTGAAGCCGAACTGCGGGAACGAGAACTCCCGGGTCTCGAACACGCACCCCGAGCCGAACGTCTTCGACGTCCACCACTCGGCGTCGCGCACGTTCACCACGAACCAACCGTCGCTCGCGGGTACGAGGCCTGAGCCGGAGTCGTCGAGCTGCGCCTCGGGCACGGCGCGAGTATATGGCGGCAACCGACACCGGGTCCGACCCTGTCGGCGGGCTTCCAGGGTCATACAGAGGCTGCTATGCGCGCGGCGCGCCGGGTCCCGACGTTCGTTCAGGTCAGGCCGTGTGCGACGCCGGTACGGTCGATGGCCGCTCGTCGTTCTGCGCGCTGCACTGCGCAGTGGCGGAGTGGAACCGGCGCCGCGTCCTCATCTGAGCTTTCCGAAGGAGTTTCATGAAGCAGCGTTTCGTGCTGGTCTGCGCCGTGACGGCGGTGTCGCTCGTTGCGGCGGAGACGGGGCATGTCGCGTCCGGTGCGATGCCGTCGTCGGCGGACCGCGCGGTCGTGGAACGCGTGGTCGACGGCGACACGCTGTCGCTTCGCGACGGGCGGAAAGTCCGCCTCCTGCAGATCGACACGCCCGAGCTCGGGACGGGTGAGTGCTACTCGCGCGCGGCGGCCAAGACCCTTGGGGCACTCACGCCGGTCGGGTCGGTGATTCAGCTCGAGGCCGACGCCCGCCTCGACGACGTCGACCGGTACGGGCGCGCGCTGCGGTACGTCGTCCGGCAGGGCAGCAACGTCAACATCGAGCTTGTCCGCCGGGGCGCAGCAGCGCCGTACTTCTACCGCGGCGAGCGGGGACGGTACGCGGTGCGGCTGATGAGCGCCGCCGGCCTGGCGCGGCGTGGACACAAGGGTCTCTGGGGAGCGTGTCCGAGCACGCCGTTCGATCCCAGCGGCGCCGTGAACACCGGCCGAAGTGGTCCTCCGACGCAGACTCCGATCCTCCCTGTCGTGCCGAACGGTGGCACGTGCGACCCGAACTACGCGGGTGGGTGCGTGCCGCTGGCGCCGCCCGATCTCGACTGCGCGGACATCCGGGCGCTCGGGATCGCACCTGTCCGGATTGTCGGCTCGGACCCCCATCGGCTCGACGGGGACGGCGACGGCCTCGGCTGCGAATAGCAGCGCCGAACGAGTCACGCGCCACACACTGTTCTGCTTTCACGACGGCAAGTTGACGAGCTGCCTGTCCGACGGCCCAGTTCATGCCGCCGAACGGCGTTCGCCCGGGATGGACGCTCGTCCGGGTCTCTCGTTCATCAATGAGGACGTGCCCGGCCGTGCCGCACACGGCGATTGAGCCTGCCGGGGCGCGGGTAGCCGTTTCGCCGATGGCGAACGAGAAAGGAAGGGGCCTCATGAACAAGATCACCCCCTGCTTGTGGTTCGACACCGAGGGGGAGGAGGCAGCCAGGTTCTACACGTCCATCTTCCCCAGCTCGAAGATCGGCAGGATCACGCACTACGGGTCAGCAGGGCCTCGCGCCGAGGGAACAGTGATGACGGTCGAGTTCGAGCTCGACGGCCAGCCGTACGTCGCGCTGAACGGAGGGCCTGGCCACCCATTCAGCGACGCTACCTCGTTCTACGTGTTCTGCGAGACCCAGGAGGAGGTCGACTCGTACTGGGACAAGCTCTCGGAGGGCGGCGAGGAGGGGCCGTGCGGCTGGCTCAAGGACAAGTTCGGCTTGTCCTGGCAGATCACCCCAACCATGTTGATGACGCTCATCGGCGATCCGGACACCGAGAAGGCGCAGCGTGTCATGGCTGCAATGCTCGAGATGACGAAGATCGACATCGGCGAACTCGAGCGGGCCGCGGAGAAGGTCGCCGCCTAAGGGTCACGCGCGCTCCCTGAGCAGCGCCGCGTGCTGCCGTCCCGCAGCGTTCGAGTCCCGCGGAACTTGCGCGGACGCAACAGCGACGGTCGCGACGACGAGAAGCCGCAACCAGCGATACATCGGCGACGCGGTCATGGCGAGACTGTCGCGCGGCTGCATGCCCTTTGCAACCCGCCCCCCACGTTCAACCGCGAAGCACACGCGCCGGCCGGCCGGGAGCTGCTTCGCGAGGAGTCGCGCCGCGAACCGTCTGAGTTCTCTGCGATAGACAGGCCGGCCGCCGTCTCAGCCAACGATGCACCGGTTCGATATGAGAACGTGATCGGCGGGCGACGTCAATCCTGCGCGCGACGAGCGCTCGCTGCAGCGATCAATCAACCTCGCCGGGGCTTCAGCGCTGACAAGCCCGGCCGTACCGCTCGGCGGTCGAGAGAACCGATTAGATCGTTGTTAGCAACGGCCGCCACAATCCCGCCATGAAGAATCCGCGTTTTCGGGTCTCTCGCGCTTGGTCGATCGTCCTTGGGGTTGCAGTCGCGGGTCTGGCGGGGGCGGTCGCGGCAGTTCTGCCCGTCTCTTCGAGGGCGGCCGGCGGGCCGCCGGTCGGATTGATCGCGTATACGCGGTCTGGCGACCCCAGTTGGTACGCGGGGAGTCATATCGGCCCAGCATGGGTCGCAACGCTCGGGGGTGGTGATCGTCGCCGTGTCACCGGGCTCAATGTCGTTACTGAGATCGTCTGGGCTCCGGACGGACGGACGCTCGCGCTTGCGGGCTACCACCAGGGGGCCCATACCGCAAGCGACCAGGAAATCTTCGTCGCACGAGCCGACGGCAGCGGTCTGCGCAGCCTGACCCGAAACGCGGCTGACGATCAGAGCCCGCGGTGGTCACCGGACGGGCGCAGGATCGCCTTCGTCAGCTATCGCGACGGCGAGTTTGACTCCGAGATCTATGTCATGAACGCCGATGGAAGCGGCCAGACCAACCTCACGCACAGTCCCACGTCGCATGACGGATCAAAGTTTGGGCGTGAAACGGGGTTGTCGTGGTCACCGGATGGGCGTCAGATCGCATTCGCGAGCTCGCCCCTACGGGTTCGCGGGTTGCCCGATATCGACGTGATCGACGCCGATGGAAGCAACAGGCGAAACCTCACGCGATCGGCGCAAAGCGCGGAGTCGCTGCCGGTGTGGTCGCCGGACGGCCGTACCCTGGCGTTTGTAAGCCCTAACCAGGCGTCAGAAAAGGTCTGGCTCATGAACGCAGACGGCAGTGGGCAGCGCAAGCTGACGCGTGCGATTGGTCAAGGGGCCGAGGGAATCTTCGACCTGGCGTGGGCAGGGAACGGAAACACACTCGTCTACTGGGCGGAAGGGCTTGCGAGCAATAAGCAACAGTGCATCTGCGTGGTGCGCAGGGACGGCGGCGGACAGCGAAGCGTGGCAAGAGGGACACATCCGGACGTGTCCGTCGACGGCCGCACCGTCGTCTTCGAACGCGACGGTGTCATACGGGCGATCAACATCGACGGCACCAACGAACGGAAGCTCACGCACTACGCCCGCGGCACAACCAGCAACCCGGCCCTGCAACCCAGGCGATCGCGCTGATGGTCCGTCGTCCTGGCAAGCGGATCGAAGATAGGGAGTGGAGACCATGGCCTGCGCGTGCTCCCGACTGCTTTCGTCGTTAGCCGCGGCCGGATTGCTGGTTCTCGCTGTCGGTTGCGGTTCAGGCGACGCAGGCTCGGCGGATAACTTTCAACTCGTCGGTGTTCAAGGGGCAGAGGACGCCAGAGCAGAGATCGTCAGCCTCACGGTTGCCGGTGGCCCGATCCGCCGGCTGACCGACAACAAGGTCGAGGAGTACGGCCCAGAGGTATCACCCGACGGCACACAGATCGTGTTCGCACGAGCGGCGGGGCCGTCCTCGCATGAGATTTGGGTCATGGACGTTGACGGCGAGAACGAGCGGCGCCTGACATCCGGCTACAACGACGGTACCCCGACGTGGTCAGGTGACGGAGAGAGCATCATCTTCTCCCGGGGCGCGGCCGGCACCAGCCACGCGGACCTGGTGCGTGTCCCGATGCAGGGAGGAGCGGTCGATCGGATCGTCAGGTTCGGCCGCACGGTGAATGGGGTGCCGTACGGGTGTGCGGTGAACGCAGCCGTCTCTCGCGACGGCAAGCAGTTGGTCTACGAGGCGTGGGAAGAGTGCGGGCGTCCTCTGGAGTACAACCTCGTGACTCGCAGCGGGTCGTCGCAGCCGACCGACCTCTGTGGGCGAGGCTCGGACTTGCGGTTCCCCGACTTTTCCCCGGACGGCACGCAGATCGCGTTGGCCGACGAGGGACGGTCTGCCGGTATCGGCTCCCTCGTAGTCGCCGACGCCGAGTGCACAGACGAGGTGGAGATCATCGGGGGGGACCCAGAGCGCTTCCCGTACGTGCAATACCCGCACTGGTCGCCGAACGGGAAATGGATCGCGTTCGACTCCTACCGTGGCGTTTGGATCGTGCGCCCCGACGGAACAGGCTTACGAAAGGTGCCCGGCAGCAACAACGTCAGCGAAGCCGACTGGATCCCCGCGAACTAGGCGCAGCGCTGCCGCAAGACCTGAGGCGATGCGGTCGCGGTTTGAGGGAGACGTGCGACTCGCTGGCGCTCAAGCGAGAGGACGCTCGCACAGGCAGCCGCTCTGTCTCCGGATGTCAAGGCGAGGACGGCGGGCGGCTGCGTGGAGTCGCGGCTGTTGTGTCGCGCTAGCCTCGTCGCATGAGCGGTTTGCGTGAGCCGGTGCCGTTCGAGGTGTACGAGGCGGGCGTCTACCTGCACGGTACGAAGGCTGACCTGGCGGTGGGCGATCTGCTGGTCTCGGGACGCGAATCGAACTTCGAGGCCGGCCGGGTGATGAACTACGTCTACTTCAGCGCGACTCTCGACGCCGCGGTCTGGGGCGCTGAGCTTGCCAGCGGTGAGGGCCGCGGGCGCATCTACATCGTCGAGCCAGCCGGGGAGTTCGAGGACGACCCGAACTTGACCGACAAGAAGTTCCCGGGGAATCCAACGCGGTCCTTCCGTAGCCGCGAGCCGGTGCGTGTTGTTGGCGAGCTTGTCGACTGGGTCGGTCATTCGCCCGAGAAGCTCGAGGCCATGCGAGCCGCACTCGATGCAATGCAGCTAAACGAAACGGCGCAGATCGAGGACTAAACGCCGCGTCGTCAAACTGTCAGGCCTCGAGTGACGGTCGAGGTCCCGCGAGCACGTCGGCCGGGTACGCGACGGCCTCGTGTGGCCAGAAGTGTCCGCACGGTGCGTTCGACCGGCCCCACGACGCTTGCCGGTTACTGGTTCCTTGCGGCCTTGATGACGTCGAGGATCACGTTGATGACGAGTTCTGGGTTTGCTTCCTCCACTGCGTGGCCCGTGTGGACGATGGTCTGCTTGGCCCGAGGGCTGAGAGTCAGCCAGCCTTGTTGGTCCTGGACGTTTGTTCGCATCCCTCTGCGCTCGGACGGGAAGGTCGCCGCCTTGATCTCGTCGTCGCTGTAGGCGTTGCTGACGATCGTGATCGGGATGTCTCCAACCTCTTTTCGTGCTGCCCAGGCGTCCTTTTCGACCTGGAGATAGTCGCGTCGCTCTACGTTCGAGGGGTGGTTCCACCTGGTTTCTTCCACGATCGGCGGCGGTGGGTCGCGGAACGGGGTAGGCACCTCAATGAAGGCGATCCCGGCAATCTGCGTTGGGTGGGCGAAGGCGTAGCCAGCGACGATGTATCCGCCACCCGAGGTCCCGACGAGAACGTATGGCCCCGGGACCTCGGCGTTTTCGAGTAGCCGGTCCAGATCCTCTACGAGATCGGTGAAGCCGCGCGGCCCTGGCGCGGGATCGCTGCCGCCCAGGTTCGCTCGGTCATAGACGCACGTTCTCGTGACTGCTGCCAGACGGCTCTCAGCGAACGCGTAGGAGTTGCTCGTGTCCTCGTCGCCTCCCTCCATCACAACAGTGGGCGACCCGGTCCCCGAGCACCTCAAATACAGCCCGCGCTTGCCAGCGACGGCGACTACTCGGTCGATGGGGGCATCGGATGAGACAGTGGTTTGTGCGGCGTCGACCCCGCCGCCGCATCCGCTCAGAACAACAGCCAACACGAGCGGCAGGAAGCGTCGTCTGGAAGTCCACACCCCCATCAGGCCCTCTTTCCGCGATTGGACGAGCGGCCTGTCCCCGCGGCCGCGGTGGGCCGGGAGCCTACGCCTACTCCGCCCAAACCTCAATGGCGACCCTAGTGCTGCTCCGCAAGCACGTCGGCCGCGTACGGGACGGCCTTGCTAGCGACGGCCGCGCCGCGAGCTGGCTCGGGCGCGGCCGTGCGTTAGGAACGGGCGTCAGCCCTCGAAGGGAACCGCGACGAGCCGTCGGGTCGAAACCCCGGCGAGGGGGTCCTCGTTCGGCTTCGTCGCGCGGATGAAGAGCGTCAGCTGCTGCTGCTGGTCGCTCGCGGGGAAGTTCGCGTCACGGCGGAACACGAGCGTCGCGGTGCCGTCGTCCCCGGTGAGCACCTCGTCGGGGATCGTGAACTGGTTGTACGGCACCGCGGTCACATAGACGCTCGCGCCTATCACGTCGCGGCTGCAGGTGCTTCCGACCCGCACCTTCAGCGTGAAGGTCTGTGTCGTCTCGTTGACCGGTCCGGACAGCACGTCGAACGCCGCGATCTGCGTCCTCGCGGGCGGTGTGATGTTCGCGATCGGGGTCGGTTTCGTGCTCTTGTCGGTCGGACAGCCGTTCGGTCCGGTTGCCGACGTCGCGGCCATCCCGACCGCGGCCACGACCGCCAGGGTCAGCGCGGCGATGGCGGCGATCACGACACGTCTTGCGATCCCGGCGCGCCGCAACGGTGGATGCCAAGGAAACCGTTGCATGGTGTCCTCCTCAGTTGTTGTTCGCCGCTGTCTGCTCTTCGCCGCTCGGACAGCATCGCCTGCCGACCCTCGTCAACAACCCCAAAAGGAGACTCCCGCACCGTCCTGCTCCGCGAGCACGTCGGCCGGATGCGGGACGGGCTGATCGAGTTGAGTGCGCGTCGCCGGCTCCCGCAACAGCTTCTACTACCGCCGTCGGTCATGGAGTTAGAGCTTCTAAGCCTGGTGTACTCGCCGACCATGCGGGAACATCGCCCGACGCGAGCGCGGAGCCGCTCTGCTCACGGGTGGTGCTGGCCGAGCGCCGTCTTGCCGGCGGCGTCGGCGACCTGCTCGCTGACGTCCTCGACCCTGACCAGTTCCTCGCGTCCGCCGCCACCGGAGACGCCCAGGACGAGTACAGGGCCGAGCCCGGGGGCGTACAGCTTGTACTCGAGGACGTCGGGCTCGATGGTGATCGTGTCCTTCGTCAGAAGGGCGTTGCGATAGAGACCCGCTGGCACCTGCGCCAGCTCCTCTGTGCTGAGGACCTCACCGTTGTCCTCCGCCTCGCCCTTGTAGTACTCCTGCCGGTACTGCATGCCATCGACGGGGTTGGCGGGAACGATCACCCCGGGGAGGGCACCATCGACGCCCGCCTCGAACGACCCGCTCCTGCTCGACACCTTCCCGTCCTCGAACTCGGCCGTATCCTCGCCGAGGTACCAAACGTTCCCGTCTGCGTCCTGGGCATACCAGTCGAACGTGTCCTCCACCAGTTCGTCCTCCCGCGTGACGGAGTCTCGGACAACCCGCGCCTCGACCCCATTGGCGATCTGCTTCGTCGCACTTGTGACGGTGACGACCACCTTCAGCTCACGGCCTTCCTCGTCGGTCTCCCTGTATGTCCAGCGCCTGCCGGGAACCATCGGCCAGTAGCGGTTATCGATCTCGGTCGTGAACGCGGCGGGATCGAGCTCGACCGACTCACTGCCCTGCGGTAGATCAGCGCCCGGCATACCGGTGTCGTCTCCGCCGCCGCAACCGGCGGCGAACCCGAGCGCGGCCGCGACGATCGCCACCGCGACAAAGCGCCTCCTCCTCACTGACATCGCCAGCTACGCGTCCAGTTCGAAGAGCCGGGTGGAGAAGATGGTTCGGAATCCGAGCCGTTCGTAAACGCGCTGCCCCATCGGCGAGGAGCCGAGGACGGCGAACGTGGCTCCGGTGCGCGCCGCGTGGCGCATCGCTTCGTAGGTGATCGCGGCACCAAAGCCACGTCGGCGGGCGTCGGGCCGCGTGCAGACGAAGTAGATGCCTGCGGTCGAGTCGGTCAGCAGGGTGGAGGCGGTGGCGACAGGATCGTCTGCCACCCTGCCGACGAAGTGGCGCCATCGACTGTGTGGTTCGAGTCCAATGATGGCGAAAACGCTGGCGACCCAGTCGGCTTCCTTGGGCCCCTCACCGAACCCAGCGGCGAGAACCTGGCGGTACTCGTCGAGGGCAGAGGAGTCCTCGACAGGCGTGACCTGCAGCTCGGTGGCCATGGGCATGTCAGCCAAGGCGGCGAGCTGTGCGGCCATCGCAGGTTCATCGCCCCCGTCTTCGAAGCCCGCGTCCAGAAGGAGACGCGGGAGATCGTGAGGATGCATCCCTGGAGTCCAGTGCCACGAGCCCGGCAGGGAGCGCTGCCGCAGTGCGTCCCGCCACTCCTCCACCAACAAACCGCTCCGCCCTTCGGAGGCGGTGCATCGGACAACCGCGTTGTGGTACCCGATCGGCGAACCCCCGATCGTCCACGCGATCTCCTCGTCTAGCCTTTCCACAGCGCCGCCGGCTCTCCCCATCGACAGTAGGAACTCGACGAAGTTTGCCTCGATCAGGTCAGCGGCCTGGGCGCTCATTGACACAGTCTTGACCGCATCGTCGCACGAGCGGAACGTGAGGCGATTGACCGGCGATCAGCGCACCGAAGCGCTCGCCCGGCTCCGAGCCGACCACCCCCGCCGTCAGATGTTGCTCGCGCGAGATCGGGCCGGCGACCCTCAACGGCTAGGGGAATTCCCGCGGTGAGACGAGGCACGGCCGGCGCCATATTCGGCACAGACCGCTCAGGGCGCTGATTGCGAAGGAGGGTCGCCGGCGCCGGTAGGTGGGTTGGGGAGCATCGACAGGATGATCTTCCGGTGGTGCTCGACTTGCAAGGTCATCACTGCGTTCTCTTCGGCTAGAGCCTCGTTCTCCTTTTGGAGGAAGTCCTGCTCGGCTTCGAGTTCGAGGCGCAACGTGTCGAGCTTGGCCTGAGCGCTTTCCCAGTCGAGCTTGGCGCTACGAGCCGCCTTCATCGCTTCCTCGTAGCGGGCCGTCTCCTCGCGATTGATCTGGCGTTGCTGCTCTAGCTCGGCCGCTAGCCGATCACACTCGGCTGTCAGGTTCTCTAGAAGCTGCGGGTCTTGGACGAACTGCTGGAGCCGCTCGTTCTCAGCAGCGAGCGTTCGCACATCGAGCGCGAGCTCGCGTGCCCACGTCTGCCACATCCAAATAGCAACCCCTGCTGGATCCAGCTCGAGCAACCGGTTCGCTCTGTCCAATGCCTGCTCGTCGGTGAGTTTGGCTTCAGAGGACTGGCCCATTTGGTTCTCCCTGGCGCTGATGTCGTCTCTCTCAGGCTCGTTCGTTGGCTGCCGAGCGCCGCTGGGCGAACCCGAGGCCCCCGACCGTGGTGCGGCCGTCAGTTCCCCGGCGAGGGCTGTGCCCGGAGCCGCCTCCACAGGTGTCGCCTCCACAGGTGTCGCCTCGTGCGGCGGCGGGCAAACGCCTTAGGAGGGACGCCGGGCGACGGCGGGGAGGCACGGGTGCGGGGATCGTGTGGACAAATCCTGACGCCATCGGTGCCCCCTCGTAGGTCTCGACAACCTGCTCCTTGTACCCAACTCCGATGATCACGAATCCCGTATCCGACCACGGTGGCCGTGCGCTGTGCGTCAGTGGAGGCTCACAAGCTCCGAGCGTCTCGCGCTCTGAAGTCCTGCTCCCCTCGGACCCCCTCTGCTGCAAGACCGGATTCGAAGCTCGGAGCCTCCAGGCGCACGTTGTGACCAAAGACGAGCGTCGCTAAACGCGGCGGTGTGCTCGGGCTAGGGCGCCTCGGTCACCTCGCTCGTGATGGACTCCCAGACGCGCACGTAGGTTTCGGCGATGTCCGGCCGGTAGCCGAACTCGGCGGCTGCGCACGGTGGGCAGTAGAGCGCGATCGCGGGCTCGTTGTCGCCTTCGTCGGGGTCGGGGTCGTCGCAGCGGTACGCGACCCAGCCTTGCCCGAGTTCGCCCGAACAGCAGCCGCATTCGATGCATTCCAACATGACACTCCCCCCGTTCGAGACCCGCAATCTAACCCGGTTGCGTTCGGTCAGCAAGTTGGCGACTCGGCCACGTTCTCGGCCGTGACACGCGGACAGGCCGATGGGCGATTGAAGTGCGAACGAAGTGGGTAACACCCGGGCGCAGAAGCTGACCGATCGAGAGAGGGGGACCAAATGGGAATCGGTGTGAGTCTCTTGCTGGTGGCCGCGGGGGCGATCCTCGCGTGGGCTGTTGATGCCGAGGCATCGGGTGTCGATCTGCAGACGGTCGGTGTGATCCTCCTGATCGTGGGGATCGTCGGGGTGATCCTGTCGCTCGTCTTCTGGTCGAGCTGGGGTGGCTTCGGCACGTATCGCCGCGAGACGGTAGTCCGCGACCGTGACGTGGTGCACACGCGCGAGCCATGAGCGTCGTCGTGGTGACGCCGACGCGGGTTGAGGAGTTGCTTGCCCGCGGAATGGACGCGGACGAAGTCGTCCGACTATTGGTGGCGACGGGGGCGTGGTCCGAGTCGGGAGCCGCGGAGATCGTCTCGACTCTCGGGCAACGAGATGACCAGCCCGCACTCGACCCATGGCCCGGTCCGATCGAGGAGCCCGGACCCTTGTTCGCAACCTAGGCAGCCCATTCCGAAGAGGGAGGGACGATGGCAACACCGCAGAGGTCAGGAGGCAATCTCGGGGGGATCGGCCTGGGTGGAATCCTTGTGATCGCAGGGATTCTGCTCGCCCTCTTCTGGAGCGTTTGGGTGGGCATCATCATTGCCCTTGTCGGGCTGATCGCCTTCGGAGGCTTCGCACGAGGGCGCTGGTACTAACACCAAGCTCCCGAGGCACCACAATCAGGCCGGTTCTTCGCCGGATCGTGATTTTGACCGCATGATGGCGGGGAATCTTTCTGGCGTGAGCTTCGACGCCGCCTACGATGGGCGACGACTGCATCGAGCATCAGGGGTGGGACCGAGGCACTGAATTCGGGGCGTGCCCCGGACGTGCCCCAACCAAGTTGAGAGTCATAGGTGGAAACGACTGTCTTCACGGTCGATTTTGAACTCATCGTCAACCAGCCAGGCCTCGACGTCCAGAACCTCATCAACGTCGCCGGACATCCGTCAAAGCTCGTCAGCAACGCCGACGGGGTGACGTTCCGGGGTTGCGCTGCGGTTGAAGCTTCCAAGTCGGCAGAAGCCCAGCACGCGTTGAGGGAAAGGTTCGAGGCAGGCGCGGCTGCCGCTGGAGTCAAGGTCGTGTCGCTCCAAACCAGTGGTGTCCGAGCCACCACCTTCAACCGCTGAGTACCCCCTGCACCTAGGCGCGGGAGGATCGTGGTGCGCCGACTCGATGCGCGTGCGCGTGGCTGCATTGGGGGCGGCCTGGCTCGTCGAGTGGCGCTAGATCCAGCCTCGATGACGGGCGATCGAGAGTACGAGCACGGCGATGCCGAGCATCGCGGCGATCACCGCCCAGAACATCCAGACGAGGTCGAAGAGGCCGACCTGGAAGTTCATCCCCATCACTCCTGCGAGCACGGTCGCGGGCAGGAGAATCACCGTGACCAGCGTGAACAACTTCATGATGTCGTTCGTCCGCTGACCGATGCGGGCGACGAGGAGGTCGAATGTGCCACGCGTCGACTCCTTCGCTTCTCGTGCCGCCTCCACCGCCTGTGTCACCCGACTCTCGAGGGCCGTGAACCGCTTCGCCGAGGTCTCGGTCGACAGCAGATCGAGCTCGGGATGCGCGAGAGCGGCGATCACCTCACGGTGCGGGGCGAGCGCCCGTCGCAGCGTCCCGATCGAGCGGCGCAGTTCCACCAGCCGTTCCAGCTCGTCGGCCACGTTCTTGGGGATGTCGGCCATGATCTTCGCGTCCAGCTCCTCCAGTTCGCTCTCGACCTCCTCGAAGGCGCGGAAGTAGCTGGCCACGACCCAATCGGCCACCGCCGCCACAAATGAGGGGGAGTCCAGCTCTCCGATCTGACCGCCTCCCTCGGCGCGTTCGCGGAACTCCTCAAGCACCTCGATCTCGGCCTCGTGAGCCGTCACGACCCAGTTGTGTCCGAGCACGCATTCGACGGGACGAAGGACGGGTTCGCCCCCCTCGCCGCTGGCCACATACAGCGTCACATGCAAATGCTCGCCCGCGTCCACCAAGGAAGCGCGGGGCGGCTGCTCGAGCAGTCTTCGTGCCTGCTCGTCGCTCAGCTCCAGCGCCTCCTGCACAGCCGCCACCTCAGCCTCGGTCGGATCGCGGAGCGCCAGCCACAGCAGCGCCGTCTCCCCGAGCCGGTCAAGCGTCGGTCGCAACTCCTCCTCCCGCCTGGACTCGCCCTCCTCGAACACGAAAACCGTGAGCATCTCCCGTTGCCGTCCGGCTAGGAGGGATTCCTGCGGTGGGATGGGGCACGGGCGGCGCCGTATTCGGCACCGACCCGCTCGGGGCGCTGATCGCGAACGAGTCGCGACGGGGGCTTTAGTGCCGCCGTGAGCTCTTCCAGCTCCCGCGCGGCGTAGTCGTGAGCGCGCTGCCATTGCTCGGCCGCTCGCTCAGCGCGCTCAGCACGCTCCTCCACCAGCGCGAGCCGACTAGCGACCGAACGCAGCTGCCCACCCTCCCTGTGAAACGGCGAGCTTGGGTTTTCGAGAATCGCTGCGATCTCGCGGAGTTCTTCTGCTAGCGCCATGCCCCCTCCATCACCTGTGTTCCCTCCTGCGGCGGCGGGCAAACGCCTACGAGGGGCCTGCGGCCTTCTCCTTTAGACGAGCCCTTCGCGTTGGCGCCGGACGAGCCGCCTGGATCGAAAACGACTAGCGCTCCCCGCCGCGTAAGCCGGAGGCGCTGTTGTGGTGCAGCGTCCGGGCGGCGACCTCAACCCATTCGCTTTGGAGTTCACAACGAGCTCCGCCCACCCCCTCGAGGTCGGCATCGCGATGGGACTGCCGGCTGCCGCCCCGGCCTCCAGCGGCGCAACGAACGCAGACCGAACAGCTCGCTCGGACTCCGCCCTCCAAACAGCCGCGTTCGCAGCGTCTGTAGGTAGGACACCGGTCAGCCGACTCGTGTTGGCGTGTTTGCGCGAGGTCAGCCGGTCACGCTCGTACACGCGCCTGGGGCTGCTGAATCCCTGCAGGCATGCGCAAACCCCGCATGGTGACGGGGTTTGCGGCACTTCCAGGATGTACAGCCTCAAGGCCCATACGGGATTCGAACCCGTGCCGCCGCCGTGAGAGGGCGGTGTCCTAGGCCACTAGACGAATGGGCCGTGGCGACGGCCTAGTGTAGCGAACGGCCTCCGCGTCTCCGGTGCACCGCTTGTGCCTGAGCGGCCCGGGTTTGCGGTTGGCGAGACACCGCGGACCGCGACGTGTCAGGCCGCTGCGGGCGGTGTTGTTGCTAGGGGAGGGTCGGACTCGCGAGCGTCGATTCGCTCCTCGAACCGACGGCGGATCTCCTCTCCCGTGGCAAGCAGCTCGTACCGGGCGCGGCGGGGCGGGAGCTTCACCACGCGGACGGAGTCGTCACGGTCGCCGTGGCAGCGCGCGTACGCGGCTGCCTCATCGAGAGGCCTGAGGCGGTCGTCCTTCCGCCAGAAGGGCACGAGGCTCTAACTACCAGCGATCCTGCGCCGTGGGAACCCGACCTCGGAGTCCGGTGCCGCACTTTGCGCACGAAACGTCGCGGGCGATCAACTCCACGGCTTGCACGACCACGGGCTCCAGTCGCTGCCCGAAGCGACGAAGTAGCGGTACGCCGCGCGCGCCTGCTCAAGCGCTGTCCCACCGTGCCCGTACAGACTGCGCTCGTTCGAGCCCATCTGGAAGAGGCCGAGGTACTGCCCGTTCTGCGCGGTCGCGCTAAAGCCGGACTCGCAACGCGCGACCTGGAGCGCCTGGTCGCAGTAACTGCCGAAGACGTGGCAGATCGCCTCCGTCGGCGAGCTCGACAGCCTTGCCGCAAGCTGCCGGCGCTCGCTCTCGCGCTTGCGTCGGACAACCGTGATCCGCGCCCGTGCGGCCTTAGCCTTCGTCGCCGCGAGGTGTCGCTGGGCAGTGCCGAGGTGGAGCCTTGCCTCGCTCGCGAAGCGCGGGTGGGAGAGCAGCCAGCGGTGCTTGTCGAAGAACTGGATCACCGAGGTGTCCTTCTGCATCGTCTCCAGGTGCCGCGTGAGCTGGACGCCCAGATCCGACGACGAGCCCGCGTGAGCGGCGACCGGCGTGGCACAGAGTACGAGGGCGCACAGGCCCGTGACGAGGGCTTTCAGGAGATGACCTCCGCGTGGGGGACAGGAGCGGGGCGCGCGCCGCAGTCGGGCCGCAGAAGCGAAGCCCGGCGCGTGCCGGTCGTGTCGAAACGCTACGAGCGAGCGTAGCCGCGCATCACAATGTCGCGCTCGATCACTTACGAAAGCTTCACAGCAGATGTCACGAGCGTTGCCGGTACGTCAAACGCGAAACGCCCCTTTCGGGGCGTTTCGAGGCTGCGGGACAGGGACTCGAACCCCAACTTCCGGAGCCAGAATCCGGCGTCCTACCATTAGACGATCCCGCAGGGAGGGTTCGATTGTACCGCCGCAAGTACCGCTCGCCACGCCCGCCGAAACGACGGAAGGGACCCCATGCACGACAGCATCAACCTCGCGGACAAGCTCGCGTTGTTCTCCGATCGCTTCAGCCCGAAGACGGTCGGGTACCTCAACGACTACAAGCTCCAGCTCGTCAAGGTGAAGGGCGAGTTCGTCTGGCACCGGCACGACGAAACCGACGACTTCTTCCTCGTGCTCCACGGCCGGCTCACGATCCAGCTACGCGGCCGCGACGTCGAGCTCGAGGCGGGCGAGCTCTTCGTCGTTCCTCGTGGGGTCGAGCACTGCCCGAAGGCGGACGAGGAGGCACACGTCCTCCTGATCGAGCCCCGTGGAACGTCGAACACCGGTGACGCGGGCGGCCCGCTGACCGCGCTGGACGAGGACATCTGACGTCCTGAAGCGAGCTGCTGGCGCTCTCGTAGGCGTCGCACCGAGCCGCGAGCTTCCTGCCCGGGCTCCGACACGCGATGCACGAAGACGGGCGGGCTCGTCGCCCTCGAACTGCCACTCGGGCTCGAAGATGTTTGCCACCGGACCTCAGATCTCGAGACGGTACTCGGGCACGAGGCGCTTCTCGTCGGCGGTGTCGATGTGTGCGATCACCTCGACGTGCGGCTCCAGCCCCGAGCCCCGGAGCTTCGCCTTGAGGAGCCCGTCGACCTGATAGAGGCCCGAGGAGTTGTTCATGACGATCTCGATGCGTACGGGCTTCGTCTCGCCGTCCCCGATCACGACCTCCTCGACGGCGGCCGCAGAGAGTGAGTGCATCGTCACCTGCCCCTTCTCGAACGGAATACGGGAGCGGCCCTTCGCCATGTCGAGTGCGTCGCCGACGCGCAGGATCCCGGCCTCGAGCGAGAGCGGCTCGCCGTCCGCGCGGTGGCTCGTGATCGCCTGCAGCACCTCGCATACAACGACGGTCAGGTCGGGCTCCTCGTAGATCCCCTCGAGGAGCTCGCGGAGCTTCGGCTCGGCGAGAAAGAGGCTCCAGTCCTCGTGTCCACGGCGATGCACCGACATCCCGACGCAGTGGGTCAGCGCGGAGAGGACGACGACCACCTCGGCGTCGTCGTTCTGCATGCCGTAGTCGCGAACGACCGAGGGCTCGATGCCGTGCTTCATCAGCTGACGGAGCAGCTTCAGCGCGATGTTGGCGACGATCTGGATGTGCACCCAGGAGTGGTCGTTGATCTGGAGGCGCACGACCGCGTTGACGTTGGAGACGTGCCACCAGCCTTTGAGCTGGACGTCCGCGTTCGCGCGCTCAAGGACACGACGCAGGGTGCGGTTGCCTCGTTCGGGCAGCCGGATCCGCATGTGCTCGACGGCCTCTGCGGGTGTGAGCCGTGCCTCGCGCACGGCGGCGTCGGACGCCGGCTCCTCGATCCGTTGCTCGGTCTCGGGGTCGAGCGTCACGCGTCCGCCGGCGCGGCCGGCTCGCCGCCGTGCGCGTCGCGGAGCCTGAAGTAGGTGATCGCAAGCGCAATCGCGCCGAACGGCGCGACGACTGCCTGAGCGATCGTGCCGCCGATGAGGATCTCGAGGAAGCGTGGGAGGAAGGAGAACGCCGCCTGGAGGATCCCGCTCGCGATGCCGGTGAGCAGACCGGTGATCAGTACGATCGCGAAGACCGTCCAGCCATGCCCGCGCACGAGCTCGCGCGAGCGCCCGAACGCGCCGAACGGCGGTCGCTTCTCGAGCACGATCACGGGCGCGATCACGGCCCAGATGGTCATCAGGAACAGCCCTGGGACGATCAGCAGCACGAGCCCGACGGCGATCCCGATCCCGGCGAGGAACCCGGCGACGAGGAGCGGGACGATCGATGACGAGACGCGCGAGAACACCTCGCCGAGACTGGCGTCCATGCTCCCGTCGCGCGCGTCCTTGACGGCGTAGACGAATGCGCCCTGCAGCCATGTGACGCCGATCACGGACGCTGCGAACCCAACGATCGCGAGCCAGAACGCCGTACCCGTGTTGTCGTCGTCGAGCGCCGCGACCACCAGGGCGTAGAGCAGGTTCACGGCCGCGAAGACCACGAGCCCGATGACGAAGAAGCGCAGGAAGAAGCGCGTGAAGAGTGTCCACGCCTCGTCCAGGACGGCTCCGATGCTCACGGCGCGATCCTATTCGACCGGGTCGAGAGTCGCGATCCGCGCGAGCTCGCGGCGAACGTGCGTGAGCGCCTTGCCGAGGCGCGCGCGATTCGTCGCGTCGTTGAGCCAGCTGCTCGCACCCGACGGGTGCGGAAGCGGGATCGCGACTGCGTCGCCGTACGCATAGCTCTTGCCGATGGCCTCCGTGAGACGGCGAATTCCGAGCAGGGCGGTCGCCGGGGCGAGCCCGACCGTGACGATCAGCGCAGGTCGGAGCAACCGAAGCTCGTCTGCTCGCCAATCGGCGCAGAGGGCTCGCTCGGCAGCGGTCGCCGCCCTGTCGCCGCGCCCGCTCGGACTGGCCCCTGGAAAGCATCGTGTGACCGAAGCGCAGTAGAAGCGGCGGAAGAACTCGTCCTCGTCGAGCCGAAGCCAGCGGCGGAGCGTTCGGCCGGCGCGCCCCTGCCACGGGAGCCCGGTGTCTGCCTCGACACGGCCCGGCGCGAGCCCGTAGACATAGGCACGCTGGGCACGCGTCCCGGCGAACACGGGGTGAGGATCGATCGGGTATCCGGCGTCGAGGCATCGGCGGCAACGAGCGTTATCGCGTTGCAACGTCGCGAGCGAGCGGTAGCCGCTCACCGCCGCGAGCGCACGACGACGAACCAGTGCCCAGCGTGGAGAACCTCGCCACCGCCGAGCTCCTCGACGAGCACGGTAGGCGAGAAGTAGCGCTTGTAGACCTCCCAGGACGATCCGTCGCGCAGGTGCCGCACCGCCCATTCCTCCGTGACGTCGGAGTGCTCCAGCGAGGCGTCGACGAGAACTAGCTCCGGAGCGACGCGACGTGCCTCTTGCAGGAAGGCGACGCGCTGACGCTCGTCGAGGTGGCCGTAGAAGTGACCGCTCGCGACGCGGTCGAAGCTGTCGTCGGGGAACGGCAGCGCGAGAGCGTCGCCTTGCACGAAGCTGGCGGCCGGAATGCGCCTGGACGCGAGGGCGAGCATCCGCGCGCTCGCGTCGAGCCCGGTGACCGGCCCGCGGAGGTGTTGCGTCAGGAACCCGGTGCCGCAGGCAACGTCGAGCGTGCTCTTGGGCTCGAGCGTGGCGAGGATCTCGACGGCCTCCGAGAGCTCGTCGTCGAAGCCGGGCCGCTCCCGATCGACGAACGCGCCCGTGCCGAGATACCAGTCGTCGTACTCGGGCGCCCGGCGGTCGTAGTACACAGGTGCCGTCGGTTCGCGCATGGTTTCTAGAGTAGGCCGGATGCTGCCGCTCGAGTCGGTCCCGAACGTGTCGGAGGGCCGCGATCTCGCGGTCGTCGCGTCGCTGGGCGCGGCGTTCGGTGGGAGCGGCGCGCGCCTCCTCGACACGCACGTCGACCCGGATCACCACCGCTCCGTGTTCACGCTGGTCGGCGACGATCGGGCGCTCGAAGATGGGCTTGTCGCGGGCGTCGAGGCGTCGCGCCGTGTCGTGGACCTGCGAGCCCACGACGGAGTGCACCCACGCGTCGGCGCCGCCGACGTCGTGCCGGTGGTGCCGCTCGACAGCGGTGACCTCGACAGAGCGGAGGCGGTCGCGCGTGCCGTTGCACGCCGCGTGGGGGAGGAGCTGGAGCTGCCCGTGTTCCTCTACGGGTCGGTCGGCGGAGGGCTGCGGCCGGCGTTCTTCCGTCGGGGCGGGCCCGACGAGCTGCAACAGCGCATCGACGCGGGGGAGCTCAGTCCGGCGTACGGGCCGGCGCGGCTCGATTCGCGTGCCGGCGCTGTGCTGGTCGGCGTCCGCAGCCCACTGCTCGCCTTCAACCTGGAGCTCCACGGGACGCTGGACGCGGCGCGCGAGATCGCGGCGGCGGTCCGTCACTCCTCTGGCGGCCTACCCGGCGTCCAGGCGCTCGGCCTGCAGCTTCCCGACGGGACGGTGCAGGTGTCGACGAACGTCATCGAGCTCGACGCCACCGCGCCGCACGCGATGGTACGGCGAATCGTCGAAGAGGCGGAGGCGCGGGGCTCGAGCGTCGGTCGCGGCGAGCTTGTCGGCTTGCTCCCGTGTGTTTCCGTGGAGGCGGCTGCCAGGGCCGCTGGGGTGCGCTCCCCGCTCGGAGCGGACAGCCTTCCGACCGGGGCTGCGCTCGATGCGGCCGCTCGGGCCTTGCACCTCGAGGAGCTCGACGCAGACCGCATCCTCGAGTGGCATCTGCAGGGGTTGGGTGGCCTGACGTCATGAAACGCGGTCGGTGGTGTGCCGTCTTGCCGCCGTCGTGCGCGACGGTCCGTGCATGCGAAGTCACAGACACGGCACGAAGACAGCACACAGCCGTGACGCTTCTGCGGATACCGTGACTTCAGGGAGCCTTGCTCCCCCGTGCCGGGGGCGCGTACGGAGCCGGTTCGTCGATGCTGCCCTCGGCTGGCCCCGCTGCCCAGCGTCAGCGCCACGTCAGCCTTCTCCGAGATGGATCGGGCAACGCCGTGGTCAAGCGCGTTTCTGTCCAGGGACCGGCCGGTCGAGCGGACAGTTCGGTCGACGGCGGGCGGGAGCACGATCAGCTCGATCCGCAGGCGTCGCGGCGCACCAGACTAGACTCGCCCCGTGCCGGCTCCGGTCGAGCTGACGGGCGACGACCTGACCATCGCGGACGTCTGGGACGTCGCGGTCGACGGACGATCGGTCGAAGTGGCGGCTCGCGGACGCGAGCGTGTTGCGGCCTCTCGCGCGTTCCTCGAGTCCGAGGTCGGAGACCACACCTACGGCGTCAACACCGGCTTCGGCCGGTTCGTCTCCGAATCCATTCCACCCGAGCAGGCCGCCGAGCTCCAGCTGCGCCTGCTCCGAAGCCACGCATGTGGAGTGGGTGACCCGTACCCCGACGAGATCGTCCGCGCCGCGATGCTGCTTCGCGCGAACGCGCTCGCGAAGGGGTATTCCGGCGCGCGGGTCGAGACGGTCGAGTTGCTCGTCGCGGCTCTCGTCGCCGGGCTCGTGCCGCGCGTGCCTTCGCGCGGCTCGGTCGGCGCCAGCGGCGACCTGGCGCCCCTCGCGCACCTCGCGCTCCCGCTGGTCGGTGAAGGCGAGGCGAGCGTCGACGGCAAGCTGCTGCCCGGCGCGGCCGCGCTGGAGGCGATCGGCCGAGAGCCGATCACCCTCGCCGCGAAGGAAGGTCTCTCGCTGATCAACGGCACGCAGTTCATGACCGCGATGGCGTCGCTTGCGTTGACTCGGGCCGTGCGGCTCGCCGAGGCGGCGGATGTCGCGTGTGCCATGTCGCTAGAAGCTCTCCAGGGGACACCGACCAGCTTCCACGCAGCAATCCACGCGGCTCGACCGCTTCCCGGTCAGGTCCGGAGCGCCGCTCGCCTGCGGGCGCTCCTCGCCGGGTCGGCGATCGTGGAGTCCCACCGGTGGTGCGACAAGGTGCAGGACGCGTACTCACTGCGATGTGCGCCGCAGGTGCACGGTGCGAGCCGTGATCTGCTCGACTACGTCGAGCGCACGGTCGCGGTGGAGCTGAACGCCGCCACCGACAACCCGCTAGTCCTTCTCGACGAGCAGCTGATCGTCTCGAACGGGAACTTCCACGGACAGCCGGTTGCAATGGCGCTCGACTGTCTCGCGATCGCGTGCGCGGAGCTCGCGAACATCAGCGAGCGACGGACGGAGCGCCTCGTCAACCCGTCGTTGTCGGACGGGCTCCCACCGTTCCTGGTTGCGCGTGAGGAGGGCCTCAACTCGGGCTTCATGATCCCGCAGTACGTCGCCGCGGCGCTCGTGTCCGAGAACAAGTCGCTCTGTCATCCGGCTTCGGTGGACTCGATCCCGACGAGTGCCGGCCAGGAAGACCATGTGTCCATGGGGAACGGCGCGGGTCTCAAGGCCCTGCAGGTGGTCGCGAACGCCGAGCGGGTGCTTGCGATCGAGCTGCTCGCGGGGGCGCAGGCCGTGGAGTTTCTCGCGCCGCTCGAGCCGGGGATCGGCGTGCGGGCCGCGCGGGCGTTCGTCCGGTCCCTTTCGGAGCGGGTTCGCGAGGATCGATCGCTCTCTGCCGACATCGAGCGCGTCGCATCCGCGGTCAGGGACGGGCGCCTGCTCGCCGCCGTCGTGGCCGAGATCGTCGAGGACAGCGTATGAGCGACCTGCCTCCGCCGCGGCAGCCGTATCGGGCCGCGGCGCTCTTCAACGCCGGCCTTGCCGTGGTGATCCTGATCTTCGCCGCAATCACGGGCGGCGACCTGATGAAAGCGCTGCTTGTCGCCGTCGGATACTTCGTGGTCGCGACGGCGTGGACCTGGTTCCGCTTCCGACAGCGGGAATCGCGGCCAGCCTCCCAGTCGGGTGGGAGCGACGGCGGTGGCGAGGCGTGAGCGACATCGTCGAGCACCTCGTTGGCGATCTGTCCTCGATCCAAGCGCCACGCGGCACCACGCTCAACGCCCGCTCGTGGCAGACCGAGGCGCCGCTCCGGATGCTGCTCAACAACCTCGATCCCGAGGTCGCCGAGCACCCCGAGGCGCTCGTCGTCTACGGGGGGTCGGGTCGTGCCGCGCGCTCTCACGACGCACTCCGCGGCCTCGTGCGCGCGCTGCTGCGTCTGGAAGAGGACGAGACTCTCCTCGTTCAGTCGGGAAAGCCCGTTGGCGTGTTCAGGACCCATCCGGCCGCGCCTCGTGTCCTCATTGCAAACTCGCTGCTCGTGCCTGCATGGGCGACGTGGGACGAGTTCCGTCGTCTGGAAGCCGAGGGGCTGACGATGTTCGGCCAGATGACGGCGGGGTCCTGGATCTACATCGGGACGCAGGGGATCCTGCAGGGGACATACCAGACGTTCTGCGCCGCCGGCGAGGCGCATTTCGGATCGCCCGACCTGGCGGGGAGAACGGTGCTCACGGCTGGGCTCGGGGGAATGGGCGGCGCTCAGCCGCTCGCCGCGACGATGGCCGGCGCGGCGATCCTCTGCGTCGACGTCGACCAGCGCTCGATCGATCGCCGGCTCGAGACGCGGTACCTCGACGAGCAGGCGCCGTCGCTCGACGAGGCGATCGCGCGCGTTCGCGAGGCGGCCGCCGCGGGTCGCGCGCTGTCGGTCGCGTTCCGCGGGAACGCGGCCGACGTGTTTCCCGAGCTCGTCGCGCGCGGCGAGGCGTTCGATCTCGTCACGGACCAGACGGCGGCGCACGATCCGCTCACGGGATACGTGCCGGCCGAGGTGCCGTTCGAGGAGGCGGCCGCGCTCCGCGAGCGCGACCCCGACGAGTACCTGAGACTCGCGTCCGTGTCGATCGTGGCGCATGTCCGCGCGATGGTCGAGTTCGTCCGGATGGGATGCTATGTTTTCGATTATGGCAACAATCTGCGAGGGGAGGCCTATCGAGGGGGGCTGAGCGACGCCTTCACATACCCGGGCTTTGTCCCGGCCTATATCCGGCCGCTCTTCTGTCGAGGGATCGGGCCGTTCCGGTGGGCCGCACTCTCCGGCGACCCGGCCGACATCGCAGCCATCGACGGCGAGTTGAAAAGGCTGTTCCCCGGCGACGTGCTTCTTCAACGCTGGCTCGAGCTGGCACCGGAGCGGGTGGCGTTCCAGGGCCTTCCCGCACGGATCTGCTGGCTCGGCTACGGCGACCGCGCACGTGCAGGGCTTGCGATCAACGGGCTCGTCCGCTCCGGCGTGGTGTCGGCGCCCGTGGTAATCGGGCGTGATCATCTCGACTCGGGCTCGGTCGCATCCCCGTATCGCGAGACCGAATCGATGCGTGACGGATCCGACGCGATCGCCGACTGGCCGATCCTGAACGCGCTCCTGAACACGGCCGCAGGCGCCACCTGGGTCAGCGTCCATCACGGCGGCGGAGTCGGGATCGGCAACTCGATTCACGCCGGGATGGTCGTCGTGGCGGACGGCAGCCACGACGCGGACGAGCGGCTCGAGCGAGTCCTCACGGCCGACCCCGGCACGGGTGTGATGCGTCACGCCGATGCCGGCTACGAGGACGCGATCGACGCCGCACGCGCGGGCGCGCTCGACCTGCCGGGCATTACGTCGTGAGCCCGTCGTGAGGCTGGGCTGATGGGCCGTCTGCTCATCCGCGACCTGGCCCAGGTCGTGACTCCGGGCGGCGCCGAGTTGCCGCTCCGCGGTCGCGCGCTCGACGAGGTCGAGGTGATCGAGGACGCATACGTGCTCGTGCGCGACGGCCTCGTCGAGTCGGTCGGCGCGATGCGCGACCTTCGGGTCGACGGCGACGGCGACGACCTCGAAGAGATCGACGGTCGGGGGCTCGCGGCGATCCCGGGGCTCGTCGACTGCCACACGCACCCTGCCTTCGCGGGTGACCGGGCTCACGAGTTCGCCCTCCGGGCGTCCGGCGCGACCTACGAGGAGCTGCTCGCCGCCGGCGGCGGGATCCTCTCGACGACCCGCGCGACACGAGCGGCAGGCCCCGTCGCCTTGCGGGAGATCGTCGAGCGTCACCGGGACGCCATGCTCGCGAAGGGCACCACGACGTTCGAGGGAAAGAGCGGCTACGGGCTCGACCACGACACGGAGCTCGCGCAGCTCGAAGCGGTCCGGGCGGCTGGCGGCGTGCCCACCTGGCTCGGCGCGCACGCGGTGCCGCCCGAGCACCCCGACGCTGACGCGTACGTCGACTGGCTCATCGCGGACGTGCTCCCCGACGCGGCCAGGGTCGCTGTAGCGGCGGACGTGTTCGTCGAGCGAGGCACGTTCGACGCCGAGCAAGCCCGTCGCTACCTGCTCGCCTGCCGCGCTCGCGGGCTCGCACTCCGACTCCATGGCGACCAGCTGTCGGAGATCGGCGCGGTTCCGCTCGCGGTCGAGCTCGGGGCGCGTTCCATCGACCACCTGGAGGCCACCGGGCGCGAAGGCGTAGCGGCTCTGGCGGCGAGCGACGTCGCCGCCGTCCTGTTGCCTATCGCTGCGCTCTACCTCGCCCGGCCGATGCCCCCTGCTCGGGCGCTCGTCGATACGGGGGCGATCGTCGCTCTCGCAACCGACTTCAACCCCGGGAGCGCCTACTGCGAGAGCCTGCCGGTTGTCTGCACGCTCGCGTGCACGCAGCTCGGGCTCTCGCCTGAGGAGGCCCTTGCCGCGTGCACGGTCAACGCCGCCCACGTGCTCGGCCTCTCGGACCGCGGTCGGCTCGCTCCCGGGTTGCGGGCCGACGTCGTCCTCCTCGACGCGCTGGACTGGCGTCACCTCGCGTACCACCTCGCGGGCGACGTCGTCCACACGGTGATTCGCGAGGGTGGGGTGGTCGTGTCGCGGGCATAATCACGTCGATGGCGACACAGAAGCAACGACGCCGGCGGGCGAAGGAGAAGCGGCACACGTACGACCTCGTCGAGATCGACGCCGAGGGGAACGAGACCGTCCTCAGCGCGACCGAGCTCAAGTCGGAGTCGCCGCTGAAGAGCACTGCCAAGAAGAGCGAGGGCCGAGGCGCCTCGAAGCCGAAGCCGGCGCGTGGCGTCGCTCAACCGCCGTCGTGGCGCCGCGTGCTGAAGCGGGGCGCGATCTTCGCTCCGATCTTCCTCGCGACCGTCCTGTTGCTGGCCGGAGACCGCTTGAGCTTCGCGGGGGCTGTAGTGCAGACCCTGTTCCTGCTCGCGGTGTTCGTCCCCTTCAGCTACTTCATGGATCGGCTCGTGTGGCGCGCCCACGAGAAGCGACGCCTCAAGGATTCCGGGCGCTGAGCTAGCGCTCGTTTCCTCACACCGCGCTAGGCTCCCGCGCGCGTAACGGCCGTTCGAGTGAATCGGTGCTCTCCGCCGACGTCCCGGCGAGCGCGCGACCCGCGACGCGAGCGCTACCGGGCAGTCTCGCCCTCCAGGTAGTGGCCGTCGCCCGGCCATGGGGCAAGGAGGAGCAGCAAGCGGGCGCCGGTCGCGCTCGAGACGGCGTGTCGCTCCGCCGGGTCGAACGTCGCCAGCGTCCCGACGCCGCCGCGCACGACCTCGTCGCCGCAGCGGATCTCGGCCTCGCCCTCGACCACGACGAGCCAAGCGCGCTCGCGAACCTGGTGGTCGCTGAGCTCCTGGCCGGCGTCGAGGCGGAGCATGATCGCGCGTGCTCCGTCGTCCGTCATCAGGACGGCCGGGTCGACCGTGCCTCCCGGCGCCTCGATCACCGTGAGATCCCAGGCCTGCACGCGTGCACCGTATCGCGCCTGCAACGGCGGTGGCGCCGTGGAGCGCCCTACACTCGCGAGCGTGCCTCCGGTCGTCGAACAGTTCACTTTCGGCCCGTTCGCGACGAACTGCTACGTCGTACGAGCCGACCGATCGGCGTCCGCGGCCGTCGTCGTCGACCCGAGCGGCTCGGCGACCGAGCTCCGTCTCCAACTCGCGTCGCTCGGCGCGCGCTGCACCGCGATCCTCGTCACGCACGGCCACTTCGACCACGTGCTCGGCCTGGCCGACCTTGCGGAAGGGACCGAAGCACCCGTGTACGCGCCGACGACCGAGCGAGCGCTGCTCGAGAACCCAAACGCCTTCGCACCCCCGGGACTCGCGACGCGTCCCTGGACACCTGACGTCCTGCTCGAGGGCGGCGAGACGCTCGAGCTTGCGGGTATCCCCTTCGGCGTTCTCTCGGTGCCCGGTCACTCGCCCGGTCACCTCGCCTACGCGATCGAGGGCGCGTTGCTCTCCGGCGACGTCCTGTTCGCCGGCTCCGTCGGCCGCACGGACCTCCCCGGCGGCGACTGGGACACGCTGCTCGGTTCTCTGCGAACACTCGTGGACGGGTATGCCGGCGAGACGGTCGTTTATCCCGGCCACGGCCCTGCGACAACTCTCGGGGACGAGTTGGCGCGAAACCCGTATCTCGCCGACCTGCGGCGCGAGCGCGAGGAGGCTGCCGGTTGAGCGAGCGGGTACGGATCGAGCGGCCGCGCGGCACCCACGATGTTGTCCCGACCGAGATGCCGCTCTGGCAGCGCGTCACGGGAGAGATCGAGCGTCTCTGCGCCCTCTACGGCTACCGGAAGATCCTGACTCCGGTCTTCGAGGACACGGTGCTCTTCGCACGCACGTCGGGGGCGGGGTCAGACGTCGTGCAGAAGGAGATGTACACCTTCTCGGACCGCTCGGATCGCTCGTTGACGCTGCGTCCGGAAGGAACGGCGCCGATCTGCCGCGCCTACATCGAGCACGGGATGCACCGCGACCCGCAGCCCGTGAAGATCTACACGCTCGCGTCGATGTACCGCTACGGCGCGCCAGGCCGCGGGCGCTACCGCGAGCACTGGCAGGCCTCGGTCGAGGCGATCGGCACGGACGACCCGGCGATCGACGCCGAGCTGATCCAGCTGTATGACACACTCCTCGCGCGCCTCGGCGTGACTCGCTACCACCTGGAGCTCAACTCGATCGGGTGCCGCGCGTGTCGTCCCCGCTACCTGGAACAGCTCCGTACCTGGCTCACCGAGAACGCGGAGCGGCTGGACGACGAGACGCGCGCGAAGGTCGACGTCAGCCCACTCCGGGTGTTCGACAACTACCTCGCGAAGCCAGCAGGGGTCCGCGACGCGCTCTCCGAGGCACCGAAGATCGGTGAGTCGCTGTGCGAAGCCTGCGTGACGCACTTCGACGCCGTACGGACGGACCTCGACGCAACGGGGGTCGCCTACGAGCTCGTGCCGACGCTCGTGCGGGGGCTCGATTACTACACCCGCACGACCTTCGAGTTCGTCGGGCCGCTCGAGAACCAGAACTCGACCATCACGGGCGGTGGCCGGTACGACTACCTCATCGAGGAGATCGGCGGCCCTCCGACGCCCGGGATCGGCTTCGGCGCGGGGATCGAGCGGCTGCTGATCGCGATGGAGGAGGAGGGTGTCGCCGCGCCCGAGGCAGCCGGCATCGACGTGTTCCTCGCTCTCGAGGATGGCGCGCCACGCAGCGCCGTCGCCCGCTGGCTCGCCGAGCTCCGACGTGCCGGCGTCAGCGCCGAGACGGACTACGCGGGGCGTTCGCTCAAGGGCCAGCTCACGCAGGCACGACGGCTCGACGCGGCTGCGACGGTCGTCGTCGGGCCCGAGACGGCGACGCTCCGCAGGCCAGGAGCGGCCGACGAGACCCTCGCGCACGACGAGATCGTCTCTAGGCTCTCGCCGTGAGCTGGCGAGACCTCATGTGCGGCGAGCCGCGGACCGAGCACGTCGGTCGGACGCTGAGCCTGGCCGGCTGGGTCGCCCGCCGCCGCGATCACGGCGGCCTCGTCTTCGTCGACCTCCGGGATCGCACCGGTGTCACGCAGCTCGTGATCAACCCCGAGCATGCACCCGCGGCCGCCGAGCTCGCCGGTGAGATTCGCAACGAGTTCGTGCTCCAGGCGCGCGGCGAGGTGGTCGCCCGCTTACCCGAGACGGTCAACCCGAAGATGACAACGGGTGAGGTCGAGCTCGCCGTCGACGAGCTCCAGATCGTGTCGCGCTCGACGCCACTCCCCTTCCAGCTCGACGAGGAGAACGTCGACGAGACGCTTCGGCTCCGCTACCGATGGCTTGACCTGCGACGCGAGAAGCTGCAGCGCAACCTGGGCCTGCGCGCTCGGATGGTGGGGATCATCCGGAGGCACATGGAGGAGGCGGGCTTTCTCGACATCCAGACGCCGATCCTCTACAAGTCGACGCCCGAGGGCGCGCGCGACTTCGTCGTGCCGAGCCGCCTCCACAAGGGGCGCTTCTTCGCGCTGCCGCAGAGCCCGCAGATCCTCAAGCAGCTGACGATGATCGCGGGCTTCGACCGCTACTACCAGATCGCGATTTGCTTCCGCGACGAGGACCTGCGTGCCGATCGCGTCCAGGAGCTCACCCAGCTCGACGTCGAGATGAGCTTTCCCGACCAGGAAGCGCTCTTCGCGCTGATGGAGCGGATGTTTGCTTCCATCTGGCGCGACTGCATCGGCGTCGAGATCCCGACGCCGTGGCCGCGGATGACGTACGGCGAGGCCGACCATCGTTTCGGCTCCGACAAGCCGGACACGCGCTTCGGCCTCGAGCTCGAGGACGCGACCGCGATCACGCGCGACTCCGAGTTCGGTGTGTTCTCCGGCGCCGAGGCCGTCCGCTTCCTCCGCGTGCCCCGGACCTTCTCGAGGGCGGAGATCACCATCCTCGAGGACCTCGCGAAGGAGCGCGGCGCAAGGGGTCTCGCATACCTCATGCGCGACGCCGAGAGCGGGGAGCTCCGCTCTCCGATCGCGAAGTTCCTCTCCGAGCGCGAGATCGAGGCGCTCGCCCTCGCCGCGGGGGAGACGCTCCTGTTCGCCGCGGACGGTTGGGACGCAACGTCGAGGGTCCTCGGGTTCCTTCGGTTGCACCTCGGCCGCGAGCTCGGGCTGATCGACGAGGACGCGTTCACGTTCCTCTGGGTGACCGACTTCCCGATGTTCGAGTGGGACGAGGACGAGCGACGCTGGAGCGCGAAGCACCACCCGTTCACGCGTCCGACCGACGAGTGGAAGGACCGGTTCGCCGAGCAGCCTGCCGAGGCGCTCGCGCACGCGTACGACATCATCGTCAACGGGAACGAGCTCGGCGGGGGGTCGTTCCGGATCCACGAGCCGGACATCCAGGCGCACGTGTTCGACCTGCTCGCGCTGTCGGCGGCCGAGCAGCGCTCGCAGTTCGGCTTCCTGCTCGACGCGCTGGCCATGGGCGCGCCTCCGCACGGGGGCATCGCGCTCGGCATCGACCGGATGACGATGGTTCTCGCGGGCGAGCCGAACCTGCGAGACGTGATCGCGTTCCCGAAGAACCAGGCGGGGCTCGACCCGATGTCCGGCGCGCCGTCGGCGATCACCCCGGAGCAGCTCGACGAGCTGGGGCTCCAGATCGTCGTCGAGGAGGCCGCGAGCTGAGCCCTCGAGTCGTCGTCCGCCTGCTCTCGCTCGCGGCGGTCGCGCTCCTCGCTGGCCTCGTGGCCGTGGCGGTCGTCGAGCATCGGAGGAGGAAGCGCCCGGCGCTCCGCAGGGCGCGGTCGCCGCGGGCGGAGGGTGGTACGACGCCCTCGCAGCGCCGAGGCCGCCCGGTGGCGACGCGGAGCGGACGAGCTGCGGGTTGACCCTAACGGCTCGTTCGCTCGGCTTGACGCATCCCGCGCTGCCGTGCGGCGCGAAGCTGCTCGTCCGCTACGGCGGCGAGACGATTTTCACCGAGGTGATCGACAACGAGCTGCAGGCCTCCGGCAGGCAGTTCGAGCTCACGCCGGCCCTCGCCCAGCTCGTCGGTCTCGACGGGACGCAGCAGGTCGAGTGGCGCTACGCGACCACGCAGTAGCCGCCGGTACGCGACCGACTAGACTGGGTCCAGCGCGGCGTCGCGCGTGGCCCCGGGCTCTCAACGTGAACCAACACTCACACGAAGGGAGCTCGGGTCCGGCCGGAGGCATTGCCGAGGGCCGGCAGGGCACCCACCTGGAGAAGCGGGTTCGCTTTTCCGGCCCGGGGTCACGCGGGACGCCGAGCGTTGCAAGGAGCGACGTGATCGTCGGCCTCGACCACGTGCAGGTCGCCGCGCCGCCCGGCTGCGAGGACGACGCGAGGCGCTTCTACGGCGAGCTGCTCGGGCTCGAGGAGATTGCGAAGCCGGAGGTGCTCAGGGCGCGCGGCGGTGTGTGGTTCCGAACCGGCGACCACGCGCTTCACATCGGCGTTGCAGACGACTTTCGCGCGGCCACGAAGGCGCATCCTGCGCTTCGCGTCGATTCTGTCGAGGAGCTGAGGCGCCTCGAAGCGCGACTTCGGGAGCACGGGCTCGAGGTCGACTGGGCCGACCCCGCCGAGATCCCCGGTACCACTCGGTTCTACGTCCACGACCCGTGGGGGAATCGCATCGAGCTCGTCGCCTGACGGGACGGGCGCAGGCCTTCCGGGGCATCGCGTAGCGTGTATCCACCGTCGTGACGACCGGTTCGCGGCGACCGGCGTACGGGCTTCATTCCACCTGTCGCGACGGGCAATCCCCATCCCGTCCACGACCAAGGAGGACCGATGAAGCCCTTCCCCCGCCTCATCCGTGACCTCGTCACAAGACGCCGCGCGACCGTCGCGCTGATCGGCGCCGCAGCGCTGGCGGTGCTCGTCCCGACCGGCTCCGCGATCCAACAGGTAGCTCCCGCGAACACGGCTCTGCCGACGATCACAGGGACGCCGGCGCAGGGCCAGACCCTGACGGCGACCCAGGGGACATGGACAGGCGACCCCACCGCGTTCACGTACCAGTGGGTCCGATGCCCGTCGACCGGAGGAGCCGCGGACGGGTCCGACTGTGCGGCGCTTCCCGGCGCTTCGACCACCGGATACGTCGTGTCTGCTGGGGACATCGGATCGACGATTCGGGTGCGCGTCACCGCAACGAATGCCGACGGCTCGCTGACGGTCGCATCGACCGCCACTGCCGTCGTCACCGCCCCGGCCGGTCCGCCGAACACTGCGCCGCCGACGATCACGGGCTCCGCGGTCGTGGGCGAGACTCTTACGGCCAACCCCGGCACATGGACCGGCAGCGGCATCACGTTCGCGTATCTCTGGTCGCGCTGCACCGGAGACACCTGCGAGTCGATCCCGACCGCGACGCAGAACACGTACACCCTCGTCACCGCGGATGCGGGCCGCACCATGCGGGTCCGGGTCACCGCAACCAACACGAGCGGCTCGAGTGCCCTCACGTCGGCGCCGTCCGCGGTGGTGTCGGCGACGTCGGCGACCGGGTGCCCGTCGGGCACGGGGCCGATCGACGTCGACCGGATCACGCCGCCTGCGCGGCTCTTGATCGGCAGACAGCGGATCGTCCCGAGCCCGGTGACGCGGAACACCCGCACGATCCGGCTCACCTTCCAGATCACCGCCTGCGGCGGACGGGCCGTCGAAGGGGCGCTCGTCTACGCGACGCCAACGCCGTACCAGCAGTTCTCGGCGACCGAGCAGCCGACCGGCAACGACGGAAACGCCGTCCTCACGATGTCGCGGCTGCGGTTCTTCCCCGCGAGCAACCAGCAGCAGCTGCTCGTGGTCTTCGTGCGAGCCCGCAAGCAGAGCGACGACCTGCTCGGCGGAATCTCCACCCGCAAGCTCGTCTCGTTCCCCGTCAGGCTCGGTGGATAGCACTATCGCTCGGGGAGCCGGGCCTCGCTCGGCTCCCCGAAGCACTCGATCGGCGGGAGCGAAGCCGCCGTCGTATTGTTGAGCCGACCCCTCTTGCGCCGTGCCCTCCAGACAGCCGTCCTGGTAGTGGCGGTGGCAACCGCCATCGTCCAGCCTGCCTCCGCCGGCGAGCCGCCGAACCAGAACGACCCGTGCTCGACGGGCGGCAGGAACACGTGCGGCACGTTGGGGATCGGCTCGTACGAGTCGTACCGCTACGGGGTCCGTTGGTTCGGTGACTTCCGCGGCGCGGTGCCGGGCTTCGCGCACACGTACTGTCTCGACCTCCGCTACTGGTACCCGGCTGCGCGGTACCGCTTCCGTGAGGACACGTCGGGAACGCTGCGGAACAGGGACGGCGAGGCCGTATCACTCGAGCGCCAGCGTCGGATGGCGTACGCCGTGTGGACCGCGGGACGCACAACGAGCCGGACCCAGGCCGCGGCCGTCATGCTCTACGTCCACGGGCTGGTGGGGGACGCCGCGCCCGGGGAGGCGGCACCGGACGCGATCGGCCCCGAGGTTGCGGCTGTCTACGCCCGCGTCGCCCGGGAAGCGGAGCGCTTCCACGGTCCGTACCGCATCCAGACATCGCTGCCTGACCGCCTCATCGCGGGAACCGAGGCGAACGCCACGATCCGCGTCCTGTCGGCGGAGGGCAACGCGCTTCCCGGTGTGGAGCTGAAAATTGCCTCGCGGGGCGCGAGCGGCGTCCCGGCGACGGCCCAGACGAACGCGAGCGGCGTTGCGACGCTCGAGCTGACGCCGTCTTCTGCGCAAGGACTGCGACTCGATGTGCGAACAGAGCCGCTTGCCTCCACGCTGCCCAGGATCTACCAGCCGACCACCCCTGCTGCAGCGCGCAACGGCCAGCGTCTGGTCGCGCCGGCATCGCAGGTCGTCACGGAGTCGGTCCAGCGACCGGTGGGGAAGCTGCAGCTCACGGTGACCACCAACGCAGAGCCGGATCGTGTCCTCTTGGGTGCGCCGTCGCGAGATCGCGTCGTCATTGGCGGCGCGCTCGCGAGCTGGAGCGCGACAGTCTCGGTGCGCGTCTACGGTCCCTTCCCGACGCAGGCCGCGATCCGCTGCGACGGAGTGCCGGCGTCCGAGACCTCGTTCGCAGCCCGGGGATCGGGCACGTTCACGACGCCGCCGGTCACGGTCGAGGCGGTCGGGTGGTACACGTACCGCCTCGAGATCCCCGGCGACGACACCCACCTCGGAGTGACCACGCCGTGCGCCGTCCCTGCCGAGAGCTTTCGCGTCGAGGTGCAGCCACGCGTGACGACGGTCGTCAGCTCGACGCGGGTCGAGCCCGGGACGGCTGTCACCGACCTCATCAGGGTCACGGGGCTGAGCGGCCAGAGCGCGACCATCCGCGCCTTCCTCTACGGGCCCTTCTCGACCCGCGAGGCGATCGCGTGCGTCGGGACGCCGTTCTGGAGCGGCACCGTGCAGGCAACCGGCGACGGCGAGCTCGTGACGGAGCCCGTCACGCTGACCGTGCCCGGGTACTACACGTACCGCGAGACGATCGAGGCGTCGGGGTTCGTGCGGGCGGCCGAGACGGCGTGCGGCGAGGTCTCGGAAACGACGGTCGTCGCCGGGTCCCCTCGGTTGACGACGCAGGTGAGCACGCAGCGCACAACGCCCGGCGCGGCGATCACGGACAGAGTCGTGGTCATGGGTCTCGGAGTGCTGCGCGTGACCGTCACCGCCGAGCTCCACGGGCCGTTCGCGACGCGCGCCGCCATCCGCTGTGACACAACCCCTGCCTGGTCGGGCACGTTCGTCGCGACCGGTGACGGCACCTACACGACGGCCCCCTTCCGTGTCGAGCGGGCGGGGTACTACACCTACCGGGAGTCGATCGCGGAGGGACCGGTCAACGCGGCCGCCCGGACGGAGTGTGGGGAAGAGGCAGAGACGACGCTCGCCCGTGCGACGCCGACGGTGACGACGCTGGTGTCGGAGGAAGTCGTCGTGCCCGGCAGCCGCATCCACGACACCGTGCGGGTGTCGGGCCTCGGGAAAACCCCGGCCGTCGTCGAGCTCGAGCTCTTCGGGCCGTTTGCGTCGCGGGAAGCCATCCGGTGCTCCGGCGCGCCGTTCTGGAGCGGTCGGATGGCGGTGACGGGCGACGGCGTCTATCGCTCGCAGTCAGTCGTCGTCCAGAAAGCCGGCTTCTACAGCTACCGGGAGCGGCTCGTCGCCACGGCGTTGATCGCCGGCCAGCAGGCCGAATGCGGCGTCGTGGTCGAGACCACGCTCGCACGGCCGCACATCCTGACGGGTGGGCGCGCGATCGCGCGCGGCCAGCGTGGCGACGCGGACGCGGGCGGGCGGACGCCGGTGCGCGTGCGGGCGGCATCGCTCGGTATCGACGCTCCGGTCGCGCCGTCGGTCGTCGGCATCGAGCGAGGTGTGCTCGCGGTGCCGACGGATATCCGGCGAGCCGGCTGGTGGAGCGACGGCGCTGCGCCCAGGGCACGGACCGGCGCGGTCCTGATCGCAGGTCACGTCGACAGCGCGTCGCTCGGCGCCGGCGCCTTTTTCCGTCTCCGATCGGCGCGACCGGGCGATCGAGTCCAGGTGGAGACGCGCGACGGGAGGACGACAACCTACCGCGTCGTTTCCGTGCGAACGTACGTCAAGGAGTCGCTCCCGACGGAGATCTACTCGCTTCGCGGGCCGGCGCGCCTCGTGCTCGTCACGTGCGGCGGGCCGTTCAACGAGCGCGTCGGCAGCTACCGCGACAACATCGTCGTGACGGCTGTGCCTGTCTGACCGGACGTGAGTTGGCTCCGGTGGCCCTCGGACACGAGTTCGCCGTCGACAACGTCGTCGCGCAGGCTGTGCCTGTCGGTCGCAACGTGCAGTGCCGACGTTGCCCCTCGGCTCGGCCCGTGGCTGACCCCCCGTTCGCCTCGGCTGCCGATCGCCGTGACAAAGTCGACACAAGGCCGCGACACTTCTGCGCCAAGCGACCGCTAGCGTGACACCAGGGCACGGGAGTGCCCCTGGGGGTGGTTGTGGCGGAGGCCGGCGTCGCGGGTGGCGTTCGGCGCGCGCCGCACTCCGCCCCGACTTCCAGCGCGCGCTAGCTCAGATGGTCGACCACGAGCCGACCGCGGCGCTCGATCTGGCGGCGCATCTCAGGCGGCGGGACCGGCGCTACCGTGGAGCCATGCCGATCGAGGTCATCGGGGACTCCGCGCGCGGCGAGGCGTACGCCGTCGCGCGGCTCGTGGTCGACGGAGACCGGATCGTGGACGCGGACGCGCCGGGAATGGAGCGGTCGCTCACAGGGCTCACGCTGCTCGAGGCCGCCGCCGTGCCCGGCGAGACCCTCGCCGCGGACGCCGTCGCGAACGCGATCTCCCAGGTCTTCCGAGCCGAGCCAACGCCGGGCCGGGTCGCCGTCGCGATGAGCGGCGGCGTCGACAGCGCAGTCACGCTCCTGCGCGCGAGACCCGACGCGATCGGCGTCACGCTTCGTCTCTGGCTCGACCCTGCCGGGCCCGACACGGAGCGCGCCTGTTGCTCGCCGGACGCCGTGATCCGCGCGCGTCGAACCTGTCATGCGCTCGGGCTACCGCACGTCACCCTCGATCTCCGCGACGAGTTTCGGGACATCGTGGTCGGGTCCTTCGTCGAGGGTTACGCGGCGGGCTTGACGCCGAATCCGTGCATGCGCTGCAACGGAGTCTTCCGCTTCGCGGCGCTCGTGGCGTTTGCAGAGCGCGCCGGCGCCGCCGTGCTGTGGACAGGGCACTACGCGCGAATCGTCGAGCGCGACGGCCTCCGGCTCGTCGCGACCGCCGCCGATCCGCAGAAGGACCAGTCGTACATGCTGGCCACCGTCGACCCCGAGCTCCTCGCTCGGGTCGCGTTCCCGCTCGGCGACGCGACCAAGAAGGAGGTTCGTGCGGAGGCGGAGGCCGCAGGGCTGGACGTCGCGCATCGAGCGGAGAGCCAGGAGGCCTGCTTCCTCGCGGGCGGAGACTATCGCCCTTTCCTCGAACGCCACGGCGTCGATGCGGCTCCGGGGCCGATCGTCGACGAGTCGGGCGCGGTCGTCGGACGACACGACGGCGTGTGGCGGTTCACCCCCGGGCAGAGACGCGGGCTCCGAGTCGTCTCGTCCGAGCCCGTCTACGCCCTTCGCTCCGACGCGGCCGCGAGCACGCTCGTCGTGGGGCCGCGCAGCGCGCTCGGCATCCGCTACGTGGAGGCACGGGGGCGTCTCTACGTTCCGGTTGCGGAAGCTGAGGCCAAGCTCCGTTACCGCAGCGCACCGACGGGGGCACGCGTCACGGCCACACAGGACGGCTTCGCTCTCGAGCTCGCCGAGCCGGTCGAGGCTGTCGCGCCCGGTCAGGTCGCCGTGCTGTACGACCGCGGCGTCGTTGTCGGTGCAGGAGTGATTGCCGGCGCGACGGGGTAGGATCCCGCGCGATGACGGTCGCCTTCTCCGCCGGAGACGCTGCCTACTGGGGCCTGGCGATCTTCCTCGTCCTGCTCGGTGTCGGCTCGATCTTCGCGCTCTTCAAGCTGGGGCAGCTCTTCGGCCGCGTCTCCTCGTTGGTCTCGGGCAGCGAGCGCGACCTGCTGCCGGTTGTCGTGAAGACCGGCGGAACCGTCGATCGTGTCAACTACCAGCTCGACAAGCTCGACACCGTGACCGACAGCGCGGTCTCGATGGCCGACAGCGCGGACACGGCGGTTCGCGCGGTCTCCACCGCGGTCACGACACCGGTCCAGAAGGTCTCGGGCGCCGCAGCGGGGATCGCCCACGGCTTCGCGTCGCTCCGCAAGAACCGAAGCTTCTCGGAGGCGAAGGACGCGGCAAAGGATGCGGCGCGCCGCCGCGAACAGGACCTGGCGGACGACCTGCGGGTCGCCGGCCGCACGCCGCCCTCCGCGGAGCGGCCGACACCGACCCCGACGCCGACCCCCGAGCCGAAGCCGGATCCGTGGCCGCAGCCACCGCCGACGCCGAAGCCCGACCCGGCGCCGGTCCCGCCGGACGAGCTTCCCTGAGCACACCGGCCACGGGCTGCCGCACACGAGCGTTGCCGTACCCGGTGTCGCCGTAGCCCGGCGCTACGATCGGCGGGTGCGGACGACTGCTGAGCTGCGCGAGGGATTCCTCTCGTTCTTCGAGACCCGGGAGCACCTGCGGTTCCCGTCGTTCTCGCTGATCCCGCCTCCCGAGGACCCGTCGACGTTGTTCATCTCGGCGGGGATGCAGCCGCTGAAGCCGTACTTCTCGGGCACGAAGAAGCCTCCCGCGCCGCGGTTCACGACCGTTCAGAAGTGCCTGCGGGCAGGTGGGAAGGACACCGACCTCGACGAGGTCGGGCTCACGGCGCGGCACGCGTCGATGTTCGAGATGCTCGGGAACTTCTCGTTCGGCGACTACTTCAAGGACGGCGCCGTCGACTACGCCTGGGAGTTCGTGACCGAGCATCTGCGGTTCGAGGCGGATCGGTTGTGGGCGAGCGTTTTCGCCGGCGACCCGGGCCTCGGGATCGGGGAGGACGAGGTCGCCGTCGCAGCCTGGATGCGCAAGGGCCTCCCGCGCGAGCGGATCGTGCCGTTTCCCCGCTCGGAGAACTTCTGGGGCCCGGCCGGTGAGACGGGCCCGTGCGGCCCGTGCTCCGAGCTCCACTACGACCGCGGCGCCGAGCATGGTTGCGGGCAGGCCGACTGCGGGCCGAACTGCGAGCGCTGCGACCGGTACATCGAGTTCTGGAACCTCGTCTTCATGGAGTTCGACCTGGCTGCCGACGGCTCGGTCACCCCGCTCCCGAAGCAGAACATCGACACGGGGATGGGGCTCGAGCGCTGCGCGATGCTCGTCCAGGAGGCGGGCTCGATCTTCGACACCGACGGGTTCCGGCTGATCATGGACTGGATCGAGCGCGAGTCGGGCGTCCACTACGTCGCCTCGCCCGAGGCGACGAAAGCACACCGCGTGCTCTCCGACCACGGGCGGGGCATGACCTTCCTCGTCGCGGAGGGCATCACACCCTCGAACGAGGGCCGTGGCTATGTCCTCCGGCGGCTGATCCGGCGCTCCGTCGTCCAGGCCAGGCGGATCGGCCTGCCGGCCGTCCATCACCTCCCGCGGGTCGTCGTCGAGCAGGTCGGGCCGTGGTACCCGGAGGTCGTCGAGAACGCGGACGAGATCGAGCGGGTCGTTCGCGCCGAGGAGGAACGGTTTCGCGAGACGCTCGATCGCGGCATGCGCGAGTTCGACGAGCTGGCGACAGGCGACATCGGGGCGGAGGACTCCTTCCGGCTCGCAGCGACGTACGGCTTCCCGATCGAGCTGACGGTCGAGCTCGCCCGCGAGCGCGGCCGGCAGGTCGACGTCGACGGATATCGCGTCGAGATGGAGCGGCACAAGGAGATCTCCCGCGGGACCGGCGCGCCCGGCCTGGCGCAGCGGGCGGCCGACTTCGCCGGCGCTGCGGGGTTCGCCTCGGAGTTCGTCGGCTACACGAAGCTCGACGTCCTGACCCAGCTCGGAGCGCTCGAGGATCTGGGCGACGGCACGTTCCTGGCGAAGCTCCGCGAGACGCCGTTCTACCCGGCGGGAGGCGGCCAGGTAACCGACCACGGCTGGATCGAGCGCGACGGCGACGCGTCGGTCCGTGGCGAGCTCGTCGAGGCCTTCCGGTTCGACGGCGACCAGGCGCTCGTCTTTCGCGGCGGCGGGTTCTCGGCAGGCGACCGGATCCGCGCCGTCGTGCCGTGGAGCGTCCGGTTCCCGACGATGGCGAACCACACCGCGACGCATCTGCTCCAGGCGGCCCTTCGCGAGATCCTGGGCGAGCACGTCAAGCAGGCAGGGTCGGCGGTGCGACCCGACAAGCTGCGCTTCGACTTCACCCACCCCTCGCAGCTGAGCGTCGAGGAGCGGGGTGCGATCGAGGAGCGTGTCAACCGCGCCGTGTTCGCGAACACTCCGGTGCACACGTTCGAGACGACGCTCGACGAGGCGCGCCGGCTGGGCGCGATGGCGCTGTTCGGAGAGAAGTACGGTGAGGTCGTTCGCGTCGTCGAGGTCCCGGGACGTCGACAGAGCTCTGCGGCGGGACACACGTGCGCTCGACCGCAGAGATCGGTGGGTTTGCGATCCTCTCGGAGGGATCGGTCGGCGGTGGAGCGCGGCGCATCGAGGCGGTGACCTCCGGCGAGGCATGGGCCACGCTCCACGCTCGCGCCGGTGAGGCCGACGCGCTTCGCGCGGAGCTCGAGACCGCCCGCAAGGAGCGCAAACGGCGGCCGGACGATGCTGCGCGAACCGCGGACCCCGACGCTCGCGTGGTCGCCATGGACGGAGTGAACATGGTCGTCCAGGCGGTCGACGGCTACGAAGGCGACGCCTTGCTGGAGCTGTCCGACCGCTTCAAGCAGCGTCACGCTCCGGCCGCGGTCGTGCTCGGCTCCACCGGTGAGGGAGGCGTCAGCCTCGTGGCGAACTTCGACGCAGCCGTCGCGGAGCGCATCAGCGCGTCGGACGTGATCAAGGGCGCTGCGCCGCTCGTCGGCGGCGGCGGCGGCGGGCGCCCGACGATGGCCAGAGCGGGCGGCAAGGACACCGAGCGGCTGCCGGACGCGCTCGCCGAGGCCGAGCGGCTGATTCGCGCCGCTCTCTAGTCGTGGTGGTCCGATGAAGGTCCTCGCGCTCGACTTCGGCTCGGCGCGGACCGGCGTGGCGGTCTCCGACGCGACCGGGACGCTGGCGCGGCCCGTTGGCGTCGTCGAGCGTGCCGGAAGCGACGCGGGGCTCGCGCGGCTAGCCGAGCTCGTCGTCGAGCACGACGCAGAGCGGGTCGTCGTCGGCCTGCCGCTGACGTTGCGCGGCGATCGCGGCGAGCAGGCACAGGCGACGGAGCTCTTCGTCGAGGCCCTTCGAGCACAGCTCTCGATTCCCGTCGAGACGTACGACGAGCGATTCACCACGGCGCTGGCGATCCAGAGCGGCGGGCGGGCGCCGGAGGATGCGATCGCAGCCGCGCATCTCCTCCAGGGGTGGCTGGAGCGGGCGCGATGACGCGCTGGTTGTCGCTCGCAGCGGCCGCCCTGGTCGTCGCCGTTGGCGCGTTCGCCGCCGCGGCGTGGGTGGCCGGGGGCGACGCGGAGGAGCGGCCGCCCACCACGACCGCGCCGGCGCCGCCGGCCCGGCTGCGGATCATCTTCCCCGAGGGCTTCACGATCGCGGAGATGGCAAACCGTGTCGCGGCGGTGCGACAGATCGCGATCGCCAAGCGTGGCGTGACCCCGAGGCTCACGCGCTCGGGATACCTTCGCGCGGTCGACAACGCTCGAGCGCCCGCCCGGTTCCGCAAGGACATGACTCGCGACTCGCTCGAAGGCTTCCTGTTCCCGTCTACCTACGAGTTCACGCAGCGGACGACAGCGCGCGAGCTCGTCGCCGACCAGCTGCGAACGTTCCGGCAGCGGTTTCGCAGCGTCGACCTCTCGTACGCGCGCTCGAAGAACCTCACCGCCTACGACATCCTGATCATCGCGTCGATGATCGAGAAGGAAACGGCTGTCCCACGCGAGCGCCGACTGGTGTCGGCCGTGATCTACAACCGCCTCCGAAACCGGATGCCGCTCGGGATCGACGCCACGATCCGCTACGGCCTCGACATCCCGGGCACCGAGTCGCTGACGAAGGAAGCGCTGCGGAGCGACTCGCCGTACAACACGCGGCTCCGCCCGGGCCTGCCCCCGACGCCGATCGCCAACCCGGGGCTCGCTTCGATCCGCGCTGCCGCCAACCCGGCCCGAGGTGTGGGCTACCTCTACTACGTCCGGAAGCCGAGATCGCTCGCCCACTTCTTCACGTCGAGCGAGAGCGACTTCCTCCGCAAGGTCTGCGAGTACGGCTACGCCTGCGACTGAGAAGGCTCGGACTGCCCCGGAGGAACTGCCCTCTGCGAACGCCGCGAGCTGGCGGAGCCTTGCGGGAGACAGCCCCCGTTCGGGGCCAGTCCCCAGGCGTTCGGGTCGACGTGTCGTTGCGGGGATACTCCGCCTGTGGCCAGCTTCTACCGGAATCCTGACGCGCCGGCACCGAACAACCCGCGCCGCATCGGCGTCGTCGCGTTCATCCACCGCGACGAAGCGTTACTCATGGAACGCCGGGCCGATTTCGGCACCTGGGGCGTTCCCGGAGGTGCCCTCGACGAGGACGAAACGGTCGAGGAGGGCATCGCTCGTGAGGTTCACGAGGAAACCGGTCTCGTAACGGTCTCGGCACGGCTCGCAGGAGTCTTCTCCGATCCAACGCGGATCGTCGAGTACCAGGACGGCAACGTCTACCGCCTGTTGACGCTGGCCTTCGAAGTCGACGTCGAAGCGGGTGAGCCGCGGATCAGTGACGAGTCTCTGGAGCTTCGTTTCGTTCCCTTCGGCGAGGTTCGCGAGCTGGACATCGGCCCGGCGCTCGTCCCGGTGCTCGACGCGTTCCTCGACGAGCGGCCGCGGCCGGTCGTCGCGTGATCGAGATCCGCGGCACGACGACGCTCGTCGGCCTGCTCGGATGGCCGACGTCCCATTCGCTGTCTCCGCCGATGCAGAACGCCGGCTTTGCCTCGCTCGGGCTCGACTGGGCCTACGTGCCGCTCCCGACGCCGTCGGAGCGGCTCGGCGACGCGGTGCGCGGGCTCGTCGCGGTGGGCTTCGCGGGCGCGAACGTGACGATTCCCCACAAGGAGACCGTGATCCCCTTCTGCGACGAGGTCGACGACGTCGCGCGACTGGCCGGCTCCGTCAACACGCTCCTGATCCGCGACGGTCGCGTGATCGGATCGTCCACCGACGGGCTCGCCGTCGCGTCGCAGGTCGAGCCGGACGGACTGCGGGCGCTCGTCCTCGGAACGGGCGGCGCCTCGAAGGCGGTCGCGAGCGCGCTGGAGGCGGCGGGCGCGGACGTCGCGGTTCGCGGCCGCCGAGACGCAGGCTGGCCGCCCTCCGCCGAGGGGTTCGACATCCTCGTCAACGCGACGCCCGTCAAGGACGAGCTTCTCGTCGCTCCCCGCCCCGGCATGCAGGTCGTCGACCTCGCCTACCACTCGGACGGACGCCCGACGGCTCTCCTCACGGCAGCACGTGAGCTCGACTGCCATCCGTGCGTCGACGGCCTCGACGTGCTGCTCGCACAGGGCGCTGCCTCGTTCGAGCGCTGGACGGGAGAAGCGGCGCCGCTCCTCGCGATGCGTCGCGCCCTTCGATCCGTCAACTGACGACGTGGCGGCTGGCAACGCTTGTGTTGATTCAACACAAGCTGCGAGGCGCATCCGGCGTTGCAGCAGGGAGGCGGGCGCGGCTGAACGCCGCGCCCGCCGCTCGCCCGCTTACGAGACGCCGGCCATGAACGGCAGCACAACGGCGTCGAAGGCCGCGGGCTGCTCGAGGCTCGGGACATGACCTGCGCCGGGGATCGTCTCCCGCCGCGCTTTCGGGAGCGTCGCGGCGAGGTGGTCGGCGATCGTCTGGAAGTCGGCGTAGTCGTCCTGTCCTGTGAGGACGAGCGCCGGGACGTCGACCGCCGAGAGTCGGCTGGTCAGGTCGTCGGTGAGGGGGGCTTCGTCCCCGTCGACGTCGACGTCTAGGTCGAATGCCCTTCGCTGCTGCACCCGCACCGCCTCCCGAACGGCCTCCGAGGCCCTCGGGAGCCAGAAGTCGATGTTCACCTCGGTCGCACGATCGAGGTCGCCCGCCTCGAGCGCCTCGTCCTCCGCCGCGCCGAACGCTTCGATCTCCGCCGACCACTGGTGGTCGGGCAGTCCCGCGCCGGCGAGCACGAGACCCACGACCCGATCAGGATGTGACGCAGCCAGGTCGATGGCGACACGGCCACCGTACGACGCCCCGAGGAGGATCGCGCGCTCGACCCCGAGGTCGTCGAGAACGGCGAGGACGTCGGCCGCCTGCGAGAACGAGCCGGTCTGAGGCTCCGAGAGGCCGAAGCCGCGGAGGTCGAGACGAATGACGTCGAGGGTCGACGCCCACTCGACCCACTCGCGGTCCCACATCCTCCGATCCGCGATCCCTGCATGGATGAGCACGACCGACGCGCCCGTCCCGGCTCGCTCGACGTGGATCGGTCCGACCCGAGCCCTCGTCGGCACCGCGCCGGGCACTGCACGCAGCGCGTCGAGATCCGCGTCGTCTTCGAGCCAGTCCCACGCGCGCTCGTCCGTGGCGACCGCACGGCGCAGATGTCGGGCAGCAACGTCGAGCTCGCCCGCGAGGGCGCGGAAGCAGGCGAGCTGGTAGTTGAGCTGGCCGTGATCCGGGAACTGCGCCAGCCCCTCGGCTGCGATCTCCGCGGCGGCGCGCGGGTCGTCCGCCGTCAGCGCCATGTACCAGTGCTCGTACGGCGCTGGAGCGACGGCGCCCGGCGCGCCGCCGATGACGAGGACGCTCGTGCCGTCGGCCAGCGCCCGCGCGCCGCGCCTCGTCGCGGGATCGACGAGGAGGAGCTCCTCCGGCCCGAGCTCGAGCTCCTTGCCGTCGACCTCGAACAGCGCTCGGCCGCGCAGGACCACGTACAGCTCCTCGTGGCGGTTCGAGCCGAGCCCCGTCTCGTCGTGCGTCCCGACGAGGACGTCACCTGCTCGCGCGGCGCTGTACGCGCCGACGCCGAAGCCGGTGGCACCGAGCGCGCGTCGCACCGGATGCCAGATGTGATCGCCGATCTCAGCCTGTGGGCAGGTCGGCAAGACGAACATGGCGAGCGCCGTGCTCGCCGTCGTACTCGGTCATGTGACTCTCCTGGTATCGATGGCGTGAGCTCGCGGCGCTGCCGCGAGTAGCCGTCGCGCAACGCGAGTCGTCAGCCGCTGCTGCGGCCGGTGGAGCGCTGCGCGACGGTCTTCAGACTGGACATCTCGCAACTCACCTCCTCCGGTCGGCGCGGGAGTGCGCGCCAGGAAGCCTACTAGGATCGCGCCATGGCGCTCGGGCTCGTCACCGCGGGAGAATCGCACGGACCCGCGCTGGCGGCGATCGTCACCGGGCTGCCCGCGGGGCTTCGGCTCGACAGAGCGGCGATCGACGCCGACCTGCGCCGCCGCCAGCAGGGATACGGTCGCAGCCCTCGGCAGAAGCTCGAGTCCGACGTCGTGGAGGTGCTGTCCGGCCTCAGGCACGGCGTCACGCTCGGGACGCCGCTGACGCTCGTCGTTCGCAACCGCGATCACGCGAACTGGACGTGGGGGATGAGCCCGTGGCCCCCCGAGGGCGAGCCGTCGGGGAAGGGAACGAAGCCCGTGACGCTGCCGCGCCCGGGGCACGCAGACCTCGCCGGTGTTCTCAAGTACGGCCACGACGACGTCCGGAACGCGCTCGAGCGAGCCTCCGCACGACACACCGCGGTGCATGTGGCCGCCGGCGCCGTCGCGAAGGCTCTGCTCGCGGAGCTAGGGATTGCCGTCGAGGGGCGGCCGGTGGAGGTTGGCGGCGAGACCAGCGGCCAAGGCATGAAGGACGCGACCGACGCCGCCCGCACGGACCGCGACACGCTCGGCGGCGTCGTCGAAGTCGTGGCGACGGATGTGCCGCCCGGTCTCGGCTCGTACGCCGAGAAGGCCGATCGCCTCGACGCGCGGCTCGCATTTGCCCTGATGGGGATCCAGGCCGTCAAGGGCGTGGAGGTCGGCGACGGATTCGCGCTCGCACGGCGACGCGGGAGTGAGGCGCACGACGAGATCGACCCGCGGCTCACGCGGCGGACGAACCGGGCAGGCGGCCTCGAGGCGGGCATGTCGAACGGCGAGCCGATCGTCGTCCGCGCAGCGATGAAGCCGCTGCCGACGTTGATGCGCCCGCTCGACTCGGTCGATCTGGCGACGGGCGAGCAGGCGAGCGCGCTCGTGGAGCGCTCGGATGTCCAGGCCGTGGAGGCGCTGGCCGTCGTCGCCGAGGCCGTTGTCGCCTTCGAGCTGGCCCGTGCCGCGCTCGACAAGCTCGGCGGCGACGCGCTGGTCGACGTGCTCGCAGCGCGTGATGCGTACCTCGCCCGGATCGGCGAGCGGTGGCGCACCTGAACGCGCTCGGACGCCACCTCGCGCTGGCGGGGTTCATGGGCTCGGGGAAGACACGCGCGGGGGAGGAGCTCGCGCAGCGCCTGGGACGGAGCTTCGTCGACCTCGACCGGCGGATCGAAGCCCGCACCGGCTCCATGGTGGCCGAGCTGTTCGTGAACCGCGGTGAGGCGGGCTTCCGGGCCGTGGAAGAGTCGATGGCGCGTGAGGTCTTGCACGAGGCCGATCCGCTGGTGATTGCGCTCGGCGGTGGCGCCGTGCTGTCGGAGCGGACGCGCTCCGAGCTTGCCGCGCGTGCGTTCACGGTCCTGCTCGACGTCGAGCCGGAGACGGCCTGGGAGCGCGTCGGCGGCTCGGATCGTCCACTCGCACAGGACGAGGAGGCGTTTCACGCGCTGCACCGCGACCGGCAGCCGCTCTACGAGGACGCGTCCGACGCGCGCGCGCGCGACGTGGAGGGGATCCTGCTGGCCGCGGCCGGCGTCCACGTCGAGTCCGGCGCGATCGACGAGCTCGGCGACCTCGTTCCAGGCGACGCTCCGGTCGAGCTCGTCGCCGACGCGCATGTGTCCGGGATCCACGGCATCCGAGGCCAGGTCGCGCTCGGCGCACGCGACGTCGCGCTCCACGAGGTTCCCGCCGGCGAGCCTGCGAAGACCGCCGCAGTGCTCGAGCGCCTGTGGGGCCGATTCACGATCGGCCGCGACGGCACGGTCGTCGCGCTGGGCGGCGGCTCGACCACCGACGTCGCCGGGCTCGCCGCGGCGACCTTCATGCGCGGCGTTGCCTGGACGGCCGTGCCGACGACACTCGTCGGCCAGGTCGACGCCGGAATCGGCGGCAAGACCGCGATCGACCTCCCGGGCGCGAAGAACGCCGTCGGGGCGTTTCACTGGCCCGACCGCGTCGTGTGCGACCCGTCGCTGCTGACGACGCTGCCGGAGGCGGAGCGGCTGAACGGCCTCGCCGAGGTCGTCAAGACCGGGCTGCTCGCGGGAGCGCCGCTCTGGGAGCTCTCCGAGCCCGAGCAGGTGCGCTCGTGCGCGGCCTTCAAGTCGGGGGTCTGCCTCGCTGACCCGCAGGACCGCGGGCCGCGGATGCAGCTCAATCTCGGCCACACCTTCGCGCACGCACTCGAGACAGCGGCCGGATATGGGCTCCCGCACGGCCGCGCCGTCGCGCTGGGGTTGCTCGCCGCGCTCCGCCTGACGGGCCTCGCCGACGAGGTGCGGACGGTGCAGGAGGTGCTCGCACCCGAGCGGGCGCGGGTCGACCGCGAGACCGCGTGGGCCGCGCTCGCGCGGGACAAGAAGGCGGAACGGGGCACGCCGCGGCTCGTCCTTCTCGACGCGCCCGGAAAGCCGCGGTGGGGCGTCGAGTTGCCCGAGGCGGACGTCCGGCGCGCGCTCGACGAGCTGATCGCATGAACGGCCGCTGCCTGTGCGGCGGTGTCCGCTTCGAGCTCGGGCCGCCGCTCCGTGACGTCGTCGTGTGCCACTGCTCGCTTTGTCGCCGCAGCGGAACGCTGGCCGGCGCCTACACCTCGGTGCCGCGCGACGCACTGCGGCTCACCGAGCAGAAGGGTCTCAGGTGGTACGTCGACGTCAACCGCCGGCGGCGCGGGTTCTGCGGCACGTGCGGCGCGACGCTTTTCTGGTCTGACGAGACGGAACCGACGATCTCCGTCTCGGCCGGCTCGCTCGACGAGCCGACCGGGCTCGCGACCGAGACGCACATCTTCGTCGCCGACGCCGCGGACTGGGAATCCGCGAGCCACTAGCATCCGGCCGTGCGCATCGACGTGCTCAACGGCGTGAACCTCGACATGCTCGGCCGACGTGACCCGACGCAGTACGGGTACGGGTCGCTCCAGGACCTCGAGACCCAGGTCTACGCCTGGGCACGCTCGCTCTCGCTCCAGGTCCGCTGCCGCCAGACGAACCACGAGGGCGAGTACGTCGAGTTTCTCCACGCGGCGATCGGCAACGCGGACGCGCTCGTCGTCAATCCCGGCTCCTGGACGCATTACAGCTGGGCGATCCGCGACGCGCTCGAGCCGTTCGACGGCGCGGTCATCGAGGTGCACATCTCGGACGTGGACGCCCGCGAGGAATGGCGCCGTCACAGCGTGCTCGAGGGCCTGGCGACGGAGCGGATCACCGGCCAGGGAGTCGACGGCTACCGGCGGGCGCTCGAGCTGCTCGCGGAACGGAGGGACGCATGAATCGGATCGAGCGCCTCGCAGCGACGCTGGACGACGCGCTGCTCGTCACCGGGCTCGTCAACGTGCGGTACCTCACGGGGTTCGAGAGCTCCAATACCGCACTGCTCGTCGATCCCGCGGGCGACGCGACGCTCTACACGGACTTCCGCTACGCGGACGCCGCGCGCGCGATACCGGACGTGACGTTCGAGCAGACGCCACGGAACGTCGTCACGGCGCTGTCGGAGCGGCTCGCGGGCCGCCGGATCGCCGTCGAGGCGAGGCACGTCTCGCTCGCCGACGCCGACACGCTCCGCGCCGGCGGCGTCGAGCTCGTGTCGACGGCCGGGCTCGTCGAGTCCTTGCGCGCGGTCAAGGAGCCCGGCGAGCTCGACGCGCTGCGTCGCGCGGCCGCGATCTCCGACCGTGTCTACGAGGAGCTCGGCCGCCAGCGCTTCGTGGGGCGCACCGAGACGGAGCTCGCGTGGTGGCTCGAGCAGGCCTGGCACGAGGCAGGGGCCGACGGTCCCGCGTTCGACGCGATCGTCGCGTTCGGCGAGAACGGCGCACGGCCGCACGCGAAGCTGCGCGACGAGCCGATTCCCGAGGGAACGCTCGTCGTGGTCGATGCCGGCTGCGCCGTCGACGGCTACCGCTCCGACTGCACGCGCACCTTCTTCACGGGCGAGCCGGAGGGACGTCTCCGGGAGCTGTACGACCTGTGCCTCACCGCACAGCTCGACGCACTCGCCGCGGTGCGGCCCGGCGCCGTCGGACGCGACGTTGACGCCGTCTCACGCGCTCCGATCGTCGAGGCGGGCATGGGCGAGCTGTACGGGCACGGGCTCGGACACGGCGTCGGTCTCGACGTCCACGAGGAGCCCAACATGCGGCCGGAGTCCGACGCTGTCCTCGCAACCGGGAACGTCGTCACCGTGGAGCCGGGGATCTACGTGCCCGGCGACGTCGGCGTCCGGATCGAGGACATGGTCGTCGTCACCGAGGACGGGTGCGAGCGGCTCACGACCGTCACGAAGGAGGCCGTGCTCGTCGGCTGACGCTACGCTGGCGCGCTCACATGGCGGACATCGTCAACACGAACCAGTTCCGGAACGGGATGCACATCGAGCATCGCGGCGCGGTTTGGCGGATCGTGGAGTTCCAGCACGTCAAGCCCGGCAAGGGCGGCGCGTTCGTCCGCACGAAGCTCAAGAACCTCGAGACGGGCGCGGTGGTCGACGACACGTTCCGCGCGGGGGAGAAGTTCGCGCGCGTCCACACCGAGGTCAAGAACGTCCAGTTTCTCTACGACGACGGCGCCGAGGCGCACTTCATGGACGAGGAGACGTACGAGCAGTTCGGCCTGCCGCGCACGGACATCGCCTCCGAGCTCGCGTACATGCTCCCGTCGTCGACGGTGCAGATCCTCCAGGTGAACGGGAAGCCGTCGGGGCTCCAGATGCCGGCGTCGGTCGAGCTCGCCGTCTCGGAGACCGAGCCCGGGGTGAAGGGCGACACGGTCTCGAACGTGACGAAGCCTGCAACGCTCGAGACGGGTGCCGTCGTCCAGGTGCCGCTGTTTGTGAACATCGGGGAGCGCATCAAGGTCGACCCCCGCGAGGCTCGCTACATCTCCAGGGCCTGACCCGGGGCCGTCGGCTGTGCCCGCGTCCCATCCGTGACGCGGGTCGGTCGGGACGCGGCTGGAGCCACGTCCCGCAGGGGAGGCACCCGGGGACGTGGGCTGTGCCCGCGTCCCAACAGCAGAGCGCGGCGGCCGGGGCGCGGCCTGACGCCCTGTCCCGTTGAGTAGGCTCCCGCCGTGCCCAGGCTCGTCGACACCACCATCCGGCTGCTCTCGCAGGAGCCTCTGGCCGGGCGGGTTCCGACGGGCGAGGTGCTGAAGATCGCCGAGATCCTCGACCGCGCGGGGTTCGCGTGCCTCGAGGTGTCGGGCGGCGGCGTGTTCGACGCCTCCGTGCGGCGCGGCGTCGAGAGCCCCTGGGAGCGGATCCGCGCGATCGACGCGCGCACCACGACACCGCTCGGGATCGCGCTGCGAGGGCGATTCCTCGTCGGCTCGAAGCCGGTCTCACCCGACATCGTCCGCCGCTTCGTCGCCTGTGCTGCCGAGAACGGGATCGTGGTCTTTCGGCTCCACGACCCCCTGAACGACGTCTCGAACCTGCGTGAGGCCGGGGAAGCAATCGTCGGCGCGGGCCGCGAGCTCCACGTCGGGCTCGTCTACAGCCCGGGCCGCACGGGCGAGGCGGACGCGCTCGTAGAGCAGGCGGGGCGGCTTGGCGAGCTCGGCGCGTCGCGTGTGCTCCTCAACGATCCAACGGGGGCACTGCTCCCGCACGTCACGCAGGACCTCGTCGAGCGCCTGGGCGAGGCGAGCGGCTTGCCCGTCGGCCTCTTCGTGCAGGCCGCAGGCGGCACGGCGCTCGCCAACGCCCTCGTCGCGACGAGGGTCGGCGCCGACCTCGTCGCGACCGCCGTCTATCCGCTGGCGCTCGCGCTCCACCGAATCGCCGGGGAGTCGCTCGTCGAGGCCCTCGCCGGCCTCGGTCGCGACACGGGTGTGGAGGTCGACAGGCTCTGGGAGGCGTCAGACGTCGTCGACGAGCACATCGGGGACGAGCCCCTGGCGCCGCTTGCGCCCCGCATCGCTGTGCGCGCCGCCGAGTACGACCTCCCCGCAGGGCTCGTCGCAGCGCTCGACACGCACCTGCGTGCACATGCGGCGGGAGATCGCCTGCTCGACACCCTGGTGGAGGTCGTCCGCATTCGCGAGGAGGCGGGCTGGCCGCCGCTTGCGGCGCCGATCGGCCAGATCCTCGGCTCGCAGGCGCTCCTCAACGTCCTCTCGGCCCGGCGCTACGGGACTGTCCTCGACGAGTTCCGCCTGCTCGTCGCCGGGGCCTATGGCACGCCGCCGGCACCGATCGAGCCGGGAGTTCGACGCGCGCTCGAGCTTCTCGGCGCGGACGCGCCTGCCGTCGAGGAGGACCCGCCGAGCGCGGAGGACGTGCGGGAAGCGGCCGACGGCATCGCGTCCTCCGAGGAGGACCTCGTGCTGCTCGCGATGTTCGGCGACGAGGCGGAGACCCTGCTCACGACGATCCGGCAGCGGCACTCCCGGGAGGCGACGCTGCTCGGCGGCGACGTCGACGCGCAGCGCGCCGAGCGGATCCGGGAGCTCGTGAAGATCGTTCAGGAGTCGGGCGTCGGCGAGATCGAGATCGAGGACGAGGGGATGCGCGTCTCGGTTCGTCGCGCGGACGAGCCGGGTGTGGCTCCGGTGCCGGCGCTCGGGGCGGTCGCGGTCGCCGAGGACGAAGAAGCGGCCGAGCCGCCCGCCACACCCGACGCGATTCGCGTCGAGTCGCCGATGCCCGGCGTCTTCTACCGCGCGCCGCAGCCGGGTGCGCCGCCGTTCGTCGAGGTCGGAGACGTCGTCACCGTCGGGCAGACGCTCTGCACGCTCGAGGCGATGAAGCTCTTCAACGAGCTCAAGGCGGAGGTCGACGGACGCGTGCGAGCGATCCTCGTCGAGAACGGGAACGCGGTGGAGTTCGGGACGCCTCTCTTCGAGCTTGATCCCGTCGTCGGCCCGCCCGTCGTCTAGGGCATCCGGGCATGTTCTCGCGCGTCCTCGTCGCCAACCGGGGCGAGATCGCCGTTCGCGTGATCCGCGCGGCGCACGAGCTCGGGATCGAGGCCGTCGCCGTGTACTCGACTGCCGACCGCGACGCGATGCACGTCCGGCTCGCCGACGACGCGGTGTGCATCGGGCCGCCGGCGGCGGCGGAGAGCTACCTCCGCATCCCGAGCGTGATCGCCGCGGCAGTCACCACCGGCTGCCAGGCAGTCCATCCCGGGTATGGCTTTCTCGCCGAGAACCCCGCCTTCGCCCACGCATGCTTCGAGAACGACCTCGTCTTCGTCGGGCCGTCACCCGACGTGATGGAGCGGCTCGGCGACAAAAGCGCCGCCAAGCGGGAGATGCGCGCCGCGGGCATCCCGCTCGTGCCGGGTACGCACGAGGCATGCTCGCTCGCCGATCTCCAAGAGGCTGCGGCGGCCGTCGGGTTCCCGGTCCTGCTGAAGGCGACGGCGGGAGGAGGCGGGAAAGGCATGCGGGTCGTCGAGCGGGCCGATGGGCTCGCGGACGCGTTCGCCGCGGCCTCGAACGAATCCGAGGCCGCGTTCGGTGACGGCTCGCTGTACCTCGAGAAGGTCGTCGCTCCTGCGCGCCACGTCGAGGTGCAGGTTCTCTGCGATGGCGCGGGGAGCGTGCTCACGCTCGGCGAGCGGGAGTGCTCAATCCAGAGACGCCATCAGAAGCTGATCGAGGAGTCACCGTCGCCCGCGCTCGACCCCGACACGCGGGAAGAGCTCGAGGCCTCGGTGGCCCGTGCCTGCGCTGCCGTCGGCTATCTCGGCGCCGGCACCTTTGAGTTCCTGCTCGGCCCGGAGGGCGAGCCCTACTTCATCGAGGTCAACTGCCGCCTCCAGGTCGAGCATCCGGTGTCGGAGCTCGTCACCGGCATCGACGTCGTTCGCGAGCAGCTGCGGATCGCCGCCGGCGAGCGCCTGGCTCTGACGGGGCGTGCGCCGAGGCGCGGCCACGCGATCGAGATCCGGATCAACGCGGAGGACACCACGCGGGGGTTCGCGCCGGCCCCCGGGGTCGTCACGACGTTCCGTGCGCCGCTGGGTCCCGGTGTCCGCGTGGACACGGCCGTGGAGGACGGCGCCGAGATCCCGCCGTACTACGACTCGTTGATCGCGAAGCTGATCGTGCACGACGAGGATCGGCCCTCGGCGCTCCGGCGCGTTGTCCGCGCGCTCGAGGAACTCCGGGTCGAGGGAATCCCGACGACGCGGGAGCTCGCGCTCGAGGTCCTGCGCTCGGACGGGTTCGCATCGGGCGACTACTCGACCGGCTACCTTGACGAGATGGAAGCGCACCTGCCCTCGCTCCGCCCCACATGAGCCGCGAGACGGCGAAGCCCGTCGGCCGCAGGCAGGCGCGCCGCCAGGCGCTGTTCCTCCTCTACCAGTGGGACCTCACCGAGCAGCCGCTTGCCACGCTCTTCGACGGGGAGCCCGATGCGTTTGCGGCACAGCTCGCAAGCGACGTCGCAGCCGAGGCTCCGTCGCTGGACGAGCGGATCTCGGCGACGTCCGTCGACTGGCCCGCCGATCGGCTGGGTACGCTCGAGCGGAACATCCTGCGGATCGGCATCTACGAGCTCGAGGAGGGAACGGTGCCGCCAGAGGTGGCGATCAACGAGGCCGTCCTGCTCGCGAAGCGGTACGCGACGGACGAGGCGGCGCGGCTCGTCAACGGGATCCTCGGGCGCATCCAGCGGGACTCGGTGTGAGCGACGGGTCCGACGCGTCGCTGCAGCGCGCGGAGGAGCTCCTCGAGCGGATGCGCGTGCGCGTCGAAGCGCTCGAGGCAAGCGCCGAGACAAGGGGAGACCTGGACCAGGCCGTCGACGGCCTGGCCGAGATCGCCGAGCTGGCGAAGCAGATCGAGTCCGAGGTTCAGCGCGCGCGTCAGGCTGCCGATGCGGGCGCCTGACGAGCTGCGCGAGCTCGTCGAGAGCTCGCTCGAGGACCTGGCGCTCCACGACGCGCTGGGCGAGCTCGGGTCGTCGATGCGATACGCGCTCGGCGGCGGCGGCAAGAGGATCAGGCCGGTGCTCTGCCTGGCGACGACCGAGGCCGCTGGAGGCAGCCCGGAGTCGGCTCTGCCGGCCGCGCTTGCCCTCGAGCTGGTCCACACCTTCTCGCTCGTCCACGACGATCTTCCCGCGATGGACGACGACGACGAGCGACGCGGGCGACCGAGCACGCACATCGCGTTTGGAGAGGGCGCCGCACTCCTCGCCGGGGACGCCCTCCTCGCCGCGGCGTTCGGCCTCGTGCTGCGCTATGACCGGCCGGAGCCGGCGCGCGAGCTGGTTGACGCCGCGCTCGGGATGATCGGCGGCCAGTATCTCGACATCACGAGCGCCGACGTTGCGCTCGAGGACCTCCACCGGTTGAAGACCGGCAGGCTCTTCGCTGCTGCTGTCGGGCTCGGGCTGTGGGCCGCGGACATGTCCGAGACCGAACAGGGGCCGTGGCGTGCGTTCGGGGAGGAGCTGGGAGTGCTCTTTCAGGCGATCGACGACGTGATCGACGGCGACGGCTACGCAGCGGAGCTAGGGGCCGACGGCGCGCGCGGTGTCGCGGCCGATGCTGCGCGACGTGCGCACGGACGCCTCGCCGCGCTCGACGCCGACACGTCAATGCTCGCCGAGCTCGTCGACGAGCTCGCCGTCAGGACGGTCTGAGCCCGATCGGCTCGAGGCGGTGGATGCCGCCGCGAGGGATCTGTGCGTGCGCGACGGTCGTGACCGCCCATCCCTGCATGCGGACGGCGTCGAGGAACGCCTCGGCGTGGCGACGGCCGGGGTCTGCGACGAGCGTCGCCGTGGCGAGGCGGCGAAGGGCGTCGACGATCGGCGCGACATTTCGCTCCTCGTAGAGGACGTCTGCCGCCAGGACGAGGTCGAAGCGACCCAGCGCCGCGAACACCTCCGGCCGTCGCCAGTCGGCCTCCCGCATCTCGACGGTGATGTCGTTGCGCGCCGCGTTTCGCTCGAGCAGCGCAAGGGCGTCGCTCGACCAGTCCGTTGCGACGACGATCGCGCCGCGTTTCGCTCCGACGAGCGATGGAAGCCCGAGCCCGCAGCCCAGCTCGAGGATGTGAGCGCCGTCGACGGGCTGCGTCGAGAGGTGCTCGGCGAGCGCGAGGCCGCTCGGCCACTGTTCGGCCCAGTACGGCAGGAACTCGTCGTCATCGAAGCGCTGCTCGTCGATCAACGACTCGGCGTCCGCGGGGCGCTCGAGCTCGACCCGGATCGCGCCCACCGCGATCTCATGGACGACGGTGCGGGTCACGGTGACCGCAGTACGCGGCGATCCGCCGACGGATGGCTCGGGGCGAGAGGCGGCACTCGTCCAGATTGGCCATGTCCGTTCGGTGCTTCCTTCGGGGCACCCCAACCCACCACCCGCTGCCGATCGTAATTGCGATCGACACCGAGATGTGTGACGACACCGTGCCAACTCCGTGCCAATCGCTCCCCAACGGGAATGTCACGCGGTGGGCCTCACTCACGCGCCCTCTACCCTCACACCATGAAGAAGCGCCTCGACGTCGTGCTGGTGGAGCGGGGGCTCGCAGAGAGCCGCGCGCAGGCCCAGGCTCTCGTCCTGGCGGGTCTCGTGTCGGGCTACGACAAGCCGGGGCAGCAGGTCGCCGACGACGTCACGCTGGAGGTCGAGCGGCCGCCGCGCTTCGTCTCTCGCGGGGGCGAGAAGCTCGCGCACGCGCTCGACGTCCTGAGCGTCGACCCGGCGGGGCGCGACTGTCTCGACCTCGGCGCGTCGACCGGCGGCTTCACCGATTGCCTGCTGCAGCTCGGCGCCGCGAGGGTGATCGCGCTCGACGTTGGCTACGGCCAGCTCCATCCGCGGCTCCGCTCAGACGATCGGGTCGTCGTGCTCGAGCGGGTCAACGCGCGCCATCTCGAGTCGCTGCCCTTCCCGCCCGAGCTCGTCACCTGCGACGTCTCGTTCATCTCGGCGACGCGTGTTCTGCCGCCCGCGCTCGCGCTGGCGACGCCGGGCTGGCAGGTGCTCGTGCTGGTCAAGCCGCAGTTCGAAGCAGGACGCGCGGACGCACCGAAGGGCGTGGTGCGCGACCCGACGGTGCACCGCCGCGTGCTGGGCGAGTTCTGCGACGCGGCTGCTGGCTGGGGCGGACGCGTCGCGGGCGTCGTAGACTCGGGCCACCCGGGGCCGAAGGGGAACCGGGAGTTCGTCGTCCACCTGATCGCGAGCGAAGAGCCTTCGGACCCCGATGACGTCCAACGCTGGATCGACGCAGCCGTCCGCTGAGAGCGTACGGCGGCCGGTGACGCGCGTCGCGCTCGTCACGCACGGCAGGGCCGAGCAGATCGAATCCGGGGTCGAGCGGCTCGCGGCCGTGGCAAAGGCGGCGGGTGTCGAGCTCGTCGTCTCTGCCGACGAAGCGGCCCGTCACGGGCTCGAGGAGCACGGTCAGACATCCGAGGCGGACCTCGCCGTCGTCCTCGGTGGCGACGGGACGATGCTCCGCGCGCTCCGCATGTTCCTCGGCACGGGCGTGCCGGTGCTCGGCGTGAACTTCGGCCGCGTCGGGTTCCTGAGCGCGATGCAGAGGGACGACCTCGAGGCGGGCGTGGGCCGTGCGCTTGCAGGCGAGCTGGTCGTCGTGGAGCTCCCGACGCTCGAGGTCGTGAACGGCGGCACGCCGCACGTGGCGGTGAACGACGTGGTCGTGACATCGGGCGAGCTCGGGCGAATGGTCGAGCTCGAGTGGGCCGTCGGGGGCGAGGACCTCGGCCGCGTTCCGTGCGACGGCCTGATCTGCTCGACGCCGTCCGGCTCGACCGCGTACAACCTCTCGAACGGCGGGCCTGTGTTGATGTGGGGGCTCGACGCGCTTGCGACGACGTTCGTCGCGCCACACTCGCTCCACGCGCGACCGCTCGTCGTCCCGCGCGGGAAGGACGTCGTTGTCTGGAACCGAACCGCCGACGTGCCGGTGGTGGTGATCGTCGACGGGCACCGCGTCGGCGATGCCGGCCCCGGAGATCACGTGAGCGTCACGCTCGGAACGGCCCACACGCTCCTCGCGACGCTCCCGGAGGTGACGTTCGTGAGCCGGTACCGGCAGAGCTTCTCGACCTGAAGACTCGCGGGACACGGCCCGGTCGGCCAGATGCCAGGCACGGAGCGCCCGTCTACGATCACCCCGTGCTGCGTCGACTGCGCATCGAGAACCTCGTCCTGATCCGCGAGGCCGAGCTCGACCTCGCGCCGGGGCTGATCGCCCTGACCGGCGAGACGGGCGCAGGGAAGACGATCGTGACCCAGGCGATCGGGTTGCTGCTCGGCGCGAAGGCCGACGCAGCGGCCGTGGGGGCGGACGGAAGCGAGGCGTACGTCGAGGCAGAGCTCGACGTGCCGGAGGGGTTCTTCGACGAGGACGGCCTGGAGGCGCTCCGCGATCTCCGTCCGGACGACGAGCCGGGCCTCGTCGTCGCCCGGCGCGTCACAGCCGACGGTCGCTCCCGCGCATACGCGTGGGGGAGAAGTGTCGCGCGGGAGGACGTCGTGGCTGCGACCGAGCGCCTACTCGCGCTGTCGGGCCAGTTCGCGCAGCGGCGGCTCGCCCGTCAGACGTACCAGCTGGAGCTCCTCGACGCCTTCGTTGGCCCCGAGCAGAAGGCTCGGCGGGCCGAGGCGCGCGAGGCCTGGCGCGCGCTGCAGGCCGCGTCGCGACGTCTCGAAGAGCTGGAGCACGGAGCAGACGACGAGCGTGCCCGACTGGCCGAGCTCGAGGCGCTCGTCGAGGACACCGAGGGCCTCGAAGCCGGGGAGGAGGACCAGCTGCGGGGAGAGCGCGAGCGGATCAGGCACGTCGCCGAGCTCGGCGAGGGCGCAGCGACGGCGCTCGAAGCGCTCGACCCGGAAGAAGGTGAAGGCTCACGCGCGCTCGTCGCTGCGGCCGAGCGCGCGCTGGCGCCGCTCGAGCGTCTGGCGCCCGAGCTCGAGACCGCAGCCTCGGAGCTTCGCGATGTCGTCCTCCGGCTCGGCGAGGTCGCGAGCGACGTCCATCGCTTCGCAGACTCGCTCGACGCCGACCCCGCACGTCTCGCCGCGGTCGAGGAGCGCCTCGACCGGATCGCGGACGTGCGCAGGCGCTATCGCGCGATGACGCTCGACGAGGTGCTCGAGCGGAGGGCCGTCGCGCTCGCCGAGCTCGAGGACGTCGGCGCCGGTGGCGATCCGCTCGAGCGCGCACGAGTGGATCGGGACGCCGCGAACGCTCGATACGTCGCAGCAGCCGATGCCCTCGCAAATGCACGCCAGGAAGGCGCAGGCCCGTTTGCGGCCGCCGTTGCCGGAGAGCTGGCGGACCTGGGCATGGGCGACGGCGAGTTCCACGTCGAGCTGCGCTCACGTGAGGCAGGACCGACGGGAACCGACGAAGCGGTCTTCCTCGTCCGCCCGAACGCCGGGCTTCCGCTCGCCCCCGTCGCGCAGACGGCGTCGGGCGGCGAGCTGTCCCGCGTCGCCCTCGCGATCGCGGCGGTCGCCGGCGGAGAGACTGTCGTCCTCGACGAGGTCGACGCAGGCGTCGGAGGCGAGACCGCGCATCGCGTCGCCGAGGTGCTGCGCCGCCTGGCAGGGCGTGCGCAGGTGCTCACCGTCACGCATCTTCCCCAGATCGCGAGCGTCGCCGACCAGCACCTGCGGGTCGAGAAGGTGCCCGGTGACCCGACCCATACGCGGATCACCGAGCTCGACGACGCGGAGCGCCGGGACGAGCTCGAGCGGATGCTCGGCGGCGAGGCCTTCCTGGCCAATGTCGGCGTCGCACAGCACGAGGACGGTCCGTGATCTCGATAGCCGTCCGACCATCGGCACCGTCGTTCTCGACGTGACGGGGACCTTCAGCGGCGGCGCGAGCTGAGCTCGAGGGCGGAGGACGTCCTTTGCGGACGTATTCTCCGGCCGTGAACGGAGAGCTGACCGGGAGAGCGCGCCTCGGACGGCGCACCAAGGACCTCGTCAAGCACCTGCGTCCCGACGAGATCGCGATCGTCGACCACGCGGACCTCGACCGCGTCTCCGCCGAGGAGCTCGCGGAGACGGGAGTCCGCGCGGTCGTCAACGTTGCGCCGTCCACGACGGGCCGGTTCCCGAACCCCGGCCCGCTGGAGCTCGTGCGCGCGGGGGTCAGGTTGATCGATGCCCCGGATACTGCGCTGTTCGAGGTGGTTTCGGACGGCGACCTGCTCCGCGTCGAGGGCGGCGAGGTCTGGCGGAACGGCACCCTCGTCGCCGCCGGGACCGTGCTCGACGCTGCCTCGCTCGAGACGGCGCTCGCAGAGCAGCAGGGACGTGTCTCCCATGCCCTGGAGGCGTTCGCGGAGAACACGCTCCTCCACCTCCGCGAGGAGGCGGGCGCTCTTGCACGAGGCATGGAGCTACCTGCCCTCCGCACGCGGTTCCGCGACCGACACGCGCTCGTCGTCGCGCGCGGGCCGGGCTACAAGTCCGACCTGCGGATGGTGCGGCCGTACATCCGAGACTTCCGCCCGGTGCTCGTCGCGGTCGACGGCGGCGCCGACGCGCTCCGTGAGGTGGGCCTCGCGGCAGACGTGATCGTCGGAGACTTCGACTCCGTCACCGACGAGGCGCTGCGCGCGGGCGCAGAGCTCGTCGTCCACGGGTATCCGGACGGCGAGGCGCCGGGCGCCGTGCGGCTCCGCCGCATCGGCCTCAGGTTCGAGACCGTCTCCGCCCCGGGAATCAGCGAGGACCTCGCGCTCCAGCTCGCGCACCAGAAGGGCGCGACGCTCATCGTCGCGGTCGGGACGCACTTCAATCTCGTCGAGTTCCTCGAGCGGAACCGTGAGGGCATGGCCTCGACCTTCGTCACGCGACTCAAGGTCGGCGAGTCGCTTGTCGACGCGAAGGGTGTGTCGCGGCTCGTGAGTCGCCGCGTCGGCATCTGGCCGATCGCGGTCTTCGCGGCTACTGGTGTCGCGGCGATCGTCGCCTCCGTGGTCGTGTCGCCGGCGCTGCGGAACGTGTTCGAGTCCATCTCGCGCGCGATCGCGAATGGGCTCGGCTTGTAGCCGCTCTGCGAGACTGCGGACGTGTTCGACCTGCGTTACCACGTCGCGTCGCTGGCGGCGGTCTTCGTCGCGCTCGCGATCGGGATCTTCGTCGGTGTGGGGCTCTCAGGGAAAGGCTTCGTCAACGACGCCGAGCGAGCCAATCTGCAGGCACGGATCGATGAGTTGCGCGCCGAGCGCGACACGGCGGTCGAACGGGCCGTCGATGCCGACGTGCGAGGCGAGGCGCTCGACGACTTCGCCTCGACGACGTATCCCGACCTTGTGCGGGACAGGCTCGACGGCAAGACCGTCGGGGTCGTGTTCGCCGGCTCCGTCGACCAGGGCGTGGCCGGCACGATTCGACGCGCCGTCGCGGACGCAGGCGGCCGTGTCGCTCTCATCCGCGCGCTGCGCGTCCCGCTCGACACGGACGCCGTGGACGAGGCGCTGCGTGGCGATCCGGAGCTCCGCGATCTCGCCGGAGCGGATCGCCGTGAGCAGCTCGGGCGAGAGCTCGCCCGCGAGGTCGCCGGCGGGGGCCCCAGCCCGATCCTCCGGCGGCTTGCCGCGACCGTCGTCGAGGAGCAGTCCGGGAGCTCACCGGCCGGGCTCGACGCCCTTGTCGTCGCCCGCCCTGCCCAGCCCCAGCAAGGCGAGACGCAGGACTTCCTCACGGGTCTCTACGGCGGCCTGGCGTCCACGTCGATCCCGTCGGTCGGCGTCGACGTGCAGGGCGCCCAGCGGAGCGCGCTTCCGATTTTCCGCCGCCGCGGGCTTTCGACGATCGACACGATCGACACCGCCACCGGACAGGTTGCGCTCGTGTACCTGCTCGGCGGCGCGCGGCCCGGAAGCTACGGGACGGGGGCAGGTGCCGTCGACGGCATCCTGCCCGACCCGCCGCCTCTGCCCACGCCGACCGAGGAGTGACCGACCGGCTCACCGTGCTCGTCGCCGCGCGTGACGAGGAGAAGCGGATCGGCGGAACGGTCAGTTCGTTGCGTCAGGCGTTCCCCGACGCCGAGGTCGTCGTCGCAGACGACGGCTCGCGCGACGCGACAGCCGAGCGGGCGGAGGGCGCCGGCGCACGGGTCGTACGACTTCCGCGTCGCGGCAAGGGTCAGGCACTCACACTCGCCGAGCGGACGTGCGCGGACGGGCCGCTCTTGCTCTGCGACGCGGACCTGCGCGGCGACTTGCGCCCATTGCTCGACGGAGGGGATGACCTCGCGATCGCAGTCTTCAAGCGCCGCTCGGGGGGCGGCCTCGGCATCGCGAAGACCGTTGCGCGGACGCTGATCGAGAGCCGGTCCGGCCGACGTGTGCGGGAGCCGCTCTCGGGCCAGCGTCGCCTCTCGCCGGCCGCGCGTGACGCGCTGTTCCCCGTCGCCGCTGGCTTCGGAGTCGAGACCCGCATGACCATCGACGCAGTGCGAGGCGGGCTCGAGGTACGGGAGGTGGAGCTCGACCTGGAGCACCGTTCCACCGGACGTGACCTTCGCGGCTTCGTCCACCGTGGCCGGCAGCTCGTGGAACTGACGCTCGCGTGCGGTCCGCTCGCGCAGAGCTTTCGCGGCCTGCGACTTCCACTCGTCGGGTCGGTCGTCGCACTCTTCGCGCCGTCCATCGCGCCCGTCGCGGCACTTGGCCTGGCGGACGACCTGTGGAGCGGGCCCGAGCGCGGCTTTCACGCCCACATCCGAGCAGGTGCGACGACGGGAACGCTGAAGCTCGTCGGGATCCCGCTCTGGGCGCTCTGGAAGACCCGCTCGCCCTCCGGCGCCGTGCTCGTGGGGCTCGCGGCGAACGTCTCGAACCAGCTCGACACCCGTCCTGGCCGCGCGCTCAAGGCCTTCCTGCTCGGCTCGCTCGCGCTTGGCGGCAGGCCGCGTGGCGCCCTGGTCGTGGCCGTCCTCCTGGCTCCCTACGATCATCGAGAGATGGCGATGCTCGGTGACGCAGGATCGAACGCGCTCGGCGCCGTGCTAGGTTTGGAGTCCGTGAGGCGGCTGACCGGCCTGCGGAGAGCCAGCGCGATTGCAGCGCTCGCAGCCGTCACCGCTATCGGGGAGCGACGCTCGCTCGGTGCCGCGATCGAGACGACACCGGGGCTCAAGACCCTGGATGCGCTCGGACGGTATCCGTGAGCGACGCGCCGGGAACCCGCTACGTGTTCGTCACGGGCGGGGTCGTCTCGGCACTCGGCAAGGGCATCGTCGCCGCATCCCTCGGCCGCCTGCTCAAGGCGCGTGGCCTTCGCGTGCGGGCGCAGAAGTTCGATCCGTACCTGAACGTCGACCCCGGGACGATGAGCCCGTTCCAGCACGGCGAGGTGTTCGTGACCGAGGACGGCGCCGAGACCGACCTCGACCTGGGTCACTACGAGCGGTTCATCGACGAGAACCTCTCCCGGAACGCGAGCCACTCCGCGGGCGCGATCTGGGACACGGTGCTGCGCAAGGAGCGCAAGGGCGAGTTCCTGGGCGCGACGGTGCAGGTGATCCCGCACATCACGAACGAGATCAAGAGCCGGATCCGGCGCGCGACGAAGGCTGACCCGGCGGATGTCGTCATCTCGGAGATCGGCGGCACTGTCGGCGACATCGAGTCACTGCCGTTCCTCGAGGCCATTCGTCAGTTCCGTCGCGAGGTCGGGCAGGAGAACGTGCTGTACCTGCACGTGACGCTCGTCCCGTTCATCGAGGCGGCCGGCGAGCTCAAGACAAAGCCGACGCAGCACTCCGTCAACGAGCTCCGACGGATCGGGATCCATCCCGACGCAATCGTCTGTCGCTCGCGCGACCCTCTCTCCGAGGAGATCCGCGACAAGATCGCGCTCTTCGCCGACGTGGACCCCGGTGCGGTGTTCTCGTCCCCGGACGTCTCCGACGTGTACCTCGTCCCCGAGCATCTGATGAACGAGCAGCTCGACGCCTTTGTCTGCGAGCGCCTCGGTCTCGCGGCGCCGGCGGCCGATCTCGCCGAGTGGCGGGAGCTCACCGATCGGATCGGAGAGCGCCGCGAGGAGGTCGAGATCGCCCTCGTCGGCAAGTACGTGAAGCTCCACGACGCGTACCTCTCGGTGCACGAGGCACTCAAGCACGCAGGCGTCGCTGCCGGGACCCGCGTGCGCGTCCGCTGGGTGGACGCGGAGGACATGTCCTACGACGAGGCCGTGGAGGAGCTCGAGCAGGTGGACGGCGTGCTCGTCCCAGGCGGGTTCGGCGCGCGTGGCTGGGAGGGCAAGATCCTCGCCTGTCGCGTCGCCCGGGAGCGCGAGATTCCCTACCTCGGCATCTGCCTCGGGATGCACGTCGCCGTCTCGGAGTTCGCGCGCCACGTCGTGGGTCTGGACGGCGCCAACTCCACGGAGATGGATCCCGAGACGCCCTACCCGGTGATCGACCTCCTGCCCGAGCAGAAGGAGATCGAGGACCTCGGCGGCACGATGCGGCTCGGCGCCCAGGCGGTCGAGCTCGCGGACGGGACCCGCGCACGGGAGATCTACGACGAGGTCGTCGTCCACGAGCGGCACCGGCACCGCTACGAGGTCAACAACCAGTATCGCGAGCAACTCGTCGAGCAGGGTCTCGTCGTCTCCGGCACGTTCCAGCAGGGCCGCCTCGTGGAGATCGTCGAGCTGCCCGACCACCCGTGGTTCGTCGCGAGCCAGTTCCACCCGGAGTTCAAGTCGCGCCCGACCCGTCCGGCCCCGCTCTTCCGCGAGTTCGTGGCGGCCGCACTCGAGCGGAGCAGAGGTCGGACGGGCGCCCGCGCGACCGTCGCGTAGCGACCGCCTCGGCAGGCTTGTTCCTTCGGGAAGACAGGCGGACGTCGTCGAGCGCTGCTCGTAGGATCACGCCGTGCAGCAGCAGCTGACCTCGCGCCTCACCGAGCTCTTTCTCGAGCTGTGCGCGATCCCGAGCCCGCCCGGCGACGAGCGCGCCGTCGCCGATCGCGTGACGCGTGAGCTCGATGCGATCGGGCTCGCCTGGGACGAGGACGACGTCGGCCCCGCGATCGGCTCCAGCGCCGGGAACGTCGTCTGTCGTCTCCCGGGGCGCTCCGACGGAGGGGTGCCGATCTTTCTCTGCGCCCACTTCGACACCGTGCCGCTCGAGGGCGAGCTCGAGCCTGTAGTCGGCGAGGACAGCGTCGTCCGCAATGCCGGCGGCACGATCCTCGGGGCCGACAACAAGTCGGCTGTTGCCGTGATGGTGGAGGCTGCGCGGCGCATCGTCGACGAACGGCGGCCGCATGCCGGAGTGGAGCTGCTCTTCACACCGATGGAAGAGATCGGCCTCGTCGGCGCGACCGCCTTCGACATCGACCGCCTCGAGGCGCGCGTCGGCTACGTCTACGACCAGGCTGCGCCCATCGGCGAGGTGATCCTCGGCGCGCCGAGCGCACAGGAGCTCGCCCTCCGCTTTCACGGGCGGCCGGCGCATGCGGGGATGTATCCCGAGGAAGGACGCTCGGCGATCCTCGCCGCATCGCGCGCCATCGTGGACATGCCACTCGGCCGCATCGACGATCTGACGAGCGCGAACGTCGGGCTCGTCCGGGGAGGGACCGCGCGCAACGTCGTCCCGGAATGGTGCGAGCTCGAGGCGGAGGTCCGGTCGCACGACTTCGAGCGTGTCGGCGAGGTCGTCCAGCAGCTCGTTGACGCGGCGTCGTTCGCGGCCGCCGTGTCCGACTGCACGCTCGAGACGCGGATCGAGCCCAAGTACCGCGGGTATCGACACCGATCGGACGACGTCGCCGTGCGCATCGCCTGCGAGGCGCTCGAGCGCTCGGGATTCGAGCCGCGCCTGGCGCTGTCCGGCGGCGCGGCCGACGCGAACGTCTTCACCACACGGGGCTTGCCGTGCGTCAACCTTGCCAACGGCATGACCGACATCCACACGCCGGACGAGCACATCGCCGTGGAGGACCTCGAGCGGATGGTCGACGTGACGCTCGCGCTCGTGGACGTCGCTCGGACCACCACGCAGGCGCCCTGATGCCGATCGGCCTCCGCTGGGGGACGGTCTCCGCGATCCGGGAGCGTCTCGACACACTGATCCGGCTCGACGTCGACGGCCAGCCGTGTGTCGCGTACCCGCGCCTGACGGGGCCCGTCGAGGAGGGGGACACGGTGCTGGTGAACACGCGCGCGGTGGAGCTCGGGCTCGGTTCCGGCGGGTTCGACGTGCTCTACGCGAACCTGACGCGCGGTCTCAACCTGCCTGCGGAGGACGAAGCGCACGTCATGTCGCTCCCGTACGCCCCCGGCCAGCTTGCGACCTGGTTCGCGGAGGAGGAGGACGGCGCGCCGGAGCGCATCGACGACCTGCCGGTGGTGTGCCTCGGCCTGCATAGCCAGCTGTCGCCCGCCTGCGCTGCGCTCGCCGGGCGTCGCGTGGCGTACGTGCAGCTCGGAGGCGGCGCGCTGCCCGTCTCGTTGTCTGACAGCGTCCGCGCTCTCAAGGCGCGGATGCTCCTCGACACGGCGATTGCCGTCTCACCGTGTGTCGACGGGGATCTGCAGTGCGTCACCGCCGCCGGAGCGCTGACCCACGCTGCGGGCCGCGGCGCGGAAATCGTGGTGTGCGGGATCGGCCCGGGCATCGTGGGAACCGGATCGCGATGGGGGCACGGCGGGCTCGCGGTCGCGGACGCCGCGAACGTCGCGTCGGCGCTCGGGGCACGGCCGATAATCGCGCCACGGGTCTCGTTCGGCGATCCTCGCCCGCGGCATCGCGGGCTATCACACCACACGCGGTCGGCGCTCGCGCTCTGTCTCGACGCGGTGCAGGTGGCGTGGCCACGCGGTCTCGATCGACCTGACGGTATCGATGTCGTCGAGGTCGACGTGACCGGCTGGGAAGCCGCCTGCGCGCCGCTTCCGCTCTCGCACATGGGGCGCGACGCCGACGACGATCCGTGGTTCTTCGCCGCCGCGTTCGCCGCCGGTCGGCTCGCCGGCTCGTGACGTACGACGTCGACGACCCTCCTGTATCGTCCCGCGCGCCGTGCGGATCGGGGTGGCCAGGGAGATCAAGGCGCAGGAGTACCGCGTCGCGCTGACGCCGGCCGGGGCCCTCGAGCTCGTCCAGCGCGGCCACGACGTCGTCGTCGAGAACGGCGCCGGGATCGGCTCGGGCTTCACGGACGAGGCCTACGCCACGGTCGGCGCACGACTGGCCGACGTCGAGGAGGTCTGGGCGCAGGCCGACCTGCTGCTCAAGGTGAAGGAGCCGATCGCACCGGAGTACCCCCGGCTCCGCGAGGGCCTGACGCTCTTCACGTACCTCCACATCGCCGCCGACGAGCCGCTCACGCGTGCGCTCCTCGACTCGGGGGTCACGTCGGTCGCCTACGAGACGGTCGAGACGCTCGATCGGCGCCTCCCCCTGCTCGCGCCGATGAGCGAGGTCGCAGGTCGTCTCGCCCCGCAGATGGGCGCCTGGGCGCTCGAGAAGGCGCACGGTGGGCGAGGGATCCTGCTCGGCGGGGTTCCCGGGGTGCCGCCCGCGAAGGTCGTCGTCCTGGGCGGCGGTGTCGTCGGCTTGAACGCAGCGATCATCGCCCTCGGGATGCAGGCCGACGTCTGGGTGCTCGACAAGTCGGTCGACCGGATGCGAGACCTCGAGATCGCGCTCGACGGACGCGTCACGCTTGCGATGTCGAACCGGCTCCAGATCGAGGAGGTGCTCGTCGACGCGGACATGGTGATCGGCGCGGTCCTCGTCCCCGGCGCGCTCGCACCGAGGCTCGTGACCCGCGAGATGCTCGGCCTGATGAAGCCGGGCGCGGCGCTCGTCGACGTCGCGATCGACCAGGGCGGCTGCTTCGAGACGTCCCACGCGACGACCCACGACGACCCGGTGTTCGACGTGGACGGGATTACCCATTACTGCGTCGCGAACATGCCCGGCGCCGTGCCGATCACGTCGACGAAGGCGTTGACGAACGTCACGCTTCCCTACGTGGAGGCGATCGCCGACAAGGGGCTCCCACTCGCGATCGCCGAGGATCCCGCGCTCGCGAAGGGTGTCAACACGCTCGCGGGCAAGCTCACGTACGCGGCTGTCGCCGACGCCCACGGCATGACGTACACAGAGCTTTCGTACGCCGAGCGCGCACTCGTCTAGCGCTACCGCGCGGCCTTCGAGATCGACGGGCGAGACCCGTCTGACGCGAGGCCTCCGGCCGTCAGGCTTTCGAGCTCTCGGACTGCTCCTCGAGCTCTTTGGCGCTCTCGGAGGGCGAGATCCTGATGACCGCGTACGTGATTGCCATCGAGAGCGCGAGGATCGCGGCGATGTAGAGGACGAGCTCGATGATGCTGATGACCGTATCCACTGCCCGACTAGGATAGCCCGATGCCACGAGCCTGCGTGATCGTCCTCGACGCCGTCGGAGCCGGCGAGCTGCCGGACGCCGCAGACTGGGGTGACGAGGGATCGGACACGCTCGGCAACGTGTCGCGCGCAGTCGGGGGGCTCGATCTTCCGAATCTCGAGGCGCTCGGCCTCGGAAACGTCGAGCCGTTGGAGGGCTGCCCGCCCCAGCCGTACGCTCCTGCAGTCGCGGGGCGCCTCGTCGAGCGCTCGAAGGGAAAGGACACGACCGCGGGCCACTGGGAGCTGATGGGTGTCGTCACACCGACGGCCTTCCCGACGTATCCGTACGGATTCCCGGACGAAGTGATCGACCCGTTCATGAACCGGACGGGCCGCGGGGTGCTAGGCAACAAGCCTGCGTCGGGCACCGAGATCATCCAGGAGCTCGGCGAGGAGCACCAGCGCACCGGCAAGTGGATCGTGTACACGTCGGCGGACTCTGTCTTCCAGCTCGCGGCGCACGAAGAGACCATTCCGCTCGAGGAGCTCTATGCAGGATGTCGCGTCGCTCGCGAGATCCTCACGGGCAAGCACGCGGTCGGCCGGGTGATCGCCCGCCCTTTCCTCGGCGGTCCCGGCCAGTACGAGCGCACGCCGAACCGGCACGACTTCTCGCTCGAGCCCCGGCGCCCGAACTACCTGACCGCGATCCGCGACGCGGGTCAGACGACGTACGGCGTGGGAAAGATCTCGGACATCTTCGCCGGCTGCGACATCGACGAGTCATTTCCGACGAAGTCGAACGTGGAGGGCATCAACCGCACGATCGAGCTGCTCGAGAACATCGACTCGGGGCTCGTCTTCACGAATCTCGTCGAGACCGACCAGCTCTGGGGCCACCGCAACGACCCGGTCAACTTCCACCGCTGCCTGCAGGACTTCGACCGGCGCCTGAACGACATCCTCGAGGCGTTGCGCGAGGACGACCTGCTGATCCTCACGTCCGACCACGGCTGCGACCCGACGACGCCGTCGACCGACCATTCGCGAGAGCACGCCCTGCTGCTCGCCTACGCGGCGGGGAAGAACGCGGCCGGGAAAATCCACGAGGACGGTGAGTTCAGTGACGTCGGCGCGACGGTGTGCGCGTGGCTCGGCGCGAAGCACCCGGGCAAGGGTGCCCCGGGCCGCCCGATCATCGAGCGGTGAGGATCAACGATCCGGCAGCGGTCGCGCGCCAGTACGCGAGCGAGGGAAACCTGGAGGCGCGCCGTTCGCTCTACGCCAACGTCGAGGGGCCTGATCCGCGGGAGATCGCCTTCGCGGCGGTCAGGGAATGTTCTCCGCGTCGTGTGCTCGAGGTCGGTGGCGGCCCCGGCGAGCTTGCCGCGAGGATCGGCGACGAGCTCGGCTGCGAGGTCGTCATGGTCGACATCTCACCGCGGATGGTCGAGCTCGCCCGAGGTCGTGGCGTAGAGGCCCTAGTGGGAGACGCTGCAGGCCTCCCGTTCGAGGACGGGTCGTTCGACTGTGTGGTCGCGGCGTGGATGCTCTTCCACCTCCCCGACATCGATCGCGGCCTCGGCGAGCTCGCGCGCGTGCTTCGCCCCGGCGGCCGTCTCGTCGCCGTGACGAACGGCGAGCGGCACATGGAAGAGCTCCGCGTCATCGCCGGAAACGCGTCCTGGGCACGGACCTTCACGCGCGAGAACGGAGCCGACCTCATCGAGCGTCGTTTCGCAGCGGTCGAGCGCCGCGACGTCGACGGATGGGCCTCGATCGAAGACGACGCCGTCGTTCGCGGGTTCGTCGCGTCACTCGACGCCGACGAGCAGCGCGAGCTGCCGCCCTACGAGCTGCCGCTGCGCTGTCGCCGTGCCTCGAGCGTCTTCGTCGCGACCGCAGGCGGAGGGTGATGCGCCCTGCGGAGCTGATCGAGCAGAAGCGCAACGGGCGCGAGCACGACCCTGCCGAGCTGGCGGAGCTGATTCTCGCCTACGCACGCGACGACGTGCCCGACTACCAGATGGCCGCCTGGTGCATGGCTGTCTTCTTCAACGGGCTCACCGCGTCCGAGACGCACGCGCTCACCGACGCGATGATCCGCTCGGGCGAGACGCTCGACATGGGGACTGCGCTCGGACGCAAGGTCGTCGACAAGCACTCGACCGGCGGGGTCGGGGACAAGACCTCGATCGCCGTCGGCCCGATCGTGGCCGCGTGCGGCGTGCCGCTCGGGAAGATGAGCGGACGCGGTCTCGGTCACACCGGCGGCACGCTCGACAAGCTCGAGTCCATCCCCGGGTTTCGAGTCGAGCTGACGACGGACGAGCTGATCGCGCAGCTTCGAGACGTCGGCGTGGCAATCGTCGGCCAGACGGCGAACCTCGTCCCGGCCGACAAGAAGCTGTACGCGCTCCGCGACGTGACGGCGACCGTCGACATCGTCCCTTTGATCGCGAGCTCGATCATGTCGAAGAAGCTCGCCGCGGGTGCCGACGCGATCGTCCTCGACGTCAAGGTTGGCGACGGGGCGTTCATGAAGACGATCGACGACGCGCGTGAGCTCGCACGCGTGATGATCGAGATCGGCGTCCGGGCCGGTCGCGAGGTCACGTGCCTCCTGACGGACATGGACCAGCCGCTCGGCCGCGCGGTGGGGAACGCACTCGAAGTCGCCGAGGCGCGGGACACGGTTCGCGGGGATGGGCCGGCGGATTTCACCGAGCTCGCGCTGGAAGCCTCCGCACGACTTCTCGCGCACTCGGATCTCGGCATCGACGTCGACGAAGGGCGGCGCCGCGCCGAGGCCGCTTTGGCCGACGGCAGCGCGCTCGAGGCCTACGAGCGGTGGGTCCGCGCCCAGGGAGGCGATCCCGATCCCGACGTGCTCGAGCGCGCGCCAGTCCTACGCCCGGTGCCCACACCGCGCGACGGCATCGTGACCCGCCTCGGCGCCCTCGACGTCGGAATCGCGGCGCTCGAGCTCGGAGCCGGACGTCGTACGAAGGTTGACGTCGTCGATCACGCGGTCGGCGTGCTCTGCTTCGCGAAGCGAGGCGACACCGTCCTGGCAGGGGACGACCTCGCCGAGATCCACGCACGCGACGAGGCCGCCGCTGACCGCGCCGCTGCCGCGGTGCTCGCCGCCTACGAGCTCGGCGACGAGGCGCCGCCCGCGCGCGGGATCCTCCTCGACGTCGTTCAGTAGACCTTCACGAGGAGGGCACGAGGCCGTCGAGCGCGTCGGCGAGGCCGTGGAGGCTCGGCAGCTCGCGTGAGGGCGGCGGTTCAGCGGTCTCGGCGAGACGGTTGATCCAGACGGTCGGGATCCCGAGCGCCGTGGCAGGCACGACGTCGTGGAAGTGACTCTGGGCGACATGCACGTCCGGTAGTCGTCCAACCGCGTCGGCGAACGCGTGCCAGTGGTCGTGCGCGGGCTTGTACGCGCCGATCTCGGACGCGACGATCGCGCGATCGAACGGGACGCCGATCGTCTCCATCGAGGCCTCGATGAGATCGCGATCCGAGTTGGTGAGGATCCCGAGCCTCCAGCCGCGACGCCGGGCCTCCTCGAGCTCGTCGCGAACCTCCGGAAACACCGGCCAGTCCGGCAGGGACGCGGCGGGATCGGCGTCGACTCCCAATCTGCGCGCGGTCTCCCGCAGCACGTCGCGGTAGCGCCGTCCCGGGTCCTCCGCCTGGACGACGGGCTCGAGCTCGTGGTACCGCTCGAGGAGCGACGGGTCGCCGAGCGCGGCGCCGATCCCGGCGTTCCAGTCGACGAGCGTCCCGTAGCAGTCGAAGGTCGCCCAGCGCTCCACGTGCCCGAGCCTAGTCGGTGCCGTGTCGCGTCGGCCGCGTGTCTGCACGAACGTCTACCCGCGCGTTTGCCCGCACCGTCGGCACGAACGTCAGCCCCGCGCCCGCCCGATCGTGACGCGAACTTGGTACGAAGTCGGCACACACCCGTGCCAGTTTCGGCGATAGCGTTCGTGTAGGGCACCGGGGGTGCCCCTGGGGGCGGTTGTGCGGTGCGGTGCCGTCGACGGTTCGGTGCCTACGATGGCCGGATGCCCGAGCTCCCCGAGGTCGAGACCGTCCGGCGCCGGCTCGCTCCCGTGCTCGAGGGGGCCACGATCGAGCGCGCCGAGATTGCCGACCCACGCCTCACGCGGCCCGTCGAGCCCGGGATCGTGGCCGACGCCCTGGCAGGAGAGACGGTCTCATCGGTCGAGCGGCGCGGGAAGTACCTGCTCTGGCGGCTAGCGAGCGGGCGCACGCTCGTCGTCCATCTTCGCATGACCGGCTCGTTCCGGCATGCAGGCGCGGGCGAGCTCCCCGACGACGCACATCGGCGCGCGAAGCTCACGCTCGACACGGGCGCCGAGGTCGCGTATCGCGACGTCCGGCGCTTCGGCACGTGGGAGCTGCTCGACGCCGACCACCTGCGGCCGTACTTCGCGGCACGCCTCGGGCCGGAGCCGCTCGCGGCCTCGTTCAGCGCTGCGCGGCTCGGTTCGCTGGCAGCCGGGCGGCGCCTCTCGGTCAAGGGGTTCCTGCTGGATCAGAAGCGTCTGGCAGGGATCGGGAACATCTACGCCGACGAGGCGCTCTGGCGGGCGCGTATCCATCCCCGGCGACCCGCCGGTGAGCTCGACACCGACGAGCTCGCGCGCCTCCATCGGGCCGTTCGAGCAGCGCTCCGCCGCGGCGTCGAGCTGCAGGGCTCGACGCTAAGCGACTACGTCACGCCGGACGGAGACGCAGGTGGGATGCAGCACGAGTTCCGGGTCTACGGCCGCGGCGGCGAGCCGTGCGACCGCTGCGGCACGACAATCGAGCGGATCGTCGTCGCCGGCCGCGGCACCTGGCTCTGTCCGCGCTGCCAGCGGCTCTGAACGAGACGGGCAGAGCCACGTCCCGGGAGGCTCGTACACTCGAGCCATGGCCAGGACGGCGATCACGGAGGCCGTGGTGCTTCGGTCGTTCGCCTTCGCCGAGGCGGACCGCGTGTTGCACCTCTACACCGCGGCGAGCGGACGGACCGGCGCGATCGCGAAGGGCGTGCGCCGGACGAAGAGCCGGTTCGGCGGACGGCTGGAGCCGTTCTCGCACGTGGAGCTCGGCCTCCATCGAGGCCGCGGTGAGCTCGGCACCGTTACCGGCGCCTCGCTCGTCCGCTCGCACGACCGGATCCGCTCGGACGGCTACCGCCTCCAGGTCGGTCTCGTCGGGCTGGAGGCGATGCTCAAGCTCTTCACCGAGGAGGAGCGGAACGACAAGGCGTTCCTCGCACTGACCCGGTTCCTCGACGCGCTCGACGAGCGCGAGCCGCAACACGGCCGCCGGCCGGCCCTCGACCCGCTCGTCCTCTCGTTCCAGCTCAAGCTCCTCTGGCTGTCGGGCTTCCTGCCGCACGTCGGGAGCTGCGTCGAGTGCGGGGCGGAGGAAGGGCTCGTCGCCTTCGACGCGGCAGCCGGCGGCGCCGTGTGCGCGCGGTGCGACCGTGGGATGGTCGAGCTCTCGCCCGAAGGGTTACGTGGCCTCGCCGCCCTGCTCGGAGCGCCGATCGCGGACGCGACGACCCTCTCGATCGCCGATCGCGCAGCACGCGACGCCCTCGCGGTCGTTACGTCGTCGTACGAGCACCACGGCGGCTTCCGGCTGCGGACGCTCGCCTAGAACCGTTCGAGTACGTGTTCCAATGCACCCTGTTCGATGAGCTGGTCCGTCAGCTCGTTCCGCCCCGGCCGAACCTCCCGGCGGACGATCCCCGTCTCCTCGTCGAGGCGGTACTGGCCCACCCAGTCGAGCCGCGGCGAGTAGATGTGGATCGTGACGGCAGGCTCACCGGCCTCATGGCGCACGCGGTGGATGTACCCCGGGCCGCCCTGGCGTGAGTTGCCGGCGCGGAGGTGCAACTCCACGTCGTCATGACCGTACACGAGCAGGTCCTCGCGGACGCCGCCCGCGGCGACGCAGATCCCGACGCCCGAGATGTAGTGGTCGTGGAAGCCGGTGCCCTGCCCGGGCATCCAGGACAGCACCCACGCGTCGACGTGCTCGTCCTCGTAGAGCAGCTCGTACCGGCGCTGATCGGGGTCGACGTGGACGAGCGGCTCCCAGAGCTCGCTGCGGTCGTAGACGTCGGTCGCGAGCCGCTCGAGCTCCTCGGGGGTGAGCATCCCTTCGTGGGGAACGAGGTCTCCGAGCGACGCGAGCGCGGGCGTGAAGAGCTGCGCTGTCGCCATCGTGACAACTGAGTGTACTCGCGTCCCCGGTCCTTACCCCGTCGCGCGACGGCCGTAATGGCGACAAGAGGCAGCGCTTGTGGTGAATCACCACAAGCCCTCGGCCCGCGCGCTACGGGTCGCGCGGTGGAGGAGCCCACGGCGCCGCGAGCCGGTCGAGCAGGTGCTCGCGGGCGCGTGCGATCGAGATCCGCTCCTGGGAGAGCGAGTCGCGGTCCCGCACCGTGACGGTGTCGTCCTCGAGCGTCTGCTCGTCGATCGTCAACGCCCACGGTGTCCCGATCTCGTCCTGGCGGCGGTAGCGTCGCCCGATCTGCCCGCCGTCGTCGTGCTCGGCAACCATCACGCGGCGGAGCTCCTGGTGCAGCGCGCGGGCGCGATCCGCCATCCCGGAGTCACGTGGAACGAGCGGCAGCACCGCCACCTTCACCGGCGCGATCGCAGGGTGGAGACGAAGCACGGTCCGCTCGCGCTCGGCGACGACCTCCTCGTGGTACGCGTCGCAGAGGAAGGCGAGCATCGACCGGTTCACGCCGCCGGCCGGCTCGATCACGGTCGGGATGTACCGCTCGCCGCTGCCGCCGTCGACCCATTCGAGCCCGGTCCCGGACGCATCCGAATGCGCGGTGAGGTCGAACGTGCCGCGATTCGCTATTCCTTCGAGCTCCGACCAGCCGATGGGGTACAGGTACTCGATGTCGCTCGTGGCGGTCGAGTAGTGCGAGAGCTCGGCCGCGTCGTGGACGCGCACCCGAAGGCCCTCCTCGCGGATCCCATACCGGGTGTACCAGCCGAGCCGTTCGTCGATCCAGTAGCGGAACCACTCGTCGGCCTCGGCGGGCGGCACGAAGAACTCCATCTCCATCTGCTCGAACTCGAGCGTCCGGAAGATGAAGTTGCCCGGCGTGATCTCGTTGCGGAACGACTTTCCCACCTGCGCGATGCCGAACGGCGGCTTCCGCCGGGCGAGCTGGGCGACGTTCTTGAAGTTGACGAAGATCCCCTGCGCCGTCTCCGGGCGCAGGTAGACCGTCTGGCCGGTCTCCTCGACCGCGCCCACGCGCGTGGAGAACATGAGGTTGAACTGCCGTGCCTCGGTGAGGTCGCAGTCGGGGGTCTCGCCGGGCCGCTTGCTCGGTTTCCGCCCGCAGCGGATCTCCTCGTGCTCGCGGTCGTCGAGGTGGTCGGCGCGGTACCGGAGCTTGCAGGCGCGGCAGTCGACCAGGGGATCGGTGAAGCCGCCGACGTGGCCCGACGTCTCCCAGATCCTCGGGTGCAGGATGATCGCGGAGTCGAGCGCGACGATGTCGTCGCGCTCCTGCACCATCGCCTCGAGCCAGCGCGCCTTCACGTTCTCCTTCAGGAGCACGCCGTAGTGCCCGTAGTCGTACGACGACCCGAGCCCGCCGTAGATCTCCGACGACGGGAACACGAACCCGCGCCGGCGGCAGAGCGAGACGATCTTGTCCATCGTGAGCTCGGTCGCCATGCGCGCCAACGCTACCGTCGTGCGCGTGTCTGGCAAGGGCACACCGGCCGTGGCCGCGGCCGAGCGAGCGGGGATCCCGTTCCGCGTCCACGCGTATGGACACGATCCGCGCACGCTGTCGAACGGGTCGAGGCGGGGGAGAAGCTCGGGCTCGCTGCGCGGGTCTTCAAGACGATCCCCGTGAGCGCCGGGAGACGCGGCCTGGAGCTCGAGCTGGCGCCGGCCGACCTCCTCGCGCTCACAGGCGGCCGTGCGGCGGCGATAGCCTCCCGCCGGTGAGCGAAGCGACTCAGGTGCCGGTCGAGCTCCACATCGTCTCCGACTCGACGGGGGAGACGGCCGCGCGGCTCGTCCTCGCCCTCGAGGCCCAGTTCCCCGACCTCGCGTTCGAGGAGGTCCGTCACCCGCGCGTCGAGTCGGTCGACGATCTCGCCCTTGCGGTGAGCCGGGCGCGGGGACGCCCGGCCGTGATGGTCTACACGCTCGTCGAGCGTGGGTTGCGCGACGCGATGCGCCGGCTCTGCCGCCGGGCGCGCGTCCATTACTGCGACCTCCTCGGCCATCCGATCGACTCGATCTCGCGCGTGGCCGGCGTCGCCGCGCGCATGGAGCCCGGCGCCCGCGCGCCGCTCGACGACACCTACTTCAAGCGGATCGAGGCGATCGAGTTCGCCGTTCGCTACGACGACGGCGTGGGGGGAGGGCTCGACGAGGCCGACGTCGTCCTCGTCGGCGTGTCGCGCACGTCCAAGACGCCGCTCTCGATCTTCCTCGGGTTCCTGGGGCACAAGGCGGCGAACGTGCCGATCGTCGCCGGGGTGGAGCCGCCAGCCGCCTTGTTCGAGATCGATCGCGCCAAGATCGTCGGCCTGACGATCGATCCCGAGCGGCTCGCCGAGATCCGGGAGGAGCGTGTGCGCTCGATGGGCGCTCCCCGGAAGCGCTACGCCGACCTGGAGGCCGTGTTCGAGGAGCTCGACACTGCATCGCGTGTCCACCGTCGCCTGCGCTGCCCGGTGATCGACGTGTCCGAGCTCTCCGTCGAGGAGACGGCGATGCGGATCATCAAGCTCGTGGCCGAGCGCGCGAGACGGCGCGAGACGACGTCGGCATGAGCGGCCCGAACGATCGGTACGGCCGACTCGCACGTGGCGTCCGGCGTGACATGCGCGAGAAGGGCTGGGTGCCGATCCGCTACTGGATCGTGTGGTGGAGCGCACTCGGTGTCGCGATGGCGCTGTTCTACGTCGTCCTCACGCCCCTGTGGCTCGGCCTCCGCGGCGCCGCCTGGGTCGCAGAGCTGCGCTCACGCCGCACAAGCAGAGAACAACCACCCCCAGGGGCACCCCAGGTGCCCTGACATCACGCTATCGGCAGATGTGTGTCGAGTGGGAAACGTGATCGTGCCGAAAGCGTGACGATTACCCCACAGCGTGTGAGTCGTCGTGTGCGATTGGAGGATCGAATGCGGCGCCGGAGTCGGCCGTCGGGACGTGTCGACGCGCCGAGCGAAGGAAGCCGTCGACCTCGCGCTGCGTTCGAAGCCGCGCGACGCGAAACCGGGCGAGCTCGCGCGGGTAGCGGTGGCGGCGCCGCCGCTCGCTTGCGAGCGAGTAGCGGAAGAGCGAGTCGTTTCCCAGGAGGGCCGTTCGTAGCGACTCCCGGTTGCCGTTCCAGAGCTCCTCGCGCGTCGCGGCGCGACGAAGTGTCCTGACGACGAGGCGAGGGAGCCAGACACGGCGGGCGAGGTCGAGCCAGACGATCGTGTCCGCGCGCTCGAGCACGAGGTCGCCGAGCTTGCCGCGATACGAGCCGTCGATCACCCAGGCGTCGCGTTCGACGAGCGGCTCGACCCGCCGCCGGAACTCCTGTGCGTCGAGCTCCGTCCACCCGGCCTGGTGGTGAATCGCGTCGAGCTCCACGAACGGCACGTCCATGATCTCGGCGAGCGCACGCGCGAAGGTCGTCTTCCCGCAACCGCTGGCAGTGGCTAGGACGGCAACTCGCTGCACAGCCGGATCTTCTAGCGCGCGACGAAGTTGCGCGCCGTACGTAGGATCCGCGCCGTGCGGCTGGTCTACGCATACGACGAGGAGGCGCCGGGAGGGCGGGAGCTCCTCGGCGGCAAGGGCGTCGGGCTTGCCGAGATGACCGCGTTGGGCGTCCCCGTTCCCGCCGGCTTCACCATTACGACGGACGCGTGTCGCGCCACCATGGCCGCCGGGGAGGTCCCCGTGGAGCTGTGGCCCGAGGTCGACGAGCACGTCGCGCTCCTCGAGGAGAAGACCGGCAAGCGCTTCGGCGACGCCTCGGACCCGTTGCTCGTCTCGGTGCGTTCGGGCGCGGCGGTCTCGATGCCGGGGATGATGGACACGATCCTCAACCTGGGGCTCAACGACGTCGCCGTCGAAGGGCTTGCGGCGGCGACCGGCAACCCGCGGTTCGCGTACGACTCGTATCGGCGGCTCATCCAGATGTACGGCGAGGTGGTCGACGGGATCGACGGCCACGTGTTCGAAGGCGAGCTCCAGGCACTGAAGGAGCAGCGCGGGGTGAAACTCGACGTCGAGCTCACGGCCGACGACATGCGGGGCCTGCTCGAGACGTTCGCCGAGCTCTACGAGCGCGAGGTCGCTGCCCCGTTCCCCACGGACGCCCGGGAGCAGCTGCACCGCGCCACGCGCGCGGTGTTCGACTCCTGGGAATCGCCGCGCGCCAGGGTCTACCGACGGACGTACGACATCCCGGACGACCTCGGGACCGCCGTCAACGTCGTCCAGATGGTCTTCGGGAACAAGGGCGACACGTCAGGCACCGGGGTCTGCTTCACGCGCGACCCGTCGACGGGCGAGCGGCGCCTCTACGGCGAGCTCCTCGTCAACGCACAGGGCGAGGACGTCGTCGCAGGCATCCGCACGCCCGAGCCGATCGAGCGGATGCGCGAGCTCCTCCCGGACGCCTACACCGAGCTAACGAGCACGCTCGATCGCCTCGAGGAGCACTACCGGGAGATGCAGGACATCGAGTTCACGGTCGAGGAGGGACGGCTCTTCCTTCTCCAGACCAGGACAGGGAAGCGAACCGCGCAGGCCGCGCTGCGGATCGGCGTCGAGATGACCGAGGAGGGCCTCGTCTCGCGCGAGGAGGCCGTCGCCCGTATCGACCCGGGGCAGCTCGACCAGCTCCTGCACCCGATGATCGACCCCGCCGCAGACGTCGACGTCGTCGCGAGAGGGCTCAACGCGTCGCCCGGCGCCGCCTCGGGCGCCATCGTGCTCGACGCCGACCTCGCAGAGGAACGCGGGCGAGAGGGCGTCGACGTCGTGCTCGTCCGCTGGGAGACGACACCCGACGACATTCACGGCCTGATCCACGCGCGCGGAGTCCTGACGGCACACGGCGGGATGACGTCGCACGCCGCCGTCGTCGCGCGCGGGATGGGAAAGCCGTGCGTGGCAGGCTGCGACGCGCTCACGATCGACCTGAAGGCTCGAACCGTTCGGCTCGGCGAGGTCGAGCTGCGCGAGGGCGATCAGCTCACGATCGACGGCGGAACGGGACGCGTGATCGTCGGCTCCGTCCCCCTCGTGCCTCCTGCGATCGACGAGAACTTCGAGACGATCCTCGGCTGGGCGGACGACGCTCGCCGGCTCCGCGTGCGCGCCAACGCCGACACCCCCGAGGACGCGGCCAAGGCGCGCGAGTTCGGCGCGGAGGGGATCGGCCTTTGCCGGACCGAGCACATGTTCATGGCGCCCGACCGCCTGCCGGTGGTCCAGGAAATGATCCTCGCCGGCGACGAGCCGGCGCGGCGAGCGGCGCTGGACCGCCTCCTTCCCGTCCAACAGGCGGACTTCGAGGGGATCTTCGAGGCGATGGCCGGCTTTCCCGTCACGATCCGCTTGCTCGACCCGCCGCTGCACGAGTTCCTGCCGTCGGTCGACGAAGCCACCTCCGGCGCGATGCGCAAGCGGATCGAGCAGCTCCGCGAGTCGAACCCGATGCTCGGGACGCGAGGCTGCCGCCTCGGCCTGCAGTACCCCGAGATCTACGAGATGCAGGTGCGGGCGATCGTCCGCGCCGCGTACGCCGTGCGCGAGCGCACGGGCGACGCGCCGCTCGTCGAGATCATGCACCCACTCGTCGGGTTCGGCGAGGAGCTTCGCCGGCTGCGCTCCCTCACCGAGCGAGTGGCCGCGGAGGAGAACGAGGTGGCGCACCTGATCGGGACGATGATCGAGCTGCCGCGTGCGTGCGTGCGCGCTGACGAGATCGCCGAGATCGCCGACTTCTGCTCGTTCGGCACGAACGACCTCACCCAGACCGCGCTCGGCTTCTCGCGCGACGACGCCGAGGGCAAGTTCCTGACCTATTACCTCGAGCACGGCGTCCTCGAGCGAAACCCGTTCGAGGTGCTCGACGTCGAGGGAGTGGGCGAGCTGATGCGGATCGCGGTCGAGCGTGGGCGCAGCGCCAAGCCCGATCTCAAGCTCGGGATCTGCGGAGAGCACGGCGGCGAGCCGCGCTCGGTCGCGTTCTGCCACGAGCTCGGGCTCGACTACGTCTCCTGCTCGCCGTACCGCGTGCCGCTCGCGCGCCTCGCCGCGGCGCAGGCAGCGCTCGCGGACGAGGGTGTCACCTCGGTCGCGGTCGGCGGCTGACTACACGTAGCTCTCGATGCGCACGTACGCGACGAGGACGCTCGCAACGGCGATCAGGCCGACGAGCGCCGGCCCCAGGGAGCGCGGCCGCCGCGCATCCGCGAAGTGCGACAGGGCGAACGTCGCCAGGATCCCGCCTACGAGGCCCCCGAGGTGGCCACCGATGGAGATGTTCGGGATCGCGAATGTCAGCACGAGGTTCAGCGCGATCAGCGCCATTGCCTGCCCTGCAAACGAGCCGGTGGCGCGGTACTCGAGGACGAGCAGCGCGCCCAGGATCCCGTAGATCGCTCCCGACGCGCCGACGGTGGGCGTGAAGGGGTCGGTGAACAGCAGCGCGCCGGCCGACCCTGCGAGGCCGGCCGCGAAGTAGACGAGGACGAAGCGGAGCGAGCCCAGCGCCTGCTCGACAACGGTTCCCAGCCAGTACAGGGCGAACATGTTGAAGGCAAGGTGCAGCAGGCTGCCGTGCAGGAACATGGCCGACACGAGGCGATACCAGTCGCCGTCGACGCTGATCGCAGCTCCGATGAGCGCGCCGTCCCGGAACAGCTCGCCACCTGGCCGCCCGACGCCACCGCCCTGGTACACCGTCACGAGGTAGACGAGCACGTTGAGGGCGACGAGGGCGACGGTCGCGGGCGCCTCGAGCCCGGCGATCGTCCGGCGGGTCTGTCGGATCGTCCGTTGCGGGCCGGCGGATCGTCGCGGTGCGCCGACTCCCGCATGATCCGGGCACTTGATCCCGACCGGCGCGAAGTTCATGCACTCCTCGCAGATCGGGCGGCCGCACTCCGAGCACGAGACGAGCGTCTCGCGGCCGGGGTGCCGGTAGCAGTGCGGTGTTTCGGCCACGAGTGCGGCTAGCGTACCGGCGTGCGCGTCCACGTCGCGTTCACGCCCGACGAGGCGGCGGCAGCCCCGACGGGGGTCGTGATCGACGTGATCCGCGCCACGTCGACCATCTGCCAGGCGCTCGACGCGGGCTACGAGCGCGTCTGGTGCGCGGCCGAGGTGGAGGACGCGCGGGCGCTCCAAAACGGGGACGTCACGCTCGGAGGCGAACGGCTTGGAGTGCGGATCGACGGCTTCGATCTCGGCAACTCGCCGCGCGAATATCTGGCGCCGCGCTCGGGGACGCTCGCGATGTCGACGACCAACGGCACGCGCGCCATCGTCACCGCGGCAGAGCGCTGCGAGCGCGTCTACATCGCTTCCCTGCTCAACCTCGCGGCCGTCACGGAGGTCGCACGCGCCCACGGGGATGATGTCGCGGTGTTCTGCGCCGGGGTGAAGGGCGCCTTTGCGCTCGACGACGCGTACGTCGCCGGTCGGGTGGTCGACGGGCTCGGGTTCGAGCCGAGCGACGCAGCCGAGGCCGCTCGCAGGCTCGCGACGTCCTACGGGAGCGCGGAGGAGGCGTTCAGAGCGTCACGGTCCGGCCGCAACCTGATCAACCACGGCCCGGAGCTCGAGGCCGACATACCCTGGTGCGCGCGCGAGAGTGTCCTCGATGTCGTGCCGCGGTTGGTCGGGATGCACGGCATCGCCGCGGAGCTCACGCTCTAGGGGCCGGTCGCAGCGCCGGCGACCGCCGGCCCGTCGATCCCGAGCCGCTCGGTGAGCCAGTCGAGCTGCTCACGCCGGGCACGGTCGTCGAGGTCGTGCTCCGCCTCGTACCACCTGAGCTCGGTGTCGTCGGACGCGGCGTCCGCGACGGCCTGCAGCGCTGGTTCGGGCACGACCGAGTCGGAGCGGCCGGCTTGCAGGAGGACGTCGCCCTTCGCCTCTGCGATCCGCGACAGCGGGTCGATCGGTGTGAGCACGTCTTCCACGTCGTCACCAAGGTCGGCCGGCGCCGCCGCGACGTACTCCGACACGGGCGCCGCGCCTGCCGACATCAACGCCGTGGCGTCGACCCGGTCGTCGACACCCGCCACGATCGCGCCGAGCCTGCCTCCGAAGCTCCAGCCGACGAGCCCGAGCCGATCCGCGTCGACCCGCTCGTTCGCGGCGAGCATGTCGAACGCCCGTCGCACCGCGACGGCGTCCGCGACGATCGTGTCGCGCTGCCACCGGAGGGTCTCCTCGGGTGTGAGCCCGGTCGGCGGGGTCGCGCTCCCGGAGGGGAGCGTGAGGGTGAGCGCGACGGCGCCTCGGGCCGCGAGCCACTCGGCGAGGGGGAGGAGCTGGGAGCGCTCGCCGCCGGAGCCGTGGAGGTAGACGACTCCCGGGACGCGGCCGTCGCTTCGCGGCGGCATCGCGAGATAGCCCTCGACGCGACCGTTGCCGCTCGCGAAGGAGACCTCCCGGACGACGAGCGGATCGTTGCGCTCGACGCGAGCACCGGCCTCGACCGCGAGTGGGGCGTCCTCGTCGTACGCGAACGTGTCGTCGCCGCTCGTGTCCGTGCCTCCGCAGCCGGCGGCCAGGGCGACGAAGGCGAGAGCGACCGTGGCTCGCGGCATCCGGCGAGGGTAGCGACGAGCCACGCGAGCGAACGTCGTCCATGTCGTTACGCTCGGGCGGTGGACGCCGGACGAGACGAGCTGATCGCGCGTGCGACGTCGTTCGCCTCCGTGGCCGACGTGTACGAGCGGGCGCGTCCGGAGTATCCACGCGAGGCCGTCGAGTGGCTCACGGGGCCGGCGCCGCTCGACGTCGTCGACCTCGGCGCCGGCACCGGCAAGCTCACGCGTGGCCTACTCGAGATCGGCCACCGCGTGACGGCCGTCGAGCCTCTCCCCGAGATGCTCGAGCGACTGCGCGCTGCGGCGCCGAAGGCCGCCGCGGTGCTCGGCACCGCCGAGCTGATTCCACTCGACGACGACTCGACCGACGTCGTGACGGCCGCGCAGGCGTTCCACTGGTTCGACCACGGGCGCGCACTTCCGGAGATCGCCCGTGTGCTCCGCCGCGAAGGGCGGCTCGCGCTCGTCTGGAACATGCGCGACGAGCGGGACCCGTGGGTGGCGAAGCTCTCGGGCCTGATCGGGTCGGAGGACGCGCGAGCCGGCGAGGCCGTCGTGCCGGCGCTCGAGGGCGAGGGATTCGGGCCTGTCGAGCGTGCGAGCTTCGAGCATGTCCAGCGCCTCGACCGGGAGAGCCTGCGCGACCTCGTTCTCTCGCGGAGCTACTGCGCGGTGCGGCCACCCGAGGAGCGGGCACCCGTTATTGCCGCGGTGGACGCTCTCTTCGACGCGCACGCCGTCGGCGACGAGATCGTGTTGCCGTACGTCACCCGGTGCTTCCGCGCCGTGGTCTCGGAAGCGGAGAGCGGCTAGAGGAAAATCGCTTGCATGGGAACGCGTGTTCGTATAGAACATGTGTTCCCATGATCGCCTGCCTCCTCATCCAGGGTTTCGAGCTCCGTGTGGCGCTCCGGTCACGGCCGAGGCTCGCGGTCCTTCCTGCGGCCCTCGCACCAGAGCCCGGACGGGAGCCGCTGCTGGGGCCTGTCACGGCCGCGGCGGAGACGGCGGGCGTCGTCTGCGGGATGCGTCTCGGGGAAGCCCTCGCGACCTGCCCGGAGCTGGTGCTCGTCGATCCCGACCCTGCGGGCGCCGAGCGGGAGTGGGAGGGAGTGTTGCGTCGCCTCGAGGACTCGGGCTTCGCAGTGGAGCCGGTCGAGCCGGGCGTGGTCGTGTTCGAGACCCGCGGCGTCGAGCGGCTCTACGGAGGGGTGGAGGCGGCGCTCTCGAAGGCGCTCGCCTCCGTCGGGCCTGCCTGGGACCCGCGCGCAGGCGCGGGACAGCGCCGCTTCGTCGCCCTCGCGGCGGCGAGCGTGGCGCGCCCGGGGCAGGCGGTGATCGTCGAGGGGAGGGATGAGCGATCGTTTCTCGAGCCGCTCCCGCTCTCGCTCCTGCCGCTCGAAGAGGAACGGTACGCCGAGCTCGAAGGTCTCGGCATCCGCACCCTCGGCGCCCTCGCCGCCCTGCCGGGCGGCGCCGTGGCCGAGCGGCTGGGTCAGGAGGGGAAGCGGGCGTGGAGCCTCGCGCGCGGCGGGGAGCGCCGTCGCGTGCGCGGGCGATCGCCTGCGGCAGAGCTGGTCGAGGCGCTCTCCTTCCCCGAGGCGGTCGCGAACGAGCTCACCCTGCGCCGGGCGTTCGGCGCGCTCCTCGATCGGCTGCTCGCGCGGCCCGAGCGGGCCGCACGGCCGTTCCGGAAGCTCGCGCTCTCGGCCCGCCTCGTCGGCGGCGGCTCGTGGCGCAGGACGGTGACCCTGCGCGAGGCAACCGGGGAGCGGGGGCGGTTGCGCTCCGCGCTCGGCCCGAAGCTCGTCGAGATCCCTGCACCCGTGGTGGAGCTGCGGCTCGAGGCGGTCGAGCTCGCAGAGCACGCGGGACAACAGCTCGCGCTCGTGGCGCCAGAGGGGGAGGAGGCCGGAGTCCGCCTGCGGGAAGGGCTCCGCCAGGTACGCGCGAGCGCAGGGGGCGGCGCGGTAGGCGCGGTCGTCGAGGTCGCGCCCTGGTCGCGCATTCCGGAGACGCGCGCGCTCGTGGTTCCCCGTGATGCGTGATGGCTGTCGCACGGAATGTCGCAGGGCGTCTGAACGAGCCCCGCCCTGCGCTGGTGGAGACCGCGGGGGGCGGTGTCCCGCGGCTCGTGAACCGTGAGGCCGTGACGGTCGTCCGCGAGGAATGGCGCGTCGTCGACCGCTGGTGGACGGAGGAGCCCGTCGACCGCCGCTACTTCGAGGTCGTGCTCGAGTCGGGCCGGAACGTCTGTGTCTACCGCGACGGCGAGCGCTCCTGCTGGTTCACGCAGCGCGCATGACGCCGAAGCACACCCGGTGTCGGACTTCAGTCCGACACCTCGAGCGAGCGCATGCGCAGAGCAGGTGTCCGACTGAAGTCGGACACCACGGTCAGCCTGACGCCCGCGGTGGTGGGATCGAGTGAACTTGCGAGACCGCTTCGGCAGCGAGCGGCTCCCACTCGTCCGCCTGCTCGGGCGGCACGACGACCCACTGGCGGAAGGGCTCGCCCTGGCCGGACGGGTCGAACAGGTGCGCGCCCGGGACAGCAAGCGCCCGCGCGTGCGCCGCCGGATCGGTGAGCTTGAACACCATCCCCGTCCGGGTGAGCCCGAACACGACGCGGCCGGAGCGCTTCACGCACGGCATCCCGAACACCTGCGACGACCGGCAGTCCGTATTCCAGGCAGTGATCGCGTCGACGATGTCGTCGTAGCGCTCTCGTCCGGGACGCCTCGTATCGGCCACGCTGGGCTAGAGAGCCTCCTGGTCGAAGAACGTCGCCCTGACCGCGGCGAGATCCTCGTCGGTGCGCGCTTCCTGCAATCCACGCACGAAGGCGCCGTAGCCGCAGTTCGGCGTGTGCACGTTCAGGAAGCGCACCTCGCCCGGGCCGGTGTACGCGAACATGTGCGGCGTGCCGGGCGGCACCTGCACCCAGGTGCCCGCGACCGCTCGAAGCTCCCGGTCTCCGACCGTGAACGTCATCTCCCCCTCGAGGACGTAGAACGACTCGGTGTGGCGGGGGTGGCGGTGCAGGGGCGGCGCGGAGAAGTCCCCCGACCCGGCCACGGTTTCCGAGATCCCGAGCTCGTCGATATCCGCGAGCAGCTTCACCTGCAGGCCGGAGCGGTCGGCCACGAGCAGGTCATCACCGATGGCCGCCTCACTCGCGGGTCGGCCGCCGTCCTCGGGTGGGTCGTGCTGGTCGTACGAGAACGAACGGCCGTCGCGCCGCGCGCGCAGGTAATCCGCGAAGCGCTGCCCCGGCGCGTGGAAGTTGAGGTAGCGCACCTCCGCGTCGCTGTCGTTCCGGAACCCGTGGACGACGAGCGGCGGCACGCGTGCGAGCGTCCCCGCCGGGACGACCGCCGGCTCGTCCTCCACGCCGAGCCGAACGGTCAGCTCGCCCTCGAGGACGTAGAACAGATCGGTGTGGTGGTGATGGACATGCAGGTCGGCGCCGACGGTGTGCGGCCCGAACCGCGACCACGTCGCGTTGAGCGTCTCGTCGTCCGACAGGATCTCGACGCGTCGGTGGGGCGCGTCGGCGATCAGCTCGCCTCCGCCAGGCGGGATGAGGGCCGCCTCGCTCATAAGGACGCAGCCTAATGGGGTACGTCGAGCTTCACTGCCACTCGGCGTTCTCGTTCCTCGACGGGGCTTCGCATCCCGAGGAGCTCGTAACGCGAGCGGCGGATCTCGGCTACGAGGCGCTCGCGCTCACCGACCACGACGGCGTCTACGGCTCGCTCGAGTTTGCGCACGCTGCAAAGCACATCGGAGTCCGCCCGATCACCGGCGCAGAGGTGACGCTCGTCGGCGGCGCTCACATCACGCTGCTCTGCGAGAGCGGGAAGGGCTACGCGAACCTCTGCCGCATCCTCACCACCGCCCATGCGGGAACACGTCCGGCGGCGAAGCCGCCTGTCCGCGACAGCGGACCAGGGGAGGGGGCTCGGGGGAACCGGGAGGTTCCCCCGACGTCGACAGCACGACGAGTTCTGCTCGAGCCCGCAGTCCCCCTCGAGACGGTCGCAGAGCTGAACGAGGGCCTCGTCTGCCTCTCGGGCTGTGCACGTGACGGCCTCGCGCTCCGCGACCAGAACGGCGCCGAGCGGCTCGCCGCCGCGTTCGGCCGCGAGCGCTTCTTCGTCGAGCTCCAGCGATCGTACGAGCGGGGGGATGCGAGGCGTTACACGTCGCTTCGCCATCTCGCGGAGCACCTCGGGGTCGAGACGGTCGCGACGGGAAACGTCCACGCGCACACCCCGCGTCGGACGTTGCTGCAGGACGCGCTCGTCGCGATCCGCTGCCGTACGTCGCTCGACGGGTGCGAGCGCGAGCGCCGCGGCAACCGCGAGGCGGTTCTCCGCTCGCCGGCCGAGATGGTGGACCGATTCGCCGGGATCGACCGAGCTGCCGCGAAGCGCACGGCTGTTCTCGCAGAACGGCTCGCCTTCGACCTCACAGCGGAGCTCGGCTACCGCTACCCCGACTTCTCGGACAGGGCCGACCCCGCCATCCGACAGCTGGCCGCGATCTGCGACCGGGCGTTCGGCGAGCGCTACAACGCAAGTAACACTGTGTTACAAGCAGAAGCGCGCGCACGCCTGGACAGCGAGCTCGCACTGATCGGGAAGCTCGGCCTCGCAGGGTTCTTCCTCCTCCACCACGAGGTGCTCGAGCTCGCGCGCGAGTGCGCGCTCGAGGTGAGGGGCCGCGACTCGCCGCGGATGTTCCTCCCACCTGGGCGGGGTCGGGGTAGCTCGGTCGGCTCGATCGTCTGCTACCTCACCGGCCTCTCGCACATCGATCCGGTCGCGAACGATCTCTCGCTCGGCCGCTTCATCAACCGCGAGCTCACGTCGGTGCCCGATATCGACCTCGACTTCCCGCGTGACATCCGCGAGAAGCTCATCGTCCGCGTCACCGAGCGGTATGGCCATGAGCATGCCGCGCTCGTGGCGAGCTTCGCGACGTACCGCTCGAGAGGGGCGATCCGCGACGTCGGCAAGGCGCTCGGCCTTCCGTATGCCGAGCTCGAGCGGCTCGCCCGCGTGACCGACGGCTGGAATGCGCATCGTGTCGCCGAGGAGGTCGGTGAGCTTCCCGATGCCGAGCGGAAGCTCCTATCGAAGCGCTGGCGCGCGTTTCAGTTTCTCACCGGCGAGATCGCCCAGCTGCCACGGCACGTCTCGCAGCATCCCGGCGGGATGGTGATCTCGACGCGCCCGCTCGTCGAGCTCGTCCCCGTGCAGCCGGCCGCGATGGCTGGTCGGCAGCTCTGCCAGTGGGACAAGGACTCCTGCGCCGACGCGGGCTTCCTGAAGATCGACCTGCTCGGGCTCGGGATGCTCTCGTGCATCGAGGAGTGCGTCGACCGAATCGCCCAGCTGCACGGCGCGCCGATCGACCTCTCGCGCATCCCGCTCGACGACCAGGCGGTGTTCGCCGAGATTCAGGCTGCCGACACCGTCGGCGTGTTCCAGATCGAGAGTCGGGCACAGATGCAGAGCCTCCTGCGCACCCGGCCCGAGACGATCGACGATCTCACCGTCCAGGTCGCGCTCGTCCGACCCGGCCCGATCCAGGGCAAAGCAGTCCATCCGTACATCGAGCATCGACGCCGGCTGCGCGAGGACCCCTCGTTCGTCCACCCTGTCCAGCACGAGCTCCTGCGCGAGCCGCTCGCCTCGACGCTCGGGGTCGTCGTCTTCCAGGACCAGGTGCTCGACGTCGCGATCGCGCTTGCCGGCTTCACGATCGGCGAGGCCGAAGGGCTGCGGCGGGCGATGAGCCGCAAGCGGAGCCTGGAGGCGCTCGAGGCCTACCGTGAGCGCTTCGTCGTCGGGGCAGCCGGCAAGGGCGTCGACGAGAGGACCGCGAACGAGGTCTATGACACCCTCGTCGGCTTCTCCGGCTTCGGGTTCCCGAAGTCGCACGCGGCCGCGTTCGGCCTCCTCGCCTACCAGTCGGCCTGGCTGCGCCACCACTATCCGGCCGAGTTCCTCTGCGGTCTCCTGAACGAGCAACCGATGGGCTTCTACCCGCCGGCGAGCCTCGTCCGCGACGCCCAGCGGCGCGGGGTGGAGGTGCTCCCACCGGACATCAACCTGAGCGAAGCCCGGTGCGGTCTAGAGGCGCACGACGGTGCCTGGCTCAAGCCAGGCACCTGCTCTTCGCGCTCAGACAACGCTTGTGGTGATTCACCACAAAGTCCCTCGCATGCGGTGCGGATCGGGCTCGCGTACGTCTCCTCGGTCGGGAAGGACGACGCGGAGGCGCTCGAAGTCGAACGAGACGAGAACGGGCCGTACCGCGACGTCGGTGACCTCTCCCGGCGCGCGCAGGTCTCGCGCGACGCCCTCGAGGCGCTCGTCCGGGGCGGGGCATGCGACTGCTTCGGGCCGCGGCGGCGCGACTTGCTGTGGGAGCTCGGGCTCGCGACCCGGCCGCGCTCGGTCGAGGGAACGAGGGGTGAGGCGAAGCAGCTTCCGCTGCCGCTCGACCCGACCGCGGAGACGCCCGCGCTCACCGACCTGACGCGCTGGGAGCGGATGCTCGCCGACTACCGGGAGACCAGCCTCTCGGTGGGAACGCATCCGATGACGCTCCTACGGCCGCACCTTCCCGAGGGGACGCTCGCGAGCCCCGAGCTGAACGAGGCGCCGCACGGGTCGACGGTCGCGTTCGCCGGGCTTGCCGTCGCCCGTCAGCGTCCCGCGACCGCGAAGGGAATCGTGTTCATGCTGCTCGAGGACGAGCACGGGCAGGTCAACCTCATCGTCCCCAAGGAGGTCTACGAGCGGCATCGGGCCGTGGTGCGTGGTGAGCCGCTCGTTCTCGTCCGCGGGCGCTTCGAACGCGTCGAGCGGAACCGGAACGTCCTCGTCGCGACGCTCGAGAGCCTCTCGCCGCTCGCGCGTCGCGTTGCGGAGACTTCAGAGGTCGTGGCATCGCTGCCGCGCGCCCACCACTTCGGTCACCGCTGAGCGAGGCGAAGGGCCACGTCGACGAGCTCGACCCGCTCGAGGCCGGGCACGTCGGCGATCGGGATCCAGGCCGCCCGGTCGGTCGTGCCACCGACCTCGTCGGCGAGCGCGCCGCCGACGATCCGCGCCTCGAATACGACACGGATCGACCTCAGGGACCGCCCCGAGCCGTCCAACCGCTCGTCGGCTGGGATCGAGAACGCGTCTTCCCCGAGCAGCCGGATCAGCTCCACGTCGTACCCGGTCTCCTCACGAACTTCACGTATCGCGGCCTGCTCTGGTGTCTCGTCGGGCTCGATGCCGCCGCCGGGCAAAGTCCACGCAGGCCTCTCACGCTCGTTCCAGAGCGCGAGAAGAATCTGCCGTCGCTCGTCCACGAGCACGGCGTAGGCGCCAACGCGGGTGTCGTGGTCGCCGCCCTGCACGACCGCCGAGGCTAACCAACGGTACCTGCGGTCAGCAATACCTCGACGTAGTCCGCCGCCTGCGCGAAGCCGAGCCTCTCGTAGGACCGGAGCGCAGCGACATTGTCGGCGCGGACGTTGAGTGCAATCGTCTCGATCCCGTCGTCGAGCAAGAGGCGGCAGAGGTGCGCGCACGCCGCGGTCGCCAGTCCCCGTCCACGCGCTTCTGGAAGCGTCGCGACGTTGCCGAGCGCCGCCACGCGCCAGGTGGGCGACCAGACGTGGACGCCCGCGACGCACACGAGGCTGCCGCCCTCGCGGATCCCCACGTAGCGTCGCGTCTCCAGCATCCTCGGCTCGAACCACGTCCCGGGGTATGCACGACCGTAGAACGCCATGACCTCCTCGACGTCCTTGGGACCGAGGGGCTCGACATGGCCGTCGACCTCGACGAGCAGCCTCGCCCGGTCGACGAGACCGAGCTTGCGATGCTCGACGGGCGGCGTGGCCGGCACGAGTCGCGGCCCGAGGACGTCGACCAGCCCCGGCGAGAGGTGGGCGTACACACTCGTTGGCAACTGCGGCGCGATCGCGCCGAGGAGGTCGCGCATCGACGCGTCCGGCGGTTCCGCGAGCGCGAGGAGCACGGGCGGGTCGGGCTCGTTGTAGAGAAGCGCGATCTGTGCGATCCCGCTTGCTTCTTGCCATGCGAGCCACCGCGTGTGGGGCCAGAAGAAGTCGTCGAGATCGCCAAGCGCGTACGCGTGCGCCGCGGGCCGACGGCGGAAGAAGCTTGCGATGACGTCTCTGTCCGTGAGCTCGACGACACTCACCGCGCGAGCGTAGAGAATCGAGCCGTGCGCGCCGTCGTCCAGCGGGTCTCGCGAGCCGCCGTGCGCGTCGACGGCGAGGTCGTCGGCTCGTGCGGGCGAGGCCTTCTCGTGCTGGTCGGTGCCAGGCACCACGACACGTCCGAGACGGCCACGCGCCTCGCCGCCAAGATCGCACGCCTGCGGATCTTCCCTGACGAGGACGGCCGGTTCGACCGCTCGCTCCTCGACGTCGGCGGCGAGGCGCTCGTCGTCAGCCAGTTCACACTCCTCGCGGACACGCGGAAGGGCAACCGGCCGAGCTTCACGGACGCCGCGAAACCCGAACATGCGGAACCGCTCCTCCACGCGGTCGTGCAGGCACTCCAGAGCCACGGGATACAGACTCAAACGGGCAGCTTCGGCGCACGGATGGACGTCGAGCTCGTGAACGACGGTCCGGTGACCATCGTCCTCGACGCCTAACGACAGGGCACCCCCGGAGCTCGTCCGCGTACCTGCTCGCCGCGCAGGATGCGCAGCGGGCGGCGACCGTCGCGCGGAAAGCCTCCGTAGCCGCGCCAACGTCTCGGTTACATCCGGGACGATCGTGACGCGACCCAGGCTCGACCATCGCGCCGGCCCGATCGGCGGCTACGCGGTGCTATCCTTTCGGCACCACATTTCACCTGCTTGGAGAAATGGGCGCGGCAGCGCCCATTCGTTTTGAAGGGGCTGATTCGATGGCGACCGGCACGTACGACAGGGAACGCGAGCTGACGGCGGCGATCACGCCGACCGTCGAGTCTGCGCTGCCAGGTGTCGAGGTGCTCGCCGTCGAGTTGCTCTCGCCGGCGCGGTTCTGTGTCTACGTCGACCACCCGGACGGGGTCGACTTCGCGCTGTGCGAGCGGGTCACGCGCTTGCTCGACGACTATCGGTCGAACTGGACGATCGACGTGTCGTCGCCCGGGCCCGAGCGCCCCATTCGCAGGCCCGAGCACTTCCGTCGAGCGATCGGCGGCACCGTGAAACTGAGGACAACCGGCTCGCAGCGCGTTCGCGGCACGCTGCTCGCGGCCGACGACGAGGCCGTGACGGTCTCGGTGAACGGGGCGACGCAGCAGGTCCCGGTCGGCGAGATCGTCCGAGGCAACCTGATCGAAGAGGGACGGGAGTCATGAGCCAGGAAATCATGGAGGGAATCCGCACGATCGAGAAGGAGAAGGGCATCGAGAACGGGACGTTGGTCGCCGCACTCGAGGACGCCCTTCTCGCCGCGTACAAGAAGACGCCGGGCGCCGCGCGCCACGCGACGGTGGTGCTCGACGACGAGGGCGAGTTCCGCGTCTTCGCGCTCGACATCCCCGGCGATCTCGAGGAGCGCCTCCTCGAAGAGGCGCGCGAGAAGGCAATCGACGAGCTCGAGCGGGTCGAGGAAGAGACGGGCGAGAAGCAGCACACGCTGATCGTCGACGACGAGCTCGACCTCGACTGGGAGCAGGTTCCCGAGGATCTCGTGGATCGTTCCGACGTGACGCCCGACGACTTCGGTCGCATCGCCGCGATGACCGCCAAGCAGGTCATCCAGCAGCGGATCCGCGAGGCCGAGCGGGCGATCATGTACGAGGAGTACGTCGACCGTCAGGGCGAGGTCGTGACCGGCATCGTGCAGCAGGCCGGTGACCGCAACAACGTGCTCGTCGACCTCGGCAAGGTCGAGGCGCTGCTGCCGCGCTCGGAGCAGGTCGACGGCGAGCGCTACGAGCAGGGATCGCGCATCAAGGCGGTGATCATCGAGGTGCGCTCCGGCACGAAGGGGCCGCAGGTGATCCTCTCGCGACGCGCGCCGCAGCTGATCGAGGCGCTCTTCGAGCTCGAGGTTCCCGAGATCGCTGACGGCCTCGTCGAGATCCGCGGCGTCGCCCGTGAGCCCGGGTACCGGTCGAAGATCGCGGTCGAGTCGCATGTTCAGGGCGTCGACCCCGTGGGCGCGTGTGTCGGCCCGCGTGGCTCCCGCGTCCGGATGGTCGTTTCCGAGCTCCGCGGCGAGAAGATCGACATCATCCCGTGGAACACCGAGCCCGCGCGGTTCGTCGCAAAGGCGCTCTCGCCGGCTCGTGTGCGCGAGGTCTACATCGACGACGAGAGCCGCGACGCGACCGTCGTCGTCCCCGACGACCAGCTCGCGCTGGCGATCGGCAAGGAGGGACTGAACGCCCGCCTCGCCGCTCGCCTCACCGGCTGGAAGGTCGACATCAAGTCCGACACCGAGTTCGCGCAGGCGGAGGCCGAAGCGGCGTTCGCCGGCGAGGACGACGGCGAGGGCGACTTCTCGGGTCGCTGCTCGGCGCTCCTCTCGAACGGCAAGCGATGCCCGAACGCGGCCCTTCCGGGATCGAAGTACTGCGGCGTCCCGGCGCACCAGGCGCTCGCCGCGAATCCCGACAAGGCCGCGATCGTCGCGGTCGCCGAAGACGCCGTCGTCGAGGTCGAGGACGCGCTCGCAGCCGGCGAGTTGACCGCTGACGAGGCAGAAGCAGCCGAGGAAGCGATCACCGACGCCGCGGCGGTCGCGGTCGCCGAGGACGACGAGGCGCGTGCGACCGAGGACGGCCTGGAGGAGGCATCCGACGAGGCGTGATCGCCCTGGCCCCGTCAGGACCTGCGTCGGGTGCGGCCGGCGTGCCGCGCAGTCGGAGCTCGTGCGCTTCGGCGCGGTGGACAAGGTGCTGACACCCGGCAGAGCAGTGCCCGGCCGCGGCGCCTACACGTGCGCGCGGCTCGAGTGCTTCGAGGGAGCCCGGGAGCGGCGGGCGTTCGCACGAGCGCTCCGTCGCGCAGTCTCGGTCGATCCAGGGCTCGAGCGTCTCTACACTGAGGAGTCGCATGGCTGACGGACCGAACAAGCCGAACCGTCCGATCCGCCCGCGTGGCGGCGGCCAGGCGGGCCGCCGTCGTCGGGTCGTGATCGAGGGCGGCAATGCGCGCGGCCGCGACGGCCGCCAGGCGCGCGACCGCTCCGCCCAGACCCCGGCAGCGCCGAAGCAGCCGCACGTCCCGGCGACGGGACCCGTCACGGTCGAGTCCGGCGTCACGGTCAAGGACCTGTCGGCCGCGCTCGGCGTCCCGATGTCCCAGATCATCAAGATCCTCATGGGCCTCGGCCAGATGCGCACAGCCACCCAGTCGCTCTCGGACGAAGAGGTCGAGCTGATCGCGACCGAGGTGCAGCGCGAGGTGACGATCAAGCACGCCGCGGACGACGAGGAGCCCGAGATCGTCGAGGACGTCGAGGCCGACCTCACGGCTCGCCCACCCGTCGTGACGATCATGGGCCACGTCGACCACGGCAAGACAACCCTCCTCGATGCGATTCGCTCTGCAGCGGTCGTCGAGACCGAGGCGGGTGGCATCACGCAGCACATCGGCGCGTACCAGACCGACATCGACGGCCGAAAGCTGACGTTCCTCGACACCCCGGGCCACGAGGCGTTCACCGCCATGCGGGCCCGCGGCGCGAAGGTCACGGACATCGCCGTGCTCGTCGTCGCCGCCGACGACGGCGTCATGCCGCAGACGAGAGAGTCGATCAGCCACGCGCGCGCCGCCGAGGTGCCGCTCGTCGTGGCGATCAACAAGATCGACATTCCGGATGCGAACCCGGACAGGGTCAAGAGCGAGCTCGCCGCCGAAGGCCTGCAGCCCGAGGACTGGGGCGGGACGACGCAGTTCGCCGAGGTGTCCGCGAAGCAGCAGACGAACCTCGAGGAGTTGCTCGAGAAGGTTCTCCTCGTCGCCGACGCCGAGCTCGATCTCCGGGCGAACGCAGACGCGGAGGCATCCGGCCCGATCATCGAGTCACGGCTGGACGTCGGGCGTGGGCCGGTGGCGACGATGCTCGTGCAACGCGGCACGCTCCGGGTCGGCGACGCGATCGTCGCGGGCGACGCGGCCGGCAAGGTGCGGGCGCTCTACGACTATCGCGGCGAGAAGGTGAAGCAGGCCGGGCCTGGCGAGCCCGTCGAGATCCTCGGCTTCGACCGTCCGCCGCCGGCGGGGGAGCTGTCCCGCGTCGTCGAGCACGAACGCCAGGCGAAGGACATCGCCGAGAAGCGCGCAGAGCGGCTACGCCGCGAGCAGCTTGCGCAGCGCTCGTCGGCCGGCGGTGTGTCGCTCGAGACGTTGTTCGAGCAGATGCAGGCCGGCGGCGTCCAGGACCTCAACATCGTCCTCAAGGGCGACGTGCAGGGCTCCGTCGAGGCGCTGCTCGGCGAGCTCGGCAAGATCCAGCACCCCGAGGTCAGGGTGAACGTCATCCACACGGGCGTCGGCGGGATCACCGAGAACGACGTCAACCTCGCGTCGGCCTCGAGTGCGCTGGTGTTCGGCTTCAACGTGCGGCCGAGCGCCGAGGCGCGGCAGCTCGCCGCCCGCGAAGGCGTCGACGTCCGCACCTACCGTGTCATCTACAAGCTGACCGAGGACATCGAGCAGGCGCTCGTCGGCATGCTCTCGCCGGTCACGACCGAGGAGATCCTGGGCGAGGCGGAGGTACGCGCGCTCTTCAAGGTGTCGCGGCTCGGCACGATCGCCGGCTGCATGGTCACGAACGGTGTCGTGAGGCGCGGCTCGAGCATCCGCGTTGTCCGCGACGGCACGGTGATCCACGAGACGTCGATCGCCCAGCTCAAGCGGTTCAAGGAAGACGCACGCGAGGTCGCAGAAGGCTTCGAGTGCGGGATCCTGCTCGACGGCTTCAACGACGTGAAGGAAGGCGACATCCTCGAGGCCTTCGAGACCCGCGAGGTCGAGCGAACCGAATTGACGTCCGCGGCCGTCGAGAGGGAGTAGCGGGCACTTTCGCTGCGCGAAAGTGCCTAGAAGAGCACCAGCGTAGGACGCGATGGCGACTGGCTACGTCGGCATCCTCTCGTTCGAGCTCTTCTTCCCGGAGAGCCACTCGCTCAAGGAGAAGCGCATGCATCTCCGCTCGGTGAAGCAGCAGTTGCAGAATCGCATCGGCTGCTCGATCGCCGAGGTCGACCACCACGACGTCTGGCAGCGCTCGCGACTCACGCTGGCGTGCGCCACACGGCAGGCCGGGGACGCGCAGCGATTGCTCGACGAGGCGGAGCGCTGGTTGTCCGGGCAGGCTTTCGAGCTCGGACGTCGTGAGCGGAGCATCGTCAGCCCGGACGACCCCCATACGGCTGCGCTCGCGCTCGAAGGCACGGGCCGGGAAGGTGACATGGAGTCGCTGCGGAACGAACGGGAATGAGCTCCGGTGGCGGTCGCATGCGCCGCGTCGACGAGGCCGTCAAGCAGGTGCTCTCCGAGGCGATCCCGACCCTCAAGGACCCGCGGATCGGGTTCGTCACCGTGACGGCGGTCGATACGACGAGCGACCTCGACCACGCGAAGGTCTGGGTGAGCGTCTTCGGCGGCGAGCGTCAGCGCGAGAAGACGCTCGAGGCCCTCGAAGGAGCGTCCGGGGTCCTCCAGGGAGCTCTGAACCGCGAGCTGAAGCTGCGACGGACTCCGCGGCTCGAGTTCGTCTACGATCGCGCGATCGAGCACGGCGTCCGCATGACGCACTTGATCGACGAGCTGACGCCCGCGGACGGAGACGACGATGCAGCCGAGTGACAGAAACGCGGTCGTCGCCGCGCTCCGAGCGCACGAGCGGTTCGTCGTAACGTCGCACGACAACCCCGACGGTGACGCGGTCGGCTCGCTCCTCGCGACCCATCTCGCGCTGGAGGCGCTCGGGAAGGACTCCGTGATGGTGCTCGGCGGTGCGGGCGCGTTGCCCGACGAGTACGGGTTTCTCGACCTGGGACAGCGAGGGCTCATACGTGAGGCGCCCGCCGACACCGCCGACCGCGTGCTCGTCGCGGTCGACTGCGCACAGGAGAGCCGGATCGTCGAGCCGCGGCTGATGGAAACGACTCCGCTGACGATCAACATCGACCATCACCACGACAACACGCGCTTCGGGGACGTGAACCTGGTCGAGGAGGAGGCCTCGTCCACTGGCGAGATCCTCGCCGACCTCTTTCGCGACCTCGGCGTCCAGCTGACACCCGCGATCGCCGAGGCGCTGTACACGGCCGTCGTCACCGACACCGGCCGGTTCCAGTACTCGAACACCACCCCGAAGTCGCTCCGGCTCGGCGCCGAGCTCGTGGAGGCCGGCGCGGACGTGACGAAGGTCTTCGTCGAGGTGTACGAGTCGACGCCGTTCCCGAAGCTGAAGCTCCTCGCGCGCGCGCTCGAGCGGGCGACCGAGCTGGCGGACGGCCGCATCGTCGTCTCGGAGCTTCGCCGCGAGGATTTCGAGGCCGCGGGCGCGGCCGAGCCTTACTCGGAGGGGATCATCGACCACCTGCGCTCCGTCGACGGCGCAGAGCTCGTCGCGCTCGTTCGCGAGCTCCCGGCCGAGGCGCCCGTCGCGCGAAAGGGCTCGCTTCGTTCGCATCCCGACGGGGTCGACGTCTCCGCCATCGCGCGCAGCTTCGGCGGCGGTGGGCACAAGCGTGCCGCCGGGTTCTCGACCGACCTCGCGATGGACGAGATCACGCATCGCATCGTCGAGGCGTTCGTCGCGGCGAACGGCAACGGCCCGGCGTAGACATGCCCGTCCCCAAGGGTCTCGAGCCGACGGGCGTGATCCTTGCCGACAAGCCTGCGGGGCCGTCGTCGTTCGCGATCGTCGCCCGGGTACGGGCGCAAACCGGCGCCAAGACAGGGCACGCCGGCACACTCGACCCGTTCGCGACGGGGCTTCTCGTCCTCCTCTCCGGCCGTGCGACGAGCCTCCAGGATCGGTTCATGAAGCTCGACAAGCGCTACGTGACCGAGATCGACCTCACGGCGCGCACGACGACAGGAGATCCCGAGGGGGACGTGGTGGTGACGCACGAGCCGCACGATCCGGAGGCGCTCGACGAGGCGCTGGAGACGCTTCGCGGCGAGGTCGAGTTGCCGATCCCGTCGGCGTCCGCGGTCAAGATCGGCGGTGAGCGCGCCTACCGGCTGCATCGAAAGGGCGTCGCGGTCGAGATGCCGACCCGCGTGATGCGCGTCCACGAGCTCGAGCTTCTCTCCTACGCGGGCGGCATCGTCGCCCTCGACCTCCTCGTCGGCTCGGGGACGTACGTCCGCTCGATCGCCGACGCGCTCGGTGGGCACTGCCGGAGCCTGCGACGGACAGAGGTGGGGCCGTTCTCCGTCGACGAGGCCGACGAGACGCGCGTGCTGCCCGTCGAAGAGGCCCTTCCAAGGCTGGCAGCAGCTCGATGAAGATCGCCCACGCCCCATCGCAGCTCGCGCGTCAGCCGCGGGCGGTCGCGATCGGGACGTTCGACGGCGTCCATCGGGGCCACCTCTCGGTTCTCTCCGCCGCTGTCGACTCGGGTCTCGATCCGACCGTCATCACCTTCGATCCGCACCCGCGGATCGCCATGGGAAACCGGGTCGACCTCATTGCGACGCTCGAGCGGCGGCTCGAGCTGCTCTCGGAGGCTGGGATCGCGGAGACGCTCGTCGTCGCCTTCACGCCCGAGTTCCAGCGTCAGACACCCGAGGAGTTCATTGCGACCTACCTCACCGCGACGGGTGTGGAAGCTGTTGCCGTCGGCGCCGACTTCCGCTTCGGGCGCAAACGAGCAGGTGGGCCGGAGACTCTTTCCGACGCAGGTCTCACGCTCCTCGACGTGGCGGAGATCGACGGCGTTTCGTCCACCGCGATCCGCGACGCGGCGCGGGGGGGCGACCTGGCGGATGCCGCCCGCATGCTCGGACGGCCGTTCGAGCTCGACGGGATCGTCGTCACCGGAGACCAGCGCGGCGGCACGCTCGGCTACCCGACCGCCAACATCGCGATGGACCCGTTGCTCCTGTGCCCGACCTACGGCATCTATGCGGGGGCGGCCCTCGGGCACCGGGCCGCGATCTCGATCGGCACGAACCCGCACTACGGCGGAACAGAGCGCCGGATCGAGCCGTTCCTCCTCGACTTCGACGGCGACCTCTACGGTAAGCGGCTCGTCGTCGAGCTGTGGGAGCGGCTTCGCGACGAGGCCGTGTTCGACTCCGAGGAGGCCCTCGTCGCGCAGATCGCACGCGACGTCGAGGCGACGCGGGCAGCCACGCGGCCGGTGTAAGCCTGGGCGTCCGAGCTCAGTCGGACGCCTGGTCGGGGTCGCCGACGAATGCGGTCTCATCCAGATGACGATCGAGGAGGCCGGAATCCGACATGTCGTTCGAACCGGACTCTCGGAGAAAATGCGTCTGGTGCGGCGGCTCACCTCGGGTCGGGCCGGCGGCCGAGGAAGATCGGCTGCGACGCGTCCTCGTCGGCCGGATCCCCGGGCACGAGTCGCGTGGTGAACCCTGCACCCTCGAGCAGGTGGAGCCAGGTGTGCTGGGGGAAGAGCCCGTGCGCGTGGCGGTCGTGCACAACGCGCGATTCTTGCCCCGGCTCGACGAGCAGGACGACGTAGTCGACCGTGAACGTCGTGCCGCCGGCGTCGGGCGGGTGCGTCCACTCGAGGTAGCGCAGCGCACGCCCGTCGTCGCCGTCGTGCCCGCCGTGGTCGGTCCTTGCCTCGAACGTCTCGCGGGTGTCGTCGGGGACGAAGACGGTCACACCTCCGGGTCGCGTATGGGCGAACGCGGTCTCCATGCAGGAGCGCAGGTCGTCCTCGGTCGTCAGGTACATCACTGCGTCGTGGACGAACACGGCGTCGAACGTCCTCCCGAGCCGGAGCGTCCGCATGTCGCCGAGGACGTGCTCGCAGTCGGGGTTCAGCTCGCGCGAGAGGGTCAGCATCTGCGGCGAAACGTCGGCCAGGGTGCACGCGAAGTGCTCCTTGAGGTGCGACGCGTTGTTGCCGCCGCCCGAGCCGAGCTCGAGCAGCGTGCGTGCGTCCGGCACCTCCTCGAGGATGAGCGTGCGATACCGCTCCGCCTCGACCGCGTAGTCCGTCGGCGCGGTCAGTAGGTGGAACCACGGTGCGAGGTCGCCGTAGATCCGCATCGGGCGATTATCGCGGCGCCGGCGTGAAGACGACGACCGCCGCATCCTCGCCGACACGCAGCGCCGCGTACCGATGACGCTCGAGATACGCAGCGACGGCAACGTCGCGCCGCGCGTCGTCGACGACTGCGCCGGACACGGTCACCTGCGCGCCACGCAGGGTCACGGTCGCCGGAGCAGCGCGCGTAAACGAGCGCCACCAGAGCTTTCCGTCGCTCAGCGCGAGGACGACGATCTCCCCGCTCGCCACGTGGGCGTAGAGGAGGGGGATCGCGAAGCTCCGGCCGGACCGGTGCCCGCGGTACGTCAGCACGAGCAGGCGACCGCTGAGAAGCCGGTGCGCCGGTGACCCGAGGATCGCGCGAACGAACGGATTTGCAAGCCGGAGGACCCTCACCCGGGCATTCTCGCGAAGCGGGAATGCCCCTTTGCCGCGATGAATCCACAGGTACCATTGCCCGAGACCGCGATCTCGGCCGGCCGTGCCTTTCCTTCACGCCGTGCGGGGACCGCGGAGACGATTCGACGAGAGGAGAACCATGGCTCTCACCAAGGAAGCCAAGCAGGAGTTGATCGACAAGCACGGGCAGAACGCCCAGGACACCGGCTCGACCGAGGTCCAGGTGGCGATGCTCACGCGGCGCATCAACGAGCTGACGGAGCATCTCCGGACGCATCCGAAGGACCACTACTCGCGGCGCGGGCTCTTGAAGCTCGTCGGCCGTCGGCGGCGGTTCCTCGACTACCTGCAGCGCAAGGACCTCGAGGGCTATCGCGCCCTCATCAAGGAGCTCGGTCTCCGCCGCTAGGGGCGAGACAGAGCCGAGACGGGACGGAAGGTGGGCGTTTGATCGAGCTTCGCGCGGGCGGCTGCGAAGCTGGCTCAAACCTCCACCTTCCGCCACAACGGAAGAGTGAAGGGACAGGACAGGGCATGAGCACCATTTCCACCGGGCATCAGGCCACGGTGTCCGTCGACGTGGGCGCAGCCGAGCTGCGCTTCGAGACGGGCAAGCTCGCCAAGCAGGCGGACGGCGCAGTCGTCGTCCGAAGCGGCGACACGATGATCCTCGCGACGGCTGTCGGGCGCCACGAGACGCGCCCCGATGCGGACTTCTTCCCGCTGACGGTCGACGTCGAGGAGCGGATGTACGCCGCCGGGAAGATCCCGGGCGGCTTCTTCAAGCGCGAGGGCCGCGCCACGGAGCGCGCGACGCTCACCGCGCGCATGATCGACCGCCCGATCCGGCCGCTCTGGCCGAAGGGCTTCAAGAACGAGGTGCAGGTCATCTGCACCGTGCTCTCCGCCGACATGGTGGTGCCGCACGACATCCTCGCGATCAACGGCGCCTCCGCCGCGCTCGCGATCTCGTCGCTGCCGTTCCTCGGCCCGGTCGGCGCAGTCCGCGTCGCGCGGATCGAGGACGAGTTCGTCGTCAACCCGACGTTCCAGCAGATGGAGGAGTCCTCGCTCGACCTGATCGTCGTCGGGACGCGCGAGGCGCTGACGATGATCGAGGCCGGCTGCGACCAGGTGCCCGAGGACACGATGCTCGAGGCGTTTGCCCTCGCGCACTCGGAGATCATCCGCATCTGCGACGCGATCGACGAGCTGGCCCGCGAGGTCGGCAAGCCGAAGTGGATCGACGTCGAGCTGAACGCCGACCTCGACGCGCGGCAGGGTGACACGGTCGCCCGCCGCATCGCCGAGGTCGGACTGCGCGAGGCCGGCTCGATCACCGATGAGCTCCTCGCCGACGAGGCGCCCGCGATCACGCTGGACTCCGGCGAGGACGACATCGTGCGGGAGCTCCAGGTGCGGAACGGCCTCCAGGTGCTGCTCGAGTCGAAGCGTCTCGCGGCGGTCGAGAGCGCCGTCAGGGCACAGTTCGAGGACGAGCTGCGCGCGCTGACCGACGCGGAGCAGGACTCGAAGGAGCTCAAGTCGCGCAAGCGGGACATCCTCCTCGCCCGCATCCAGAACGAGGTGCAGCTCCCGTTCCCGGCCGGCGAAGGCGACGAGGCCGTCAAGGACGTCCTCACCCGCTCGTATGTCAAGAGGGCCGCGGACGCGATCTACAAGGACCTCGTGCGCAAGAAGATCGCGGTCGACAAGCGTCGGCCCGACGGCCGCGCGACCGAGGAGATCAGGCCGATCACGACGGAAGTCGGGATCTCGCCGCGCACCCACGGCTCGGCGCTCTTCACGCGCGGCCAGACGCAGATCCTGACGCTCTGCACGCTCGGCACGGCCAAGGAGCAGCAGCGGATCGACGACCTCTCGCTCGAGCAGGAGCGCCGCTACATGCACCACTACAACTTCCCGCCTTACTCGGTCGGGGAGACGGGCTTCATGCGGGGGCCGAAGCGCCGCGACATCGGCCACGGGGCGCTTGCGCAGCGAGCCCTCGAGGCGGTCATCCCGGCCGTCGACGAGTTCCCGTACACGATCCGCCTCGTCTCCGAGACGCTCGAGTCGAACGGCTCGTCGTCGATGGGCTCTGTCTGCGGCTCGACGATGTCGCTGATGCACGCCGGCGTGCCGATCGCGGCGCCGGTCTCCGGTATCGCGATGGGGCTCGTCAAGGAAGGCGACGACTACGCCATCCTCACCGACATCCAGGGCGCGGAGGACCACCTGGGCGACATGGACTTCAAGGTCGCCGGGACCGCGAACGGCATCACCGCCCTCCAGATGGACATCAAGATCACCGGCGTCACGCAGGAGATCATGCGCTCGGCGCTCGAGCAGGCGAAGCAGGCCCGGGTGTCGATCCTCGACAAGATGTCCGAGACGATCTCGGAGCCGCGCTCCGAGCTCGCCGGCCATGCGCCGCGCATCCAGTCGATCCAGATCAATCCCGACTTCATCGGGATGGTGATCGGCAAGGGCGGCGAGACGATCCGCTCGCTCGAGTCGGACTACGACGTCCAGATCGACATCGAGGAGGACGGCACGATCCTCGTCTACGCCACGGAGGGCACGAAGGGCGACGCAGCCATCTCCGCGATCGCCGCGATGACGAAGGAGCCGGAGGTGGGGGACACCTACACCGGACGTGTCGTCAAGACGACCGACTTCGGCGCGTTCGTCGAGCTGAAGAAGGGCACCGACGGGCTGCTCCACGTCTCGAACGTCGGCCCGGGCCGGGTCGCGCACATCGAGGACGTGATCGCCCGCGGCGACACGCTCGACGTCGTCGTGCAGGAGGTCGACAAGGAGCGGGGCCGCATCGGGCTCAAGCTCGTCGCGAAGCACGAGGACGGCGAGCTCGTCTCGCCCGAGGTGCTCGTCGAGCGGGCGAAGGACGCTCCGCCCCGCGAGCCGCGCCCTCCGCGTGATGATCGCGGTCGCGGCGGCCGCGGCGGCGACCGCGGTCGGCGTCGGGACTAACGGAGGGGACTGACCCCTACGACGCTCATAGGGTCTGCCCCTTCGGGGACAGACCCTGTGGGTGCGCGGTCTAGGATCGCGGCAATGCGCGACCCCCAGATCACGACGCTCCGCGGCGGCGAGCGCATCGCGAGCGAGCGCATCTCCGGCGTCCGCTCGGTCGCGCTCGGGCTCTGGATCGCAACCGGATCGCGGGACGAGCCGCGCTCGCGCGCGGGCGTCTCGCACTTCATCGAGCACCTGCTCTTCAAGGGCTCCTCGCGCTACGGCGCCCAGGACCTCGCCGAGCTGTTCGACGCCATGGGTGGTGAGCTCAACGCGGCGACCTCGCGCGAGACGACGGTGGTCTACACCCGCGTGCCCGACCGCCGCCTCGAGCAGGCGCTCGACGCGATGGCGGACATGGTCTTCGCGCCGTCCTTCGACGACGTCGACTCCGAGCGGGAGGTCGTCCTCGAGGAGATCGCGATGGTCGACGACAACCCGCAGGACCTCGTCCACGATCTCGCGGCAGAGGCGGTGTTCGGGACACATCCGCTCGGGCGACCCGTGATCGGGAGCGCCGAGGTCATCTCGCGCGTCTCACCGCGGGCGCTCCGGTCGTGGCACGGTGGAGCGTACGTCGGCTCGAACGTCGTGCTCGCCGCTGCAGGGAATGTGGCGCACGAGCGTCTCGTCGACCTCTTCCAGCGCGAGCGGTCGGCTCGTCGGACGGCCTCTCGCGTGAAGAGGGCTTCGTTCGCGCGGCGACCGCGACCGGGGTACCGCTTCCTGCGCCGCCGCACCGAGCAGTACCACGTCGTGCTCGCCGCGCCGGGGATCGCGCGCGACGACGATCGGCGCTACGCCGTCTCGATCCTCGACGCGATTCTCGGCGGCTCGGCGTCGTCCCGGCTGTTCCAGGAGATCCGCGAGAAACGTGGGATGGCGTACAGCGTCTACACGTACGGCTCGCAGTACATGGAGACGGGCCAGATCGGAATCTACGTCGGCACGCGGGAGGACAACCTCCGCGAGTGTCTCGACGTGACCGCTGCTGAGCTGGCGGACGTCGCGGCAGGCAACCTCCGGCCCGGCGAGCTCGATCGTGCGAAGGAGAACCTCGAGGGGCGTCTCCTGCTCTCGTTGGAGAGCACGTCGAACCGGATGACGAGGCTCGGGCGCGCGCTCGTGACGGACATGGAGATCGTCACGGTCGAGGAGACGCTCCGCCGCATTCGGGCCGTGACGGAAGCAGATGTGGCAACCGCTGCGTCCGAGCTGTTCGCACCGGAGCGGCTGTCCGCGGCCGGGATCGGGCCGCGCGAGAGCCGCTTCCGCACCGCCGTCGCGCGACTGAACCCGGCGCTGGCCGAGCGGCCGTGAAGGTCTGCCTCTTCGGGGCCCAGGGAAAGGTCGGATCCGTGCTGGCGCCGGCGCTGGAGGGCGCCGGCCACGAGGTGGTCGACGGACGGCTCGAGGGACCCGAAGGCTGCGATGTCGCCGTCGACTTCACGCGCCCCGACGCGGTCCTGGGAAACGTCGAGCGGTGTCTCGCCGTAGCGGTTCCCGTCGTGATCGGGACGAGCGGTTTCGACGTCGACACGGTCGATGCGCGTGCACGCGCGGCGGGCGTTCCGTGCTTCTTCGCGCCGAACTTCGCGCTCGGCGCGGTGCTCATGATGCGGTTCGCCGAGGAGGCGTCGAGGTTCTTTTCGCACGCGGAGATCGTCGAGCTGCACGCGGACACGAAGCTCGACGCGCCGTCGGGGACGGCGAAGGCGACCGCCGGCCGGATGCAGGGGGACGTCCCGATCCATTCGGTGAGGCTGCCGGGTCTCGTCGCCCACCAGGAGGTGATCCTGGGCGGCCCGGGGGAGACGCTCACGATCCGCCACGACACAACCTCCCGCGAGTCGTTCGTCCCAGGCGTCCTGCGCGCGATCGAGCTCGTCCGCGGGCTCCCGCCGGAGCTGACCGTCGGGCTCGACGCGCTCCTGTAGGGGTCGGGCGAAGCCTCTAGAATCCCTCGTCAGTGCTCGGCGAAGTCCTGACAGCAGTCGTTACGCCGTTTCGCGGCCGACGGGTCGGTCGACCTCGACGCGTTCCGCACGCTGTGCGGCTTCCTCGTCGAGAACGGCTCCGACGGCGTCGTCGTGACGGGAACGACGGGTGAGGCACCGACGCTCTCCGACGACGAACGGCTCACTCTCTACGAGGCTGCGGTCGAGGCTCTCGCGGGTCGCGGCACGGTCGTGGCCGGCACCGGAACGTACTCGACCGCGCACTCGATCCACCTCACCGAGGCGGCGCACGCGCTCGGCGTCGACGGCTTCCTCGTCATCACGCCGTACTACAACAGGCCGCCCCAGCGCGGCATCGTCGCGCACGTCGAGGCCATTGCCGGCTCGACCGACCGACCGGTCGTCTTCTACGACATCCCGAGCCGGGTCGTCGTCGACGCGGAGCCCGAGACGATCTCGCGCCTCGCGGAGATCGAGAACGTCCTCGGCGTCAAGCAGGCAAAGCCCAGCCTCGATGCCGCCCGCCACGTGGTCGCTTGCGGGCTCGACCTGTACGCAGGCGACGACGACCTCATCCTTCCGTTCCTCGAGGTCGGCGGAGTGGGAGGGATCTGCGTGCACACGCACGTCGTCGGCCCCCAGGTCAAGGAGCTGGTCACGGCGTTCAAGGCCGGCGACGTCGACGGCGCGCGAGCGCTCGAGGCGGAGCTTCGACCCGCGATCGAGATCCTCAAGGTCCAGACCAACCCGATCGCGATCAAGCGGGCGCTCCAGCTACTCGGCCACGATGTCGGCGGGCTCCGGCTGCCGCTCGTCGAGGCAGACGAGAGCGAGACGGCCGCGATCCGCGACTGCCTCGAGCGCCTGGGGCTGCTCAGCCCCGTCGCGGCGTAGCTCGTCCGCGTCGTCGATCCGCGTCCGTAGACTCCGTCCGTGGCAACGGCGCTCCGCATCATCCCGCTCGGCGGGCTCGGCGAGGTCGGGAAGAACATGACCGTCTTCGAGATGGGCGACGAGCGGATCGTCGTCGACGCCGGCCTGGCATTTCCACGCGACGAGCACTTCGGCGTCGACCTCGTCCTGCCCGATTTCTCGTACCTCCGCTCGAGGCCCGTCCGGGCAATCGTGCTGACGCACGGGCACGAGGACCACGTCGGCGGGCTCCCGTACGTCCTTCGCGAGGTCGAGGTCGAGAGGGTGCTCGCCACCCGCCTGACGCTCGCGCTCGTGAAGTCGAAGCTCGACGAGCACGGGCTTGGCGCGGCCACGGAGCTCATCGAGGTCGAGCCGGACGGCCCCGCCGAGCAGCTGGGCCCCTTTCGGCTCGAGTTCGTGCGGATGGCGCACTCGATTCCCGACTCGATGGCCGTCGTCGTGGAGACCGAGGCGGGCCGGGTGCTCCACACCGGCGACTGGAAGCTCGATCACACACCCGTCGACGGGCTGAAGACCGACGTCGGGCGCCTCGCCGAGCTCGGCAACCGTGGGATCGACCTGATGCTCGGCGACTCCACGAACGCGGAGCGACCGGGCATGACCGGGTCCGAGCGGCTCGTCGGTGAGGCGTTTCGCCAGTTGATCCCGTTGCGTACCGGACGGATCATCGTCGCCTCCTTCGCCTCGAACATCCACCGCGTGCAGCAGGCAGCGGAGGTCGCCATCGCCAACGGGCGGCAGGTGGCGATCGTCGGCCGGTCGATGCGCAAGAACATGAACATCGCGCGGAACCTGGGCTACGTCGAGCTTCCGGACGACGCAATCGTCTCGCCGAAGGAGGCGATGGAGCTCCCGCCCGATCGGGTGCTCGTGCTGTGCACCGGAAGCCAGGGGGAGCCGATGTCTGCCCTCACGCGGATCGCGTACGGCGACCACCAGAACGTCTCGGTCGAGCGGGGTGACACTGTGATCATCTCCGCCAAGCCGGTTCCGGGGAACGAGCTCCGGGTGCACGACTCGATCAACCGGCTGGCGCGCCACGGCGCAGAGGTCCTGCATCAGGAGATCGCGCCCGTCCACGTCTCGGGACACGCCTGCTCGGAGGAGATGCGGACGCTTCTCTCGCTTGTCCGGCCGCGCGCGGTGATGCCGATCCACGGCGAGTACCGCATGCTCGCCGCGCACGCGAAGCTCGCGCGCGACGCAGGTCTCCCCGACTCGTCGATCGTGATCGCCGAGAACGGCTCGGTCGTCGAGCTGACCCCGGACGGCGTGGGTGTCGTCGACCGGATCGAGGCCGGTGTCACGTTCGTCGACGGGCTCGGCGTGGGCGACGTCGAGGATGTCGCGTTGCGCGATCGTCGCCGGCTGTCGGAGGACGGCGTCCTGATCGTCGTCACCACCGTCGCGCTCGACGACGGCGGTGACATCGCGCCACCCGAGCTGATCGCGCGGGGTGTGGGGGAGGACGAATTGATCGACGAGCTCCGCGAGGAGGCCGCGCGGATCGCGGCCGAGCTCGCGCGGACGGGCGTGACGGAGATCAAGCTCGTCCAGGAGCACATCCACGACGGGATCGGCCAGGTGGTGTACGAGCGGACCCGGCGGCGACCCATGATCCTGCCCGTCGTGATCGAGATCTGATGACCGGCTGGGCGGACGTCCTGGAGGCCAACGCAGCGAGCGCGTCGTCCGCGCAGCAGGATCGTTCGGCAGCTGCGCGCCTGTGAGGCGGCAGCGATCGCGTTCTGCCGGCTGCTCGAGCGCTGGGGTCGGGGCGATGCCGTGCCCGCGACGCCCGGAGCGCGCCACGCAGCGCTCCGTCACGCGGCAGACCGGGTCGAGACTGCGCTCGCAGGGCTCGACGCGCCGCTGTCGACGTACCTTGTCGCGCTCGAGCCCGATCGTGCGGAGGGACGGTCGTGGTACGGCGGGCCGGGCGCCGGTGAGCTCGTCGACTGGCAGCCGATCCTCGATCGGGCCGGAGTCCGCGCCTGCCCGAACAGGGTTGCAGCGGTCTACCTGGAGCTGGCCGTGCTCGTCCGGGCGCTGCAGGGCCTCGACGACGCGGTGCGGCTGGATGCGGCGCCCGATCGCTCGTCGCTGTGGGCCGGCCTGTTCGACCTCCACGACACTCTGTTCGGCGCAACCGTCGACGATCTCAGGGCGCTCGCCGCGTGACCGCTCCGCGTTAGGCTCGCGTCCCCACGGGGAAGAACGCTGTCAGACCAATCGAGCGAAAGGAGATCGGCGGTGTCCGATTTGGAGCGCGAGGACGCGGACGGCGGTGCCGACGGAGGCGCCGACAGTGGGGCGGACCCCCACGGCCCGGCCGACGGCGGAGCCGCCGGTGTCCCGGGTGAGCACGACGGTGGCGCAGACGGCGGCGCGGACAGCGGCGCCGATGGTGGCGCCCATGGGCCGGCCGACGGCGGAGCCGGCGGTGTTCCGGGTGAGCACGACGGTGGCGCAGATGGCGGTGCCGATGGTGGCGCCGACGGCGGTGCCGACGACCAGTAGCGGCTCAGGCCGATGAGCACGGTGCGGCAGACGCCGCCAACCGTTTCCCAGGGCCCGGCGCACGACGGCCGGGCCCTGGCTCGCTGCGTGGCCGATCCAGACGCGTTCTCGTCGGCCTGGGGCACGCGAGCGCTGCTCGCGACCGCAGCCGAGCTACCGCGACCCTTCGACGACCTCTTCGACCTCGAGGCCGTCGACGAGCTGCTCTCGCGTCGCGGCCTGCGGACGCCGTTCCTCCGCATGGCAAAGGACGGCGTCGTCGTCGACACCGCTCGCTACACACGGTCGGGCGGGGTGGGAGCGGCGATCGCCGATCAGGTGGACGACACGGCGGTGACGCGGCTCTTCGCCGACGGCACGACGATCGTGCTCCAGGCGTTGCACCGCGTCTGGGCGCCGGTGATCGCGTTCGCGGGAGACCTCACCGCAGAGCTCGGTCACCCCGTGCAGGTCAACGCCTATGTCACGCCTCCCGTCGTCGCGCGGATTCTCGGCGCACTACGACATCCACGACGTCTTCGTGCTGCAGGTCGCTGGCGACAAGCGGTGGATCGTGCACGAGCCGGTGCTCGAGTGGCCGCTGCGAAGCGCAGCCCTGGACGCAGCATCGAACCGCCGTCGAACGGGCGGTCGAGTCGTCGCCCGTACTCGACGCCGTCCTCCGGCCAGGAGACGCGCTGTACCTCCCGCGCGGTTTCCTGCATGCCGCCGAGGCCCTCGGGGATGTCTCCGTGCACCTCACCGTGGGCATTCACGTCGTCACGCGGCGGGCACTTCTCGACGCACTCCTTGCAGAGGCCGAAGACGAGCCGGAGCTTCGGCGTGCCCTGCCCGTCGGCGTCGACCTCGCTGATCCCGAGGTGCTGGCCGACGAGCTCTCGGCGACCGTCGAGGCGCTCTCGTCGCGCTTTCGCGACCTCGATCCCGACGCCGCCGCCCGTCGCCTCGGCAAGGACCTGGCGGCCGCGTCGCGGCCTTCCCCGATCTCGCCGCTCGCCCAGGTCGAGGCCAGCGCGCACGTCGAATCGGCGATGCGGATCCAACTGCGAGTCGGCCTTCCGATTCGCATCGATATCGACGACCGCGTCGCGACCCTTCACCACCAGGGCCGCCGGCTCGAGCTCGACGCCGCGCTCGGCGACGCGCTCGCACTGATCGCGACGGGTGAGTCACGAGCGGTCGGCTCACTGCCAGGTGACGAGGCCGCCGTCGCCGAGCTCGTGCGTACGCTTCTCGTCCACGGCATCGTCGTTCTCGCGGGCTGACGCGCGCGCCGTAGCATCGCGGTATGTCGCTCCCCGCGGAGCGCTGCGCGCCCGCCTCGGAGCGCCGCGGCGACCAGCTCTTCGCCACCGCAGCGCCCGCGGAGCGATTCGTCCTCCTCGAGGAGCCGGGCGCCTGGGGCCGGAACGCGCTGCGGGAATCGCGTCTGAACGCAACGGTCCTCGCAGGCCTGCTCGCGCGATGTCACGCAGCGAACGCCCGTCTCCTGCTGATCCGACGCGCCCATCGCGACCCGACCCCTTGGAGGAGCTGGGCAATCGTCGACGCGCGCCCCGGCAGCGAGGCGATCTGGTGGGGCGCCTTCGACGACGACGCCGAGCTGGCAGCGCTCGATCCGGCGCGGCCACAGGGCGTCGCGACGACCACTCCGGTTTTCCTCGTCTGCACCCACGGTCGCCGCGACGCGTGCTGTGCGGGGAGGGGCTGGCCCGTCACCGTTGCGCTCACCGAGGCCTTTCCCGAGCAGACGTGGCAGTGCTCGCACGTGGGCGGCGATCGATTCGCCGCCAACGCCGTCATGCTCCCCCACGGGCTCTACTACGGCCGCCTGACGCCCGACGACGCGGTCGCGGTCGCACGGCGACACGTCGAAAGACGGATGACCGTCGAGTCTTTCCGCGGACGCTCGTGCTTCACGCCCGCAATCCAGGCGGCTCAGCACTTCGCGCGTCTCCGGCTCGGTCTCGACGAGATCGACACGCTCCATCCCGTCGGCGTCGTCCCCGGCGAGGACGGGCGCTACGAGGTCGAGCTCGCCCACGGAGACTCCGTCGCGAGGGTCGTCCTGCGCGAGCACGAATCCGAGCCGATTCCGCGGCTGACGTGTGCGGCTCACCTCGCGACGCCGATGCGAGAGTGGGAGCTCCTCGACGAGTCGGACGACCACCCGTAGCGCACTACGATGGCGCGATGGCGCCGCGCATCACGGTCGTGGGCTCCGTGAACCTCGATCTCGTGGCCCGCGTCGAGCGCCTCCCGAAGTCGGGCGAGACGGTCGGCGGCGCGACCTTCGCCCGGGTACCCGGTGGCAAGGGGGCGAATCAGGCGGTCGCCTGCACGCGACTCGGCGCCGACGTGACAATGATCGCCGCGGTCGGTCGGGATCCCATGGCAGAGGAAGCGCTGGCAGGGCTGCGCGAGGCGGGCGTGCAGCTCGAGCTCCAGATCGTTGACGAGCCGACGGGCGTCGCGCTGATCCAGGTCGACGACGCAGGGGAGACGACCATCGTCGTTGCCTCTGGAGCAAACGACATGTTGGATCGTGTCGAGCTACCGCCGCACGACGCCGTGCTGTGTCAGCTCGAGGTGCCGGACAAGGCGGTGCTTGCCGCCTGGGAGCAGTGCGTTGGCCTCTTCTGCCTCAACGCAGCACCGGCCCGTCCGATCGCCGTCGATGCCGACCTGACGGTCGTCAACCGACACGAGCTCGACGCGCTCGTGCGGCGCGACGGCCTCGTGGCGCTGACGCTGGGCGAAGAGGGCGCTGATCCTCCTCGACGACGGTGAGGAGACTGCGCGCGCCACTCCGCCCGCGGTCGACGCCGTCGACGGAACCGCGGCAGGAGACGCCTTCACCGCATGCCTGCTCGTCTCGCTCCTCGAGGGCCGTGGCGAAGAGGAGGCGCTGACGCGGGCGTGCGCCGCCGGAGCCCTCGCCGCGTCCCGCTTCGGCGCGCAGCCGTCACTACCGACGGCGGCCGAGATCAACGCAATTCTCCGCGGCTGACCGAGGCTCCGGAGCGCGTTAGCGCTTGTGCGGCGACCGGCCGCGCGCGATCTTCTCCAGCCGAGAGCACTTTGTGGTGATTCACCACAAAGTGCATCCGTCACGGCGCTCCGACGATAATCGCCGCGTGACGACACCGATCATCCTCGACTGCGATCCCGGTCACGACGACGCGATCGCCCTACTGCTCGCGCTCGCAAGCCCGGAGCTCGAGCTGCTTGGCGTCACCACGACGTACGGCAACCAGACGCTCGAGAAGACCACGGCCAACGTGCTCCGGGTGCTCGAGCTGGCGGGACGGAGCGACGTGCCGGTGGCGGCGGGCGCCGCCGGGCCCCTCGAGCGAGAAGTCGTGGTGGCAGCGCATGTCCACGGAGAGAGCGGCCTCGACGGCCCGACGCTGCCGCCCGCGCGTACCGAGCCGGTCTCGACCGACGCAGTCTCCTGGATCGCCGACGCCGTCCAGGGCGCGTCGACCCCGGTCACCCTCGTCCCCACCGGGCCGCTCACGAACGTCGCTCGGTACCTCGACGCGCACGGCACCGCAGGTGTGGAGCGGATCGTGCTGATGGGCGGAGCGATTGCGGAGGGAAACATGACGCCCGCCGCGGAGTTCAACATCTGGGCCGATCCGGAGGCCGCCCGGATCGTGTTCGACTCCGAGCTCGACGTGACGATGATCGGCCTGGACGTCACGCACAAGGCCGTCACCGGCCCGGACGTTCAGCGCCGCCTCCGCGACTCGGGCGCGATCGGCGTGTTCGTCGCCGAGCTCGTCGACTTCTTCACCGTGTACCACCGGCAAACGTACGGGTGGGACGGCGCCCCGATCCACGACGCCGTGGCGATCGCACACGTCCTCCGGCCGGGGCTCGTGGAGACGAAGCTCCGGAACGTCGAGGTCGAGCGTGCCTCGGAGCTCTGTCGCGGCCGCACGGTCGTCGACCTGTGGCTGCGGACTGGGCGTTCCGCCAACGCCCATGTCGGCGTCGATCTCGACACGGACGCGTTCTTCGACCTGCTCGTCGAGAGCATCGCGCGGCTGGAGGCGTAGGCACGGCGATGTCGGACGTGATGGTCTTCGTCGAGGTCCCGTCGGGGTCTCGCAACAAGTACGAGCGGGACGCCGAGACCGGCCATATCGTGCTCGACCGCCGGCTGTTCACGTCGATGAGCTACCCGGCGGACTACGGCTTCGTCGAAGGCACGCTCGGAGAGGACGGAGACCCGCTCGACGCGCTCGTCCTCGTGGGCGAGCCGACGTTCCCGGGGTGCCGGATCCGCGTGCGGGTCGTCGGTGTGTTCCACATGACCGACGAGAAGGGGCCGGACGAGAAGATCATCTGCGTGCCGCTCGCGCGACCCGGCCTGGATGAGGGTCCACGACGTGCATGACATCCCGCCCGAGCTTCGGAACGAGATCGAGCACTTCTTCCAGGTCTACAAGGACCTCGAGGCGGAGAAGGTCGAGACCCGCGGCTTCGGCAACAGGGCCGAGGCCGAGGTGATCGTCGAGGAAGCGCGGGAGCGGGCCGATTGATCCTTTCCACCTTTCTTGGTACCATTCCACCAAATGGCATTGAACATCAAGGATCCCGAGACCGAGCGGCTCGCGGCCGAGGTTGCCGCACTCACCGGGGAATCCAAGACGCGGGCGGTCCGTGAGGCGCTCGCAGAACGCAAGCGACGACTCGAGGGGCAGCGGCGCAGAAAGGACATCCTGACGTTCCTCGAAGAGGAGATCTGGCCGTACATTCCCCCCGAGGAACTGGGCCGACCGTCGCTGACGAAGGCCGAGCGGGAGGAACTCCTCGGCATCGGCCCGGAGGGCTATTGATCCTGGACTCGTCGTCCATCGTGGCGCTGCTGAGGCGGGAGCCGGGCCACGAGTCGCTCGCCGACCAGCTTCGCGATGCCGACATCGTTGCCGTCGGAGCACCGACGCTCGTCGAGACCGAGCTCGTGCTCGTCGGCCGACTGGGAGAGGGAGGCCGGGCGCTGCTGCGCACGTTCGTCGACGAGGAGGCGATCGACGTGATTCCGTTCGATCGAGCTCACTGGCGTGAGGCAGGGCGCGCCTTTCGCGCGTTCGGCAAGGGCCGACATCCCGCCGGGCTCAACCTCGGCGACTGCATGACGTACGCGACCGCGCGTCTCGCGGTCGAGCCGCTCCTCTGTCTCGGCGACGACTTCGCCAAGACCGACCTCGAGCTCGTGTAAATCCCTGGGCGGCCCCGGGCGGAGGAGACCCCGAGGCCACGCAGAAGCAGCAAGCCCATGGCCACGAGGAAGAAGCGGGCCTCGCCGGCGAGGACCAGGAAGCCGCGCTCGCCCGCACGCGTCCGCAAGCGCGCGAAGAAGACCCGCGGACACCATCATCCCGAGCTCTGGGGGCTCGGCCTCGTCGCGGCCGGGCTAATCCTCTCGACGGTGCTCTGGCTCGGCTGGGACGGCGGCCCGGTCGGCTCGCAGGTGTCCGACTGGCTCGACGATGCGCTTGGCGCTGCCGCGCCACTCGTTCCCGCGGCGCTGCTCGGGATCGGTGGGCTCATGCTCGTCCGCAGCGCGCTCGTCGATCTCCGGCCGTTCCGCACCGGCCTCGCCATCGGCTTCGTCGGGCTCATGGTCGCGCTCGGCGAGGAGCACGGCGGCGCTCTCGGCGGCGCGCTGGGCGGTGGCCTCGCGCGCGTTGTCGGCGGGGCCGGCTCGCTGATCCTCGGGACTGCGCTCGTCCTCGCCGGCGTGCTGCTCGTCACGGGCGCGTCGGCAGGAGCGCTCCTGCGGCGCTCCGGACACGCCGTGCGCCAGGCCGGCACGGCCGCCCGACGTTCGATCGAGAGCATCGAGTGGGCCGACTGGTCGGACTCGGAGTCGCACGCGGACGCTCCCTCGCTCGAGACGCCGGTACGCAAGCCGGCGCCGGTGGACGGCCTCGAGGCGTTCCCCGACGTCGTCGCGGACGGCCCGCTGTCGGCGGGGCCGCCGCCGCTGCTTCGACCCGAGCCCGAGGAGGCGCCGACCGGGGAGGACTCGGCCCTCGACTTCGACTCCCCGACGGGAGCTGCGGAGTACCGCCTTCCCGATCGAACACTCCTGAAGCCGAGCCCGCCTGCCCGCGGCGACGCCACGGACGTGAGCGAGCGGACGGCACTCGTGCTCGTGCAAACTCTCGCCAACTTCGGAGTCGAGGCGACGATCGTCGGCACGATCGCCGGCCCTCGCGTCGTCCGCTACGAGCTCCAGCTCGCGCCGGGCACGAAGGTCTCGAAGGTTGCCGGGCTCAAGGACGACCTCTCGTACGCGCTCGCGACCACCGAGATCCGCATCCTCGCGCCGATTCCCGGCAAGCAGGCGGTCGGCGTCGAGGTCCCGAACCTCGCTCCGCGCATGGTGACGCTCGGCGACATCTTCGACGACCTGCCGGGGACGGCGAGCCCGCTCTCGGTGTGGCTCGGCAAGGACATCTCGGGCAACGCAGTCTGGACGGACCTCGCCCGCATGCCGCACCTGTTGATCGCCGGCACCACCGGCTCCGGGAAGTCGGGCTGCATCAACACGCTGCTGACGTCGATCCTGCTCCGCGCCACCCCTGACGACGTCCGGATGATCCTCATCGACCCGAAGCGGATCGAGCTGAACTTCTACGAGTCGATCCCGCATCTCCTGACACCTGTCGTCTCGAGCCCCAAGGAGGCGTCCGCCGTCCTCCAGAACGTCGTCGCGGAGATGGAGAAGCGCTACGAGCGGCTCTCACTCGTGCGCGCGAGGAACCTGCCCGAGGCGAACCGCGCGTTCCGTGCGCGCGGCGAGGATCCGCTTCCGTACCTGCTCGTCGTGATCGACGAGCTCGCCGACCTGATGATGGTCTCGCCCCAGGCGGTCGAGGACGCCGTCATTCGGCTGGCGCAGAAGTCGCGCGCGGTGGGGATCCACCTCGTGCTCGCGACGCAGCGCCCGTCGGTCGACGTGATCACGGGGATGATCAAGGCCAACGTGCCGAGCCGGATCGCGTTCGCCGTGTCGAGCCAGACGGACTCCCGCGTGATCCTCGACGGCGCCGGCGCGGAGAGCCTCCTCGGGCAGGGCGACATGCTGTTCAAGCCGCTCGGCACCTCGCGCCTGCAGCGTGTGCAGGGGGCGTTCGTCACCGAGGACGAGATCGCGCTCGTCGTGGAGCAGTGTCGGGCACAGCGCGGGCAGCAGCTCGACGAGACGCTGCTCGAGATGCCCGAGGGGGCGACGCCCGGCGGCGACGACGAGGACCTCGACTTCGACCCCGACGAGGACCCGCTGCTCGATAGGGCGATCGAGATCGTCGTGTCGACGCAGACCGCCTCGGTCTCGCTTCTCCAGCGCCGTCTCCGCGTCGGGTACACGCGAGCGGGACGGCTCATCGACATGCTCGAGCGGCGCGGGATCATCTCCGGATACGAGGGCTCGAAGCCCCGCCGCGTGCTGCTCGAGGAGCACCAGCTGGCGTCCGCGATCAGCGCGCCGACGTAACCCGCAGCGCCGTTCGTCGGACGGTTTTCCTAACAACATCGCGCCCGGGGAAGCGACTACTCTTCCGTCGTTGCGGCCTCGGTCCAACTTCGTGTTGAATCTCGCGTCGAAGATGCGGGAGGCACCGTCAAATGCATCACCAAGGAGGGTATGTGGCGATTCGTAAATGGATGGTCGTCGCGTCGCTCGCGCTCGTCGCGGCGCTCGCGCTGACCGTCGCCTCGATCGGCTCGGCCGGGTCGGCCAAGAGCCAGGCGACCTCGTCGATCAAGGTCGCAGTCGTGACCGACGTCGGCGGGCTCAACGACAAGGGCTTCAACGCGCTTGCGGCGAAGGGCCTCATTACGGCGAAGAAGATCCACGGCGTCGGCGGGCGGGTCTACATCTCGAAGACCGCGGCCGATTACATCCCGAACCTCTCGACGGCGGCCCGTCAGGGTCATCAGCTCGTGATCGCCAACGGCTTCCTCATGGGTGACGCCGTCGCAGCCGTCGCGAAGCGGTTCCCGAACACGAGCTTCGCGATCATCGACTTCCCCTGGGTCGCCCTCAAGGGCAAGCCGAAGAACGTCCGCGGCCTGATCTTCAAGGAGGCCGAGGCCGGGTACCTGGCCGGCGTCGCTGCGGCGACCGTCGCGAAGGGCGCTCCCGTGAGCTCGGTCGGCGGCCAGGCGGTTCCGGCCGTCGTCGCGTTCCTCGCCGGTTACAAGGCGGGCGCGAAGAAGACCACGGCGAAGACGAATGTCCTCTCCGGGTACTCCGAGGACTTCGTCGACCAGGCGAAGTGCAAGGAGCTCGCGCTCAACCAGATCGCAGCCGGCTCCAAGGTCGTCTTCGCAGCTGCCGGCGGATGCGGCCTCGGCGCGCTCCAGGCCGCCAAGGAGCAGAACGCCTGGGCGATCGGCGTCGACGCCGACCAGGCGTACCTCGGCACTCACATCCTGACGAGCGCGACCAAGAAGGTCGACTTCGCGGTGTCCACGACTGCGGGTCAGATGGTCGAGGACACGTTCAAGGGTGGGACCGACGGCGTCTTCACCGTCAAGAACGGCGGTGTCGGCTTCGGCAAGGTCAGCGTCAAGGCCCCGAATCGCGCGGCCCTGATCGCGAAGCTGACGGCGGTCTCCAAGCAGATCGCCGCCGGCAAGGTCAAGGCGCCGGTCAAGTAGGGACGTAGCGTCGTTCTCCGCCGACGGGCGGGCCTACGGGCCCGCCCGTCGCGTTTCTGCGCCCTCCGGAGTGTCCGCTCCATAGAATCGCCCGGACGATGAGCGACCAGCGGACCGTCCTCGAGATGCGCGGCATCACGAAGCGCTTTCCGGGCATCGTCGCGAACGACGACGTCAGCTTCGACCTCCGCGAAGGCGAGGTGCATGCGCTCCTCGGAGAGAACGGCGCCGGCAAGTCGACGCTGATGAACATCCTCTACGGGCTGTACCACCCGGACGAGGGCGAGGTCCTGATCAAGGGCAAGTCGGTCCGGCTCGGCTCGCCGAGCGCGGCGATCGACGCAGGGGTCGGGATGGTCCACCAGCACTTCATGCTGATCCCGGTGATGACGGTCGCCGAGAACATCGTCCTCGCCTCGGAGCCGACGCGCAGTGGTGCGCTGCTCGACTACGGCGCCGCCGTGAAGCGGGTCGCCGAGCTGTCGGAGCGCTTCGGGCTGGCGGTCGACCCGCGGGCGCGGGTCGAGGACATCACGGTGGGGCAGCAGCAACGGGTCGAGATCCTGAAGGCGCTCTATCGCAACGCCGAGATCCTGGCCCTGGACGAGCCGACGGCCGTCCTCACGCCGCAGGAGGCGAAGGAGCTGTTCGAGATCATCCGGGGGCTCACGGAGCGGGGGACCTCGATCATCTTCATCAGCCACAAGCTGAACGAGGTCGCGGAGATCGCCGACCGGATCACGGTGCTGCGGCGGGGAAAGCTGATCGAGACGCTTCCGGCTGCGGGCGCCACCGAGGAGAGCCTGGCGCGGTTGATGGTCGGCAGGGAGGTCCTCCTGCGCGTGGGCAAGACTCCCGCGAACCCGGCCGAGCCGCTCCTCACGGTCGAGGGCCTCGACGTCCTCGACGACCGGGGGATCGAGAAGGTCAAGAACGTCTCGTTCGAGGTGCGCGCGGGCGAGATCGTCGGCATCGCCGGGATCGACGGCAACGGCCAGACGGAGCTGATCGACGCGATGACCGGCCTGCGGAGCATTTCGGGCGGTACGGTCACTGTCGCGGGCGGCGACGTGACGGGCGAGGGCGTCCAGGGGCATTTCGACGCCGGGCTCGGGCACATCCCCGAGGATCGCCAGCGGCGCGGGCTCGTGCTCGAGTTCTCGATCGCGGAGAACATCGCCATCCACGACTACCGCAGCGCGCCCGACTCACGGCTCGGATGGCTGTTCCCGCGGCAGCTCGTCGCGCGAGCCAGCCGTCTGATCAGCGAGTTCGACGTCCGGGGCGGCGGCCCGCAGGCGGCCGCAGGAGGGCTCTCCGGCGGGAACCAGCAGAAGGTGGTGCTCGCCCGCGAGATCAATCGCAATCCGAAGGTGCTGATCGCCGCGCAGCCGACCCGTGGGCTCGACGTCGGCGCGATCGAGTTCGTCCATCGGCGTCTCGTCGAGGAGCGCGACGAGGGACGCGGCGTGCTGCTCGTGTCCCTCGAGCTCGAGGAGATCCTGTCGCTCTCCGACCGGATCCTCGTGATGTACGAAGGGGAGATCGTCGGCGAGTTCCCGCCCACGGTGACCGAGGAGGAGCTCGGCGTCGCGATGACCGGCGGCGGCCGCGACAGGCAGCGCGCCGCGTGAGCGAGCCGCTGACGCCCGCGCCCGCCGACCCGTCCGGGCTCGGCCCCGAGGCTCGTCCGTCGTTCGTCGAGCGCTACGGCGTCGCGCAGCGCGCGGAGGGAGTCCTCGCGCCGGTCCTGACGACCATCCTCGCCTTCCTCGTCGGCGGCCTCGTCGTCCTCGTGACGACCGGAAAGAACCCGCTCACGACGTACAAGGCGATCTTCGAGGGCGCCGGGATGTCGTGGTTCTTCGAGGTCGGGAGCTACCAGGTCGGGCTGCCTTTCAGCGATGCGAAGGTCTGGTTCCCCTGGAACGTCAACGACGCCGAGTCGTTCGCCGCGGCGAACCTGCAACAGACGCTGATCGTCACGACGACGCTGATCCTCACCGGGCTCGCGGTCGCCTTCGCCTTCCGCTGCGGGATGTTCAACATCGGCGGGCAGGGGCAGTACATCGTCGGAAGCATCTGGGCCGTCTGGATCGGCTCGTCGCTCTCCGGGATGAGCCCGTTCCTCCACATCCTGCTCGCCACGGTCATCGGGATGCTCGCAGGCGCGGCCTGGGCGGGTATCGCCGGCTTCCTGAAGGCGACGGTGGGCGCCCACGAGGTGATCTCGACGATCATGCTGAACTGGATCGCGATCTGGGTCGGGTCGTTCCTGTTCGGCCTGGGTGGGCCTCTCCAGAGCGACACGCAGACGTCGGTCCCGATCTCGAACGACGTCGTCGAGGACACTTTTCTTCCGGTCTTCTGGGGCGATCCGCTGCTCCAGGGGCTCCACGTCGGATTCTTTGTCGCGATCGGCGCCCTCGTCGTCTACTGGGCGCTCCTGAACCGCACGACGCTCGGCTACGGCGTCCGTGCGGTCGGGTTCAACCCCGAGGCCGCCCGCTACGGTGGCATCGGCGTCGCGCGCAACTACTTCCTCGCGATGGCGATCTCGGGAGCGTTCGCGGGCCTCGCCGGGGCGATCGACATCCTCGGCTGGCAGCACCGCCTGTCGACGAGCGACATACAGACGTCCGCGCTCGGGTTCACCGGGATCGCGGTGGCGCTGCTCGGGCGCAACACGGCGATCGGCGTGTTCTTCGCCGCCCTGCTCTTCGGATCGCTCGTGACGGGAACGTCGACGCGGAACCTCGACCCCGAGATCTTCCAGCCCGAGCTCGCCTCGAACCTGACGCTCCTGATCCAGGGGCTCGTCGTCCTCTTCGTCGGCGCCGACATCATCGTCCTGTGGCTCCTCCGGCGCGCACGGAGGCGGGTGGTGGCGTGACCAGCCTGGCCCTTCCGCTCGCGGCGCGCAGCGCGAACGGCCTGCGCCGCGTCGCGTGGATCGGGATCGCGATCGGGCTGGTCGCTGCGTGGCTTGCCCTGCCGCCGCTCAGCATCCGCTCGTGGGTTCCGAGCCTCGTGCTCGCGCTGATCGCGGTCATGCTCGGCCTGGGCGTCGCGATGAGGGGCGAGCGGCGGTTCGGAGCGTTCGCGATCGCGGCCGGCGTGTTCGGCTTCGGGCTCGCGTTTCTCGCGACGCTCTCGGGCATCGGGAAGCTGGAGAGCGTCGTCGTCTGGTCGGCGCTGTTCGCGGCGACGCTCCGGTTCGCGACACCGCTGGCCTTCGCCGCGCTAGGCGGGCTCTTCTCCGAGCGGTCCGGTGTGGTGAACATCGGGCTCGAGGGCATGATGCTGATGGGCGCCTTCTTCGGGATCATGGGCGCCGACAAGACGAACTCGTGGTGGCTCGGCCTGTTGATCGGGATCGCTGCGGGCGGCGCCGCGGCCCTGGTGCACGCGTTCTTCTCGATCCACCTGCAGGCGGATCAGATCGTGGGCGGAACGGCGATCAACTTCCTTGCGGTCGGCCTCACCGGCTACCTGTTCATCGACATCTACGGCACGGAGGGGACGCCGACCGACATCCCGAGCATCCCCAACGTCCAGGCTCGCCTTCGTCGACGACGTGCCGTTCCTCGGCGAGATCTTCGGGCAGCTGAACCTGATGATCTGGATCGCGATCCTCCTCGTGCCGCTCACGTGGCTCGTCATCTTCAAGACGCCGGTCGGCCTGCGGATCCGCGCCTGCGGCGAGCATCCGCGGGCCGCGGACACCGTCGGGATCAGCGTGTACGCAATCCGCTACGGCGCAGTCGTCATCTCGGGGATGCTGGCCGCCGCGGGAGGCGCGTACCTGTCGATCGGCTTCGTCAACTCGTTCAACGAGAGCATGACCGCCGGACCGTGGCTTCATCGCGCTCGCCGCATTGATCTTCGGCAGCTGGCGCCCCTTCGGGGCCGCCGCGGCATGCCTTTTGTTCGGCTTCTCGAGCGCCCTCGCTCAGCGGCTCCCCGAGTACTCCCAGTCCGCGTCGGTTCTCTTCCAGGCACTTCCGTACGTCCTCACCCTGATCGCCGTGGCCGGCGTGATCGGCCGCTCGATCCCACCTGCAGCCGTTGGTCGTCCCTACCGCAAGCAATAACGCCCGGGCCGGGAACGGCCGCGCCGTGGCGGCCCTGCTCGTCGGCCTCCTGGCGGTCGCGACGATGCCCGCCGCGATCGTCGCGACCCGGTACTCCGAGTCGTACGAGCTGCTCCACGCCGGCTTCGCGATCCCGCTTGCGCTCCTGCTCGGCATCGTCGCGATCCGCCTCGGTGGTGGAGCGCTCCGCCACGACGACATGCGCCTCGGCCGCGCGGGTGGGCGACGGACGGCCCGCGTCGGCAGATGGCTCGGCGTCCTCGGCATCGCGCTCGCCTCGACCGCGATCGTCGCGCTCGCGGTCTACGGCCTGCTGACGTACCTCGGAGAGCGGTAGCTCCCGCTCTCCGACGCCCGTGGCGCGGTGGCGGCATCTCGCCCTGTGGCCACGCGAGAAGAATCTCGCATCGTGCGTGGAGTCCGTGAGCCGCCCCGAAGGATCGCGACTACACTGGCGCCTCGATGTTCGAGATCGGCTCGAGCCTACGCGAGGCACGTATGCGTCAGAGCCTCGACTTCGAGGAGATGGAGGAGCGCACGAAGGTGCGCAAGAAGTACCTGCACCACCTCGAGGACGAGCGCTTCGACCAGCTGCCCGGCCATACGTACACGAAGGGGTTCCTCCGGGTGTACGCGGACGCGCTCGGGCTCGACGGTCGCCTGTACGTCGAGGAGTACAACTCACGCTACGTCGCCGGTGACGACGAGGCGGCGGCCCCGCGCCTGCCCCGCTCACCGTCGCGTCACAGCCGACGGCGCGAGCGACGGGAGTCGGGGACCGTCGGGATCGCACTGGCCGCGATCCTGCTGGTCACGGCGCTCGTGATCGCCGCCTGGCGGTTCGGAGGGCCCGACACGCCCAAGGTCGAGGGGGTCAACTCGGCGCCGCCGCGGTCGGCGGCGAGCCTTCAGCCGACGCAGCAGCGCGTGACCGTGTCGGTGCGCGCCGTTCGCGGACCGTCGTTCATGGAGGTCCGGGCCGGCTCCCAGACCGGGAAGCCGCTCTACACGGGGACGCTCGAGAAGGGTCAGTTGCAGCGCTTCACGAAGAAGTCGCTGTACCTTGCGGTCGCGCGACCCGGGAACGTGCTCGTGAAGGTGGACGGCAAGTCGTTCACGCTGCCGCGCAGCCGGGGCGTCACGCTCTCCGGGGCCACGGCCGTCTCGTCCGAGTGAGCCGCCCCCGCGCGGCGATCGTCGTCACGGGCAGCGAGCTCGTGCGCGGCGAGCGAGACGACCGGAACGGCCCGTACTACGCGCGCGAGGCCCTGTCGCTCGGTCTCACACCCGAGCGAATCGTGATCGTGGGCGACGACCCGGTTGATCTCGAGTCCGCGCTGCGCGCCGCGAGCGACGCCGACGTCTGCCTCGTCTCGGGTGGTCTCGGGCCGACCCATGACGACCGCACCGTCGAGCTCGTCGCGCGGGTCGCGGGCGCGCCGCTTCGTGTCGACGACGGGCTCGAGAGCCAGATCGAGGCCGTGTCGCGCTCCGTCGCCGAGCGACTGGGACGGCCGTACACGGACTTCGCCGCCGGCGTGACAAAGCAAGCCACGATTCCTGACGGCGCCGAGGTGATCGGCATCGCCGGGACGGCTCCCGGGCTCGTCCTCGCCGCCAACGGATGCGTCTTCGTCGTCCTGCCAGGCCCCCCGCGCGAGCTACGCCGGCTCTGGCCTGGCGCCGTTGCAAGCGCGCCGATGCGTGACGTGCTCGAGCGAACCCGGGCGCCGGGGCGTCGGGTGTTGCGCTTCTTCGGCGCCAGCGAGTCGGCCGTGGCGCAGGCGCTGGTCGAGGCGGGCGGAGACGGAGGCGGGGTGGAGGCGACGATCTGCGCCCGCGACTTCGAGATTCACGTCGACCTCGTCATCGAGCCCGGCGCCGAGACCCGCGGCGAGGAGCTCGCCGCCGCCCTTCGGGCGCCGCTCGAGCGCTACCTGTTCACCGAGGACGAGCGGACGATCGCGGAGATCGTGCTCGAGCTCGCCCGTGCGCGAGGGCTCAAGCTGGCGACGGCTGAGTCGTGCACCGGCGGGATGGTCGCTTCGCGGCTGACGGACGTGCCCGGCTCGAGCGACGTCGTCCTCGGAGGCGTGGTCGCGTATGCGAACGAGGTGAAGACGTCCGAGCTCGGCGTTCCCGAGGCGCTCCTTCGCGAGCACGGGGCGGTCTCCGTCGAGGTGGCCGCGGCGATGGCGAAAGGCGTGCGCGCCAGACTCGGGGCAGACGTCGGGATCGCGGTCACCGGCGTCGCGGGCCCGGGTGGAGGGAGCGACGAGAAGCCCGTCGGGCTTGTCCACCACCATGTCTCGTCACCTGACGGGGAGAAGGGGGCCACGTTCTCGCTCCCCGCCGACCGTCCGACGATCAGGGCGCGCGCGACCGTCGCCGCTCTGCACCTGACCCGACGAGTTCTGACACAAACCCGGCACAAAGACGTATGACCCCGACGGGTAGCGTCGGGGGCGATGACCGCCTCCGACTCTTCCTGGGCCTCCAGCTGCCACGCGAGACGATCGACGACCTCGAACGCTGGCAGGCGGCGCATCTCCGCGACGGCGGTCGCGTGGTGCCGCGCGAGCATCTGCATGTCACCCTCGCATTCCTCGGCAGCAGGCCCAGATCCGAGCTCCCCGCGATTGTCGGGGCGCTGCGAGCGGCGGCGGAGACGACCGGCGCACTCGCGTTCGCGCCCGACCGCTGGCGCGAGACGCGCACCGTCGGGATGCTCGTGCTCCGCGACGCCGAAGGGGAGGCGGCGCGGCTGGCCGGGCGGCTCCATCGGCGCCTCGAGGAGCTCGGCGTCTACCGCCCGGAGCAGCGGCCCTGGCTCGCGCATCTCACCGCGCTGCGGTTCCGGGAGCGCCCGCGACTCGATCCGCCGCTGCCCGAGACGGGAACATTCGTTCCGTCCGGCGCGGCTGCTTACCTATCTCGACTGCACCCGACCGGCGCTCGGTACGAGGTGCTGGAACGCGTCTCGTTGATCGAGGGAGGATGAATCGCATGAACCGGGAAGAAGCACTCGACGTCGCGCTCGGCCACATCGAGCGACAGTTCGGGAAGGGCTCGGTGATGCGGATGAGCGACGCCGCACAGGTCGCGATCGGAGCGGTGTCGACAGGCTCGCTCTCGCTGGACCTCGCGCTCGGCATCGGCGGCCTCCCACGCGGCCGCGTCGTCGAGGTCTTCGGTCCCGAGTCGTCGGGCAAGACGACCCTCGTCTACCACGTCATCGCCGAGGCACAGCGCCGCGGCGGGATCTGCGCGTTCATCGACGCCGAGCACGCAATGGACCCGACGTACGCTCGCCGGATCGGCGTCAACGTCGACGAGCTGCTGGTCTCGCAACCGGACACGGGCGAGCAGGCGCTCGAGATCGCCGAGCTGCTCGTGCGGTCAGGCGCCGTGGACATCGTCGCGATCGACTCGGTCGCAGCGCTGACGCCCAAGGCGGAGATCGAGGGGGAGATGGGCGACAGCCACGTCGGGCTCCAGGCCCGCCTGATGAGCCAGGCGCTCCGCAAGCTGGCGGGAACGCTCAACCGCACAGACACGATCTGCCTTTTCACGAACCAGCTGCGCGAGAAGATCGGCGTCATGTTCGGCTCGCCGGAGACGACTCCGGGCGGCCGCGCACTCAAGTTCTACTCCTCAGTCCGGCTGGACATCCGGCGCATCGAGACGCTCAAGGAGGGGACGGAGGCGATCGGCAACCGCGTGCGCGTGAAGGTCGTGAAGAACAAGGTCGCGCCGCCGTTCAAGCAGGCCGAGTTCGACATCATCTACGGGCACGGCATCTCGTGGGAGGGCACCGTCCTCGACGTCGGCCTCGAACGGAAGATCGTCGCGAAGTCCGGCTCGTACTTCTCGTTCGGCGACGAGCGACTCGGGCAGGGGCGTCAGAACGCGACGGCGTTCCTGCAGGAGAACCCCGACCTCGTTCAGGCGATCCTCGCGCGGATCCAGGTCGAAGCCGGTCCCGACCAGATGGTGTCGGCCCGGCTCCTGCCCACCGGTGAGACAGTCGCCGAGGTGAAGCCCGTCGCGGACGAGGTCGCCGAGGTGACGCCCGTCGCGGACGAGGTGCCGGCGGAGGTCTGACCCGGGAGGGCTTCCTGATGCCGGTCATCACGGCGCTACGGTCGCGACGCGAGCGCGTTGCCGTGGAGCTGGACGGAGCACCGTGGCGTACGGTGCCCGCGGAGGCGGCGCTCGCAGCCGGTCTCACCGTCGGGCTCGAGCTCGACCGGGCGCGCGCACGCGAGCTCTCGCGCGCGCTTCGCCGCCAGCGAGCGCGGGACACCGCCGTCCGGGCGCTCGCCCGGCGCGAGCACTCCCGCTCCTCGCTCGAGCACCGTCTCGAGCAAGCGGGCGTCCGCCCTGCCAACCGAGGGGAGGTGCTGGAGAGCGCGACACGAGCGGGGCTCCTCGACGACACCCGCTTTGCCGAGTCCCGTGTGCGCGCACTCGTCGACCGGGGCGCCGGCGATCTCCTCGTGCTCGACGACCTCTCCCGCCACGGGGTCGACGAGCAGACGGCACGAGCAGCGCTGTCGGCCGTCGAGCGCGAGGCTGTTCGTGCGACACAAATCGTGTCGGCCCGCGGGTCGAGCCCGCGCACACTGAGATATCTCGCCTCGCGCGGATTCTCCGAGGAGTCGCTGGAGTCACTCGTTGCGGATCTGGAGAGCGGAGGAGTAGGATGACGGTGCTTCATCCGACATTTCCCTGCACTCGCGTAGTTCCGAACCGTTGAGATCTGTGACTTTCGCGTCGACCACCGACCTCTCGAGCCAGCGGGCGCGCCCTGCGTGCACGCAGGAGGCCGCGCCGGCCTAGAGCCACGCACCAGCGGAGCCGGAATCCGCCCGAACGTCGGGGGAACGCCGGATGTGAGCAGCCGCGGGGATGCCGCGGGCAACGTCAGCCCCTCCGGGAGGAGTGGAGATGCTCACGATCGTCGCGGCGCTCATCGGACTCGGGATCGGGGCAGCCGGCGCTGCGGTCTGGCTGCGCTCGTCGAGCGGCTCGGCGGTGCATCGCAGTGAGGAGGCCCGTCGAAGGCTCGTCGCCGACGCGGAGCGAGAGGCCGAGACGATTCGACGCGAGGCTCAGGTCGACGCTCGCGAACTGGCCGTCAGGCTGCGCGCGGAGTCGGAGAGCGAGGTGCAGGACCGCCGTGTCGAGATCGCGAAGGTCGAAGAGCGGATTGCACAGCGCGAGGCGGAGCTGGAGCAGACGCTCGTCGAGCTGACCCGGCGCGAGCAGGGCATCGGTGACCGCGAGGTCCATCTCAAGCAACTCCAGGACGACCTGAAGCTCGCCCGCGACGACTCGCTCAAGGAGCTCGAGAAGGTCTCGAGCATGACGCTCGGTGAGGCGAAGTCTGCGATGTTGGAGCGCTCACTGGACCTCGTTCGGCACGAGCTCGAGCGGTCGGTCCGGCAGATGGAGGAAGAGGCTCGCGCCGAGGCACGCCGTCGGGCGCGAGCACTCGTCGCGGACGCGTTGCAACGGGTCGCCGCGAGCCACACCGCCGAGACCACCGTGACGGTCGTAGAGCTTGCCAGTGACGACATGAAGGGTCGCATCATCGGGCGGGAGGGGCGCAATATCCGGGCCCTGGAGCACCTGACGGGCGTCGACTTCATCGTCGACGACACACCGCACGCGGTGGTTCTCTCGTCGTTTGACGGCATCCGGAGGGAGGTCGCGAAGCTCACGCTCGAGAAGCTGATGGAGGACGGCCGGATCCACCCAGCCCGCATCGAGGAGATGTACTACCTCTCGAAGTCCGAGCTCGATGAGCAGATCCACCAGGCAGGCGCCCAGGCTGTCTTCGAGGCGAACTGCGGCGAGTTCAGCGAGGAGCTCGTCGCCATCCTCGGGCGGCTGCGCTTCCGGACGAGCTACGGACAGAACGTGCTCAAGCACACGCTCGAGGTCGTGCATCTCGCCGGGATCATGGCCGCCGAGCTTGGCGCGGGCGTCAAGACTGCGAAGCGCGCGGCGCTCCTCCACGACATCGGGAAGGCGATGACACACGAGGTGGACGGATCCCATGCACTCGTCTCCGCGCAGCTCGCGCGGCGACACGGGGAGACGGACGGGGTCGTCCATGCGATCGAGGCGCACCATCACGATGTGCAGCCACAGACCGTGGAGGCCGTGCTGCTTATCACCGCCGACGCGATCTCTGCCTCACGTCCCGGTGCGCGCGGCGAGGGCCTCGAGCACTACATCAAGCGGCTCGCGGCTCTCGAGGAGATCGCGATGTCGAAGCCCGGCGTTGCCAAGGCATACGCGCTCCAGGCGGGCCGCGAGATCCGCGTGATCGTCGAGCCGAACGAGGTCAACGACGAAGGCACGGCGCTGCTCTCGTACGAGATCGCCCGACAGATCGAGGATCAGCTCGAGTACCCCGGTCAGGTGAAGGTGATCGTGATCCGCGAGTCGCGGGCGGTCGAGGTCGCGAAGTAAGCGTCGCGACTGCGGTCGCGCAAGCGAGCCGACGCGCGCTGCGTCGACGGCGGCGCGCGTCAGTCTCCGGATGAATCGAGCTGCCCGACGAGGAGGACGTAGCCGTCCGGATCGACGACCCTGAACTCGCCCGCAGGCATGTAGAACGGATGCCGGATCTCGCCGACGTCCACGTCGGCGGCCTTCAACTCAGCATGCAGGCCGTGGACGTCGTCCGCCCAGCAATAGAAGAGCACTGTCTGATCCGAGGCGGTGACGGGCTCGTCGGCAGCCGCCAGCATGAGTCGCGCGCCCGCGTCGTTCGGGTTCGCCGCCGGAGTCGAGACGAACGCCCACACCAGCACGCCGTCTTCTTCGTGGCTGTTTCGCAGATCGAGGCCGAGTCGCCGGTAGAAGTCGATTGACCGTTGCACGTCCGCGACATGCGCATACGGAGTGAGTCCCTGGATTGGCATGAAGCGATCCTCCCATTTGCTCCAAACTCCGGGCTCCTCGCGCGACTGAAGGCCGGCATTTCCAGGGTACGCTGCGACGGTGCGCCGGTACCACGTCACGACGTTCGGCTGCCAGATGAACGCTCACGACTCGGAGCGGATCAAGGGCATGCTCGAGTCGCTTGGTCTCGGTGAAGTCACGGAGCCGGAGGAGGCCGACGTCCTCGTCTTCAACACGTGCACGATCCGGGAGAAGCCCGACACGAAGCTCGCGGCCTATCTCGGCGACGCGGCTGCGCGAAAGCGGCGGCATCCCGATCTCGTCGTCGCGGTGGGCGGCTGCTATGCCGAGGCGCAGCGCGAACGGATCTTCGAGCTGTACCCGTTCGTCGACGTCGCGTTCGGCCCCGGCTCGATCCCGCACCTCGGCGAGTGGATCGAGGCAGGGGGTTACACCGTTCCACGGGGACGATTCGGATCCCACGACACGTTCGCGGCAACGCTTCCGATGCATCGCGAGCGCCGCTTCAGCGCCTGGGTACAGGTGTCGATGGGCTGCAACTCGAAGTGCGCCTACTGCATCGTGCCGGCGGTGCGGGGGAGGGAGCAGAGCCGTCGACCGGGCGAGATCGTCGCAGAGGTCGAGGCGCTCGCACGTGACGGCGTCAGGGAGATCACGCTCCTCGGCCAGAACGTCAACTCGTGGGGGCGCGACCTCGCGCCTGCGCTGCGAACGGAGTTCGGCGAGCTCCTGCGCGCGTGCGACGGAGTCGCCGGCATCGAGCGGATCCGCTTCACCAGCCCGCATCCGAAGGACTTTCGCGACCCGGTAATCGCGGCAATGGCAGAGTGCACAACCGTCTGCGAGCAGGTTCACCTGCCGCTGCAGTCGGGCTCGTCACGTGTTCTGAAGGCGATGCGGCGCACGTACACACGCGACCGCTACCTGACGCTCGTCGAGCGGCTGCGAGATGCAATTCCCGACGTCGCGCTCGGCACGGACATCATCGTCGGTTTTCCCGGCGAGACCGAAATGGACTTTTGCGAGACGCTCGAGGTCGTCGAGCAGGTGGGCTTCGACAGCGCCTTCACGTTCGTCTACTCACCCCGCGCCGGGACCGAGGCCGCGGTCATGCCCGATCAGGTCAGCGACGACCTGAAGCGCGAGCGGATGGAGCGTCTCGTCGAGGTCGTGCAACGCGGCGCGAGGGCACGGAACCGCGAGCGCGTCGGACGCGTCGAGGAAGTCCTCGTCGAGGGCCCGAGTCGCACGGACGCGACACTGCTTCGCGGGCGAACGAGACGGAACACGATGGTGAACTTCGTCGGCTCGGCCGAGCCGGGCACGCTCGTCGCCGTGGCGATCGAGGGTGCGACCTCGACGACGCTGAGTGGCCGGGAGCGCACGCTCGTGGCGGCGTGATACGGCGACGGCCGTAGCTGTGGATCCATCGGCACACATTCGGTGCGAAGTCGTGACACACGCGACGCGAGCTCGACGTTAGGCTCAAGCTGTGGGGAGGAGGTCGGTGGCCCAACAGCCGACCCGAGGGGACATGTCCGAAAAGGACACTGAGGGCGGCGGGAAACGTCGGGCGCACCGACGCAACCGTCCGCTGTCGGCATGACAACGCAGCCCGACGCCGGCACAACGGCACCGCCCGTAAGGGGCACAGCGGCGCCGCCCGCTAACGGCACAAGCGCGCAGCCCGACAAAGGCACAGCGGCAGCGCCGGCCAACGGCAGAGCAGCGCAGCCCGCAGACAGCACAGCAGCGCCGCCCGACGACGGCGCAGACCTCGCGCGTCCCGAGCGCCGTCCGATCGGCAGAGCGCCGGAAAGCGTCCTGGTCGTGGCTCTCTTCGGCCCGACGGCGTCGGGCAAGACTGCCGTCGCAGAGGCCGTCGCCGACCGGCTCGGCACCGAGGTCGTGTCCGCCGACGCCATGCAGGTGTATCGCGGCCTGCCGATCCTCACGAACCAGCCCGCGCGAGCGACGCGGCTCGTCGCTATCCGGTCGCTGGACGAGGAGATGAGCCTCGGCGCGTTCGCCACGCTCGCGCACACGGAGATCGACGAGCTCGTCGATCGATATGGCACTGCGGTCGTCGCTGGTGGGACTGGTCTCTACCTGCGGGCCGCGCTCGCAGACCTCTCCGTACCGCCTGCCGCCGAGCCGGCGCTGCGACAACGGATCGAACGTGAGGTCGACCAGGACAAGGGCGTCGCACACCGACGGCTGGAAGCGCTCGACCCACGAGCGGCCGCCGTCGTGCACGCCAACGACAGACAGCGGCTCGTCCGGGCGCTGGAGCTCGCCGAGACGGGCCACTCCTTGGTCGGCCAGGACCGCCTCTGGAGTCAGGCGATGCGCCTCCCGACGCTCGTCGCCGGGCTCGACGTCCCTCCGTCGGTCATCGAACGACGTATCCGCGCCCGCGCCGAGGCGATGTTCGAGCGCGGAGTGATCGAAGAGGTCAGGGCTGCCCTCGCGGGTCCGTTGTCGAGAACCGCCGTGAAGACGCTCGGTCTCCGCGAGATCGCCGAGCTCGACGCGGCGGAGGCACTGGAACGAGTCTTCGTTCGCACGCAACGGTACGCGGCGTACCAACGTAAGTGGATGCGGCGCATTCCGGGGATCGTCCTGGTCGACGGACAACAAGACCCGGCGACCGTCGCGGACGAGATCGTCGCGCTCGCGCGTCTGTAGCCTCCCCGCGAGATGCGGTTCGAGAAGTGGCACGCCCTCGGGAACGCATATCTCCTCGTCGAGCGCGGCGCCGAAGCCCTGACGCCCGACCGAGTACGTCGACTCTGCGATGGCCGAACTGGCATCGGGTCCGACGGTCTGCTCGAGATCGTCGAGAGGCAGGACGCACGCGCATCGGTGCGCATCTGGAACCCTGACGGCTCGACCGCCGAGGTGTCGGGGAACGGGACGAGAATCGCCGCCGCGTGGCTTCTCCGCGAAACGGGCGCGCCCGAGGTGGAGATCGACACGGGTGGCCGTGTCGTTCGCGGTGCGCGTACGACTATTGACGGAATCGTGCGACAGGACCTCGGCGAGGCGCTGGTCTCGCCCGACGAGGAGCTCGAGGTCGCTGGCGAGCGACTGTCGATCGTCCCAGTCGACGTCGGCAACCCGCACGCCGTCGTTCTCCGGAACGAGCTCTCGCGGGAGGATTTGCTCCGGCTCGGCCCTGCGGTCGAGACGCATCCCCGGTTTCCGGCACGGGTCAACGTCCAACTGGCGCGCCCGGAGCCGAGAGACGTCGTCCGGGTGCTCGTTTGGGAGCGGGGAGCTGGCGACACGTCAGCCTCGGGCTCCTCGGCGGCTGCTGTCGCCGCGGCTGCTGTTGCCCGCGGGTGGTCCGACAGCCCCGTGCGGGTCTCGATGCCCGGCGGCGAGCTCGTCGTTTCCGTCGAGCGCGGCGCCGTGACGCTCGAGGGGCCTGCCGAGCCGATCTGCTCGGGAACGACGCCGCTCTGAGCGGCGCAGACCGCCTCAGACCGCGATCTCGAACTCGCGCAGCACCTCGTTGAGACTCAGCCGCTCGTCGTGCGATTCGCGCCGCCAGCCGATGATCAGCGCGCAATCGAGCTGGTAGGTCCCGGCGGGGAACTGCTTCGGACGGGTTCCGGGAACGACTACGGCTCGGGCAGGCACGAGTCCCCGATGCTCGACGGGCTCGGGTCCCGTCACGTCGACTATCGGGACGCTCGCCGTGAGCGAAACGTTCGCGGAGAGCACCGCGCCGGCGCCGACGCGGACACCCTCGGTGACGATGCACCGTGATCCGAGGAAGGCGCCGTCCTCGACGATCACCGGCGCCGCCTGCGGGGGCTCGAGCACCCCGCCGATACCGACACCCCCGGCGAGGTGGACATCGGCGCCGATCTGCGCGCACGACCCGACGGTTGCCCACGTGTCGACCATCGTCCGCGGACCGACCCAGGCGCCGATGTTCACGTACCCGGGCATCAGCACGACGCCCGGGGCCAGGTACGCGCCGTGGCGCGCCACACCCGGCGGCACGACCCGCACACCCAGGGAGGGGTCGACCCGCTTGACGGGGATCTTGTCGAGGTACCGGAGCCCGCCGACGTCCATCGGCTCGACCTTGCGCAGCCGGAAGTAGAGGAGGATCGCCTTCTTGACCCACTCGTGGACAACCCAACCGTCAGCTGTCGGCTCCGCGACGCGAAGCGCGCCGCGATCGAGCAAGTCGACGACCTCTTCGATCGGCTCGGCATCGACCTCGCCGCGCTCCCACAACTCCTCGATGCGCTGTTGCAGGTCCGCCGTCATGCCCGCAGCACATCCTCCAGGATCGTCGCCGCCCGCGCGCATTCGCTCTCCGTGGGAACGAGCGCATATCGGACGTATCCCTCGCCGGAGGGGCCGAGGTACGAGCCGGGCGCGACAACGATGCCGCTCTCGAGCAGCCTCGCTGCGTGCTCCTCCGACGTCTCACCCTCGGGCACCGCGACCCACATGTACATCGTCGCCTGGCCGCCGGCATCGCGCACACCTGCTCCTCGAAGTGCTTCGAGGAGAATCGCACGCTTGCGCGCATAGGACGCGCGCGCACGCACGACGTGCGCCTCGTCGCCCCACGCGACGACGGAGGCCCGTTGCACGAACTCCTGTGGCGCGGTGCCGACGTTCGGCCGGAACTGCCGCAACGCGGCGATGAGGTCCGGGTCCCCTGCGACGAAGCCGCTGCGGAAGCCCGTCATCGAGGAGCGCTTCGAGAGCGTGTTGAACGCGACCACGTTCGTGCAGTCGTCGAGCTGGAGGACCGACGACGGAGGCTCGTCGAACCAGAGCTCGCTGTACGCCTCGTCCGCGGCGAGCACGAATCCGTGCTCGCGCGCGAGCGCGGCGAGGCGCTCGAGGAATACGAGCGGCGCAACGGCCCCGGTCGGGTTGTTGGGCGAGTTGAGCCATACCAGCGCGGTCCGGCGCCACAGCTCATCGGGGACGTCCTCGAGCGTCGGCAAGAACCCGTTCTCCTCTCGCAGCGGAAGCTCGACGACGCGTGCGCGCAGGAACGCGGCGCCGCGTCCGGGCACGGGATAGCCCGGCTCGGTCACGACGACGGTGTCGCGGCCCCCGGGCACGTCGAGGACCACCTGCGCGAACGAGTAGATCGCTTCCTTCGAGCCGAGTGTCGGGATCACATGCCGGTCCGGGTCGAGCTCGGCGCCGAAGCGGCGTCCGACCCAGCCGGCGATCGCCTCGCGCAGCTCCGGAAGGCCGACTGCGGCCGGGTATCCCATCCGCTCGCGCACCCCGTCGCGAAGCGCCTGCAGAATCGCCGGATCCGTCGGCTCGCTGGGGTCGCCCATTCCGAAGTCGATCACCTCGAGCCCCTGTGCTTCCCGTTCTGCCACGGCCCGGTTGAGACGGACGAACGGATACGTCGCCTGGGCCTGCAGGGTGGGGGAGAGCGGCACCCTGTGACGCTATCCCAGCGCGATCGCGCGCAGAGCGTGGTACGCCTGCTCGAGCGCCGTGATCTCGACGAGCTCGTCCCGACGATGCGCGTACCGCGTCGCACCGGGGCCGAAGTTGACGGCGGGGATGCCGCGCGACGTGAAGTCCGCCACATTCGTCCAGGCCTGCTTGGGCTCGATCGCGAGGTTGCCCGTCGCTTGGAGCGCCTGGACGAGCGGCGCATCCACGGCGACCTCCGCAGGTGGCGAGTTCCCGACGATCTCGATCGTGGCGTCGGTGGGGACGAGCGTGCCAAGGAGCTCCTCCGCCTCGAGCGGCGACCGGTCCGGCGCGTACCTGAGGTTGAGCGTCGCGACGGCGCGATCGGGAACGACGTTGTCGGCCACCCCGCCTTCGAGCCGCGTCACCGAAACGACCTCGTAGAACGGCAGGCCGTCGATCACGGTCTCCCGACGTTCGTGGGCCGCGACGCGGGAGAGCCCTTCGATCGCACGATGGAGCGCGTTCTCCGCCAGCCACGGTCGCGCCGAGTGCCCTGCGACGCCGTCGAAGGTAACACGCGCGGAGAGGCTTCCGACACAGCCGGCCTGAATCGTCAGATCCGTGGGCTCGAGCAGGATCGCGAGATCGGCGTCGCCGACGAGCGACGAGCCCTGGAACAGTGCCGGGAGCGGATTGAACCGCGGGGGAAGCTCTTCGCGGCCGAACAGCGCCAGGGCCACGTCGATCGGCCCCGGCTCGCGCCCGGCGAGCTCACGAACGAGCTCCACGGCGACCGCCACTCCGCCTTTCATGTCGCTCGCACCGCACCCGTGCACGGCGCCGTCGGAGATCCTGCCCGGGAGGTTGTCCTGCGCGGGAACGGTGTCGTAGTGGCCCGCGAGGACGAGGAGCGGGACGCCGGCGCGTCGTTCGCGGCCCCACAGGTACGCCTCGTCGCCCTCGAACAGCGGAACGAACGGCACCGGAACCAGCCGGCGGAGGTGCTCGCGGACAGCCTCCTCGTGGAGGCTCTCGGAAGGAATGTCCACGAGCTCGAGCGTGCGACTTGCCAGCCGATCCCCGAGAGCTCTCATGGCGGCGAGCGTATCGGCAGAAAGAGAGGGGCATACTTCGGCACATGAAGCAGGTCGAATCCGGACGCCTCCCCGAGCCCGAGCGCGGGCTCCTGCTTGCCGTGCTCGCGAAGGGGTCAGACGACGAGCAGGAGCTCGCCGAGCTCCGTGAGCTCGCGCGGGCGGCCGGGGTCAACCCGGTGGGGCAGCTCGTCCAGCACCGCGCGCAGCCCGATCGGCGCAGCTATGTCGGGAAGGGCAAGCTCGAGGAGCTGAAAGCGGCGTACGGCGAGGCGGGCGCCGAGGTCTTGCTCGTCGACGAGGAGCTCCAGCCGACCCAGCAGCGAGTCCTCGAGGATGCGCTTGCCGCACGCGTGGTCGACCGCACGCAGCTGATCCTCGACATCTTCGCGCAGCACGCTCGCTCGGCCGAAGGCAAGCTCCAGGTGGAGCTCGCGCAGCTCGAGTACAACCTCCCGCGCATGCGCGGCATGTGGAAGCACCTCGAGCGTCTCGCCGGCGGCGGTGGGACGGCGCAGGTGGGTGGAGGGGTCGGCACGCGTGGGCCGGGCGAGTCGCAGCTCGAGACCGACCGCAGGCTCGCGAACCGCAGGATCACGCAGCTGCGTCGCCGTCTCGTCGAGCTCGGAGCGCACCGTGCCACACGCCGCAAGGCGCGGACCCGCGCCGGAACGCCGACCGTTGCGCTTGCCGGATACACGAACGTCGGCAAGTCGACGCTTCTGAACACGCTCACCGGCGCCGACGTGACGGTCGAGGACAGGCTCTTCGAGACGCTCGATCCGACCACGCGCGGGTTCGAGCACGACGGAAAGCGCTACCTCGTGACGGACACCGTCGGGTTCATCCGTCGGCTCCCGACCCAGCTGGTCGAGGGGTTCGCGTCGACGCTGGAGGAGACGCTCGTCGCGGACCTCGTGCTGCACGTGATCGACGCATCTCTGCCGGACGACGTGCTGGCTGACCAGGTCCGCTCGGTCGAGTCCGTGCTGCGAGAGATCGGCGCGGGCGACGTACCGGTCGAGCTCGTCCTGAACAAGGTCGACCGCCTCGACACCGTCGCGCGGCGTCGCGTCGGCAACCGATTCCCGACTGCAGTTGTGATCTCGGCGGCGACCGGAGAAGGGCTCGAAGAGCTCAAGGAACGCATCGCGAACCGCTTCGCGGACCGCTTCGAGGACGTGCGGCTGCTCGTGCCGTACGAGGACGGACGCGTGCTTGCGGATCTGTACGCGCTCGGAGCGCCGATTGAGGAGCGCACCGACACGGACGACGGGGTGCTCGTTCGCGCACGGCTGCCTCACCGCGACGTGCGGCGCTTCGCGCGCTACCTGGTGGCGGGGATGGAGAGCGCCTCGTCCGCGTGACGACCGTCTCGATCAAGCGACTTCGCCCGGACGCGCGGCTTCCCGACCAGGCCTACGACGCCGACGCAGGTCTCGATCTCGCCGCGTGCGAGCGGGTCGAGATCGGCCCGGGACGCCGTGCTGTGGTCGGGACCGGGCTCGCCGTCGCGATCCCGCCCGGCCACGCGGGGCTCGTCGTGCCGCGCTCGGGCCTTGCCGCCCGCCACGGGCTCGGCAAGGTGAACGCACCGGGGTTGATCGACCCTGGCTACCGCGGCGAGGTGAAGGTCATCCTCCTCAACACGGATCGCGACGAGCCCTTCGTCGTCGAGCCCGGGATGCGGATCGCTCAGCTCGTGATCGTCGAGCTTCCGGCGGTCGAGGTCGTCGAGGTCGAGGAGCTTCCAGCGAGCGAACGAGGCGAGGGCGGACTCGGCTCGTCCGGGACGTGACCCGGGCATGCGGCCGGAGCCGAGAATCCGTGTCTCAGCGCTTCTGCGCTGGCACGAGTCGATCCTTCTCATCCGCCACGAGAAGCGCGGTCGGGAGAATTGGTTGCTCCCCGGGGGCGGCGTCCGCAGTGGTGAGACGCTCGTCGAGGCGCTCCAGCGGGAGCTGGGCGAGGAGACGGGGCTCGTCGGCGAGTACGCCGAGCTTCCCGTCGAAGGACCGGTAGCGATCGTGGAGTCGATCTCACCCGAGCGCAGCCTGTGGTCGAAGCACGTGGTTCACGTGGTGTTCGCAGGCGAGCTCGACGGCTCGTTGGAGGGCGTCGCATCGACCGACGAGGCCGTGCGCGGGCACCGGCTGTTCGCGCTCGACGAGCTCGAGGGCATCACGCTGCATCCTCCGATCACGCGGTTCCTGCAGCGCTGGCAGCCGGGCGATCCCTGCGTGTACCTCGGGGCGCGCTGGACGGAGTAGGCGCTAGGCGGGTCGTCCGCCGCGCGCGCGGGCACGTCCGGCAGCGACCGCGTGCGCCTGGAGCTCGAGCTCGTCGGGGAGCGGCTCGAGCGGCGTCGGTTCGGCGCCTTCGGCGTGCGCGATCGCCCAGGAGAGGAGCAGATCCGCGAGCCACGGGTTGCGGGGGAGGAGTGGACCGTGGAGGTACGTCCCGATAGCGCGGCCGACCCGACAGCCCTCCAGGCCCGACGCGCCGTCGTTCCCGTAGCCGGCCACGACACGGCCGAGCCCCTGGGCGCCGTCGTCGAGCAATGTTCGACCGGCATGGTTCTCGAATCCGGCGATCGTGGCACGCCGCGCCTCGGCGAGCGTGCTCTCGAGCAACACGTCGCCGATCATGCGGCGCTCGCCCGCCACGGTCTCGTGCGGGAACAGGGCTGCGCCCGCCATCCACGATCCGTCCCGCCCGCGGTAGCCGCGCCCTAGGAGCTGGTATCCGCCGCAGACCGCGAGGAGCGCTGCACCTTCGTCCACCGAATCCCGAAGCGCCTCGCCTCGCATGGCGAGGTCGGGCGCGATCATCGCCTGCTCTCGATCCTGTCCGCCTCCGACGTAGAACAGGTCGTGCGCGCCCGCGGCGAGGCTCGAGCCGAGCGTGATCGGCTCGACCACGAGAAGGTGCCCGCGTACCGCAGCGCGACGCTCGAACACCGCGATGTTTCCACGGTCGGCGTAGATGTTGAGGTACTCGGGGTAGAGGTGCGCGACGCGGATCTCCATCACGACTCCCAGTACGGCCGCGTGTAGCCGCGGCGGGTCGCGATCGCCCGCAGCTCGAGCATCGCGGTGTACGTCGGGAGCACCGCGAGCTCGTCGCCCGGCGCAGTGAGCTCCAGGCCGCGCTCGAGCGCCGATTCCAGGTCTGGGAGGAGCTCGAGTCGCTCGCGTGGGAAACCGGCGTACGTGAAGCGCAGCGCCAGCTCCGCAGCCCGCTCGCCGCTCACGACAATTCGCCCGGCGCGTTCGAGCAGAGGCTCGAAGTCGACGTCCCAGATCCAGGAGACGTCCCGACCGTCCGCGATCCTGTCGTTGAGGGCGACCACGAGCGTCTCCGGGACGCCGCCGTCCTCGAGCGTGCGGATCGCCTCGTTCGCGCCCGCCGGGTTCTTGATCAGCAGCAGAAGAAGCTGCTTGTCTCCGGCCGCGACTCGCTCGAACCGTCCGAAGGCAGCCTGAAATCGCCCGATGCCGGCGGCGATCTCGTCGAGCTCGACGTCGAGGGCGATCGCCAGCGACGCCGCGGCGAGCGCGTTGTAGACGTTGTAGAGCCCGGGCACGGAAAGCCGCACCTGCACGCTCGCCGTCGCAGTGTGCAGAGCGAACGAGACACCGTCGAGCCCGTCCGGCTGGACGTCGCGCGCGGCGACGTCGAGGCTCGGCCGCGCGTGGCCGCACGACTCGCAGCGGTATGCGCCCAAGTGGCCGACGTACGCCGCGTCGTAGCGATACGGCGCGCCGCAGCGCACGCAGTACTTCGAGTCGGAGGCGTGCTGGAGCGAAGGCCGCGCGCACGAGGCATCGTCGATGCCGAATCGGAGCGCACGTTCGTGTTGATCCGCGAGCGATCCGACGAGCGGGTCGTCCGCGTTGACCACGAGCGTGGCGTCGGGGCGAAGCGCCGCGACCGCTCCGCGCCAGCGCTCGGCGATGTGCTCGAGCTCCCCGTAGCGATCGAGCTGGTCGCGAAACAGGTTGCCGAGGCTCACGACCCGCGGGTCGGTCCGGCGCATGATCTCCGGGAGCGCGAACTCGTCCACTTCGAGCAGGCCGAGCTGGGCTTCATGCGCTGCGAGCAGCGTCGAGGCGACGCCCGAGGCGAGGTTCGCGCCCGAATTGTTCCACGCGAGCCGATGCGCGGGGGAGAGGATCGAGGCGGCCATCGCCGTGGTCGTCGTCTTCCCGTTCGTCGCCGAGACGAGGGCAACGCCCTGCTCGAGCCGCGATGCGAGTGTGTCGAGAGCCCCCGGATCGAGCTTCCAGACGAGCTTGCCGGGGAGCGTCGTGCCCCCGCCGCGGCCGGCGGCGCGGGACAGGCTGCCGACGAGGCGGGCTGCGGATGTCTCGAGAGCGAGCCTGGCACCCATTCCGGGCGAGCCTACCGACGCTTCCACGTCCGTTCTGGCCTCTTTGCAGAATGTCGAAGGTGCTCTACGATAATTGCATGGCTCGCTCGCGGCGACGGCATCCGGTGCTCGAGGGGATCGACGAACAGGCGCTCGCCGAGTTCCGTGCGGGCCTGCGTCGGCGCTACACCGACGACGAGATCCTCGCCGAGCTTCGCGCCTCGGCGGAGAGACTGGGGCGGTCGCCGACGATGAGGGAGTTCGCCGCCGATCAGGGCGCGAGCGTGCATCCGCAGACAGTGATCGAGCACTTCGGGACGTGGAACGCCGCGAAACGTGCCGCCGGGCTCACGCCTCGGCGGTTCATCAGCCGCGAAGAGCTCCTGGAGCAGCTGCGCGAGCTGGGGGAGGAGCTGGGCCGGATCCCCACGGCAAAGGACATCGAGGTGCGACGCGGCCGGATGGCGTCGAAGTCGCTCATCTGGCAGACCTTCGGCTCGCTCGCGGCGGGCCTCCAGGAGGCCGGATTCGACGTTCCGGTTGGTGAGGAGCGGCTCGAGCGCGCCGTCGCGGACGGCGCGGTTCTGGCACGCGAGCTGGGCCGTCTGCCGAAAATGGCCGACTGGAAAGCTGCGCGCGCACGCAAGGCGACGCTTCTGTCGGAGTGGCAGGTCTACCGCATGGTCGACATCCAGCCCGGGACCTGGTCCGCGTTCCAGTTCCTCGTCCGGGAGCGGCTGCGCGAGGAGGGCGTCCAGGTCGCCCCGGACGGGACGCTCGACTAGATGCTTGCCGGCGCGGCGATCGCCCAGAGGCGGTCGAGACACGACCGGCCCTCGTGCGGCGCACGGACGGCCGGCAGCTCGCGCTCCTCTCGGTAGCTCCGATCCGGCGTGAACCGGCGCTCGTCCACGAGCGCTCCGTCCACGACCGACAGGAGCCGGCCCTCGTCGACCTGCGTCTTGCGGAGCGTCGTGCCGACGGCCCGCTCGACGACTTCGAGCGCCTCGCGGGTCGACGCGAAGAACGCCTCGTTGCGTCCGCGGGCGAGCCAGAGCGGCCGGCCGACTCCACGCGCGAGATGGAGGACGGTGGCGTCGCGCTCGTCGATCCAGGCCGTGGCCATCGCACCGACGAGCTCCTCCAGCACGGCTGGTGTGGAGCCCTGTGCGTTGACGAGAGCGAAGATCGCCTCGGAGTCGACCGTCATCTCGGGCGCGTGACGCGCCAGACCGTGGCGCTGAAAGAGCTCCTCGTCGTTGACGATGATCCCGTTGTGGATCCCGACGACGCAGCGATGTCGGATGGGGTGGTTGTTCGTGGCGATCGTCGGATGGCCCTTCGTGTAGTCACGGACATGCACGAGTGCCTGCCGCGCTCTCTGCGGCACCACGACAGCCTCGAGGAGCTCGGAGGCGCCGGTCTGCTGCTTGTGGACGGTCAGCGGCCCGTCTTCGCGGAATGCGTATCCGACCGCATCCGCTCCGCGCTCTGCGATTCCGGCGAGCAGCGCTTGAGCTGCGAGTGTCCGATCGACTCGCGATTCGCTGCCGAGGCTGTAGCCTGCGATGCCGCACATGTGAGATCCTCTCCTGCCTCCGAGCGTAGTCGGCACCCGTGAGGGAACTGTTCGGATCGCTCGAGACGACTCCTCGCTGCGAAATGCCTCAAGCGGGGGACGCGCCCGGCCGATAGGTCTCCCGTGGAGACGAATGCGGCGGAACCACTCTTCGATTCGACCGATGGTCCGGATGAGTTCGACGCGGGCGGGGCGGTCCACGATCCGCTGAAGCTGTACGTGCGGGCGATCGGGGACGGACGGCTGCTGACACCTGTCGAGGAGCGCGAGCTCGCCCGCCGCAAGGACGAGGGCGACGAGCTCGCAAAGCGGAAGCTGATCGAGTCGAACCTACGGCTCGTGATGTCCATCACGCGCAACTACACGCGGGCGGACGTGCCGCTGCTCGATCTCATCCAGGAAGGCAACCTCGGTCTCATGCGCGCGGTCGAGAAGTTCGACTGGACGATGGGCTACAAGCTCTCGACCTACGCGACGTGGTGGATCCGGCAGGCCGTGCAGCGCGCCCTCGCGGAGCAGAGCCGCACGATCCGCCTTCCTGTCCATATCGCCGATCAGGTGCGGCGCGTGCAGCGTGCGCGACGGACCCTCGGCCAGGAGTTGAACCGCGACCCGTCGCTCGACGAGATCGCGATCGAGACGGAGCTGACGGCGCTCCGCGTTCAGGAGCTTCTGGACATGGTCCAGGATCACGTCAGCCTCGAGACACCGGTCGGAGACGGCGAGAGCGTGATGAGCGACCTGATCGAAGATGTTTTCGCGGTGGAACCGGAGGCCGAGACGGCGCTCAGGCTCCGATCGACCGAGCTCGCACGGGCGCTCGCCAAGCTCCGGCCTCGGCTCCAGCGCGTGCTCGTGTTGCGTTACGGGCTGGACGGGGAGGGTGGCCGCACGCTCGAGCAGGTCGGCGTCGAGCTCGGCATCACCCGCGAGCGTGTCCGGCAGCTCGAGACCCGCGCGCTCCGCGAGCTGCGCACTGTGGCGCCGGCGCTCGAGCTGTACCTCCGCACCTAACCCTGAACGGACTGCATCTCGCGCACGAGCGCGAGCCGGCGTAGGGATTCCAGCTCGATCTGGCGGACACGCTCGCGGGTCAGCCCAAGGCGACGCCCGATCTCCTCCAGCGTCCGCGGCTCGAGGCCGTCGATGCCATACCGCAGGGTCACGACCTCACGCTCACGCTCCGGAAGCGAATCGAGCGCACTGCGGAGCGCCTGACGTCTCATGCGCACCTCGACCGTCTCCTCGGGCAGCGGCTCGTTCCCGGCGACGAAGTCGCCGAAGACCGCGTCGTCCTGGTCGCCGATCGGGGCGTCCAGGCTCGTCGACGCGCGCGCGGCCGCGCGGACGTCGAGCACCTGCTGCGGCGTGAGCGACGCCTCGTCCGCGATCTCGTCGAGTGTCGGCTCGCGCCCGAGCTGCGTCCACAGCGACCGCTCCGCCCGGTTGATCTTCTGCATCCGCTCGACGATGTGGACGGGCATGCGGATCGTGCGTCCCTTGTCGGCCAGCGCGCGAGCGACCGCCTGGCGGATCCACCACGTCGCGTACGTCGAGAACTTGAAGCCGCGGCGCCAGTCGAACTTCTCGACGGCGCGGATCAGCCCGAGCGTGCCCTCCTGGATGAGATCGAGGAACGGCAGGCCCTGGTTTCGGTAGTTCTTCGCGATCGAGACGACGAGTCGAAGGTTCGACTGGATCATCTCCGCCTTGGCCTGGGCATCTCCGCGCTCGATCCGCTTCGCGAGCGTCACCTCCTGGGCTGCGGTCAGGAGACGGTGACGACCCGCCTCGCGGAGGAAGAGCTGCAGCGCGTCGGTGGTCGATTCCAGCGGTGCGGCAATGACAGGTGGGGGAGGCGCCTCGACCGGCACCTCGACGATCTCGATGCCGCGCTTGTCGAGCTCTCGCACGAGTGCCTCCTGCTCGAGACCGCTCAACTCGTGCGTCTCCACGATGTCGTGCACCTCGGGCGCGCGGATCGATCCAGCGTTCTCGCAAAGGTCCAGCAGCGTCCGGAGATCGTCCTGGGCCAGCAGGCCTTCGATGTCGACCGTTGTCACAGAGGGGGCGGGGGGAGACTACGGCGTCTACCCGAGAGGGTTTCACAGTCCGGGGTCGCTTGACAACCCCTATCTCGGGGAAATGCGTCCTCTTTGCAATCGTGGCCGCGATCCATAGGCTGAGGCAGGGGAGGGGGACATGGGGAACGGTGGCAACGTGGAGATGCGCGCTCCGGCGCGCTGCGACGGATGCGGGCGCGATGCGCGCGCGGCCGGCATGGACGAGCACGGCTGGGTCGTGAGCCCGCTCAGCGCTGCACTTCCGGGCCGCTTCTGCCTGCGATGTGCGTCCGCGTTGCGCATGCTCGACTGGTTCGTACGGTGCGTCGATTGCGGCGCGTCGGTCGAGAGCGAATCGGCGGCGGAGACCATGGGCTGGCGCTTCTTTCCGGATCCGCTCGGTCAGCTCCAGCCGCACTGCGCTGCGTGCAGCTCGGCGACGCCATAGCGCCGGAAGAACTCCTCGAACTCGACGCTCGCCGGCATGAGGGTGGCAATGAAGCGGGCGGGGCCGTCAGCGCCGCGTCCGTCAGCTTCTGGCACCTCGCCGGCTGCCCCGTCGCCCTGGTGCTCGACACACACGAGCCGTGAACGAGCGAATTGACCCAAACGTGTCATACCCGCCCCCGCCGCCCGCACCTACCGTGGCCCATGCGAGCTTGGCCGCCCGGGGGGAAAAGATGGCGGCACCCCAGCCGCAAACGGGGTTACGCGGGCTCGCGATCAACTGCGCGAGAGACTTGGACCTCCCCCGGCGAGTCTCTCGCGCAGCCTTTTCAAGCAGATGAACGGGCCGTGACCCCCGCAGTTAAGGAATCTTTCCCCGATGCTTCGGGAAGCGCCGCCGCTCTACTGGGTCATGCCTGCGCTCGCCTGGTCGTTCGCAAGGCCTTGCGACCAACCCCACGCCATCGCGTTCTGCTCGGTCAGGTTGCGAAGTTGGTTCATCAGCCCGACGTGGGCCGCCGATGTGGAGAGCGGCTTGGCGAGAAACGTGGGGAGCGGCGTGACGGAGGTGGATGGGGCTTCTTCGCTGTAGTTGGTGCAACAGGAAATCAGCCGGTCGTCCACGGGCGCGACGGACGTGGAACTCACCGGGGCATCCACCGGCGTGACGGAGGTGGATGGGGCTTCTTCGCTGTAGTTGGTGCAACAGGAAATCACCCGGGCATTCACCGGATCGACGGAGTCGGAGGCGCTGGCGCCGAGGGTGAGGACGAAAGACAGGGCCGTGATCGTGAGCGCTACTCCGGTCTTGGCGGAGAGTTTCATGACGTGTCTCCCTTCGAGATCAGGCTGGGGCTTCACGTGCCTCTCGACGGTATGGGCGCATGGCTGATCCGTCGTTGGCCCCAGTTACAAATGGTCTGTCAAACCCGCGACACTCGAGTTGTCGCACAACGCGCGTGATAGCTCGTGTTGAGTTGCTTCGCCATGAGCCGGTCGCGACGAGGCAGGCGTACCTGCACCCGACACGCGAGGAACTCGCGCAGGCGCTCGCTTCAATCAGGGAAGTCGTGCGTTCCGGGGAAGACCGTTTGGCTTAGCCAGGGCGATTGCGGAACTGAACGCACGATAGTGGACGTTATGTCAAGTAGGAGGAATGCTGCACTTGACGGGTGGTGGCCACCCCACCGAGGCCGAGAGCTCAGAACCCGGCGCTGCGGACGCCTGTCGCAATGAGCAGCAGGATCACAGCGGCTGCGATCAGTCGATAGACGACGAACACGTCGTAGCTGTGGCGGCGCACGTAGCCCAAGAGGCCGACGATCGCGAGCAGGCCGCTGCCGAGCGAGGCGAGCACACCCACGGTGAACGGGCCGACCATCCCGCTCGGGAGATCGGCGAGCAGCACGTCAGTCAGCCCCTTGAACACGACGGCTGCGAACGTGATCGGGAGCAGCAGGAGAAACGAGAACCGGGCGGCCGAGTCACGATCGAGCCCGAGATACCGGCCGGCCGTGATGGTGATTCCCGATCGCGAGACACCGGGCATCAGCGCGAGGCTCTGTGCAAGGCCCACGGCCACGCCCTGCTTCAGCGTCAGGGCGCCCATCTCACGTGTCGCGGGTCGCCGGTCTGCCCAGCCGAGCAGCAGCCCGAATCCGGCGAGGAAGATCGCTATCTGCCACGGCTCGCCGAGGTTCTCAGCGATCACGTCCTCGAGCGCGAACCCGATCAGGCCGGCAGGGATCGTCGCTGCCACGACGACCCAGGCGATGCGCTCCTCGGACGTTCGGATCGAGCGCCGGCGCAGCGTGCGAAGCCAGGCCGTGACCAGCCCCTTGAGGTCGTGCCAGAAGTAGGCGCCGACGGCCACCAGCGTCCCGAGGTGCAGCGAGACGTCGAATGTCTGGTTGAAGGCGTCGTTGTCCTCCAGGTACTCCCAGCCGAACAACCAGGGCACGAGGATGAGGTGCCCGGAGGACGAGATCGGGAGCAGCTCGGTTGCGCCCTGGACGAGGCCGAGGATCAACGCCTGCCAGTTGGGAAGCTTGTCGGGATCGTCCCCCACTCCGAAGACCGTGAGCAGGACGGCGAGCGTGAGCGCCGCGCCTGCGAGGCCGTAGACGACGGGGCGGCGCACCGCGGCATCGTAGTCGCGCAGAGCTGTCCCGAAGGGCGTTCACGGAAACGGCGCAATTTGCACCATTTCGTCTCTGAGCGCGCTTGACCCAGGCCTCCCCCACGCTTAGGTTGGCCATGCACCGAGCACGGAGCGCGACTAGGTCGAAGCCCGTCACGGAGGCTCTACGCGGAAGCGGAAGGTCGACGTGGCAGGTGGACGAAAGCGCCACCGGCTCGGTGAATTTTTTTTGGTCCGGGAGCAGGATTGTGGGTGTCGGACACCTGCTCTTCGTAGAGCCAGGCTCGTCTAGGATCGCGAACGATGCACCTGCGCGTGCCGAGCATCGATCGTGGCGTTCAGAGCTTCTGGTGGGCGGTCGTCTTTTTCCTGTTCCTCTACTTCGGCATGGTCCTCATCGCGGTATCGAAGGGGACCGCATTCGTTCTCTCACTCGTGATCTCGTTCCTCATCTTCCTGTTCGTGCGAACGCGCGGCGAGGACGATCCCCTCGAACGGGGGTAGGGACGCGCTCGGCTCTCCGGGCGTTACGGGCGTTTCGCTTCGGAGAGGCTGCAGAGCAGCTTGCGCGCGAGCTCCGGGCCGAGGGCCTCCTCGAGGCGCACCTTCGCGGGCGGCCGGCGGTCCTCCGGCTTGCCGAGTGCGAGGCAGTCGCGCAACAGGTGGAGGTCGTTGGCGCTGGTGTTCGTTACTTCGGTTTCGACGGCTGAGTCCACATTCCAATGGATCGGCCACCCCGGTGCGTGGTGATGATCCCTCCGGGGAGTGAACGGGCGCCCATCGTCAGACATCGAGCTGGAGCCGCTTCTCGTCGAAGCTCGTCGAACCGAGCTCGGCGGTGAAGTCGGCGATCGTCCGGAGCGCATCGTCCGAGAACACGTGGGCGACCACACCCACGTGCACGTCGGAGTGGAACGGCACGTCGACGTGCGACCGCGTGACGAGGTTGACCGACGTCGTCCCGCAGACGGGGCAACACGCCGCCATCCCGAGGGCGTCGGAGCACGGGATGAGGAACCTGAATGCCGACGGCGTCACGGGCCGCGGCGTGTCCTCGAGGTAGCAGTAGAAGCTCCACGGCCACGCGCCGCGACCGATCTGCGTGGATGCGATGGCTCGAAGCTCGTCCGAGAGAGCGTCCGACCTCGAGGTCATGAGATTGACGAACGAGCGGTCCTCGGTGAGCCCGAGCGGCGCCCAGTCGAGGATGTCGTGACCCACGAGGGCCACGTGCTCGCCTCCACAGGCGCACGCGAACGCGACGCGGTACACCGCAGGATGCGACGCGCCGGGAAGGCGCTCGATCTCCCGAAACGACGAGAGGCGCACGCTCGAGCTTCCCGTGGCCGGGCACGGGAGCCGATATCGCCCGGTGAGCGCGTCGACCTCGCCCATGGACAAGATGTAGACGAGATATCGGACGGTGTCCATGTTCCGGGACGTCCGTGCACCCGTCGCGATACGCTCCGCGCCGATGGGCGAGACGCGACGTGCGACACACCGGGTCGAGATCGAAGGAGTCGAACGCGACCTGCCGCTCTTCGAGGTGGCGCCGAAGCTCCGAATAGCGGTGTTCAACCTGCTCGGTGACACAGAGGTCGTCGAGGCTGCCGCCACGGGCCTCGCACGGCGACTCGACGACGCCGACGCAGACGTCCTGGTGACCGCAGAGACGAAGAGCGTTCCGCTCGTCTACGAGCTCGCACGGCAGATGCACAAGCCCTGGGTCGTGCTTCGCAAGCAGTACAAGCCCTACATGGGCGAGACCGTGACGGCCGAGACCGTGTCGATCACGACCGGCCACCCCCAAACGCTCCACCTGGACGAGAAGGACCGACCGCTCGTCGAGGGAAAGGGCGTCGTTCTCGTTGACGACGTCATCAGCACGGGCAGCACGCTCGACGGAATGCGCACCGTCGTGCGGATGGCCGGCGGCCGTGTCGTGGCGGAGGCCGCGGTCTTCACCGAGGGGGATTCCGACCAGGTCGAGGGCATCGTGGCCCTCGGTCACCTTCCTCTGTTCCCCGACTGACCGGGCGTGTCCGACCAACGTCGGACGCCGCGGATCTCTAGCGTTCGGATGCCTCGCGGAGGTCGCGCACCAGCAGGTGCTGGGCGAGCTCGATGGCGACGCCGGCGAGCGTCTGGAGGTCGTCGAGCGCGGTTCTGCGACGCGCGGGGTCGCGGGAGCGAAGCCCCGGCGCGACGAGCTGCTCGAGCAGTGCCGACTGCCGCCCTGCGGCCGTCCGGAACGCGCGCAGATGGCGCGCGTCGAGGCCGTGGTGCGAGAGGCGCCCACAGGCTGCGGCGATCTCGACGTCGCTCTCCCTGTAGATCCGCTCGCCTGCCTCGATCCTCGGCGTGACCAGGTCGTACTCCTCGAGTCGCCGCGCGAAGTCCGGCGTGATGCCCGCGCGGTCGCAGAACGCCGCCTGGCCGATCTCACCGCCTGGGTCCCTGAGCGTCGGCCGCCGTCGCTTCGCCTGGCCGGGCGTGCGCGTCTCCAGCGCGTCGCGGATCACCTTCAACGGCAGGAACTCGTCACGTTGGAGCCGCAGGATCGTCGCGAGTCGCTCGACGTCCGACTCCGAGAACAGGCGGTATCCACCGCGGGTCCGGCGCGGCTGCAGCAACCCCTGGTCCTCGAGATACCGGATCTTCGAGATCGACACGTCAGGGAACTCCGACCGCAGCCGCTCGCAGACTGCGCCGATCGTGAGGAGCCGAGGCCCCGTCGACGGTTCGGCCGTCGCGCTCATGGCAGGAGGAAGGTCATCCGGTACTTGCCGATCTGAACCTCGTCCTCGGCGGAGAGCGCGACGCTCTCGATCCGGTGGCGGTTGACGAAGGTGCCGTTGAGGCTGCCGAGGTCTCGAATCTCGTACCGCTCGCCCTCGCGGACGATCTCGGCGTGTCGCCGCGAGACGGTGACGTCGTCGAGAAACACATGGCAGTCGGGCGAGCGACCGATGAGCGTCCTCAGGCCCGCCATCTCGAAGCTCTCGCCGGCACGTCCGCCGCCGGCTCGCACGACGAGGGCGGGGCCACGGAGCTCACCGATCTGCAGGCCGTCCTCCCCCACCTCCTCGGGCCCGAGGCTCAGTGTCGTCTCTCCTTGCTCGTCCCGACGGAGATACGCGCCGCAGCGGGCGCAGTAGTTCGCCGCCTCGGGATTCTGGAAGCCGCACTCCGGGCAGTAGACGTGACTCATCTCGGCGAGCCGCCGAGGATCGGGCCGAGATCCGTCGGCTCGACGTGGAGCCCGCGTCGGCGTCGCTCTCGCTCGGCCCGCAAGATGTCGATCCTGCCGTGCAGCATGCGACGGCGGAGCGAGATGTCGTCCTCCTCGCGCTCGAGCTCGATGATCAGCGAGCGCAGCTCGTCGTCGGACAGCTTCGACGGGTCGGGCGGGGCCTCGTCGTGCTCCTCGGGCGTGTCGCCCGTTCCCTCGAAGATCGGACGCTCGAGCGTGGAGGGCGCCGGCAGATCGAGGGTGCCGGACTCGACCATGCCGCGCAGGCGCTCGACACGTGCGCCGCGGAGCAGATCGATGCGATCGTGGAGGAAGTGGCGTCGCTTCGAGATCGTCTCCTCTTCGTTCTCTGCGGCACGAATCAGACCCTCGAGATCGTCGTCGCTCAAGCTGGCGAAATCGGGAAGCGCGTCCACGTCTGCTGGGGCACCTTTCGTCGGAGAAGGATCGATTCAAGCAGCCGACGGGCCAAGGGGTCAACCTCAGCTTGAGGCTTGCTCCAGGGTTCGTCGTTCGACGTCGTTCCCCTGCACGATCGCCTCCACGGCGAGGGATACCTCTTCCACCAGCTCCTCCGAGAGCAATGCCGTCTCGCCCTCCGCATAGACGTGGACAACCGGCTCGTCCTGATCGGGGAGCACCTGCACCCAGCCGCGGTCGTCGAAGGCCTTGACGCCGTCCATCAGGTCGAGACGTCGCGTCGCGAGCTGCTCGTTGAGCAGCCGCATGACCAGCCCTTTCCGACCCCACGGACACGGAATCGCGCGTCGCACGAGCGTCGGCACCGGCAGCTCGGCGACGAGCGCCGAGAGCGGTTGTTCCTCCGGGGCGAGCAGCTCGAGCAGCTTGCAGAAGGCCGTCACGGCGTCGTAGCCGGACACGACGTCGGGGAAGACGAAGCCGCCGGTCGGCGCCGCGGCCAGGACGACCCCGTCGTTCGTCGCGGCACGTGTCAGCTCGCTGACCGAATGGGGCGTGCGGACGACGGTGAGCGCCGAGCCGGCGACGATCTCGTCGACGAGGTGGGTCGTCGTCACGGGCACCGCCACCTGGCCCGAGCGCCCCGAGCTCGCAAGCAGTCGGACGACGAGGAGGAGCCCGAGATCGGGCGACACGGCGGCGCCGTGCTCGTCGACGAGCAGCAGCCGCTCGGCCGCTCGGTCGAGCACCACGCCGAGCTCCGCCCCCACGCCGGTCACGATCCGTCGAACATTGAGCGGCTCGAGCTCGGGCGTCGTGGGCTCGTCGACGACGAAGCCGCGAACGCCGATCGCCTCGACGCCGAGCGGGCCGAGCACGAGCGGGAAGGTGAATGTTGCCGCCGAATGGCCATAGTCGATCGCCACCCGGTAACGGCGCTGCCGCACTGCCTCGAGGTTCACCGCATCGAGGATGTCCTGGGCGTAGCTCTCGCGCACGCGCGCGGGATACGTGGTGTCCCCGACTTCACCGAACGTCGCCCGGCGGAGCTCCTGCCGGCTGAAGTGCTTCTCGACCTCCTTCTGGAGGTTCTCGGTCATCTGGTTCCCGGGCCACTCGAAGACACGGATCTGGACGAGCTCCGGGTCGAGGCTGGCTACCCCGACGTGGATTCCTGCCGCGAGGCCCTGCGTCCGGAGCACGTGACGCGTGACCGCCGCCGGTGAGATCCGGAGGTCGGCGACGTCCACCCCGGTCGACGTGAGACCGGCGATGATCGCGCGTTGGATCATCCGGCAGGCGTCCGGAGAGGCGCGGCTGGCGACGACACGCGTGCCGCGTCGCAGCGCGGTGCCGAGCGCGGCTGCGAGCCGCACGGCCGTCTCGGGAGTCAGGTCGACGTTGACGAGCCCCGTGGCGCCGTCACGCCCGAAGACGTTGCTCGACCCCGGCGTCTCCCAGACGACGCTTTCGTGTACCTGCGCGCCGGTCTCGATCTCCTTGAAGGGGTACACGCGCACGCCCGGGTAGATGATCGCCTCGGGGCCGACCGTCACCTGGTCGCCGATCGCGACACCCTCGTGGAGGCGGACGTGGTCGCGAATGTCGCAGCGACGGCCGACGATCGCTCCCTCGATGACCGCGCTTCGACCCACATACGTGCCGACGTCGACGACGCTGCGGCTCACACGCGCCCCCTCGCGGACGATCACCCCCTGCGAGAGCACCGTGTGCGTCCCGATCGACGCGCCGTTCGCGATGCGGCAGTCGGGGCCGATGAATGCCGGGCCCTCGACGGGCTCGAGCTCGTCGATGTCGACTCCTTCGCTCACCCAGAGGTTCCCCCGCAGCCTGAGCCCGGGAACCTCGAGCTGCACGTTGCCCTCGAGCGCGTCGAAGTTCGCCTGCCGGAACTGGTCGAGGTTGCCGATGTCCTGCCAGTAGCCGTCGAGCACGTGGCCGTAGATCGGCCGCCCCATCTCGAGGAGCAGCGGGAAGAGCTCCTTCGAGAAGTCGTACGGGCGGTCGTCCGGTATGTGGCGGAGGACCTCCGGCTCCAGCACATAGATCCCGGTGTTGATCGTGTCGGAGAAGACCTGCCCCCAGGACGGTTTCTCGAGGAACCGCTCGACCCGCCCGTCGTCGTCGGTGACGACGATTCCGAACTCGAGCGGATTGTCGACGGACTTGAGGCCGATCGTGACCGCAGCTCCCTTCGCGCGATGCGCGGCCACGAGCCCGCCCAGGTCGACGTCGCAGAGTGCGTCGCCGGAGATGACGAGGAACGTCTCGGCGAGTCGTGCGTGCGCGAGCCGCACGGACCCCGCGGTGCCGAGCGGCTGCTCCTCGACCGAGTAGTCGACGTCCATCTCGAGCGATCCCCCGTCGCCGAAGTACGCGCGAATCGCCTGGGGCATGAACGCGAGCGTGACGACGACCTCGGTGAGGTCGTGACGGCGCAGGAGGTCGAGGATGTGCTCCATGCACGGCTTGCCGACAATGGGCACCATCGGCTTCGGCTGGTTCGAGGTCAGTGGACGCAGCCGAGTCCCTTCCCCACCCGCCATGACAACCGCCTTCATCGGCGAACCTCGCGACGCGCCTTGGCGACGTACTGGACAGCGGCCACCACTGCGAGCACAAGGCTCACCCAGAACAGCGCGAGCGGCCACCACGTGTCGCGCTCGGTCACGAGCACCAGCCCCAGCGAGAAGTAGAGCCCCCAGGTCGCAGCCTTCCCGAGGGACGACACCTCGAACTCGTAGCCGCGCGGCACGACGAGCTTGTACCCCCCGACGAGCAGCACGTCACGCAGCAGGATCACGAGCGCGATCCACGGCAGCCGGTCGTAGACGACGAGAAGCACGACGCAGACGTCGATCATCAGCCGATCGGCGAGCGGGTCCGCGACCTTCCCGAACGCCGACTCGACGCGCCAGCGGCGGGCGAGCCAGCCGTCGAGCTGGTCGGTGATCGCGGCGAGGCCGAAGACGATCCCGGCCGGCCAGCTCGGGCCATCCTGGTCGCGGACCAGCAGCACGACGAACAGCGGGATCGCCGCGAACCGAACGATCGTGAGGGCGTTGGGGAGCTGACGGAGCGGCGCCGAGACCGTTTCGGAGCTCATCCCTCCGTAGGTTAGTGTCGTCGCCCGTGGCGCGAACGGTCACGCTTCCCGGATTCGTCAACGCGCACAGCCACGCGTTCCAGCGCGCGCTCCGCGGGCGCGCCGCGGGGGGCGACTTCTGGGCGTGGCGCGACGGGATGCTCGCGGACGCCGAACGGCAGACGCCCCCCACCGTGCGCGAGCTCTACGCCAGCACGTATCGCGAGATGCGCGCCGCCGGCTACACGGCCGTCGGCGAGTTCCACTATCTGGGGCTCGAGACCGCCTTCGCCGCCGCAGACGCCGCAGCCGAGGCGGGGATCGGCTTCACGTGCCTCCACGTCGCATACGCGCGTGGCGGGCTCGGGCGCATGCGCCAGGAATCGGTCCGCGCGTACCTCGCCGAGGTCGAGGCGCTCCGTGAGCGGGGGATCGCGGTCGGCGTCGCCCCCCACTCCGTACGCGCCTGCCCACGCGAGTGGCTCGAGGAGCTCGGTCGCTACGCGGACGAGAACGCGCTCGTGCTCCACGTCCATGCCGACGAGCAGCCGCGCGAGATCGAGGAGTGCCTCGTGGAGCATGGCGTGCGGCCGATCGAGCTGCTCGCGGCCGCGGGGTGCCTCGGCGTCCGAACGACCGTCGTGCACGCGACGCACGCGAACGGGGCCGAGCTCGACCTGCTGCGCGACAGCGGCGCCCGGATCTGCGTCTGCCCCACGACCGAGGCCGACCTGGGAGACGGATTCGTCCCGGCAGTCCGGGTGCGACATCGGGGCATCCCGCTGTGCATCGGCTCCGACTCGAACGTGCGAATCGACCCGTTCGAGGAGCTTCGAGAGCTCGAGGGGATTGCACGCCGCCAGGATGGCCGCCGGGGCATCTTTTCGACCGATGAGTTGTGGGAAATCGGTGGCGCAGGCGGCGCGGTCGCGCTCGGCCTCGACGCCTGGGCGGACCTGGAGGTGGACGTGGAGCACCGGTCGCTCGACGGTGTCGCCGAGGAGCACCTCCGAGCGGCGCTCGTCGCGGGCTGTTCCGCCGACGTCGTCGTCCCGCCCGGGGTGCCCGTGCGTCCGGCGCGCCCGTGACAGGCACGTAGCCACGTCCGTTCGAGACACGTCGCCTGTCCCGTGCGGACACGTTTTCGACGTTCGGCCCGTCGCGGGCGTGCCAGGCACGTAGCCCGTGTCTCGACGAGGCGAAGGTAGCCTGACGTCGATGGACGTCACCGAACAAAGCTTCGACGAGGCGGTGCTCACACGGTCGCACGAGGTGCCGATCGTCGTCGACTTCTGGGCGGAATGGTGCGGGCCGTGCCACGCGCTGGCGCCGGTGCTCGAGAGCGAGATCGAGTCACGCGGAGGAGCGGTCGAGCTCGTAAAGGTGGACGTCGACGCGAACCCGGGCCTGTCGCAGCAGTTCGGCGTCAGCGGGATCCCCGCCGTGAAGGCGTTCAAGGACGGTCGCGTCGTGAACGAGTTCGTCGGCGCGCAGTCGCCGACCTCGGTCTCGGCGTTCCTCGATGCCGTCCTCGCCCCGCCCCGTGCGGACACGCTCGTCGAGGAGCTGCGGGAGTCGGGCGAGCTCCCCGATGTGGTGGATGCGCTGGACGTCGGCGACGTCGAGCGTGCGCTCGAGCTCATCCTCGACGCTGTTCCCGGCTCTGAAGATGAGGAGCGCGAGCGGCTCCGCGAGGTCGCGGTCGCCCTCTTCGAGCGATTCGGCCAGGATGACCCAGTCGTCTCGGGCTTCCGCCGCCGCCTCGCGACAGCCCTCTACTGAAACGTGCTCGTGTCGCGCCTCAGCGCGCCGCGACGCCGCGCAGCCTCTCGACCCAGTACGCCGTCCGATCGAGGTAGGCGGTCTCGGCCCGAGTGCCAGATAGACCCCAGGCGCCCTCGTAGGTCGCGTAGGGGCCGGCCGTTACCCGCGCAGGCTCGATCTGCGTTCCTTCGTGCCACTCGTTGTAGCTCGTGATCGTGACGACGTCCGGCGCGGATCGAAGCGCCGAGTGCCACATGTGGTCGTACCAGCGGCCGTCGCTTCGCGTGCGGAGGCGAACCTCGCCGGTCGCTCGGAATGAATCGAAGCCCGGGCCGACGGACGGCGCACAGGCGAGGCCGAGCTTCCGTGCCCCATTGCACATGCGCCGGAACGACCCCCCGTCGTTGACGAGCACGTCGTAGGTGTAAAGCCCCTGGAAGCCGCCCTTCCGCGCCTTGCCGGGCAGGGTGGTGTGCGCGAAGACCCGAACGCCGCGCACGCTCGCGAGCGCCGAGCGCCAGCTCGTGTCCTCGTCGAGGATCGAGTCGTACACGTACACGTCGCGGATCCCGAGCCCGCGTAGCTTCCCCAGCGCCTGGACGACCGCGACCGGCGTCCTCCCTGCATACGGCTCGACATGAAGGGCAACTCGCAACCCTGATTTGCGAGCCTCGGCGGCGACGGGCCGCAGGCGCCTGTCCTCGACCGAGCCGGGCCCCCACCAGGAGACGATCACCGTGTCGATCCCGGTCGCGGCGATCTCGCGCATCTGCGCCCGCACGAGCGCCCGATCCGCCGACGAGTAGGGGCCGCGCGCGGGATAGTAGGTCGTCCCGATCTCGAGCGGCGGTTCGTGCTTGCCCTGACCCCAGTGCAGCCACTCGCCGTCGAGGCGCGGGGCGCCGTACCACGTGTAGTAGAAGATCCCGACCTGTGGCGGGGTCGGCGCCCGATCGCGGGCAGCGCCACTCGCGCCCGCCCCCGCAAGGGCGGTGACAAGCGCCGCTATACAGGCCGCCCACCGCACGAAATCGCGCGGATCCTACTTGGCCCGTCGGCGCGAGGGGCTGGGAACGACTCGCTGGCTGGTTGCCTCTCCTCGGCAGCTCTCAGGCGTCAGCGCTTCGAGTCGGTCGGGTCCTCCTCGTCATGAGCCGGCGCCTGCCCGGAGTCGTTGTCCGGGTCCTCGAGCGGGTGCTCGCGTGATTCCTCCGGGCTCGTGTCGTTCGCGGGCTCCTGGTTCGCACCGGCGTATCCGTGCTCGCCGGGGTCCTGCTGGCGTTCCGGCGTCGACATCCTGGGCTCCGTTTCCTCGCGTGTGGCCGCTAGATGACTGGCGGCGGGATGGGATCGGGCTCGTCGGGCGGGATCGGGTCTGGAGGAGGAAGCGGGTCGGGAGTCGGGATCGGTGGCTCTGGGGACGGCGGGAGCGGAGTTTCGTTTCGCATGTCAGCCGTGTGCCCGTGGCGACGCTCTCACAAACCCCTTCGTGTCTCGCAAGCGTTTGAGCCGGCGCTCGGGGCGGTAGCCAGTCGGGTGGGAGGTGCGGAACTCGAATGGGAGGCGGCGGTCCTTGGCACGTCACCATCCCGGGGATCTTGCGTCGACCGCCTCGAGTCTCCGCGCCTCCTGTTCGCAGAAATCCTCGTAGCAAGTGGTTCAAGCCGGCGATTGTTCAGCCGGCGTCGCGTCGACGACGGTGCAGACGAAGCGCACCATGCCGTCGCCTGCGGGGTCGGCCCGTACGAGCCATTCGACGTCGCGGATGACGTATGTCTCACCGTCGCCGATGCGCTTGCCGTCGATGTGAGGTTCGCCGGAATCGTTGTTGTACCGGTACTCGGACCGGTCGTTCTCTCCGTCTTCTCGGAAGACGAGCTGGAAGCGGGTCACAGCACTGCTCCTCCCGCTCGACCGGCGCGGTGGCCGGGGCGGTCAAGGCGGAGGGCGAGCTGTTTGCTGGCTTCCAGTGTACGCCGATTCATGGCCCAAGCGAGCTGGACGTATTTCGCTGCGCCTTCGAGCGGAACACAACCGCCTGCCCAGACGGATGTCATCGATTCCCACCGCGGAAGGTCATGCGGGCTTGACGACGCGCCTTGCGAAGCAAGCGATTCCCGCTGTCCGCTCCCGAGCGTAGCGGTGTGCTGGCCCTGCCTCGAGCAGGGCCAGCGCGGCCGCGGACCTCGGCCATGTCCACCGAGTCAGCCTGAGACGCAACCGGAGACAGGGAATGGCCCTCGGCTGTTCTCGCTTCCTGTACGAGGGCGCTCTCTGCTGGGCTGCCCCGGCACGGGCAGGGTAATTGGTGTTTCGCTCAGCGAGTCTGTAGCTCCCTCTCGCTCTCGTGCCATCGGACGATCAAGGCGTAGAGAACGATGATGTTGAGCGTCAGCGTGATCAGCAGCCACACCTGGTCGTTGGTGTTGCCGAGAAAGCCGAGCTGGCCAAACACGTTGATGCTCACGAGCAGGATTGACACCCACCGCGCCCAGCTCTTGCCGGCGAGCAGGGCGAGACCGATGAGCGCCAGGGCGATGCCCCAGATCAGCATGATCCAGCCCCAGCCGGTGAGGTCGAAGACCAGGTAGCCCGCCTCTGTGGGGACGTAGTACTCGTCCTCCAAGAGCGCGATCAGCCCCTGGAAGACGCTGAGCCCACCGAGGAGCACCATCAGGATGCCGGCAAACCCGATCCATCCGGCCATGCTCCGTGAATTCATTGTTGCCTCCCGTGAGAGGATGCGTCGTCGCATCCGGTTACGACGCGGTTTCGTCGAGAGGCTGCTGCATCCTTGTTTCCAGAAACAGCCACTTTCCGCCGGGATACGAACATGTGTGCGGTCGCTCTATGCGGCTTGCAGGAATCCCGATCGCCGACACCGCCGTCCCAAGGTTCCAGCCAGCCTCGGCGAAGCCCGCCTGAGCGAGGTAGCCATTAGTGCAGGACGGCCTATCCGGTTGATCGGTGTCGCCGACGCCGGGCCGGTGGAATCCTGCGGGCGTACGGGGGAGTGGCGCCCACGGGCCCGGCCCGGCGTTAGCACCTTAGAGCACGGACTCTCGCCCTCATGGGGGTTCGTGCGAAAATGGGTGCCGCGCCCAAGCCGGGCCCCGCGCCGATCGTGAGCGCCGGCGTTGGCCGACGTTCCGGGCTTGTGTTGCTCGCCGCGACCAGACACAATGGGCTGTGCGTGGGGGCGCGGCCGTACCCGTTGCGGGTGGCGTTACGGGGGGACTCCTCTTTTGCTCCTTGGCGCTTGCCCGCGCCTCCACGTCCAGCCAAGGCAGGAACGATCGTCGGAGGCGCTGCTGCCGCGGGCCCGGCGCCCCTGGTAGGCGGTTGCCCGCGGCAGCACGAGGGAACACTGTGACGGAGGGGGCATGGCGCTAGCAGAGGAACTACGCGAGATCGCAGCGATTCTCGAAATGCCGAACTCGGCGTTTCACAGGGAGGGTGGGCAGCTACGTTCGATCGCTAGTCGGCTTGCGCAGGTGGAGGAACGTGCTGAGCGCGCTGAGCGAGCGGCCGAGCAATGGCAGCGCGCTCACGACTACGCCGCGCGGGAGCTGGAGGAGCTGCGGCGGCGCTAAAGCCTCCGTCGCGACTCCATCGCGATCAGCGCGGCCTGAGTGGGTCGGTGCCGGATACGGCGGCGCCGAGGATTGCAACGCAGTCGTTGCAGAACGCAATCGGCCAGTGGACCTCCGAAACACGGGCATAAACTGGGCGAACGTCCAGCGAACCCGATGAGCGATTCGGCCGGCGCGGGCTCCTCGAGAGGGCGGGGCGGCTCGGCGTCGCCGCTGGCGCGCTTCCCGTCGCGTTCCGTCGAAGCGAAGCTCTGGATCTCACGGCGCTCCAGAGGCGCATCGCGGGCACCGTCGTGGCACGCGGAGCCGCGGGCTATGACGCCGCGAGGCTCCTCTACAGCCCTCGCTTCGACGGCACATTGCCGCTGGCGGTCGTCTACTGCCAGAGCGCGACGGACGTTTCGCGCACGATTCTCTGGGCGCGGCAGAACAAGGTGCGGATCGCGGCCCGCAGCGGCGGTCACAGCTACGCGGGGTACTCGACGACGCCAGGAGTCGTGATCGACGTGTCGAGGCTCGCGTCGATCACCGTCAACGCGGCGGCAGGGACGGCCGGGATCGGCGCCGGGGCGCGGCTGATGGACGTCTATCGCGAGCTCGCTGCCCGGGGCGTGACGATTCCCGCAGGGTCATGTCCTTCGGTAGGCATCGCGGGTCTCGTCCTGGGCGGCGGCGTCGGGTTCGCCGGCCGCAAGCTCGGCCTCACTTGCGACAACCTCCGGAGCTTCACAATGGTGACCGCGGACGGAGTCATCAGGCCGTGCAACCCGCAGCGAAACCCGAACCTGTTCTGGGCCGGCCGCGGCGGCGGCGGCGGCAATTTCGGGATCGCCACACGGTTCACGTTCACGACCCACCCCGTCAGCACGGTGACGATCTTCCGGGCTGTGTGGTCCTGGTCGGATGCAGCGCGGATCGTCGATGCCTGGCAGCGCTGGGCGCCGAACGCACCGGACGAGCTCTTTTCGCTGCTGTCGGTCGAGGCGACGGACTCCGGGGGGACTCGCCTCGGCTCGAGCGGCCAGTTCTTCGGGACCTCCTCGCAGCTCCAGGCGCTCCTCGCGCCGTTCTTCGCGGCCGGCGCAACACCGGTAAGCCTCGACGTCCGTACGCTGCCCTACCTCGACGCGATGCTCCTCTGGGCGGGCTGCTCGGATGCCCTGCACTGCCGGGTCGGAGACGGTGTGGGCCGCTCGACCTTCGCGGCGAAGTCGGATTACGTCACCACTCCGCTTTCGAGTGCAGGCATCGACACGCTCCTCCGCGCGATCGAAGCTCGGGCAGCCGCTCCGGCCCGCGCGTCGGTCCTGCTCGATGCGTACGGGGGTGCGATCAACCGCATCCCGAAGGCGGCGACGGCGTTTGTTCACCGCGACGCGTTGTTCTCGTTCCAATACATCGCGGGCTGGGACCCGGCCGGGGGCGACCCGGCGGCATCCGCAGCCATCTCCTGGCTCCGGAACACGCACGCGGCCATGCGTCCGCATGTGTCCGGTCTGGCGTACCAGAACTACATCGACGCCGAGCTCCCGCGCTGGGGGATCGCCTACTACGGGTCGAACTACGCGCGGCTACGCCGCGTGAAGCGCCAATACGACCCAAAGAACGTCTTCCGCTTCGCACAGAGCATCGTCCCCGCTCCGGGCTGATCAGTGCGAGCGCTGGACGGGTCGCCTCCGCTGGAGCCGCCCCATTTTCCGACGCAACGCCGAGGAGGACTTCGTCGAGCGGCTCGAGGAGGACACGCTCGCGGAGCAGGTCGAGCGCGTCGTCGACATCGCTGAGCGGTTCATGGCCGACCCTCGCGACGTCTCCCCGGCTGAGGTGACGGAGGCCAAGGCGATGCTCGCCTCGATGCGCCACTACGACCGCACACTCGCCCCGATCCGCAAGCTGCACCTCAGCTGGCGCGTGCTCTTAAGTCCGATACCGACGTCCCGCCCGAGCCACGGGTGCCGCGGGAGGACCAGGGCCTTCGACCGCCGCCCGCGGAGGCCGGTGCCACGCCGTGCCCGCGCTAGGGCCGTTTCCCGTACCCGAGCGCCTCGACGATCTTGCCGTCGCGGACGCGCATGAGGTTCACCCCGCGGAAGGGTGCCTCGCCGGCGTGGAGCCGCCAACGGATGACGGCGCGATCGCCGTCCACGTCGACGTGCTCGACTTCGAAACGGATGTCCGGGTCACGGATGAGCCCTTGCCACCCAGCGAGGCACTCGTCGTAGCCAGTCCAACGATTGCCCTCGGGCGCGGGACCAACGCCCTCCATGACGCAGTCGTCGGCGATGATGTCGACGAGCTTTTCGGGCGCCCGAAGCCGAAAGGCTTCGTTGAACTGTTCGATCACGGTGTTGGTATCGGTCATGGTCGCAGTTCCCTCCTCGTTGGTTTGGTCGTCGTTCGGTTTGACGGACAGAGCCCAGCGAACTCATCGGTCGTGGCACGGTCGACCGCTGCTGCTCGGCCGGCACCTGCAAACGTGGTGTCTTCAGGCCTGCCCGCCGGGACAAGTCGACTTCTGCTTCATCTGCGACTATTTCCCGGTCGAGCGTTCCGCGGGTACTCAGGCCGCAAGCACGGCGAGCCGTTCCTCAATCCGCGCCTGGAGCTCGAGCAGCTGACGCTCCTCCTCGTGCAGGCGCTCGTCCTCGGAGAGCATGCGCTGGGCCTCACGGATGGCCTCGACGGACTCCTCGATCAGCGCGTGGTGCCGCTTGCTCCTTTGGCAGTCGCAGGCGGTCATCTGGCTGCGGGTGCAAACACGGAGGCCGGTTTCTGCAGACACGACCGTCTCAGTGTCGCCTACGGAGCAAACAAAAACCTCGCCTGAGCGGGGCTTTCGTTGATCGGGGCGCCGAGATTCGAACTCGGGACCTCTAGTCCCCCAGACTGCTGAACGCCACTGTTGACGGTTGGCGCGGAGTGGCGCGATGTGGCATGGCTACAGGGATTGCGGCCCGTTCGCGGCGACGGTTCGGCATGGCTTCTGGGGCCGGTTTCCGATCGTTTGGGCACTGATTGGGCACAGATCGCGACCTGCAAGAATCGGGCGGCGCCGGGTTCCCGCCGGCCCGCCCACGACCGAAGGAGGCAGCCTTCGATGCCCGCCCACGCTAACGCCGAACCGCCATGACCCGCGACGAGGCGCTTCTCTGGCTGAACGACCGGATTGGAAAGAGCGTCTATGTCGGTGTCGAGCTTGACCGCGGCGGTGTCGGCGCTGCCGTGTTCGAGGGGGAGGGCATCCTCGAACACTCGTCGGTGCCCGTCGACAGGCGGACACAGGCTGTCCAGCGCGACGACCTTACCGCCTGGTACCGGGTGGGAGGCACCCGCATCAACCTGACCGAGCTCGAGCAGGTCAAGGGCGACGAGGACGAACTGGTGATCCTGCTCGCCGACGGTGTCCGGCTACGGATCAGCGAACAGGCGGAACTGTCCGAATAACCCCGCGCTTTCGCGCGGGAACGAACATGTCTACGGTCGTGGGTCATGTGGCTCGCGGGGAACCCCGCCGACGAAACCGTATGAGGTCACCGATGTCGCGTACGACGGTGGCGGTCGCGATCGCCGTGCTTGTGGGCGGTGCCGCGTTGTGGCTTGTCGGGTTCGTCGCCGTGGGCCGGGCGCTGGAGGACATCTGTTTCGACGACCTCGACAGCAGAACTGGTTACGGCGCCTCTGAAGGTAGAGGGAGTTTGTGGCCACCGTCGCTCGAGTGCCGGCTCGTCGGCTCAGACGTCGAGCCGATCGTCGTTCAGCATCGCCTCGAGGCGGTCGCTCGATTCGGAGTGATCGTCGTGTTCCCGGTTGTGTATGGCCTGGGTGCCGCCACGCTCGCGCTCACTCGATTGTTCCGAACTTCAAACGTGGAGGCGGGAGGCACACCCAGGCGTCAAGGGTTCTGAAGGGTCCCCCCAAACGCCACTGCAACGGGAACACCCCGCGCCCCCACGCGCAGTCACGGTAGATGCGGTCGGCGCTGCCGTACATGACACGATTGGGTCAAGGCGGACGCGGGGGCATGTCCGAAGCGGACACTCTTCGCGGAGACACGAACATGTGTACGGTCGTCAGGGAATGTGGCTCGCAGGGATCCCCGTCGCCGACAAGACCGTCCTCCAGCTCGCCGCCAGCCTCCGCGAGGCCGAGCTGATCGACACCGCCGAAATCCTCGAACGCGCCTACGACCGCGAAGCCAAGATCGTGACGCTCGACATCCCCGCCCGCGAGGCCGATCCTGCGTGTGCTCGAGGAGTGCCCGAGGAGATGCTGGAGCTGCGGGCGACGCTGCTACAGGAGCACGTCTGGCGGCAGCGCGAGGGTCTCTAGCAGATGAACGGCGCGTCGGCTCCGGGCCACTTAGGCGAGCCGCCCGCATCACCGCTTGCTACGGACGCGCGGCCGCCTCACGGTTGTAATTCCCGCTATTTGCGAAGAAATCGCATCCCGAGTCGTGTGCGCGATGGGCTGGGGCTTGGAAGACGACGCTGGCAGCGCGACAATCTTGGCCTAGGGGGTTGCGGCAAGGGGGCGAGCGCTCAGGGGACTCGGCGGGCAACCACCCGGTGCTGGCCATCGGGAGGGAGGCAGCGTGACAAGCATGGAACCCACGGAGACCGAGGAGCTGTGCGGGCATGTTCTGGGGATCATCGGCGCCTACGGGCTGGGCGTCTCCCTCGACCGCCGGGAGCTGTCCCCGAAGACCGCATCCGCCACCGCGCCGCCTAAGCCCGTCCCCGTCGCCAACCATGGCTACACCAGGAGCGGCGTCGTACCACGTCCCGCGTAGGCGACCCGCCTCACCGCCGACGAGACGCAGCGAAGGCGCTCCGCTATGCGTCACACCTTCGCCGCCTTCGCGATCGCGGCCGGAATCCCGACGTTCGAGATCGCCCGCATGATGGGTACCTCGATCGTCGAGATCGAGGCGACCTACGGCCATCTGCTGCCCGATGCGATCGACCGAGGCCGCACGGCGCTCGAGGCTCTTGAGGCGACGAGTTTCTGAGCGTTTAGGTGCGGAATAGGTGCAGCCGAACCGCTCGCACCTCCCCACTCTCCAGCGAAAAGCCCCGTTTGAGCGGGGCTTTTCGTTGATCGGGGCGCCGAGATTCGAACTCGGGACCTCTAGTCCCCCAGGATCGGGCATTGCAACAGCCTGATGCACGAAGCACAGTTTCAAGCCGTTTGTGGGCTATGCGGTTGTGCAGGATGACGCTCCCCGAGTGGTAGCCGCAGACACGGTGCAGCCACGGTTCCGCCACACTCCGACCGTGGCTCGGGTGCTCACCCTCACCGTGCTCACGCTCGCAGTCGTGGGCTGCAGCGGGGAGACGAGCTACAGCACCGAGGAGGTGATCGAGGCGTTCCGCACGCAGGGAATCACCCTCCGCTTCGGGGAGCGCACGGAGGAGGGCGACATCCTGGTGCCCCGGGGCGAGTTGTCGTTCGTGATCCTCGTCGCGACCGAGGAGTCGGCCGACGAGGAGTGGGACGCCTATCTGGCGCAGAGCGACCCGAGGTCGTTCGACGCCCGCCAGCAGAACGTCCTCGTCGTCTCCGAAAACGGTGTCCTCGACCCACGGCTACGTCGGCGCATCCGCGCCGCGCTGGCCTCGCTCCCCGCGAACTGAAGTCAGTCGACTGGCGCCGGCTCGAGCTCCTCGTCCGTGGGCGGAGCGAGGTCCTCGCTCGTCTCGGCCTCCCCTCGGCGTCGGGGCCACGGCATCGGCTGGACCGGGATGTGGATGATCCAGGGCTGCTCGCCCTCGTCTTCCTCGGGCGAGTGGACGTACGGGATCAACCGGGCCACGCTCAGGCCCCAAATCCCCACGAGGCGAGCTTCCCGCCCAGAGCCGTCGCCGCGTTGTCGGTGATCCCGGCGTAGACGGTCAGCGTCACTCGAGCGTCCGAGTGGCGCAGCAGCCGGGCCACTTCGGGCGCCGGCAGGCCGAGCGCGAAGGCGTTCGCGGCCAGCGAGTGACGAAGGTCGTGGACGCCGACGAGCTCCTGCCCCTCCCCCACGAGCCCGGCCTTCACGCCGGCGCCGTTCACCGCCCGCAGGACGTTACGTCGATGCACCGACTTGCCGTCGGCCGTCTGGAAGACGAGCGCACCGGGAGCGATCCGATGGATGCCGGCGTCGCGCTGCCGCTCGCGGTGAGCTCGGAGCTCACGAGCGAGGGCGGGCAGCATCGGGATCGCCGCCCGCGAGGCGTGGGTCTTCGTCGCGGCCTCCACGACGGAGATCGTCTCGGCGTCGAAGTCGACGTCTGTCCAGCGGAGCGCGAGCGCCTCCGAGACACGCAAGGCGCCCCAGAAGCAGGTTGCGGCGATCGGCCTCGTCTCATCGCTCATCACGGCCAGCAGCTTCTCGAGCTCCCCCACGCTCAGGTAGCGCGGCTCGCTCTGGCGCCTGTTGCTGGGGAGCTCGCCCCGGCCGAGGTCGCGGGTCACGTTCCGGGTCGGAGTCCCGAGGTGGCGCTCGCCGTGTTGCAGGGCGGCGGAGAGCGAAGCGATCGTCCCCTTGATCGCGGAGCCGCTCTGGCCCTTCGCCTTGAGCTTGTCGATGAGCTTGCGGACATGCTGCACGCGCAGGTCGTCCGCCTTGAACGTCCCGAGCGAGGGCAGCACGTGCTTCTCGAGCCGTGTCCGGTACAGCGCGACGGTGGTCGGCCTCCGGGTCGCGAGGGCCCCCTCCTCGCGAGCGAGGAAGTCTGCGACCAAGGCGTTGATCGTGAGCGTGCGGTCGCCGACCCTGAGCTCGCCCTCGTCGTCTCGCGACCGAAGCCCGAGCTCGAGCCCGATGGCGAGGGGTTCGACATGAGCTCACTCTCGACGGCCCAGCTTCGCCGCTACCTCTCGCTCACCGAGGAGGACTTCGTCGAGCGGCTCGAGGAGGACACGCTCGCGGAGCAGGTCGAGCGGGTCGTCGACGTCGCTGAGCGGTTCATGGCCGACCCTCGCGACGTCTCCCCGGCCGAGGTGACGGAGGCCAAGGCGATGCTCACCTCGATGCGCCACTACGACCGCGCACTCGCCCCGATCCGCAGGCTGCACACGAACTGGCGCGTGCCGAGGGAGCATGAGGGCAACATCCCGTCCGCGCCGCGCTCGCTGGAGTAAACGGCGGCGTGGGACGCCTGTGGCAGCGCGACCACGGGCATAGAGTCCGCAGCCACGGACATTCGCACCGCCACGATCACCGCAGGGCCTGACGCACCGCGGACAAACGCACCGACGAGGTCTCGGATTGATGCTCACCGCATCGTCTCTGGCGATGGGCCGCCGCTAGTCTCGCGGTGTGCCCGAGTTCAGCTGGCGACCAGCCAACGAGGCGACGAGCGAGGATCTAGAGGCGGTGTTCGACACCGGCGGCGCTCGTAAGTGTCGCTGCCAGGCGCTCAAGGTCCCGGGCTGGATCTGGCGCGACACCACTCAGGAGGAGCGCGACGCGGCGCTGCTGGAGCAGACCGGCTGCGGCACGAGCGGCCCGACGTCCGGCCTCCTCGGGTACGTCGACGGCGAGCCGGCCGGCTGGGTCGCCGTCGAGCCGCGGGAGAACTACCCGAGGATCTGGGCGCGACAGAAGGCGTGGATGCGGATGGACCCTGAGCTCGAGGGCGTCTGGTCGGTCACCTGCTTCGTCGTGCGGAAGGGCTTCCGTCGACAGGGACTGATGTACGAGCTCGCCGCAGCAACCGTCGAGTACGGCCGGCAGGTCGGTGCTCGCGTGCTAGAGGGCTATCCGACCGAGCCGACGCCGGGGAAGACCGTGATCTGGGACGAGGCGTCGGTCGGGCTGCTCCAGGTCTTCATCGACGCCGGCTACGAGGTCGAGGCGTCGCCCACCCTGCGCCGCAGGGTGGTCCGACACCGACTCGGCGCAACGTCCTGACGCTAGGTTCTGTCCAAACCGACATCTTCTCGAAGCGGTGCCGCGACCCCCACTTGACCCGTCGCTTGCTCAGGTTCTCGCGTCTCTCGGCACGGTGATCGACGAACTCGGGCAGCGACCGACGCGGACAGAACGCAAGGACGGGTGGCATGAAGCGACGCGCAGCCAAGTCGCCGCCGACATCGGCGCTATCCGAGATGACATCGAACGTGGGATGCGACCCCATCCGAGAAACCTCCCTTCTCAGGTGGAGGTGTTGCGAGGGCTTGACGCCATAGGCGTCTCTGTCACCGATCCCCTGACAGATCGGGTGATGGACGCCTTCGCTATTGCGCGGCGTTTCGCCAATCGCGCTCAGAGTTCGTAGAGAGGGAAGCTTCAGATCAATTCTCTAGGCGGCGAGCACGGCGAGGCGCTCCTCGATCCGCGCCTGGAGCTCGAGCAGCGCCGCTCCTCCTCACGCAGGCGCTCGTCCTCGGGAAGTAGCCGCCGAGCTTCACGCACAGCCTCAACGGCGTCCTCGATCAGGGCGTGGTGCCGCCTGCTCTTCTGGCAGTCGCAGACATGGTTGCAGGTGCAGTCTCGGAGGCGATTTGCACACACACCTCCAAAGTATCGCCTATCGAGCAAACAAAAACCCCGCCTGAGCGGGGCTTTCGTTAGTCGGGGCGCCGAGATTCGAACTCGGGACCTCTAGTCCCCCAGACTAGCGCGCTAACCAGGCTGCGCCACGCCCCGTGGCCCGGCCATCCTAGCGACCCTCCCGAATCCGGCGACCAGCTCCGCCCCGCGCTCGGTCCGCGGGAACGACAATTGTCTAACGAGGCGGGTGGGCGCGGCAGAACTCTCGCACGGCCTCGTTGACGCGCTCGGGCTGCTCGAGGTTGCTGACATGACCGCAATCAGGAATCACGACGAGTTTCGTGGCGGGAATCGCGTCCTCGAACTGGCGCGCGACGCCGAGCGGTGACCGAACGTCCTGCTCGCCCCAGATCAGAAGCGTCGGCGCGGTGATACGAGGCAGCAGGTCGCGCTGGTCTGCCTCGGCCATCACGAGCATCTGGTGACGGAGACTCTCGGGGCGAACGTCCGCTGCGATCTCTTCGAGCAGCGGGACAAACGCGGCTGGCGGGTCGCCGGCGAACCAGCCCGGAAGGGTTGGATCGAACTCCTCGGGAGGCGCGGCCAGCATCTGATTCAGGCCCTCGACCCGGGCGCGCACCTCTTCTTCGGGCAGCGATCCCTTCCAGCCGGCGTAGGTGTCGATGAGGATCAGCGTCGCTACGAGCTCGGGATGGTGGCGGTAGAGCTCCAGCACGACGGTGCCACCCCACGAGATCCCGGCAACGTGCGCCGGGCCGAGCCCCACGTCCTCGATCAGCGCAGCAAGGCACTCCGCGTAGTCCGGAAGGCCGAAATCCACGGGCACGTCCGAGGATCGGCCCGCCCCCGGCTCGTCCCACGCAACGACCGTGAACTCGCTCGCCAGGGAGGCCAGCTGCGGCTGCCACATGCGACCGTCCACGGGAAAACCATGAACGAACACCAGCGGCCAACCCTCGCCCGCACGCTCGTAGGCGATCTCGAGCCCGCTCGCCCGCATGACCTCCACGGCCACAACGTACACACGGCGTCTTCCCCAACTTGAACCCGAAGGGGGCGAGGGAACGCAGCTCGTTCGGCAGGCGCCTGCGCGCCGCGTTCGGTCATGACGTCGCGCCTCGAAGCTTGGCCGCGTTATGCTCCCCGCCATGTTCGGCGTGGTGGCACGAGTCAAGACGATCAAGAATCGCGCGCAGTCGCTCGTGCAGCTGAACCTCGAGCTGGCGAAGCTCGAAGGAAAGCAGAAGGGTACGGCGATCGGGATCGCAGGAGCCCTCGGTGCCGTTGCCGCCGTCCTCCTCGTCTATGCGATCGGCTTCCTCTTTGCATCGCTCGCTGCGGGGATCAGCGAGGCCCTGTCGCTCTGGCTGTCGCTCCTCATCGTCGCGGGAATTCTCATCCTGCTCGCGGCGATCGCCGGGTTCCTGGCGAAGCGCTTTGCCGCCAAGGCGTCGCCCCCAACGCCGACGCAGGCGCTCGAAGAGGCAGCGCGCACGGTCGAGACACTGCAGAGCCGTGTCTGAGAAGCGAGGCACCGAGGAGATTCGCGCTGAGATCGCCTCCGAGCGTCAGCAGCTCGACGCCGATCTCAACGCGCTCCAGGCCGAGCTTCGCTCGCTCATACCGGTGGTCGCAGCCGCTCTCGCCGTGGTGGCGCTCGTCACGTTTCGCAAGCAGGCGCGTGCCGGTCTTCTGATGCTCTGGAGGCTCATGTAGCCCGGACGCTGCCGTCCCGCGGCTCGTGAGCGAAGATCGAGCGAGGCAGCGGCGTGGCGCGCGGTGTCAGGCGAGGCGCTTGTAGAGCCGTTCGACGAGCGCGGGGGTCTGCTCGAGCTTCTCCGTGATCACGCGGACGCGCACCTCGCGAAAGTGGTCCGGTCGCACGCCGAGCGCCTTGGCGATCCGCGCCACGACGTCCGTGGACGGCACCGGGCGGTTGCCGTGGACGATGTGGTTCAGGTATCCCGCGGAGAGGTCCGTCTTCTCGGCCAACGCGCGGTACGTGACCCCGGTCTCGGCCATCAGGCGCTCGATCGTCGGGCCGAGCGGTTCGCTCGAGTAGGTGCGCTTCTTCGGGGCCATCAGTCCTGCGTTGCCCATCCAATCACAGACGAGCGCTCGACGCGCGCGTCGGCATCGTCTGTCCTTCGCCGAACGTCGACCGCGCCGTCGTCGAGGCTCTTGCGGCCCAGCGTGATGCGGGCAGGGCAGCCAAGCAGGTCGGCGTCCGCGAACTTCTCACCGGGTCGTGCATCCCGGTCGTCGAGCAGGACGGTGTGCCCGGCAGCGGTGAGCTCCTCGGCGAGGGACGACGCGAGCTCCTCCACCTCGTTCGAGCCACCCGCCAGGGAAAGGACGTGGACGTCGTACGGCGCGATCGTCGACGGCCAGACGATGCCGCGCTCGTCGTGGCGTTGCTCGACGGCCGCGGCGAGCACGCGCCCCGGGCCGATGCCGTAGCTCCCCATCACGATCGGGTGCTCCACTGAGCTCTCGTCGAGGTACGTCGCGTCGAGTGCCGCGGAGTGGAAGGTGCCGAGCTTGAAGATGTGACCGACCTCGATCGCGGTCTGGAAGCGCAGCGCGCCGCCGCACCGCGGACAGGCATCCCCCTCGCGAGAGAGCCGGATGTCCGCGATCCGCGCCTCGAAGTTGCGTCCGTGCTCGATGCCGCGTAGGTGGAAGCCGGTGTGATTCGCCCCCCCGACGAACTGTCCCTCCCGCATCGACTCGTCGAGAACGATCGCGCCGCCGAAGCCGACGGGGCCCAGCGAACCGGGTTCCGCACCGAACGCCGCGCGGATCTCGTCTGGATGCGCGGGTCGAGCCGGTGAGCCGAGGATCGAGACGAGCTTGCCCTCGTCGAGCCGGTCGTCGCCGCGTACGAGCGCGAGGACGACTTTCCCGTTCGAGACCACCGGCATCGCCTTCGAGGTGGCGGCGAGATCGACGTCGAGAAAGCGGGCGAGGTCCTCGCAGGTTCCGATCCCCGGCGTCTCCACCTCCGTGGGCTCGGCAAGCGCCTCCGGGAAGCTCGGCGGCCTGGGGACGCCGTGCGCGATCTCAAGATCGGCCGCATAGTCGCCTCGCTCGCACGTGACGAGTGTGTTCTCCCCCGAGTCGGCGGGTGCGAGGTAGTCGATCGAGAAGTTGCCGCCCATCATTCCCGACTCGGCCTCGACCGACTGCACCTCGAGCCCGCAGCGCTCGAAAATCCGGTCGTACGCCTCCTTGTGCGCCTGGAACGAGGCGTCGAGACCTTCCTCGTCCCGGTCGAACGAGTAGGAGTCCTTCATCACGAACTCGCGGACGCGGAGCAGGCCGCCGCGGGGACGTTGCTCGTCGCGCTCCTTCGTCTGAAAGTGGTAGAGGATCTTCGGCAGGTCGCGGTACGAGCGCAGCTCGCGGGCGTGGAATGTGATCGTCTCCTCGTGCGTCGCCGCTAGCACGAACTCCCGCTCGGAGCTGTCGCGGAGCTTCATGAGGACGTCGAAGGTGTGGTAGCGACCTGTTTTCTGCCACAGCTCGGCCGGCGTCAGCACGGGCATCGACATCTCCTGTCCGCCGATCGCGTCCATCTCGTCGCGGACCACCTGCGCCACCCGCTCGTGGACGCGCCAGCCTGCAGGCAGGTACGTCCAGAGCCCCGCCCCCACCTGCCGGATCAGCCCTGCGCGGACGAGGAGCTTGTGGGACACCGCCTCGGCGTCCGCAGGATCCTCACGCAGGGTCGGCAGGAAGAGCTGGGACTGGCGTTGCAGCATGCGCGAAACCCTAGACGAGCCCGTACGGGCGTCAGTCGGTGACGCGGAGGAAGCCGCGCAGCGTGGTTGTCTCGCCGTCGCCCTCGGCCTGGAGGATGAACGAGTCGAGTGACTCCAGCGCCTCGTCTGCCTCGGTGGGCACGCCGCTATCGCCCGCGAACCCGTCCACGAGGGGAATCAGGCCGTCGATGTCGACGTAGGCGAAGCCGCGCGTTCGGTCGCCGAGCTCGACAGCCTCGGCGGCCTCGCGGTACCCCTCGGTGTCGACGAGCTTGTCGCCGTCGTCGGAGAAGCGCGCGATCGCGTCGGCGCCGGTCGTGATGATCAGGGTGTCGTCGTCGAGGCGAGCGAACGAAAGCGTCGCCTCGGGGGTCGCGATGCGACGAACCTCGACGCCGTTCTCCGTCGCCGTCGTGATCGGCGTGTCGGTCTGCTCCGAGAGCCGCCTCGCGAGCCGCGTCAGCGTCTCCCACGTCTCGTCCGGGTCGGGCGGCGCGAGTGCGAGCGTGACCTCGGGGATGCTCTCTCCCTCTCGCACGTAGAGGACGCCCTCGCCGGAGAGCGCGTCGACGAGCCCGTCGAGCGAGACGCCGGTCAGCTTCTCGAGCTGCCCCGAGATCTCGTCGACGTCGATGCTGCCCTGGACGCGATCGAGAATCCCCTGCGTCCCGCCGAAGGAGAGCGCCGCGACCGCGTCGGCCGGGACGCGGTCGACGAGCTCGGGCTCGTAGTGCGTGTCGCCGCCACCGGGGGTCCGGGCACCGAGCGTGACGAGCACGCCGTCGTCCTCGGCGGTGAGCGCGGCCGAGATCCAGTCGAGCCCGAGGTCGACTTCCGAGGACGCCTGCTCGACCAGCTGCTGCAGCTCGTCCGTCAGGCTCGCGACGTCCACCCACGCTCGCGCCAGCGCTTCCGGTGGGAGCGAGCTCATGCCTTCGACGAAGGCCTCGTCGTCCCGCAACGTGCCGCGGGCGAGCGCGGCCTGATAGGCGACGAGCGTCGAACGTCCCTCCGTGAAGGCAGTCCAGCCGTCGATCGAGGCGCTGGCGACCTCTTCCAGGTTTCGGTCGAGCAGCGCCTCCAGCTTTGCCTCGTCCTCGGGCTCCGTGAGGACGACGAACCGCTGGTCGGCGGTGACGACGACGACGACCTCGGGGCCGAGGGCCGGTGCGACGTCGTCCTCCCACGTCATCCCCTCCGCGTCGAGCGCGTCAGCCACCACACTCGCGAGGCTTTCGCGTGCGCCGTCGAATCGATCCAGCAGCTCCTCGGCCTGTTCCCACTGCGACGAGCCCTCGTCGGCCGTGATGGTCACGTACGCCGTCGCGTTGGCCGGCGCGAGCGACGCCGAGTCCGGCACGTCTGCGCCGGTCGACGAGGCTCCGCCGCACCCGGCGGCGAGCATGATCGCCGACAGGGCGAGAACGATCGGAACAGGATGGCGCCGCCGCACGTCCTGCTGACCGTACAAGCGGTTACGGACGGTTGCCAGTCCGGACTTGTCGAGCCGAAGGTATGGGCCTACTCGGCGTCGGCGCCCAGCGGGATGAGGCTGGCCTCGGCCATCGCCAACGCGGCCGGCTTCGCGAGCTTCAACCGCTTGGGACGCGGCATCCCCGCGCCGATCCAGCGATCGATCTCGTGGAAGAGCTCCTCGATCAGGATGTCGGACGACACCTTCTTGAGCACGCGGCCGTGGGCGTAGACGAAGCCCACGTCTCGTCCACCGGCGATGCCGAAGTCCGCGTCGCCCGCCTCACCAGGCCCGTTGACGGCACACCCCATCACCGCCACCTCGAACGCCTGCGGGTACTCCCGAAGCCGCTCCTCGACGACGACCGCGAGGCTTTCCACGCCGACGTTGTCCCGCCCGCACGAGGGACAGGCGATCATCACGGGCCCCCGCTCGCGCAGACCGAGCGCCTTGAGGATCTCCCACGCCACTTCGACCTCCTTGACAGGGTCGGCGGTCAGCGACACGCGGATCGTGTCGCCGATCCCGTCCATCAGCAGCGAGCCCATCCCGACCGCGCTCTTGATCGAGCCGGCGAACGGCGTACCTGCCTCCGTGACGCCGAGGTGGAGCGGATACGGCACCCGGTCGGAAAGCATCCGGTAGGCGCGGATCATCGTCGGCACGTGCGAGGCCTTGACGGAGATCTTGAAGTCTCGGTATTCGAGCCGCTCGAGAATCTCCACCTGCTCGAGCGCCTCGACGACAAGCGCCTCCGCGGTGTCCTCGCGGGCAAGCTCCTCGAGGTGCTTCGGCAGCGAGCCCGCGTTCGCGCCGATCCGCATCGGGATCCCCGCGCGCTTCGCCGCCCTGACGACCTGCTCGGTCTTGTCCGGGCCGCCGATGTTGCCGGGATTGATGCGCACTGCCTGGACGCCCGCCTCGATCGCCCTGAGCGCGAGAGAGGCGTTGAAATGGATGTCGGCGATGACCGGGATCGGCGACAGACGGACGATCAGCGGTAGCGCTTTCGCGTCCTCGAGCTTGGGAACGGCGACGCGGACGATCTCGCAGCCGGCGGACGCAAGCGCGGCGATCTGCGCCGTCGTCGCCTCGACGTCGTGCGTCTTCGTGAGCGTCATCGACTGGACGACGACCGGCGCTCCGCCGCCGATCGCGACGCCCCCCACCCTGATCTGATGCGCGCTGGCCATGCCGTCGTCAGGGTACCGGGGGATGTCGCCAGGCCAGCCTCCCCCGACGACGTGGCACATCGAGCCACCGCCCGACGACCACCCGGACGACCTCTGGGCCGTCGGCGCCGACCTCGAGCCGGGGACGCTCGTCGCCGCGTACGGCGTCGGCCTCTTCCCCATGCCGCTGCGCGGGACGCTCGGCTGGTTCTCACCCGCGCGTCGCGGCGTCGTGCCGCTCGAGCCGTTCGACCCGTCGCGCTCGCTCCGCCGTGCCTTCGCCAGGTACGAGCTCCGCGTCGACACCGCCTTCGACGCCGTCGTCTCGGGCTGCGCGCGACCCGGCGAGCGCGAGAGCTGGATCGACGGGGACGTCACCGCCGCCTACGGCCGCCTGCACGAGCTCGGCGTGGCGCACTCCGTCGAGGCCTGGGACGACGAGGGGCTGGCCGGAGGGCTCTACGGCGTCGCGCTCGGGGGCCTGTTCGCCGCCGAGTCGATGTTCCACCAGCGCACGGATGCCTCGAAGGCAGCGTTCGTCGGCCTCGTCCAGCTGCTCCGGGGCGCGGGCGACGCCGACCGCCGGCTCCTGGACGTCCAGTGGCTCACGCCGCACCTCGAATCGCTGGGCGCCGTGGAAGTAAGTCGCGCGCAGTATCGCCGGCGCCTTGGCGAAGCCCTATCGCTGGAGTCGCCCTTCTAGAAGACTCTCTGTCAGGAGAGTCGTCCGATGTCGTTCGAGAGCCCGATGAAGAAGAGCAGGAGGACGATCCCGAGCCCGATCACGGAGACGCGCTCGTAGATCTCCCGTCGCACGGTTCTGCCGCGAACCCCCTCCGCGATCGCGAACACGATGTGACCTCCGTCGAGCGGCAGGAGCGGCAGGAGGTTCAGGAGCGCGATCGAGAGCGAGATGAGGCCCAGGACGAACAGGAACGTCTCTGCGCCCTGCTTGGCGGCGTCGGACGAGCCCTGGACGATGCCCACCGGGCTCGCGATGTCGTCGCGTCCGTCGCCCTGGACGAGCCGCCCGAGCGACGCTCCGATGTCACGGGTCACACGCCAGCTCAGCGCGACCGATTCGCCGGCCGCCTCGGGCAGCGGCAGCCCCCTGCCGGCGAGGATGAAGCCCAGCCGGTACGCGCCGTCGTTCATGCGCGGCGCGGTGGCCGGGAGGGTCACCTGCTCTCCGTTCCGGAGGACCACGAGCGTGAGCGGACGGCCCTCGGAGCCGGAGATCGCCGCCGAGATGTCATCGGCCTGCACCGGCATGCCCTCGATCGAGACGATGCGGTCGCCCGGCTTGAGGCCGGCGGACTGCGCGGGAGAGCCTTGCGAGATCTCGTCGACGGTCGTCGTCGCCTTGCCCACCGACGTCATGTAGAGACCCGTGAAGAGCACGAGGGCCAGCAGGATGTTCGCGACGGGGCCTGCGGCGATCGCGACGACGCGCTTCCACGTCGGCGCGCGCCAGTAGGCGTCAGGGCCGAGTGCGTCACCGAGGTCGTCGAGCGCCTTCCGCGCCGAGGACGAGGCCTGCGGCGACAGCTCGCGCGACTCGACGTTCTCCCGCAGGACCCGGAGCGAGTCCCTCGCGGTGTCGTGGTCTCCGGTCGCCAATGCATTGCGGAGCCGACCCATCGCGCCGCCGAGCGACGGCGCCTCCTCGAGTGCGCGGGACAGCCCGGCATCGACGTCGACGGGCGCCGGGCGATGCATGCCCGGGATCTTCACGAAGCCGCCCAGGGGAATTGCGCCGAGCCCGTACTCGATCCCGTTCCGGGTCGTCTTGAGGATGGCCGGCGGGAACCCGATGTAGAAGCGCCTCGGGCGCATCCCGAGCGCGAGCGAGGCCGTGAAATGGCCCAGCTCGTGGACGAGGATCAGAAGACCGAGCCCGAGGATGGAAACGAAGATCGTCATGCGAGCTGCAGCCCTCTCGAGGCGAGCCGCCTGGCCTCGGAATCTGCGGCGACGAGATCGTTCAGGTCGCGCGCCGGAGCGCCGTCGACATCCGCGAGGGTCTCCTCGACCACCGAAGCGATGTCGAGGAACCCGATGCGCCCGCCGAGGAACGCCGCGACTGCGACCTCGTTCGCCGCGTTGAACGCGCACGGCACGGTGCCACCCCGCTCCCCCGCCCCGCGCGCAAGCGCCAGCAGCGGGAAAGCGTCGGTGTCCGGCGCTTCGAACACGAGCTCGAGGCCTTCGAGGTCGAGTTGCGGAACGGGTGTCGCGGCCCGCTCGGGGTGCGTCAGCGCGTACGAGATCGGGACGCGCATGTCGGGCAGCCCGACGTGCGCAAGGAGGGCGCCGTCGCGGAGACGCACGAGCCCGTGGACGACGGAGGTCGGGTGGACGACGACCTCGATAAGGGCGTATGGGACGTCGAACAGCCAGTGCGCCTCGATCAGCTCCAGGCCCTTGTTGGCGAGCGTGGCGGAGTCGACGGTGATCTTCGGGCCCATGTTCCAGGTCGGATGCGCCAGGGCGTCCGACGGCGTCACGTCGGCAAGGTCGCCTCGCGTACGGCCCCGGAACGGGCCCCCGGAGGCCGTCAGGACGAGGCCGGCAACGGTCGCCGGGTCGCGGCCCTCGAGGCACTGATGGAGTGCCGAGTGCTCGCTGTCGACGGGGAGCAGCAGTCCTCCGCCCCGGCGTCGGGCGGCGATCGCGAGCTCGCCTGCGGCGACAAGGCTCTCCTTGTTCGCGAGCGCGAGCGTCACGCCGTGCTCGAGCGCCCAGAGCGTCGCGCGAACGCCCGCGAAGCCGACGATCGCGTTGAGGACGACGTCCGGCGCCGACCGCTCGAGGAGCTCGACCGGGTCACCGCCGATCTGGACGTGCTCGACGCCGTGCTCCGCGGCGAGCGCGTCCAGCGGCGTCGTGCCGGATTGCAGCGCGCACAGCTCGAGGTCGGTGTGCGCGGCGACGATCTCGACGGCCTGACGACCGATCGAGCCGGTTGCTCCGAGCAGGGCAACGCGCTTCACCGGCCGAAGGATGCCTGACGCTCTGTGAGGCCCCTGTTACGCCAGCACGAGCAGGGCGACGTAGGCCGCCGGACCCGCCCAGAGGAGCGAGTCCACGCGGTCGAGCACGCCGCCGTGCCCCGCGAGCAGGTGGCCGGAGTCCTTGGCCCCGAGGTCGCGCTTCACCGCAGACTCGAAGAGGTCGCCGAGCGTCGCGGCCAGAGCGATGACGAGGCCCAGGATCAGCGATTCCCCCGTGGTGACGACGTCCTGCTCGTAGAGAGCGAAGAACGTCACCGCGACACCCGCGATGGTCCCTGCGACGAACCCCTCCCACGACTTGCCGGGCGAGATCGCGGGCGCGAGGCGGTGTCGCCCGATCGCGCGACCGACGAAGAAGGCCGCTGTGTCGTCTGCGAACACCGTCAGGAGGATCGTGAACACGAGCAGGCGCCCATCCCCCGGGACGTCACGGACGAGCATCAGGTGCGCGAGGCCGCCGCCCACCCACGCGACTCCGAGGAGCGTCACGGCGAACCCCGCGACCGCGTTCTGCCTGGCGCTCGACACGAAGAACACGAGCAGAGCCGCCGGCAGGGTCGCCAGGATGCCCGCGAGGAGCCACGTCGGCCCTCCGAGCTGGGCGCCGAGCAGCGCGAGCACGAGCCCGGCATAACCGCCGAGGACGATGGGGCGGAGCCCACGTGACATCGCGTACAGCTCGTGCAGCGCCAGGAGGCCGCCCACGACGGCCAGGCCGAAGAGCCACCAGCCACCCAGCCAGACGACGCCGAGAACGACCGGGAGGAGGATCGCCGCGACGACGATCCGTGAGATGAACGGGTTCACGAGTGCGTGCGCGCCCCGAAGCGACGCTGACGCGCGGCGAACTCCTCGACGGCGCGCTCGAGCTCTGCGGCGTCGAAGTCGGGCCAGAGCGTGTCCGTGAAGACGAGCTCGGCGTACGCGGTCTCCCACAGAAGGAAGTTCGAGATGCGCAGCTCGCCCGACGCCCGGATCAAGAGGTCGATCTCTGCCAGCTCCGGCGCGTATAGGCGTGCAGCGAGCGCGGCCTCGTCGACGTCGTCGGCGCGCACGCCGTCCTCGATCAGGCGCCGCGCTGCCTCGACGATCTCCGCCCGACCGCCGTAGTCGAACGCGATCCACAGGTGAAGCGTGTCGAGGTGTGCCGTCTCCGTTTCGAGCGTGCGCATCTTCTCCTGGAGCCACGGCTCGATTCGGTCGCTGCGGCCGAGAAATCGGGTGCGCACACCCTGCTTCGCGAGGTCGGGCAGCTCTCCGTCGATCGTCTCCGAGAGGAGCTCCATCAGGTCGGCGACTTCGTCGCTGGGACGCATCCAGTTCTCCGTCGAGAACGCGTAGACGGCCAGCGTGTCGATCCCGAGCTCGATCGAGGCCTCGACGATCCGCCGCAGCGCACGGGCCCCGGCCCGATGGCCCTCGGCGACGGTGACGCCGTGCGACTCCGCCCAGCGCCCGTTGCCGTCCATGATGATCGCGACGACTCGCGCCCCGCGCGATTCGTCGCTAGACGAGCCGGGCGATTCCGCGTCCAATGTTGCCCAGGAGGTTTGATCGCGGAGCGATCAAACCTCCATGATCTCCGCTTCTTTGTGCTTCAGCAGCTCGTCGATCCGCTTGACGTGGTCGTCGGTCAGCTTCTGCACCTGTGCCTCGCCGCGGCGCTCCTCGTCGTCGCCGACCTCGCCGTTCTTGACGAGGTCCTCGAGGTGGCGCATGACGTCGCGGCGGACGTTGCGGATAGCGACCTTGCCGTCCTCGGCGTAGCGCCTGACCAGCTTCACGAGCTCCTTGCGCCGCTCCTCGGTGAGTGACGGGATCGGCAGGCGGATCAGCTTCCCGTCGTTCGACGGGGTGAGCCCGAGGTCGGACTCCATGATCGCCTTCTCGATCGCCTTGATCTGCGTCGGGTCGTACGGCTGCACGGAGAGGAGCCGCGCCTCGGGAGCGCTGATGGTCGCCATGTTCGAGAGCGGCGTCGGGGCCCCGTAGTAGTCGATCGTGATCCTGTCGAGCAATGCGGTGGAGGCGCGTCCGGTGCGAATCGAGTTGAACTCGGTGCGCGTGTGCTCGATCGACGCGTCCATCCGCCGCTCGCAGTCCTTCAGGAAGTCCTCGATCGCTGCCACCAGCTCACACCTCCCACTCGACGCGGACAGCTAAGACTCTCACGACTCGTCCTCTCCCGGCGTCGCGACGATCGTCCCGATCCGCTCCCCCGCGGCCGCGCGGACGATGTTGCCGTCGGCGAGCTCGAAGACGTGGATCGGCAGCCCGTTGTCCATGCAGAGGGACAACGCCGTGGTGTCCATCACCTTGAGGCCGCGCTCGATGGCCTCGAGGTGCGTCAGCTCCGGGAGGAAGCTTGCGCTCGGGTCGAGGCGAGGATCGCCGTCGTACACGCCCTTGACGCCGTTCTTGCCCATCAGGATCGCCTCGGCGCCGATCTCGAGCGCGCGAAGCGCGGCGGCGGTGTCCGTCGTGAAGAACGGGTTTCCGGTGCCGGCGGCGAAGATCACGATCCGGCCTTTCTCGAGGTGGCGAATCGCCCGTCGCCGGATGTACGGCTCGGCGACCTCGGAGACCGTAACCGCCGACTGGACCCGGGTCTGCGCACCGAGTTTCTCGAGCGCATCCTGGAGCGCGAGCGCGTTCAGCAGCGTCGCGAGCATGCCCGCGTAGTCCGCGGTCGCGCGGTCCATCCCCTCCGCGGCGGCCTTCAGGCCCCGGTAGAAGTTGCCGCCGCCGACAACCACTGCGATCTCGGTGCCCGCCTGCTGCACCGTGACGACCTCGCGAGCGATCGCCTCGACAGTGCGTGGGTCGACCCCGTACTCCCTGTCGCCCATCAGGCTCTCGCCCGAGAGCTTGAGGAGCGCTCGCCCGAACGCGCTGCCGATCTGCGAGGGCCGCTCGGCGAGCTCTTCGGAGGGGGCGGTCACGAACCGGCGACCGAGATTCGCGAGAACGCGCTCACCGTCGCCCCCGCTTCCTCGAGCGCCGCGCCGACCGACTTGGAGGCGTCGTGAATCCACGCCTGGTCGAGGAGCGCGCCGCCGGGCGACGCTGCGAAGAAGCGCTTCGCGAGCATCCCCTCGACGATCTTCTCGCGAGCCTGCTCGGGCTTCGACTGCACCTCGTCCGAGTTGAGAAAGATTTGCCGCTCGGCAGCGACCGTCTCGGCGGGAACGTCGTCACGTGACGTGTACTCAGGCGCGGCGAACGAGATGTGCATCGCCACCTGGCGCGCCAGGTCGGCCGTCCCCCCCTCGAGCTGGACGAGCACGCCGATCTTGTTCGCGGGCGGGTGGACGTACGAGCCGAGCGTGCCGCCCTCCAGCCTCTGCCCGCCAACGACGACGATGTTCTCGCCGAGTTGCGCGATGAGCTCGACACGCTCCGCCTCGAGCTCCTCCGCAGCCGCAACGCCGTCGGCGGCCACATGCTCGAGCGCTCTGGCCGCGAAAGCCTTGAAGGCGTCGTTCTTCGACACAGGCTCGGTCTCGCAACCGACGCCGACGATCGCCGCTGCGTCGCCGTTCTGCTCGACAAGGACGATGCCCTCGGTTGTCGCCCTGTCGGCGCGCTTGCCGGCCGCAGCCATCCCGCGCTCCCGGAGGAGCGTGCGGGCCGCGTCGAGGTCGCCGTCGGTCTCCTGCAGCGCGCGCTTGCAGTCCATCATCCCGGCGCCGGTCTGCTCCCGGAGCTCCTTCACGAGCGCTGCGCTGATCTCGCTCACGCCGGCGTCCCGTTCTCCGACGCTGCCGTCTGTTCGGCGGGCGCGGCCTCGGGCTTGGGCTCGGCGGCAGCCTCGGGCTCGATGGTCGTCGACGCCTCCACCGTCTCGGGCGCTGCCGCCGCGGCCTCGGGAGCGTCGGCCTCTGACGCATCGTCGCGCGGCGCCGTGAGCTCCGCCTCCGTCACCTTCGTCTTCGCGGAGGCGATGCCGTCGGCGATCGCACGGATGACGAGCGAGCACGACCGAATTGCGTCGTCGTTCCCCGGCACGATGTGGGTCGCCTCGTCCGGATCGCAGTTCGTGTCGACGAGCGCGATCACCGGCAGGCCGAGCCGCTGCGCCTCGCGCACCGCGAGCTGCTCCTTGCGGAGGTCGACGATGAACACGGCATCGGGCTGGCGCTTCATCGCCGAGACGCCGCCGAGGTTCGCCTCCAGCTTCTCGAGCTCGCCGCTCATCGCGATGCGCTCCTTGGCGGGCAGCAGCTCGAGCTGTCCCTCCTCATTGAGGCGGCGGAGCTCCAGCAGGTACGCAATGCGGTCGGAGATCGTCCGCCAGTTCGTGAGGAGGCCGCCGAGCCAGCGATGTGCGACGTACGGCTGACCGACGCGGCTCGCTTCGCGCTCGATCGCCTCCTGCGCCTGCTTCTTCGTCCCGACGAAGAGGATCGTTCCCCCTCGCTCGGCGATGTTCCGCGCAAAGTCGTGGGCCTCCTGGAGCAGCGCTTGCGTCTGCTGGAGGTCGATGATGTAGATCCCGCCGCGCTCGTCGAAGATGAAGCGCTTCATCTTCGGGTTCCAGCGGCGCGTCTGGTGGCCGAAATGCACTCCGGCCTCCAGCAGCTCCTTCATGGAGACAACTGCCACGATTGGTCCTTTCGGTTGGTGTATCGGTGCGCCGGCGGGCGCGGACGGAACCGGGCATAGAAGCGCCGGCACCCCCGTCCGGAGGCGTCGCCGGGTAGGCGGGTCTGAACTGCGGAATGGTAGCCGTCGAGCGCGTTTCGCTGACACGAAACGTGCAGACGCGCTGTTCGCCGTCGTGCCAATGTCAAGGCTTGCTCGAGGTCGGCGGGTAGCGGCGATTCGAGCTCGACTGCGTTTCTGCGTGAACGGGTGGTCGAACGCGATGAGGTTGGCATGCAGGAACTGACGCTCGAGGCCAAGGTCGCCGGCGATCCCGTACACGGGGTCGCCGCATACGGGCAGGTCGATGGCCTCCAGGTGCACGCGGATCTGATGCGTGCGGCCCGTCTCGAGGCGTAGGTCGAGCAGCGTCCGTTCGCCGAGTTGCTCCCGCACCTCGAACCAGGTGACGGCGTCGCGCGGCGTCTCGGTGGCGAGGGAGTGCCGCGTTCGATCGCGCCGGTCGCGACCGATCGGCGCCTCGATGCGACCCGTACGCGAGCGCGGTGTCCCGCGGACGAGGGCGACGTAGCGCCGCTCGACCCGCCGCTCGCGAATCGCCGCGGAAAGGCGCACGTGTGCCTCGTCCGAGCGCGCCACGACGAGCAGGCCCGACGTGTCGCGGTCGAGTCGGTGGACGATCCCGGGCCGGTCGGGATCGCCGCCGGCCGCCCCGAGCTCGAGGAGCCCGTGCGCGAGCGTTCCGCTCTGGTGCCCGCCGGCCGGGTGGACGATGATGCCCGCAGGCTTGTCGACGACGAGCAGGTGCTGGTCCCTCAGCACGACTTCGAGCGGAACGTCCTCGGGAGTGAGCTTGCGGGGCGACGGCAGCTCGATCTCGAGCTCCTCCCCACCTTCGAGTCGGTAGCTCTTCTGGCGGCTCTGACCGTCGACGAGTACGCCCCCGCTCGCAACGAGACGCTCGGCGAGGGAGCGCGTTCCGACCTCGGGGATCGCGGCGACGAATGCGTCCAGCCGCCGACCCGCGTCGGACTCAGGAACGCGAGAGTGGAGACGACCCAACGCGCGCGCTCGACCGGTCGGCCGCCACGAACGAGACGAACAGCAGGCCGACGCCGACGACGATGAACGTGTCGGCGAGGTTGAACGCCGGCCAGTAGTCCAGGTCGAGGAAGTCGGTCACGTGGCCGAGCCTGAGCCGGTCGACGAGGTTCGACACGCTTCCGCCCAGGACAAGCCCCACGGCAACCGGGAGCAGCGGGTGGCGGCGACCCGAGCGGGCGAAGAAAGCGACGAGCGCGCCGATCGCCAGGCAGGTCAGGACGATGACGATCGACGTAGCGCCGGAGAAGAGCCCGAACGCGATCCCCGTGTTCCGGACGTGGTGAATCGCGAACGGCCCCACGATCTCGACGGCGTCTCCCACCACGAGCTGACTCGAGACGATCGCCTTCGTGAGCTGGTCCGCCGTGGCCGCAGCAACGGCGACGACGACGAGCTCGATCCACTGCGCCGATCCCGCTGCGAGCGAGCGCTGGGCGCCGGGGATCGGTTGGAGGGCGTTCGTCGCCGAGCCGACTCGAATCTCGAGCGTCGGACGCGGTTGCTGAGCCGCTTCTGCGCGGGCGGGCTCGCTCATGCCTGCTCCTGGACCCGTTTGCACTCCACGCACAGCGATGCGTAGGGGACGGCCAACAGACGCTCCTCCGGGATCTTGTTCCCGCAGCGCCCGCAGGTGCCATAGGTCCCTTCGTCGATCCGGCCGAGCGCGACGTCGATCTCACGCACGAGTTGCTCCGCGTTCTCTTCGAGCGAATCGTCGACCTCACGGTCGAACATCTCGCCGGCGTGGTCGGCGAGATGCTGGTCCCCCGACGCGTTCGAGAGCTCGCCGTCGTCCTCTTCACCCTCGACGAGGTCGTGCGCGGCGCCGAGCACGCGAGCGCGCAGGCTGACGAGCTCTGCCCGGCGCTGCTCGAGATCGACGCTCATCGTCCGTCCTTCCGAGCGGACACGAGCCGGCGTTCGGCCTCTTCGAGCGGCATCCGCTCCAGCTCGACGATCTTGTCCCTGGACGTATGTCCTGCGACGACTCGTAGCTCGCTGCGCGCCACCTCGAGCGTGTCGGCGAGCAGCTCGACCACCTCCGCGTTCGCGCGACCGCGCTCCGGCGCCGCGTGGACCCTGACCTTCCACGTCTCGCCGAGGCGTCCCACGACCTCGGAGCGGCGCGCGCCCGGTGTCACGCGGAGACGGAGGCGGGTCGGAGTCGTGCGGGTGGGGTCGTCGACGGGCACGACCCGAAGGATAGTGACCCGGCCGGGCTACCCCGCGAGCCTGTCGACTTGGGGATGCGCGGGCGGGGCCGTGTCCATCGGCGCGACGTCGGCGCTCCCCCGCGGCTCCTGCTGCCCCTCCGAGATCACCTCGAGCGCTGCGCGGAGGATCGACTCGACGCGCCGCGACTCGGCGAGCAACCGCTCCTTCTCGGAGATCGCGTCCCGCAGCAGACGACGCCCCTCTGCGCTGGCCTCGGCGACGATCACCTCGGCTTCGCGGCGCGCCTGCTCCTTCATGTCGTGCGCAGCGCGCTCGGCGGAGACGAGGGTCGAGCGCAGGAGCGTCTCAAGCTCGACGTGCCGGGCGACCTCGGCCTCGAGGGTGTGGACGCGCTCGCCGAGCTCGGCGCGCTCGCGCCAGACGGCTTCGAAGCTGTCGGCTACCTCTTCGACCTCGCGGTGGACGTCGGAGCGGCGATAGCCGAAGAGGCCGCGACGCAGCGCGAGGTGCCTCACTTCCACAGGGGTGAGCGACATCATGGCCTCCTTGTCAGAGCAATCGGTCGATCAGCGTGTTGACGATGCGTTCGAGGATGTACAGGGAGAAGATCCCAGCGATCGGCGAGAGGTCGAGGGGGCCGATCGGCGGAATGAAACGTCGGAATATTCGGAGGTACGGCTCGCAGACGTCGTAGAGGAACTGACGCACGCGCTCGAGCGTCGGCGAGGCGCCCGCCCGGATCCACGACGTGAGGATGTACGCGAGGATGAGCAGGACGTAGACCCCGACGAAGACGGACACGAACCGCTGCACCGACGTCGCCGTGTCGGCCAGCACGAGAAAGCCGACGCGCTCGTCGCCCACGAGGTGGGATTCTGGCTGCTCCGCGGGGTTCCTCTAGCACGAGTGGCCGATAGCCAAGCGGTGCGGACGGGCTGGGGAACGATCGGCACGAAGCCGGCACGGTCCCGTGTCCCATTGGTGCGCGTTGTCAAAGTAGGCTATGAGCCGTGGGGAGGAGGTCGGTGGCCCAGGACGCGCGTCTGGGGACATGTCCGAAGTGGACAGGGGTCGAGCGAGTCGAGAGGGACGCCCGCACCCCACTCGGCGGCGGCCTGGAGCTTCGAGACCCGGAGACTCCGGTGCTGAGACTCAGGCCGCCGCCCGACGACGGCAGCGCCCCGCCGAGACTCAGGCCTGGTTGAAGAAGGCGCCCGCGGGATCGAGGGCGCGGGCGCGCTCCTCGGCCGACACCTCGACGTTGCGCGGCGTGAGAAGGAAGACCTTGTCCGCCACGCGCTGCATGCTCCCGTCGAGCGCGTATGTGAGGCCGCTCGCGAAGTCGATCAGGCGCTTCGACAGCTCGGTGTCGGCGCTCTGGAGGTTGAGGATCACGGGCACCGAGTCCTTGAACCGATCGGCGATCTGTTGCGCGTCGTTGAAGCTCCGCGGCAGAACGAGGTGGACCCTGACCTGCGCGGAGCTGCTCTCGACGCCACGAAGGCGCGAGCGTCGGGACGAGCTCCGTTGGGACGAGACGGCGGCGGCCGCCTCCGGCTCGGACACGCTGTCCGGCTCGGACCACGGGTCCTGCTCGGGCGCGGGCAACCGACGGACGTTCGCGCGGTCGCGGCGGCGGTAGCCACGCTCGACCTCGTCGTTCGTGACCGTCATGTCGTCGTCCCACTCCTCGTCCTCGGCGATGCCGAAGTAGACGAGCGTTCGGTTCCACACGTCGCCGAGGCCCATTCTCGGCGGGATCGTAGCCCTTCAGGACGACGACGCTCAGCGAAAGAGCGTCGAGCCGACGCGGATCAGCGTCGCACCCTCGTCCACGGCGACGCGCCAGTCCTGCGACGTCCCCATCGACAGCTCCGCCAGCCCGTGCTCGGCCGCGAGCTCCCGCAGGCGCCGAAACCAGGGCCGCGAGGCCTCCGGGTCGTCCGCGAGCGGAGGCATCGTCATCAGGCCGCGGAGACCGGGCAGCCGCTCGACCCAGGCAGTGATCGCCTCGGGCGCGACACCTGACTTCGAGGTCTCCCCGGTGAGGTTCACCTCGAGCAACGCGGGCGTCGTCAGCCGCCGCGCCGCGGACTCGGTGTCGAGGGAGTGGACGAGCTCGCAGATCCCGTTCACGACCTTGACCTTGTTCGACTGGAGGTGGCCGATGAAGTGCCAGCGGAATGCATCGCCGTACGCGGCGTGTTTCGCCGCGAGGTCCTGAGCACGATTTTCGCCGACGACCTCCACCCCGGCCTCGGTGAGCACGTCAAAGTCGTCGAGCGACACGTACTTCGTCGCCGCGACGACAGTGACGCCCGGTCCCACAGCCTCGCGGAGCCGGAGATAGCGCTCTCGCACGGCTTCTGCGTTCACTCGAGCCCCTCGCGTGCCAGGGCGAGGAGCGCCGCGCGGTCGTTCTTGGCGGGATCGTCGACGACCGCATCGAGCAGTCGCGCGAGCTCTGCCCCGAGCACCGGCCCTTCCTCGTATCCGATGGCGATCAGGTCGTCGCCGTTCACTGCGAGATCACCAAGGCGGTGCGGGCTCTCCCGCTCGGCCTCGAGGACGCGCTCGAGCTCGGCAAGATTGTCGAGCTCCGATGGCTCGACCTCCTTGGCCACCAGATCGGCGCGCTTGTGCTGGATGAGGTGTCGCGCCGGCTCGAGCCCGTGGGATGCGAGAAAGCGTCGTGCGAAGACCGCGTCGAACGGCCCGTCCAGCCAGAACGGATGGGCTGCGACGAGACGGACGACGTCGTCGCGAAGCACATTCGGGTAGCGGAGGCGTCGCAGCACACGACCCGCGATCCGCGCGCCGAGTGGAGCGTGGTCGGCGCCGGTCGCCTCCGCTTCCGGCTTGCCGAGGTCGTGGAGCAGCGCGCAGAGGCGCACCGCGAGCGGTGACTCGACGTCGGCGGTGTTCTGGACGACAGCGAACACGTGCTCGTCGAGTGGGAGAGGCTGCCTGTCGGAGGCGAGCTCGTAGCCGATCGCGACGCCGAACTCCGGCACGACCTCGACCAGTGCGCCCGTGTCGCGCGCGAGCCGCAGAGCGTCACGGGGACGCGACCCGAGGAGCAGCTTCGAGAGCTCGCCCATGCCGTCCGCGGCAAGACCGCCTCCGATCCGCTCGCCCGAGACGTGGCGCAGGCCCGCTGCTTCCGCGCGCATCAGGTCGACGGTCTCCGAAGGAAGCGCGAACGAAAGCTGGGAGACGAGCCGCAGCCCGCGCAGGATCCGAAGCGGGTCCTCGCGGAAGCTCTGCGGGGTCACGGTCCGCAACTCGCGTCGTTCGAGATCGCGGCGCCCGCCGAAGGGGTCGATCAGCTCGCCGGTCTCGAGGCGCTTGGCCATCGCGTTGACGGTGAAGTCGCGTCGCGCCATGTCGTCCTCGATCGCGACCGACGCGTCGGCCACGATCTCGAAGTCGCGGTGCCCAGGCCCCGTGCTGCGCTCGACCCGCGGTGGCGTCAGCTCGATCCCGGCGGGAACGAGCGCTCGGATCTCCGCCGTACGCGGGTAGAAGCGGACGCCGACGAGCTGGCCGTGAACCTCCATGTCTTCGACCCGCCCGTGCGGCTCGAGTGCGGAGCGCAACCCCGCCTGGTCGACCCCGGGGACGAGAAAGTCCTCATCTGCATGCTCGATCTCGAGCAACTCGTCGCGCACGGCGCCGCCGACGACGTACGCGTCGAGCCCGAGGGAACGGATGTAGCTGCGAATCGCCGTCGGCACCAGCCCGATTCTGTCGCGTCGATGCCGCTGGCGGGCGGGACTACAGGTGTGCGATCGCCTCAACCTCGACGAGCGCGCCCGACGGGAGCTTCGCCACCTGGAACGTCGACCGTGCCGGCGGGCTGTCCCCGACGCGCGACGCGTACACCGCGTTCATCGCCTGGAAGTCGTCGAGGTCGATCAGGAAGACGCTCGTCTTCACGAGCTTCTCCATCGAGCTGCCGGCCTCCTCGAGGATCGTCGCGACGTTCGCGAGCGCCTGCTCGGTCTGCTGGGTGATGTCGCCCTCGACTGCGGTGTCGCCGGGCTTGAGGCCGAGCTGCCCTGCGGTGAAGACGAGCTCGCCCGCCACGATCGCCTGGTTGTACGGGGCGCCCTGGAACGGGGCAGGCGCCGCCTCCGTGCGGACAACGCGCTTCTCCATCTCGTCTCCTTCCGTCAGCGGCCCGCGTCGAACGCTCGGGCGAGCGCGACGCCGAGAGCCTTGAAGATCGCTGCGAGCGCGTTCCCCGTGTCCTCGCCTTCGATGAGGCGCACGTGCACCGTCAGCTCGGCTTCCTCCGAGAGCCGGGCGAGGAATCGGGCCGCGAGGTCGGTGCCGAGCCCGCCGGCGCCGGTGAGGTCCGCGTTCGAGGCGACGAGCGGGCGTCCCGAGCGCTCGACGACGACCGTTGCGAGCGCTTCGTCGGCCGGCACCGTCGCCTCACCATGCGCGCCCTCGGCGAGCCGCGGCGCGACAGCCCTCCCGAGCGCCGTTCCTGCGGCATCGACCTCCGCCTCGGGGTCGTCAGGCTCGATCTCGAGCGCCAGGTCGAAGCCACCGGCGCGCGCGAGCTCGGCGAGCAGGTGATCGAGGACGGGCACGCCTGTCGCGACGTTCGTCACGCCGGTCCCGTCTTGGATCCGGGCGCCGCTCACAGGTCGGCACGCTCGATCGACGCGCCGAGTGCCTGCAGGCGCTCGTCGATGCGCTCGTAGCCGCGGTCGATCTGGCCGATGTTGCCGATCGTCGAACGCCCTTCGGCACAGAGCGCCGCGATCACCATCGCCATCCCGGCGCGAATGTCGGGACTCTCGAGCCGCTGCCCGTAGAGCTTCGCCGGGCCGGTGACGACCGCGCGGTGCGGGTCGCAGAGGATGATCCGCGCACCCATCGAGACGAGCTTGCTGACAAAGAAGAGCCGATCCTCGAACATCTTTTCGAACACCAACACGGTGCCGCGGGCCTGCGTCGCCGTCACGATCGCGATCGAGGTCAGGTCGGTCGGAAACGCGGGCCAGATGCCGCTCTCAATTTTCGGGATCTGGTCGCCGAGGTCGTCGACGATGTGGAGCTCCTGGCCGGGCGGAACGCGAACGTTCGTCTCCCCCACCTCGAGCTCGATCCCGAGCTTTCGGAACGCCGGGACGATCGAGATCAGGTCGTCGGGCTCGACGTCCTCGATCGTCAGCTCGCCACCGGTGCTCGCCGCGAGGGCGGCGAAGCTCGCGACCTCGACGTGCTCCGAGCGGATGCGGTGCGATCCGCCACCGAGCCGCTCGACGCCCTCGATGCGGAGAATGTTCGAGCCGATTCCGTCGATACGGGCGCCGAGCGCGACGAGGAAGTGGCAGAGGTCCTGGATGTGGGGCTCGCAGGCCGCGTGCCCGACGATCGTCTCGCCCTCGGCGAGCACGGCTGCCATCACCGCGTTCTCGGTCGCCATCACAGAAGCCTCGTCCAGGAACAAGCGTTTGCCGCGAAGCCGGTCGGTGCGGAGCTCGTAGGCGCCGTTGAGCTCGACCTCGACGCCGAGCTCCATGAACGCATGGATGTGCGGGTCGAGGCGCCGGCGCCCGATCACGTCGCCGCCCGGCGGAGGCACCGTCGCACGCCCAAACCGCGCGAGGAGCGGGCCGGCGAGGAGAAGCGACGCACGGATGACACGCCCGAGGACCGGATCCAGCTCCGTCTTGTTCACCGGAGTTGCGTCGACGGTGACCTCGTTCGGCGCCGTCCAGTCGACAGTCGCACCAAGGTCGGCGAGGAGCGCGACCATCGTCTCGACGTCGCGGATACGCGGAACGTTCTGGAGAACGACCGGCTCGGACGCAAGAATCGTCGCAGCGAGGATCGGCAGGGCGCCGTTCTTGTTGCCAGCGGCGCGAACAGTCCCGGACAGCGGACGCCCGCCCTCGATCACGAACGACTGCATGCGGGGCGGTATCGTACCCGGCCCTGTGGAGGTGACCCGAGACACGGCGTGGGCCACGCTCACGCGGTACACGACGAGCGAGTCGCTGCTCCGGCATGCGTTGGCGGTCGAGGCGTCGACGCGCTTCTACGCCCGGTCGTTTGGCGCGGACGAGGAGCTCTGGGCCTGCGTCGCCTTGCTGCACGACTTCGACTACGAGATCCATCCGACGCTCGACAAGCATCCGCAGGACGGCGCTGCGATCCTTCGCGAGGAGGGTTACCCCGAGGAGTTGATCGAGGCGGTGCTCTCCCACGCCGACCACCTCGAGCTCCCACGCGACACGCAACTCAAGCGGACGCTGTTCGCGTGTGACGAGCTGTCCGGCTTCGTGCACGCCTGCGGCCTCGTCCGGCCGACGGGCCTCGAAGGGCTCGAGCCGAAGTCGGTGCGGAGGAAGCTCAAGCAGCCGTCGTTCGCCGCCGGCGTCCACCGCGACGAGGTCTACGCGGGCGCCGAGCTGCTCGGGCTCGAGCTCGACGAGCACATCGCGAACGTCGTCGCGGCGCTCCAGCCGATCGCCGGCGAGCTCGGGCTGCGAACCACCGCCGACGCAGCCTGACTTCCGACTGCCCCGAGTAGGCCGCGCGAAGCCGCGGCACTGGCGTGAGATCGGTGCCCCACAGGTCACGACGCCCGGGTGGCCGACCTACGCGCGCGACGCCGTGCCAGGCACGAAGCCACGTCCGGTTGGGTCACGACTCCCGGAGCCATCTAGACCCCGAGCGGCGGGCGTTCTACGTTGTCGCGCGGTGGGACGCGCGCCTCGCATCGAGCCAATCGACGGCGTCGTGCATGTCGTCGCGCGCGGCGTCCGACGCGAACCGATCTTCGTCGACGACGCCGACAGGCGCATGTTCATCGCGTTCCTGGCGCAATCCGTGCATCGCTGCCGGTGGACGTGCTTCGCGTATTGCCTGATGGCAAACCACTTCCATCTGCTGTTCGCGCTTTCTGCGCAGAACCTGTCCGCAGGGATGCACCGTCTCAACGGCACGTACGCGAGACGCTTCAACGAGCGTCATGGACACACCGGGCACCTGTTCGAAGCGAGATTCTCCTCGAGGGTGATCGAGTCGAACGAGCACCTTCTCGAGGCGCTCCGCTACATCGTGCTGAACCCGGTGCGCGTGGGCGTCTGCCGTGATCCTTCCGAGTGGCGCTGGAGCAGTTTCCGCGCTACCGCTGGGATTGAACCGTGCCCGCGGTTCCTCGCCGCAGCCCGCGTGCGACGCCTCTTCGCGCGCGGCCCAGCCGCTGGAGAGCTTTACGCGGCGTTCGTTCGCGAGCGGGGAGTGCTATTCGTGGGCACGTAGAACCTGTCCCGGCGAGACTTGGCCGGTTTGAACGTGGCTACGTGCCTGGCACGACACCGCCCCGCCGCGACGGCCGCCACCTTGCGCCCCGCTCAGCCGGCGAGGGCGGCCACCAGGCGGTCGATGTCCGCGTCGCTCGTCCACCACGCGCACGAGGCCCGCACGAGGCCGCGCCCCGGGAGCTCCCGCACGTGGACGTCCGCCGCGTGGAGCCGCGCGACGACGCTCGCGGCTTGCTCCTCCGGGCGGAACGACACGAGCGTCGAGGCGACCGGAGGCGTAACGAGCTCGACGTGCGGCGCCAGCTCGCCACGACAGCGCGCCGCGATGGCCGAGGCGTGGTCGTACCACCAGTCGGGGCGGAGCCCGAGCGCCGCGAGCATCCCGCGAAGACTGGCCTGCGACCACCACCCGGTTTCGAGCCTGCGCGCGTTCTCATGTGCGGTGAACGACCCGTCCGGCTCGTAGGCCGTCTGGGCGAAGTAGCTCGGGGACGGTAGGGCGAGAGTGTCGGGATCATGGACGACGAGGGCGCCTGTCGCGTCCGGGCCGCACAGCCATTTCTGCCCCGAGATGGTCAGGAAATCGACGCCGGCCGCGCTGGTTGGCATCGCTCCGACAGACTGCGCGCCGTCCGACAGGACGGGGACGCCGCTCCGCTCGCGTATCTCGGCCAGCGGCAGGACCGCGCCCGTCGTCCAGAGCACCTGCGACGTCGCGATCAGCTTCGTCCGCGGGGTGACCGCCGCGAGGATCCGATCGGGGTCAGGCTCCACCACGACCACGTGCGCGGCGGACGCCCCGAGCGGCCCCAGGAGGCCGAAATGCTCGTCGGTCGTCGTGACGATCTCGTCGCCCGCGTCGAGGCCGACGCCTCGGATCACGATTGCGCACGCCTCGCTGGTCGAGGCCGTGAGCGCGACCTGCTCCGACTCGACATCGACGAGAGCCGCAAACGCCCGACGCAGCTCGGCACGGAGAGCGAGCGTCGCCTCGAGATACGGCAGCCCGGTACGACCCTCCGCGAGATCGCGCTCGATCCCTCCCCTCATCGCCTCCGCCACGGGGACGGCGAGAGGTCCGAACGTTCCGGCGTTGAGGTACGCGACGCGTTCGAGGACCGGAAACAGCCCGCGTGCCTCCTCGAACGTCACGCCGTCTCCGTCTCGAAAAGGCACTCGACGGGCGCATGGTCGGAAAGGACGACACGGTCCTGCATGCGGCGCTCGACCGGCCACGCCGTGAGAGGCCCTGCCCTCGCGCCCCGTACGAGGATGTGGTCGATCCCTTCCCACGGCGGGGAGTAGCCGACCAGGCCGGGGTCACGCAGGTTGAAGTCGCCGGCGAGCACGATCGCCTCGCCCGGACGTGCGACCTGCTCGACGAATGCCCGAGCGCGGGAGGCCTCGGCGCGGGGCACGGACGGATCCGCGAACTCGTTGGAGGCGTGGAGATTCCCTACGACGACGTGCGCGTCCTCGAGCCGCACGGCCTGGACGAGGCGGCGCTCGCGCCCGCTTTCGCTGATCCGCTCGTTACCGAGATCCGTCACCACATGGCGGGGCGCAATCAGGATCGCGTTCGCCTGCCCGGACAGCCCAGACCGAAACAGGCCCTGATGGAGGCGAGTGACCCAGGTGGAGACGGGACCGAGCCAGAGCGGCGGCCGTGCGATGGCGCCGATGCACGTCATCCGCGACCAGTCGTCGACCCGCGGCAGGGCCCACACAGGTACCTCCTGGAGGCAGAGCACGTCCGGCTCGTCGTTGCTCGCGAGCTCGACCATCCTGCGGAGAAACCCCTTGCGACGTGGCGGATGCGCGTTTCCGTGGAACACGTTCCAGCTGCGCACGAGGAGCCGCACGGGCCGAGGCTACGGGTACGGTCGGCCGAATGCGTGTCGTCCTCGCAGATCCGCCCGCATACACCCCTCCCTACGACCACGAGCTCGCCTCTGCGCTGGCCCGAGCAGGCGCCGATGTGGAGCTCGTGACGGCTCCCTTCCGCTTCGGTTCACGCCCGAAACCCACCGGGTATGCGCTCCACGAGACGTTCTACCCCCGCTCGAGCGGGATCGGCCGGTCGCACGTCAGGCTCGCGGTGAAGGCGTTCGAGCACCCGCTCGCGATGCGTCGGCTGCTCCGACGCGAAGCCGACGTCCTGCACTTCCAGTGGCTCGCCGCGCCGGAGCTCGACCGGCTGCTACTGCGCACGCGCGCCGCCCCGCTCGTGCTCACCGCGCACGACCTGCTCCCGCGCCGCACCGCCCGCCGCACCCGGCTCTGGAGAGGGCTGTTCGCGCGCTTCGAGCGGATCGTCGTGCACTCCGAGCGTGGACGCGGCGTGCTCGTGGACTTCGGCGTGCCCGACGACAGGCTTCGCGTCGTCCCCCACCCCGTCTTCCGAAGCGATCCGCCCCGCGCAGACGACGGCCGCACTGTGCTCGCCCTCGGCGTGATCCGGCCGTACAAGGGCCTTCCGGACGCGATCGACGCCGTTCTCGGGCTCCCCGAGGCCCGATTGCTGGTGGCCGGCGATCCACGGATCCCTCTGGACAAGCTCCGCGCGCGCGCCGGCGGGCGGGCGGAGTGGCGGCTCGGATACCTCGACTCGGCGGAGATCGAGCGAGCGCTCTCGGAGGCGACCGTCGCCGTCTTCCCCTACCGCGCCGAGCTCGACCAGTCCGGCGCGCTCCTGCAGGCGCTCGGCGCGGGCGTTCCCGCCGTCGTCTACGACGTCGGTGGGCTCGGTGAGGTTGTTGCGCGGTTCGGCGCCGGGCGCGTCGTCGACGCCGGGGACACGGATGGCCTCGGAAGGGCTCTCCGCGAGCTGCTCGACGACCCGGCAGCGCTGTCCACGGCTCGCGCAGGGGCGGAGCGCGCGCGGGACGCCCTCACCTGGGACGCCGCGGCGCACGCCCATCTCGACCTCTACCGGGAGCTCGTGTGAGGTTTCGTCGCGGGCCGTTCGACGACCTCGTCGAACGACAGCTCGAGCTGCTTGCCGAGGACGCGGCGGCCGATCTCCAGGAGGCGGCTCAGGCGGAGGCGGCATGGGTCAGTGCCGGTCGAGAGGACGCCGAGGAGGCGTACGGCGACTTCCAGCTCGTCGTCGACGCGATCGCCGAGCGCTTGCTCGACGTACGCGAGGCCTACGCGGCGACGATCGACGAGGAGCGGGTCGAGGCGTACCGCGGCGCGTTCAACCGGGCGGCGGCTCGTCGTTTCAAGCGCTACGCGTCGCTCGTCGCCGACCTCGAGCCCTGATCCTCGAGCCCGGTCGGGTCGGACGAGCGAGGACGTAGCGAGCGGGCGAGCTTCAGGTGGGTTGCCGCCTCGTGGTGGCGCCCCTGGTTCTTGAGCGCCCGCCCGAGCGCGTAGTGCGCGTAGTCGTCGGACGGAGCGAGGTCGAGCACCTTCCGGAACTCGGCCTCGGCCTCCTCCCAGCGTCGAATCCGGAAGTAGGCGATCCCGAGCGCCTCGCGGATCGACGCCTTCTCGGGCTCGAGTCGCTTCGCCTTCTCGAGCGCGACCGTCGCCTGCGCGGGCATTCCGTCTCGCAGATGGGCACGACCCTGCTGGTAGAGGTCGTACGCGCTCGTCATTCCGTCATCGTGCCGACCGTGTCAAGGAGCGTGGGGACAGCGCCGCACGCAACCGATCGGAGGGGGTTTCACGCGAGCGCGCGGCGTCCAGGACGTGCGCGAGCTCTGTGCGAGCGCGCACCGCCGCAGGGCGTGCCCCACGCAACGGGCCGAACCGCGCCTCGGCGAGCGCATCGGTGAGCGCGCCCGACGGCGTGGCGAGCACGCGCTCCGCCGTGAGTTGCAGGTCGGCCGTCGTCGCGGTCTCCTCGACAGACGCGCCGCGGTCGACGAGCGCCGCTACGAGCTCGGCACGGACGCCGCCCGCGAGCGCACGGGGCTCTCTGCGACGCAGGCGGCGGGCACGTCGCGCCCATTTTCCTCCGATGACCGCGACCGCCGCAACGAGCGGCATGAGCAGAAACACGACCAGCCACCACGGGACCGACCGTTCGGCAGCCGCTGCGTCGACGGGCGTCGGCGTCACCGGTCGTCCGCTCTCCGGCAAGGGTGGCGAGAAGTCGAGGAACCGCCCCGTGCCGAGCGCCCGTACCGCGTCCGCCGAGTCCGACGCGAGCGTATAGACGGCAGACAGCGTCCCCCGGCCGGGCGTCGGGTCGAACGCGAGCCAGCCGAAGCCGTCGAACCACGCCTCGACCCACGCGTGGCCCTGGTGATCGGTCACCGTCCAGACCCCGCCCTTCCAGGTGCCTGCCGTGAAGCCGACTGCGACGCGCGCAGGGACGCCGAGCAGCCGCAGCATGACCGCCATCGCCCCGGCGTAGTGCTGGCAATAGCCGAGCCGGGTCACCTCGACGAAGTCGACGAGCGGCGGATTTCCGACGCCTCCTGGTGGGCGCTCGTCATAGCGGAAGCCACCCTCGCGCCGGAACCACCGCTCGAGCAACAGCGTCGCCTCGTACGGCGAGCGCGCACGAGCCGTGCGTCGGCGAGCCTCCTCCCAGAGCGCGCGATACGGCCAGAGCGGCTGGTACCTCTCGTCGCGGAACACGCGGTCGACAGCACGCTCGCGCTGCGAGGCGCCATACCCGGGGAATCGGGCTCGCCCGAGCTCGAGGTAGCGGCCCGTCTCGGCGGGGTAGCGCGGCCTGGAGGCTGCAAGCGCGCGCGGCGTCGGTCGCGGCGCGTAGCTCCAGACGGTGTACTCCGCCCCGCGCCGGATGGTCCTGCCTGCGCGCATCACCCCGCCGTCGAGAAACGAGACGCGGCCGAGGGATTCGCCGTCGACGCGGGCCGGCTGGCTCGCGGCGGCGACGCGATCGTCCTCGAGTCCCTCGACCGTCACGGTCTGCCGGAGCCACTGGCCGGGCTTGGCATCCCGGTTCGGCACGAGCGGATCGCGTGGGAGCCTGCGGCGCGGCGCGCCGATGTCGACGGGATACAGATTCTCGATCCAGCGGTCCGCGGCGAATGTCTCGAGCGTCGAGACACGCCAGTACTCCGCGCGCTTCGGCGCCCGCACGCGGAGCACGACCGTCGGCCGCGCCGGAAACTCGATTCCGCCGTAGTGCGAGTCCCACAGGTACCGCAGGCTCGCCGTCCGGCCGCTGCCCGCGAACGGATCCCAGCCGCGCCAGTCGACGCGAGCCTCGCCCGGGGCCACGCCCGTCGCAGCCGCGGCGACAGCCGCCGAGAGTACGACGGCGCCGAGGGCGATTCCCGGCGCCATGCGTCGTCGATCGCGAAGATTCGACGCGATCGACACCCACAACACGGACGCCAGGGCGACCGCGCCGATCGCGACGGCGTTGGCATCGTCGAGCAGCCGGGCCGGGAAGCCGACGCCGAGGGCCACCACGAGGACCACGATCGGCGTCCGGCGATGGGTCGTCGCCAGCGAGCCGCCGAGAGCGAGCGCGAACGCCGCGATGGCGACGAGCCCGTGGAGCGAGGGGTAGGCGGCGGGGTCGAACGGCGCGCGAACGGCGGGCGCGTCGTGGAGAGCCGTCCAGGCGTCCCCGAGCGCCTCGTGCGGCCACGTGCCGAACGCGACCGCGAGCGCGACCAACGAGACCGCAACGCTCGCGCCGACGCGAGACGGCGTGGTGGGTGCCACGCACGGCACGAGCGCCAGGAGGCCACAGGCGACGAAGGCCGACCAGGCGACCGGATCCTCCAGGAGGCCCCAGGCGACGACGATCGTCGCGACGATCGGCGCTGCGACGAAGACGCTGCGCAGGTCAGCCAACGGCTCGCACTCGCAGGCCGGCGAGTGCCTCCTCGAGGTTGTTCCCGCTGCGGAGGACGGCGATCGGGATGCCCGCCGAGGCGAGCCGCAGAAGCGTTCGCGAGGGATCCGACGCTGGGCGGCCGGCGTAGGTCTGGGTGTCGATCGCCACGAGCGCGCAGAAGCGGCCGGCCGCGCGCCGAACGACGAGCGCGTCCTCCACGACCTCGGGCCGACCGGTCACGACTACCAGCTCCGGGACCGAGCCGAGCGCCCCACGCGCCGTTGCGAGCTCACGCATAGGCGCCCCGTCCGCAGGCTCGACCGCCGCGAGGGCGTCGAGCGCGCCGTCCCAGTCGCGGCCCAGGCTCTGCACGCGGTGGATGCCGGGCTGCGGCGTCGCGAGCACGAGGAGGGAACGACGCGAATGAGCGGCATGGGCACGCACGAGCCCGGCCGCAGCCCGCACGGCGTCGTCGAGGCTCGACCGACCCGGTGGGCCGGCGACGGTTCCCCGTTCGACGTCGAGCAGGATCGCGACGCTGTCGCGAGGCGCATCCTCGAGCTCACGCACCATCAACGTGCCGCGCCGGGCAGAGGTCGGCCAGTGGACGGCTCGCAGCGGCTCGCCCTCCACGTACTCGCGTACCCCATGCGGCTCGAGCCCGCTCGGTCGTCGAACGTGAGCGCGCCGTCCGCCCTCGCCATGGGCCCCCGTCTCGGTGAAGAGCGTCGCAAGCTCGGGGACGCGCGGCCGGACGAGCACGGTCCCCCCGGCAGGCACCTCCACTTCCACTGTCGTGAACCCGAGGGGATCGCGCGCCAGAAGCCTCCCGGGGCCGAGCCGGTAGCGCCCGCGCGGGGCCTGCTCGACCACCAGCGTCGCCCGACCGCCCGCCGGGATGGCGGTTTCGAGCTCGCCGAGCGGCTGTACGACGTCGCGCAGCTCGAGACGGGAAGCAAGCCGCGTGGCGCCGCGCACCGCAACGTGCAGGCGCAGCGTTCCGCCCTCGACCGGCGGCGCCTCGGCCGGGAGCCTCTCGACGGAAAGCGCGCGGACGGCAATCGACGCCCACACCCGGGCGGCGATCGCTGCGAGCGCAAGGCCCACTCCGAGGACGGCGAGCGCCGTCGAGCCGACAGCCCATGCCGCCGCGAGGACGGCGACCGCAAGCACTCCGGCGCCGCCCTGAGCCCTCACACCGATGGTGCGAGGGCGGCGGCTCACACCGGCACCGGCGTCGCGGACACCGCCTCGGACACGATCTCTTCGGCTGTGACCCCCGTTGCGCGCGCCTCGGGCGCCAGGATCAGCCGATGTGCCAGCACGGCGCCGGCCAGCGCCTGGATGTCCTCGGGAACGACGAACTCGCGTCCGTCGACCAGCGCGCGCGCCTTGGCGAGCGAGAGCAACGCGATGCCCGAGCGCGGGCTGCCGCCCAGTGCGAGTCGCGTGCTCGCGCGAGTGTGTCGCAGCAAGGCGACGACATACCGCGTGACGCTCTCCTCGACGTGCACGCGTCGGGTCGCTGCAATCGCCTCGAGCAGCTCCGCATGCCCCGCGACGGGCCTCAGGTGATCGAGAGGCGGCGAGGTCGTCTGCTCGGCGAGCATCCGTGCCTCGTCCGCGTGCGACGGATAGCCGATTGTCATCCGAATCGCGAAGCGATCCAGCTGCGCCTCGGGGAGCGGGTACGTGCCCTCGTACTCGACCGGGTTCTGCGTGGCGATCACCAGGAACGGGCGCTCGAGAACGTGGGTCTCGCCGTCGACCGTCACCTGCGTCTCCTGCATCGCTTCGAGAAGCGCCGACTGGGTCTTCGGCGACGCGCGGTTGATCTCGTCCACGAGGACGACGTTCGCGAAGACGGGCCCGTGCCGGAACCGGAACGTGCCGCTCTGACGATCGAAGACGTTGACGCCCGTCACGTCCGCCGGGAGCAGATCGGGCGTGAACTGCACGCGATGGAAGCTCAGCTCGAGCGACCGTGCGAGCGCCTTGGCGAGGACGGTCTTGCCGACACCCGGGACGTCCTCGACGAGCACGTGCCCCTCCGCGAGAAGGCACAGCAGCGGCAGCCGAAGCGTCTCGGGCGTCGCATGAACCGCCGAGCCGAGGCTGTCGACGACGCGCTCTGCCAGGGCCGCCGCGAGAGCCGTGTCCGTTCCCGCGAGCGGGCCGGTTGCCGCGTACTCGGTCACGAGCGGCCCTCGAGCAGGCTCTCGACCTCGTCGAGGATTGCAGCGGCGATCGCAGGCTTCGACGCCTTTGCAACGTGTCGCTCGCCGCCTGCCGTGAGGAGCACGACCTCGTTGCTGGAGCTGTCGAAGCCGATGTCGTCGCGCCCCACGTCGTTGTAGACGACGAGGTCGACGTTCTTGTCGGTCAGCATCGCTCGCTTGCGCGCGAGCCCGTCTTCGCCGTGCTCTGCGCCGAAGGCGACGAGCACCTGGCCGTCGCGACGGGCGGCGCCGAGCGCGCGCGCGACGTCTGCTGTCGGCACAAGCGACACCGTCCAGGGCGACGCGTCCTTCGGACGTTTGCCCTCGATCGCCTCGGCGGGCCGGTAGTCCGCGACCGCCGCCGCCATCAGCACGACATCCGCGTCGGCTCGTGCGAGCGCCTCGCGGCGCAGGTCGGCAGCCGTGGGGGTCGGGACCACTTCGACGCCGTCGGGGCGCGCGACCTGCAGGTTCGCGGCGAGCAGCGTTACGGCGGCGCCCCTGTCCCGAGCAGCCTCGGCGAGCGCGACCCCCATGCGGCCGGAGGACCGGTTGCCGAGAAACCGCACGGCGTCGAGCGGCTCGCGCGTGCCGCCCGCCGTGACGAGGACGCGCTTGCCCGTCAGCGCACCGTCGGTCACTTCGGGGCCGAGGACGGCCTCGATTCGCGACGCGATCTCCTCGGGCTCGGCCATCCGCCCAGGCCCGACCAGGCCCTCGGCGAGCTCGCCGTCGTCTGGCCCGACGACCGCCGCCCCGCGCTCGACGAGAACGGCAAGGTTCGCCTGCGTCGCCGGGTGCTCCCACATCGCGGTATTCATCGCCGGCGCCAGCACGATCGGGCCCCGGTGGGCGAGCGCCGTCTCCGTCAGGAGGTCGTCGGCAAGGCCGTGCGCGAGCCGCGCCATCGTGTTCGCCGTGAGCGGCGCCACGACCAGCAGGTCGGCGTCGGCGAGGTGCGGATACGGGTCGGCAGGCGGCGTCTTGCGCGCGAGCGCCCAGAATGTCTGTGCGGCGACGAACTCCTGCGCGCCCTGGGTGACGATGGGCGTGACGTCGTGGCCGGCACGCACGAGCAGGCGCACCAGCTCGCAGGCTTTGTAGGCCGCGATGCCACCCGTCACTCCGAGGAGGATCCGCGCCACGGGCATAGTGTGCCCGCGCGCGACGCGCTCGAACCGTTTCCTACTGGCCGGGCGGGGCGTACGTGAAGGTGAGCTTGCCCCTGGCGATCTCTTCCATGGCCATCGTCAGGTAGTTCTTCGAGCGCGACTCGACGAGGGGCGGGGGCGCGTCCTCCAGCCCGATGCCTTCACCGAGCTGGTGGTGGTAGTTGTTGATCTGCCGGGCACGCTTGGCGGCCATGATCACGAGCGCGTACCGCGACGGAGGGTCCGTCTCGGTGCCCGTGTGGGAGAGAAGCTCGTCGATCCGCGGCTCGATCATCGGTGGATGATGGTACCTGCGAGTCGGGGCCTGCGTTAGGCGAGCGGCTGCGCCAACTGAACGGCGTGCCCATAGGCGCAAGTAACACTGTGTTACTTGCGCAGCTCGCGCCCGGTCAGGAGCCGGAGACAGACGAGCTTGCGGACGCGAGGACAAGCTCGCGTTCGACGATCGCCGCGAGCACCTCGCTGGCGCGCACGACATCGTCGTTTCGCACCATGTAGCGGAACTTGTGGGCCTGTTCGAGCTGATTGTTCGCGATCGTGATGCGCTCCTCGATCTCGCCGGTGGATTCCGTCGCCCGCTCGCGCAGCCGGCGCTCGAGCTCGTCGACGTCCGCGGCGATGAAGATGGTGCAGGCGCCGGGCACTTCGCTCTGGACGTGGAGCGCGCCGTCCGTCTCGAGCTCGAGCACACAGATGCGGCCCTGCGAGGCGATCCGGCCGATCTCCGAGCGGAGCGTGCCGTAGCGCTTGTGCGAGACGTACTCGACCCACTCGAGAAAGGCGCCCTCGTCGACGCGCGCCGTGAACTCCTCGTCGGTGAGGAACCAGTACTCGCGCCCGTTCTCCTCACCGGGCCGCTGCGGCCGGGTCGTCGCCGAGATCGCGGGCTCCAACTCCGGCAGACGGTCGAGCAGCGCGCGGATCAGTGTCCCCTTCCCCGCCCCGGACGGCCCGGTGACGACAAAGACGGGTCTCACGGCGCGCACGGCCGGTCGCCGGCGAACCTGAAGATCACCTGTTGTTGAAGAGGTTGACGAGCTCGGCGCGCTGGCGCTCGGAGAGGCCGCCGACGGTCTTCGACTGGCTGATCCGACACTGGTTGAGAAGGCGGGCCGCCTTCACACGGCCGAACTTCGGCACCGCCATCAGCATGTCGAACACCTTCGCCGTCGAGACGTAGTCGGGAGGATCGAGGAGGATCGACTCGATGTGCGCGCGACCGTCTTTCAGGTCCTTCTTCAGCTGGGCGCGCCGGACGCGAATGTCGTTCGCACGTTGAAGGGCTTCCATCCGCTGATCGAGCGATCGTGCGGGGGCCTGTGCGTGCGTCTTCGACGTGACCATTGAGCGGACGAGTCTAGCACCCTCGGCGTTTGAATCAAGCAGTACTGTTTTGCGCTATTTGCAGGTTTTTTTCCGAACGGACAACGGAAGCTCTTCGCGCGTCGAGAGGTGTCGCAAACCCACGGGCCTCAGCCTCCGCGTCGAGCTCGCTCCTGATCCGAGCGGGTGCAAGCGGATCCGCGAACAGGACCGTCCCGAGCGCGACGGCGCTGGCCCCCACCGCAACGAGCTCCAGCGCGTCGCCTCCTGTCATCACTCCGCCCATGCCCACGATCGGCACGTCGACGGCCGCTGCGCACGCATGGACGCACGCCAGCGCGATGGGCCGAAGGGCGGGGCCTGAGTACCCTCCGACCGCGAGCGCGAGCTTCGGCTGCAGGGTTCCGGGATCGAGCGCGAGGCCGCGGATCGTGTTGACGAGCGAGAGTCCGTCGGCGCCTGCGTCGACGACGGCACGTGCCGTCGCGGCGATGTCCGACTGCGCCGGGGACAGCTTCGCGTAGAGCGTCTTGGTCGTCGCCGCTCGCGCAGCGACGACGAGCTGCGCGGCCGTCTCCGGCGCTTCCTCGACGTTCGGGCAGGAGAGGTTCAGCTCGATTGCGGCCACGCGGTCGTCGTTGTCCAGCCGTTCGCAGCACGCCGCATAGTCGGCTGCCGAGAACCCGCCCACCGACACCCAGAGCTCGTCGGTGAGGTCGGCCAGCCGCGGAAGATGGTCGGCGACGAACACGTCGATTCCCGGTCCCTGCAGACCGATCGAGTTGAGCATCCCGTGGTCGGTCTCCGCGATTCGCACAGGCGGATTGCCCTGCCTCGGGAGCGGCGTGATCGTCTTCGTCACGAACGCGTCGAGCGACCGCGCCACCTCTGGCGCGGCCAGCGCGTCGAGACACCCGGACGCGTTGAGGAGCGGGATGCGGTTCATGCGGCCCGGAGGACGGGGCCTTCGAGGCAGAGGCGCACGTAGCCGTCGTTGCGACGGACGACACAGCCGTAGCAGGCGCCGTAGCCACATGCCATCGGCGCCTCATGGGACAGCTGTGCGCCCGGAACGAGCCGCTCCAACGCGTCGAGCATCGGCTCCGGCCCGCACGCGAGGACGTCCCCCGGCTCGTCCGGCAGCGCGTCCGTCACGAAGGTCGGGTCGAGCACCACCTCGGCGTTCGGCACGAGCGCCGCCGCCTCGGCATGGTGCTCGGTGCGAAACCCGAGCAGCGCGGGCGGGCTGTCGAGTTGCTCGGAGAGGTACGGCAGTGGGGCGATCCCGATCCCGCCGCCGACGAGCAGCGGCCGCTCGACGTCGAGGTTGAAGCCCTTCCCCAACGGCCCAATGACATGGATCGCGTCACCGGCCTGGAGGGCTGCCAACGCGTTCGTGCCCGGCCCGATCGGCTCGAAGAGGAAGCCGAGCTCACCGGGCGGCGCAAGGCAGAGGCTGAAGGCCCGCGGCAGCAGGCGCCCGGGCGCCTCGAGCATGAAGAACTGGCCAGGGGTGCCCGGCTGAAGCCCGGAACGCCCTAGACGAACCAGCGCGTAGGGACCGATCCGTTCGTTGCCGACGACCGTGAGAAGCTCGCGACGCACCGGTCAGCACTCCTTGTGGTGATTCACCACAAGCGTTGTCACGCGACCGCCCCGATCCTTTCCTGGAGGGAGAGCGTCGCCTCCGCGCGCGCGTTCGCGATCGCGTGGACGGCGGCGGCCGCGCCGGAGATCGTCGTGATGCAAGGGACGCGCGCGACGAGCGCCGCCTCGCGGATCAGGTAGCCGTCGGCGCGGGCGCCGGAGCCCTGCGGCGTGTTCACGACGAGGTCGCAGCGGCGCTGGCGGATCAGGTCGACGACCGTCGGCTCGCCCTCACCGGCGTCCGCGACCTTGCCGACCTCCTCGGCGTCGAGCCCCGCGGCGCGCAGCGTGTTCGCGGTGCCGGTCGTCGCTACGAGCTCGAAGCCGAGCCCGGCGAGCGCGGCGGCGATTGGCGCGATGCTCGGCTTGTCCCCGTCCCGCACGGACAGGAACGCCGTCCCGGTGTTCGGCAGCGGCCTCCCCGCCGCCCGCTCCGCCTTCGCAAACGCCGTCGGGAGGTCGGAGGCCGTCGCCATCACCTCGCCGGTCGACCGCATCTCCGGCCCCAGCACGGGATCGGCGCCCGGGAAGCGGGCGAACGGCAGCACGGCCGCCTTGACGCTGACAGCGGTCGGCCGGGGCTGGGTCAGCCCGAGCTCGGCAAGCGGCGTGCCGTGGGCGAGTCGACACGCTGCGTCGACGAGGTTGACGCCCGTCGCCTTGCTCGCGAAGGGCACCGTCCGCGAGGCACGTGGGTTCGCTTCGAGGACGTAGACCGTCGAGTCGGCGATCGCAAGCTGCACGTTGAGGAGCCCGACGACGCCGAGCGCCGGGCCGAGACGCTTGACGACGTGCTCCACCTCCAGGGCGTTCGCGAGCGTCAGCGACTGCGCCGGGAGCACGCACGAGGAGTCGCCGGAGTGCACGCCCGCCTCCTCCACGTGCTGCATGACCGCCCCGATGAAGACCTCCTCGCCGTCGCACAGGGCATCGACGTCGATCTCGACCGCATTCTCGACGAAGCGGTCGACGAGCACGGGCCCGCTGACGGCGGCCATCGCGGCGCGGAGGTCGTTCTCGTCGTCGCAGACGCGCATCGCCCTCCCTCCGAGCACATAGGACGGTCGGACGAGGACCGGGTAGCCGATCTCGCGGGCAGCGGCGAGCGCCTCGTCCTCACCCTCGACCGTCGACCACGGGGGGCAGCGAATGCCGAGCTCGCGCGTGAGCGCGCCGAACCGCTCTCGGTCCTCGGCGAGGTCGATCGCCGCATGCGGCGTGCCGAGGATGCGGTAGCCGGCCGCCTCGATGTGCCGGGCGAGCCGGAGCGGGGTCTGGCCGCCGAACTGCGTGACGACGCCGAGCGGGCGCTCCCGGTCGAGCACGGCGAGCACCTCTTCGGGCGAAAGCGGCTCGAAGTAGAGCCGGTCCGACGTGTCGTAGTCGGTCGAGACCGTCTCCGGGTTGCAGTTGACCATGACGGCCTCGTAGCCGAGCCCACGGAACGTCTGAACAGCGTGGACGCAGCAGTAGTCGAACTCGATCCCCTGCCCGATGCGGTTGGGCCCGGAGCCGAGGATCACCACGCGCGGCTTCTCGCCCGGTGGCGGCGCCTCGTCTTCCTCCCCCCACGTCGAGTAGAAGTAGTTCGAGGCGGCCTCGACCTCGCCGCCGCAGGAGTCGACGCGCCGGTAGGCGGGGCGGATTCCGCGCGCGTAGCGCGTGCGGCGCACGTCGTCGCCGGAGGTGCCCCACGCTGCACCGATCGAGTCGTCTCCCCATCCCGCCCGCTTGGCACGCCGGATGTCGCCGGTTCGGAGCTCCCGCTTGGCGGCCTCGAGCTGCTCGACGAACCACGGGTGGAGACCGTCCGGCAGGTCGTCGATCGTCGCCCACGGCGTCGGCGAGCCCGGATCGAGCTCGCGCGATCCGAACGCCTTCAGGAAAGCCTCGGTGAACGTACGCCCGATGCCCATCGCCTCGCCGACCGACTTCATCTGCGTGCCGAGGGTCGGGTCGGCTCCGGGGAACTTCTCGAACGCGAAGCGTGGGAACTTGACGACGACGTAGTCGAGCGTCGGCTCGAAGCTGGCCGGCGTCGTCTTCGTCAGGTCGTTCGGGATCTCGTCGAGCGTGTACCCGACGGCGAGCTTGGCGGCGACCTTCGCGATCGGGTACCCGGTCGCCTTGGAGGCGAGCGCGGACGAGCGCGAGACGCGTGGGTTCATCTCGATCACGCGCAGGTCGCCCGTCTCGCGATCCCGCGCGAACTGGATGTTCGACCCCCCGGTCTCGACGCCGACCGAGCGGATCACGGCGGCTGCCGCGTCCCGCAGCTCCTGGTATGCCTCGTCGGAGAGCGTCATCTGCGGCGCGACGGTGACGGAGTCTCCCGTGTGGACGCCCATCGGATCGAGGTTCTCGATCGAGCAGACGATCACGACGTTGTCCGCGCGGTCCCGCATCACCTCGAGCTCGAACTCGTCCCAGCCGCGGATCGACTCCTCGACGAGCACCTGCCGGATGGGGCTCTCGCTCAGGCCTCGCTCGACCTGGCGATGGAGCGCAACGAGGTCGTCGGCGAAGCCGCCCCCGTGGCCTCCGAGCGTGAACGCGGGCCTGATCACGGCCGGAACCGGGACGCCCTCGAGCTCGTCGAGCGACCCGACGATGCGGGAGGTCGGCACCGCAAGTCCGCAGCCCTGGACCGCGTCTCGGAAGAGCTCTCGGTCCTCGGCACGGCGGATGACGTCGACGGAGGCGCCGAGCAGCTCGACACCGAGGTCGTCGAGCACCCCGGCCGCCTCGAGCTCGATCGCGAGATTGAGCGCCGTCTGACCGCCGAGCGTCGGCAGCAGGCCGTCGGGTCGCTCACGGCGCAGGACGTCAGCCACACCTTCGAGGTCGAGCGGCTCGATGTACGTACGGTCGGCGAAGCCCGGGTCGGTCATGATCGTCGCCGGGTTCGAGTTGACGACGATCGTGCGGTACCCGTCCTCCCGGAGCACCTTCAGAGCCTGGCACCCTGCGTAGTCGAACTCGCAGGCCTGGCCGATCACGATCGGCCCGGAGCCGATTACGCAGACCGAGCGGAGATCACGCCTGGCGGGCATCAGGCGGGCTCCAGCGCTTCGACCCACCGCTTGAGAATCGGCCAGGCGTCGTGCGGCCCAGGCCCCGCCTCGGGGTGGAACTGCACGCTCTGCGCCTGGAGGGCGGGGAAGTCGAACCCCTCGACGGTGCCGTCGTACAGGGAGACATGGGTCTCCTCCGCTCGCTCGGACGGCACGACCGCGAAACCGTGGTTCTGGCTCGTCACGAGCACGCGCCCGGTGCGCTTGTCGAGCACCGGATGGTTCGCGCCGCGGTGGCCGAAAGGCAGCTTCGTGGTCTCGTGATCGGTCGCGAGGCCGATCAGCTGATGCCCGAGGCAGATTCCGAGCATCGGCACACGCCCGAGCGTGGCGCGCACAACCTCCGTCTCCTCGACGAGGGGCGCGGGGTCGCCGGGCCCGTTCGAGAGGAGAACGCCGTCGTGGCTCGCCAGCTCGTCGGCGTCGTACACGTGCGGAAAGACGGTCACCGCAGCGCCGGCCTTCGCGAGGCGCCGCAGGATGGAGCGCTTCACGCCGTAGTCGACCACGGCCACGCGGACGCGCCCTTCGGCCTGGGCGACGTACGGCTCCCGGGTCGAGACCTGCGCGACGAGCGCGGCGCCCTCCATCGTCGGCTGCGCGCGCACCTGCGCGAGCGCGTCTCCTACGGGGAGCGTGCGCTCGTCGGCGACCGCCACGGCTCGCATCGCGCCTGCTTCACGGACACGAAGCGTCAGCGATCGCGTGTCCACCTCGTCGAGCGCGACGATTCCGCGCTCCGCGAGCCAGAGGGCCCAATCCTCGCCGCCGAGCCGCCGCATCAGGACTGCCTGCGCGTGTGGTGCGCTCGACTCGAGCCGGCCCTCGTCGACGCCGTAGTTCCCGACCATCGGGGCGGTGAAGCAGACCAGTTGCTCCGCATAGCTCGGGTCGGTGACAGTCTCCTGGTAGCCGGTCATCCCCGTCGTGAAGACGGCCTCGCCGAACGCCGCGCCCTCCGCGGCGACCGACCGCCCCCGAAACACCGTTCCGTCCTCGAGCAGGACGTAGCCCTGTGCGGCTCCCCTCACGCGGCGAACACCACTCGGCCTGCGGCCACCGTCTTGACGACGGCGCCGACGAGCGTCCGTCCGAGGAGCCACGAGTTCACCGACCGGGACCGGAAGCTGTCCTCGCTCACCGTCCAGGTCGCCTCGAGATCGAGCAGCACGAGGTTCGCAGGCTCGCCGACGGCGATGCGCGGCGCGGGCAGACCGAGCGCGCGCGACGGCCCCGCCGACAGGCGTTCGAGAACGGTGGCGAGCGGCGCCTCGCCCTCGCGCACGAGGAAGGTGTTGAGCGCGGCGAACGCCGTCTCGAGCCCCGTGACCCCGAAGGGCGCCTCCTCGAACGGCGCGTCCTTCTCGTGTCGCGCGTGCGGCGCATGATCGGTCGCGATGCAGTCGATCGTGCCGTCGAGCAACCCGTCCACGAGCGCGCGGCGGTCGTCCTCGCTTCCGAGCGGCGGGTTCATCTTCGCGTTCGCGTCGAGCGAGCGCACCAGCTCGTCGGTGACGCAGAGGTGGTGCGGCGTCGCCTCGGCGCTCACGCGGACGCCGGTGGCGCGCGCACGGCGCACGGCCTCCACGGAGGCACGGGCGGAGAGGTGCTGGAGATGCACCGGGCGACCCTCGTACGCGGCGAGCGACAGGTCGCGCTCCACCATCAGGCTCTCGGCGACGGACGGCCACCCGGTGAGCCCGAGCTCGGCGGAGACGGCGCCCTCGTGCATCTGCCCGTCGCGCGACAGCGTCGGCTCCTCGCAGTGCACGGCCAGAGGTCGATCGGCGACCGCGCTGTAGGCGAGGGCGCGGCGCATGAGCCCGGCCGAGGCGACCGGTCTGCCGTCGTCAGTGAACGCGAGCGCTCCGGCCTCCGCCAGCTCGGCCATCTCGGTCAGCTCCTCCCCGCGCTGGCCCTTCGAGATGGCAGCGGTGAAGCCGGTCGGGACGACGGCCTCGTCGCGTGCCCGCTCGACGAGCGCCCGCAGTACGGAGGCGGTATCGACGACCGGCTCGGTGTTCGGCATCGCGACGATCGCGCAATACCCGCCCGCGGCGGCAGCCTCCGTGCCCGAGACGATCGTCTCCTCGTCCTCGCGACCCGGCGTGCGCAGGTGCACGTGCGGGTCCACGAACGCCGGCGCGAGTACGAGGCCCGCCGGCGCCGACGAAAGCGTGTCGATCGCCGTCACGACGCCGTCCTCGACGGTGACCGCGGCCGGCGTGTCGATGCCTTCCACCGGATCGACGACGCGCGCTCGGATAGTCAGTGAGTCGAGCCGCCCGTTCCGGCTGGTGAGCATCACGCGACCTCGAGAGCCTGCGCCGCGACTCGCACGCCCGGCGAGGTGAGGAGGTCGTAGAGGATCGCCATGCGCACGACGAGGCCCGACCGTACCTGCGTCGTGATGAGCGAGGCTCCCGAGTCGGCGACGCGCGGGTCGATCTCGACTCCGCGGTTCATCGGCCCGGGATGCATCACAAGCTGGCCCGACCGGACGCGCTCCGGTGTGATGCCGTACAACGCGGTGTACTCCCGCAGCGAGGGGACGTAGGCTGCCTGCATCCTCTCCGATTGCATGCGCAGCACGTAGACCACGTCGACGTCGGAGACGGCGGCGATGTCGTTGCTCACCCGGCAGCCGAGCTCCTCGATCCCGCGTGGCAGGAGCGTGGGCGGCGCTACCAGCACCGGGTCGGCGTCGACGAGAAGCAACGCCTCGACGAGCGAGCGGGCCACCCGGGAGTGCAGCACGTCGCCCACGATCGCAACCGAGACGCCGTCCAGCCGATCGAGCGCCTCGTGGATCGTGAAGAGGTCGAGCAGCGCCTGTGTGGGGTGCTGGTGCTTCCCGTCGCCTGCGTTCACGACGTGCGCCTGGGTCGTGCCGGCGACGAGGTGCGGCGCGCCGATGTGCGGATGCCGCACGACGATCACGTCCGGTTCGTACGCCGCGAGCGTGAGCGCCGTGTCACGGAGCGACTCGCCCTTGTCGACGGACGATCCAGACGCGCGCAGTGTCAGCGTGTCGGCCGAGAGCCGCTTCGCAGCGAGCTCGAAGCTCGCGAGCGTGCGCGTCGACGACTCGTAGAAGAGGTTCAGGACGAGTCGGCCGCGAAGCGTCGGAAGCTTCTTGACCTCCCTGTCGAGCGACTGCTCGAGCGCACGGGCGGTGTCGAGAACGCGCTCGACGTCGTCCCGGGTCAGGTCGCCGACCCCGAGCAGGTGTCGCGTGGTCGGGCGCTCACTCATCGCCTTGCTCCCGTTGGGCGCCGTCCAGCAACACGCGATCGACGCCGTCGATCTCCTCGAGCTCGACCCGCACGCGCTCGCCGAGCGCGGTCGGGAGGTTCTTGCCGACGTAGTCCGGGCGAATCGGCAGCTCCCGGTGCCCTCGGTCGACGAGCACCGCCAGCTGAACGCGATCCGGTCGACCGTAGTCGAGGAGCGCGTCGATCGCCGCGCGGATCGTCCTCCCTGTGAAAAGCACGTCGTCGACGAGGACACAGGTCGTTCCTCCGAGCGGGAAGCCGAGCTCCGTGCCGCGGACGATGGGATGCGCATGCCGCGGCGCCTCGCGACCGCGCACGTGCACGTCGTCGCGGTGGAACGAGATGTCCACGGCCCCGAGCTCCAGCTCGATGCCGCTGCGCTCGGCGACGAGCTCGCCGAGGCGCCGCGCGAGAGGCACCCCACGGGTGTGGATCCCGACGAGCGCGACCCGCTCGAGATCGTCGTTTCGCTCGATCAGCTCGTGGGCCAGCCGCGCGACCGTCCGCGCCACCGCATCCGCGTCGAGGATCTCGCGCGCGTGATCGCGCGCGGGTGTGCCGGTCTCCATCGCTTCTCCTTCCCGGCCTCGCTGGACCGGCTTAAAGGGGACGGCGCGAGTGTAGTCGACGCACGCGATGGCACTTACAACTCGATCGCCGCCGGTCGGCGAGGATCCTTTCCGTGACCGACCCGGAGACGGTGACCGCAGGCGGCTCTCCCGCGCGGCGCGTGTCGCGCGCCGCGCTCCTCGTGGCGGGCCTCGTGGTGCTCTCCACGATCGTCCGCTTCGCGGCGGCACAGGCCTTCACGACGCCGTGGATCGCGCCGGACGAGATGGTCTACGGGCTCATCGGCGAGACGCTCTGGTCGGAGGGGACGCTGAGCATCCGCGGGCTCCCGACGCCGTACTACAGCCTGCTGACCCCTGCGCTCATCGGAGCGCCGCTCGCCGCGTTCGACCTGGCGGACGGGATCCAGTGGGCCCGTTTCCTGCAGGCGCTCGCGGCCTCGCTCGTCGCGGTCCCGACGTACCTCTGGGCTCGACGGCTCGTCCCGGCGCGGTGGGCCGTCGTTGCCGCGGCGCTGCCGCTCCTCGCGCCCGCGCTGCACTACGCAGGGTTCCTCATGACGGAGCCGCTGACGTTGACGATCGTCGCGGCCGCGCTCCTCGCCCTCGCACGCGCGGTCGAGACGCCGTCGACGTGGCGCTACGGCGTGTTCGCGGGCTGGGCCACCGCGGCCGCAGCCGTGCGGCTCCAGGCACTCGTGCTGCTTCCCGCGCTCGTCCTGGCAGTCGCGCTCGACGCGCTTGCAGCGCGGGATCGCGCGCGTCTCCGCCCGCTACTGGGCCTCGCTGCCGCCACGGCGCTCGTCCTGATCGCCGTCGGCGTCGTGCTCGTCGCACGCGGCGGCGATCTCTCGACCGAGAGCGTGCTCGGCGCGTACACGCCGGTCGGCGACCGGACCGGCTCGACCTTGGACGCCGGCAGCCTCGTCGAGGTGGCCTGGCACGGGTTCGACGTCGCCGTGCTGGGGCTCGGAATCCCCGTGCTCGCGATCGCGGCGCTCGCGTTCGGCGTCTTCTCGGGCCGCGACCGCGATCCCGCGCTCCGGTCGTTCGTCTCGGTCGCGCTCGCGTATGCGTTCCTGCTGGTCGTGCAGGTCGGGCTCTTCTCGGCCGAGTACGTGGGCCACGTCGCGGAGCGCTATCTGATCACCGTGCTGCCCCTGCTGGCAATCGGTCTCTGTGCGTGGATCTCCCGGGGGGCGCCGCGCGCACTCGCCGTCGTGATTCCCGGGTGGCTCGCGCTCGTGGCGGCGGCTGCGCTCATTCCGATGGAAGAGATCGCGGCGCCCGAGACGCTCGTCAACGCACTCACGCCGGCCGCGCTCGAGGGCCTCACGGCGGACCAGGCACGGGCCACGCTGGTCGCTGCAGCTCTTGCCGCCGGAGGCCTCGTCGTCCTGCTTCCGCGGCGGCTCGCATGGACGACAGCGGTCGTCGTCGGGGTCGGGCTGGCGCTCGTCTCGGTCGACGCAGCACGCAGCATCGCGGACGCTTCGAAGCACGAGAATCGGGTGCTGATCGGATCCGCGCCGCCGGCCTGGATCGACGACGCGGGGCTCGGCAAGACGACGCTGCTCGTGACCGGCGATCGTCTGTGGACCTCTGTGGCGCGAACGCTCTTCTGGAACAGGCGAATCGACGAGGTGCTCAGGGTCCCGCCTGCGACGCTTCCGTTTCCGTCCACGACGCCTGAAGTCGAGGTCGGCGACGACGGGGTGCTGCGAACACAGGACGGAGAGACCGTCGCCAGCGACGTGATCGTGGCGCCGTCCGCCATCACGCTCGCAGGCGAGCGGCTCGCCGACCGACCCCTGGGCGACAGCGAGACACACGGGCTCATCGCCTGGAAACCGGAGGTCCCGGCACGCGTGTCGCTCCGCGTCGACGGGCTGATGCCGAACGGCGACTTCACCGGGATGGCCCGCATGGTCGTGTACGGGTGCCGGCCCGGAACCCTCGACATCACGATCCTCGGCAAGACGGGCGATCCCGTACGTGCCTACGTCGATGGCTTCGAGGTCGCGAACCTCCAAACACCCGCCGGCGAGTCGGAGATCCACCGCATCCCGGCGCCCCCGTACGCTGACGGCACCCGCGCCTGCATCTTCGACCTCGAGAACCCCGGCTTCGCCGGGACGACGACGATCGTGTTCACGCCGGCGAGCTAGCCGGGGAAAGGATCGTCAGGCTCGGTGAGCGCCTCGATCGCGTCCCGGGCCGCATCCAGCTCGCCGGCCGCGACAAGCAGCCTGACCGGGGCGTCTCCGTGCTCGTCCGGGTGCTCCTCGACCGCGCTCTCGAGCGTCGCCGCGATGCCCGCCCGGGTCAGAAGCGCCTCCAGCTCCTCGGCCTCGTCGACGCTTCCCGCCACCGCGACCTGTACGAGCTCGCTCATGCGCCGGACCCTACATCCTGTCGGCGCGCGCGTCGGCCGCCGCGCTCGACGAGCTCTGGCTCGCCACGCTCCGGCAGCGGCACCTCGATCACGTCGAAGTCCCGTGGCACGACCGTGCGGGGAAACACGCGACAGGCCTCCTCGGCGACCTCGGTCCCCGCGTAACGGGCAGAGAGGTGGGTCAGCGCGAGAAGCCGGACGTCCGCGTCCCGCGCGACGCCGGCCGCCCCTTCCGCCGTCGAGTGGTCGGTCTCGCGCGCGCGATCGCGCTCGTCGGCGAGGAATGTCGCCTCGTGAACGAGAACGTCTGCGCCGGCGGCAGCCTCGACGACCGATTCGGTGGGTGCCGTGTCGCCGCTCAGGACGATGCTCCGGCCCCGTCGCGGCGGCCCGAGCACGTCCTCGGGACGCACGACGCGGCCGCCCTCGAGCGCGACAGCCTCGCCACGCTGGAGCGCGCCCCGCGCGGGACCGTCCGGCACGCCGAGCGCCTCGGCGGCTTCGACGTCGAAACGGCCGGGACGTTCGTCCTCGTGCAGCGCGTAGCCGACCGCCGAGTGCCCGTGTGCGACTTCGAACAGGACGATCCGGTAGTCGTCGCGCTTCAGCTCGTCGCCGGGTTGGAGCTCCTCGATGCGCATCGGGTACGTGAGGCGCCCGATGACGACTCCGAGCGCCCGGAGCAGCGCGCTGCTGCCCGGTGGCCCGTACACGGTGATAGGCGCCTCGCGGCCCCTCAGCGCGAAGGTTTTCAGCATTCCCGGCAGACCGAGCACATGGTCGGCATGGAGGTGCGTGAGAAACACCTCTTCCAGGTCGACCAGACCCGCGTCGGAGCGGAGCAGCTGGCGCTGCGTGCCCTCGCCGCAATCGACGAGCAGCCGATCGCCTCCGCGCCGCACGAGGGTGGCGGAGGCGCCCCGCGACGCTGTGGGCGCAGAGCCCGCCGTCCCGAGGAACACGAGGTCGAGATCCACGGGCGCGGATCGTATCCCGGCCCGGGAGGTGTCTCGAGCCTGAGTCGCGCGGCTGAGGCATTTGGCTGTCGCCCGCCCCTTCGGGGCGCGCCACTCCGTCCGAGCGCCTAACGTCGCCGGCGGCGTTCCTTCGCGAGCAGCGCCCGGAGCGGGTCGGTACCGAACACCGTGCCGCCGCAGCCCTCCCTACGCATGGCAGCCCTCCGGTGACGGCGCTGTGGTTGATTTCCCCAGCTGTACGAGCTCCCTGTGGAACCGTGTGGACAGTTGGTCGGCAATCTCCGCACTTTGCGCGGTGTTTACACGCCCGCCTGTGGAAGCGTCATCACAACGCGGTCTTCGCGTGAGAGAAACCGATCCTCCCCAAAGACGGCCCGAGCGACCTTCTCCCCCAAAAGCCTGCGACACCGCTCGGGCCGTCTTCTCAGCACCGTACGACGGGAGCGGGGATATGTCCAGCGCGGACACTTCCGCGGGAACGCGAACAGGTGCACGGTCGCCTGCATGTGGCTCGCAGGAATCCCGGTCGCCGACAAAGCCGTCCTCCGCCTAGGTTCATCCCATCGCTTCCGCAGATGGAGCACACGACGAATCTGAGGTGCTCTAGAGGAAGAAGCCGCGAACGCTCCTGCGGATCGCCAAACGCACCCGGAGCGGGGGGAGCCCCGGGACGCAGCCGCAGAAGGGAGTAACCTGCCGCGGCTCCTCCCTCGAGCGCGATCCTCCAAGATCGCGACGGCGGATGCAAGCCGGACGCGACACCGGCTCGCGCGTTTTCCGTGAAACGGGCGGTCGCGCTACCGTGACCCGTAGCGGGCTCGACGCTTGCGGCACCGTGGCAACCCTCCCCCGTTCACGGTCGCCGGGCCCGCGCCTCCGTCGTAGACGTATGCCGGCCGCCGCACGAGACAACACCTGTGGAGGCGGCTCCGAGCCACAACCCCGGCCGGAACTGACGGGCGCACCACGGTCGGGGACCTCGGGGTTCGCGAGCCGCCAGTGAGACGAGGCGCGAGCTCCACGTCGGCCGGCGCCTGGACTCCTTCGCGAGCAGCGCCCCTGAGCGGCTCTGTGCCGGACACGGCGCCGCCCGTGCCCCGTCCCACCGCTGGAGTTCCCTCTACGGGAGCGCGAGCTACGGGAGCGCGAGGTCCGTGTAGACCATCTCGCCCTTGAACAACCGCGTCTGCGGATCCCACGGGAAGAAGATGGCGTTGCGCCACGCGAGCTTCTCGCCCGTCGGCTCGTGATCGAGCCAGCGGGCTTCGTGCGTCGCCGTCACCATCGCCTCCTCGCAGACGCCTTGCGGCCCGATCACGATGTAGTCGAGCTCGAAGTGAATGTCCGGAAACGCCGTCAGGAGCTCCGTGTAGAAGCGCGCAGCGCCCTCGTGCCCCTCCCACCTCGCCCCCGTGCCCGCGACCGTGTAGACGCAGTCCTCGGTGAGCGTCGAGATCAGCCCGGGGAGATCCCTGTTGTCCTCGGCGATCGAGTGTGCCTTCCAGAGCTCGCGGATCGCCTCGTGCTCGTTCGGGTCCGCCGGCCGCCGCAGTAGCTCGAGAATGCGCTCGCTCGCCATGGGGTCTCCGATCGTTCGTGGACGGGCGTTCCTGTCGGAACGAGATATATCTCGCTCCAACGACGATCGCTAGGCGGGCAGCGTGAGGACCTGACCGGGCACGATCACCGCGGACGTCAGGGCGTTGCGCTCGCGGAGCTCCCAGACCCCTTCCCGGGGATCGCCGGCGAACGTGCGCTCCGCGATCGACCACAGCGTGTCGCCTGGCTTCACCCTGTACGCGCGCTCGGGGCCGCTGGCGCCCGTCTCACCCGCGAACAGCGCCCACAGCAGGAGCACGGTGAGCACGACGAGCGAGATCCGTCCGATGAGCGATGAGGCGAACACGTGTTCCCATGGTGACAGAACACGTGTTCGGTGTCAAGGGCGTCTTACTGACGGAAGACGCCTGGAGAGACGCCGCTCAGCGCAACCGGCGAACGACGGTCGTCGCGCGCAGCGGGTTCCCCTCCGCCGTGAGTCTCACCGCAAGCGTATGGACGCCCCGCGGTCGACGGAGACGCAGCATTGTCGAGCGGTTCGCCGTAAGGACGCCCCACGTGCACGCCGCGGTGGGCGCGCGACGCGAGGTGAGTATCCGCCGCGCGGAGGCGAGCGTGGGGCTGCCTCTGAGCACGCAGGCTCGGGCGGTCGCGCCCTCCGCGGCGGTGAGCTGCACGCTGAGGCCGTTTCCGGCGACCGTGATCCGCGGCCGACCAGCGCCGACAACCGCGCGCGTGGGTCGCCACGCCGACGCCGTGCACGACGTCTCGTCCGCCAGCGCCGCTTGCACGGCGTCGGCGGAAGGCCGGGCGGTGCCGTCGACGCGATGGAGCCCCGCTTGGAAGCCGCTCCGTGCCGCATCGTCGCGGAACCCGAAGATGTTCACCTGCGCGACGTCGGGGTCGCAGGCGGCACGCCGCACGACCTCGCCGTACACCGCGGCCTGATGCGACTCGCTTGCCACGGGAACGTTTTCGGCGCCGCCGTAGCCGTCACGCCCGGCAGTCTCGACCTGCCAGCCGATCTCGTCCAGGTACAGCCGGAGGCCGTCGAGCGTCGTGGGCTGGGCGGTGCCGTGGAAGGCGTCCCACACGGCCTGCTTGACCCGGCCGAGGTTCACGAAGCCGGCGTTCGGCCACGGATACCCGCGGGCGAGGGCGTCGGTCGCCGCGTTCGGATACGGGTGGAAGCTGAGGCCGTCCATGAGCGGCCGGTCGCGACCGCTCGTCCGGTACCAGGCGCCGAGCGCGGCCAGGAACCGCATCGGAGACGTCGAGACGTTGCTCCGCGCCAATGGTCGGTCGTTGCCGCGGGGCGAGAGACCGACCCCGACGACGCTCAGCGTCGGATCGACCTTCTTGAGCGCGTCGTAGCCCGCTGCGAGAAACGGGCCGAATGCCGCGGCCGAGGTCTGACGTGTCTTCGAGAACTGCGGTCGCCAGAAGGCGGGCTGGTTCGGCTCGTTGCCCACCACGAACCCGCGTACCTGCGGATACCGGTGCGCGAGCTCGCCGAGCCATGCACCGAATGCCTCTGGTCTCGCAAGCCCTGCCTCGAGCTCTCGCGGCGGGTACGGATAGGTCGCGAACACGACGGAGAGACCTGCCGCCTGCGCTGCGGCGACCGTCAGGTCGAGGAGCGGCCGCTCCCCAAGGCCGAGCGGGTCGCTCGGCTGCCAGCGGACGGTGACGACTGCCTGGCGGAGGCCCAGCGACGCCATCTGGGTGTAGAAGGCGGCGCCGGCATCGGGTGCGTACTTCCCCGTGTCGTCGTTGGCGCCGATGTCGGCGGCCGTCCCAGGGCTCACGACCACGACCGCGGAGAGCACACCGGCAGCGAGCGCACACAGCCGTCCCCCCCAACCCCTCCATGCCATACGCCGCAGCCCTCGTTCGTCGGTGTGCCGGAAACGCCCCCCACCGGGCGGGCGCGGATCCTACCGGATCACGGCGACACGGCAAGCACGGCGTCGACCAGCCCGTCGGCGTTGCCGCGAACGGGATCCGCGGTCGGGAGGCCTGTTTCCTCCGCCGCCGCTCGGACGGCTGCTTCCGCGTCGCTGTCGTCCAGTTCCGCGGTGTTGAGCGCGACCGCGACGACCCGCGCCGGGCGACGGGGAAGCGATGCGCACTCGTGGAGAGCGACGAGGTCGGTGAGCGAGGGCAGCGGATGCCCCGGGTACCCCTCGACCTCCGTCGTGCCGGGGCGATGGCACAGCACCAGGGCGTGAGGCGTCGATCCGTGGAGGAGGCCGAGCGTGACCCCCGAGTAGGCCGGGTGGACCAGCGAGCCCTGGCCCTCGACGAGGAGCAGCTCGCCCCCACGACGACGGCCCTCGACGACGAGACGCTCCGCGGCGCCGGCCAGGAAGTCCGAGATGACGGCGTCGACCGCGATGCCCCAGCCGGCGATCGCGATCCCGGTCTGTCCCGTCGGCACGAACACCGATGCGATGCCCCGTGCCTGCACCGCGCGGTCCAGCTCGAGCGAAACGGTCATCTTCCCGATCGCGCAGTCGGAGCCGACGGTGAGCACGATCGGAGCGTCGACCTCCAGGTTCGCTCCCGACGGGCAGTCGAGGTCGTCCGGAGGGCGTCGCAGGTCGCGCAACTCGACGCCGTGCTCGTCCGCCAGCGACCGCAGCTCCGGGTCGTCGCGAATCATCTGGTGGAGCCCGTTCTCGAGCGACAGCCCGCTGCGCACGCAGTCCGCGAGCAGCTGCCGCCAGGCCGGCGGAAACCGTCCGCCTTGCGTCGCGACGCCGACGAGCGCGACCTGCGGGTCGAAGGACATCGCCTCCTCGACCGTCGCCACGACCGGCACGCCGCCTTCCGTCTCCCCCGCTCGCTCCGAGTCCAGGACCGCGACGACGTCCTCGCCCCGGTAGCGGAGCACCCCGCGCATCGTCTTGCCGTAGTGGGGATCGGCGGAGAACCCCTCCGCGAGGATCAGCGTGCGCTCACCCGCAGCCAAGTCCGACCCCTTCCGAGGCGACCTGGACGCCGTCGACGAACGCGGGGCCGGGCACGGGGTCGCGGGCGAGCAGCAGGTTTCCGTCGAGGTCGACGTGGTCGCACAGCGGGGCGACCGCGCAGCCGGCTGCGATCCCGAGCCCCGACTCCACCATGCAGCCGAGCATCACGCCGAGGCCGAGCGCCCGGGCGGCGTGGACCATGCGTATTGCTTCCCGGATCCCGCCCGACTTGGCGAGCTTGATGTTGACGCCGTGCGCGAGCTCGGCACAGGCGGCGACGTCGGCGAGCGTATGGCAGTCCTCGTCGACGTACACGGGGATCGGCGAGCGGCGACGGAGCTCGGCGCCTCCGGGTTCGCCCTGCTTCAGGGGCTGCTCGACGTACTCCACCCCGAGCGTCGCGAGCGCGGCGCAGGCTTCCAGCGCCTCGTCGAGCGACCACCACTCGTTGACGTCGACCATCAGTGGGAGATCGGTCACCGCGCGGACGGCGCGAACGCGCTCGACATCGAGGCCGTCGCCGCCTCCGAGCTTGAGCTTCAGCCTCCGGAACCGCGGCGCCGCGGCGGCAGCGCGCCGCGCCATGTCGTCGGGATCCCCGAGCCACACCGTCCACGACGTCGGCGGGCCTTGCCGGGGCAGGCCGAGCAGTCGGTTGACGGGGACGCCGAGAAGCTTGCCCTGGAGGTCGTGAAGAGCTGCGTCGAGTGCGCACTTCGCGGCCTGCTCTCCGTTCACGTCGCCGAGCCGGGCGCCGATTTCTTCGAGATCGAACGGGTCGTCGCCGACGAGGCGCCCGTGCTCCTCCACGAACGCAAGCGCGGAGGCTGCGGTCTCGCTGTAGCGCTCGATGGGAGCTGCCTCGCCCCGCCCCTCGTGCCCGTCGTGGCTGATCGCCACGTGGACGACGTCTGCCCAGTCCTGCGACTCGCGGCTGATGACGAACGTCTCCGCCAGCTCGAGGCGGACGATCTCCGCGCGTACCTCCATTCCCGAACGAGCCTACTCGGAGAGAGTCGCCACGTACGCCGCCACGTCCGCCGCCTCCTGGCCGGAGACGATGCCCGGGGGCATCGCGCCCTGCCCCGAGGCGACGACCTCGGCGACCTCTTCGGCCGTGAGCCCGCTCCCCGCGAGCGCGGGTCCGATTCCGCCGGACGCATCTGCCCCGTGGCAGCCCGCGCAGCTCGCGGCGAAGACTGCTTCGCCTTGCGTCGCGTCAGCCTGCACCGCCGATTCCGCGGTGGGGGCCGTCGGCGAGAACGGATGCCAGAGCGCGAGCCCGAAGGTCGCGGCAGACACGACGAGGAGCAGCGCAAGCGGCTTCGCGGGGCTCCGCATCAGAATCCGAACCTGACGTTCGTGAAGTACCACAGGCTCGATGTCAGCCAGAGCGTCGTCAGCACGGCGGCGAGCGAGCCGCCGAGCACGGGAAGCACCCACGGCGCGTAGTTCCGGCTCCGGTGGCGGATCACGAGCAGCTTCGCGGCGAGCACGCCGTAGACGAAGGAGCCTGCGATCGAGTGGATCGTCACCCGCGCGTCCGGCGTCTTGAACCCGAGCATCGTCACGCAGTGGAAGAAGACCGGCAGCGTGCAGAGCACCGCGACGCGGCCCGACCAGATGTGGATCTGCCTCGTCCGGGCGAACGGCAGCCGGACGACTCGTTTCAGCTTGCCCCACATCCGCGACGCCGTGAGCACCTGCACGACCGCGAGCACGATCGCGGCGGTCGCCAGCCACGCCTTCGCGGCGATCGTGGACGAGAACACCGTCTCGACGATGTCGGCGTAGGTCGAGCTGACGTCCGCGAGCGGCATCGTGGCGAGCCTAGGCTAACCCCGACCGCGGCTCCAGCCCAGCGACCGCCAAGCCCGACCACCTGATCGCGGAGCCAGCCGTCCTCGAGCTCGTCGAGGAGGGCGTCGGCGTCGGACATCGGTGTCCTCGGATCGGCCGGCGACTCGGCGTCGACCCCAGCAGCCAGCTCGGGCGGCCCGGTTGTCTTCGGGGCTGCTGCGACGCGGGCGCACGGGCCACCGTCCGACTACACTGGCTCCTCCCAGCGCCCGTAGCTCAGGGGATAGAGCGCGCGCCTCCGGAGCGCGAGGTCGAAGGTTCGATTCCTTCCGGGCGCATTCAGCGGTTCTGGGCTTGCGGGAACGGCTTGAAACCGTGGGTCGGTGTGCGAGAACCCCCGGTCTTGCGATTCCGTGCGGCCCCCGGTGCGGCCCTCGGGATTCGCCTAACGCGGCAACACGGCGTCCGACTAGCGGGATGACCCGCGAGCGGCTCGAAGCGGCCGCCGTGGCCCGCTGCGCTCGCCTCTGGGCGGCGATGAACGGACTTGCTAGTACGCCAGTGCGGACGGCATCGGCTGGAAGGAACGAACCGCAGTCCTTTCCTACCAGCCGTCCCCCCGGACCGTCCGCACGCCGGATGGTGCCGACGCGACCGACGCAGCGGGCTAGACGGACCGCCAGGGATTCGCAGCGATAGGGCTAGTCGCGCGCCGTACGTGCACGGACGCAGAGCGTGGTCAGCCGCGCGCAATCGCCGCCGCTTGCTCCAGGTCGATGGGATCGACGAGCGGGTCCGCGTTACCTCCGACCGGGCCATGTGCGCTCACACGCCATCTCGACGCGAGGTGCTCACGGGCTGCCGTAAGGAATCGCACCTCTGCCGGTTCTCCGGATGTCAACCCCGATCGCCGGAGAAACCTCATGACCACCACGATCACCCGCAGAAGAGTCACAACCCTCGTCGCGACGCTCCTGCTCGCGTACGCCGGTACAGCGACCGTCGCCGAGGCAAGGTCGCTTGTTTCGAAGAACGCCGCCTCCACCCCGGTGCAGAGAACGGCCAACACGCCCGGCGCACTCCTTTTCCACTTCTCGTCCGAGCCCGTGCCGGGCGTCGTACGCCCGTCCGTCGCACACATGGCCATCAGCCTGGGCGACGGGAGGTGAGATCCGGGATCAGGCGCGGGAAGCGTTTCGCGCGACGTCGCCGATGATCCGAGCGAGGTCCTCCGGGCGCGACCACATCGGCCAGTGGCTCGTCGGCAGGTCGATGTACGTCACCTTGCGCAACTCGGCGAGGCCGGCGACGAAGGGATACCCCTCCTTCACGGCGTCCTTGTACTCCTCGGAGGTGTACCCCGTGCAAACGACCGTGCTCGGGACGTCGAGACGCGCCTCGTTCCGCAGCTCGGCGGCGTCGCGAAGCGCGGCTCCCGGCTCGGGAACCGCCCGTCGCCGGAACGTCTCGAGCTGCGCCTCGCTGAGCCGTCGAGGTCTCGCGGCCGCGAGCTCGTCCGGCGAAGGGAGTGGCTTCTCGAATCGGCGAAGTCGGGGTCGAGCGCACCGACCGCCGGGCCGGTGTCGACGTAGACCATCGCTGCGATCCGCTCAGGATGCGGCGGGACGGCGTAGCCGGGAGCACCGGCGCCGCTGTGGACGGCGAGCACGACGGGAGGCCCCGCCGCCGTCACCGCGTCGCAGATCGCGTCGACGTGGTCGGCGAGCGTGATCGAGGAGCGGTCGGCGTCGGCCGACTCGAGCCCGGGCAGCGTCAGCGCCGTGACCTCGTGGCCGTCGGCGCGCAGCGGGGCCGCGACCTCGTCCCACGCCCATGCGCCGAGCCAGACCCTGGAACCAGGACGATCGGTGTGGTGTGCATGCCTCAACGCTAGCCGGGCCAGGCTCGTCTCACAGCCTGACCCGGAAGGTGCGCCGGACGGCCGGGACGCCGGGCTGTGCGGCGATTCGGGCACGCACCGTCACCCACCCCTTCAATCGGCCGAAGTAGCGAAGCTGCACGATGCCGCGGGTTCGCGGACGGAGCATGCGCGGGTCTGCCCGGAGCCTCTCATCGGCCGCGCCGCGGCGGAGCGAGACCCAGACCCGCCCGCGCTCGAGCGTCTCCGTCACGTTGCCGCGGTTCACGACTGCGAGCTCCAGGATCCGAGCCGTCCGGACACGCCGCACGCGAAGTCCGTGCACCACCAGATTCCGCACCACGCGGCCGGGGGCGCGAACGACCACGACGACCCCGATCCTCAGACGCACGGCCACTCCCACTCTGCGATGCGGCCGGGTCGTGAGAAGCACGAGCGCGTCGTGGTCGCCTGGCTCGGCGCGGGCGGGGAGGCGCGACGCCACCGTGAGCGACCTGCTTCCCCCGGCGCGGAGGACGAAGTGACCCGGACGGACGGAAAGCCAAGCCTGCGCCGCGCGGGCGCCACCCCGCGGAACGACTCTGGGCCGCCCCCGCAGATCGAGCGCGAACCCGGCTCGTCCGACGTCGACGACGACGGAGCTCTGACCGGTGTTCGTGACGCGGATCGTCGACTGGCCGGCGCCCTCGAGCGAGACGCGGGCCGGCGTCGCCGTGAGGGCGAGCGATGGCCTCGTCGTGCCCGCGCCCGCCGAGGCAGGCACGAGCACGACGACAACCAGCAGCACGATTCCCGTGCGAATCACTGACCGATCACCGTGAGGGTCACGGTCGCGGCGTACCGTCCGGCCGCGACGACCGGAAGGGGCGAGACGAATCCGAGGCGCGTGTCCCAGACGTCCCCGGCGCCGGTGCTCGGAGTGGCCTTGGTGCCCACGAGCAGGTCGGGGGCGGGAGCGATCGGGATGGAGGCCATGGCGCCGCCGGCGAGCGAGCTGCCGATCTGTCCTCCGCTCGGAGCAGTGCCCGCGATGCCGAGCGGCAGGTCGGCCGGCAGGAAGGCCGTGCGATGGACGGTCAACGCGTATCCGCCGATGTTGTTGCTGACGACCGTTACCCGCTCCGAGACGGGCGCCGGGGTAGCGCCGGTCGTCGCGTTCCCGAAGCTGACGGCAGGCCGCTCCAGCGCGATCGAGAGAACGGGCTGGATGTCGATGTCCACCGTCGCGCTCTGCGAGACGCCGCCGGTGGGTGGCGGCTCGATGCCGCAGGTCGTGACAGCCGTCGACGAGTTGCGGGGCGCCGGAGTGCCAGCGGCGAAGTCGGTCGGATTGGCATCGGCGTCCGTGCACCCATCGCCGGCACGAACTGCGGCGGTCGTGTTGCCAAGCGCGGGCGCCGCGCCACCGCCCTCGTGGTCGGCCGCCGTGCCATACCCGATCAGATCGGCGATCGAGGTCACGGCCGAGCAGCTTCCGGGAGACGCGCCGCAGGCGAGCGGCGTCGAGTCGCGCACAACCGCGACCTTGCCGCCCGAGACGGCCAGGTTCGTCGTCCCCGTCGCGTCCGGGGTCGGCAGAGGCGACCCGACCGCAGCGGCCGACGCGAGCTGGACAAGGTAGTACCGCCCGGGCGCGATCGACCCGGTCAGCGCCGTCGCCTGCCACGTCGTGCCCGCCGCAGACGCGTACTGGATCGTCCAGCTGCTGAGGTCGATCGTGGTCGACCCCCGGTTGAAGAGCTCGACGTAATCGTGGGTGAAGCTCGCGCCTGCGTTGCCGCCACCCGCGTAGACCTGGCTGACGACGACGTCGGGCGACGCGCTTCGGGCGGTTGGCACGGCGAGCACGCCGCCGGCGACGAGGACGACGAAGAGAACGAGGGCCGGGACTCGTGACATGTGACGGCTCCAATCAGGAAGGGGAAGATGACTCCTCCCTGATACCGTGTTGCCAGATCAGGCGAAAGGGTCCTTTCCCGATTGACACATACTTGGCACACATTGCGGCGCTCGCCGAGGACATGGGCGACAGCGGGCGATAGGCTGCGACACGTGCGCCTGGCCGTGTTGTCGATCGCGACGCTGCTCCTCCCCGGGCTCCTCGCGGCGTGCGGCGGCGACGAGGAGAGCGGTAGCGCCGATGTCCTTCTGCTCGAGGGCCAGCCGTTGGTGCTCGTCTCAGGTGTCGACCTGCCGCAGGATGCGGCGGTCGCACGGCCGAGCGCGACATTCGAGAACGTGACCGTCTCGGGCTCGACGGGCTGCAATCGCTACACGGCCAGCTTTACGATCGACGGCAACTCGCTCGGAATCGGCGAGATCGCGACGACGCGGATGGCGTGCCCGCCGCCTGCCGACGCCATCGAGCGGGCGTACCTCGCTGCGTTCGGGCAGGTGGCGGAGTGGCGCGCGGAAGACGACGAGTTCGTGCTCGCCGACGCGGACGGGGCCGAGCTGCTGCGCTACGAGCGCGCGACCCCCGTGGGGAGCTGGCAGGTGACAGGTCTCCTGAGCGGCGACGCGTTCGTGAGCCCGATCGCCGGGACGGGGTTAACCGCGACGTTCGCCGACGACGAGAGTGTCAGCGGGTCGAGCGGTTGCAACACCTACACGGCCGAATTCACGACCGACAAGGGCGCGATCCAGATCCAGGACGTCGCCGGGACGGAGAAGGCCTGCGCCGAGCCGGCTGGGGTCATGGAGCAGGAGGCGACCTACCTCGCCCTGCTTCCGAGCGTCGTGAAGTTCCGCCTCGACGGCAATGCGCTCGAGCTCTTCGACGTGGATCGCAAGCGCCTCGTGGCCTTCACCCGCGCTCCGTAGGCGGGGACTCTCACCCGCAGCCCGTCAGCGCAGCGGCTGCATGACGCGCCCGCCGAAGCGGAACCACTCGATGCGCCCGTCCGGGCCTCGCAAGAAGTCGGCTTCCGTTCCCTTCCCCGGACCATCCGGCACGAACATCCGGTCGCGCTCGTAGAACGCCGCTGCTACAGGCGGCGGATTTGGCATCGGCGGTGAGTCTTCGGACGGGAAGCCGCCGCGACTCGTGACTACGAGCTGCAACCCGTCCTCCGTCTCGGCCACCTCGACGTCGAGCAGTGGCGACCGGTATGTCCCGAGGTACTCGGACGGCTCGATCACGACGGCGATCCGCTCGACTTCGTGCCCACCGAGGGCTGACTGAACGACCCGGAGAGCCGCGCCCGAGATCTCTCCGCCGTCCTGGTGGTTCGTGAGGATCGCGAGCACCGTTCCCGAGTCGGGCGCGAGCGCAAGCAGGGCCACCTGCCCGTTCGTGCCGCCGCCGTGGTAGACGACGCGGACACCCGAGCGGTCGTCGACCCCCCACGTGATCCCGACCGACCCGAAGATCGGGGCGGCAGCGGCATGCGGTCGCTGCATCTCGTCGAGCGAGGCGCGGGTGAGGATCCCGTCGCCGTCTCCGAGGTGGAACCGCGCATACCGGAGAAGGTCGCGCACCGACGACGCGATGCCACCGGCCGCGTGGTGGGCGCGCCCGATAGCCCACGGGCGCGCGACCGACGGCGGGCCTTCCTCGGCGCGATGGTGCCCGACGGCGAAGCGACGAGTCATGACGTCCTCGGCGAAGAACAGCGTGTCCGTGAGGCCGAGGGGCGCCAACAGCAGGTCGGCGACCACCCGCTCGTATGGCTTGCCCGTCACGACCTCGATCACGCGTCCCGCGAGGTAGAAGCCGGCGTTGTTGTACGACCACACCTCACCGAGCGGCGTCTGCTGCGGCAGGTGGACGAGGTCGGCGACGATCCGCTCGGCCGCGTCGTCGCCTGACCCGTGGTCGGCGAAGTAGTCCCCCACCCAGCCTGCCTTGTGCGTCAGGAGGTGGTGCGACGTGACGCGCGCCGCGACTTCCTCGTCTGCCAGCCGGAGCTTCGGGAGGTAGCGCCGCACAGGCTCGTCGAGATCGAGGTCGCCCCGCTCGACGAGGATCATCGCGACGGTGCCGGTGAAGGTCTTCGTTATCGAGCCGATCTGGAACAGCGTCTCCGGCGTGATCGCGAGCGGGTTCTCGACGGACGTCGTGCCGAAGCCTGCGACGTGCTCCTCGCCCTCGTGCAGCAGCCCTACCGCCGCGCCGGGCGTCTCGCTCTCGGCCCGTGCCGTGTCGACCGCAGCGCAGACGTCGTCGAACAGTGCCATTGCGGCGACCCTACCGCTCCGTCGTCGCGGCGAGCGGCGCCTAGTCTTGCGTGATGCGTCGGTGGCTTCGCTCCCTCAATCCGCAGCTGCCACGCGCGGTTCAGCTTCTCCAGCTCGGCGGGCTCGCGAACGCGTTCGGCAACGGCGTCGTGCTCCCGTTCGCGCTCATCTACCTCCACAACGTGCAGGGAATCGGCCTCGGGACTGCCGGGCTCGTGCTCGCGACGAACGGATTCGTCTCGATCGCAAGCGGACCTGTCGGCGGAGTGCTCGTCGATCGGATCGGCGGCAAGGCGGTGCTCGCCTCGGCGCTCGTCTTTCTGGCGATCGGCTACGCGGGCTACGTGCTCGTGGACAGCGCCTGGAAGGGCTTCGTGATCGCCACGGTGACAGGAATCGGCAACGGCCTGTTCTGGCCCGCGCAGTCGACGCTCATCACCGTCCTGACGCCGCGAGAGCGCCGCCACGCGGCGTTCGCGATGCAGCGGGTCGTGATGAACCTCGGGATCGGGCTCGGTGCGCTCGTCGGCGGGCTGATCGCGACGACCTCGCGTCCCGCCACGTTCGACGTGCTGTTCCTCGTCAACGGCGCGACGTTCGTCGTCTACCTCGCGGTGCTCATGCTGCTCGTGCCCGAGCCGAGCACCGCGGCGTCTCGGCGCTCGGCGGCCGGCGGAAGCTACGCGCCGGTCGTGCGCGACCGCCCGTTCATGGGCGTCGTCGCGCTCAACACGCTGTTCATCTTCGCCGGGATGGCCGGCTTCGAGCTGCTGCCGGTCTTCGCGAAGAACGAGGCAGCGGTCACCGAGACGATGATCGGGGTCGTCTTCTTCGTGAACACAGTCGTGATCGTCCTCGCGCAGCTGCCCGTCACGAAGCTCTCGGAGGGCCACCGCCGGATGCGCACCCTCGCGGTGCTCGGAGTGCTCTGGGCGAGCTGCTGGATGCTCGTGCCACTCGCCGGAAGCTGGGTCACCGGTGTCGCTGCGGCCGTGCTGCTGGCGGGGATCATGGCCGCCTTCGGGATCGGCGAGTGCCTGCACGGCGCCGTCCAGGGCCCGCTCGTCGCAGACCTCGCCGAGCCGGCGCTGATGGGTCGCTACATGGCGCTCTCCGCCCTCTCGTGGCAGGTCGGGTTTGCGCTTGGCCCCGCGCTCGGCGGCTTCGCGCTCGACGCGAGCCCGACAGGGACGTGGTTCGCAGCCGCTGCGATCTGCCTGCTCGCCAGTGTCGCCGCGCTCGCCCTCGAGCGCTCGCTCCCCCACGGCGCGCGGACGACGCCGGTCCCGCAGGCCGCGTAGACGGATTCGGCCCCACCGGCTGTCGCCTTCGCAGGCGACCGGGGTAGAATCGCGAATGACGATGTACGCGACCGACGACCCTCTCAGTCCCCGTGCCCAGCCTGCCCCGCATCCGCAGGAGCACCCGGCCGCGCCCCGGCGCGGACGTCGTCGCGCGCCCCGCCCAGATCGCTGAGCTCACAGGCGGTGGGCTCACCTGGCTGAACGCCGTCGCGCCAGACCTCGACACCGCCCAGGCGCTCGCCGAGCGCTTCGGCTGGCACCCGCTCGACGTCGAGGACATCGTCTCGAAGCGCCAGCGGCCCAAGATCGACGACTACGAGGACGACGGCTACCTCTTCGCAGTCCTCCACTTCCCGGTCTACGACAAGACCATCCAGCGGCTCAACGCCGCGGAGCTCGACGTCTTCATCGGGCAGAACTACCTCGTCACGATCCCGAACCGCGAGCTGCTTCCCGTCACGCGGCTCTTCGCGCGTTGCGACGACGACGCGGAGTACCGCGAGCAGCTTTTCGCGAAGGGATCGGGGCGGGTCCTCTACGAGGTGCTCGACGATCTCTTCGACTACTGCTTCCCGATCCTCGACAAGATCGGCCACAAGCTCGACCGGATCGAGGACGACATGTTCGAGGGCGCGGCGGAGGACGTCGTCCGCGACATCTCGAACGCGAAGCAGGAGATCATCTCGTACCGCAAGGTGATCAAGCCGGAGCGCTCCACGCTCCGCGTCCTCGAGCGGCGCGTCGTCCGCTTTCTTCCGGAGGAGCTCGAGGCGTACTTCGACGACATCAACGACGCGGCCGAGCGGATCTGGGACCAGCTCGACAACTACAAGGAGGTCGTCGAGGCGCTCGAGTCGACCAACGAGTCGGTCATCTCGCACCGCCAGAACGACGTCCTGCGCCTCCTCACGATCATCAGCGTCACCATGCTGCCGCTGACGCTGATTACGAGTGTCTTCGGGATGAACGTGCTCTATCCGGGCGAGGGAACGCCCACGGCGTTCTGGGTGATCCTCGCGGCGCTCGTCGTCACCCTCGCGGCGATGCTGGGCTTCTTCCGCTTGAAAAAGTGGCTCTAGTGGAGCACGTGGGCCGAGAGGCGCGGCGACACGTTCCATCGCAGCGTCAGCCGCAAGCCTCCCCACGACCCGCCGGTACCATCGCGCCGTGCGTCGTCTCGTTCTCATCGCCCTGCTGGTCTCGCTCGTCGCAGCCTCGGTTGCGACCGCCGCCCCGAGCAACCGCGTCCCCATCCCGACCGCCGGGGCGTCGATCGCCGTCCCCGCATCGTGGAAGGCGCTGAATGCACGCACGGCGGCCAACTCGGCGGCGTTCAACCGGTTCGTCGCCCAGAACCCGTCGCTTCGACCGTTCCTCGTTCAGATGCAGGGGGCAAGCTCACCGATCAAGCTGATGGCGCTCGACCCGAAGCTCGCTCAGGGGTTCGCCACAAACGTCAACGTGGTCGTCTCGTCGGCGCCGGCCGGGGTCACGCTTGCCCAACTCGCCTCGGTCTACAAGAAGCAGGTGGAGTCGCTCGTGCCGGGGTTGCAGGGCGGTGTCAGTACCCGCGTCGTGTCGTTGCCCGCCACGCAGGCGCTCCGAGCCTCCTACCGCATCGGCTTCAACACGAACGGTCGCAAGCTCGCCGTGCAGACGCTCCAGTACGTCGTGCTGCGGGGATCGAAGAGCATTGTGATCACGCTCTCGACGCTGCCGGGGCAGGCCGCAGGCCGCGGCGCGACGTTCGACGCGATCGCGCGCTCGCTTCGTTTCGCCTAGATCGGGCCTAGCCGTCGATCCAGCCGAAGGGCTAGGCAGGCCTCGTCCGGCGGGGGAGGAACCGACCGGCACAATGCACCGATTCTCGGGTTATGGCACACGTGAGTCGGTTCGGGGGAGCGGCTCACCCGAGAGGGGGAATCTCATGACAGCGGCACAATTCGAAGACCTGCAGATCGATGACGCGGCGGATGTCCTCGCGTGGCGATTCGACACGCTCTGTCGATCCGGTTACGACCTCGATGCGGCGGCGGTCGTGGCGGCGAACGTCGAGGTCGACCTCCACGCGGCGGTCGCCCTCGTCGAGCGCGGCTGCCCGCCCGAGCTCGCAACACAGATCCTGATCTAACCCGTCCGTGCGCCGAGCTCACGGCGGCGGGCGCGGCGCACGGCATTCACGCTCCGTCCCACGTGTAGGGGCGAGGTATCGAGAGGTATCTCGCCCCTACGCGATCCGCAGGCCATCGAGCCCGGCTTCCGGCTCCGGGAGCTGCGGGTCGAGCCGCTCGAGCGTCAGGACGAGGAGCTCTGCGACGGCGAGCGCCTTGAGCCAGTTCCGATCGGCCGGGACGACGTGCCACGGCGCCCAGTCCGTCGACGTCTCGGTGAGCGCCTCTTCCCACGCCTCGATCCACTCGTCGAACCGTTCGCGCACCTTCAGGTCGTCGTGGCGGAACTTCCAGTGCTTCTCCGGGTCATCGACCCGTTCCTGGAGCCGTTTTCGCTGCTCGTCGCGGGAGACGTTGAGGAACACCTTGAGCACGGTCGTCCCCTCGTCGACCAGCATCCGCTCGAAGCCGCGGATGTGCTCGTAACGTGGTCGCCAGACCCGCTCCGGCGCGATCTCGAGCATCCGCACCGCGACGACGTCCTCGTAGTGGGAGCGGTTGAAGACACCGACGATCCCCCTTCGCGGCAGAGCGGCGTGGACGCGCCACAGGTAGTCGTGCTCCAGCTCGGCGCCCGCCGGAGCGCGGAACGACGTCACCTGCACGCCGGTCGGGTTGACTCCGTGGAAGACGCGGCGAATGACGCCGTCCTTGCCCGAGGCGTCGAGTCCTTGCAGGAGGAGCAAGACGCTCCGCCGGCTCTCGGCGTGTAGTCGGTACTGGAGCGCATCGATCCGCTCGTTGAGCTTCCCGAGCCGCTTCTCGCCCATGTCCTTGTGGACGCCCAACGTGTCGGACGGGTCGCGGTCCGCGATCCGCGCTGAGGTTCCTGGGTCGACACGGAGGCCGTCGAGCACGGAACGACTCTATTGGTCGCTCTAGACTCGGGCCGTGGCTGACCGCGGCTCGTTCCACCTCGGCAACGTCATCGACCCGGCGACCGGCAAGCCCGGTGCCGACAGAGTCGTGGTCGGCTCGAGCGACCTGACGACGCACGGCGTCGTGGTCGGGATGACCGGCTCGGGAAAGACGGGGCTCGCGGTCGTCCTCCTCGAGGAGGCGTTGCTCGCGGGGATCCCGGTGTTGATTCTCGACCCCAAGGGAGACATGGCGAACCTCGCGCTCGTCTTCCCCGACCTGGCGCCCGCGAGCTTCCGGCCGTGGATCAGCGAAGCGGAAGCGCAGGCCGCGGGCGTGTCCGTGGACGAGTACGCCGCGAAGCAGGCGACGATCTGGCGCGAGGGCCTCGAGTCGAACGGGATCGGGCCCGAGCGCCTCCAGGCGCTCAGAGACGCAGCCGAGGTCACCGTCTACACGCCGGGCTCCACGGCGGGCGTCCCGCTCAACGTCGTCGGCTCGCTCGGGGCGCCGACGCTCTCGTGGGAGACCGAGGAGGAGGCGCTTCGCGACGAGATCCAGGGCACGGTGACGAGCCTCCTGAAGCTCGTCGGGATCGACGCCGACCCACTTGCGAGCCGCGAACATGTGCTGCTCTCCAACCTGATCGAGAACGCCTGGCGTGCCGGACGCGACCTCGACCTCGGCACGCTGATCGCCGAGATCCAGGCGCCTCCGATCCGGAAGCTCGGCGTCTTCGAGATCGACCAGTTCTTTCCACCTGCCGACCGGACGAAGCTCGCTTTCACTCTCAACGGGCTGGTTGCGTCGCCCACCTTCGCGGCCTGGGGTGAGGGCGAGCCACTCGACCCCCAGGCGATGTTGTTCACGCCGGAGGGCAAGCCACGTTGCGCTGTTGTGTACCTCGCGCACCTCTCCGAGGAGGAGCGGCAGTTCGTCGTGACGCTCGTCTTCTCGAAGCTCGTGACGTGGATGCGGGGACAGGAGGGAACGCCCGACCTGCGCGCGCTCGCGTACATGGACGAGGTCTTCGGCTACGTGCCGCCCAGCGGGCAGCCACCCCCGAAGAAGCCGATCCTCACGATCTTCAAGCAGGGCCGCGCCTTCGGGCTCGGGCTCGTGCTCTCGACGCAGAACCCCGTCGACCTCGACTACAAGGCGATGTCCAACGCAGGCACCTGGCTCGTCGGGCGGCTCCAGACGGAGAACGACAAGGCGCGCGTGCTCGAAGGGCTTCGCTCGGCGGCGGGAGGCACCGACGTCGCCGCCCTCGACAAGGCGATCGGCGGGCTCGGCAAGCGTCAGTTCCTCCTCGTGTCCGCGAAGGCGGCAGAGCCGCGCATCTTCGGCACGCGGTGGGCGATGTCGTACCTCCGCGGCCCGCTCACGAAGGAGCAGGTGGCTTCGCTGGGGCATCCTGCGGATGCCCCAGGTGCGGCGCCGGCGGTGCAGGCTGTGCCGACCGCGGCTGCGTCACCGACGCCGGCGCCTCCCGAGCTGGCCGACGACGAATCTTCCGTCGCTCCAGGTGTCGCACCGGGGACGCCGGTCTCGTTTCTCGATCCCGCCGCCGCCTGGGCCTCGGAGGTCGGCGCCGTGCCGGGGTCTCCGAAGCTGCGTGCGTTCCTCGCGGCGCGCGTCTCGCTGCGCTACGACGACAGCGCGGCCGACGTCGACGAGCAGCAGGAGTTCGAGGCCGTGTACGGGCCTCTCGACGGCGGCCTCGACCTCGCGAGCGAGACGCAGGTCGACTACGACGAGCGCGACTTCGGCTCGGCGGCGCCGCCGAACGCCGCCTACGTCCTCCCCCAGGCGCCGCTCGTCGAAGCGAAGTTCTTCGCGTCGACGACGAAGGAGATCCAGCGCCACCTCGTCGACCGCCGCCCGCTCGAGCTGCAGCGGAACCGGGCGCTGAAGCTCGTCTCGCGGCCGGGCGAGTCGGAGGAGGAGTTCGCCGCGCGCTGCGACGCCGCCGCCCAGGAGAAGGCCGACGCGGAGGCGGCGAAGATCCGCGACCGGCTCGAGGCGAAGCGCGATCGGCTCGACAAGGCGATGGAGCAGGCACGGCGGCGCGTGGAGGAGCTCGAGGTCGACGCGCGCTCCCGCGGGGCGAGCGAGCTCATCGCCGGCGCCGGCGACATCCTCGGCGCTCTGTTCGGCGGCCGCCGCAGCACGCGCTCGATCACGAGCGCGATCGGCGGCGCGGCCTCGCGCCGCGGAATGACGGCGCGCGTCTCCGAGCGCAAGGAGTCGGCGGCGGAGAAGGTCGCAGGCCTCGAGGACGACCTGACCGTGCTCGAGCAGGAGATCCTCGACGAGGTTGCGGAGATCGACGAGCGGTGGCGCGCGGCCGCGGACGAGGTCGACACGCTCTCGATTCGGCTCGAGGCGACCGACGTGCGCGTGCTCGAGACACGCGTCGTATGGGTTCCGAGCGACTGACTGTTCGCTACGCGCTCGCCGTAATGGTCGCCGCTCTCGTCGCCGGCTGCGACACGGCAGAAGAGACGCCGGCCGACGCCGTCGCCGGCGACCAGGCGACGGTCGAGTGGGTCAACGATGGCGACACGCTCACCGTCGACGGCGGAGAGCGGGTGCGACTTGTGCAGATCGACGCGCCCGAGCTCTCGACCGACTGCTACGGCCGCCCCGCGCTCCAGGAGCTCGTCGACCTGACGCCGAAGGGAACGCGCGTCACGCTCGCGAGCGACCCCGCGCTCGACGATCGCGACCAGCACGGCCGGCTGCTGCGCTACGTCTTCGTCGGCGAGCAGAACGTCAACGTCGAGCTGGTCGAGCGCGGCGCGGCGTCGCCGTACTACTTCCGGAACGACCGCGGGCGCTACGCGGACGAGCTCGACGACGCCGTCGACGAGGCTCGCGAGGACGACGCCGGCTACTGGGGCGCGTGTCCCGCTGCGGAGCTCAACACGGGGATCGGCTCGGTCACCGGCCCGGCCTGAACCGAAAGGGCGCGGTCTCGACGAGGTGCCTCTTGCGCGTTCGACGCGGCGTGGCGTGCAAACGACACTTTGTGGTGATTCACCACAAGCGTTGTCAGGCGCTACGGGCTGACGCGAGCCGTTCGACAGAGCGATCGGCGTTCGGAGAGCGCTAGCGCCAGGGCACCTCGGGCGACGCATGGAACGCCACCCCGAGCGCGCGGAGGCGCGGCCCGTGCGCGGCGAGGCGGCCGCGGTAGCGCCGCCACGTCCGTCCCGCGGCCGGCGACCACCCGATCTCCGCGTGTCCCAGAAGCCGCGGGAAGACGAGGTAGTCGAGCTCGGCGCGGGTAGCCGGCGTCTCGGTCCAGACGGGCGCCTCGACGCCGAGGATGTCCCGTTCGTCGATGCCGGGCGCTTGCGCCGCAGGGTCCCATGCGTACGCGTCGCGCACCGTCGTCGTGCCGGCCCACGTCGTGCCGAGCGGCGAGGCGCTCGTGTACTTCATGTCGAGGTACGCCTTCGTGGCGGGAGACATGATCAGCTTCGCGCCCTGCTCGACCGCCCGTCGCGCGAGCGCCGGATCGTGCCAGTGCTGGGCGACGGACGTCTTGCGGAGCTTCGCCTTCGCGATCTCCTCCCAGCCGATCATCCGCTTCCCGTGCGACCGCACGATCGCCTGGACGCGCTCGACGAACGTTCGGTAGTCACCCGGATCGGTCGCGTCGGCCTCGTCGCCGCCGATATGGACATACGGACCGGGAGTGAGAGCCGCGAGCTCGCGCACGACGTTGTCGACGAACTCGTAGGTCAGCTCCTTGCGGATGCACAGCGAGCTGAAGCCGACCTCGATGCCGGAGTACGGCTCGGGCGCGACGCCGTTGCAGTTGAGGCTCGCGTACGAGGAGAGCGCGGCGTTGACGTGCCCCGGCATGTCGATCTCGGGCACGACCTCCACGAACCGCGCCCGCGCATACGCGACGATCGACGCGTACTCACGCTGCGTGAAGCGGCCGCCCGGCCCGCCCCCGACCTCGGTGAGCGAGCCGTGGCTCGTGAGGCGCGGCCACGAGCGAATCGCGATGCGCCAGCCCTGGTCGTCGGACAGGTGAAGGTGCAGCCGGTTGAGCTTGTAGAGCGCCATCAGGTCGACGAGCCGCTTGACCTCGCCGACACCGAAGAAGTGGCGAGCCACGTCGAGCATTGCGCCGCGCCAGGCGAAGCGCGGCCGATCGTGGATCGTCCCGAGGGAGATCCGCCACGGCCCGGGCTGCCGCACGTCTGCCTCGATCGCCGCCGGCAGGAGCTGGCGCAGCGTCTGCGTTCCCCAGAAGAGCCCGGCGGGGCGCGCCGCAGTTAGCGTGACGCCGCCGCGCTCCACGACGAGCCGGTAGCCCTCGCCGCCGAGCGCGCGATCGCCCGCGGTCAGCGCCAGCGCGATGGTCCCCGCAGGAGCGGCGCCCCGGACGGTCGAGACGGGAAGGCGGTAACCCGTCGCAGGGCGAAGGTTCGCGGCGAGCAGCTGTGCGATCCGCGCCGCTTCCTCCCCGCCCGCTCGCACGACGATCCGGGCGGACGGCTCGAGGACGAAGGCGCCCCGCTCGGGTGCCTGCGCGAGCGGCTGCGGGATCACGGTCGCGAAGCTCGGCGGCGGCCCCTGCGTGCCGGCCGCGAGCTCAGCGGCCACTAGCGCTCCGACGAATGTCGCCGCCAGGGCGAGGCGCAGCGAGGCGGCTCACCCCTTGACCGCGCCCGACGTCAACCCGAACGCGATCTTACGTTGGACGAGGAGGAAGAACACGACCACCGGGATAGCAGTAATGGTCGAGGCGGCCATCAACGCGCCCCAGTCCGTGTTCCGGCTCGTGCCCAGGAAATACGAGAGCCAGACCGTGACGGTGTGGTTCCTCTGGTCGGTGAGGATCACGCTCGCGAAGATGTACTCGTTCCACGCCGTGATGAACGCGAACACGGATGTCGCCACGAGCCCCGGCGCGACGAGCGGCAGCAGGATCCGCACGAACGCGCCGAGCCGCGTCGAGCCGTCGACCATCGCGGCCTCCTCCAGCTCCTTCGGAATGCCGTGGACGAAGCCGCGCAGGGTCCACACGGCGAAGGGGAGCACGAACGTGATGTACGTCAGGATGACGCCCGTCAACGTGTTCGTCAGGTGATACTGGGCGAGCACGACGTAGAGCGGGATCACGAGCCCCACCGCCGGCAGCATCAGGATTCCGATCATCAGGATGATGAACAGCTTTCGCCCGGTGAAGCGGTACTTCGCGAGCGCCACCGCCGCGAGGAAGGCCACCGCGACCGATACCCCGACCGCGACGAGCACGACGATCAGGCTGTTCTGGACGATCTGCCAGAAGTAGGGGCGGGCGATCGCGTCCCGGAAGTGGTCGAGGGTCGGATCCAGCGAGAACCACGTCGGCTCTGCGCTGTTGATCTCGTCGTCCGGCTTGAACGCGGTCGAGACCATCCAGAAGACGGGGAACACGAGGACGACGAACAGGGCGAGCCCGAGCAGGTCCCAGGCGCGCCGCCGCAGGGCTCGCCGGGGACGGCGGCGAACCGGGGGCGTCGCCGCCTGCGTGCTCACGAGGCCTCCTCTAGCTTCACCATGCGGCGCACATAGACGAGGCTCAGCGCCGCGACGATCACGAGCATCAGGATCGAGATGGCGGCGCCGCGGCCGAAGTCGGAGTGCGCGTAGCCCTCGATGTAGACGTAGACGCCCATGAGGTAGTTCGTCTCGTTCAGCTTCGACGCCCCGATCAGCAGGTAGGCCTGCGTGAAGACGCCGAAGTCCCAGATGATCGAGAGGCTCGTGAGGATCCAGAGGATCGGCTTGAGCACCGGGAGGGTGACGTCCCTGAACGCCCGCCAGGAGCTCGCGCCGTCGATCGAGGCGGCCTCCAGGAGCTCTCGCGGGACCTGGGCGAGCCCGGCGTACAGCGTGATCACGACGAACGGCAGCGCCCCCCAGACGATCAGCAGCGTCACCATCGCGAGTTGCGAGAACGTCGTCGCGTACCAGTCGTGAAGTATGAAGTCGCCGATACCGAGGGTCGTCAGCACGTGGTTCAAGATGCCGTTCTGGAAGTTCGTCATCCAGTACCAGACCTGAACCGCGACGACCGCCGGCATCGCCCAGACGAGCACGAGCCCGGCGGTCAGCAGGATGCGCACCGGGGTGGAGAGACGGACGAGCAGCAGGGCGATCGCCAGGCCGAGCACCATCGTCAGGGCGACGTTTGCGATCGTGAAGACGACGGTTCGGACGAGGGTCTCCCAGAAGATCGGGTCTCCGAGCACCGAGCGGTAGTTCTCCAGCCCGATCCACTCGCCCTGGCGCTGGATCAGCTCGGGGAGGCCGTAGCGCTGGAGCGAGAGGACGACGAGCCGGTAGAGCGGGTAGCCGAGAATCGCGCCGATCGCCACGAGCACCGGCAAGACGAGGAGGTACGGCACCGCCGCGCCGCCGATGCGACGCAACGACAACGGCCGCCGCCGCCGAGCCCCGATCGTGGGGTGCTCGGCGGCGACGGCTGCTGCCTGTGGGCCGGGGCGACGGCTCAAAGCGATCCGCGCCCTCGAGCCCCGTTCGTCATGCGTTGAGGACGGACGTGATGTTGTCGCTTGCCGACTGTGCCGCCTGCCGAACGGTCAGCTTGCCGGTGAGGATCTGGCTGAGCATGTTGCGGAGGATGTTGCCCGTCTCGACGTTGACCCAGTTCTTCGCCGTGGGAACGAACCAGCTCCGCTTCGCAGCGCGCTCCGTGACGGTGTTGCCGAGGAGGCTCGTCGTGTTGGGGATGTTGCCGATCGCGCGCAGAGACGTCATCTGTGCGTTGCTCGTGTAGGCCTTGATCCAGTCGACCGCGAGCGACTTGTTCGCGCCGACCGGCACCGCGAGCAGCGACCCGCCGAGGAAGCCGGGCATCGGCTGGCCCTTGGTCCGGCTCGGCATCACGAACTGCGCTGTCGAGGTCTTGTACTTGTCACCGACGCAGCAGCTGAACCAACCGGGGCCGACCATCGAGCCGGCATTCCCCTGCGCGTAGACGTCGTACGGATTGGGCTTCGTCTCGTCGGTCGTCTTGCTCGCACGCGACGCCGCCTGGAAGAAGTTCTTCCATGCGGTCAACCCCGCGATCGCCCTCGGCGAGGCGAGGGTGCCCTTCCACTTGCCACTGATCTGCCTCGCGATCGAGCCGCCGTTGTCGTAGACGAACCCCATCGCGACATACCAGTCGGTGCCGGCGAGGTACACCGGCGAGAAGCGCCGATCGCCCTGCTGCCGTGCGAGCTTCCGCGCGGCCACGGTGAACTCCGCGAGGCTCGTCGGCACCTTGATCTTGGCCTTCTTGAAGAGGTCGGTCCTGTACGTCACGACCCTCGACCCCGCGTAGTAGGGCACGCCGTACAGCTTGCTGCTGTAGCGGCCTGCGGCCGCGAGCCCCTCGAGCCACGTGCTCGAGTTCGCGAACTTGGTGCGGTCGGACGTGATGTCCTGGAACGCCCCGGCGGCCATGTACTTCGTCATCTCCGTGTTGCCCATCTCGATGACGTCAGGCGCGCTACCGCCTGCGAGGGTCGCGTCGAACTGGGTGAGATGCGTCGTCCACGCCTTGAACTGGACGTCGACCGCGACCCCGGGGTGCTCGCGCTGGAAGTCGGCCGTTGCGGCCCTGATGATCGTCTTCCAGTTGTCCTTGTCTGCATCCGTCTGCAGCCAGACGGTGATGCTGTTGGTCGCGGCGGCTCCACCCGACGCGGTGGCCGCGATCACAGCGAGGGCGGCGGCCGTCAGTACGGCGACGCCGATGATTCGTGCTCTCATGAGCTCTTCCCCCAAGCGGATCGGGAGGCGGCGCTGGTCCCTCCGTGCGCCCGGTGGCCGACGGGTGCGAAGGCGCCGAAGCCGCCTACTGGTGTATACCACTTGGCCACGGTTCGGAACACTGGCACAGCGTCGTCGCGTTGTCAAGACCACTTCGGCCCCACCTTGCCGCGGTACTAACGCAAGGAAAGAGCGCTTTACAGGGTGTTATGGCTTGCGAGGCGCTAGTTCCGAGCAGACGTGCAACTCGCTGAACCGCGGGTATTGGTACTGACCAACACGACCCGATGGGGGTCTAGCGTGGTCCGTTTCCACCCGACCGCGCGACCGTGCGTCGGTTGAGCTCGGTCACGAGCCGGTAGCGGTCGCCGCGGTAGAGCGACCGCACGTACTCCACGATCTCTCCGCTCTCGGAGCGCGTCGTCCGCTCGAACACGAACGCCGGGGAGTGAAGCGGGACGCCGAGTGCGTCGGATTCGTCCTCGTTCGTGACGGTCGGCTCGATCGTCTGGAGCCCGCCGACGATGTTGATGCCGTATCGGCCCTCCAGGAGCTCGTAGAACGACTGCTCCTCGAGATCGCGGGCGGAGATGCCCGGAACCAGCGTCTCGCGCACGTGCAGGGTCTCGATCGCCATCGTCTCGTGATCGGCGAGCCGCAGTCGGCTGATGATCACGACCGGCTCCGACGGTGATACGTGAAGCAGCCGCCCCAGGTGCGCGCCGGCCGGGGTCACGCGCAGGTCGAGCGTCCTGCTGCCGGGCACCATCCCCCGTCGGCGCATGTCCTCGGTGAACGAGGTCATCGTGAGCTCCTGGGCGATCTTTGGCTCGCTGACGAACGTCCCGCTCCCGTGACGGCGTATGAGCAGCCCTTCGCGAACGAGCTCGTCCAGCGCCGCGCGAACGGTCAGTCGCGAGACGCGGAGCTCGGCGGTCAGCTGGCGCTCGGAGGGGATCGCCTCTCCGACCCCGAGTTGCTCGATGAGGTCGAGGACGCGGTTCCGCACCTCGCTCTGCTTGGTGGCTGGCTGTGTCGCGTCGCTGTTGCTCACGGCGTCTCCCACGTCCGTTCGAGTTCGGGACATCGTAGTGATTGCCTGCCTGTGGTCAAGACCACTCCTGGGCAACACCGGTAGGCACGCCTATGACGGGAGGGGTGTCCGCCGCGGCCCGGGTGGCGAGCGCGTCACCATCCTCGACCGAGAAGAAGTGAAAGCGCGCGGGATCCACGGCGAGCTCCAGTCGCGCTCCCTGGTCGGCTCTCGTGCGCGCGTCCACCCGCGCATTGAAGAGCGTCGAGTGCGTCGCCAGCAGCTTGCCCTCCTCGTCCTCGCTGGCCGCACCCGTCTCCACGGACGGCCGCGATGCGTCGACGGGGAAGCACACGTGCGTGTCGGCGCCGAGCTCCTCGAGCACCTCGACCTTGACGTCGATGCGCGGAAGCAGCGGCGACGCCGTAGCCCCGTCCTGGAAGGCCTCGGGTCGGATGCCGAGCACCACCTGCCGAGCCGGCGCTTCGGGCCGGTTGGCCGGATCGAGCGTGACGACGTACTGCCCGAACGTGATCGTGTCCCCGTCGATCGTCGCGTCCACGAGGTTCATCGACGGGGCGCCGATGAACGCGGCAACGAAGAGGCTCCGGGGCGAGCGGTACAGCACCTGCGGCTCGTCGACCTGCACGATCTGCCCGTCCTGCATCACCGCGACCCGCTGCCCGAGGGTCATCGCCTCGGTCTGGTCGTGCGTGACGTAGATCGTCGTCACGCCCAGGGTCGCATGCAGCTGCGCGAGCGACGCCCGCATCGCGACCCGCAGCTTCGCGTCGAGGTTCGAGAGCGGCTCGTCCATGAGGAACGCGCGCGGCTCCCGCACGATCGCCCGTCCCATGGCGACGCGCTGGCGCTGACCGCCCGAGAGCTGGCCCGGCTTGCGCTCGAGGAGCTCCTCGAGCCCGAGAAGACCGGCGACGTCGTCGACGCGGCGGCGGGTCTCCCCCTTTCCCACCCGCCGAACCTTGAGCCCGTAGCCGAGGTTCTCGCGAACCGTCATGTGCGGGTAGAGGGCGTAGTTCTGGAACACCATCGCGATGTCGCGGCGCCGCGGCGCAAGATCGGTCACGTCGGCGCCGTCGATGCGCACGGCGCCGACGGTCACCTCCTCGAGGCCCGCGAGCATCCGAAGGAGCGTCGACTTGCCGCAGCCCGAAGGGCCTACCAGGACGACGAACTCGCCGTCGCCGATCGTGAGCGACACGTCGTCGACGGCACGGACACCGTTGCCGTAGACCTTGGTGACCTTGTCGATCTCGATCGTCGCCATGTCTCACTCAGCCCTCCGCATCATGGCCCACACGGGAGTGTTCAGGACCACTCGCGGGCGCAGTATCGCATATTGGTCTTGACCACTCAACTCCGGCGTGCCTAGACTGCGCGCGTGACCGGTCGAGCGACACGCGATGCGCAGGAGCTCGACGGGCTCGAGACCGAGGAGTGGACGCCTGACGCGGCCGACCTCGACCTGAGATCGACCGCCGAGCTCGTGTCGCTCATGAACATCGAGGACGCCAGCGTCCCAGCAGCCGTCGCAGCGGCACACCCCGCGATCGTCGAGGCGGTCGACACGATTGCCGATCGTCTTCGTGCGGGCGGGCGGCTCGTGTACGTCGGCGCAGGCACGTCGGGTCGTCTGGCTCTCGTCGACGCGGTCGAGTGCGAGTCGACCTTCGGCGTCGCCCCCGGGCGCGTCGTGGCGCTTGTCGCCGGCGGCCCGGAGAGCGCGGGGATTGCGCAGGAGGAGGCCGAAGACGATTTGCAGGCGGGCGTCCAGGCAATCCGTGACCTGGCCGTCGATCAGCGCGACGTCGTCGTCGGCCTGAGCGCGAGCGGCCGAACTCCGTATGTCCTCGGCGCGATCGCGGAGGCGCGGACGGCCGGCGCCGCGACGGTCGCGGTCGTGTCTGTGGGCGGCTCGGAGCTTGGCGCGGCAGTCGACCACGAGATCGCCGTCGTCGTCGGGCCCGAGGTCATCGCCGGATCGACGCGCCTCAAGGCCGGAACGGCGCAGAAGCTCGTCCTGAACACGATCTCGACGATCACGATGGTGCGGCTCGGCAAGACGTTCGGCAACCTGATGGTCGACGTCATCGCCACGAACACGAAGCTCCGTGCGCGCGTGCGCCGGATCGTGTGCCAGGCGACGGGCGCATCGCCGGAGCGTGCAGACGCCGCGCTCGCCGACGCCGACGGCGAGGCGAAGGTCGCGATCGTCGTCCTCCTCGCCGACCTCGACGCCGCCTCGGCCCGAGCACGGCTGGAGTCGGCCGGCGGCGACATCCGCAAGGCGCTCGCGGCATGAGGCTCGGTGTCGAAGCGGCGCTGGTCGACGGCCGGCTCGTCCCGGGCGACGTCGCGGTCGACGACGGCATGATCACCGCCGTCGGGCTGGAGCCCGGCGTCGGACGGATCGCCGCCCCCGGGTTCGTCGACCTCCAGGTGAACGGCTTTGGGGGCATCGACTTCCTCGGCGCCGATGCAGATGGATTCGCAGCTGCGGGCGAGGCTCTTCTCGAGACCGGTGTAACGGCATATCTCCCCACGCTGATCACATCCGGTGAGGACGACCTCGTCCGCGCCCTTCGCGCGATCCCGAGTGCAGGTAGAGGTCCGCGCATCCTCGGAGCGCATCTCGAGGGGCCGTTCCTCTCGGCCACCCGGCTCGGGACGCACGGCCTGAACGGACGGCGTGACCCGGACGTCGCTCTTCTCGAGCGCCTGCTCGAGGCCGGCCCGGTCCGGCTCATGACCCTGGCGCCCGAGCTGCCCGGTGCGCTCGAGCTGATCGACGAGCTCCATGCACGCGGGGTCACCGTCTCGCTCGGTCACAGCGATGCGACGGCAATCGAGGCGAACGCAGCGTTCGACCGCGGCGCCCGCACCGTGACGCACGTCTTCAACGCGATGCGCCCGCTCGCGCACCGGGACCCCGGGATCGTCGGCGCCGCGCTCGTGCGGCCGGACGTCGTCATCCAGGCGATCGTGGACGGGGTCCACCTCGACCCGGACATCGTTCGGCTCCTCTGGCAGGTAGCCGCCGGGCGGATCGCGCTCGTGACCGACGCCATCGCCGGCGCGGGCCTCGGCGACGGCACGTACGCGCTCGGCGAGACCGAGATCGTCGTCACCGACGACGTCGTCCGGCGCGAGGACGGCGTCCTGGCGGGCAGCGCGCTGACGATGCCGCAGGCCGTGAGGAACCTCGTCGAGATCGGCGTGCCACTCGAACAGGCACTCGCGGCGGCGAGCACAGTGCCGGCACGTGTCCTCGGTCGGGTCGACGTCGGGCGGCTCGTGCTCGGAAGCGCGGCCGACATCGTCGTCTTCGACGACGGCCTCGAGGTCGTCCAGACGATCGTCGGGGGCGAGACACTTGTCGCCGGGTGAGCCTGCACGAGCGGCGCCGGCGGATGCCGGGCCGGGGTCGCGCTTCCTCGCGGAGATCCGCGAGCAGCCGGAGGCGCTCGAGCGCCTGCTCGGCTACGACGACGAGATCGCGCGCATCGCGGACGCGGTTCGGGCGCGCAACGCGCGGCTCGTGCGGCTCGTCGGCCACGGTTCGTCGGACAACGCAGCGTCGTTCGGTGTCTACGCCTTCGGCCTCCTGCCGCGCTGGACGGCGATGCGGGACTCGATCACGCTCACCGTCCACTACGACACACCGCTCGACATGGCGGGCTCGACCGTCATCGGCCTGTCGCAGTCCGGCCGGACACCGGACGTCGTCGAGTACGTCGCACGTGCCCGAGCGGCGGGCGCGTTCACGATCGCGCTGACGAACGACCCGGCCTCCGAGCTCGCGACCACCGCCGACGCGACGATTCCGCTCGCCGCCGAGCCGGAGCTCGCTGTCGCGGCGACGAAGACGTACGTCAACACACTCGCCGCGCTCGCGTTGCTCGCTGGCCACCTGGCCGGGCGGGGCGCCGAGCTCGCCGACGGGATTCGTCACACGAGCGAGCTGATGGCAAACGCGCTCCCGGCCCTCGAGCGCGCCACCGCGAAGCTCGCCCTGCCGTTCGCCTACACGGGCCGGATGTTCGTAATCGGGCGAGGGATCGAGTTCGCCACGGCGCGAGAGATCGCGCTCAAGCTGCTGGAGACCTGCCGGATCGCCGCCGAGCCACTCACCGCCACCGACCTCGCCCATGGGCCCGTGGCAGCGCTCGACCCTCTCTTCCCCGTCTGGGCGATCGCGTCGAACGACGGCACGCTCGGCACCGTCCAGGAGGCGGCTACACGGACGCGGGAGATGGGCGCCTCGCTCGTGGCGAGCGGGACGGCGGCCGCACGCATCAAGGGCGCGGCGTACACGGTCCCCGTGCCGAAGCCGCGCCCGGCGCTCCTCGCGCCGCTTCTCTCTGTCGTTCCGGGCCAGCTCTTCGCCGCAGCGCTCGCGCACGCGAGAGGGCTCGATGCGGACGCGCCCCACGGGCTCGCCAAGGTAACCCTGGCGCGCTAGACCGCGGGTCGTCGCTGCGTCTTCGCCGCCGCCTTCTGCGTCGCCCGGACCTGCGCGAGGAAGCCCTCGATCGGAAACGCCGGTCCGGGATCCCAGTGGTCGCTCAGCTTGAATGCCCGGCTCACCTCGACGTGGCCGGTGATCCCGTGGCGGCCGGCAATGAGGTCGGCGGCGACCAGCCAGCGCACCGGAATGCGCCTGCGCGTGCACACGTCGGCGACGAGCGTCGCTGCGCGGCGGAGGACGGCCCTCGAGTAGGCGTCGGCCCAGTCGGCCGTCGTCTGGCGGGCGAAACCGGCGAGCTCGACCCCGATCGAGTTCGTGTTGCCCCCGCGCGCGTGCCAGGCGATGTTCGGCTCGCGAACACACTGGATCACAGTCCGCGCGTCGACGCAGTAGTGCGCCGAGACCTGCGAGACGCGGCTCTGGAACCAGCGCGCGCAGATCATGGCCGCGTCGGGCCGCTCGGCGATCTCCATCGTGTGCATCACGACGACCTCGAGCGGACGCCCGGGCATGCGGGTCCGGTGCGGACTCTCGACGAACGGGTACGCCACGCCACCATTTTCCGTGCAGGCGCCGGAGGGCGCGAGCATGCGACGACCAGAGCGCTGCGTCGTGCGAGGATCCGGACGTGGAGACGACGTCGCGCACGCGGCGGGTGACCGCCACCCGGCGCGCGGAGGAGCGCGTCACACCGCTCGAGCTCTTCTTCGACCTCGTCTTCGTCCTGGCGCTGACGCAGTGCACCGCGCTGATGGCGGCCAGCCCCACGTGGGACGGGCTCGTACGAGGGCTGCTCGTGCTCGCCGTCCTCTGGTGGTCGTGGGGCGGCTACGCCTGGCTGACGAGCGTCGTCGACCCCGAGAAGGGCCCCGTTCGGATCGCGATGTTCGCGGCGATGGCCGCCTTCCTCGTGGCCGCGCTCAGCGTCCCGAACGCCTTCGGCGACGACGCGCTCCTGTTCGCGTGCGCGTACGCGATCGTCCGCATCGCGCACATCTGGCTCTTCACGCTCGCGAGCCACGGCGAGCCCGCGCTCAGGCGCTCCGTGATCGGGCTCGGGACGAGCACCGCGATCGGTGTCAGCCTCCTGTTCGCAGCGGCGTTCACGGACGGGTGGCTCCAGGGCGGCATCTGGGCGCTGGCGCTCCTGCTCGACGTCGGCGGCCCGTACCTGTTCCGGTCGGAGGGCTGGCAGCTCATTCCCGGCCACTTCGCCGAGCGTCACGGCCTGATCGTGATCATCGCCCTCGGCGAGTCGATCGTCGCGATCGGCATCGGCTCGAACACGATCGTCGATGCGGGAGTCGTCGTCGCGGCGGTCCTCGGCATCGCGATCGCAGCTGCGCTGTGGTGGCTGTACTTCGACGTAATCGTATGGCTGGCGGAGCAGAGCCTCACCTCTGCGACCCCCGGGCGCGAGCAGAACGAGCTCGCGCGGGACGCCTACTCGTACATCCACTTCCCGATGATCGCGGGCATCGTCGTCTTCGCGCTGGGAATGAAGAAGACGCTCGAGCACGTCGAGGACCCACTGGCCACCGTTCCCGCGGCTGCGCTCGTCGGAGGCATCGCGCTTTACCTCCTTGCTCACGTCGCCTTTCGCTGGCGCCTCCGGCACTCGGTCAGCCGCCAACGCCTCGTCGCGGCTGCCGCAACTCTCGCGCTCTTCCCGTTTGCGGTCGAGATCCCCGCGGCTGTGACGCTCGTCCTCGTGCTCGTCGTGCTCGTCGTGTTGATCGTCTACGAGGTGATCAGGTTCGCCGACACGAGGGAGCACGTGCGGCACCAGCTCGGGGTCTCGCACGACACCGAGTAGCGCTCGCCACGCTCTGCGAGGATGACGGCGTGACGAGGCCGATCTGGGCGCCCTGGCGGCTCGAGTACATCGTCCAGGCGGGCACGCAGGAGGGGTGCGTCTTCTGCTGCCGAGGCGACAGGAGAGCTCGGCGAGGAGAGCCTTCTCGTCACCCGTGGCGAGCGTGCCTTCGTGCTTCTCAACAAGTTCCCATACGCGTCGGGCCATCTGATGGTGGCGCCCGTGCGTCATGTGGGCGAGCTCGGGGAGCTCGAGCCGGACGAGGTCGCCGAGGCGCACGCATTGACCGTCCAGGCGATCGACGCCTTGCGCCGCGTCTACCGGCCGGATGCGTTCAACGTCGGCTGGAACCTCGGTGAGATCGCGGGCGGCTCGATCTCCGGCCATCTGCACGAGCACGTCGTCCCGCGCTGGGCGGGCGACACGAACTTCATGCCCGTGCTCGCGGACGTGAAGGTGATGCCCGAGCATCTCCTCGCCACGCGCGAGCGGCTGCGCGAGGCGCTCGACCGCTGACATCGGTGGCCCGGCTCGGGCCCCGCGCTTCTAGCCCGCAGCCTCGCTGAGCTGCTTCATCGCCGCCCAGCCGGCCGGAGTCATCGTCTGCAGGTCATACAGGCTCCATCCCGTCGCCGAGCCGTCGTCGAGCACGGCGTCGTTGAAGGCGCGGAGCTCGTCCACGGTCATCCGATTCGCGACCCCACCGGCCGCGTGCACCGGGATCGAGTCGCCGACGGCGTTCCGCAGGAGCCGAAGCGAGCGCGCGACATACCCGTACGTCGCGTCGTATCCCTTGAAGCCGCCGCCCGTGTAGAGCATCGGCACGAACGCGTCGACCCGCGCCGCGATCTCCGTCCAGGGGAACACCGGCCACCAGCTCAGGTGCCGCTCGAAGGCGCGTGGCGGGTAGGTGATCGCCGCCACGGGCCTCCCTCCGGCGTCCGTGCGGAGGCGTGTGAGGAGATCGAGCACCCGCGTGGTCCGTTGCTTGACGTTCTTGTTCCGGAGCGACTCGATGTCGAGAGCGACGCCGTCGAAGGCGCCGCCCTGCGGCGTCCTGAACGTCAGCATCGCCCGGGAGCGACGGAGGTCGCGCGCGTGCAGGTCGTGCCCCGGGAGGTACCAGGCAACAGCGGTGATCCCTTTCGCGTGAAGCGCATCCACGAGCCGCCCCAGCCCCGCCGGCTGCACGACGTCGGTGGCGGAGCGGTCGTTGGCCGTCTCGATCCAGGCCGTCCGCACGCCGCGAGCCGCGAGCCGCGTGGCGACGGCGTTCGGCGACGCGTAGAGCTTCGTGTCGTAGATGTCGATCCACGTCCCGAGGCCCTGGAACACCTCGACCCCGGTCCGACGCTCGGGTGCCGCCCGACCCTGGGTCGAGACGACACAAGCTCCCATCGCGGCGACCACCAGCAGGACGGCGAAAATGCGCATGAGGGGGAGGCTACGCGGGGTCTGTGAGGGTTCCGTGAGACGAGGTGACGCTCACTCGTCCCGCTCCGCCACCTCCGGCTTGACTGCGAGCTCGACGCCGGCGAACCGCCATCGCTGATACGCGAGGAACAAGACCATCAGCAAGGCGACCATGAGGGCAGCGCAACCAAGAGCGATTTCGATGTGATCATCGCCGAGCGCTTCGTTGACGAGCAGGGCAACAAACGCCCCCGCGACGACGCTGTTGATGAACGCGATCATGCTGGCGCTTGTCCCGAGAAAGGCCGGCAGAAGGCCAAGTCGCAGGGCGGGGACGTCGCTGGGCTCGGGCCACCTGCCGTGCCGGGGAGCAAAGTACGTCTCGGCCTCCGGTGTCAGCGTGCGGTAGTAGCTGCGAATCTGAGCGATGTTCGCCATGTACTGCTGGTTCTCGAGCACGGTGTCGACGAGTCGCACGACCGTGAACACACCGAGGACGAAGACGACTGGAAGAACGGCTGCTACGAACGGGATGAATACCTCGTCGGACTGCGCCGTGAAGCCGATCGCGATGAGGGAGCTCGAGAGCGAAAGCATGTACATCGAGCTCCGCGCCCCAGCCTCGAAGATCGTCGAGCTCGCCGCGTTCTGGAGCACGAAGTGCTCCGTCGTCAGCGCCGATATGAGAGCTTCCTCGCGTTTCTCGTCACTCATCGCCACGGTCGTGTCGCGCCAGCCCGCCGATGCGTTCGGATTCGTGATTCCCGCATTCGCCGAGATGTGAACCACACCGGCGAGCCCGGAGTGACGATCCGAACCGGGCGCCGAACCGATGGCCACGGTATGAGAACGGCTAGGATGCACGCCTCGCGGGCGTAGCTCAGTTGGTAGAGCATCAGCTTCCCAAGCTGAGGGTCACGAGTTCGAGCCTCGTCGCCCGCTTCGGCCTCAATTCCAGTGTTCATACGGGATCACGGCGATAGGGACTAGTCCTATTGCTCGGAGTCGAACGCCAATACCTCTGCCCGTCGTGCGACGGCCTCGTCTAGCAGCGCCGGTTGTCGGAACGGTCAGCGCTCGTTCGCGCAGACACGGTCATCCGCGCCGACCAGACTGTCGAAGAGCGTGTCGTAGGCGGTGTCCTGCTCCCGGTTGTACGAGCCAAGCGGCGCACCCTCCCACTGCACGTCGGGCGTCACGCCCGGCCCCATGACGGTGACGCGATGCAGGTCGCCGACGGCTGGGCCACGGGGCGCACTGTCCGGGTATCCGGACGGCGGCGCTTGAGGCACGAAGCTGTAACAGAACGCGCCGTTGCGAAGATGGAGCACCTTTCCTGCGTCATGCCGCCAGCCAGAGCCATAGACCGAGTTGCGCGTGTCGACATAGACGAAGCGTCCATACGCGTCGCGCTTCGTCACCGACGGCGTCCGCGTTCCGAAGACCGGCATCCCCGCATAGGTCAGCCGCCCGAAGAGACCCTGCCACTGGCCACCATACGTCCAGTTCGGCGACACCTCGAGCGTCGCGACCGGGCCAGACCAGTGCGAGAGATGGAATTCCATCGCCGCCTGATTCGGCTTCCATGGGTCGAAGCCACGCATCGGCAGGAGTCGCTGCCACGCCTGCACAGCCCAATGCGTCCCGTCCGGCGCCGTGCACGCCGCAATGAGAAACGGCAGCGGCTGCCCCGTGTATGGCCTGCACCGATCGACGAAGCGTGCCCAGACGGCGCGGCCGCGCGATTTCCAGCCGCCGCTGTAATCACGCCGAAACGACGTCTGCGGCGACTGCGATCCCGAAGGGAGCGCGTTGATCGCTCCCCACACGAGCAAGTGTCGCCGGTTGCCCTTTGCGGTGTACGAAACGAGCGCAGTGGAGCCGTTGACCTTGAGCGTCAGATCCTGCGCATCGACGGCGAAGATCTCCGAGGCCGTCGCCGGAGCGGCGAGGATCAGCGCGGCAGCAGCCACCACAAGCGATCTCAAAGCCGGAGTAGGGTAGCGCGCACCGGCGACGGAGGCCCTCGCGGAGTGGCTTCGTCGCGGCCCCAGATCCAATCCATAGCGGGGGTGGACGGCCGTTCATTCTCCAAAAGGGTTGCGCGAGAGACTCGCTCGGCGGAGTGAGTCTCTCGTGCAGTGGGGTGCGAGCCCGCATGGGCGGGGAGTGGGTTCGCCATGCGGCACGAGGGTGATTCGCGGCACCGGGCTCGCATGAGCCACAGTAGGCGCGGGCGGCAGGGTCGGGTATGACACGTTCGGGTCAATTCTGTTCGCTTGGTCACTGGGAGATCGGTGAAGTCGAACGGGCTCGACTCGCAAAGATCGCGCTGGAAGTCGGTGAGGGGCATGCGTGGCTTGGGATCGTGAGTCGCGGGAGGAGGGCATAGCGGCGCAGAGCGCCGATGAGTCAGGCGATCCCGAGGACGAACGAGCGACTGCGTCGCGTCCCCGCTCTGTCGATCACCCGGAGGGTCACGCGGTAGCGCCCTTCGCGCGCCGGCACACCCTTCACGAGACCGCTGCTCGCGAGCCGCAGACCCGGCGGGAGCACCCCGCCGATCCTCGTCCATCGGTACGGCGCGTCGCCGCCGAGGGCGCGGAGGCGTGCGCTGTAGCCGCGGCCCGTTCGCCCGTACGGCAGCGACCGCGCGACGATCGAAAGCGTTCGCACAGGCTTGGCGACGGGCGGCTTCGGCGCCACGCCGAGCTGCACGAGGCTCGAGCTCACCAGCGTCGCCATCCCTCTGGCGCCCTCCGGCGTGAGGTGAATTCCATCCGGCTGCAGCCAGGCAGGGTTCGCTTGCGCGTGCGCGTTCCAGTCGAGCACGCTCATCTCGGGATGCCTCTTCGAGGCCCGGAGTATGTCGCCGTTCATCTGGGCCCAGCTCGGGCGTCCCTCGCGAAGCGTTGCCCACACGACGTGCTCGACCCCTGCCTTGCGGAAGACGCCGAGGGCTTCCTCCATGTCCCCGGCGTATGCGCCCTCGTAGTCGTTGTAGCCCACGACCACCACGACGACCGAGCCGAGCTCGCGACCGAGCGCCTGCGCGCGCTCGACGACGTTCGGTGGGCGGACGCCGTCGTAGGGGCAGCTCTCGCTGGCGAGTCGGCGACACGCGGCAACCTCGAGCCTGAGATCGATGCCGCGCCCCAGGATGCGCTTGGCCTCGGGGTCGTACGCCATCGCCGTCGCGGCGGAGTCTCCGAAGATCGTGACGCGCCTCGCATCGAGCTGTGTTTCACCTGCCGCGACCGCTGACACGGCGAGTGCGCCGACCAGCGTGAGGAACGCGACGAGGACGTGGGCGCGAAAGGGCATGAACGGACGAGGCTAGCGTCGGAGGGCCGCTGCGGGCGCGCTCCGAACGTTTCGCTTACCGGGCTATGCGGGAACCGCCTGCTCGAGCTCGGCGCTCCAGTCGCCCGCGGCGGCGAGCGAGTTCATCCGCGCGCGGTGAGCGAAGGCCGACTGCGCTGCCTCGACGTTGTCCGCCTCGCCGCGCCACGCCTCGAGCGCCGAGGCCTGCAGCGCCCGGCCGTACGAGAACGACAGCGGCCAGGGACCGCCGACCCGGTTGATCGCGTCGAGGTTCTCGGTCGCCTCGACCTCGGACTGGCCGCCCGAGAGGAAGACGATCCCGGGGACGAGCGCGGGAACGTGCCGCTTGAAGTTGTGCACCGTCATGTGCGCCACCGTCTCTGGCGGCGACTGCGTCGGGCAGCCCTTGCCCGCGATCACCATGTTCGGCTTCAGCAGTGTCCCGCGCAGATGCACGTCCTGCTCGAAGAGCTCCGAGAACGTCGAGCGCAGCGTGCGCCCCGTCACGTCGTCGCATGTCTCGATCGTGTTGTCGGCGTCCATCAGGACCTCCGGCTCGACGATCGGCACGAGCCCCGCCTCCTGGCACAGCGCCGCATACCGCGCGAGCGCGTGGGCGTTGGCGTCGATGCAGGCATCGGTCGGAATCCCGTCGCCGATCGTGATCACGGCGCGCCACTTGGCGAACCGCGCGCCGAGCCCGTAGTAGTCCTCGAGCCGAGCGCGGAGTCCGTCGAGGCCCTCGGTGACCTTCTCGCCCGGGAACCCCGCCATGTCGTGCGCGCCCGTGTCGACCTTGATTCCCGGGACGACACCCTTCGCGGCCAGCAACTCGGCGAACGGCGTCCCGTCGTCTGCCGCCTGGCGGATCGTCTCGTCGTACATGATCACGCCGCCGATGTGCTCCTCGATGCCGGGCGTCGTGAACAACAGGTTGCGGTAGGCGCGCCTGGACTCCTCCGTCGACTCGACCTCGATCGAGTCGAACCGCTTCTTGATCGTGCCGGTGCTCTCGTCAGCCGCGAGGATGCCCTTGTTGTCGGCGACGATCGCCCCGGCAGTGTCGTACAGCTCCTGCCAACCCATCAGCGTTCTCCTTCTGTGCGCAACTGCCTGATCTTCTCGGACGGATGGTAGGCGGCGATGCGCCGCACCGTTCCCGAGCGGGACCTCATCACCAGCGACTCGGTCTCGACGCCGGCCGCGCTCGTTCGCACGCCACGGAGCAACGCGCCTTCCGTGACGCCCGTCGCGGCCACGAACACGTCGTCGCCCGAGACGAGGTCGGCGTGGGTCAGGACGGCATCGACGTCGTAGCCCGCGTCGACGAGTGCCGAGCGCTCCTCGTCGGAGCGTGGCCAGAGGCGGCCTTGCAGCGCGCCGCCGAGGCAGATGATCGCAGCGGCGGAGATGACTCCCTCGGGCGTTCCACCCACGCCCATCAGCGCGTCGATGCCCGTGAACGACTGAGCCGCGGCGATGGACGGCGCCACGTCGCCGTCTCGGATCAGCCGTACGCGGGCGCCCGAGGCGCGAAGCTCGGCGATGAGGTCGTCGTGCCGGTCGCGCTCGAGGACGACGATCGTCAGGTCGTTGACGCCGACACCCTTTGCCTGCGCGATCCGCCGCACGTTCTCGCTCGGCGAGCGCTCGATGTCGATCGCATCCGCCGCCTCGGGGCCGACCGCGATCTTGTCCATGTAGACGGCTGCACCCGGAAAGAACATCGAGCCGCGCTCTGCAACCGCGATCACCGAGATCGCACCCGGTATCCCGAGCGCGGTGAGGCGCGTCCCCTCGAGCGGGTCGACGGCGACGTCGACCGCCGGGCCGCTCCCGTCGCCGATCTCCTCGCCGTTGTAGAGCATCGGCGCCTCGTCCTTCTCGCCCTCGCCGATCACGACGACGCCCTGCATCGAGACCGAGTTGACCATCAGGCGCATCAGGTCGACGGCTGCCTGGTCGGCGGCGATCTTGTCGCCGCGACCGATCCAGCGAGAGGCGCCCATCGCCGCCGCCTCCGTGACCCGGACGAGCTCGAGAGCGAGGTTCCTGTCGGGCGGCGTACGGGCGGGATCGGCGCTCATTCGTGGGCCGATCCTACCCCGGCCGGCGCTTCGGCCACGATCGTCTCCGACGGCGTCAGGAGCACCACGGCCAGCCCGGCCGCGAGCACCAGGGCGCCGCCGACGAGCGTCGCCGCACCCGGACTCTCGGACAGCAGCGCCCACGCGAGGAGCACGCCGGTGACCGGCTCGAGGAACGTCAGCACTCCGGCCGCCTGCGCCGTGACATGCCGGAGCAGCGCCACGTATGTCAGCGTCGAGAACCCCGTCAGGATGACACCGAGCGCAAGCACCGCGCCCCATTCACCTGGCCCGTCCGGAATCACACGATCGGCGACGAGCAGGAGTGGCGCGACGGCGATCGCGCCGACCAGGCAGTCCCAGAACGCGATCGTCAGCGGGGGCGTCGCGGCGAGCAGCAGCCGCTTCGAGAGCACGACGAGCGCCGCATACGTCGCGGCCGACCCGAGGCCGGCAGCGATCGCCCAGGCGGACGCCGAGCCGCCGTCGCCGTCGAACCCGATCAAGGCAATCCCAACGGCGCCGACGGCGGCGGCCACGAGGGCAACGGGGCTCCATCGCTCCGGGAGCACGAGCGGCGCGACGACTGCGAGCACGAGCGGCGCGGCGTAGAACGTGAGGACGGCGAGCGCGACCGAGCCGTGCTTGACGGCCTCGAAGAACAGGACCCAGTGGGCGCCCTGCAGCACGCCGAGCACGACGAGCGCGCCAAGGCGTCCGCGCGGCGCGAGAAGCTGCCGCCGCGACCCGACGAAGGCGACGAGCGCGAGCGTCGCCGCTGCGAGCGCGAGCCGCCAGAACGCGAGCGCCTCCCCGGCGAGGTCGACCGCCGCGACGAGCACGGCGATGAAGCCCCACGACGCAGTGAGCGCCCCGAGCCCGAGCTTCCAGCGCATCGCGGGATCGTACGACCGCCCGCCCTGGCCAGGTCCGGAGCGGACGTGGCTACGTGCCTGGCACGTCCCGCCCGCCGGAATTGTCGAGAACGGACGTGTCTCCCCTGTCCCGAGGGGACAGGCAGTGGCGTCCAGAAAGGACGGGGAGCGCCGCTGCGAGGCGTCCTCCGCGGTCGTGTCCCGAGCGGACGTGGCTACGTGCCTGGCACGTCCCGCACGACGCGTCGCCGGCCGCGCCGGCCGTCGTAGCTACATCCGCTGCGGGGCCTCGACGCCGATGAGGTCGAGGCACCCCGCCACGACATCGCGGGTCGCAGCGCAGAGGGCGAGGCGGAACGACTCCGCGGGCGAATCCAGCACGCGATGGTGGTGGTAGAAGCGGTGGAAGTCGTCCGCAACGCGGATCGCGTAATTGGGGATCGCGTGCGGCGCACGGCGGGCGGTCGCCTCGCCCACGACCACGGGGAACTCGAGGAGCCGCTTGACGAGGTCGCGCTCCTCGGCCGCGAGCGGAGAGGTAGGGGACGTCTCGGGCCGGCGCTCACCGGCGTTCCGCAGCACGCCCGCTATGCGCGCGTGGGCGTACTGGACGTAGTAGACGGGGTTCTTCTGACTGCGCTCGGCGGCGAGGTCGACGTCGATCTCGATCGGCTGGTCGTGTCCGCGGGACAGCAGGTACCACCGTGCCGCGTCGATTCCGATCTCGTCGACGAACTCGTCGAGGAAGACGACGTCGCCGCGGCGCTTGGACATCTTCGCGGCCTCGCCGCCACGGGTCAGGTGGACGAGCTGGTAGACGAGCACCTCCACGGACTCCCTCGGGTGGCCGAGCATCTCGGCCAGCGCCTGGAGGCGCGCGACGTACCCGTGATGGTCGGCGCCGAGCACGTAGATCAGCCGGTCGAAGCCCCGCGCGTACTTGCGACGGATGTAGGCGGCGTCGAACGCGAAGTACGTCGGCTCGCCGTTCGAGCGGACGACGACGCGATCCTTGTCGTCACCGTGGGCGCTCGTCCTGGCCCACACCGCGCCGTCGGCCTCGTACGTGTCGAGCAGCCCGATCGCCTCGGGTGCCTCGGCCTCGACCTCGCTCTGGCGCTCGAACGTGTCGAAGTGGATCCGGAACCGCTCCAGGGCCGCCTCGATCTGCGCGAGCATCCGCGGTACGGGGTCACCCTCTTCCCGTGCCAGCTCCGCGACGTACGCACCGTGGTAGCCGTCCTCCGGCGGATCCTTGCCCCGCCTTGCGGCCTCGACAGACTCGCGGAAGCGGTCCATCTGGGCGCCGGCGTCGTTGTAGTAGTACTCCCGCTCGACCTCGTGGCCCGCGAAGGCGAGCAGACGTGCGACGGCATCGCCGTACGCGCCGTTCCGTGCCGAGGCGACGGTGATAGGCCCGGTCGGGTTTGCGGAGACGAGCTCGACCTGCACTCGCTCGGGCGCATCGGCCGAGCCGCCGCCGAACGTGCGCCCCGCAGCGACGACCGCACCGAGCGCAGCGCCGAGCCAGGCGTCGTCGACGGTCAGGTTGAGGAAGCCCGGGCCTGCCACGTCCACTCCGGCGATCCCCGGGAGATCCGCAACCCGCTCGGCGAGCTCGGCAGCCACGTCTCGCGGCGGCCGTCGCTGCGCGCCGGCGAGCCTGAGAGCGACGTTCGTCGCGTAGTCGCCGTGCCGCTCGTCCGACGGTCGCTCGAGCTCGACCGGAACGCCCGCGAGCACACCGACCGCGTCGGCGAGCGCCTGGATCGGGTCGGCGGCGTGCACGCCGCAATCGTATGGACGACGGTGGCGAACCCGGCGAGCAGGCGTCCGACCGGAGTCGGGACGGTTCGGCTACTTGGCGGGTGCCGCGACCGCGGCGCGCGTGGTGGTGGCGGTGCGCGCGGTGATGCCGTCGTGCGCAAGCGCGGTCGCCACCTCTTCGCGCGCCTTGTAGATCCGCCACTTCACCGTGGCAAGCGTGATCTCGAGCGAGTCGGCGATCTCGGTGTACGAGAGGCCGACCACGTCCCGCAGGAGCAGCGCCATCTTCAGGTCGACGGTCAGCCCTTCGACCGCGCGCCAGACGGCGTCGATCGTCTCCGAACGCTCGAACGGCTGGTCGACGAACTCGAGCGGCGGGATGTCGTCGAGGGCGACGACGGCGCGCGGCCGGCGCTCGAGCGCACGGAGCTCGTCCAGGACCCGATTCTTCGTGACCTGGAAGAGCCAGGTCGTGAAGCGCGACCGGTCGGAGAAGCTCGCGAGGCCCTGATAGACCCGCAGGAAGACTTCTTGCGTGAGATCCTCCGCGAGGCTGCGGTCGCCGACGAGTCGCAGCACGTAGTTGTAGACCGGCTGCTCGTACGCCCTGACGATGAGGGAGAACGCTCGCTCGTCACCGCGCTGAGCCTTGCGAAGCACACCGGGATCGGGCTGCGTCAGGGCCAATGCGCCGCGAGCATACAGCGCACTTGAGAGTTTTCACGAACAATTTACGAGTCGGTAGCGTGTCAGCGATTGTTCACGATCAGCGACCGTCCGGTCATCAGGGCCGGCGGCTCGAGCCCGAGCAGGTCGAGGACGCACGGAGCGAGGTCGGAAAGCTCACCGCCGCCCCTCAGAGCGACGTCTCCGCGCGTCACGACGAGCGGCACCGGATTCGTCGTGTGCGCGGTGTGCGGGCTGACGCCGTCGTCCTCGAGCAGCTTCTCAGCGTTGCCGTGATCGGCCGTGACGAGGCAGGCGCCGCCTGCGCGATGCGTGGCGTCGACGATCTCGCCGAGACAGGCATCGACGGTCTCCACGGCACGGACGACGGCCGGGATGATTCCCGTATGGCCGACCATGTCGGGATTCGCGAAGTTGACGACACAGAAGCCGTAGCCCTCGCCGAGCGCTTCGGCGACGTCCGTCGATAGCTCGCGCGCCGACATCTCCGGCCGGTGGTCGTAGCTCGGCACGTCCCGCGGCGAGGGCACCAGGATCCGATCCTCGCCGGGCCAGGGCGTCTCGACGCCGCCGTTGAAGAAGTACGTGACATGTGCGTACTTCTCGGTCTCGGCTGCGTGGAGCTGACGCGTGTCGGCGGCGGCAAGGGTCTCGGCGAGCGTGTCCGCCACCCGCTGCTCTTCGAAAACGACCGGGCACCTGAAGTCGTCGCGGTAGCGAGTCATCGTGACGACGTCGACGCCCGACTCGAGAAGACGCTCCGTCAGCTGGCGGACACGGTCCGGCCGGAAGTTGAAGACGATCGCGCTGTCTCGGGTCGGGTCGAGCCGCGGGCGGCCCGTGAGCACGACAGGCTCGACGAACTCGTCGCTGACGCCCCGCGCATAGCTGGCTCCAACCGCCTCGACGGCGTCGTCAGCCTGCTCGCCGCCGTGGAGGATCGCCGCCAGCGCCGCGTCGGTTCGTTCCCAGCGGTTGTCGCGGTCCATCGCGTAGTACCGTCCGGCGACGGTCGCGATTCGCGCGGCCGGCAGGGTCGCGAGGTCGGACATCGCCGCGTTGGGCGACACGTCCCGGCCGTCGGTGAACGCATGAATCCATGTCTGCTCGAGACTTGCTTCGCGTCGCGAGAGCTCGAGGAGCGCACGCAGGTGATCGATGTGCGAATGGACTCCTCCCTGCGAGACGAGGCCGAGGAGGTGCACCCCCCCGCCGCGCTCGCGGGCCCGCGTGAAGGCGCCGCGAAGCGCATCGTTGGCGAACAACGAGCCATCCTCCACAGCACGCGTCACCCGTACGAGGTCCTGGTCGAGGATCCGTCCCGAGCCGATCGTCAGATGGCCGACCTCCGAGTTGCCCATCTGCCCGTCGGGCAGGCCGACGGCGGCCCCGGAGGCGACGAGCTGCGTGCTCGGGTATCGAGCGGCGAGCGCGTCGAAAACCGGTGTTCGCGCGAGCTCGACCGCGTTGCCGGGTCCCCACGGCGCGATCCCCCAGCCGTCGAGGATCACGAGCGTGACGAGCGGCAGCCCGTTCGGGGTCATGCGGCGGCTGCGCGGCAGATCGCGGCGAACGAGCCCGGGTCGAGCGACGCCCCGCCGACGAGCGCACCGTCCACGGCGGGTTGCGCCATCAGCTCCGGCGCGTTCTCCGGCTTTACGGAGCCGCCGTAGAGAACCTGCGTGTCGTGGAGATCCTTGATGAGCGCGTGTGCCTCCTGCGCGATCTCGGGCGTCGCAGTCTTTCCCGTGCCGATCGCCCAGACGGGCTCGTACGCGATCACGAGCCGCTCGTGACGAGGAATCGCGGCCACCTGGCGCCTCAGCACTGCCTCCGTCTCTCCCGTTTCGCGCTGTGCCTCGGTTTCGCCGACGCACGCGATCACCGCGAGGCCCGTCTCGAGCGCCGCTTCGCAGCGCTGCCGCACCGTGTCGTCGGTCTCGCCGAAGTGCTCGCGGCGCTCGGAGTGGCCGACGATTGCGCCCTCGACACCCAGCTCGAGCAGCATCGCCGCCGAGACTTCGCCGGTGAACGCCCCTTCGGACGCCCAGTGGACGTTCTGCGCGTAGACGGGGATTCCGCGCCCGACCGCCGCGGCGAGCGAGACGTATGGCGGGCACACCACGACGTCGACCCCCGCGGGCGGCTCGAACGCGTCGAGGAACTCGACCGTCTCCCGCGGGCCCTTGAACATCTTCCAGTTGCCGGCGACGAGCACGAGGGGCGATCCTACGCCGTCACGTAGGTCAGTCGGCGGGAATCGCGGCGACGCCGGGGAGCTCTTTGCCCTCCAGCAGCTCGAGCGACGCGCCGCCTCCCGTCGAGACCCACGACACGTCGTCGTCCAGCTCGAGCTCCGAGATCGCGCGCACAGAGTCGCCCCCACCCACGACCGTGTAGCCGTCGACGGCGGCCACCGCCTCCGCGACCGCCCTCGTGCCCTCGGCAAACCGCTTCCATTCAAAGACGCCCATCGGGCCGTTCCAGAACACCGTCTTCGCGTAGCGGATCAACTCGTCGAACCGTTCACGTGTCGCCGGACCGATATCGAGGCCGAGCCAGCCGTGGGGAACGACGTCGTACGGCGTGACGCGGCTTTCGGCGCCCTCCTCGAACGACGCCGCAGCCACGACGTCGGTCGGCAGCTCGACGGGGAACGGAAGCGCCGTTCCGTCGCGGAGCGCCTCGGCCATCTTGCCTCCTACGATCACCGTGTCCGCACGGCCGCCGAGGTTCTCGAGGACGCCGAGCTTGTCGCCGACCTTCGCGCCCCCCGCGACGAGCACGAAGGGCCGCTCGACCTCGCCGAGGAGCCGGCCGAGATGCTCCAGCTCGGCGAGGAGCAGAATCCCGGCGTAGGCGGGCAGGAGATGAGCTACGGCTTCGGTCGACGCATGCGCGCGGTGCGCGGAGCCGAAGGCGTCGTTCACGAAGAGATCCATGCCGTTCGCGAGCTCACGCGCGGTCTCGTGGTCGTTCGTCGTCTCACCGGCAAGGAAGCGCGTGTTCTCCAGGATGCGGATCCGGTCGTCGGGGAGCAGCTCGGCGAGTCGCCCGGCGACCGGGGCGATCGCGAAGGCCGGGTCGGGGCCTTTCGGTCGCCCCAGGTGCGAGCAGACGACGACCTCGGCGGCGTTGCGCTCGAGGAGGAGCTCGAGCGTCGGGAGAGCGGCACGGATCCGCGTGTCGTCGGCGATCCGCCCCTCCTCGAGCGGGACGTTCAGGTCGGCGCGGACGAGGACGCGCTTCCCGGCGACGTCGGCCGTTTCGACGGAGCGTGGGAGCTTGGTGTCCGCCGTCAGTCGGGCACCTCGGCGCACGCACGTCTCACGGCAGCAGCTTCGCGACGAGATCGACGAGGCGGCACGAGTAGCCCCATTCGTTGTCGTACCAGCCGAACACCTTTGCGGTGCGCCCGTGGGCCATGGTCAGCTGACTGTCGAAGATGCACGAGCTCGGGTTGCCGACGATGTCCCTCGAGACCAGGGGGTCGTCCGAGTACTCGAGCACGTCCGCCAGCACTCCGTCGGAGGCGGCCGCGGAGTACGCCGCGTTCACCTCGTCCTTCGTCACCTCGCGGCCGAGCGTCACGACGAGATCGGTCACCGACCCGGTCGGCACCGGGGCGCGCACCGAGATGCCGTCGACCTTCCCCTGCAGGTGGGGCATGACGAGCCCGATCGCCTTCGCAGCGCCGGTCGAGGTCGGGATGAGGTTGATCGCCGCTGCGCGTGCCCTGCGCAGGTCCTTGTGCGGGAGGTCGAGGATGCTCTGGTCGTTCGTGTACGCGTGGATCGTCGTCATGAAGCCCGATTCGATTCCCGCGAGATCGTCGAGGACCTTCGCGAGCGGCGCGACGCAGTTGGTCGTGCAGGACGCGTTCGAGACAATGTGGTGCGCGGCCGCGTCGTAGTCGCCGTCGTTGACGCCGAGCACGACCGTGATGTCGGGGTCGGTCGCGGGCGCTGAGATGAGCACCTTCTTGGCGCCGGCGTCGAGGTGCTTCTGGGCACCGTCGCGATCGGTGAAGAATCCGGTCGACTCGAGGACGACGTCGACGCCGAGATCGCCCCACGGGAGCGCTTCCGGGTCACGCTCGGAGAGCATCTTCATCTGCTCGCCGCCGGCCTTGATAACGCCGTCGCCGAGCTCGACCTCGCCGGCAAACGGGCCCAGCACCGAGTCGTACTTCAGCAGGTGCGCCATCGTCTTCGCGTCGCCGAGGTCGTTGACCGCGACGATCTCGATGTCCGCGCCACGCTCCTGCTGGGCGCGGAAGAAGTTGCGCCCGATCCGGCCGAAGCCGTTGATGCCGACCCGGGTTGCCATGCGTCGTTCGCCTCCGTCGTCCGTGAGTGGGGTTCGCGGCCGAGTCTAGTGGCGTCCACCCGGCGCTCGGACCTGCTACCGCGGGCCGCGCCGGGGCTGCCGATCTCGGTCGGCGAGCTCCAGCGATCCTTCGTCGTACGGGACCCACTTCGACCGCGGCAGCCCCGCATGTGCTCGCGCGTACGCCTCGGCGTGGCTCGTCGTCTCGCGCTCGGCGCAGGCGCCGTACTTCGCGGCGGCCTCGCAGACCGTGTAGACGACTCCCCCACGACCCCTGCCCCTCGCGCCTACCGCGACCACGATCGCGGCCTCGTTGTCCGTTGTGACAATGACATGCTCGGTCCCCGGCGGACAATGGAAATAATCCCAGGCCGTCAGCTTCCGCTCCTGCCCCTCGACGACGAGGGTGCAAGCGCCGGCGAGCACGAGAAATCCCTCCTGGGCGTTCTCGCGGTGGTAGAGGGCGAGCGCCTGACCGGGCTCGAGCACGTTGATGTTGATGCCGAGCTGCGGGAAGCGCCGCTTCCCCTCGAACGTGCAGTAGCGTCCAAGCGGCCCCTCGTCGCGCCAGCGCGACTCCCGTGCGTTCACGACGAACCAGCCTTCGCCGTCCGTCACGAGGCCGTTCTTGCTCATGCGCAGCGGCGCCTCGGGGACCACCGAAGGGAGTCTACGTCTGGGTACCCGGCGCAGGCCCACTGCGCTCGGGCCGGTGGGCGGATCCCGCCGGTGCGTGGCGGTGGGCTGAGGGAGGAGCTCCGAGGACCCCCTCCCCCACGTGCGCGCTCCGGCACCAGGCAACGGACGGGGTCTAAATCCGCCACCCGGGAGCGCGGGCCCACCGCAGGGCAGTATGGGACCTGGAGGGCGCTAGCTCAACTCAGGTCGGTTGCTGCAGCTCTTCCGCGGCGAGTGCGACGAGCCGTGCGAGGCGGCCGGCCATCGCCGCTTTCGTCACCGGGGGGTCAGTTCTGGCGGCAAGCTCACGCAGCGAGAGCGACGGGTGGCGGAGGCGGAGCTCTGCGGCGTCCTGGAGGGACGGAGCGAGGCCCGCGAGCACTCCGGCGCCCCGCAGCGCCGTCGCAGCCTCATACTGCGCGCGGGCGGACCGGCTCTGACGAACGAGATTCGCGTGGTCGGCGTTTGCGACGCGGTTCGCGTCCGCCCTGAGGCCCGCGACGAGCGCGCGCTCCTCCAGAGCGAGGACGGTGTCGGTGGCGCCGGAGACCGAAAGGTAGGCCTCGATCGCGTCCCAGCTCTTCGCGTACGCCGTCGAATGCGCGTCCCGGTCGAGGACGCGCATCTTGACGCCCGCAGCCGAGGCCACGCTGCGCACGAACGCTGCACCGGCGTGGAGAGGCGTGCGCACTTCGAGGTGAGGCGACCTCCGACCGCTGAGCGACCCGCCGCCGAGGAACGCGCCACGCAGGTACGCCGAGCGGCAGCACGGCCGAGCGACGACGTGACCCGGCGGACGGTCGAGCGGAAGCCCGTCGCGGCTCAACACGCCCGCCTGCGAAAGGATGTCGATCGCATGAGCCGAGCCCGCGACGAGGAGCTGCGTGCGGGCGGCACGGTCGAACGAGCGGCGGTTGTAGGTGCGGATCTCCGCGTCGACTCTGAGCTGACGTAGGATCGCGAACGCACGCCGTGCAACTGACGACTCTGCGAGGTCGAGGTGGAAGGAGAGCGCACCCCTGCCGAGGAGGTGCACCGTGCCCGCCGTGTGGAAGAGCCCCGAGATCTCGGCCAGTCGGTCGCAGCGCCGAACCGGTCCGAGCGCCGCGAGCTCCGCCCGTGCGTCGGCCGCGAGCGTGTCGACGCTCACAGGATCGTTCCTTCGAGCGCGAGCAGCCGACGCTTGAGTCGAAGTCCCGACGGCCCGTACCCACCCAGCTCGAACGGCTCCCCCCGCCCGGCGGCGACGATGCGGTGGCATGGAACGACAAGCGAGAGGCGGCACTCCGCACAGAAGCTGCCCGCCGCCCGCGCTGCCCTCGGCCTGCCGGCGAGCGCGGCGAGGCCGCCGTAGGTGACGAGCTCGCCCCACGGAACCGTGCGTGCCGCCGCGAGCAGCGAACGCTGGAACTCCGAGAGCCCCTCGTCGGGGACGGGCACGTCGTCGTATGCGACGGGCGTCCCGAGCAGGTGCGCCCCGAATCGCCGGCACAGTTCCGACACGAACCCGTCACCCATCTGTGACGGTTTCCGCGGTAGCGTGATTTCTGGGGTGCTCGCACCCCCGTTGGGGGGGCCCGGCTGACGGGACGGGTCGGGCTGCGCGGGGCTCGCCGGCCCGCGCCGACGCGAGGGGAGCGCGTGGGCGACGAGGACGCCGTCCCGTACGAGGATCTCGCCGACGCCCCAGCCTTCCACCGCGTAGCGGTGCCGCGTCACCTCCACCCACCCGACTCTACAATCGGCCCGTGAGCGCCTCCGGGATCTTTCGTACGCCGCAGGCGGTCAACGAGCCCATCCTCGAATACGCGCCGGGAAGCCCGGAGCGCGCCGCGCTCCAGAAGCGCCTGGCCGAGATGTCCGGTGAGAGGATCGCGATTCCGCTCGTGATCGGCGGCGAGCGTGTCGAGGCAGGCTCGACGTTCGACGCGGTCATGCCGCACGACCACGACCACGTGCTTGCGGATGTCGCAAAGGGCGACGCGTCGCACATCGAGCGCGCGATCGCGGCCGCGCGGGAGGCCCACCCCGCCTGGGGGGCGACGCCGTGGCACGAGCGGGTCGCGGTCTTCCTCCGTGCGGCCGAGCTCCTCGCCGGCCCGTGGCGGCCGACGCTCACCGCCGCGACCATGCTCAACCAGTCGAAGACCGCGCATCAGGCGGAGATCGATGCTGCATGCGAGACGATCGACTTCTTCCGCTTCAACGCGGAGTACCTCGTCCGGATCTACGAAGAGCAGCCGATTTCGTCGCCCGGCGTCTGGAATCGCCTCGACTATCGGCCGCTCGAAGGCTTCGTCTTCGCGATCAGCCCCTTCAACTTCACCGCGATCGGGGCAAACCTGACGACCTCGCCCGCGCTGATGGGCAACACCGTCGTCTGGAAGCCGGCGTCGACCCAGGCTCTGTCGGCGTGGTACACGCTGCGGATTCTCGAGGAGGCCGGCCTTCCGCCGGGCGTGATCAACCTCGTGTTCGGTCCCGGCGCCGAGCTTGGCGCTGCGGCGCTGGAGAGCCCCGAGCTTGCCGGCGTCCACTTCACCGGCTCGACCGGTGTCTTCCACTCGATCTGGAAGACGATCGGCGGCGGCATCGAGCGGTATCGCAACTACCCGCGAATCGTCGGCGAGACAGGCGGCAAGGACTTCATCGTCGCCCATCCGTCCGCGGATGCCGAGGCGCTTGCCACGGCGATCGTCCGCGGCTCGTTCGAATACCAGGGCCAGAAATGCTCTGCGTCATCCCGGCTCTACATCCCTTCGAACCTCTGGGACGAGGTCAGCGACCAGCTCGAACGGGACGTCTCGTCGATCTCGATGGGCGACGTCACCGACTTCACGAACTTCATGGGCGCGGTGATCGACGGGTCGTCGTACAAGACGCAGGCCGAGGCGATCGCGGAGGCCCGGGCGGCCGGCGCCGAGATCGTCGCAGGTGGCGAGACCGACGACAGCGAGGGCTGGTTCGTGCAGCCGACGGTGATCAAGACCGACGATCCCGACTTTCGTCTCATGCGGGACGAGCTGTTCGGACCGGTCGTCACCGCCTACGTGTACGACGAGCGCAAGTGGGACGACACGCTCCGGCTCGTCGACGAGACCGGCACCTACGCGCTCACGGGTGCGATCTTCGCCAACGACCGCGAGGCAATCGGCCAGGCCCATGACGCCCTGCGCTACGCGGCCGGGAACTTCTACGTCAACGACAAGCCGACCGGCGCCGTCGTGGGCCAGCAGCCGTTCGGCGGCGCCCGCGCCTCCGGGACGAACGACAAGGCTGGCTCGATGTGGAACCTGATCCGCTGGGTGAGCCCGCGGACGGTGAAGGAGACGCTCGTCCCGCCGACCGACTACCGGTACCCCTTCCTCTCGCCCGACGCGTAGCTCGCGACCGGCCAGCCATGTCCGGAGCGGCGGGTTGACGCGGATCGGTGTCAGGCACCGCTCGCCGTCAAGGGCAATCGGCGCCGAATTCGTGCCAATCGCTCCACAGCCACGATCCCGCATGGAAGCGGCGATCCGCGGCGGGACGGGCTCGAAGGCAACGCCCTGCGGTCGGATCGTCGGATCTGAGCGCGCCGCGTGACGGAATTCGGTACCTGACACTGTTCGCCGTCAAGAGCCCGCCGCGCCAGGTTCGTGCCAATCGCTCCACAGGATCAGGCTGCCCCAAGCTCGCCGCGATCCCACCGGGGCTTGCGGGCCCGGCTCGCAGCCACCGCGACGGTCTCACCCGCACGCACGAAGGAGCCGTCGCGACCCGGCTACGGTGAGCGCGTGATCGACACCATCCGGACCGCGTCCGAGCAGTTCTGGGACTTCCTCTCAGACATCGCGATCCTGCCACTGCTCGCCGCGATCGGCTGCCATCTGCTCAAGCTCGCCTGCACGAGCCGCGCGTGGCGGAACGTGCTCGCCGCCGCCTACCCGGAGCAACACGTCCGGTGGCCCCCGATCCTCGCCGCGTACGTCTCGGGTGTGGGCATCAACGCGATCCTTCCCGCGCGGGGCGGCGACGTCGTGCGGATCTTCCTCGCGCACCGCGCCATCCCCGGCAGCTCGTACACGACGGTCGTCTCCTCGACGGTCGTCCTCACGTTCGTCGACATGACCCTCGGGCTCGTCGTGTTCTCCTGGGCGCTGACCCAGGGCGTGCTGCCGTCCTTCGACGCGCTGTCCGCACTCCCGGCTTTCGACTACTCCTGGGTGTTCGACGAAGGCGTGATCCATCCCGGCGCCGTGATCGCGCTCGTCGCGATCGCTGCCGGGGGCGCGTGGCTCCTCAACCACTTCTGGGATCGACTCCGGGCCCGCGTCGCCCAGGCGTTCGCGGTGTTCGACCCTCCGGCGCGATATGCCCGCACCGTCGTCCTCTGGCAGCTCGCCGACTGGGGCCTTCGCCTCGCCACGGTCTGGTTCTTCCTCGGCGCCTTCGGGATCCATCAGAGCATCGGCAACGTCCTGCTCGCCCAGGCGGCGATGAGCCTCGCGACGCTCGTGCCCGCCACGCCCGGCGGGATCGGCACGGAGCAGGCGCTCCTCGTCTACGCGTTCCGGGACGTCGGCGTCGCGCGCTCGACACTCCTCGCGTTCAGCGTCGGAATGAAGCTGACGCTCACGGTCGTGAACGTGATCGTCGGCTTCACGGCGATCTTCCTGGCACTCGGCACGGTCCGGTTTCGCTCCGTCGTCACCGACGGCGGAGCTCCGGCAGCACGTCGACGACCCCGTAGTCGCGGTCAGATCCAGGGTTGCTCGCGGCTGCCCGGCGGGGTCGGCCTGCCGCCCCACTCGATGGCGAGATCGAGGTCCGGTAGACGCTCGGCGACGAGGGCTCGGGTCTCGTCGACGAGCCGCTCGAGCTCGAGAGTGGCCTCGTGCGCCTCGGCTGTGAAGAGCGCCTCGAGCCGCTCGGCGAGATCGGGCGGCGCGACCTCGAAGGACTCGAGATACGCCCGAACGCGCTTGAGCTCGAAGGTCGAGAAGTAGATCCGGTTGAGTGCCGCGAGCACACCGACGAGGTTGTACGCCGACTGGACGAGCACGTCGTAGCGCCAGATCGTCGCGTCCCGCCGCCGCAGCTTCTCCCCGTAGTGCCACCACGGGAAGAACCGCCAGTGCTTCTCGATCATCGCGCGCTGCAGCTGCGGCGTGTACTCGGCGCGTCGCCTCCAACCCTCGACGAGCTCCTCGCCGTGTAGCGGGCGCCCTTCCGCGAGGCCCATCAGTTGCTTCACGAGGCGCGCGTCGAGCTCGAGCTCGTCGACGACCTTCGCGATCTCGCGCTCCCACGCCTCGATCAGCACGTGCCCGAGCTGGCAGTGGATCCCGCCGACGTCGTATCGCTCGCTGTATCCCTCGCCCGGCCACACGGTGCCCACGAAGTGCTCGGCACCGACGACGCCTCGCGCTGCCTCGAGCTCCGCCTCGGACGGGATCGCGTCGTAGTAGAGGAGCAGGTCGACGTCGGAGATACCCGTCGACCTCGCCCGATACGGCGGACCCGACGAGAAGCATCGCGCGCGGCCTGGTCTCGGCGAGGTAGGCGTCCGCCAGCTCGTCGACGAGCGCACCGACTCGCCCGACTGCGTCGACGGGCGCAGCCGCTATCCGCGACCCGCCTTGTGAAGCTGCGCGTAGACGGCGCGCGCTGTCCTCGCCGGGAGGCCCGGCACGCCTTCGAGCTCCTCGCGCGAGGCCTGGACGAACGCCTCGGCGGAGCCGAAGTGGCGAAGGATCGCGCGCCGACGGGCCGGGCCGATCCCCTCGAGATCGTCGAAGATCGACTCGAAGGCACGGGTGTCGCGGCGGCGCCGGTGGTAGCCGATCGCGAAACGGTGCGCCTCATCCCTAGCACGCTGGAGAAGTTGCAAGCCAGGGTCGTGGCGATCCAGCCTGATCGGCGCCGCCCGTCCCGGGACGAATACCTCCTCGTCCCGCTTGGCGAGCGCCACGATCGCGACTCGCGGCAGGTCGTACGTCGCGTGGATTGCCTCGAGCGCCGCTGCGAGCTGGCCCTTGCCCCCGTCGATCACGACGAGGTTGGGGACGCGTGCGAAGCTTTCGTCGAATCGCTCCGGAGAAGCAGCGTCGCGCAGCCGCGCGAAGCGGCGCGAGACGACCTGGCCCATCGCCGCGAAATCGTCCTGTCCCTCGAGCCCGCGCACGGCGAACGTGCGGTAGTGGGCGCGCCGCGGCTGGGCGTCGACGAAGACGGCCATCGACGCGACGATCTCGCGGCCCTGGATGTTCGAGACGTCGAAGCACTCGATGCGCGTGGGCAGGCTCTCGAGGTTGAGCGACTCGCGAAGCTCCTCGAGCGCCTCGACCCGCCTCCGCCGCTTCTGCTCCGTGACGGACGCGTCGTGCTCGAGCGCAAGACGGGCGTTCTCTTCCGCAAGCTCGGCGAGCCGCAGCTTCTCCCCTCTCTGCGGCGAGCGCACCTCGACGCGAGCGCCCCGCAGGTCGCCGAGGAACGCCGCGAGCGCCTCGGTGTCCGAGACGTCGGGCGGCACAACGATCTGGGGCGGGATCGCGGGCGCGCTGCCGTAGTGCTCGACGCAGAAGGACTCGAGGATCGTCGCGCGGTCCTGACCCGTGACGTTCTCCAGGTGGAACGCGAAGCGATCGACCATCTTCCCGTCCCGGAGCGGAAAGAGCTGGACTGCGGCGCGGTCGTCCTCGACGGCGAGCCCGATCACGTCGATCGTCCCGACGGCGCGCTTGTCGGCCGCCTGCCGTTGCGCGAGGCTCTCGACCGCGAAGAGGCGGTTGCGGTGACGAGCGGCCTCCTCGAAGCGCTCCTCGGCGGCCGCGTCGCGCATGCGACGCTCGAGCTCGCGGCGGATCGGCCGCGTCTCGCCCGAGAGGAACTCGATCACGCCCTCGATGATCTCCCCGTACTCGGTCTCCGAGATGTTGCCGACGCACGGAGCCCGGCAGCGCTCGATGTGGAAGTCGAGGCACGGAATCCCGGAGTGCCGACCGGGCTTCGGCCCCTCGCAGGGACGGAACTGGAAGACGCGGTTCAACACGTCGAGCGTCTCCCGCACCTTCTTCGCGTTCGCGTAGGGCCCGAAGTAGACCGTGCCCCGCCGGTGCCGCTCCCGCGTGAACATGACCCTCGGGTACGGGTCGGAGACCGTCACGGCGATGTAGGGGAACGACTTGTCATCCCGCAGCCGCACGTTGAACGGAGGCCGATGGCGCTTGACGAGGTTCTGCTCGAGGTGCAGCGCCTCGGCCTCGCTCTGGGTGACGATCACCTCGATCCGGTGGATTCGCTCCACGAGCTGCTCGATCCCGGCGCGCACGTCGCCGCTCCGGTTGAAGTAGCTGCGCACACGGGACCGGAGCGACTTCGCCTTGCCGACGTAGAGGACGTCGTCGCGGTCGCCGCGAAAGAGATAGACGCCCGGGCCCCTCGGCAGCCGGCCGAGCTGGCCCCGAACGGAATCTTCACGCACGCGAGCTAGCGTACCCCCACCTTGCGGCGAGCCTTCATCACGCTTCTCGGTTCGGTCACGGCCTGTCTCGCGCTGGCGCTGCCCGCGCACGGCGCGGGGCCGACTATGACGCTCGGTGCCGCAGAGGACGTCGTCCGCGCGCCGGATCTCGTCACGGCCAGGGCGAAGATGGCGCAGCTGCGGCTCGCGGGATTCACCGCGGTGCGTGTCACCTCGAACTGGATCCCCGGGCTCGTGGCGCCCACGGGCAACGAAATGTCGGTGCTCCGGAACATCGAGGCGGCGGCGCGGCTCTCGGGCGTGAAGGTATACGTCTCCGTCTACCACCCCGGCTCACGCACGACGCCGCTCGAGGCAAGTGCCCAGACGCAGTTCGCCCAGTACGCCGCTGCCCTCGCGCGCGCGATCCCCAGCTTCGACGACATCATCGTGGGCAACGAGCCGAACCTGAACAGGTTCTGGCTGCCGCAGTTCGGCCTCGACGGGGCGAACGCGTCCGCTCCCGCCTACCTCTCCCTGCTCGCACGCACGTACGACGCGTTGAAGGCCGTCGACCCGAAGCTCCGCGTGTGGGGCGGCGCCCTGGCGCCTCGTGGAGGCGACCGTCCCGGGGGCACACGGCCGACGTCCTCGCCCACCGCGTTCATCCAGACGATGGGGACCGCCTACAAGGCGAGCGGGCGCACGACGCCGGTGATGGACGGCCTCGCGATCCACCCGTACCCCGACAACTCGTCGGTGAGCCCCGGCCTACCGCACCCGCGCTCGACATCGATCGGGCTCGGGGACTACGACAAGCTCGTCGGATTGCTCGCCGCGGCCTTCGACGGCACGGCGCAACCGGGATCGACACTGCCGATTCTCTACGACGAGTTCGGGATCGAGTCCGTGGTCCCCTCGGGCAAGAGGAGCCTCTACTCCGGCAACGAGCCCACGACGACGAAGCCCATCGACGAGACGAAGCAGGCGGCGGCGTACGACCTCGGGCTGCGGCTCGCGTTCTGCCAGCCGAACGTCGCCGGGATTCTTCTCTTCCACTCGCACGACGAGACGGCGCTACTCAGCTGGCAGTCGGGTGTCTACTACGCGGACGGTACGCCCAAGGCGAGCCTCACGGCCGTTCGCGATTCCCTCGACCGGACGCGCGGCGGCTCGATCACGCGCTGCGAAGGGCCTGGCGCTCGACATCGGCCTGCGAAACGTCCGCTTCCCCGGCCAGGCCGAGTTCCTGCGCGGCAAGCGCGACATCCGCTTCCGCTGCACGCTCGACTGCGCCTGGGAGGTTGTCGCGACGCGCACCACGACGGGCGCGACCGCCGCTCGCGTGCGCGGGTACGGCCGCTGGGGTCGCGCGATCGTCGCCTCGCTCCGCGATCGCAAGCTGGGCCGGGCGCCCGTTCGGCTCACGCTGACGGTGACCCACCCCGTGAACCCCGGGCTCGCCGTGACGCGCGAGAGCGCCGAGCTGCGCCCCGCCTGACCTCAGGCAGCGCTGACGCTGTAGACGAGCAACGCCTGCTGCCCGTCTTTCTGCGCCGACTCCAGCCGCACGCGCTTCGACGTCAGCACCCGAGGGAGGAGTGGCGCGCCGGCGCCGAGGAACACCGGCTGCACCCCCAGCCAGATCTCGTCGAGGAGGCCTCGATCGGCGAACGTGCCAACAAGCTCGCCGCCGCCGACGAGCCAGACGTTCTTCTCTCCCGCCGCGGCCACCATCTCCTCGTGCACGGAAGCGACGTCGCCTTGCACGAAGCGAACGTCGGCGCCCGGGATGGACGGCAGCTCTCGGTGCGTGAAGACCCAGCAGGGCGTCTCCCCGTAGTACCCCTTCCACTTCTCGGGATGTTCGAGCAGGTTGTCGTGATCGAGCACCCACTCGTACGTCGTCGCGCCCATCGCCATCGCGCCGACGCCCGCGAAGAAGTCGGTGAAGACCTCATAGCCTCTGCCGCCGTCCCGCGGCACCTCGAACAGCCACTCCAGCGAGTTGTTCGGGTCGGCGATGTAGCCGTCGACGGACGTCGCCGTGTAGTACTGCGTCTTCGCCATTTGCCCATGGTGCCGCATCCCGGCCGCGCTGCGTACCATTCCCGCGATGGGTGAAGGTCACGGCTACGAGCGGATCGAGGGAGTCGAGGTCGGCCAGTACATCGGTTACCGGTTCTTCCGGATCGACCCTGCGTGGCGGCGCCTTCCCGTCGATGAACGCGTTGCCGGGAAGGAGGCCTTTGCGGACGTCGTCGACGAGTTCGCGCGACGGATGGAAGGGCTCCGCGTGTACTCCACGGTCGGTGTCCGACCCGAGGCCGACTTCTTCCTCTGGTCGATCACGGAGCGCTACGACGACCTGCTCGAGCTCGGCGCAGCGGTGAACGGCACGCCGCTGGCGGCGTGGCTGACGACGCCTCACTCGTACCTCGGGACGACGAAGCCGTCGGTCTACACGGACAAGAAGCGCGTGCGCCAGGGCCGGGTCGCGCCGCGGAACGCCCCGTACCTCGTCGTGTACCCCTTCGTGAAGCGGCGGCCGTGGTACTTCCTGACCTTCGAGGAACGTGCCTCGGCGATGCGCGAGCACGCCGAGGTGGGTGGCAAGTTCGTCACGATCACCAACCACACGACGTACTCGTTCGGGATCGACGACCAGGAGTTCATCCCGGCTTTCGAGGCCGAGGAGCCCGCCGATTTCATGCACCTGATGATGACGCTGCGCGAGACAGAGGCCTCGCGTTGGACGGAGCGCGACACGCCGATCTTCGTCGGCAAGCTCGTCGACGTGCGGGTCGCCCTGGACGCGCTCGACGGCGCCGCGACGGAGGTCCCGAGCGCCGAGACGCTCTACACGGCGCCGGACGGCACGTCGTATCCCGCGCCCGCGCGCTGAGGGACGGGCGCTCCACGCCCCGGATCGGAGGCGTCCGACGTGAACCCGGTGGCCGGCATGGAGTTTCGCCCGAGGAACTCGGCAATCCCTCGAGCGACGGGCTCGGGGCGCTGAATGTGCAGGAGATGCCCGACGCCATCGATCACGCAGTCCTCGACGTGCGGCACCGAGGAGCGGAGGAAGGCGGCGACCTCTACCCACAGCGGTTGGGTCTCGCTCCCCAGCACGGAGAGAACGGGTTGGTGGATGGAGGCTGCCTGCCCCGCGTCGAACGTCCACTCGGCCATCGCGGGCAGCTCGATGCCGAAGAAGGTGTCGGCGTCCCTGATCGCCTGCGCCGCGACGCCGGGGATGCGCTCCTCGAGCAGGGTCTCGCACGACGCCCAGTCGAGGCCGCTGACGGCGCTCATGAACATGGCGAACGCGCCGGAGTGGTCGCCGCTGCTGTACGCCTCGAATACGGGGCCGGCCTGCTTCACGAACGCCTGGCCCCGCGGCAGCGAGAGCAGCGAGAGCTCCAACAGGACGAGCGAGTGGACAGGCTCGGGATGGTCGAGTGCCAGCTGGGCGGCGACCTCCGCGCCCGTGGAGTGACCTACGATGTGGGCGCGCCGCAGACCGAGATGCTCGAGGAACGCCGCAGCGTCGGCGGCGTGGTCAGCAATGGTCACCGGCGGCGGAGTGTGGGTGCTGCCGACCCAGCCGCGCTTGTGGTATCGAATCAGCTGGTAGCGGTCGGCAAGCTCCGGTACCGAAAGGAGCGGCAGAAAGCCGTCGGCAAGGATGGGGTCGATGAGCAGCACGGGCTCGCCCGATCCCAACACCTCGTATTCCAGCTCGACGCCGTTGACCTCTACGCTCTCCATGGGGTCCTCCTCGTTCGCTCGGGGTTTCGTTGCTCCTAACCCAGAGGCGTGAGCAAGACCGTTACGGCGGTAACGCTCCCGGTTGCCTCCGGCTCCGGACGCGCGGGCGATGAGCGATCGCGTGCGAGAGGACGTCCTCGACCGCGCACGTGACGCGGCAGCGCGAGGTGCGTGGGACGAGGCCTTCGCCCTCTTCCTGGAGGCAGACCCGGACAGGCTCGCGACAGCCGATCTGACGGTTTTCGGCGAGGTCGCCTACGCCGCCGGCCATCTCGACGTGACCATCGAGACATGGGAGCGCGCTCACGCGCTCTCCGTCCAGGCGGGCGACCAGGTCGAGGCGGCACGTGCCGCGGTGCGCGTCGCGATGCACCTCCTCTTCGATACGGCCCTCATGGCACCCGTGCGCGGCTGGTTGGCACGGGCCGAACGGCTTCTCGAGGACCAGGACGAGACGCCGGCGCACGCGTGGCTTGCGGTCGTTCGCGCCTACGAGCGGCTACTGACCGGCGACCAGCGCAGCGCCCGACTGTGGGCTCGGCGTGCCATCGACGTGGGCTCGAGGTGTGAGCCGGCGGCGTGTGCCATCGGACGGGTGGCAGAAGGACGGCTTCTGATCCTGAACGGCGACGTTGACCGAGGCCTGGCGCTGCTGGAAGAGGTTGGTGTGGCGACGGTCTCCGGCGAGCTCGATCCGCTCTCGACAGGAATCGTCTACTGCGAGCTCGTCTGTGCGCTCCAGGGGCTCGCGCAGTACGACGTCGCCGAGCAGTGGACCGAGGCGATGGAGCGGTGGTCGAAGACCAATGCCATCGGCAGCATTCACGGGCGCTGCCGGGTTCACCGCGCTGAGATCCTCAGGCTGCGTGGATCGTACGACGAGGCAGAGAAAGAGGCGATCGGGGCCTGCGAGGAGCTCCGCCCGTACCTGCGGCGCGAGCTGGGGTGGCCACTGAGCGAGCTCGGACGGATCCGATTTCGCCGCGGAGACGTCGACGGGGCCGAGCAGGCGCTGCTCGCCGCTCACCGCGCCGGGTGGGATCCCCAGCCGACGCTGGCGCTGGTGCGCCTGGCCCGGGGAGACGTCGGAACGGCAGCCGTCTCCATTCGAGATGCACTCGAGCGGCCCTCGCGTGTGCCCTCGAAGGAGCTGCCACCGGACAGCCACCTACAACGCGCGCCGCTACTCGAGGCGCAGGTCGAGATCGAGATCGCGGCGGGAGAGATCGACCGAGCCCGCTCGGCCGCCGACGAGTTGAAGCTGGGGGCGGCTCGTTTCCAGAGCAACGGCTTGGCCGCGGGCGCAACGCTGGCCGAAGCAAGGGTGCGGCTCGCCGAGGGAGACTCGACAGGCGGGGAACGGCTCTTTTCCGAGGCTGCGCAGCTATGGAACGAGGTGGGCGCGCCCTACGAGGCCGCTATGGCGCGCCTCGGGCTCGCCGAAGCCCTCCGCGCCGGCGGCAGAGAGCACCAGGCAGACCTGGAGCTCCAGGCGGCCCGCGCGCTCCTCCAGCGAATCGAAGACCCTCATGGTAGGGGCGAGCACGGGGAAGGCCAGCAGCCTGCTCCGGACGCCGACGTCTTTCGTCTCGAGGGCGACTACTGGTTGGTGGCCTACGAGGGGCACACGGCACGGGTGCGAGACCTCAAGGGCATGCGCTACCTCGCGCGGCTCCTCGCCCACCCCGGCCGGGAGTTCCATGTGCTGGACCTCGTCGCGGGTGAGAGAGACAGGAACGTGGACGTCGAGCTCGGCCAGGCAGAGGGTCTGTCGCAGACGTCATTCGGGGATGCGGGTGAGATCCTCGACGCACGGGCCAAGAAGGCGTATCGTCGGCGCCTCGCCGAGATCGACGATGACATCGACGAGGCGCGCGCACTCGGAGACGTCGAGCGGGCGTCGCAGGCCGACGCCGAGCGCGACTTCCTCGTTCGCGAGCTGTCGCAGGCGATCGGTCTGGGCGGTCGCGATCGACGAGCCGCATCGGCGTCGGAGCGGGCCAGGGTCGCTGTGACCCGCGCTATCCGCTACTCGATGCGCCGAGTCGACGAGCACCATCCCATGCTTGGCGAGCACCTGGACCGGGCGATTCGCACCGGCACGTATTGCGTCTACCTTCCCGACCCTCGCGCGCTCGCCGGATGGAGATCCTGACGCGCACCGACGGACGAAGGCTGCTCAGACGTACCGGTGCTCGCGGCGCCAGACGCGGAAGATCGCCAAGGCGCAGCACGCGAGCACGACGAAGAACGCGATCGCGTCCATCCCCGTCGGGCGCAGCCCGAGCACCGCTGCGATGTCGAGCACCGCGAGCGCGATCGCGCCGTAGAACGTGCGCTGGGACGCATCGCTCCAGGTCTCGATGTCCGAGCGCCGTTCGCGCCAGAGGAGGAAGAGGAAGAACGCGATCGCGAGGAAGAACGCGACTCGCATGAGCGCGCCCGCGGTGACGAGCGACTCCTCGAGCGAGAAGACGACGATCACGAGGGACACGAGCGCGACGAGCGCCATCCCGCGGACGAACCGATTCTCCCAGAGCCTTCTCACACCGACCCCGTCATGAAGGCGCGGACGGCGAGCGCGCCGGCGACCCCCGTCGTGGAGGCGAACCAGAGCAGGCGACGTGGGCCTGACTCCGGCGCGTAGAACCACGGCGCCAGCGCGACCGCGAGCGAGAGCGACCCATAGGCGTAGTGAAGCTCGTCGGCGGCGCGCCGATCGTCGGCGAGGAGCAGTAGGCCGACCGCGATCTGCGCGACGAGAAGCGTCTGGGCGAGCGAGAGCAGGTGCGTGGTGATCGTCCCGGCGCCGCGTCCGCGCCAGTAGAGCACGCCGCCGACGAACGCGCCGCACGCGCAGACGGCGATCACGGCCGCCCCGAGCCACGGATGGATCCCCGCCACGCGGCGAGGGTAGCGGAGCATCGCCGCGGGCTCAGGCTCGACCCCCGCGGGTGCGTCGATTGGCTGGTCCCGACGCGCAATCTCGGGCCCACCTTCGCTGGTCTTTTCTCCGCGCGGGACGATACGATCGCGCGCATGGTCGAGGAAGGCAAGCCGGCGCCGACGTTCTCCTTGCAGAGCGACTCTGGAGAGACCGTGTCGCTCGAGAGCCTGCGCGGCAAGCCCGTCGTCCTCTACTTCTACCCCAAGGACGACACCCCTGGCTGCACCGCCCAGGCAACCGGGATTCGCGACGCCTGGAGCGAGTTCGAGGAGGCCGGCGCGGTCGTCCTCGGCGTCAGTCCCGACGACGAGGCGTCGCACGTGAAGTTCAAGGAGAAGTTCGACCTGCCGTTCACGCTCCTCGCCGACACCGACCACGCAGTCGCTGACGCCTACGGCGTGTGGGGCGAGAAGTCCTATGCCGGCAAGACCTACATGGGCGTCGACCGCTCGACGTTCGTGATCGACGCCGACGGCAACGTCGCCAAGGTCTTTCGGAGCGTGAAACCGGCGGAGCACGCCGACCAGGTGCTCGAGGCGTTACGAGACGGACGCCAAGGGGACTGATCCCCGAAGGGGTGCGCCCGTGAGACCTCGACTGGTCATGACGTCGCGGGGATCAGCACCCTGCGGGACGGTCATCTCTCGCGACAAGCCCCTCGTACGCCGCCGGTAAGCTGAGATGCCCGCGGATGTGGCGGAATTGGTAGACGCGCACGGTTCAGGTCCGTGTGCCCGTAAGGGCGTGGAGGTTCAAGTCCTCTCATCCGCATAGCGAGCCGGTTCCTGCCACGCGGGACAGACGACGACAGGAACCGCCAGCCTCCCGATGGATACGGGGATCCCGGCTGGTTCGTCGGCTGGAACCGACCGAGCGATGCGGGGTCCATAAGCGCCGATTTCGGGCCTCTGTGCCACGAATCTGTGCCACGCCGGGACCGTGGCACACGACTGGCGCAGGCTCCGGGAGCGAGGGGCACCATCACACCGTGGCGAGCTACCTCGCCGCCAGGCCCCCGGGCGTTGCGTCGTCGCGGGGGCCATCTCACCGTGTCGCCGTGAGTCGCCCCCCGTGAAGCAACTCGAAGCCGCCGCCCACGCCTGCGGCGCGCCCGCCCGTCCCTGGCAGCGATGGTCGCGGCGGGCATCGGCTGCTCCGCGCTCGCGGAGGCGCGCCGGGTCGCAGCTACCGGACGAGCCTGAGGATCCCCAAGACGACTCGCCCGCCACTATTTGAAGAAAGCGGGCAGCCCGCCTGAGCGAGCCGCCCGCCGACTTCCTGCGTTCTTAGCCCTTGCGGGCTCATGTGGCCGTTGCAGGCCACCCCAGGGACTCCCCGATGGTCGAGGAAGCCGCGCGCCTCCTTGGGGATGTGGCCCCAGTTCTGCGTGTTGCCCGGCCCCCCCTGCGTACCCGGCTCCGAACCATCTTCCAGGCCCGAGAAGGCGCACATCGAGTTCGCGTGCGTCGGAGCGCCCGTCGGCTTTCCGTTGCCGGTGACCTCACCGGCAAACGCCGCGCTGGCCCCGACACCCACGAACAGGGCAACAGAAACCACCATCACGACGAGTCGTCGCATTCCCTCCCCCTCTGTCCATATCGACGCCCCCCTTGGCCGTCGAGATCGAGCACCGTACCACGGCGAGGTCGCGCAAATCCGCAGTAACCCGCCGTGAACACGAATGCAGGCATCGTTAGAACCCCCGGCGTGCCACGCGGCGTGCCACGACCCGCCGGTATGCAGGGATACCCTCCTATCATCCGCAGAGAGATGCCAGCCGACCGACTATCGGTCGCCGGCGTCTCAATTCCCACGTGACGCGCACGCTGCTCTCCTCCCTCCTGCTGGTCGTCGCCTGCGTGTCGGGCTCGCTCGCGAGCGGCGAGACCGACCGCAGCGCACCGGCGGCCGCGCGAGCACAGGTGGTCGTCGCCCTCGGTGCGCCGCCGCTCGCGTTCGGGGGCGGCGCCGCTGCCGCGCGCCGGATCGATTCCCAGCAACGTCGCTTCGCGACGGCGCTTCACCGGCAACTGCCGACCGCCGAGGTGCGCTGGCGCTACCGGATCGTTGCGAACGGCATCTCGGTCGTCCTCCCCACACGCGATCTGCCGCGCCTCGGCCGTTTGCCCGGGGTTCGCGAGGTCTTTGCGCCGGCCACGTACCGCGTTCTGGCAGGGCCGGACGCTGCCACGATCCGTGCCCGCAGTCTCCAGGGCGCAACGCTTGCCAACGCGGGCGCCGGGACGAAGATCGGGATCATCGACGACGGGATCGACCAGCGACACCAGTTCTTCGACCCGTCGGGGTACGAGATGCCGGAGGGCTTCCCGAAGGGCCAGACGGCGTACACGACCGCGAAGGTGATCGCGGCCCGGTCGTTCCCCCCTCCCGGCGCGACCTGGCGACACGCCTCGAAGCCGTTCGACCCCGAGCATTCCGGCCACGCGACCCATGTCGCAGGGATCGCAGCGGGCAATGCGGACACGCTCACGGACAGCGGGCGCATCAGCGGCATCGCTCCGAAGGCATTTATCGGCAACTACAAGGCGCTGACGATTCCGACCGACGCCGACGTGGGGCTCGACGGCAACGCGCCGGAGATCGTCGCGGCGATCGAAGCGGCCGTGAACGACGGGATGGACGTGATCAATCTGTCGATCGGCGAGCCCGAGATCGAGCCCTCGCGCGACGTCGTGGCGCTCGCGCTCGACGCTGCGGCTGCCGCAGGTGTCGTTGCTGTTGTCGCAGCAGGCAACGACTTCGACGACTTCGGGCACGGCTCCCTGATGTCACCCGGAAGCTCGGCGCGAGCGATCACGGTGGGCGCGAGCACGTCCGGCTCGGCTCCCGCTGTGGCCGGCTTCTCCTCGGCCGGCCCCACGACAATCTCACTGCGCCTCAAGCCCGACCTCGTCGCTCCCGGAACCTCGATCCTCTCCGCCGATCCGGGAGGGTGGCAGGTCTCGTCGGGGACGAGCATGGCTGCGCCGCACGTCGCCGGCGCGGCGGCACTGCTCCTGCAACGGCATCCCGACTGGACGCCGGAGGACGTCAAGGCTGCGCTGACCGCGACCGCTCGGGCCGTGACGGCCGGCGGTGTCGTCCAGCGCCCGACGCGCGCCGGCGCCGGGCTCGTCGACGTGACGGCCGCGGACGCGCCGCTCGTTCGGCCGTCTCCGACCGCCGTCTCCTTCGGCCTCGTCGACGCCGACGACTCGCGGCAGACCGCTGTGACGCTCGCGGATGCAGGCGGAGGAGCCGGACCGTGGAGCGCGACGGTCGAGTCGCTCGTCGCGCCAAGCGGGACGACAGTGAGCGTCCCCGCCGAGGTCGTCGTCCCCGGAACCCTGTCCCTCGACCTCGCGACGGGTGCGGCGGACGGTGAGGTGTCCGGCGTCGTCGTCCTGCGACGGGCAGGTCAGGCGCGCCGCATCCCGTTCTGGGGACGCGTGACGGTGCCGAGGCTCGCGGATGCGACGCGGACGCTGACGAAGCCGGGCGTGTACACCGGCGACACTCGCGGTGGCAGTGCCCGCGTCAGCGCCTACCGATATCCCGACGTGCCGAGCGACGGTCTGGTCTCCGGGACGTTGGCCGGGCCGGAACAGGTCTTCAGCGTGCGCGTCGCAGGCAAGGTCGCCAACTTCGGCGTCGTGATCACGAGGCGCGGCATCGGTTCCCGCGTCGAGCCGCGCGTCGTAGCCGCGGGCGACGAGAACCGGCTCACCGGCTATGCGTCGCTTCCGCTCAACCTCAACCCGTACGTCGACGAGTTCGGGGAGCCGACGCTGGTCGCCGGGGCCATCCAGCCACGGCCGGGCATGTACCAAATCGTGTTCGACAGCCCGACCCGCGCTGCCGCGGGCACCTTCCGATTCCGGTTCTGGACAAACGACGTGACGCCGCCGCGGGCATCGCTTGCCACGAGGACCGTTGTCGCGGGGCGCGCGATCCGGATCCGCGTCGGCGACACGGGCTCGGGCATCGACCCGGCGTCGCTCGAGGCGACGCTCGACGGTCGGCCCGTTCCTGCAAGGCTCGTGGGCGGCGAGGTGAGGGTCCCGACCAGGACTGTCTCGGCGGGAGGCCACCGCCTCCGCGTCGAGCTCTCCGACTACCAGGAGACGCGCAACATGGAGAACGTCGCGCGGATCCTTCCGAACACACGGATCGTCTCGGCGCGCGTCACCGTGCGCCCGCGCTAGCCTCGAGTCACCCCGTCGTGCGCGCGGATCGCCGGGCACGAAAGAGCGGACTATGGTGTGTCCGCCGAAGATGAGTGTCTCCGAACGACGAGGCGCGGCCACGTCGGCCCCCCGCACAGGCGCGACCGCGACGACGAAGCTCCGACCGCCGGCCGCTCCGGCGTCGCTTCTCCGCCGAGAGCGCCTCCTCGTCGTGCTCGACGAGGCGTTCGAGCGCAGGCTCACGACGGTCGTCGCCGACGCCGGGTTCGGAAAGTCGACGCTGCTCGCAGCCTGGGCATCCGGCGTGAACAGCGCGTGGTACACCGCGTCACCCGACGACGCGTCGCTCGCCGCCTTCGCGCGCGGCGTTGCCGACGCGCTGCGCCTCCGCGTTCCTGCGCTCCCCGTCGACGCCGCCGGAGCGATCACCGCCGCGACCGGGCCGGGCGCGGAGGAGGACGACGCAGCCCGGGCACGCGGCTTCGTCGCGCTCGTCTGCGAGACGCTCCAGACGGAGCTGCGCCGCGACGTCGTTCTCGTCCTGGACGACGTGCACGAAGTGCTCGGGTCACCGGGCGCCGCGCAGGTGATCGAGGCGCTCTGTCGTCAAGCGCCCGAGCGTCTCCACGTGGTCCTCGGCTCACGGACCGAGCTCCCCTTCCCGATCGAGCGGCTCCGCGGACAGGGCCAGGTCCTCGAGATCACCGGCTCCGAGCTCGCGTTCGACGGCGACGAGACCGCGGCCCTGTTGCAGGCGCTCACCGGCGCCGCCGAGCCGGACGTCGCGACCGAGCTCCAGCGCCTCACCGGCGGATGGCCCGCCGCTGTCCGCCTCGCGGTCGAGACGCTTCGTCGCGTCGATCCAAGCGATCGTCCTGCCGCTCTCGACGGAATGCGGCGACCAGGCGGGCCCCTGCTCGAATACCTCGCTGCGGAGGTCTTCTCGCGCGAGCCGCCGGAGGTCGAGACGCTGGTCAGGCGCGTTGCGCCACTGGAGCGGTTCTCGGCAGAGCTGTGCGAGGCGCTCGAGATCCCGAACGCCTCCATAACTCTCCCTGCGCTCGCACGGCGGGGCCTGTTCATCGAGCTCCAGGGGCACACGGCCGGCTGGTACTCGCTGGGCGCTCCCGTTCGCGAGTTCGCTCTCGTCCACCTCGCGCCGAGCGAGGCAGAGAAGCGCGCCGTGCGGACGACCTCCTCGCGCTGGTTCGAGGAGCACCTGGAGCTGGAGGAAGCGCTTCGGTGCCTGTCGCCGATTGCCGATGCCACCGAGACCGCGCAGCTCCTCTCGACCCATGGCAGCACCCTCCTGGCGCGCGGTGCCGTCGAGCCGGTGCTCGAGGCTCTCGAAAGGCTTCCAGCCGACCTCCGATCGCCTCCCATCGATGCGCTCGCGGGTGAGGCGTACCAGATCCGCGGCGACTGGGACGAGGCGCTGAGGTGCTTCGAGCGGGCGGCCGAGCATGCTGACGTGCTCCCAGCGGGCCTCGCGTGGCGCATGGGGTTGCTCCTGCACCTCGGGGGACGGCTCGAGGAGGCCCTCGCGACGTACGACCGGGCCGACGAGAACGGCGAGCCGCGCGACGTCGCGCTTCTGCTCGCGTGGCGCGCCTCTGCCCACTGGCTGAGGGCGGACGCGGACGCCTGTCGAGCCGACGCGAAGCGCGCGTACAGCGTCGCCTCAGAGGCGAACGATCCCCAGGCGCTGGCCGCAGCACACACGGTGCTGGCGATGCTCGCGGCGCTCGAGGGCGATCGCGGCGCCAACGACGCTCACTACCTGCGGGCCCTCGAGTACGCCCAGCAGGCAGGTGACGTCCTGCAGCTGATCCGCGTCCGGACGAACCGCGGCTCACGGCACGTGGAGGAGTGCTCGTACGAGGAGGCAATCTCGGAGCTCGACCTCGCGTTGCGGCTCGCCGACCTGGCCGGCTTCGCGGCGTTCAGGGCACTGGCACTCTCGAATCGCGGCGAGGCGCTCGCCAAGCTCGGGAGGTTCGAGGAGGCGATCGCCGACCTCGACGCCTCCCGGGCGCTGTACCAGCGGCTGGGCTCTCGAATGGTCTCGTACCCGCTCGACAAGCTCGGTGAGGTCTACCGGGTCCGCGGCGACTCCACGCTCGCCCGTGCGGCATTCGAGGAAGCGGTCGCGCAGGCGGACGCCGCCGGCGACGTGCAGGGGCTCGTGCCGTCGTTGACCGGCCTCGCGCGCGTCCTCGTCGTCGACGAGCCCGAGGAGGCAGGAAGGCTCGTCGACAGGGCGCTGTCCATCGGCCCGGGGCTGACGCACGCCCACGCGCTGCTCGCCGCCGGCTGGGTCGCGCTGGTGCGCGGCGAGCGTGAGCGCGCTCTGCAACTGGCCTCCGAGGCCGCCGCCGTCGCGGGCGTTCGTCGCGATCGCGCCGCGCTGGCCGAGTCGCTCGAGCTCCGCGCGCTCGCGAGCCGCGAGCTTCCGCGAGACGTCGAGCGCCTCGCCGAGGCGGCGGCGATCTGGCGCGAGCTCGGCAACCCGGCAGGCAAGGCGCGAGCCGAGCTCGTCGCGGCATTGCTCTCCGGTGACACCGAGTCCGCCGAACGCGCGGAGGCCTCGCTCGCCGCCGTGGGCGCCCGCGGGCTTCGCTCGCGGTTGGCTCTCGTGCTGCCGCTCGACAACGCGCCGCCGGTCGTTGTCCAGGCTCTGGGTCGGTTTCGCGTCCTCCGCGGCGGCGAGCCTGTCGCACTCGGCGCGTGGCAATCACGCAAGGCTCGCGACCTGTTGAAGATGCTCGTCGCGAGACGCGGCCGCCCCACGCCGCGCGACGTTCTCATGGAGGCTCTCTGGCCGGAGCAGAGCCCGGGCCCGCTCGGCAACCGGCTGTCCGTCCTGCTGAGCACGGTTCGCGGCGTTCTCGATCCCGAGAAGCGCTTCGAGCAGGACCACTTCGTCGGCGCGGACAAGAGCGCAGTCTGGCTCGAGACCGAGAACCTCGCTCTCGACGTGGAGTCGTTCCTCTCGCGCGCGCTCGACGCTCTCGCACTCCAGCGGGCGCACAGCCCCGACGCGCCGGCGCGTCTCGCCGCGGCCGAGGCCACGTACGGCGGGGACTTCCTCGAGGAGGACGCCTACGAGGACTGGGCAATTGCGCTCCGCGAGGAGGCGCGGACGATCTACACCGAGGTCGTTCGCGCACTCGCCGACGATGCCGCGGCCCGTGGCGACGCGGACGCAACGACGCGTTTCTACCTGCGTGTGCTCGAGCGCGATCCGTACGACGAGCCCGCTCACCTCGGCCTCGTCTCGGCACTCGAGTCCGCAGGGCGGCACGGCGAGGCGCGCCGCTGCTTCCGTGCGTACTGCGCGCGGATGGACGAGATCGGCGTCGAATCGGCGCCGTTCCCCTCCCCCGTCGCCGGACGCTAACTCCACCCTAAGGCGACCTGAAGGGTCGTCGAGCACGATGCCGTGGTGCACCGACACGAAGAGAGGGTCACGACCGTCGCGGATGCGTCGACTGGGGGGTCACTGACGCAGACGTTCGTGGTCCGACTATGGGAGGAGCCCGAGCCGTCGTGGGGGACGGTCGAGGGCCTTCGCGGTGTCGTCGAGCACATCCAGAGCGGTGAGTCCGTCGCGTTCGGCGACGCGGACGCGTTGTTCGCGTTCCTGCAGGACGCAGGACGGACCGGGGAACGCTCGGCGGGGGAAACGTGAGGCGGCGGGAGCCTTTCGCGAGGGCTCTCGCCTGCCTCGCGGCTTAGAGCTCCTAAGTCAATGAAGCTCTCAGGGTCGCTTGGAGCGCGGCTCCTCGATCGTGGGGAGCGCGTCGAGGTCACGCTGCACGCTCTCCACGAACTCGTCGTCGTCCGTCTTCACGACCTTCAGCTTCGCCTTGCGCCGTTCACGCTCGCGGCGGCGCCGCGCATCCGCGCCGACGGACTGCGAAACCCTCGGCCATTCCGCGGCGACAACGACGAGGACGCCGAGGGCGAGCAGGACGATCCACGGCCAGCTCACCCCCGTGATTCTAGAGGCTCGGGGCGGGTCAGGGCGGCTCGGGCGGCTTCGACTCGCACCCGTGACGCGCAGCCCTCGAGGTGGTCGTTCACGAGCCCCATCGCCTGCATGAATGCGTACGCCGTGGTCGGCCCGACGAACGTCCAGCCGCGGCGCTTGAGCTCCTTCGCGAGCGCACGCGAGGCGTCGGTCTGCACGAGCTCGCTCAGGGCCTCGTGGGTGATCCGGCGCGGCCGCTCGGCCTCCGTCGGCTCGTAGCGCCAGACGAACGCCGCAATCGAGCCCTCGGCCTCGACGAGCTCGACGGCGCGACGTGCGTTGTTGATCGTCGACTCGATCTTGCCTCGGTGCCGCACGATCGAGGCGTCCTCGAGCAGCCGTTCGACGTCGCGTGCGCCGAAGCGCGCGACCTGCACGAAGTCGAACCCCGCGAACGCACGCCGGAACGCGTCGCGCTTGCGCAGGATCGTGAGCCAGGAGAGGCCGGACTGAAAGCCCTCGAGCGAGAGCTTCTCGAACAGCCGAACGTCGTCGGTGACCGGCGTTCCCCACTCGTCGTCGTGGTAGGCCCGGTACTCGAGGTGGTCGCCGCCGCCCCACCAGCAGCGCGTGACGCCGTCCTCGTTCGTGACGAGGCCCTCGGCGAGGGTCACGTGCGCACCGACCTCCATCGGAAGGTCGGCCAGCGGCACGCCGCCGTCCGCGGTGACGAGCCAGGTGTCCTGCATGTACAGGCAGTCCTCGCCGTTCGCGGCGATCGCGTGCGGGTGCATCGAGAGCACCATGTTCTCGCGCAGCTCGGTCTCCACTCCCTCGCCGACCTTGGGGAACTCGATCATCGTCATCCCGATCGAGTGCCCGGTCACGTGGCCGAGGTGGTAGCCGCGGTCCGAGAACCCCTTCGAGACCGCGGTGTGCACGTCGTGGCACGTCGCGCCCGCGCGCATCGCGCCGCGGGCGGCCTCGAAGTACTCGACGTAGGCCTCCTCCATCGCCCGCGTGTCCGCGGAGAGCTCCGTGCCCTCGGCGGCGACGGCGCGGGAGACCTCCACCCAGTGCATCCCCGGGCCGGCGACCTCCAGCGACGGAAGGACGAAGTCGCCGAGCACCTCGTCCTTGCGCGCGATCTTGAACTCCGGGAGCGCGATTCCCGAGCGGCCGGGGCCGGTCAGCACCATGTTCATGGTCAAGCGGCCACACCCCTCGGCCACGAAGTACTCCTCGGCGACGGCCATGACCTCGGCGGCCGTCCGCCCGGGGGCGTAGGCCTCGGCCCAGATCTCGAAGCCGCGGCGATTGATGCGCACGGAGTCCTCGACGCTCGCGAGCTCGGCCTCGCTCTTGACCGAACGCGCCAGGTCGAACTCGACGTCGAACGGGACGATCTCGAAGCTCTCGAGCGGGCGGTAGTCCCGCACCGTCATCACGTAGTCGAGGCCGTAGACGCCGATCCTGCGCCAGCCGGCGTCGCGCGCGTGGGAGGCGATCGCGTTACCGGGATGCGGGTCGAAGCGCTGTTCGATCAGAGCCGTCCCGTGCTCGCCGACGTAGCGGGCCTCGGCGGGGAACACGACGAACGGATCGCCCTCGGCAGGCACGACGACGTACGCGTAGCGGTGCACGATCTGGAAGCCGGACAGGTACGTGACCGCTCCCTCGAAGCCCGAGTATTCGCTCCCCGCGACGATCAGCCCGTCGAGAGCGTGCTCGGCCATCGCCGCGCGGACGTTGGCGTAGCGTCGGTCCAGCTCTGTCCTGCTTGCTAGGTCTGCGGCTGCTGCCATGAAGCTTCAACCCCCTTGATGAGCGCGGTGACGGCGTCGTGCAGGGGCGTCGGCACGCCGAGCTCACGCCCGAAGCGCGCGATCCCTCCGTTCAGATAGTCGATCTCGGTCGCGCGGCGCGCCTCGACGTCCTGCAGCATCGAGGCCTTGTGCCCGTAGGCGACGTCGGGGCGGGCTGCGTGGTCGATCAGCTCCTCCGGGTCGGCGTCGAGCACGATGCCCTGGGCATCGGCGACCGCCTTGCCCTCTTCGACGAGACCCGAGACGAGCGCGCGGAGGTCGGGCCGCTCGCAGAGACGGCCGTGGGTGAGCCCCGTGAGCGCTCCGATCGGGTTCGTGGCCGCGTTGAAGATCACCTTCCGCCATTGCCCCGGACGCGCGTCCGCGAGCGCCGTGGCCGGCATCCCCGCCCGGGTGCACGCGTCGGCGAGCGGCTCGATCGCAGCGGTCTCGATCGGACGCGGCTCGTACGGCCCGAACGTCGTGTCGCCCTTGACGTCCCACTGCACCACCCCCGGCTCGAGGAGCTTTCCGGCCGGGAACGTCGTGCCCCGAATGACTCTCTCGACATGTGCGGCGATCGTCTCCTCGTTCCCGACGCCGTTCATCACCGTCGCGACGGCGCCGTCGGCGAACGCGTGGGCGGTCGCCGCGATCGCCGCGTCCGCGTGCATCGCCTTCGTCGCCACGATCCCGAACTCGCAGGCCGGGAGCTCCGCGGGATCCGACGTCGCGTTCGGGTGGCCCAGCACCTGGCCGGCGCCGACAAGTTGCAACCCGTTCTTCTTGATAGCGTCGACATGCGGTTTGTTCAGGTCGAACGCCCAGACCTCGACGTCGTCGAGAGTCGCGAGGTTGGCTGCGAAGAGCGAGCCCACAGCACCGCATCCGACCACGCAGATCCTCATGCGCTTCCTCCTTTCGCGGGCGCCGGCGCGCGAAAGAGCCGGCCGAACCTGACCTCTCTTCCGCCGGTAATACCGGCCGGCCGAAGGATCAGCACGAGGGCCATCAGCGCGCCGACGACGATGATTCGGCTCCCGGACGGGAGGTCGATGCCGACCGCGCCGTTCTCGGCCTCCGCAAGCAGCGAGTCGAGCCCCGAGACCGCGAGCGCGCCCACGACCGCGCCCCAGAGGCTCGTCATCCCGCCGATCACGAGCATCGCGAGCGTGATGAACGTGAGGTCGAGGTAGACCGCGTCGACGTTGATCGGCAGGAAGTGAACGTACAACCCCCCGGCGAATCCGGCCAGCGCACCCGAGAGCGCGAATGCGATCAGCCGCTGGCGATAGACGGAGATGCCGACGGCGCGCGCCGCGGGTGCGTCGTCGCGCGCGGCCCGAAGCTGACGTCCGAACCGGCTCACCTGGTACGCGAAGGCGACTCCGATCGCGACGATTGCGCCGATCGCCGCCTGCTGCGTGTCGGTGGTCTCGGGCACGGACGAGAACACGTTCAGCCCGGGCCCGATCCTCTCGTAGTAGCGCAGGATGTTGTTCGTGATCTCCAGCACCGCGAAGGTCGCAATCCCCGCTGCGAGGCCGGAAAGGCGCATCAGCGGCAAGCCCGCGACGAGCGCGAAGACGCCGCCCGCGAGCGCCGACAGCAGGAGCGAGGGCACGTTGCCAACAGTCGTGTCTGCGAGGAAGCCGAACAGGCTCGGCATCGTCGCGGGCTTCTCCTCGACGGCGACCGAGAGCACGCCCGCCGTCCAGGCGCCGACGGCCACGAAGCTGATGTGCCCGAACGAGAGCACACCCGAGTTGCCCACGAAGACGTACAGCGCGACGACGATCGACACCGAGACGAGTGCGTTGATGAAGTAGATCTCCGTCGACCGCTCGAAGAAGCTGCCCACGACTGCGGTCGCGACGACGAGCGCGACGGGCGCGAGGACGGGGAGCGTCGTGCGAAGCCGCCTCATACCCGCTCCACCGGCCCCCCGCCGCGCGTGAACAGTCCGGCGGGCCGCACGAGCAAGGTAAGGATCACCAGCCCGAACAGGAACGAGGGCAGGTACTGGCTCTGCGCCGTCGGCAGCGCGCCGCCGAGCAGCCCGGAGGCGTACCCGATCGCAAAGCCGCCGAGCGTCGCGGAAAGCAGCTTGTTCATGCCGCCGACCACGACCCCCGCAAGAACCACGATCGTCTCGCGGAGCGCGAACGTCGACGTGACGAGCGGTTGCTGCACCGTGAGCATCACGGCGACGATTGCGGCGAGGATCCCCGAGAGGAGGACCGCTGAGCCGATCACCCGGTTCGCGCGGACACCGAGCAGGCGAGCCGTCTGGAAGTCCATTGCCGCCGCGCGCATCTGCAGGCCCACGCTCGTACGCCCGAGAAAGAGCACGAGCGCGACAAGGCAGACCGCCGACGTGACGATCGCGACGACGGTGATCTTCCGGACGTCCGTGCCCAGGATCGTCCACGGGAGGTTGAGCTTCGCGAGCGACGCGGCAGGCTCGCCGAGCGTGTCGTCGCGCTGGTCGATGACAAGTGCGATCGCCTGCAGGAGGAAGGCCACGGCGAAGGTCGCGACGAGCATTGTGGCTGCCGACTGCGTGCGGAGGGGCCGGAAGACGACGCGCTCCATCGCCATCGAGAGCGCGATCACGACGGCGAAGCAGAGGACGATCCCGACCCAGACGGGCCAGTCCTGGTCGGAGGCAAACGCGAGCGCGAATGCGCCCGCCATCACGAGCTGGCCGTAGGCGAAGTTGACGAGCCGGAGGACGCCGAAGACGAGGCCGATCCCCACCGCCATCAGCGCGTAGACCGCCCCGATGCCTATCGCGTCCACCTGCACCTGCGGCTCGATCGCAGAGCGCAGGAAGTCCGTGAGGCCGCTCGCGACGATGCTCATGAGAGGTACGCGTGGATCATCCGCTCGGTGTCCGCCGCGTCGTCGGGGGTCAGGGTCAGCCGCACCTCGCCGTTCGCGAGAACGAGCGATCGGGTCGCAAGAGCGACAGTGCGTTGGGCGCGCTGTTCGACGAGCAGCACCGCGATCCCCCGATCGCGGATCGCGGCCAGCGCCTCGAAGACCGCGTCGGTCATCGTGGGCGAGAGACCGAGCGACGGCTCGTCGAGGAGCAGCACGTCCGGTGCGGCAACGAGCGCCCGGGCGATCGCCAGCTGTTGCTGCTGACCGCCCGATAGCGCCCCCGCATGGCGCGCTCGGAACTCCCCGATCACCGGGAACATCTCGAGGACGCGATCGACGTCCTCGGCCGTTCCCTCCGGGGAGCGGCGCGCGGACAGACCGAGACGGAGGTTCTCGTCGACCGTCAGCTCGCCGAAGATCCTGCGCCCCTCCGGCACGAGCGCGACGCCGTTCCGCGCGATCGCCTCGGGCGAGCGGCCGCGCAGGGATCGATCGCCGAGGCGAACGTCACCCGCTGCCGGCGGGACGAGTCCCATGATCGCGTGGAGCGTCGAGGACTTCCCGGCGCCGTTGGGTCCGATCAGCCCGACGATCTCGCCCGGCGCTACCTCGAGCGACACGCCGCGGACCGCAACGACGGGGCCGTAGCGAACCTCGAGGCCGGAGACAACGAGCGGATCGCCTCTCACGACGGGCCTTCGTGGACGGCGCTCTCGCCGAGGTACGCAGCGGCGACGTCGAGGTTCGCGCGGATCTCCCCGGGCGCGCCCTCCGCGAGAGTCCGTCCCTGGTCGAGGACCTGGATCCGGTCGCAGACGTCCATGATGAGCGCCATGTTGTGGTCGATCAGGAGCACGCCCGCCCCGTGGTCGTCACGGACGGAGCGGATCACGGCCGCGAACTCCGGCACCTCGGCTTCGGGAAGCCCTGCGGCCGGCTCGTCCATGAGGACGAAGCTCGGTCGGGTCGCCAGCGCCCGAGCGACGCCCAGGCGACGCTCGTCGCCGTGCGCGAGCGCCCCCGCCGGGGCCTCTGCGTAGCCGTCGAGCCCCAGCAGGCCGAGAAGCTCGTCGGCGGTGCGTCGCGCCGACCCCGGAGAGGCGCCGACGCCGAGTGCCGACACCTCGACGTTCTCCCGCACGGAGAGCGAGCGGAACGGATGGCTGTGCTGGAACGTCCGGGCCAGGCCGTTCCGTCCTCGCCGGCTCGCGCTCCACCGCGTGATGTCGCTGCCGTCGAGCTCGACCGAGCCCGACGTCGGCAGGTCGAACCCGGTGAGGAGGTTCACGAGCGTCGACTTGCCTGCGCCGTTCGGGCCGATCAGCCCCACGACCTCGTGTCGGTGCAGGTCGAGCGACACGCCCTGCACCGCGTGGACGCCGTCGAACGAGCGTGAGAGATCGGCGGCCCGGAGCGCTCCTCCGGGCCGCCGATCCTCCTGCGGCTCTACTTCGGCGCCGATCGAAGCCGTCCGTAGATCTTCGGGACGACCCTGGCCACGACGGAGCCGACGCGCTTGCCCTTGTTGCTCGTTATCTGGATCACCCGGTACTGCCGGCCGAACACCGAGTGCAGCGAGGGCGAGAAGCTGACGAGGCCGGAGAGCGTCGGGACCTTCCTGAACCGCTCCATCGCCGCCGCCAGGCGGACGCCGTTCGTCGAGCCCCTCGATCGCTTGATCGCCGTGACGACGCCGTCGACCGCGGCCGAGCCGGTCACGAACCCGCCCGTGCCCGCCTTGAGCGCCTTCGCGAGCGCGTTGATCGCCTGCACGGGGTCGTCGCCGAAGATCGACGCGTAGGTCACGAAGTAGTAGTTCGAGACCTGCGGCTCCTTCGTCACCCAGTAGACGCCGTCACCGGCCCACGAGTTCAGCACCGGCGTGTTGTTCCCGAGCGTCCGGAGCCCCGAGATCATCTGCGGGAGCGCGCCGAACGCGCCGGCGGTCGACGTCACGATCACGTCGGCCTCCTGACCGTTCAGCCGGGTCACCGCGTTCGTGATGTTCGTGGAGCCGAGCGACTGGTACGTCTCCTCGGCGACGATCTTGCCGCCGAGCTGTGTGAAGCGGGCCTTGAACGCCTTCACGACGTCTCTGAAGTAGACGATCACCGTGTCGGTCGCGAGGCTCGCCGTCCGCCAGCCCTTGCTCCACGCGAATTGGGCCATTGCCGAACCTTCGTCCTGGGCGACATTGCCGAACGAGAACGCGAGTCGGCCCTTGGCGCCGAAGCGCTTCGGGCCCATCTGGTCGGTGCCGATGCACGGCGCGACCGCTAGGACGCCGCGGTTGATCGCCTCCTGGACGACCGGTGCCGCGAAGTCGACGTCGCAGGTGGTGAAGATCACGTCTGCCCCCCGCGAGAGCAGCCGGGCAGCGCAGGCCCGGGCGATCGCCGGCTTGTTGCCCTGCGTGTTGCACGTCTGGATCTGGAGCCGCCGGCCGTTGATCCCGCCCCGCGCGTTCGTCTGCTTGACGCGGATCTGGGCAGCCGCAAGCGCCGGCCCGTCGAACGGCGCCATCGCGCCGTTGCCGTCGTACGCCCAGCCGATCACGATCGGGTCGGACGCGGCCGCCGGTGCCGACGCGGCCGTTACTGCGACGATCGTCGTGAGCGTCGCGAGCACCGCCGCGATCGCCCCTGTCTTCCTTCGTGTCATTACCCCTCCTGCTGCGCTCGACGTGTGGACGAGTCTCACGCCCACGATTCCTCCTTCGCCTTGACGAGGCGGTACAGCGCCGTGTGCAACGGCGCTGGAACGCCATGCCGCTCCGCCTCTCGGACGAGTGAGCCGGTGATGAGGTCGATCTCTGTCGCCCTGTGTGCTTCGACGTCTTCCAGCATGGACGGATAGTGCGCCGACCCGCGTCGCGTCGCGAGGACGTTCATCTCCCACGGGTCCTCGTAGAGCTCTACACCTGCCGCTGCCGCGACCGCCTTTCCCTCGTCGACGAGATCGTGGACGAGGTGGCCGAGGTCCGTATCGGCATCCTCGGCTGCGAAGTGCGGGTCGTGCGGGAGCCCGGTGAGGGCGGCCACCGAGTTGACCGTCGCGTTGAAGATCAGCTTCGACCACTGCGCAGGACGAAGATCGGGGAGCACGTCGACCTTCAGGCCCGCGCGACGGACGAGGTCGCCGATCTCCTCGACGTCCACGAGCGGCGTCTCCTCGTACGGGCCCATCCACGTGGCCGTGTCGAGGATGTACTCGACTTCCGTATCCGAGTGCTTCGTCCCGGACATGAACGTCACCGCTGAGACGAGCGGCCAGTCGCCATGCGCGCGGACGACGTCCTCGGCGCCGAGGCCGTTGAGCGTCGTCATCAGCGTCGCGTCGGGAAACCGGCCCTCGAGCGAGGACGCTGCCTCGTCGAGGCCCGTGGCCTTCGTGGCGATGATGCCGACGTCGAACGGCTCCAGCTTGTCGGGGTCCGCGGAAGCGGTCACGTTCGCGTGGAGATCGGCGCGGCCGGTCACGCGGAGGCCCTCGCCGTTCAGCGCGTCGGCGTGCTCGCGCCGCCGTGTCAAGACCGAAACATCGACGACCTGCGCGAGGTGCCCCGCGAAGAGACTCCCGATCACGCCGGCCCCGATCACGCAGACGCGCTCGATCACGCGATCTGCGCGATCTCGGCCGGCGACGCCTCGCGGACGCGCGGGATCACCGAGGACGCGAAGAGCTCCTGGTTCTTGATCGCCATCCAGTGCGGCGCGCCGCCCGCGTTGACCGTGATGCCGATCTCCGAGATGCCGGGACACACGCTCCGCGTCTGCTCGATCCGTTCGACGATCTCGTCCGGCGTTCCGACCCAGACGTAGTCCTCCTCGACGAGCTGCTCGAACGGCACCTCGGCGAGCTGCTCCATGATCCCGGCCGCGTAGAAGCCGTACCCGGCCTTGCCGAGCGCCTCGGGGTCGGGCTTGTCGTACTCGAGGAGCGGCGAGCTGTTCCCGTAGATGAACTTCGAGACCCAGTCGCGCCCCTCGCGCATCGCCGTGTCGTGATCCTCGTCGAGATGACAGGCATGGATCCAGACGATGTCCGGCTCGTGGCCGTGCTCGGCGCACTTCGCCCGGTACAGGTCCATTTGCTCCTCGAGCGCCTTGTACGGGAGGAGCGGCGGCACCGCGACACCCCAGCCGTGCTCGGCGGCAAGCTCGTACGTCCGGTCGGACGTGCCGCCGAGGAAGATCCGGAACTTGCGATCCGGGAACGGGACGACGTGCGAGTCGGCGACCTCGAAGTACTCGCCCTTGTGCGAGAAGCGCTCGTTCCCGAGGGCCGTGAAGAGCAGGTCGACGGCCTCCTCGTAGCGCGGCCGCGCATGCTCGTCGAGCGGGACGCCCGCCTTCTCGGGAATCCAGCCGTGGCCGCGTCCGACACCCCACTCGTAGCGACCGCCGGTCAGGATGTCCGTCACGGCGATCACCGAGGCCAGCACCATCGGGTTGTGGTACGGCAGGGCATGGAGCATCGTCCGGAAGTGGATGGTCTTCGTCCGCTGCGCGGCGGCTGCGAACAGCGCCGTCGGGTGCGCCGAGATGGAGAACTTCGGGAAGAAGAAGTGCTCGATCGACGCGTAGCAGTCGTAGCCGAGCCGGTCCGCGTTCTCGATCTGCTCGAGAACCTCGCCGTACAGCTGCTCGGGGCTCTTCCCCTCGTGAAGCTGCATCTCCGTGTACAGGCTGAACCGCATCCGCTCCCTCCCGGCTCGTGACATGTCAACCTCGGATCGAGTATCCCACCGCGCTGACATGACAGTCAACGTCGAGCCTGTCGTCACATCTCGGCGCCCTGCCAGCGAAGGTCGCGTCCGCTGACCTCCATCGCGGGAATCGCCACCTGATCCGGCTCGGCAGGGTCGTGGACGGGTGACCAGACACCCCACGAGCGCCGGTAGTACATGAGCGGCGGCTCGAGCTCGGGACGAACGCCACCTTCCTCGACGCGCGCGACCAGCACGACGTGGTCGCCGACGACGAGCTCGTCGGCGGTCGTGCACTCGGCCCAGGCGAGCGTGTCCTCGTGGAGCAGCGGCAGGCCTGAGGGTGTCGCTCGCCACGCGACGTGGGCGAACTTGTCCTCTGCCTTCGAGGCGAACAGCAGGCACAGCTCGCTGCGTCCCTCGCCCATGAAGTTGACGACAAAGCGTCGGGTCGCCCGCAGCGCTTCGAGCGTGCGCGACCCGAGATCCACACAGACGAGGACGGTCGGCGGGTCGGCCGACACGCTGCAGACTGCCGTCGTCGTCAGGCCACGAGGCGTGTCGTCGGCGGCGACCGTGGTGACGATCGCGACGCCGGACGGGAACGACGCCATCACGTCGAAGAACGACTGGCGATCGATCGTCACGGTGCCCCGCCTACGCCTGCTCCGGAGTCAGCCGACGACCGCCGTGCACTCGATCTCGATCAGGCAGCCCGGTACGGCGAGGCCCGTGATGCCGACGATCGTCTGGGCCGGGTGCTCCGCGCCTCCCGTCACCTCGTCGATCGCCTGCGTGATCACCTCGTACGCGGTCGGCTCGGTCGTGTAGATCGTCCGGCGGACGACGTCGTCCCAGCCGATCCCGGCCGCGCCAAGCGCGACCTCCACGTTGCGCATCGCCTTGACCGTCTGTCCGTGGAGGTCGTCGGCGGCGAGCGAGAAGTCGGGGTTCAACCCGAGCTGACCCGCGAGATGGACGACACGCGTCCCCTCCGCGATCGCGATGTGGCTGAAGCCAGGTGCGGGATGCAGCTCCGGCGGGTTGACGAGCTCACGTGCCATCGGCGCCTCCTGTCGCCCGTGCTCGCGCTACGCGCGACCCACGGGCTAGTTGCGGTTCACTCTCGAGACGATCCTTCGAAACTCCGTGTCGGTTACGAGACGCTGACGCTTCGTTCCGAACGCCTTCACCGCGGCGAGCAGCTTCGCCTGGCGATCGGCGGGCACGTCGAGCCCGAGCCGGTCGAGCGCGATGCGGATCGAGTCGATGCCGCTCTTCTTCCCGAGGACGATTCCCCGGTCGGCGCCGACGAGCTCCGAGGCGTACGGCTCGATCGCGGACGGGTCGTGGAACTGCGCGGCGACGGCGCCCGACTCGCGGGTGAAGAGCGCCTCGCCGGTCACCGCCTTCCACGGCGGGAGCGGCGTGCCGGCCTTTTCCGCGACGAGCCGCGAAAGCGACCGTGCGTGCGTCAGGTCGAGACGCGTCGGGACTCCGTAGAGGGCCTCCAGCGCGAGCGCGACCTCGACGAGGTCGGCATTCCCCGCCCGTTCTCCCATCCCGTTGACTGTGCCGTGGACCCAGGTCGCGCCTGCCTGCACCGCCGCGATTGCGGCCGCCGTGCCGAGCCCGAAGTCGTCGTGCCCGTGCCAGTGCACCGGGACGTCGAGGCGATCGAGCGCACGCGAGACGAGCAGCGCGGCCGCCTCGGGCGTCGCGATCCCGATCGTGTCGACGACGACGATCTCCGCGGCGCCGGCCTCGACCGCCGCGTCATAGGCCCGGTCGAAGAAGTCGAGGTCGGCGCGCGAGGAGTCGACGCCGAAGAAGGCGACGTGGATCCCGTTCTCGCCCGCGAAGGACACAGCCTTCCGGATCCGCTCCAGCATCGTCTCGCGCGACACGCCGAGCGCCTCGAGCTTGCCGTCGGAGATCGGGCTCTCGATCACGGACGCTTTGACGCCGAGCTCGACGAGCGCGTCGACGTCGGCCTGCACGGCGCGCGAGAACCCCCACACCTCGGCCCGAAGGCCCGCACCCGCGATCAGCTCGACCGCCCGGAAGTCGTCGTCGGAGACGCGGGGGAACCCTGCTTCGATCCGGTCGACCCCGGCAGCGTCGAGCGCCTGGGCGATCTCGAGCTTCTCCTCCGGCGTGAGCACGACGCCGATTGTCTGCTCGCCGTCGCGCAGCGTCGTGTCGTAGAGACCAACGGTGACGTGCGGCTGCGGGTCCAGCGCCTGCCGGTTGATGTCGCCCGTCCAGACCTTCGAGCGGTCGATGCTCATCCGGTCGCTCCTGTTCCTCGTCGCGCCGAGCCCGGCAAGTAACACTTTGTCACTTGTACCTCGCTCATCGGCCGGCTGGAAGCCTCCGCAGGGCACGCTCGCGGTACGGTGTGGCGGCGCGTACCACGCAAGCAACACTGTGTTACTTGTACGGCGCTCACCCGCCCGCCTGCACGATGCCGTCGGGGAATGCGCACAGCTTCTCGGGGCCGTCGTCGGTGATCAGGAAGTTGTCCTCGAGGCGGAGGCCGCCACCGCCCTCCCAGTAGCATCCTGGCTCGATTGCAAGAACCATCCCGGCCTGCACCTCGCCTCCGCCCGCCTGGTGCGCGTACGGCGGCTCGTGCGCCCGCGCCCCGACACCGTGGCAGATCGGGTGCGACGGCTGGCCTGCGTAGCCGATTCTCTCGGCACCCGTGCGCACCTGGCGGTCGAGCTCGGCGAGAGCGGCGCCGGGCACGCAGAACGCGACCGACTCGTCATAGACCTGACGCAGACCGGCCTCGAGCTCCGCGTACTCCGGTGTCAGCTCACCGACCACGACGTTCTTCGTGTGGTCGCACCAGTAGCCGTCGGCACACACCCAGATCTCGAACAGCGTCGGCTCGCCCTCGACCACCGGCCGGTTGCCCGTCGCGGTGAACGTCTTGATGCCCTTTCCCGCCCAGACCAGGGAGAAGCCCAGCGCGAGATCGACCTTCCCGGCCCACCCGGTTCCCTCGCCGTGCACGAAACCGAGCCACTCGGCGGCGATCTGCGCCTCCGTCGTCCCGGGTCGGATCACGCCGCGGACGTGGTCCATCGCGGCGGCCGCGATGTCGTTCGCGAGCCGCATCCGCTCGATCTCCTGATCGGTCTTGACCGCGCGCGCCTCATTCAGGAGCGGCGTCGCGTCGACGGCGTCGGGGAAGGCGTCGAACCAGCCCTTGGTGAAGGTCGTCGGCTCGCCGACCATCCGATCGGACGCCTGTGTTCCGAGCGAGAGCTCGAGACCGACGGTCTCGTATTCACGCGCGAGCGTGGCCGCCAGCTCGAGCGTGCGAAGCGAGGGCGGCCGCGGGTCGGCCGCGTCGTACCCCGTGACGAGCCGCACGTCCGACGTCCACGCCGACCGCGCAGCGTCCTCCGCCGACGCCTCGAGGCAGAGCAGGATCGGCTCGCCCTCGCGGGGGAAGACGACCGCGTCGTAGCCCTTCATCCCCCAGAAGCTCGTCAGGTAGACGACGTTGTCGGGCGCGCGGGCGACGATCGCGTCCACGCCTCGAGCAGCCATGAGCGCCCGCACGCGATCGAGCTTGACGTCGTCACGCGGCCAGGCCACGAGCCGATCCTATTGACGTGTCACGATCGCGGTCAGACGCTGTCGAGCCCGACGTAGTTCTCGGCGAGCGACGTCGCGGCGGCTCGGGACGTGCTCACGTACCGGAGCTGGGCCTGCCGCAGCCGGCGCGCGAACGCGTCGTCGTGCGGGCTCGGGTGCAGCATCGTCGTCATCCACCACGAGAAATGCTCGGCGCGCCAGACCCTGCGCAGGCACGTCGCCGAGTACGCGTCGAGGAGCGCTCGGTCGCCGTGGCCGTACCACGCGACGAGCGCCTCGGCGAGCACCTGCACGTCCCGTACCGCGAGATTGAGCCCCTTGGCGCCGGTCGGCGGCACGATGTGCGCGGCATCGCCGGCGAGGTAGAGGCGCCCCCACTGCATCGGCTCGACGACGAAGCTCCGCATCGGCGTGACGCCCTTTTCCAGGATCGGCCCCTCGTGGAGCGTCCAGCCGTCGATCCCCAGACGCGCCTGGAGCTCCCTCCAGATGCGCTCGTCCGGCCAACGCTCCAGCTTCTCGTCCGGCGCGCACTGGAGGTACAGGCGCGACAGCTCCGGCGAGCGCATGGAGAGCAGCGCGAAGCCGTCCTCGGCGTTCGCGTAGACCAGCTCGTCGCTCGAAGGCGGAACGGCAGCGAGGATCCCCAGCCAGCCGTACGGGTACTCGCGGACGAACTCACGCAGCACGCCTTCCGGAATGGTCGACCGGGAGATGCCGTGGAAGCCGTCGCAGCCTGCGACGACGTCGCATGCGAGCTCCAGCTCGGCGCCCTCGTGGCTGTACCGAATCCGGGGACGCTCGCCGTCGACGTCGTGCAGCGAGACGTCACCGACGTCGAAGTGGAGCGGCCGGCCGGTCGCGAGCCGCGCCTCGATCAGATCCTTGACGATCTCCGTCTGCCCGTAGACGACGATCGACTTGTCGACGAGCTCGTCGAACGCGATCCGGTTGCGCTCGCGCCCGGCCTGGAGCTCGATGCCCGTGTGGACGAGCCCTTCCCGGCGCATTCGTTCCCCCACGCCGGCGCTGTCGAAGAGCTTCGCGACCCCGTCCTCGAGGACACCCGCCCGGATCCGCGCCTCGACGTACTCCCGCGTCCGGCTCTCGAGGATCACCGAGTCGATTCCCTCGAGGTGGAGGAGGTGGGCGAGCGTGAGGCCCGCAGGGCCTGCGCCGACGATCCCGACCTGTGTCCGGCTCACCGCGCGGCGCCGCGCTCGAAGAGCGCCGCCTGACCCTGCCCCACGCCGACGCACATCGTGGCGAGCCCGTAACGACCGCCGCGGCGCCGCAGCTCGTGCAGCAGCGTGACGACGAGCCGCGCGCCGCTCATGCCGAGCGGGTGCCCGATCGCGATCGCGCCGCCGTTGACGTTCACCCGCTCCTCGTCGATCCCGAGGTCGCGCACCACGGCGAGCGACTGCGACGCGAAGGCCTCGTTCAGCTCGACGAGGTCGATCTCGCCCGCGGTCACACCGGCACGCTCGAGGAGCTTGCGGACGGCGGGCACCGGCCCGATGCCCATCACGGCAGGGTCGACCCCTGCCACCGCGGACCCCACGAATGCCCCCAGCGGCTCGACTCCAAGCTCGCGCGCGCGCTCCTCGCTCGCGATCACGAGCGCCGCGGCGCCGTCGTTGATCCCGCTCGCATTGCCGGCCGTTACCGTGCCGTCGGTCCGGAACGCCGGTCGGAGCGAGCCGAGCTTCTCCGCTGACGTGTCGGGTCGGGGATGCTCGTCGTGCTCGAGCTCGCCTGCCGGGACGAGCTCGTCCACGAAGCGTCCTGCTTTGTGCGCCGCCGCCCAGCGCTCCTGGGAGCGCAGCGCGAACGCATCCTGGTCCTTCCGGCTGACGCCCCATCGCTCGGCGACGTTCTCGCCCGTCTCGCCCATCGTCGCGGTCGAGAAGCGCTCCTCGTAGCTCGGGTTCGTGAAGCGCCAGCCGAGCGTCGTGTCGTACACCGTGCGGTTTCCTCGGGCGTACGGTGCGTCGGGCTTGGCCATCGCGAGCGGCGCGCGCGTCATCGACTCGACACCACCTGCGACGAAGAGGTCGCCGTCGCCTGCGATCACCGCGTGGCACGCGCCGACGACGGCGGAGAGCCCGGAGGCGCAGAGCCGGTTGACCGTGACCCCCGCGACACCTTCTGGAAGTCCCGCGAGCAGTGCGGCGAAGCGCGCGACGTTGCGGTTGTCCTCGCCGGCCTGGTTGGCGCAGCCGAGCCACACGTCCTCGATCTCGGCGGGCGGCACTCCTGCTCGCTCGACGGCCGCGGCGACTGCGATCGCGGCGAGGTCGTCGGGTCGGACGTCGGCGAGCCCGCCGCCGTACCGCCCGACCGGCGTGCGGACGGCCGAAAGCACGACCGCGCGCGTCATCCCCCTCCTCCCGCGGCGCCGTCGGGCGCATCGATCACCCGCTGCGCGATCGCGAACGCGCCGTTCGCGGCGGGAACGCCGCAGTAGACGGCGCAGTGCAGCAAGACCTCGCCGATCTCGTCAGGGGTGAGCCCGTTCCGCAGCGCCGCCCGGACGTGCAGCTCGAGCTCGTGCTCGCGTCCCATGGCAACGAGCGCAGTGAGGGTGATCATGCTGCGCGTTCGGCGGTCGAGACCGGGTCGCGACCAGATCTCACCCCACGCGTAGCGCGTGATCAGATCCTGGAAGTCCTCCGTGAACGGCGTCGTGCGCTCGATCGCGCGGTCCACGTGGGCGTCGCCCAACACCGCCCGGCGGATGTCCATGCCCCGCTCGTTGGAGTCGTCATCACTCATGCGCCCCTCCTTCCCCGCTCGGCGTCGTAGCGTGCCACGGCCCGGTCGACGAGCGCGCCCGCGGAGCCGAGATACGTCGTCGGGTCGAGCGCCGTGTCGATCTCGTCGGCGGTGAGGCCGGTCTCGACATCTGCCAGGACGTCGGGGAGCGGAATCCCCGTCTCGCTCGCGCGAAGCGACGCCTCCCGGACGAGCTCACGCGCTGCCGTGCGGCCGAGTCGCTCGGTCAGGATCGACGCGAGCCGCTCCGTGACGACGCGGCCACCGGTCAGATCGAGGTTCGCCTGCATCCGCGATGGGTCCACCTCCAGCCCCTCGAGCGCGTTCGCCAGCGCGACTGCTGCGCCGCCCGTGGTCGCGAGCGCTCCGGAGAGCGCCTCCCACTCCGCCTGCCAGGCGCCGCCCGCTCGCTCGTGCTCGCCGACCAGCGCAGCGATCAGCACGGACGCGTGGCCCCGCACGAGCACTGCGGCGGCGCGTGCCCACATCGCCGCGACGGGGTTCTGCTTGTGGGGCATCGCGGACGAGACGCCCCCGCCGCCCCCCTCGCGCACCTCACCGACTTCCGTCTGGGCGAGGAGCTCCAGGTCGAGCCCGATCTTCGCGAGCACCCCGGCCGCGATCTCGAGGGCCGCGCCGAGCTCCGCGATCCGCACCCGGTTCGTGTGCCAGGGAAGCGTCGGCTCGAGCAGGTCGAGCTCCGCTGCGAACGCAGCGGCGAGCTCGAGCCCGCGGTCACCCAGCGCGGAGAGCGTTCCCGCCGCACCGCCGAGCTGCGCGGCGAGCCCGCGCTCACGGAGCTCCGACAGCCGGTCCCTGGCGTCCATCACTGCGACGAGCCAGCCGGCCGCCTTGAGCCCGAACGTCGTCGGAACGGCCTGCTGCAGAAGCGTCCGCCCCACCATCGGCGTGTCGCGGTGCTCGCGCGCCAGCGCCGCGCACGCCTCCGTCACGCGGGCGAGGTCGTCGGAGACGAGACCGAGGGCGCGACGCGTGACGAGCATCGCAGCGGTGTCCATCACGTCCTGGCTCGTCGCGCCGAGGTGGACGAAGCGCGCGTCCTCCTCCCCCACCCGGGCGACGATCGCACGCACCAGCGGCTCCGCCGGATTGCCCGAGGCACGGCCCTGCTCCAGGAGCTGCTCCCAGTCGAAGTCGTCGGCGCCGCAGGCCTCGGCTATGGCTTCGGCCGAGCTCGCCGGGACGATTCCGGCGCTCGCCCCCGCCCTGGCGAGCGCGCGCTCGACCTCCAGCATCGCCGCGAGCCACGCACGCCCCGACACGGCGTCGCGCAGCGCGGCGGGCGCGAACAGGCTCTCGAACGGAGTCACACCGCGAAGAATGTCGTGTGCAAGGAGCCCTGCAGGTGGATGTCGAACCGAAGGCCGTCTTCTTCGGCGACCGCGACGAGTGTCGAACGCGCTGCCTCGCCCACACCGGAGAGCACGGGGTCTACGGCGTTGGCCTCCTCCTCGTCGGGGAAGTAGAGCCGCGTCACGACCCGCTTCATGAGCCCTCGCGCCAGGATGCCGACGGCGATGTGCGGCGCCTGCAGGCCGCCTCCCGGCCAGGGGACCGCGCCCGGCTTGACCGTCACGAACTCGAAGCGCCCGTCGTTCTCGGTCCCCGAACGGCCGAATCCGAGGAACCCGTCCTCGACCGATGCGCTCTCGCGCTCGTCGGCGGTGTGCCGGTAGCGCCCAGCGGCGTTCGCCTGCCAGATCTCGACCAGCCCGTCGGGAACGGCGTCTCCCGCCCCGTCGAGGAGGCGGCCGCGGATCCGGATCGCCCGCGGGTCGCCCGGATCGACGAGCTCGGTCGTCGTCAGCTCGCGCAGCAGCCCGATCGAGAGGTACGGCCCGGCCGTCTGCGACGGCGTCAACCCGAGTGTCTCAGTCATCGTGCGGCGCCTCGACCGGTGTCGGCTCGCGGCCGCCCACCACGATGTCCCAGCGGAAGCCGAGCGCCCAGTCCGGCTCGGTCAGCGTCATGTCGAACTCGCTGACGAGACGCTCGCGTGCCCGCTCGTCACGGACCGCGTTGAAGATCGGGTCGAACGGGAACAGCGGGTCGTCCGGGAAGTACATCTGGGTGACGAGCCGCTCGGTGAACGCACGGCCGAAGAGAGAGAAGTGGATGTGCGCGGGCCGCCAGGCGTTCGGGTGGTTTTTCCACGGGTAGATGCCGGGCTTGACGGTCACGAACCGGTAGCGGCCCTCGTCGTCCGTGAGGCAACGGCCCGCGCCTGAGAAGCTCGGGTCGAGCGGCGCGTCGTGGGTGTCGACCTCGTGGAGATACCGGCCGGCGGCATTCGCCTGCCAGATCTCGACGAGCTGGTCGCGCACCGGCTTACCGTCACTCGAGAGGACGCGGCCGGAGACGACGATGCGCTGGCCCTGCGGCTCGCCGTCGTGCTGCCTCGTCAGATCGGCATCCACGGGGCCGACCGCGGACTCGCCGTACGCGGGCCCGGTCAGCTCCGTCAGCGTCGCGGGGAGGATCACGAGCGGCTGCTTCGGCGCCCGGAGGCGGGTACCGACGTAGTCGTGGTGGTCGTACGGCGGATCGGCGCCGATGCGCTCGGCGTCGCTCACCTCGGCGAACGGCCGCTCACCGACCGGCATGGCTCTCCTCCAGGGCGACCTCGAACGGGGCGGTGGTGACCGCGGACACGTTCTCGACCGTCACGCCGTCGAAAAGCTCGGTCAGGCGCAACTCGCCCTCGACGAGCCGGAACACGGACAGCTCCGTGACGATCACGTCGGCAGCGGAGGCAGCGGTCAGCGGGTACGTGCACTCGTCCACGACCTTCGGCGCCCCGCGCGACGTCGTGGCGGTCATCGTGACGATCACGCGACGGGCGCCCACCACGAGGTCCATGGCGCCCCCGACACCGAGGACGTCCTTGCCCGGGACGGCCCAGTTCGCGATGTCGCCGCGGCCGCTGACCTCGAGCGCCCCGAGGACGGCGACGTCCACGTGACCGCCGCGGATCATCGCGAAGCTCGACGCGCTGTCGAAGTACGCCGCGCCCGGCAGCGCGGTGATGGGCTGTTTCGCCGCGTCGATCAGATCCGGGTCGAGATCGTCCCCGTTCGGGCGCGGCCCCACGCCGAGCAGGCCGTTCTCCGTGTGCAGGACGACGCCCGCGTCGGCACCGAGAAAGCCCGGGATCAGGTTGGGGATGCCGATGCCGAGATTGACGACCTCGCCCGCTTCGAGCTCCCGCGCCGCCCGCTCCGCGATGCGTGCCTTGACATCCCCGCTCATGCGCTCGAGACCAGGTGGTCGACGTACAGGTGCGGCGTCACGACCGACTCGGGATCGAGCCCGCCGACCGGGACGATCTCCCCGGCTTCGGCGATGGTCACCGACGCGGCGGTCGCCATCAACGGGTTGAAGTTCCGCGCGGTCCGCCGGTACCAGAGGTTCCCGAGCTCGTCGGCGCGCGCGGCGTAGACGAGCGCCACGTCTGCCCGGAGCGGCGCTTCCAGGACGTGCGGGACCCCGTCGATGATCCGCTCCTCCTTTCCCTCCCCGAGCAGCGTCCCGGCGCCGACGGGCGTGTAGAAGCCGCCGATCCCGGCCCCGCCGGCCCGGATGGCCTCCGCGAAGGTGCCCTGCGGCATGAGGGTGGCCTCGATCTCGCCGGCGTTGACCGCGGCGACCGCTTCCGGATTCGAGGTGAAGTACGACGAGATCCCGCGGCGGATACGGCCCTGGCGCAAAAGCTTCCCGAGGCCGCGTCCGGGCTCGCCGATGTTGTTGGAGACGATGGTCAGGTCGGTCGCGTCCGAGGAGTCGACGAGGGCGTCGATCAGGGTCAGGGGCGCGCCGACCAGGCCGAACCCGCCCACCATCACCGTGTCGCCCGTGCGCACGACGCTCACCGCCTCCTCGGCCGTGATCGCCGCGCTCGTCGTCATGTTCGTCGCGTGCATGTCTCCCGTTCGACGCTATGTAGAGCGATGTCGACTTGTCAAGACACCGTTCTACTATGTAGAACGGAGGGATGAGCACTGACCGTGCCGGCCGCACCGGCACGTCACAGTCCCTCGAGCGCGGCCTGGCGATCCTCTCGTCGTTCTCGTCGGGACGCCAGCTGATCGGCGTCAGCGAGCTCTCGCGCGAGCTCGGCCTGACGCGGAGCACGACGCACCGGTACGTCGCCACGCTCGCCAGCCTCGGCTACCTCCACCAGGATGCGGGAACGCGGAAGTACTCACTCGGGCCGCGTGTCCTCGACCTCGGCTTCACCGCGATCAACTCGATGGAGCTTCGGCACGTGGCTGCGCCGTACCTCCAGCGGCTCTGCGACGAGACCGGGCACACGGTCAACATGGCGATCCTCGACGACGTCGACATCGTTTACGTCGAACGTTGCCGGGCCTCGCGCCGCGGCCAGACGGAGATCGACCTCGACCTCCACATCGGCTCCCGTCTGCCCGCGTACTGCACCTCGCTGGGCAAGGTGCTGCTCGCGTTTCTTCCCGAGGTCGAACGGGACGACGTCCTGAGCCGCATCACCTACGCCCGACGCGGGCCGAACACGCTCACCTCGAAAGCGGGCTTGCTCGCCGAGCTGCGGCGCGTCCGCACCACCGGCATCGCCGTGAACAACGAGGAGCTCGCCTACGGGCTTCGTTCGGTCGCGGTGCCGGTGATCGCCGCGAGCGGCGAGGCGGTCGCTGCGGTGAACCTCGCCGCCCACCGGACGATGGCGTCGCTCGACGACCTCGTCGCACGGCTCGGGCCTGTAATGCAGCGAACCGCAGCCGAGATCTCTACCCAGCTCGGCTACGGCTCCGCGGGGCGGTCAGTCACCTGACGGCTGCAATGCCGGCTTCTCGCGGCGACGGCCGGCGAGTCGGTGGAACGTACCGACGACGGTGGCGACCACGCCCCGCCTGAAGAAGAGGAAGATCGCGATCACGAAGACGCCGTAGATGACCTCACGGAGCTCGAGGCTCGTCGTCAACTGCTCGTCCAGGATCGCGAACACGCCCGCACCGATCACCGGGCCGAGGAGGGTGCCGAGGCCGCCGAACGCGACGAGCACGAGGACGCGCACATCCACCCGGTCGAAGCTGTACGTGGTGGGGCTGATGAACCCGGCGCTGTAGGCGAGGAGGGCGCCCGTCAGGCCGATCATCGCCGAGCCGAGCGTCGCTGCGTAGATCCGGTATCGCGCGACGTCGACGCCCGCAAGCTCGGCGGCGACCTCGTCGTCGCGCAGAGCGCGGAACGCCCATCCGATGTGCGAGAGCTGGAGCGCCCGGAAGACGATCAGGAACAGGACGAGCAGGCCGGCGAAGAGGTAGTAGCCGCCGACCTGATCGTCCGCGAGGTCGTCGGCCGCCGCCGACACGACGAGACCGGTCTCGGATCCCGTGAGGTCACGCTGACCGAGAAGGAGGTTCGCGAACCCGAGCGAGAACACGAGCGTGACGATGCCGGTGAAGATGATCCCGAGCGAGCGCCGCACCGCGATCCAGCTCAACAGCCCGCCGACGAGCGCCGCGCTCGCCGTGCCCACGACCACGCCCGCAGCCATCGGCAGCGAGGTCTCGTCGGTGAGGATCACGGCGCCGTAGCCGCCGATCCCGGCCAGCGCGCCGACGCACAGGAAGAGCTGGTTCGTGCTCCCGAAGATGAGGTTGAAGCCGACGCCGTACGCTGCAAAGACGAGGGCCTGGACGGCGAGCGACGTCGTGTACGGCGAGTCCCCGAACCAGATCGTCGGGAGAAGTGCGAGGATCGCCGCCGTCGCGACGATCGGCACGAGCGCCCAGCCGATGCTCCTCGTTTTCGCCATCATCGCCCGAGCAACCCGCGCGGCCGGATGAGGATGGTCAGGGCGGCCGCGCCCAGGAGGATGATCGTCGTGATGTATTGCCCGATGTAGTGCGCACTGAGCGTGTTCACGACGCCGAGGAGGACGCCAGCGAGGAACGCGCCCGCAACGCTGCCGAGACCGCCGACGACGGTGACGATCAGCGCGAAGGTCGTGAGCTCGAACCCGGCGTTGACCGTCAGCGGGCCGCTCATCGACTGGGTGATCGCGACGATGCCGGCGAGCGCGCCGGAGAGCGCGAAGATCACCGTGCGGACGAACGAGGGGTTGATGCCGACCAGCCGCGCGCCGGTCTCGTCCTGGATGATCGAGCGGACACCGCGCCCGAAGGTCGTCAGCCCGAAGAACAGCAGGAGCACCGCCGCGACGAGGAGCGCGATCACGGAGGCCCAGATGCTCCCGACCGCCATCGGCACGCCGAGGATCGAGACCGGATCGCCGCCGATGTAGATGTACAGCGCGCCTGACGGGTAGCGCCAGGTGAGCAACCCGGCGATGACGAAGGCGACGCCGAGGGTCAGCAGCAGCCCCAAGCAGGGTTCGCTCCTCCCCGTGCTCGCGGTACACCGCGCGCATCAGGGTCAGATCGAGCAGCACGGCGACGCCGGCAACCGCGAGCACGCCTGCGGCAGCCGCCAGGACGGTCGCAAACCCGTCGTCCATGACGAGCATGACGACGATCGCGGCAAGGACGACCAGCTGGCCGTAGGCGAGGTTGAGGACGCCGCCGAGGCCGTAGACCAGCGTCATCCCGACGCCGAGCAGGCCGAACGCGAGGCCGAGCACGATCCCGTCGAGGACGACCGCCGTCATGCCACACCCAGGTACGCGCGGCGGACCTCGGGGTTCTGGTCGAGCTCCTCCGACGTCCCGCTGAGGCGGATGCGGCCGTTCTCGAGCACGTAGCCGCGGTCTGCCACGGACAGCGCCAGCGGCACCTGCTGCTCCGCGATCAGGAGCGTCGTGCCTTCGTTCTTGAGCCCCTCGAGCGCCTCGAATGCGATCTGCGCGATGATCGGCGCGAGCCCCGTCGTCGGCTCGTCGAGCATGAGGAGCCGCGGCCGCGCCATGAGCGCGCGACCGACCGCGAGCATCTGCTGCTCGCCGCCGCTCAGGGTCCCCGCCTGCTGTCGCTGACGCTCCTTCAGGCGGGGGAAGAGGTCGTACACGAGCTCGAGGGTCGCGCGATCGGGCCGCTTCGGGTACGCGCCCAGGACGAGATTGCTCTTCAGGGTCATTGCCGGGAACAGGTGCCGCTCGGCCGGGACATAGGCGATCCCCGTACGCGAGATGCGGTGGGCGGGACGACGGGTCAGATCCTTCCCGTCGAAGAGGACCCGGCCCTCCATCGGCTGAAGCAGCCCGGAGATCGCGCGGAAGAGCGTCGTCTTGCCCGCGCCGTTCGAGCCGACGATCGCCACCGCTTCACCGGTGCCAACCTCGACGTCGATACCGTCGATGACCCGTTCGCCGAGATACCCGGCCGCCAGACCGACGACCTCAAGCAACGCGCGCTCGCCCGAGGTACGCGTCGACGACCTGCGGGTCACGCATCACGACCTCGGGCGCGCCTTCGGCGATGAGCTTGCCGAAGTTGAGGACGATCGCCCGCTCGGCGAGCTGGATGACGGCGCTCATCACGTGCTCGACCCACAAGATCGCCGTTCCGAGCTGGTCGCGGACGTTCCGCACGATCTCGACCGAGGTGGCGAGCTCCGACTCGTTCAGGCCCGCCATCACCTCGTCGAGCAGGAGCACCCTGGGCTGTCCGGCGAGCGCCTTGGCCAGCTCGAGAAACCGCAGCTGATGGAGGTTCAGGCTCGAGACCGGCTGGTCGGCCCGCCTGTCGAGCCTCACGAACGCCAGCGACTCCGCCGCCCGCCGCCTCGCCTCTCGCTCGCCGACGACGCCGTGATCGACCCCGAACATCGCTCCGAGGACGACGTTCTCGAGGACCGTCATCGAGCCGAAGGGGGTCGGTCGCTGCATTGCCATCCCGACTCCCTTGCGCCGGACCTGGTGGGCGGCGAGACCGTCGACCCTTGCACCGTCCAGCCGAACGCTTCCGTGTGTCGGCCGCTCCAACCCGACGATGACCTTGAGGAGGGTGCTCTTACCGGCCCCGTTCGGGCCGACGACGGCGACGATGTCGCCGTCGTCGATCCCGAACGTCACACCGTCGACGGCCGGGAGACCGCCGAAGCGCTTTGTTATCCCGTCGACCTCGAGGAGCAGCTCGACCTCCGGCTACGACGGCGGGCGGTAGGGCGGTCAGCGGCCGCGTCTTGTAGAGCACTCTCGGCCAGAAGGTGGTAGACGCGGTGTTCAGCCCGGCCTCGGGCGGATTGCCCCTGGTCAGGACGGAGAACTGGATCGTCGGCCGATCGAGCTCACCCCACGCCGTCCACCTGAGCGGGAACGCGTACCCGGGGATGTTGAACGTCGTCCGGTGGACGTAGGCCGCGATCGCCTGCGGGCTCGTCCCGACGTTCTGGATCGCCTGCGCGACGATCTTCACGTAGGCGTAGCCGGCGAGCGCGTCGTCCTCGAAGAACTCGTTCTGCGGGAACGTCCGCAGGTAGCGCTTCGCGAGCGCCTTGTACTGCCTGGTCGTCGTGTTCATGCACTTGAAGTCGCTGTAGCGGCCGAACGCCGTCGCCGCCGCGCTCCTCGCGGTGAGCGACCACGGTCCGTCCGCACCCAACACCGGCGCCTTCAGGCCCAGCTGTGCTGCCTGAGCCAGGACCAGCGGCGCGCCGGGCGGATGGCCCGTCGCCACGATCAACGACACGTCCCCGAATGCGCGCAGATATGGCGTGAAGTTGGTCGTCGGGACTGGTGCAACCTGGACGTTGAACTTGACGTTCGGGGTGGCCTTGGCCGAATCCTCGAGCGACGACTTGAACGACTGGCCCCATGCGTAGTCGGCGATCATCACGCCCACGCTCGTGATCGACCGACGCTGCGCAAACTGCACGACCGACTGAGCAACCATCGCAGCGGAGGGCAGGCACGTGCGGAACGTGTAGCGGCTCGACTGCGTGAGAATCTCGTTGTTCCCCGACTTGACGAGGAACAACGGCACCTTCGATTCCTCGGCCAGCCGCGAGGTCGCAAGCCCGATGGAGCTGCCGATGATGCCCCCGATCGCGACGACGCCCTCCTGCTGGGTCAGCCGCCGGAAGCCGTCGATCGCCGCGGTCGTGTTCGCAGACTGGTCGTCGGCGACGACGAGGTTGAGCTTCCGCCCCTGCCCCCGTCCTTTCACGCCTCCCGACCTGTTGATCTCGTTTATCGCCAGCGCCATCCCGGCGCGGACCTGAATGCCCCATGGCGCGAAGTTCGCCGTCAGCGGCGTGATCGCGCCGAGCTTGATCGGGGCGGCGGCGCGCGCCGAGCTCGACGCCCCGAAGGCGGTCGACCCGCCCAAAGAAGCCGTGAGCGCCGCCAGGGCACCAACAGCCGCAACCAACCAGAACCGCTTCACGGACATCCTCCTTCGTCGTCGGCCGTCCATGACCGCATTCGGTGCTTCTCTGACCGGTCAGTCACTCGTTGGCCAGACGCACAAGGGTCCCCCCTCGTTGGCTCGCGAGACCGTGCGGTCCACCACCGGGTGAGACTAACCCGGTAAACGTCGATTTGTCGAGACGATGTTCGACTATGTAGGAGACGGTGATCGGAGCCGGCGGCACACCGCGCGCGCGGCCACCTCGCGACGCCCGACCAGTCGGCCGAAGCACGCTCAGCGGCCCCAGACGTCGTCTGCGACCTCGACGATCAGCTCGAGCTTCGCCTTCTGCTCGTCGTAGCTCAGGGCGTTGCCCTCCACCGTCGAGGAGAACCCGCACTGCGGCGACAGGCAGAGCTGGTCGAGCGAGACGTGGCGGCTCGCCTCGTCGATCCGGCGCCGAAGGGCGTCCTTCGACTCCAGAGCGCCGCGCTTCGTCGTGACGAGGCCGAGGACGACCTGCTTCGAGCCCGCCGGGAGCAGCCGCAGGGGCTCGAAGCCGCCCGAGCGCTCGTCGTCCCACTCCATGAAGTAGCCGTCGACCTCGAGCTCGTGGAACAGCGCCTCGGCGACGTGCTCGTAGCCGCCCTCCGCCACCCAGGACGAGCGGAAGTTGCCGCGGCACATGTGCGTCGTGACGCCCATGCCCTCCGGACGGCCCTGGAGCGCCTCGTTGATGTGCCGGATGTACTCGACGTGCTGCGCATCGGGATCGCCGCCGATCGAGGCGACGTGGCGGCGCTGCTCGGGGTCGTTCAGGTACGCAAGGCTCGTGTCGTCGAGCTGGAGGTACGTACAGCCGAGCTCGCCGAGGCGGCGCACCTCCTCGCGGTAGGCCGCCGTGAGGTCGCCCCAGAACCCGTCGAGATCCGGATAGACGTTCTCGTCGATCGCAGCCCGGCCGCCGCGGTAGTGGACCATGCTCGGCGAGGGGATCGTCAGCTTCGGCACGGCGCCGTCCGCGCAGTCCTCGAGGAACGAGAATGCGTCGCCGAAGATCGTCTCCGACACGCCGACCTTCCCGTCGACGCGCAGCGCCGCCGTCATGAACTCGATGTCGCCTTGCTCGCCCCGGAACGACACCCTGACCTTGTCGTCCGACGTCGAGATGCCGTCGAGCGCGTAGATGAAGTCCATGTGCCACGACGTGCGGCGAAACTCACCGTCCGTCACCGCCCGCAGGCCGACGTCCCGCTGCATGCGGACCGCATCGCGGATCGCGTCGTCTTCGACGGCGCGGAGATCGTCGGACGTGATCCTCCCGGCAGCCGCGTCCTCGCGCGCGGCAAGGAGCTCGGGCGGGCGAAGCAGGCTGCCGACATGGTCGGCGCGAAACGGAGGCGTCGTGCGGGCTGCCATGTCCTCCTCTCGTCGCTGGACGGCGGCAGGCTATCGCAGGCGGCAAGGGCGCTTTGTAGAGTCGCGTGATGGCGAGGTCCCCAGTGTCGCGGAGGCTTCTCGTCGTGAGCGCGCACTCGGCCGACTTCGTGTGGCGCGCGGCCGGCGCGATCGCGGTCGTCACCTCGAACGGCGGAACGGCGACCGTCGTCTCGCTGTCGTTCGGCGAGCGCGGCGAATCGGGAGAGCTGTGGAAGGAGGGGGGTCAGACGATCGAGAACGTCAAGGCCATCCGCCGCGGTGAGGCCGAGGCGGCCGCAGCGATCCTCGGCGCGGAGATCGTCTTCCTCGACCGCGGCGACTATCCGCTCGAGCTGGACAGCGAGGCGGTTGCTGAGCTGACCGACCTGATGCGCGATTTCGAGCCGGACGTCGTGCTCGGCCACGCGAGACAGGACCCGTTCAACCCGGATCACGGAGTCGCCTCCGACGCGACGATCCGCGCGCGACAGCTCGCGAGCGGCGCGGGAGTGGCGAGCGGCTTCAAGACGATCACGCCTCCCGCGCTCCTGCTCTTCGAGCCGCACCAGCCGGAGCTCTGTGGCTTCGTGCCGACGACGTTCCTCGACATCACGCCGGTGTGGGAGCAGAAGCTCGCCGCCATGGAGGCGATGGGCGCGCAGGAATACCTCTGCCAGTACTACACCGAGCGCGCGGGACATCGAGCCAATCACGCCCGACGCATATCCGGCCGCTCGGACATCAAGCATGCGGAGGCGTTCGAGCGCGAGATCCCCCAAGTGGTCGACGCGCTGTGACGCAGCTCGAGGAGCTTGCACGGCTCGGTGTCGCGACGGTGCACGAGGCTCAGGGAAAGACGGGGCTGGTCGACCTCCCCCTCGTGCAGGTCGTATCTGGCTCGAGAGCCGCCGGACGGGCACGGACAGCGCTCTGCGGCAACGGTGACAACCTGATGGTGCATGCGGCGGTTGCGAACGCAGAGCCGGGAGACGTGCTCGTGCTGACGATGCCCGAGCCGGCCCCCGTCGCCCTGATCGGCGACCTCCTCGCGACGCAGGCGCTGGATCAGGGCGTTGCCGCGATGCTGGTGGACGGCGCCGTCCGCGACGTCGACGAGCTGCGTGAGCTCGGGCTCCCGATCTGGGCGCGCTTCGTCAGGGCCCAGGGCGCGACGAAGGACCACGTGGGCGAGCTGGACACACCCGTCGTCGTCGGCGGGGCGCAGATCGAGGCCGGCGACGTGATCGTCCTCGATGCCGACGGCGCCGTCGTCGTGAAAGCCAATCGTGTGGACGACGTCGTCGCCGCGGCGCGCGAGCGCGAGGCGCGCGAGCAAGAGCTGAGGGCGAGGTACGCCTCGGGTGAGCGCTCCTACGACGTCAACGATCTCCGCCGGCTCGTCGAAGAGTGACGTCCGCGTGACGCTCGAGGTTGCTGTTCTCGGGCTCGGCGAAGCGGGCGGAACGATCGCCTCCGGCCTCGCTGCTGCCGGGTGCACAGTGCGGGGCTGGGACCCCGTGTCCACACGTCAGGCGGCCGGCGTCGAGCGGACGGAGACCCCGACCGCGGCGGTGGTCGATGCCGACCTCGTGCTCAGCCTCACGACGGCCGCACATGCAGTCGACGCCGCTGCGAGCGTCGCGTCGACTCTCACCGACAGTCAGGTCTACGCGGACCTCAACACGGCGGCGCCCACCCTCAAGCGCGAGGTCGCGGCGGTGATCGAACCGACAGGCGCGAGGTTCGCAGACGTGGCGCTCCTCGGGCCCGTTCCCACCCGCGGCGTCGGAACGCCGGCGCTCGCGTCCGGCGGAGGCGCCGAGCGGTTCGCGGATCTCGTCCGTCCGTTCGGGATGCCCGTCGAGGTCGTCGGCAGCGAGCCGGGCGACGCAGCCGGGTTGAAGCTCATCCGCAGCGTGTTCATGAAGGGGTTGGCCGCTGCGGTGCTCGAGAGCGTGGAAGGGGCGAGACGACGCGACGTGGACGGGTGGATCCGTCGTGAGATCGCGGAGGTTCTCGGAGAGCCGCTCCTCGCGCGGCTCCTCGAGGGCAGCTGGACGCACGCCGAGCGGCGGGTCGACGAGATGGAGGCCGCGACGGCCTACCTGGAGGAGCTCGGCGTCGAGCCGCGCGTCTCGCGGGCCGCGGCGGGCTGGCTGAGCCAACTGGCGGACGAGAAGCGCGCACGCTCCACCTGAAGCTCTAGCGCACCGCCCCCTCCTTGCGCCAGCCCTCCGCGTACGACGATCGCACGACCTCGGAGTACGGGACCGGGCTCACCATCACGCGGACGTCCTTCTGCCTGTGCGGCTGCACGGTCGTCTTTCGGGATCCACCGTCCGGCTCGCCCCAGACGACGCGTAGCTCCGTGCCGATCTCGATCTCCGGATCGACGGTCGCGAGCGAGAGCGCCCGTCGCTCGTTCGCGCTGTACCCCGTGAAGAGGGAGAGGCCGACGACGTTGTCGTCGTCGTCCAGCACGGCGTCGAAGTTCGACGAGCCGTAGTTGGCGTTCGGGATGTCGAAGGGCATGTAGTCCTCGCCCTCCGGCGCGAAGACGGATGCGAAGATCTCGGCCACGTCGTCGCTCGACCACGCCAGCGTCACCTTCTTCCGCTGCGTCTCGGGGTCGATCTTCTCGAGCGCCTCGCGTCCGTGGAAGTCGTGGTCGAACTTCACCAACGGGCCGTATCCCAGCTCGAACGGGTTGAGGTAGTAGTCCTCGATGTCGTTCGACACGAAGCTCCCCGCGAGCGCGTTGACCGCCTCGTAGTCGGACGGAGTGAGCCACTCCCGGTACGCGCGCAGCTCCTCGCCCGTGTAGATCGCAGGCAAGGGGGACGGGATCCATCCCGACTCGAGCGTGTTGGACGAGTACGCCCGCGAGCCGACCGGCTCGAGCCCGAGCTCCTTCCCCGCCTCGATGATCGTTCCTCGGACCTCGTCGTACGTCTCGTAGGGGCCCCAGAGCTCGAGGCCGGGAGCTCCCGCCATGCCGTGACGCAGCGTTCGGACCTGCTGCCCGGCGATGGTCATCACACCCATCCGGAAGAACTTGACGTCCTCGAGCGGGGCGCCGTTGACCCTCTCGAGGACCTGCCACGCGTTCGGCCCCTGGACCTGGAACCGCCAGAGCTTCCGGCTGACCGACTTGCCCATCGGCCGCATCGGAGAGCGGTCGTCCTCCTCGACCTCGACGTCGTACCCTCCTGTCCCGCTCTGGAACTTCAGCCAGTTCGCTGCCGGGGCACGACCGACGAACACGAACTCGTCCTCGTCGAGGTGGAAGAGGATGCCGTCGCCGATCGCGTTGCCCGCCGGCGTCGTGGGCACATACTGCTTCGCCAGGTCGACGGGGAAGCTCTCGACGCTGTTGATCGCCGTGTCCGCGATCAACTTCAGTGCATCCGGCCCCCGCACGAAGAGATTGACCATGTGGTGCGTCTGGTCGTACAGGACTGCCGTCTCGCGCCAGGCGCGCTGCTCCCGGCGCCAGTTCGTGAACTCGGCGGCGACGACCGGATAGATATACGCGCCGATCTGGGAGTTGCGCAGAAGCTCGACCGGGTCGGTCTGGTCGAGGATCTCCTGCAGGTTCTTCGGTGCCATCCTCTCCTCCTGTCGCTCGGGGTAGTCCGTGGTGCCTGGGCTTCAGCCAGGCACCTGCTTCGGGGTCATTCGGGGCTCTCGATCGGCGGCGTCGCGTACGTGAACCAGCTGTCGGGCATCAGCGTGCCCCAGGCCTGGCCGCGCTTCCGCTCTTCCATCGTCCACGTCACAGGGGGCCAGTCCGGCGCCAGCAGGAGCCGGCCGTCGGTGATGATCTCGATCCGGTTGCCGCCCGGCTCGAATGCGTACAGGAAGCACGTCTGCTGCACGGCGTGCTTCGCGGGTCCGCACTCGATCGTGACGCCCGCGTCGAGGAACACGTCGGCAGCGCGCATGACGTACTCACGCGCGTCAACGGCGAATGCGACGTGGTGAAGGCGACCGCCGACGCCCGCCGGGTCGACGCGTCCGTAGGCGAGGTCGTACGACTTCGGCGTGACGTGGAGCCAGGACCCGACCAGCAGGCCGTCGTCGCCGATCACCTGCTCGCTGATGCGGAAGCCGAGCGTCTCGACCATGTAGGCGCTGTTCACGTCGATGTCCCGGCACCAGACGTTGACGTGGTCGACGCGCCGGACGCCGACGCCGCGTGTCGACATCCGCTGCGGCTGGTTCTTCAACGTCGGAACCTCGTCGCCGCCGGGCTGGTGGTACTCGCTCTCGAAGTAGATCGACATCCGGTGTCCGTCGGGATCCGTGAAGAGACAGGACCGACCGTGTCCGACCGCGCCCTCCGTCCATCCGTCTCCCTGACCAGACGCCTCGACCGCGGCGGCCCGTCGCTCGAGCGCCGCGTCGCTAGTTGTTCGCCACGCCACCGTCCCGACTCCCGGGCGGTCCGCGGCGGTCAACTGGAGCGACGCGCGCTCGTAGTCGCCCCACGCGCGGAGGTAGACCGAGTCGCCCACGCGTTCGACCGCTTCCATGCCGAGGACATCGATGAAGAACGCGACGCTCGCCGGGAGGTCGGGCGTAAGGAGCTCCACGCGGCCGAGGTGCGCGACGTCGTAGATCGGCTCGGTCACGCCGCTTCCTCGGTCAGCGGTTCGACACCCGCGACGCGACGCGTATTCGTGACGGCCATCGTGCGGATCTCCTCGTCGGTGAAGCCGGCGGCCAGGAATGCATCGGCCATCAGCGCGAGGCCGTCCTCGACGGGCGGGTTCGCGTTCTGGCCGAGATCCGTCGCCCACACCGTCCTCTGCGGTCCCACGGCGCGCGTCGCGTCGAAGATGCGCTCCCACGACACCTTGCCCGTGTGTGGCGTCGTGAAGGCGCGCTCCATCAGCGCGCCCATATTCGCAAGCTCGACCTGGTCGTCGGGTGATATCGATTGCGAGGGGAACTCCGGATGCGTCACGACGATGTCGCGGATACCCCGTTCCGCCGCGGCATCGACGAGCTCGAAGATCTCGTTACGGCCGAGATGCCCGGTACAGAGGACGAGGCCGTTGCGCGCGATCACGTCGAGCACGTCGTGGGCCTCGGGAAGCAGCGCGCCTCGGTCGTCGAGCACCGGTACGGGCTCGCACGTGAGGCCGGCCTCGCGGAGAGACAGCTCGAACGCGACCCAGACGGGCACGTTCTCGTGGACGCCTGCCCTGAGCACCTCGTGCTGCTCGTTGACAGCGGAGACGGTGGGGAACCACACCACACGCGCGCCCTGCCGCGCTGCGACCTCCACCGCGAGCGGGTTCAGCCCGCCGACCGACCGATTGAGCGTGATCGTCCCGAGCACGACGACGCCGGGAACAGCGGCCGCGACGACCTGCGCGCGCTCGGCCGTCGACGAGTAATGGGACTTGAGCCCGAACCCCGCCTGACCCGTCTCGAGGCAGCGGTGTGCCAACTCGACGTCGGTGATACGCCGGGCGACGAAGTCGGGCGCGATGTGGACGTGATAGTCGACCGCGCCGTGCACGAGCGCGCGTGCGTGCTCGCTCGGCGTCCGGTGACCGTCCCCATGCATCGTCACCCGGATCCCATCACGGCGCGGGCAGCCGTGCCAACGTTCCTCGGACAGGCGCTGTCTCGGCGGCGGAGCGTGGGCGCCTCGTTAGATGGCGGCGGCGGTGACGTGGACGGGCTCAGGCATCGCCCCAGGGCCGGATCCGCGGCGGCGCCGGGGCGCCGTGGCCCTCCTGCCAGGAGATCACGGGGTTCCGGAGGACACCGATGCTCTCGATCTCCGCCTCGATCACGTCGCCGGGCCTGAGGTAGAGGCGCGCGCGTTCCTCCGACGACTTGAACCCTGCAACGCCGGACACCGTCCCGGTGGAGAGCACGTCGCCGGCTGAGTAGCCGAGGCCCGAGAAGTTCGAGAGGATCTCGGGGATCGTCACGGACATGCGGCTCGAGTGCGACTCCTGCCGCACTTCGCCGTTGACGCGCAGCTCCATCGCGAGGTCGTGCGGGTCGGGGATCTCGTCGGGCGTCACGATCCAGGGGCCGAGCGGGCAGAAGGTGTCGATCGCCTTGCAGAAGCTGAACACGCCCGAGCGCATCTCGCCTCGCTGGATGTCGCGCGCCGTGATGTCGTTGAAGATCACGTAGCCGCCGACGTACTCCATTGCCTCCTCGGGCGAGAACCACGTGCCCGCCTTCTTCAGCACGACGGCGAGCTCGAGCTCGTAGTCGAGCTCCTCGGTCAAGTGCTCGGGGTAGATCACGGGCTCGTCGGGCCCGACGATCGCGTCGACGTTCTGGAAGAAGTTGATCCACGGCGCAATCGCGTGCGTCCAGCCGACGTTCTTCGACTCCTCCTCGTGCTCGCGGAAGTTCCCCGCGGTGTGGAAGAACTTCTTCGGCACGATCGGCGCGCGCAAGCGCGTCTCGGCGAGCGCGACGCGCTCGCCCGTCTCGTCGGCGCCGCCGCGCTCGAACCACTCGCGCATCGTCGGCACGTCGAGCACGGCGATCTCCTCGCCGTCGAGCACCCCGACCCGGCCATCGCCCTCACCGAACGTCACGAGCTTCATTCGCCGACCTCCCGGGGTGTGGCTTCAGCCGCGTCCCAACCGCACGACACAACGGACGGGACGCGGTCGAAGACCACGTTCCGCTTCACACGACTCGCACAGATGCGCATCGCGACCCTCGCGTACACCTCGGCCGTGCGCACGAGCCCCTCTATCTCGAGGTTCTCGCCAAGCTCGACGTCCATGAGCCCCGTCGACGTCCCGTAGTTCACGGTCGGGATCCCGTAGCGGGTCAGGACAGAGGCGTCGGAGAACCACCGCGTCACGTCGCGCCCCGGAGCCTCGCCGAAGACCTCCTCGTGCGCGCTGTCGATCGCGGCGACGAGCTCGTGCTCCTCCTCGATCTCGGCCCCGGGCGCCGTCACGTACACCTCGCCCTCGACTCCGAAGTCCCCGAAACGCTCGGCGAGGCCACGCACCATGTCGAGCACCTCGCGCCGCGCGACGGCCATCGGCTTCGTCGGCGGAACACGGACGTCGAGGAACAGGTCGGCGTGGTGCGGTGTCCGCGACACCCGCCAGCCGAAGCCGCCGTCGATGGCGCCGACGTTGACGATCGCCTTCGCGCCCCGGTACGCGTTCGCAGGGTCGTCCTCCCACTTCGGGATCCACTCCTGCACCGCCGCGAGCACCTCGTGCTGCCGCAGGATCGCGTTCCGGTCGCGCCGCCCCTCGCTGAAGGCCGTGTGGATGAAATCACCGTGCACGCGGATCCGGAGCCAGAGAGCGCCGAAGTGCCCGAGCACGACCTTGCCCTCCGTCGGCTCACCGAGCAGGCACATGTCGGCAACGCCGCCATGGGAGACGAGATAGCGCGAGCCGGCCGCGTAGCCGCGGTACTCCGCACCGACGGCGTCACCCTGCTGCGTCTTCTCGATCTCCCCGCACACCGCGGCGATGAGGACGTCGCCGCGCAGCCGGACACCCGCATCGCCTAGCGCTCGCACGGCCTCGATGTAACAGGCAAGTGCGCCCTTCATGTTCGAGACGCCGAGCCCGTAGAGCCGCCCGTCGCGGATGAACGCCTCGGGCTGGAAGCCCGGGACGTCGCGAAGCCACGGCTCACGCCCCGAGTACGACGTGTCCATGTGCCCGTTGAACATCAGGCTCTTGCCTCCACCGGCGCCCTCGAGCACACCGAGCGCGTTCGCACGCCCGTCCTCGACCTGCTGCCACTGGCAGCGCAGGCCGATCTCGTCGTAGAGCGACGCCATCAGCTCCGCCATGCCCTGCTCGTCGCCCGTGAAGCTGTGGACGCCGATCATCCGACTCGCCGTCTCGACGAGCCGGTCGCCGTCAACGGTGATCGTCACCCCTGCTCCAACGCGAACTCGACGTCCACGCTCGCCATCAGCCGGCCTTCGTGCCGGACGCCAGCTTCACGGACACCGGCACGTCGTACCCGTCCTCGACCCGATGCGCCTCCAGCAGCTGCTCGAAGCGGAAGCGGATCTCGCGCTGCACCGGCTCGGCCTGGCCGAGGACGAGGGGCGGCATGCGCACCGCACCGCCCATGATCGTCCCCCAGAGCTCGTCGGCGGTCGAGAATCGCTCGTCGAACGCGACCGTCTCGACGGCCACGTCCGTGAACCCCGCGTCTTGGAGCAGCTGGCTGAGCACGGACTCGTCCGCGAAGCGGAAGATCGGCGGCCCCGGAGGAAGATCCGAAGGCGGCGTCGCGCCAGTTTCCTCGATTGCGTCGAACATCACCCCGATCAACCGGTTGCGCTCGGGAGCGTCCCAGACCGTGGTCGCAACTCTTCCGGCCCTGACCAGGACCCGTTCGAGCTCCGAGGCGACCCGCTCGGGACGCGCCAGGTGCAGGAGCAAGAAACCCGCCACGGCGGCGTCGAAGCGCCCGTCCTCGAACGGCAGGTCCTCGGCGTGTGCCTGACGGAACTCGATTCCAGGGTGGCTAGCTCGCGCTCGCTCGATCATCGCCTCGGCGACGTCGATCCCGATCACCGCTGCGCCGCGCGCGGCTGCTCGAGCAGCCATCTCGCCGGGGCCGGTGGCGACGTCGAGAACGGTGCGCCCGGCAACGACCCCCGCCGCGTCGAGCAGCGGGTCGATCGATCTGGATGTCAGGCGGCCGACGCTTGCCTCGTAGGTGGCCGCCTGACGTTCCCAGCCCGCAACCTCGAAGGCGGTGAACGCCTCTGGGTCGTACTCGCTCACGAGCGGAAGTGTGGCAGCACGTGCTCACCGAAGAGGCGGATCTGCTTGTGCCGATCCTCGCCCCACAGCTCGAGCATCACGTGGGTGCAGCCGGCGTCACGGTATTCCTCGATCGCGGCGATGCAGTCGGCAGGCGTCCCGGCGATCGGCTTGCACTTGTCGAGCAGGTCGTCGGTCACCTTCGCCTTCGCCGCCAGTCGGCCCCCCTGCTCCATCGCATCGGCGACAGGACGGATCTCCTCGGGATCGATCCCCGCGAGGTCGAGCAGCGTGTCGGCTGCGCCGGCGATGTTCTGCACCTTGTTCGCGAGGTACATGCCGGCGATCTCGCGGGCGCCGTCACGCCCCTGGTCGCGGTCGCTCGCGTGGATGGACGCCACGACCGTGCAACCGATGTCGATGTCGGCGCCAACGTTGTCGCATGTGTAGCGGACGAATGCGGGCGTCGTGATCGACGGCGTCAGGCAGCCGTCGGCGATCTCACCTGCCAGCGCCTGCATTTTCGGCGCGGTCGCTGCCACGTACACAGGCGGCACACCGCGCGGCGTGTGGGCGTCGGGGGAGAGCGCGGGGACGTCGGCGCTCCAGGTGTCGCCGTCGTATGTGAACGCGTCGCCGGAGAGGACGCCGCGCACGATCTCGACCGCGTCGCGCATCGGCCCGAGCGTCTTCTTCGTCTGGCCCTTGATGTTGTTGAGGAAGATCTTCGAGGTGCCGAAGCCGAGGAGGAACCGGTCGGGGCCGGCCGCCTCCTGCACGACCCGTGCGTCCATCGCGACCTGGACCGGATGGCGCGTCCACGGCGAGATGATTCCCCAGCCGATCGTCAGCCGCGTCGTCTCACGCGCCATCAACGCCGAGACGACGGTCGACGAGCGGGCCTCCATCTGGTGCTTGCGCCACCACGGGTACGCCTCGGCGAGCCAGATCGTGTCCATCCCCGCCTCGTCCATGACGCGCGCGGACGCGAGCATCTCGTCGAGCGGCTCCATCGTGAGCTGCATGACGCCGATCCGGAAGGGCTGTGACATGTCACGGGACCCTAACACCTCGGCCCGCACGCGACGGGCCGGGGAACGGGCCTCCCGGCGCCTCGTCCTCGCTCTCGGTGGCCCTCGGCGTCGACGTGCCCTCCTCCTGGCGCTCCGTGCCGATCGGGCGGATCCGTGTCACCATCCCGTTCCAGACGAGCACCGCGCTCGAGGGGGGTGCACGCTCGTGCTTCGAGCGCGTCTCGGGCACGTTGCTCACGACGCGACCTGCTCGCGGATCGTGGCCGCCTCGGCCGACTCGGGCCGGCTCGCGCGCTGCCCTGCGATGTGCCTCGCGACCCGCCCGGCATCCCGATCGGTGCCGTAGATCAACATCGACGTGAACGAGTGCAGGAATAGAAGCCCGACGAAGTAGAGCCCCGGCACGGACTCGACGACGCCGCGGTACTGGGCGGGGTAGCCGTCGTCGTCGGTCTCGAACGGCACGTCGATCCACGAGAAGTCTCTCCTGAAGCCGGTGCACCAGACGACGTTCCGGACGTCGAGGACGCGGCCGTCGTCGAGCACCGGCCGGCCGTCTTGGACGCCGACCGTCCGCGCGAGGGTCCGCTCGACGCCCGCGGCGAGCAGGTCCTTCCGCCGGTACCGCAGCAGCGGCGCGCCCTCGTGCCGGATGTGAGGGCGCATCTTGCGGCCCATCGGCGTGTCCATCGTGAAGATGTGCTTGCCCGCGAAGGCGAGCACGCGGAAGCCCATGCGCCCGCGCCGCGTGTCGACCCTCACCGGGATCTGCCCGCGGTCGGGGCCGGACAGGATCGTGTCGTGCTCCGCGGCGAGCTCGTACGCGATGTCCGCGCCCGAGTGGCTCGCCCCGACGACGAGCACCGCCCCCTCCTGCAGCTGCGACGGGCTCCGGTAGTCGTTCGAGTGGAGCTGTGTGATGCGCGGGTCGAGCTCGGGCGCGAAGCTCGGGACGTAGGGAACCTGCATCACGCCCGTGGCGACGACGACGTTGTCGGCCTCGAACTCGTCGTCGCCGGCCGTCACGACGAAGGCGTCGCCGCGCTTCGCGAGCCCGTCGACCCATGTCCCGGACCGGACCGGGAGCGCGAAGTGCGCCGCGTAGGACTCGAGGTAGTCGGCCATCTCGTGCGTCGTCGGGTACGACGTGCGCTTCGCCGGGAAGCGCAGCCCGGGAAGCCCGTCGTAGGCTCGCGGGCGAGTAGAGCCGGAGTGAGTCCCAGCGCTTGCGCCAGGGATCGCCGACGCGCTCGTTCGCGTCGAGGATCACGAACGACCGGCCGTGCTGCTGCAGGTGGTATCCCGTCGCGAGCCCCGCCTGCCCGCCGCCGATGATCACGGTGTCGAACGATTCGATTGCCATCTCGACCTCCTCGTCGTTTCGCTCGACGGTAGGTCGGTCGCAATGCGCTGCCATCGCACGGATCCACCAACCTCACGGCGCCGCGGCCGTGGTCATTCCTGACCATGGCGCGGCTCAGACGAGGTCGTGCTCGAAGGCGAACGCTGTCGCCGCGGCGCGGGAAGAGAGCCCGAGCTTCGCGAAGATGTTCTGGACGTGCCGCGCGACCGTGTGCTCGCTGATGACGAGTGCGGCCGCGATCTCGCGATTCGTCTTGCCGGACGCGACGAGCCGGAGGACTTCCAGCTCGCGGCGCGAGAGCCCGTGGTCTCGCTTTGCGGCGTCTCGTGAAGCCGCGCGAGATCGGGCACCGCGCCGAGACGCTCGAAGATGCTCCTCGCCGCCTCGTGCTCCAACCTGGCCGTCTCGTCGTCACCGAGCAGACGGCACGCGTCCCCCACGAGGACGCGCGTCCGCGCGATCTCGTACGGAGCGTCGAGCTCGTGCCACGTCTCGGCTTGCCCTGCGCAGCGCGACGAGCGCCTCGCGCGGCTCGCCCTCCGCGAGGTGCACCGCGCCTCGCGCGTGCGCCACCATGGCTCCCAGCATCGCGCTCTCGTACTCAGTCGCGATCTGCTCGAGCTCGGCGCAGGCGTGACGGGCGGAGTCGACCTCGCCCGCCGCGAGCATGATCTCGACGAAGGCGGGCAGGAGTCGCGCACGGTCGAGCGGCGTCGTCGCGGCCGACTCCGCGCGTCGGATCGCCGCGACCGCCCCGTCCGCGTGGCCCTGCGCCAGGCGCAGCTGGGCGAGGCCGGGCTGCGGCTCCCACCCGAACGCGCTCGCCTTCCGGTACGCATCCTCGGCGCCACCGAAGTCGCCCTGCAGTCGCAGGAGCTCGCCCTGCCGGTAGCAAGCGAGCCCGGCGGCCCGGTTACCCGTCTCGACGAAGCGCTCGCCCGCTCGTCGCGCTTCCTCGAGCGCGTCGCGCCAGGAGCCGTCGAGCTGCATGATCTCCGCCCGGTGCACGAGGCAGCGGCCGGTGAACGCGACCATCTGCGGCTGCAGCGACCACCAGTCCGCGAGCGCCCGGGTCCACTGCCGCGCCCGAGCTACCTCGTACACCTCCTGGCACGCGAGAATCACGCCGCAGTAGACGATCCCGGTGACGATCGGCGACAGCTCGTCCGTGGTCACGGCGACCATGCCCTCGTCGAGGAGCGCGAGGCCGTCGCGCACCCGACCGTCCTTGATCAGCATGTAGCCGGCTTGGAGCATCGCGAGCGCGAAGAGGTCGCGGTCGCCGAAGCGCTCTGCGATCCGGACGATCTCCTCCGCGACGGCGGCCGCGCCGGCGAAGTCCCCGGCCGCCTCGAGCTGGAAGACGGCTGGGAGGAGCAGATACCCGCGCTCGGCGCACTCGCCCTCCGGCTCGGCGAGTCGCTGTGCGCGTCCGAGCCAGCCGGTCGCGGGACCGATCTCGCCCCGACCGGCGAGGTTCAGGACGATCCAGGCAGCAGAGCGAACCGCGCGAAGCGTCTCTCCGTCGTCGAGGAATCGCCGATGTGCCCGCTCGAGCCACGCGACGCAGTCGTCGTCGCGGCCGAGCATGAAGGCCGTCGTCGCGAGCGAGCTCGAGGTCGGGGGCGTCCAGCTCCTGCGCCTCGTGCGCGCGAACGAGGTGGTCGTATGCGTCGCCCCAGGCGCGCCTCGCGTAGGCCTCCCGGCCCCGCTCGAGCTCGTCGGGCCGATTCCGCGCCTTGGGCGCCACTTCGCGCGGAACCCTATCGCCGGTAGCGCCACCCTAGACTGGGCCGGTGCCCGAGCAGCGCAAGACGGTCACCATCGTCTTCTGCGACCTCACCGGCTCAACCGCCCTGGGTGAGTCGGTCGACCCCGAGCGGCTCCGCACGCTCCTCGCCTCGTACTTCGAGCGGATGAAGGAGATCGTCGAGTACCACGGCGGCACGGTCGAGAAGTTCATCGGAGACGCCGTGATGGCCGTGTTCGGGGTGCCGGCCGTCCACGAGGACGACGCGCTCCGCGCCGTCCGGGCGGCCGCGGAGATGCGCGACGCGCTCCCCGGACTGGGGCTCGAGGGCCGCATCGGCGTGATGACCGGCGAGGTTGTGACGGGGACAGAGGAGCGGCTCGCGACCGGAGACGCCGTCAACGTTGCCGCCAGGCTCGAGCAGGCGGCATCATCCGGCGAGGTGCTGATCGGCGAGCCGACGCTCGCCCTCGTCCGGGAGGCGACCGACGCCGAGCCGATCGAGCCGCTCGTGCTGAAAGGCAAGTCGCAGCCCGTCACGGCGTTCAGGCTGCTTCGGGTCCGCGATGCACCGGGTCGACCTCACGGTAGGCCCGTTCGTCGGCCGAGCCGACGGAGCTGGAGTCGCTGCGGGGCGCCTGGGAGCGCGCACGCGAAGAGATGCGCTGCGAGCTGGTCACGATCGTCGGTGACCCCGGGGTCGGCAAGTCGAGGCTCGCGGCGGAGGCGTCGGGCTGATGCGCGGACGGGTGGTCCAGCGGTCGCTGCCTGCCTTACGGCGAGGGGATCACGTACTGGCCGGTCGTCGAGGTGCTTGAAGCAGCTCGCCGTGCTTCCCGCCGACGAGACGGCCGTCGCTGCGATTCGGTCCCTGCTCGGCGAGAGCCACGCCCCCACGTCCACCGACGAGATCGCATGGGCGTTTCGCAAGACGCTCGAGCAGCGCTGCCGCGGACGAGCCGTTGGTGGTCGTCTTCGACGACATCCAGTGGGGCGAGCAGACATTCCTCGACCTCGTCGAGCACGTCGGCGTTGCTGTCGACCGGGAGGCCGATCCTCCTGCTCTGCGTCGCACGCCCCGAGCTCACGGAGCTGAGGCCGAGCTGGCCCGTCGCGCTGAGACTCGGCCCTCTCGACGAGGCCCATGTGGTGGAGTTGATCGCTGAGCGCGTCCCGCTCGAGCTCGGAGGCAGGATCGCGCTGACGGCGGGCGGGAACCCGCTGTTCATCGAGGAGATGCTTGCGGTGTCGGAGGGCGCGGGCGACGTGATCGTGCCCTCGACGCTCCGCGCGGTGCTCGCCGCCCGTCTCGACAGGCTCGAGCCGGCGGAGCGCCGGGTGCTCGAGCGGGCGGCGGTGGAGGGCGAGGTGTTCCATCGAGGTGCCGTCCAGGCACTCTCCCCCGACGAGCCATCCGTGACACCCGTGCTCGCCGCGCTCGTCCGCAAGGAGCTGATCAGGCCCGATCGGACACACGTCGCGGGCGATGACGGGTTCCGCTTCCGCCACCTGCTGATCCGTGACGCGGCGTACGACGCGCTCCCGAAGAGAGCACGCATCGAGCTCCACGTGGACTACGCGACCTGGCTCGAGGAGCACGGCACTAATCTCGTCGAGCTCGACGAGCTCCTCGGCTATCACCTCGAGCAGGGGTCTCGCTACCGTGCCGAGCTCGGATTACCGTCCGACGCCGCGCTGACCTCGACGGCGAGGCGCCGCCTGACCGCCGGCGGTCAGCGAGCGGCGCTCCGCCAGGACTACGGGGCGGCGGCGAGCCTCTTCGAGCGCGCAGCCGCGCTCGTGCCGCCGGCCGAGCTCGACCTCGCCCTCGAAACCCAGCTCGTCGAGGTCCTGTTCTGGGCAGGGAAGGTCGACGAGGCGCTCCGGCGCGCCGAGTCTCTCGCGCACCGCGCCACGACCGCAGGCGACAAGGTTGGAGAGCTCTGCGGGAGGATCCAGGCGACCGAGGTACGCATGAACCTCGAGCCGGAGGGCGAGACCGCGAAGCTGAATGCCCTCGTCGAGGAGGCGTTGCCCATCTTCGAGGCCGCCCGCGCCGACCTGGCTCTGTACATCGGGTACTCCGCGCTCGGACAGGTGGCGGTCGTTCGCGCTCAGTCGGATATGGGACTGGCGGCATACGAACGGGCCGTCGCCCACGCTCGGCGGGCGGGCGTGCGGCAGGAGTTCGTGAACTGGATCTGGCGCGCGGGTTGCTGCCTCGGTGGCACGACGCCCGTGTCGGGCGTGCTGTCGTGGCTCGACGAGAACGAGCCGGGACACGGGCGGGACCCCTTGACCCGTGCACCCCGTGCCCAGGCGCTGGCGATGCTCGGCCGCTTCGACGAGGCGCGCGCAATCCTCACCGAATCACGTGCGATGCTGGCCGACCGAGGCGCGGCACTCCTGCTTGCGGGGTTGACCCGGGTGTCCGGCGAGGTCGAGCTCCTGGCCGGCGATCCCGTCGCCGCGGCCGAGCTCGGTACAGAAGCGTGCAGGTTGTTCGCGGAGCTGGGCGAGAAGGGCTACTTGTCGACCGCGGCGGGGAATCTCGCGCAGGCGCTCTACGCGGTCGATCGGCTGAAGGAAGCGGAAGCCTGGGCCGGCCGCGCAGCGGAGCTCGGCGCCAGCGACGACGCCACCACGGGTCAGCTCTGGCGCCAGGTCAGGGCGAAGGTGCTCGCGCGTCGGGGCGAGCAAGCAGAGGCAGAGCAGTTGGCACATGAGGCCGTCGCGATCGGAGAGGCAACCGACTTCCTCAACGGCCAAGGCGACGGGTACGCAGACCTCGCCGAGGTGCTCCTGCTCGGTGGCAAGCGCGTCGACGCAGTCGCCGCGCTCGAGCAAGCACTCGAGCGCTACCAGCGCAAGGAGAACCTCGTGTCAGCAGAGCGCACGAGGGCGCGGCTCGGCGAGCTCTAGGGCGATGCACGACGATCCGCTCGGATCATCGGCTTGACCTCCCCCGATCGCCGTGGGATACATCCTTCGATGACACATGAGGTCGTCCGATCGACGGTTCCGCTTTCGCCAGGGGGCTGCGAAGGATGACGACGGTCGCCGTGGTCACGGGCGCCGCGAGCGGCATCGGGCTCGCGACGGCCGCGCGACTGGTGCACGACGGCGCCGTCGTCGTCGGCGTCGACCGCGACGCCGAACGACTCGACGCGGCGCACACGACGATCGGCGAGCGATTCCATCCCGTGCCGGGAGACGTCGGCGAGCGCGGGACGCACGAGGAGGCCGCGGCTCTCGCACACGACCTCGGCGAGCTTCGCTTCTGGGTGAACGTCGCGGGAATCTGGATCCCCACCCGTGCCCACGACCTGGACGACGCGAGCGCCGAGCGCCTCCTGCGTGCCAACCTCAACGGCACGATGCTCGGCTGCTCGGTCGCCTGCCGCACGTGGGTGGAGGCGGGCATCGCCGGCGCGATCGTCAACGTCTCCTCGGTCGAGTCCCAGTCCGCGTTTCCGGCGGCCCTCGCCTACGAGGCCTCGAAAGGCGCTGTCGACGCGATCACGCGGCAGATCGCCGTCGAGTACGGCCCGGTGGGCATCCGGTGCAACGCCGTTCGCCCCGGGGCGGTGATGACGCCGATGGCGACTGGCTACCTGGACGGCACCGACGACCACGAGGCGATGCTCGCCTCCTGGGTCGAGCTTGCGCCACTCGGCCGAGTCGCCGAGCCGGACGAGGTCGCCGACGTGATCGCCTTCCTGCTCTCGGAGGAGGCGCGCTTCGTCAGCGGCGCCTTGCTCCCCGTCGACGGCGGCGCCTCGGCACGGTGCTTCCGCTATCCGCCTGACCCCGAGATCACCGCGGCCTTCGCGTCGCACGCGAGTAGGACGACCGGCAGCAGCCCGGCGGTCGCAACAACCGAAGGAGGAATCAGATGAGTGACCTGAGGTGGCAGGAGGACGCCCTCGCAGCCGAGAGCGAGGAGTCCGGCCTCACGCGGGCGGACCTGGTGCGCGCGGCCGCGCTGGCGGGCGCTGCGCTCGCCGCAGGAGGGCCGCTGGCCGAGCACGCTCTGGCCGCGGAGCGGCCGAAGCGCGGCGGACGGCTCCGCATCGGTCACGTCGGCGCCGGCAAGTCCGAGTCGTTCAACCCGGGCCGCGGCTCGAGCTTCATCGACGCCTCGCGGTACTTCAACGTCTACGACCCGCTCGTCCGCGTGCGGCCCGACCTCACGAGCGCGCCGGGGCTCGCACTCGAGTGGATCCCGAACAAGACGTCGACGGAGTGGCTCGTGCGGCTCCGCCAGGGGGTGACGTTCCACAGCGGCAAGGAGCTCACGGCCGACGACGTCATCTACACGCTCCGCTCGATGGCCGACAAGAAGCACGTCGCGACGAGCTCGGTGAGCGGAATTCGCCTCGGTGACGTCCGCAAGGCGGGAAAGTACGCGCTCCGAATACCGCTCAGGTCACCGAACGCGAGGCTCTACGACAACTTCAACGTCCAGGGAAGCGTGATCATCCCGGTCGGCCTGAAGGACTTCTCGAAGCCCATCGGGACCGGGCCGTTCTCGTTCCGCTCCTTCACTCCCGGCCAGCGGAGCCTCTGCGTCCGCAACGCCGACTACTGGGAGAGCGGCAAGCCGTACGTCGACGAGTGGGAGGACATCTCGATCGACGACCCGTCGGCCCGGCTGAACGCGCTCCTCGCGGGCGAGATCGACATGATGAGCCAGCTCGATCCGCGGCAGGCGCGGGCGCAGCTCTCCCGGAAGCAGATCACGCGTGCTGAACGCGCCGAGCGCGACCGTGCAGGTGTTCTCGATGGCGACGGACGTGGCGCCGTTCAACGACCCGCGCGTCCGCGACGCCTTCCGGCTGATGGTCGACCGCAAGGCGCTGATCGACGGCGCGCTCGCCGGCTTCGCGACCCCGGGCAACGACCTGCCGGGCCGCAACCTGCCGTTCTGGATGAACGCGCCGGTGCGCAAGCGGGATCCGGAGCGGGCGAAGGCGCTCCTCAGGCAGGCCGGTCAGGAGGACCTGACGGTGACCCTGCAGACCTCCAGCATCGTGCCGGGATTCGTCGAGGCGGCAACACTCTTCGCCCAGCAGGCGAAGGCCGCCGGCGTCGACGTCAAGGTGAAGAAGGAGTCGGCGACGGCGTACTTCGACACGTCGCTCCTGTACACGAAGATGGCGTTCGCACAGTCGTTCTGGACCGTGACCGCGCTCGGCCAGTGGTATCCGCAGGCGCTCCTCTCGGACGCCGTGTGGAACGAGACGCACTGGCGCAAGCCGTCGTACGACAAGCTGATCAACTCCGCCATCGGAGCGCCGAACGCGGCGGCCGCGAAGAAGCGCTGGCGGGACGTGCAGGAGATCCAGTACCAGGACGGCGGCTACATCGTCTGGGCGAACATCAACCTCGTCGACGGCCTCTCGAAGAAGGTGCGGGGCGTGCGCCCGAGCTCGTTCTTCAACCTCGGAGGATGGAACTACCGGGACGCCTGGCTCGCTTGACGCACGCGTCGTTCAGGGCAGGCGTCCGATGGGCGCCGGCGTGAGCACCACCGACGCGGCCGCCGATCTCGGCCGGCGGCCGCGTCGCCATCCCATGCTCCGCTTCGTGGTCTGGCGGGTTCTCGCGGGCATCGCCACGTTGCTCGTCGTCTCGGCCCTCGTGTTCCTCGGGACGGAAGTACTGCCCGGCGACGCGGCGAGTGCTGTGCTCGGGAGGAGCGCGACGCCGGAACAGCTCGCAGAGCTCGAGGGATCAGATGGGCCTCGACCGCCCCGCGCCGGTCCGGTACCTCGACTGGCTCGGTGGCCTCCTCACCGGTGATCTCGGGAACTCGGCCGCCGGCTACGCGGAGGGAAGCGTGCGGCCCATCGGTAACGAGATCGCAGACGAGGCGTACAACTCGCTCGTCCTGGCGCTCGTCACGGCGCTCGTCATGATCCCGCTCGCGCTCCTGCTTGGCGTCGCAGCAGCGATCCGGGCCGGAAGGTCGGCCGACCACGCGATCTCGCTCACATCGCTCGCCGTCGTCTCGCTGCCGGAGTTCGTGATCGGCTCGCTGCTGATCCTCGTGCTGTTCTCGTGGCTCGGGTGGCTCTCCCCCATCTCGTTGATCCCGCCCGGCGAGAGCCCGCTCGCGAGCCCCGAGGATCTCGTGCTCCCGGTGCTGACCCTGCTCGGCGCGTCGCTGGCCTCGTCGATCCGGATGGTGCGGGCAGGGATGGTGCAGGCGCTCGGGACCGACTTCGTCCAGACCGCCCGCCTGAACGGGTTCCGGGAGCGAACGGTGATACGGCGCTACGCGCTGCGCAACGCGCTTGCTCCGTCGGTGCAGGTGCTCGCGCAGAACCTGCAGTACCTGGTCGGCGGGATCATCGTCGTGGAGTTCCTGTTCAGCTACCCCGGCCTCGGGAAGGAGCTCGTCGACGCGGTCGCGATTCGGGACGTACGGGAGGTGCAGTCGATCGCGGTGCTGATCGCGGCCGTCTACATCGCGATCAACATCGCCGCCGACCTGCTCGTCGTGCTTCTCGTCCCGAAGCTGCGAACGGCGCTGTGAGCCGGTTCCGCTTCGCTCGAACGGGCGCGGGCGCGGTCGGGCTCGTGCTGCTGGCGCTCGTCGTCGCGATCGCGCTGCTCGGCCCGTTCGTCGCGCCGAACGCACCCGACGAGCCGGTCGGCATTCCGCTCACAGGGCCGGCCGAGGGCCTCCCGCTCGGCACCGACTTTCTCGGTCGCGACGTCCTGAGCCGCGTTCTCTGGGGCGGACGGAGCGTTCTCGCCCTCGCGGGAGCGGCGACGCTCCTCGCGTACCTCGCCGGCGCGTTCGTCGGGCTCGTCGCCGGTCACGACAGGGGGCTGACGGACTCGATGCTGATGCGCAGCGCCGATGTCGCGCTCTCGTTCCCGCCGCTGATCTTCCTCCTCGTGCTGGCGACAGGGCTCGGGTCGAGCGCGTGGGTGCTCGTCGTCGGCGTTGCGCTCGTCCAGGCGCCCCTCGTCGCGCGCATCGTGCGGACGGCGACCGCAGAACAGTCCGTCCGAGGCTTCGTCGAGGCGGCAATCGCCCGGGGGGAGCGCACGGGCGCGATCGTGCGCCGTGAGCTGCTGCCGAACGTCCTTCCCGCGATGATGGCCGACATCGGACTTCGCTTCACGTACTCGATCATCCTCGTCGCGTCGGTGAACTTTCTCGGCCTCGGGCTCCAGCCGCCGTCGTCGGACTGGGCGCTGATGATCAGCGAGAACCGCTCGGGGCTCGACCTCAACCCGCTCGTGATCCTCGCACCGGCTGCGCTCATCGCGGCGCTCACGATCGCGGTGAACCTCGTCGGCGACGCGATCGCTCGCACGCTCGGGCGATCGTCGGTCGGGGTACGGCGATGACCGACGATGCCCTCGTCCTCGACGATCTCCGGGTCGAGTTGCGCGACGGTGGTGGCGCGATCGTCGACGGTGTCTCGCTCCGGGTGAGCGCCGGGGAGATCCTCGGGATCGTCGGGGAGTCCGGCAGCGGCAAGACCACGACCGCACTCGCGCTCCTCGGGTACTGCGGGCCCGGAGCACGTATCACGTCGGCGTCGCTCACGGTCGCCGGTCACCGCTCGATCCGGGCGACGAGCGCCGGACACGCCGCCTCCGCGGTCGGATCGTCTCGTACGTCCCGCAGGACCCGGCGAGCTCGCTCAACCCCGCACTGCGGATCGGCCGGGCGCTCCGCGACATGCTGGACGAGCATCGAGCCGACGTGGACACCACGCTCGATCCCACGGCGACTCTCGCGGCCGTCGACCTTCCGGCCGAGCCTGGCTTCCTGCGCCGCTTCCCGCATCAGCTCTCGGGTGGGCAGCAACAGCGCGTCATGATCGCGATGTCGCTCACGTGCCAGCCGCCGCTCGTGGTGCTCGACGAGCCGACGACCGGATTGGACGTCGTCACCCAGGCTCACGTGCTCGAGGAGCTACGTCGCCTGCGTGTCGAGCGGAGCCTCGCGATGGTGTACGTGTCTCACGACCTCGCCGTCGTCTCGAGCATCGCCGACCGAGTGGCCGTGATGTATGCGGGCCGGGTCGTCGAGGAAGGGCCGACCCGGGACGTGCTCGAGCACCCTCGCCATCCCTACACCTGCGGGCTCGTCGAGTCCATCCCCGACCACCTCCACCCTCGGGTGCTCGCGAGCATGCCTGGGACGGCACCCGGCCCCGGCGAGCGACCGCCCGGCTGCGCGTTCGAGCCGCGGTGCGGGCAGCGGCGGCCGGGATGCGTGGAGTCGATTCCGATGCTCGAGACGGTCACTCACCGTCGGTCGGTGCGGTGCTTCGAATGGCGCTCGACGCCGCGCGTCTCTGCACGCATGCTCCCGCATGTCGGCGCGCCTGCCGTCGCCGGTGCGCCGCTCCTGCGGATCGAGGGTCTCGCAGCCGAGCACCGAGGGCACGAGGGGCCGCCCGTGGTCGCGGCGAGCGGCGTCTCGTTCGCGCTCGCGCGGGGCGGCTGCACGGCTCTTGTGGGCGAGTCCGGCAGCGGGAAGACCACGATCGCGCGATGCGTCGTCGGGCTGCATGCGCCGTCGGCCGGCGAGATCGTTTTGGACGGCGTGCCCCTCGCAGGCGTCGCAGCAGGCCGCACCAGAGAGCAGCGCCGGCTGATCCAGCTCGTGTTCCAGAATCCCTACGACTCGCTCAACCCTCGGCAGCGCGTCGCCGACGAGATTGCTCGTCCCGCCCGCGTCCTTCGCGGCCTGGGTGCGGCCGACGCGCGAGCCGAGGTTGCCGGCCTGCTCGAGCGCGTCCGCCTACCGGCGAGAGCGGGCGCACGCTTCCCGGGCGAGCTCTCGGGCGGCGAGCGTCAGCGTGTCGCGATCGCGCGGGCGCTCGCGGCGCACCCGGCGCTGCTCGTCTGCGACGAGGTCACCTCGGCGCTCGACGTATCGGTGCAGGCGGCCGTCCTCGAGCTGCTCCACGAGCTGCGACGAGAGCTCGGCGTCTCCCTGCTCTTCATCTCGCACGATCTGGGGGTCGTGGCCTCGATCGCCGACAACCTGCTCGTGCTCGAGCGGGGCGTGGTCTGCGAGGAAGGCGCGGTCGGGACGGTGCTCGCGTCTCCGAGGCACCCGTACACCCGCCGGCTTCTCGAGGCCGCGCCGCGCCTCCCGGACCCCGACGAGCCCGGCGTGCTCGCGTGACCGCGTGCCCGATCGAGACGGTCGAGGCGATCGCCGCTCCGGGCACCGACCGTGAACCCGGCCGACGTCGACGGGTCGAGCGAGACGATCGTCGTCCGCATCGTCGACGCGGACGGCCGGGAGGGAATCGGCGAGGCGGACGCTCCCGCCGTCGTCGTACGCGAGCTGATCCGGATGGCCGACGTTCACGCCTGGAGTCGCGGGCTCGGCGCCATGCTCGTCGGACGCGATCCTGTCCTCGTCGGCGAGCTCCACGACGAGCTGTACGCGTCGACGATCTACCACGGCAGGCGCGGTCTCGGGATCCACGCTCTCTCCGCGGTGGACGTCGCCCTTCACGACCTCGCGGGCAAGCAGCTCGAGCGCCCCGCCTACCACCTGCTCGGTGGCGCCCGGCGCGAGGCGATCACGCCGTACGCAACGGTCTACCCGGGCGCGGTCGACGGCCGAACGATCGGCCAGATGATGGACGCGATCGCCGGGGGGTTCGAACGTGCACTCGAACGCGGCTTCCGCGCGGTCAAGATGGAGGTGCTCTTCGGCGACCTCGTCTCCGACCGTGAGCTCGTTCGTTGCATCCGCGAGGGGAGGTCGCTGCTCGGAGAGGACATCACCCTGATGATCGACTTCGGCTATCGCTGGAGCGATTGGCGCGAGGCGCTCTGGGTCCTGAACCGCGTTGGCGACTGTGACCTCTACTTCGCCGAGGCGACGCTCCGTCACGACGACCTCGCGGGCCACGCGCGACTGGCCGGGGCGGTCGAGACGCGAGTCGCGGGCGCCGAGCTCGCGGCAACGGTCTGGGAGTGCCGGGAGTGGGTCCGCGAGGGACGAGTGGACGTCCTCCAGCCCGACGTCAGCCGCTGCGGCGGACTGACGGAGCTCCGTCGGATCGCCGAGATGGCGTCGCTCGAGGGCGTGCTCGTCATCCCACACGGCTGGAAGACGGGCATCGCGGCGGCGGCCGCTCAGCACTTCCAGGCGGCAACCTCCAACGCTCCGTACATCGAGCTCTTCCATCCCGAGCTGTTCGTCTCGCCCCTCCGAGCGGAGCTCGTCACGCCCGAGCCCGAAGTCGAGGACGGCTCGATCGCGCTCCCGACCGCGCCGGGGCTCGGCGTGGCACTCGTTCCGGAGGCGGTCGAGCGCTACCGCGTCGCGGAGACCGCCTGAGGCGAGTGCTCGGGTCGGTCGGCTAGCCGGCCGCAGCCTTCGCCTCCTCGACCTCGGTCTCGAGCGCCGCCAGCGTATTCCCGACCTGCTGGTTGATGATCGGCTGGAGGACGCGCTGCCCCATCGAGCCGACGGGGCCGGCGATCTTCACGTCGGCCTCCCACGCCATCGACGTCGTCTCGCCCTCGCCGGAGAGGGTGAACGATGTCGTCATGTTCATGAGGGCGCCTACGCCCTGGCCCTTCGCGTTGAGCGATGCGAACTCGAGCGGCCGCTCCTCGAGCTTCGTGAACGCGATCGACATCTTGAGCCCGCCCAGGCCGAGCGGGACCTTGACCTTCGCGCTCCAGTGCGTGTCGTCGGCGATCTCGAAGCTCTCGACCCCCGGCATCGTCTTCGCCATCTTCGACGGGTCGTTGATGACGCTCCACACGACTTCGCGCGGCGCGTCGAACTCCTTCGTTCCTTCGAGCTTCACGTCGACTTCACCTCCACCTTCTCACGGAACCGGTCGGGCTCACGCAGCATCGCGAAGACGCGGTGGTACGGGTTGTGACTGTCCGTCACGATCGCCCCTCCCGACTCGCGCAAGGCGTCCTGGAGTGCGGCGCCGATGCAGTGGATCCCGCCGCCGCCCCCCTCGCCCATCCCCTTCGTGCCAAGGGAGGTGAACGGTGACGGAGACTCGAGCGCGGCCGTCTTGAGCGGTGGCATGTCGAGCGTGTGCGGCACGTGGTAGTCGTAGAAGTTGGGCGTGAGCAGGTTCCCGTCCTCGTCGTAGGTGAACGACTCGAACATCGCGGCGCCGATGGCGTGCGCGGTGGCGCCCATCACCTGGCCCTCGACGATCTGGGGATTGACGCGGACGCCACAGTCGTCGACCGCGGCGTAGTCGACGATCTCGTAGACGCCCGTCTCGGGATCGACCTCGACGACGCACGCGTGGATCTGCATCGCGTACGTCAGCGTCAGCTTCCCAAACTTGCGCTCCTTGTCCGGTACGTCGAAGGGCGGCCGGTAGACGAATCGGGCGTTCATCGGCGGCGGGTCGGTCGGAAAGCCCGCGTTGTTGGCGTTCGGGATCGCGCCCAGCGCCATGAACGGCAGCGCCGCCTCGTGGTTGTCCTTGATCCGCGCGAACCCGTCGGCAAGCTCGATCGCCTCGAGCGGGCACTGGAAGACCATCGAGGCGAGCGTCTTCATCTGGTTGGCAAGGTCGTCCGTTGCACCCTTCACGGCGCCGAGGCCGGTGACCGCGAACTGGCTCGCGTAGGTGCCCGAGAAGCCGGCGTGCGAGTTCCAGTAGCTGTCGTGGCCGGCGCGGACGTGGACGATGTCGACGTCGCAGCCGAGGATGTCGGCGACCACCTGCGCCGCGGTCGTCTCGTGGCTCTGGCCCTGCGGCGTCGTCCCGAGAGTCACGACGATCTCGCCGAAGATGTCGAGCTTGACCGTCGCGACTTCGTTGTTCCCCGAGAACTGGAGGTCGGGGTTCAAGAGCTGCGACTGGCCGAAGTTGTTCGTGCCCGAGTCGAGCGTCGAGCCGATCCCGACGCCGAGCAGCTTGCCGCGCGACGCCGCCTCGGCGCGGCGCTCCTCGATCGAGTCGTAGCCGATCATCTCGAGGGCCATGTCGAGCGCGCGTGGGTAGTCGCCCGAGTCGTAGACGCAGCCGTTCGGCGTCTCATAGGGCATGTCCTCGGGCTGGACGTAGTTCTTCTTTCGGATCTCGACGCGATCGAGGCCCAGCTCAGCGGCGACGATGTCGACGATTCGCTCCGTGAACCAGAGATGCTGCATCCGCGAGTAGCCGCGGTTCGGGGAGCACGGCGCCTTGTTCGTCATCGCCTGCGTGAACTCGACCCGGATGTTCCGCCAGCGGTACATCCCCGGCGAGACCTGCGCCCAGATGACGCCGCCGAGCGGCTCGTAGCGGAGGTAGGCGCCCGCATCGTCGATCGCCTTCGTCCGGAAGGCCGTCATCGTGCCGTCCGCCTTCACCGCGACCTCGGTGTCGAGGAACCACCGCTCGTTGCCGTGCGACATCGACTGGTGGAAGTCGGTGCGCCACTCGGTCCACTGCACCGGTCGGTTGAGCTTGCGCGCGAGCAGGCAGCACGCGACGAGCTGCGGGTGCGACGTGATCTTGTTGCCGAACCCCCCGCCGATGTCCTGCGTGACGATGCGGAGCTTGTCGGTGCCGACCCGCATCGCGGGCGCCATCATGATCACGGCGAACCCGGGGAACTGGTTGTTCGTCGTGATCGTCCACTGCCCGGTGCCCCGGTTGAACTCGGCGAGGGCGCCGTCGAGCTCGAGCGGCGTCGAGTTGAAGCGGTCGAAATGGAGCTCGGAGATCGCAACGACGTGGTCGGCCTCGGCGAACGCGGCGTCGACGTCGCCCCACTCCCAGACGCCCGTGTAGGACAGGTTCCCTCCCGCTTCCTCGTGGAGCACGGGCGCGCCGTCCTCGAGCGCCTTCCGCGCGTCGACAACGACCTCGAGTGGGTCGTAGTCGACCACGACGAGCTCTGTGGCATCGCGGGCGAGCTCGCGCGTCTCGGCAACCACTGCCGCGACAGGCTCGCCGATGTAGCGCACCTTGCCGACCGCGAGCGCGTAGTCCCTCACGCTTCCGCCCGGCTCGGCGGCGATCTGGAAGAAGGGGTCGGTGAGGATCGCCACCTCGTCGCCGGTCAACGTCCCGTAGACCCCGGGGAGCTCGAGCGCTGCGCTGACGTCGACGGACTCGATCCGCGCGTGCGCGTACGGCGAGCGCACGAAGTGGAGGTAGCCCATCCCGTGCCGCTTCACGTCGTCGAAGAAGACGCCCTGCCCCTCGACGAGCCGCCGGTCTTCCTTGCGCGGGACGCTCTGCCCGACGAATCCCTTCTGGAGGGTGGTTGTCTCCTCGGTTGTCGTCACGCTCGCGCGGCTCATGCGGCCCCCTTCCCCGCCGCGACCACGGCCTCCACGATGTTCCAGTAGCCGGTGCAGCGGCAGATGTTGCCCTGCAGCGCGACCTTCACCTCGCCCTCGGTCGGACTGGGGTTGTCGGCGAGCAGCGCGGTCGCGCTCATCAGCATCCCGGGCGTGCAGTAGCCGCACTGCAGCGCGTGGTGCTCCGCGAACGAGCGCTGAAGCGGGCTCTGCTCGTCGCCGGCGAGAGCTTCGACCGTCGTCACCTGGGCGCCGTCGGCTTGCACGGCGAGGACCGCGCAGCTCTTGACCGACAGGCCGTCGAGATGCACGGTGCACGCCCCGCAGCTTCCGGTGTCGCAGCCGATGTGCGTACCGGTGAGATCGAGGTCATCGCGCAGGAAGTGGACGAGCAGGCGCCGCACAGGCACGTCTCGCTCGACCGTCTCCCCGTTCACGGTGACGGTGACGACCTGGCTCGTGGACGGTGACGGCACGGGCTACCCCTTCGCTCGCTCGGATGCCTGGACGACGGCGCGAACCACAGACGTCTCGGCAAGGCTTCGCCGGTAGTCCGCCGAGGCGTGGACGTCGGACGGGGGATCGAGCGTGGCGCCCAAACCTTCGACCGCGCTGCGCGCCGCCGCCTCGTCGACGTTGCCGCTCGAGAGGCGCTGCTCGACGGCCGTGGCTCGAACCGGAACGGCCCCGACGCAGCCGAGTGCGACGCGCCACGAGCCGTCGACGACGGACGCCGCCGCGTTCGCGATGTACGTGCCGTGCGCGCCAAGCGTCACGCCGGCCATCCCGTCGCCGGCGCCCTTCCCGCTCGCCGGCACGGTGATCCGCGTAAGCAGCTCGCCCTCGCGCACCGCGGTCTCGAACACGCCGACGAAGAACTCCTCTGCGGTGATCGTCCGCTCGCCGGCCGAGCCGCGGATCGTCATCGAGGCGTCGAGCGTCACCAGGAGCGGCGGAAAGTGGTTCGTCGGGTCGTTGACGCAGATGTTGCCGCCGAGCGTCCCGCGATTCCGCACCTGCACGTCGGCAACGGTCGCAGCGACCTCGGCCAGGATCGGACGCGTCACCTCCACCTCGGACGAGCCCATGAGCGCGGTCAGCGTCGCCATCGCGCCGATCTCGAGAACAGAGCCGGAGACAGCGATCGTGCGGAGCTCGCCCAACGCCCCGAGATCGACGAGCACGTCGGGCGAAGCGGCCCGCTGCTTCATCACGTTGAGCAGGGTCTGTCCTCCCGCCAGGGCGCGTGCACCGTCGTGCTCGGAAAGGAGACCGACGGCCTCGTCCACGGTCGCGGGACGAGCGTAGGAGAACTCCCGCAGCAGCATGGCGCCGATTCTGTCACACGCGTGACCGTGACATGTCAAGGGACCGGAACGTGGTAGCGTCGGCCAATGGCCGGGTTCGACGCGGTTCTCGTCGGGTCGGGAATCAACACGCTCACGGCCGCGGCGCTGCTTTCGCGGGACGGCTGGCGGGTGTGTGTGCTCGAGCGCTCCGACCGTCTCGGCGGCGCGATCCGGACCGAGCCGGACTACACGCTGCCCGGATTCACGCACGAGGTGCTGAGCTCCTGGCACCCGCTCTTCCAGGGCTCGGCGGCGTACGCCGAGCTCGGTGAAGAGCTCCACCGGCGCGGGCTCGAGTACGTCAACACCGACCTTCCCACCGCAACTGCGTTCCCGGACGGATCCGCGATGTTCCTGCAGACGTCGCTGGAGGCGAACGTCGCCGAGTTCGACCGCTGGAGCGACGGCGACGGCGCGGCGTGGCAACGCCAGTTCGAGGAGTTCATGCAGAACGCGGACGTGAGCTTCGGCGTGCTCGGCACCGAGCTCTGGTCGCCGGCCGGGCTAGGGCTCGGACAGCGCATGCTTCGCCGCTTCGGACGGCGCGGCCTCCTCGAGTTCACGGGCCACGCCCTCACGACCTGCCGCGACTGGACGACCGCGACCTTCCGCTCCGAGCAGGCACACGGATTGCTCGCCCCGTGGGTCCTCCACACAGGCCTTGGCCCTGACAACGCGGTGTCCGGGTTCATGACGCAGGTGATCGCCTGCGCCGTACAGCTCGGCGGCATGCCGGTGCCGGTCGGCGGCGGCGTCAAGCTCGTGGACGCGCTCGCCGGGATCGTCCGGGATGCGGGCGGCGAGCTGCGCACGAGTTCTCACGTCAAGCGGATCACAGTCTCCTCCGGTCGCGCCACCGGAGTGGTCCTAGGCGACGGCGAAGCCGTCGCAGCGGCGCGAGCCGTAATCGCAGGTGTCACCCCGACGGCGTTGTACGGCTCGCTGCTCGACGGCGACGCGCCCCCCGAGGCGCGCCTAGCCGCGGAGCGGTTCCGCTATGGGCGTGCAGGCATGCAGATCCACATCGCGATGGACGAGCCGCCGCGCTGGAAGGGGCCCGATGCCGAACGCCTCGAACGCACCGCGATCGTCCACGTCACACCCGGTCTCGACGGGGTCTCGCGTGCCGTGAACGAGGCGGAGCGAGGCTTGTTGCCCTCTGAGGCAACGATCGTTGCGGGACAGCCGTGCGCCGTCGACCCCTCCCGCGCCCCGGAGGGCAAGTGGATCGTCTGGATCCAACTGCAGGAGCTTCCGGCAGGCAAGGTAAAGGGCGACGCGGCAGGTGAGCTCGACGTCGGCGACGGATCGTGGTCGGAAGAGCTTCGAGAGTCCTACGCCGACCGGATCGTCGCGCGACTCGGGGAGTCGATCGAGAACCTCGCCTCGGCGACGTCGAAGCGCGTCGCACTTTCCCCCGCCGACCTCGAGGCCCTGAACTGCAATCTCGTCGCGGGCGACATCTACGCGGGCAGCTGCGCCCTCGACCAAAACCTCCTCTGGCGTCCCTTCGCGCATGCCCCGGGCCACCGGACGGCGATCGAAGGCCTGTGGCACGTCGGCGCCAGCACCCATCCCGGGCCCGGTCTCGGAGCGGGCTCGGGATACCTCGTCGCGAAGGAGCTGACGAAGCCGCCGCTGTCGCGACGGCTGATCGGAAAGGTGTCCGACTTCAGTCGGACACCGCGAACGTGAGGCGCCGGTGAAGCTGTCGCTTTCGGCCATCTCGACCGTGAACGCGTCCTTTGCGGAGGACGTCGTCGCCTACGCGGCGGCCGGCTTCGACGCGATCGGCCTCTGGGAGATGAAGCTCCCGGACGACGACGCGGCGAATCGTGCGATCCTCCGCGACCACCGCCTGGCCGTCTCGAACTGCGTGCCGACGATCCCGTCGATCCTCCAACTCGCAATCCCGGGAATGGAGGGCCTGTCAGACCCGGCCAAGCGGATCGATGCGCTTTGTGAGTCAGTCCGTCGGCTGGCGCCTTATGCACCGGAATCGATCCTCTGTCTCACCGGGCCCCGCGGGCCGCGCTCCGACGAAGCGGCCCGCGAGATCGTCATCGATGGTCTACGGCGCATCGCCGAAGTAGCGGCCGCCGAAGGAGTTCCGCTCGGCCTCGAGCCAATCCATCCCTCGGAGCGGGACTCGACGTCCTTCGTGAACTCGATCTCCGACGCGCTTGCGCTTCTCGAGGAGGCCGACGTGCCCGCGGTCGGAATCATGGCCGACACGTACAACCTGGCCGACGAGGATCCAGCGGAGCTCGTGCGAGTCGTCGATCGCATCACAGGGCTTCACGTGGCAGCGCATCCAACGGAGTCTGGCCGGAACGGTCGCGAGCTTCCCGATGCCGATCGCGGACCCACAAGAGCGCTCGTCGAAGCCGTGCGGTCGCACCCGTGCTGTTGGCAAGGGTCACTCGATGTCGAGATCTTCTCGACGCCCGACGGGTTCTGGGCGCTCCCCGTGGAAGAGGCTGCACGCCGGGCGTACGCGGCCGTGGCGGCGCTGACCTGACGGCGCGTGGACGAGTTCCCGCTCGACCGGCTCAACGACCTCTGGGACTTCGGTGACCCAGTCGAGAGCGAGCGGCGTTTCGAGGCGCTGCTCCCTCGCGCGCGTTCGGAGCACGGCGGCGCGTACCTTGCGGAGACCCTGACCCAGCTCGCCCGCGCCCGGGGGCTGCAGCGACGCTTCGACGACGCCGACCGCACGCTAGACGAGGCGGAGGCATCGCTCCTATCCGGAGACGACCGCAGCCGCGTCCGAATCCTCCTCGAGCGCGGGCGAGTCGCGAACACCGCGGGGCGCGAGGGCCGTGGCGCCGAGCTCTTCGGTGGGGCGTGGGAGCTCGCCCGCGCCGCGGCGGAGGACGCCCTTGCGGTGGACGCGGCCCACATGCTCGGGATCGTCCTCCCATCCGACGAGTCGCGGAGCTGGAACGAGCGAGCGATGGAGCTCGCGCGCGGCTCTCCGGACCCGACCGCGCGTCGCTGGATCGGCTCGCTCGCGAACAACATGGGCTGGGCGCAGCATGCAGACGGCGACGACGACGGCGCGATCGCCTCGTTCGAGCTGTCGCGCGACGCGTTCCTCGAGGACGGGCGCGCCGATCGCGCGCGAATAGCCCGCTGGTCGATCGCGCGCTGTTTGCGGTCGCGTGGCGACGTCGAGCGAGCACTCGAGGAGCAGCGGACGATCCTCGCCGAGCTGGAGGCACTCGGGAAGGAGGACGGCTACGTGTTCGAGGAGATTGGCGAGTGCTTGCTCGCGCTCGATCGAGGAAATGAGAGTCGGCCGTTCTTCGCCCGCGCTCACGCCGCCCTCTTGCCCAACCCCGGCCTCCAGGCGGACGAGCCGGAGCGCCTTGAACGTCTACGTTCGCTCGGCGCCGCGTAGCTGGCACACAGCGCCCCCGCGCTCCGAGGACCTTGTGTTGAATCAACACAAGCCCATGCGCCCCGAGCTCCCGACAGGCACGGTGACGTTCCTCTTCACGGACATCGAGGGCTCGACCCGGTTGCTACACGAGCTCGGCCCTGAAGCGTATGCCGAAGTACTGGCGGAGCACCGCCGCGTGCTGCGGCAGGCGTTCGCCGCCCATGGTGGCGTCGAAGTCGACACGCAGGGCGACGCGTTCTTCGTCGCCTTTCCGACCGCTCCCGGCGCGACCGAGGCGGCTCGAGTAGGACAGGCGGCGCTCGGGCCGGGGCGCGTCAATGTACGGATGGGTCTCCACACCGGTGCCCCCACGGTCACCGCCGAGGGCTACGTCGGCGCCGACGTCAATCGCGGGGCTCGCGTTGCGGCGCTTGCGCACGGTGGCCAGGTGTTGCTCACCGAGTCGACCGCCACGCTGCTCTCGCCTGAAGAGCCTACGACCGACCTCGGCCGCCACCGCCTCAAGGACTTCGATGGCCCCGCACGCCTGCTGCAACTCGGAACCCGATCCTTTCCCCCACTTCGGACGCCAGGCACCGTGGCGCTGCCCACGCCCGCAACCGTGTTCCTCGGCCGCGAGCGAGAGCTCCATGACGCGGTCTCGGTCGTGCTCGACGATGATCCCGCGGTCCTCACGATCCTCGGCCCTGGCGGCACGGGGAAGACGCGCTTCGCACTCGAGCTCGCTCGCCTGCTTGCGGAGAACGCCGAGGGCGGCACGGTCTTCGTCCCGTTTGCAGCCCTGCGCGATCCGGGCCTCGTGCTACCCGCGATAGCCGAGTCGCTCGGCGCCGATGGTCCCGAGCCTGCTGCGATCGCAGCCCGTGTCGGCGAGAAGCGAACACACGTCGTACTCGACAACCTCGAGCAGCTCCTTCCGGCAGCAGCCGCTCCGCTCGCCTCCCTCGTGGACGCGGCGCCCGCGCTGCGGCTGCTCGTGACCAGTCGCGAGGCGCTTCAGGTGTCCGCCGAAAGGCGGTTCGACCTGCCGCCGCTGACCGCCGACGAGGCCGTGGCGCTCTTCGTGGCACGAGCGAGCTTCGTGCAGCCGCACCTCGAACCGAGTCCGACGATCGCAACGCTCTGCAAGCGGCTCGACAGGCTCCCGCTCGCGGTTGAGCTCGCCGCCGCGCGCACGCGGCTCCTCACTCCGGACGCGTTGCTCGAGCGTCTCGCTGCGCGGCTCGACCTTCCTGCTCCGCGCGACGCCGACCCGCGCCACGCAACCCTGCGCGCGACGATCGCGTGGTCTCACGATCTCCTGTCCCACGAAGAGCAAGCGCTCTTTGCCGATCTCGCGGTCTTCCGGAGCGGCTGCACGCTCGAAGCGGCCGAGGACGTCTGCGGTGCCGACCTCGACACGCTCGTCTCCCTCATCGACAAGAGTCTCCTCCGGCGGCGGACAGACGCCGACGGCGTCGATCGCTACTGGATGCTCGAGACGATCCACGAGTTCGCGACGACACGGCTCCGAGAGCGCGACGAAAGCGTGGTTCACGAGCTCGGCACCCGCCACGCCCGTCGGATGCTCTCGATTGCGAGGTCCGCGAACCTCGGAGCGACACTCGAGCCCGTGGCGCCACGGTTCGAGGTCATTCGCGCCGACATCGAGGACATGCGCGGGGCACTCGATTGGGCGGCCGACATGGACCCCGTGCTGGCTGCCGAGCTCGTCACGTCGCTCGAGCTCTACTGGGTGACACAGGCGCTCGAGGAAGGGCAGCGGCGCACCGAGGACCTCATTGCTCTCGGGCCTGACATCCCGGCGCCGCTCCGCGCAGCGCTCCTCACGCTCCGGGGCGGTGTGACCATTCTGCTCGAGAGCGACCAGACCGCGGGCGAGCCAAGCTACGAGGCGGCACTCGATCTCTATCGAGAACTCGACGACGTCCATGGACAGGTCGGGATCCTCGCGCGGCTTGCGGTCCACGCGGGCAGTCGCGGCGATGGAGACGAGGGTCGCAGGCTTATCGGCGTCGTTCGAACGATGACGGAGGGCCTCGACCTCCCCGTCCTCGAGGCGCAGAATCTCGGCACACTTGCGTCTCTCGCCGAGCACGAGGGCGATCTCGAAAGTGCGCTCGAGCTGTACGAGCAGTCGGCGAGGGTCGCCGCAGCCTGCGGATTCACACTATGGGAGACCTGGATGCGCTCCGACGCAGCCGAGACAGCACTCCAGCTCGGGCGGAGCGATGTCGCCGTGTCGTCCGCCGAAGCGGCCCTGCACGGAGCATGGGAGCACCGCGACCGGAGGATCAGTCTCTACGCGCTCGCGCTGCTGGCACGCTCGGCCCTGGAGACGGGCGATACAGAATACGCGGGGCGTCTGTGGGGAGCGGTCGAGGCGGAAAACGAGGACAGTGGCGTCCTAGCCGTGGATGAGAGCCTGATAGCACCGCTACGGGCCGTCGACGATCCAGGCTTCGCCCGCGGGCGCGAGAACGGAAGGATGAGCTCGCTCGCCGAAGCAGTTGCGGTCGCGCTCGCCGGTCCGTCGACTGAGCGGTAGCCGCGCAGATCACTCGAGACGGTCAGCCCCGCGCCGCTGCCCGCAACGCAGGCTCACGAGCACGGAAGGTCAGACCGAGCCGTAGAGCTGGAGGATCACCGAGACGTACTGCTTGGTGTCCTCGAAGAGCCCTCGCTCGCGGACCGCGCGCGCGCCCTGGTAGTAGCCGGCGAGTGCCAGCTTCACGTCGCCGCCGAACTGGTCGAGCTGCCAGCGGAGATACCGCACGCCCGCGCGAACGTTGCCCTCGTACGTTCCGAGGCGTCACCTCGCCGAGCAGCAGGGTGTCGACCCATTCCCATGTCTCGGGAAGCAGCTGCATGACGCCGATCGCCCCAGCACTCGAGACAACGTCCTGCTGGAAGCCCGACTCCATCCACGCAAGGGCACGGGCGAGCTTCGGGTCGACTCCGTACGTCCGCGCCCAGCGATCGATTGCGCCTCCGACCACATTGCGGTCGACCTGACCCGAGGCCGAGCCCACGTGCGCGCCCGGTGGCAGCTTCAGCCGCTGACCAGGGACGATCGTCGCCATCAGCGGCAGTTCATTGCTCCGCGCGAGCCGCCAGGGGCTGACGTGGTAGCGCTGCGCGATCGAGAAGAAGCTCTCGCCCGCCGCAACGCGATGCACGCCCTCGGACTCGACGACCGGCGCCTTCCGAGCCGCCAGGGCACGTCCCGGAACGCGAAGCCGTTGGCCGGGGACGAGCACGCTCTGGAGGGTGAGGCCGTTCGTCTTCGCGAGCTTCACGGCAGCGACGCGGTACCGCTGCGCGATCGCGATGAACCCCTCCCCGGGCTGGACTCGATGGACGCGGACGAGAAGCCTCGGTCGGGGAGCGCGCTTCCCGACGATGCGGCCGCGAGCGAGAGCGCGGTACGTCCGGACGCCCGCGATCCCGTCGGGGTCGAGGCCCCGAGACCGCTGGAAACGTCTCAGCGCCGCCGAGGTCGCGACGTCGAAGCGTCCGTCGATCCGCTTCACGGGTAGCCCGAACCGGCGCAGACGGAATTCCAGCGACGTCACGTCCCAGCCGACGTTGCCACGACCGAGCGCGCGTTGACCCAGCAATGGCCTGCCCAGCATCCCGAGCTTGCAGCGGGTGGCGAGGCCCACCTTCCCCGTGGGCTTGATCCCGTGTTGCTTCTGGAACGTCACGACGCCGGCGCGGGTCAAGGGCCCCGAGACCCCGTCGATCTGCCCGTCGTAGAGATCGTGCGCGCGCAGGGCAACCTGGAGCGCAGCAACTTTGGCGCTCTGCGCAGCGACAGCAGGCCCGGCGAGCGCCAGGGCTGCAACCGCCGCGACGACAATCACGACGATTCGATGCACGGGACTGAGGTCCTTCGGCGGGCCTCGGCTCGATCCTCCCGCGAGCACGCGGCTACAATTCCCTGTTGCTGCCTTCCCCGGTAGCTCAATTGGCAGAGCATCCGGCTGTTAACCGGAGGGTTGTTGGTTCGAGTCCAACCCGGGGAGCTACCGCCCTTCTAGGTATACGGAAACGGCTTGAAACCGGGCGTCAAGTGTGTCGCTGAGGCCCTGATAGTCTCGCCGCGCGAAACGGGTGGTGCCACGGCCGGGATCCCACTCCGGCTCGTAGCTAGGCGGTCTTCGGCCACGGGATACCGGCCGGCGGTCGCTTCGTCTGAGGCTTCCCATCCCGAGGCCATTCCTTCGCCCACTTCCGGCCGATGACGCTTTCCAGGGTGACTGCGCCGCTTGATTGGGACTCGTCACGAAAGGCGAACGGTTCGCGTCCTTCGAGGATTGCCAGGCAGTCGTTGCAGAACGCGATCGGCCAGTGGACTTCAGAAACGCGGGCGTAGGCGAAGACCTCTTGCGGCGAGGCGTGGGTGCACGTTCCGGGGGGACGAGCGCCGGTCGGCGTTCGATTCAGCTTTATCGCGTCGGCGAGGTTGCCGCCGCGCATGTACGTGTATCCCTGCGGTCGCGAGTCGATGTAGACGTCAACGTACTGGTCGTCCATGCGACAAACGGTAGGTGATGGGGGGTTGCCGTCAATAGATACCCGTTCGTTCAGGGAGATCCTTCGAGCGGCGTTAGCTGGCCGACCGATACGCTCGGCTAGCGCCGGCGTTCCTTCGCGAGCAGTGCGCGCGCCGTCGGTGCCCGGGCTCGGGCGACGAGTCGGTCCCGGCATGCTTGAAGCGGTCGGCGTGGCGGCGCTTCCCCCCGGAATCCCCCTGGCGCTGCCTGCCCGACCGCTCTGTCCGCGAGCATGCCCGCTTCCCAATACGCGAAGACTGGCCGATGGTCCAGAACGCAGCTATCCGAGTGATCTTCTGGGAAGACGTCTACGCGACGAAGGCATCGGAACCTGCGCATTGAACTCGCCTTGACTGCCGTCGGCCCGCCAATGGACTCATTCGTGTCATTGGCGGGCCAGGCACTCGCCCCTACGGTGAATGTATTCCCAGCACGGTCGAGGACAGATCCGCACGACGCTCCGGTGCCGCTTCGTACGTGCTACCGGGCAACGACAACCAGGAGACCGACATGGCCAAGCCGAAACACCACAGCGAGGACGAGGACGCGGTCGCACCGCTCACCGAGGACGACGCGACCACGGCGCGATTGGATCTACTCTCCGCGTACACCATGCTCGGGAGGCTGGAGCGCGACGGGCTGCTGCCCTCCTCCGTCGAGAAGGCCGCGCCGGTCGTCGAACTGCCCGCGCACGAGGAAGACGGGTACTTCTACAAGGCGCCGGGCGAGGACGCCTGGAAAGCCGCGTGAGCCACATCGGGAACACCTAGGCGACGTCCCCGCTGGAGGTGCGCGATGCTTCTGCAGGAGCAGGCGCGCCCGGACTGTCCGCGGCTTCTCTCGGCTGGGCTGTTCGTCTAGCGGACACCGTGGACAGACCGAACCAGCTCATCCGCGATACGGACGCCGCTCAGGGGACATTTTCCGAACACTGGCCCGTTGCTGCGACGCTCCAAGGAGTCAAGCGGGTTTGGGAAAGGTCGATACGCGGAACATCGCGGCGAAGCGGGACCCTGCGCGAAGGGATAGCGTGGCCGAGGATCAGAGGAACGCTCGCATATTCGGAGTGCTGTTCCTCATCACGTTCCTCACGTCGATCCCGGCGCTCGCTCTCTTCCAACCGGTTCTCGACGATCCGGCCGCCTACATCGCGGGCGGCGGGAAGGACAGCCAGATCTACCTGGGAGCGTTCTTGGAGCTCCTTCTCATCATCGCGAACGTGGGAACGGCCGTTGTGCTCTACCCGATCGTGAGGCGACAGAACGAGCTCCTCGCCATCGGCTACGTCGCTGCTCGAATCATTGAATGCGTCTTCCTTGCGGCTGGGATCATCTTCGTGCTCGGCGTCGTCAGCCTGCGGCAAGACTCTCCCGACGCGGGCGACCTCGCGGTCTCCCTCGCCGCGCTCAAGGACTGGACGTTCCTGTTCGGCCCTGGGTTGATCGTCCCCTTTGGGAATGGGCTGATCCTCGGCTATCTGATGTACAGCTCGGGCCTCGTCCCGCGGCGCATGGCCTGGCTCGGTCTGATCGGAGGACCGCTCCTCCTGATTGGCAGCTTCGGCGTGCTCTTCGACTGGTGGGACGCAACCGGCGCGGTCAACGTCCTGGTCATCCCCGAGTTCCTGTGGGAACTGTCGCTCGGGATCTACGCGGCCGTCTGGGGATTCCGGCGGGACTCGCCGATCCTCTCACCGGATCGCGTGTCCACAGGCCAGCCTGCGTAAAGCCAACGCGTAGCGACAGCGAGCAGCGCTACGTAGGGTCCGCGCGTGACCCACGAGAAGCCGGACGACGGTGAGGGGATCGCGGTCCCCGAGTCGCCGCTCGTGTCGACCGAGCACGGACTGGTTCCGAAGGGCCAGGGGTGGTTCGTCCTCAACGCGCGGGACGCGCAGTGGTGGGAGCGCAAGGGTCGGGGCGTCCTCTGCGAGTTCGAGGGCGCGGGCTTCGAAGGCGCAGCCGATTTCTTGCAGCTCGGGATCAACCTCACCATCCTCGGCCCCGGCGAGCCGATGGCGATGTACCACCGGGAGAATGACCAGGAAGATTTCCTCGTTCTCGCCGGGGAGGCGCTGGCCGTCGTCGAAGGCGAGGAGCGCACGTTACGACAGTGGGACTTCGTGCACTGCCCGCCCGGGACGAACCACGTGATCATCGGCGCCGGAGAAAGCCCCTGCCTGATACTCGCCGTCGGCGCCCGCGACCGTTCGACCGGCCCCGACTGGGGCGCCTACACCGTGAATGAGGCCGCGCAACGTCACGGCGCCGGCGTCGAGCGGGAGACCACCGACGCGGCAGAGGCGTACGTCCGATTCTCGAGAAGCGGACTGACCCGATACCGGGCGGGCTGGCTTCCCGAGGCCGAATGACGGCTCGCACGCATCAGCTGCGGGCGGTCGCAGAGCGCATCGCCTCCGCACTCCCGCCGGTTGTCGAAGAGGTGGTGTTGACCGGGAGCGTCTCGCGGGGCGTTGCCGACGATCTCTCCGACATCGAGATGCTCGTCGTCACAACCGGGCCGCTCGGTCTCGCAGACTGGCGGACACTGTGGCGCTGGCGCCGAAAGGGCCGAATACCGACCGCGCGCGACGGTGGCTGGCCGAGGTGATCGAGGTACTGCGCGAGGCATCCAGCTAGACGCGTCGTTGCCGGGTCCAGACGTCGACCCCGACGGCGACGAGCAGGATCGCGCCCATCGTGATCTGCTCGTAGAGCGGGTCGAGACCGAGCAGGATGTAGCCGTTGCCGATCAGGGCGATGAACAGGACTCCGACGACCGTGCGCCAGACGGCACCGTCCCCACCCAGGATGCTCGTTCCCCCCACGACGATGCCGGCAAGCACGGTGAACGCGAGCGTCGTGTCGGCAGTCCCGGCCTGCGCGCTGAGGACACGTGACGTGTCGATCACCCCGGCGAGACCCGCCGCGGCGCCACTGAGCACGAACGCAGCGATCCGCACCGCATCGACCCGGACGCCCGCGAGACGGGCGGCTTCCGCGTTGCCGCCGGCCGCGTACATGTAGCGCCCCGCGGTCGTCCGGGCGAGCAGGAGCCCGATCAGCACCACGGCGACGGCCATGATCCAGATCGAGGTCTTGACGCCCAGGTACTCGGTCTGGGCCAGCTTCCCGAAGTCGGGCTTCTCGAAGAGGACGATGAGCGTCCCCTTCGTGATGAGGCTCGCGCAGCCGCCGACGATGAAGGCGGTCGCAAGCGTCGTGATCAACGGATTGATGCGGAGGACGGTGGCGACGAATCCGTTGACGGCGCCGACGAGCACGCCGGCCCCGACGCCGAGCAGGATCGCGACGACGGGATGGGTCGACAGCGCGAAGTGCGCCGCGACGACTCCGGCAAGCGAGTACGTGGCGCCGACCGACAGATCGATGCCGCCCGAGACGAGAACGAGCGTTCCGGCCGCCGCGATGATGAGGATCGCCGACTGCTGGTCGAGGATGTTGAGCAGGTTGACCTTCGTGGCGAAGGCTTCGCTCGTCAGCGAGAGGACCACGAAGAGGACGACGAACGGGATCAGAATCCCGCTCCGCCTGAGGCGATCGACTGTGGCGAAGCTCCGGGCCCCGTCGGTCAGCCGGCCGAGCCGATCCCGGCCCTGCTCCGTTCCGACCTCGACGCTCAGGCCGCCGCTCCTCCGGCAGAGCGATCGGCGAACGCCGCCGCGAGAATCGCCGACTCGGTCATCGCCTCGCCCCGGAGCTCGGCGACGAGACGACCCGCGCGCATCACGAGCACGCGGTGCGCAAGACCGAGGATCTCCTCGAGCTCCGACGAGATGAGCACGACGCCCATCCCTGCCTCGGCGAGAGAGACGAGGAGCTCGTAGATCGCGAGCTTCGCGCCGACGTCCACGCCCCTGGTTGGCTCGTCCGCAAGCAGCAGTCGTGGCTCGCGGAGAAGCATGCGCGCGAAGAGCACTTTCTGCTGGTTGCCGCCCGAGAGCGTGCCCACCGGCGCGGCGTGTCCTGCGCCGCGCACCTCGCAGCGGTCGAGGATGCGCGCAGCGGAGCGTCGCTCGCTCCGCCGGTTGACGATCCCGAGGCGGCTCACGTCGTCCAGGCTCGCGAGCGTGACGTTCTCGACGACGGAGCGACCGAAGACAAGACCCTGGTCTCGTCTCGACTCGGGGATCATCGCAAGGCCGGCAGCGAGGCTCCGGCGGGGGCTCTTCCCCAGCGCCACGTCGCCATGAAGCCTCGCGACGCCGTCCGTGACCCGACTTGCACCGTAGATCGCCCGGGCGAGCTCCGAGCGTCCGGCACCCACGAGACCCGCGAGGCCGACGATCTCGCCTTCGCGGACGTCGAAGGAGACACCGGCGACACCCGGCGCGCGCAGGTCGCGGACGGCGAGGGCGATCCGCGCGTCCGCTCGCGCCGGCCGTTTGAGCGGGAAGGTGGTCGTGAGCGGACGGCCCAGCATCGCCTCGACGAGCGAGGCCTCGGTCTCGTCGGACGTCCGCGCCGTTCGCACGACCTTCCCGTCACGGAGGACGGTCACCCAGTCGGCGAGCGCGAGAACCTCGCGCAGGAAATGGGAGATGAGCACGATCGTCGTGTCGCGGCCCGCGAGCGAGCGAACGGTGTCGTGGAGGTGGGCGGTCTCGGGGGCGCTGAGCGCGGCTGACGGCTCGTCCATCACGATGATCCGCGCCTCGCGCGACAGGGCGCGAAGGATCTCTGCCTTCTGCTGCTCGGCCGTCCGGAGCGCGCCCGCGCGCATCTGCCCAGGGAGATCGAAACCTGTGCGGGCGGCCAGTTCCGCGTACGCCTTCCGAAGCGCTCGACGACGGATGAACCCTTTGCGCCTGGGCTCGCTCCCGAGGAACACGTTCTCCGAGACCGTCAGCTGCGGTACGAGGGACGGCTCCTGCGCGATCGCCGCTACGCCGCGCTCGAGGGCCTCCCTCGGCGACCGGAACGAGGCGGGTGCTCCGTCGAGCAGCACCCGCCCACGATCCGCAGACAGGACCCCGGCGACGATCCGGCCCAGGGTCGACTTGCCGGCTCCGTTCTCGCCCACGATCGCGTGGACGGTGCCGCGCGCGACCTCGAGCGATACGTCATCGAGCGCACGGACGCCCCCGAAGTGCTTCGAGACGTGTTGGAGCTCGAGCTGCGCCACGGCGCGCACTCACCGGCATGGTAGTGGGGTCTCCTAGCCCGGCCACTCCGGCGTGAACCTCGCGGCGTTGGCCCTCGTGACGATCCCGCCGTTCGGCAGGCCCTTGAGGATGTCGATCCCACCGCAGTTCGCGTTCCTCTTGACCGCAGCGATCGCGCATTGCATCCCGCGCTGGCCCTCGGTTGTCGGGCGCTGCATCACGGTGCCGAACCAGCGTCCGGCCTTGACGGCGTTCAGACCGACGCGTCCACCGCCATAGCCGACGAGCACGATGTCACTCCCGGCCTTCGCCTGCTCCGCCCCCGTGGCACCCTGGTCCGCCCCGACGATGAGGTTGATGTCGGGCTGCGCCTGCAGCATGGTCTGAGCCGCCTTCAGCGCCACTGCGTGCTGGTAGAAGGTCTCCCCCTCGGCGACCACCTTGATCGACGGCACAGCCTTGATCACGGCGTCGAATCCCCTGCGGATCGCCGTGTCGAGCGACGAGACCTTCACCGAGTAGAGGTAACCGACGTTGCAGGGATTCAGGTTGCTCGCACGGCAGGCAGCGACGACGAGCGCTCCCTGCTTTCGGCCGATCGCTGTCTGGATGAACACGACGTTGCCGGACATGCCCGCGACCGGAGGTCGCGCCGTGCCCGGATTCGTCCCGAGGATCTGATCGACGTTGACGACCTTGATGCCGCTCCTGACCGCCTGCCGCACGAGCGGGATCAGCTGAGGCCCGAAGATCGGCTGAACGAGGATTGCGTCGTACTGCTTCGACGACATCACCGTCTGGAACTGCGCGAACTGCTTCTTCGGGTCGTTCGCAGCATCGAAGACGGTGACCGTCGCTCCGCTCTTCCTCGCCACGTCTCTCGCGGCCTTGAGCATCGGCGCGTCGTAGCTGTTGGCCACCGCGAACGACAGGAACGCCACGCGCGGCCGCTCTCGGCTCGCGCCCGCCCCGCCGGCAAGGCTCACGGCCGCGACGGCGCCTGCCGTCGCGAGGGCCACGAGTACCGTCCGGCGACGCCGACCGAACCACCGACTGGCATCCGACATTGGATCACCCTCCTTCGTCGAGCGAAGAGACAAGGTCCCGCCGCGCGGGACCAGCAAGGTCCGGATCCTTCGAGAATATGGAGCGAGCACCGATCAGGCTTGTCCAGCGACGTCGAACGTCGGCCACTCTCTGTCCATTGACGTTCAACGCTAGTAGGTGGCTCGCCGGGAGTCAAGCGACGGCAAAGCGGCGTCTGACGGAGGCCCTCGGAGCGCTGACGAGCGTATGCTGAAGGCGGCCATGCACGAGTTGACGGCCTCGGAGCCCCTGTGCAGAATCGCTGAACAGGCGCTCAGACCATTCGATCGAAGCTACCCCTGGGAGCGTGAATGAACATCGCTTCGCGCGGCGCGACTATGGCGGTCGACTGGGAGCAGCGAATCGACTTCGACCGGCTCCGCCGAACGCGGCTCGCGAAGACGAAGGCCGAGCTTGCCGCGTCGGAGCTCGGAGCGCTGTTGCTGTTCGACCCCAACAACCTGCGGTACGTGACGAGCACGGCGATCGGCACGTGGGAGCGTGACAAGAACATCCGGTTCGCGCTCGTGTTCCGCGACGACGACCCGGTGCTCTGGGACTTCGGCTCGGCGGCCCGACATCACAAGCTCTATTGCCCCTGGCTGCCGGAGGACAGTTGGCGCGCATGGGTGTCCCCGATGCGCGGCGCCATGCCGGACGTGACGGGTGTCCCCGATGCCCTGGCCGCGATGGTGCGCCACGAGCTCGCCGAGCGCGGGCTTGCCGCGGAGCCCCTCGGTGTGGACGTGCCCGACATGACGACGCTGCTGGCGCTCCAGCGCGCAGGGCTCGAGATCGTCGACTCGCAGCCCGTGATGCTCGAGGCGCGGAAACTCAAGACGGAGGACGAGCTGGCACTGCTCGACCACGCCGCCGGCATCGTCGATGCGGTCTACGAGGAGATCTACCGGATGCTTCGCCCGGGCGTGAAAGAGAGCCAGGTCGTGGCCGCGGCGATGCGGCTCCTCTTCGAGCTGGGATCGGAGCACGTCGAGGCCATAAATGCCATCTCGGGGGATCGGTGTAACCCGCATCCACATACCTTCTCCGACCGGCTGATCCGGCCCGGCGATCAGGCGTTCTTCGACATCATCCATTCGTTCATGGGCTACCGGACGTGCTACTACCGCACGTTCAACGTGGGGTACGCGACCCCCTCACAGATCGACGCGTACAAGCAGTGCCGCGAGTGGCTCGACGCGGCGATCGAGCTCGTCCGGCCCGGCGTCACGACGGACGAGATCGCTGCAGCATGGCCGACGGCCGAGGAGATCGGCATGCAGGACGAGCATGCCGCCTTCGGCCTCCAGTTCGGCCATGGGCTCGGCGTCGGCCTGTACGAGTTTCCGATGATCTCGCGCCTTCACTCCATGGAGGCACCGGCAACGCTCGAGGTCGGGATGGTGTTCGCGCTCGAGACGTACTGCCCCGCCACCGACGGACGCTCCGCCGCCCGGATCGAGGAAGAGGTCGTCGTTACGCCCACCGGCCCCGAGGTGCTCACGCGCTTCCCGGCCGACGAGCTGCTCGTCGCCGGCCGCACCTACGTGCGAGGCGCCGACATCGTCGACGGCCGGCTCGTCCCCGAGACACTGGAAGTCTCGTAGCTTCGACGCGCGTGGCGACCAGCGACGCACAGCCTGCCACCTCCCCCGTCGACGCGCGCTCCGCGATCGATCTCTATCGCAGGATGCTGCTCATCCGGGGCTTCGAGGACCGTGTCCAGAGCCTCTTTCTCCGGGGAGAGGTGTACGGCACGACGCATCTCTACTCGGGACAGGAGGCCGTGGCGGTCGGGTTCGCCGGCGTACTGCGCGACGGCGATCGGATCGCCTGCACGTACCGCGGCCACGGGCACCTGCTGGCGATGGGCACCGACCCGACGGCGCTGCTCGCGGAGCTGCTCGGCCGCTCTACGGGTGTCAACGGTGGGCTTGCGGGCTCGATGAACGTTGTCGATCCAGACAACGGTGTGTTGGGTTGCTACGGGATCGTCGGCGGCAGCATCGCCGCCGCAACGGGCGCCGCCCTCGCCCTGCGGGAATCCGGGAACGTCGCCGTCGCGTACTTCGGGGACGGCGCCGCCAACCAGGCCTACTTCTTCGAATGCCTGAACTTCGCGAAGGTGCTGGGCCTCCCCGTCGTGTTCGTCTGCGAGAACAACCAGTACGGCGAGTACACGCCGACCGGCGCCGTGACCCCTGGCGGCATCGTGCCGCGCGCGGCGGCACTGAAGATCCCCACGTCGACGGTCGACGGGATGGACGTCTTCGCGGTACGCGCACTGGCGGGCGAGATCGTCGGACGTGCCCGTGACGGCGGCGGGCCCGAGTTCGTCGAGGCGGCGACGTATCGCTTCGTCGGTCACTCGCGGAGCGATCCTGGCAAGTACAGGCCGGAGGGCGAGCTCGAACGCTGGCGGGAGCGCGATCCGCTCGTCGTCGTCGGCGAACGGCTGCGGGACGAGTACGGCCTGGACGACGCCGAGGTTGCGGCGACCGTGGATGAGGTCGAGCGATCGCTGGACGAGATCGAGCAGGCCGCCCTGGCCGCTCCGTTCCCCGATCCGCACGACCGGCGGGAGTTCGCCGGCCAGACGCCGGTCTCGACGTGAGCGCGGCCGAGCACGTCGTCGACGTCGGGATGCCACGACTCTCCGACTCGATGGAGGAGGCGACGATCCTCCGATGGCTCAAGGAGCCCGGTGAGCCGGTCGCGCGTGGCGAGCCGCTCGTCGAGGTCGAGACCGACAAGGCAACCGCCGTCTACGAAGCGGAGCTCGACGGTCACGTCGAGGAGATCGTGGTCGCAGAAGGTGAGACGGCCGCGCTCGGCACCGTGATCGCGCGCATTCGCCGGCAGGGAGCCTCGCCGTCATCCGCGACCTCAGCGCAGCCACAGCCACGGTCCGCCACACGGACGAACGGCGGTGCAGACATCGAGTTCAGGGAAGCCGTCCGACAGGCGCTCGACGAGGAGCTCGCGCGCGACGAGCGCGTGATCTTCTTCGGTGAGGACGTCGCGGTCGCCGGTGGCGTCTTCGCCGTCACGCCCGGTCTCGCCGAGAAGCACGGCCCGACCCGCGTCTTCGACACCCCGATCTCCGAGCTGGCGATGACCGGCGCCGCCTACGGCGCTGCGATCTCCGGGCTGCGACCAGTGCTGGAGATCATGTTCGGCGACTTCCTGGCGCTGTCGATGGACAGCCTCATCAACCAGATGACCAAGTACTGGTTCCTGACGGGAGAGCGGCACGGCTGCCCGGTCGTCATCCGATCCGTCGTCGGAGCAGGCGGGCGCTTCGGCGCGATCCACTCCCAGATGCCCGCCTCGTGGCTGATGGGCATCACCGGCCTGAAGATCGTCGCGCCGTCGACCCCCGCGGATGCAAAGGGCCTGCTGAAGGCGTCGATCCGGGACGACAATCCTGTCGTCTTTCTCGAGCACAAGCGCCTGTACGCGACAAAGGGCCCAGTCGACTCGGAGGCGATCCCGCTCGGACAGGCCCGAATCGCGCGAGAAGGATCGGATCTCACGCTCGTCAGCGCAATGAAGGGTGTCCACGACTGCCTCGAAGCAGCCGAGCGCCTGGCGGCCGACGGACTGAGTGCAGAGGTCGTCGACCTGCGCACGCTCCGCCCCATCGACACGGAGACCGTCCTCGCCTCCCTCGCCAAGACCAACCGGATCGCGATCGTCGAGGAAGGACCGCTCACCGGAGGTTGGGCGGGCGAAGTCCTCGCCCTCGTAACCGAGCAAGGGCTCGACGACATCGACGACGCATGGCGAATCGCCACGCCCAATTCCCCGATCCCCTACAGCCCACCGCTCGAGGACGCTTTTCTGCCCGAGGCCGACCGGATCGTCGCTGACGTGCGCGCGCGGCTCTGACGGACGTGAACCCGCCGGTCTGGCCTACTTCTGGGGCTCGCCGCGGAGCAACGCCGCTCGTTCGTCACCTCCCCGGTTGATCACTGTCCAGACGGCGACGGCAGGCTCGTTTCCGATCGCCCAGAGGCGATGAGGCCGGTGCGATTCGAACGTGACCGAGTCGCCGGCCCGGAGCGCGTACTCGTCGAACCCGATCTGAACGCCGAGCTTGCCGCTGATCACGTAGCCGTACTCCTTGCCGCCGTGCTGCGACAGCGCGTCCGGCGGGCACGACTCGGAGCCAACCGGATACACGACGTAGACGAAATCGACCTCGTGGTCGGGCGTCGGGGTCAGGCGCTCCCACCGAACGCCCCCCGCGAGGGTGATCGTCGTTCTCGTCTGCCGCAACTGCACGGGCGTCGTCGAGGGCGGCGTGCCGAAGGCGGCTTCAGCATCGCTGAAGAGGTCACCAACCGGGAGGCCGAGCTCGCTTGCGATCGCCCAGAGGGTTGCGACCGACGGAGTCGCACGCCCACGCTCGATCTGGGAGATGAGGCTCGGTGACACGTCGATGCGCGCCGCGAGCCGTCGCACAGTCAACCCTGCAGCCTGCCGTTCCTGCCGAATCCTCGCTCCGAGCGACGCGGGAACGGTGGCTTCCGCGTCGGGCGATTCGAGCGCAGATCGGGCCGGCGCGCTCTCGGCGGGTCGGCTCGCCTGCCGTGCCATGGCGCAACTATACGTCCGTCCCTGGCGCGGGACCTCGTAGCCACCAGTTCGGCGATGTAGAGTTGCATCGAACACGGGCACGTCCTGCTCAATCTGATCGAACAACGAGGTGGAGATGGCCGCTGGCGTCGTCGTGATCGGGGGCACATCGGGTCAGGGCCATGCGATCGCCGAGTCGTACGTTCGACGCGGAGCCCGCGTCACGATCAGCGGACGCGACGAGGCGCGCACCGCAGCGGTCGCGGCGAAGCTCGGTGAGGGCGTCCGCGGCGTCGCTATCGACCTCACGCAGCCTCATTCGATCGCCGCCGGCCTACGCGACGTCGACCGCGTCGACCGGTTGGCCGTGGTCGCGGTCGAACGCGACCAGAACTCTGTGGCCGAGTACAAGGTCGACGAAGCGCTTCGGCTCGTCGGTCTCAAGCTCGTCGGCTACACCGAGGTCGTGCATCAGCTCGCCGACCGACTATCGCCAGACGCGTCGATCCTGCTGTTCGGTGGACTGGCCAAGGACCGCCCGTATGTCGGCTCGACGACGGTCACGACCGTCAACGGCGCGATCGCCACTCTGATCCGGACGCTCGCGATCGAGCTCGCCCCCGTCCGCGTGAACGCGATCCATCCCGGCATCGTGGCCGACACCCCGTACTGGAGCGGGAAGGACGAGATGCTGGCGAACGTCCGCGCGCGGACGCCGACGGGCCGGAACGTCGTGACGGACGAGGTCGTGGACGCAGCCGTGTTCCTGCTCGAGAACACGGCGGTGAACGGCGTCAACCTCGATGTCGACGGCGGCTGGATGATGCTGTGAGGAGGCAGGCGTGCACCACCTGAAGCGCCGCGAGGAGATCGTCTTCGCACCGGAGTACGAGTCGACGAGCGAGGGGTTCGCGCGCGCGGCGCTCGTCGACAGCACGTCCGGGTCCGTGCACATGGGCCTCGGGCTCTGCCGCCTCGAGGACGGGCACGTCGAGACGCACGTCCACTCGTTCGAGGAGAGCTTTTTCGTCCTGGAAGGCACGCCGACGCTGTACCTCGACGGCCGAGGCGTGGTGCTCCTGCCCGGCGCGTGCGGCGTCGTTCCGGTCGGAGTCCCGCACGGATGGCGCCTCGACGATGGCGCGGCGACCTGGATCGACATGACGGCGCCCCAGCCTCGCCCGCGAGGGAACGGCCATCCGGACACGTACTTCGTCGGCGGGACATTGTCCTCCGCAGCGTCGGAGCTCGACGTGCGGGACCCGCGGAACAGGAACCTCTTCCGGCTCGACGACTGGCAGATGGACGTCGACGAGCTCAAGCGTGGCGCACCGGTCGACCAGCCGACTGTCTCCGCAAGCATGGCGACCGCGCTCCTCGCCTACAGCGGCATCGCGGTGAAGATGCTCGTCGACGAGCGGCTCGACGCCCATCTGCACACGATGTTCATGGTGCAGTACCAGGAGACGGGCATGGCGCTACCCCACGACCACCCGTTCGAGGAGTCCTACTACATGCTCGAGGGCGAGGTCGACGTCGTCGCGGACGACGAGCGATACACCCTCCGCCCGGGCGACGTGTTCTGGACCGGAGTCGGGTGCATCCACGCCTTCTACAACACCGCCGGGAACGACGTGCGCTGGCTCGAGACCTCCGCCCCCGGTCCGCCGGACCGCCATTCGTACCGGTTCGAGCGCGACTGGGACTACCTCATGTCGCGCCTTGGATCCGAGAAGGATCTCGAGAAGACGACGACGTGACCGAGCCGGATGGCCTGACGGTCGGGTTCGCCGGTCTCGGCCGGATGGGGACGCCGATGGCCCGGAGGGTGATCGAGGCAGGCTTCCCGCTGACCGTCTGGAACCGATCGCCGGGACGTCTCGAGGCGCTGACCTCGCTCGGCGCCAGGGCGGCTGACACGCCGCGGGCGCTCGCCGAGGGATCGGAGATCGTGATCACGATGGTCGCCGATGCCGACGCTCTCCGAGCGGTGCTGCACGGTGACGACGGCGTGCTCGCGGGTGTCGGCCCGGGATCGATCGTCATCGACACGAGCACGATCGGCCCGACTGCGGCGATCGAGCTCGCAGAGGCGGTGACCGGGCGCGGCGCCGAGTGGATCGACTCGCCGGTCTCGGGCAGCACCGCGCTCGCCGAGCAAGGCCAGCTGACGCTGATGATGGGCGGCGAGCAGGCTGCGATCGATCGTGCGCAACCGGTGCTCGAAGCGATCTCCCAGAAGCGATTCCACCTCGGTGACGCCGGCGCGGGAGCGGCGATGAAGCTCGCGATCAACTCGGTCGTCGCCGTCCTCAACGAGGCGGTCGCCGAGGCGCTCGTGCTCGCCGAGCGGGCGGGGATCCCCTCCGAAGGCGCCTACGACGTCCTTGCCGGCGGCGCCGTGGCGGCGCCGCTCGTCGTCTACAAGCGCGATGCGTTTCTTCGGCCCGACGAGACACCGGTTGCGTTCACCGTCGACCTGATGCGGAAGGACCTGAGGCTCGCGCTCGAGCTGGCCGACCGACTCGGGCTCGACCTCGCCGCCGTGCGTGCGGCGGACCACATGCTCCAACGCGCAAGCCAGCGCGGCTTTGCCTCAGGCGACTTCGCGAGGGTTGCGCAGGTGATTCGCGACGGTGAGGTCGAGTGCGATTGACGTGATCCCAAAGCGCACGCCCCGGGTCGATCGCCCGGCTGCCTTCCGGCATGTCGAGGAGCTGCTCGCGGCCGAGCGCTGCGTCATTCTCGACGGAGGAATCGCCACAGAGCTTCAGCGCCTGGACCCGCTCGAGGGACGGGCCGGGGCGCACCCCGAGCTCTGGGGAACCTGGGCTCTCTATCGCGCGCCGGAGGCCGTTCGCGAGGTGCACTCGCGCTACGTCGCCTCGGGATGCAACGTGATCTCGACGAACACCTGGTCGATCCTGTCCGCGCCCGAGGCCGACGCGCAGGCCCATCCCGCGGCGGCGGAGCTCGGCCACTGGATGGATGTCGCGCGGCTCGGCATCAGGCTGGCGCGGCAAGCGATCGACGAGCAGGGGCGGGCGGGGGACTGTGCCGTCGCTTTCGCGATCTCCGAGGAGGTGAACTCCCCCGAGCGGCAGGGCACGATCGAGCTTCTCGCGCGCGTCTTCGAGCGCGACCCGCCGGACCTGATCCTGCTCGAGACGCTGACGCTCGTGCGCGACCCGGAGACGTTCGAGCTCGTCGAGCGCTTGCTCGAGACGGGGCTCCCGGTCTGGCTTTCCTTCCGCCGCTGCAGACACGGCGTGTGCGGCGTGTTCGGGCAGCACTGGGGGCCGCCCGAGGGCGACCTCTTCGGGCGCGCCGCCCGTCGCTTCGAGGAGCTCGGCGTCGGCGCGCTCCTGATCAACTGCCTTCCCGTCGACCACGTCCCGGGAATGCTGTCGTGGCTACGCGACTTCACGGAGCTCCCGCTCGGCGTGTACCCCAACCTTGGTCATCTCGCCGGCCAGCTCTGGAGCTTCGACGACGAGATCGACCCACGCCGATATTCGGAGCTGGCGCTCGGCTGGCGCGCCGAGGGCGCCCAGATCGTCGGCGGCTGCTGCGGCACGACGCCGGAGCACATCGCAGCGGCTGCCGAGGCGCTCGCGGAGACAAGTCCCGGGCGGGAGCGTCGTCCCGTCGCCGTTCCCTACGGCGACGAGAGCGCCGACGACGCACCGGCGCGACCTTGGCTCGATGGGCGTGGACGTGTCCTCTTCCCGTTGCCGTTCCCGGAGCTCGTCGTCGACCCCGGCGTCTTCGTTCCGACGCAGGGCAGCTTCCTCGTCTGGAAACACCTCTTCGAGCGTGGGATCGGAGCCGGCTCGAGCTGCCTCGACGTCGGCTGCGGGTGCGGCATCCTGGCGGTACAGCTCGCGTTGAACGACGCGGGCGCGGTCCACGCCATCGACATCGATCGCAATGCAGTCGCGAACACGCTCGCGAACGCGTTCCGCAACGGCGTCGCGGACCGGGTCACCGGTGACACGGCTGACCTCTTCGACTGGGAGCCCGACCGAAGCTTCGACACCATTGTCGCAAGCCTCTACCAGCTGCCGGTCGACCCATTCGACGAGCCGACGGGCCATCGTCCGCTCGACTACTGGGGCCGGACGATCCTCGACCACTTCCTGCGCCTGCTACCGCGGCTCCTCGACCCCGAAGGCACGGCGTACGTCATGCAGATCTCGATCGTCGGGCAGCTCGCCACGGAGCGGCTCCTCGCCGCCGCGGGCCTCGAGGCTCGAGTCGTCGATTTCAGCTTCTTCCCGTTCGGGCCGCTGTTCGTCGGCAGCAAGCCCCAGATCGAGCGCGTCGAGCAACTCTCGGACGCGTACCACATCGCCGTGGGTGACGAGGATGTGATGGTGGCGTACCTGCTGGAGATAACGCACCGTGCCCCGTAACGGCGTCTCGTTCACCGAGCCCCACACGCTCCTGAGTCTGTTACGTTCAGTGTGGTTGCACTAGACGTTCAACGGGATTCGGGCTGGAAAGGAGTCGGTTCACGATGTTGACCGCCACGAAGGACCTGATGCTCCCGACGACGGTGACCGGGTCGTGGCCCCGTCCGAAGTGGTACACCGGGGGTCTCCTCGAAAGGCCGTATTCGACTGCGCTCTCAGACGTCGATTTCCGCGAGCAGCACATCGACGCCGTCGCCACCGTCATCTCGGACCAGGAGCTGGCGGGGCTCGACATCCTCACGAACGGCGACTACCACCTCGACCCCGACCTGGCTGGCCGGTCATGGTTCTCGTATCCCAGCGAGCGGCTGAGCGGCGTCTCGGAGTTCGACACCGAGACAACCGCCGGCTGGACGTATCCCATCGGCACGTGGCTCAACGAGATCGTCGGGGGCTGGAAGTACCACGCCATCGTGGACAAGGTCGGGCCGCGAATTCCCCTCGAGTTCGCGAAGGTGTGGCGCGTCGCCCAGTCGCGCACCGAGAAGCCGGTCAAGTTCGGCACGATCGCCGCAGATCTCGCGTCAACGGTGCTCACGGTGAAGACCGACGTCTACGACGAGGACAAGCGCGAGCTCATGTGGGACATCGCAACGGTTCTCAATGCCGAGCTTCGACAGCTCGTGGCGGCCGGCTGCCAGGTCGTCCAGATCGAGGAGCCCGCGATCCATAGCGCCGCAGCCTGGGGCGCCGACGAAGCGACCCTCGACTTCTACGTCGACCTCTTCAACTACACCGTCGAGGGGCTCGACGCGGAGATCTGGGTGCACACGTGCTGGGGCAACCCGGGCGCGCAGCACTGCTTCCAGCCGAGCATCACGTACGAGGCTTCGCTCGAGATCTTTCTCGAGCGCATCAACGCCGACGTCTGGACGATCGAGTCGAAGCACAACGGGCACCAGCTCCTCCCGCGCTTCGGCCCGTACAAGGGCAAGCTCAACAAGAAGATTGCCGTGGGAATAATCGGCCATCGTGCTCTGCAGGTCGAGACGGTGGACGAGGTCGCGGCCGACATTCGACTGGCACTCGAGTACATCGACCCCGAGCACCTTGTCCTGTCGTCGGACTGCGGATTCGGGCGCCAGGGCGTGCCGCGGCCGATCGCTCTCTACAAGGCAGCCGCCCTGGCGCAGGGGGCGAACGTGGTTCGCGGAGAGCTCGGCTTCGAGACTTCGCAGGTCCGCGCCGCGGAGCCGGCCTTGCAGATCGACGTCCCGGCCGCAGCACCCGCGGAGGTCGCGTCCTAGGAGCGCACGCGGGGGATCAGTGGTCGTGGTCCCACTCGTGCTGGATCGCGTGGCGCGCCTTGTCGAGCGCGGTCGGATCGACGATCCGCTCGGCGACCAGCGTTCGCTCCAACGCGGTGAGCCACCGCTCGTAGTACCGATCGCCGGCCTCCGCTGAGCCGTGCACGCTCTCCGACGTGCCGATCTCCTCTATCAGGCGCGCACGGAAGGATTCGAAGTCCACGACGCCGGCATCGTGAAGCGCGACCGCGAGGCCGAAGGCACGGCTCTCCCACGGCTCGTCGAAGACGAGCTCGCCGTTCGACCGCGGCGGTGCTGCCGGCGCCCTGGGCGAGGCGACGTCCGGATCGACGCTGCTCACGCGGAAGGGCTCTGGGCAAGACCCGTGCCGATCATGCTGTCGCGGGTGACGAAGGCTGCGAGCCGCTCCTCGCTCATCCCCTCGGTCCCTTCGGGACGCTCGGGTACGACCAGATAGCGCACCTCGCTCGTCGAGTCCCACACCCTGATCTCCTTCTCCGCAGGGAGCTCGAGACCGAACTCCCGCAGCACGGCGCGTGGCTCGGCGACGACCCGTGCGCGGTAGGCGGGGCTCTTGTACCAGGTCGGCGGCAGGCCGAGGACCGGCCACGGGTAGCACGAGCACAGCGTGCAGACGACGACATTGTGAGTCGCGGGCGTGTTCTCGACGGCGATCATCGTGCCGCCCTCGAATCCGCCGTAGCCGAGCTCACCGATCGCGCGGGCGCCGTCGGCGAGCAGGCGCTCGCGATACGCAGTGTCGACCCACGCGCGGGCGACGACCCGCGCTCCGTTCTGCGGACCGAGGTCGCGCTCGTACCGCTCGACGATCGCGTCGACCTGGTCGGTGGAGAGAAGTCCTTTCTCTACGAGCACCGCCTCGAGCGCCGCGGCACGAAGAGCGAGCTCGTCGTGAGCATGCGTGTGATCGTGCTCGTCGCTCATGCGGACTCGAGGTAACTCTCGAACAGATCGAGCAGGACCGTCCAACGACCCTCGCCAGACGGGCCGAAGAGGTCGTCGGACGCGAACGCGACCGCGTAGACGGGCTCGTCGGGCCCTTTGTACGGCCCGATGTCCGGGAACGCGTCGAGGCCCCGGATCGCCTCGACGACGCCCTCGGCGCCTCGGACGTACCGCGGGCATCGGGTGTGACCCTCCGGCCGCATGCGCCTCACTCGGACCGAGGTCCCGACACCGAACCGCGTGTTGCCGAGCGGGGCGAGCGGCTCGGCCTCGGACGTCGCCGCAACGGAACGGTCCGCGGCGTCGGGATCCCGGCTGCGCGGCGGCGGATCCCCCGAGCGAAGACGGTCAACCCATGCCTCGACCTCCGCAGGCTCGACGGTCCCGCGCCGCAAGAGGCGCTGCTCCGTGCTCCAGAGCCAGCGCTCGTAGTAGCCCGCGCGAAGGTACTCGGCAGGCTCCATCTCCTCGCGGATCGCTCGCCCCGAGCCTGCCCCGAGCCTCTCGATCCCCACGAGTGTCGAGATCGCGAAGACGCGAAGCTCCCAGGCCTCGTGAGCGGCCGCGTCGGACCCAGGGGTCACGACGGCCCCGAAGCCGTGCATCCCGCCCATGTCGTGCACGCCGTCCGTCCCCAGAGCGTACTCGCGAGGCCGATGCGAGCCGCGCCTACACGAGCTCGGCAAGTGCGGAGTGCACCTTCGCAAGCCGGGCCTGAAGCTCGGTCGCGCGAACGAGATCGGCGCCCTCCAGCTCGCGTCGGAGTCTCCGCTCGTGGAGCCGCAGCACGAGCTCGCGGCCCGTCAGCTCGTCGAGCGCGTCCCGTTCCGCCCGTGCGCCGAGCTCGGCCCGCAGGGCGACGAGCTCCTCGTCGTCTGCCGTCCCGGAGACGAGGAACTCTCGGAAGCGGCGGTGCAGCGCGTCGTCGAAGTGGTCAGGCGTAAGCGCCGCTAGCTCGTCGAGCAAGGAAGGGTTTCGGACTACCGCCGCCAGAAGCTCCCGCTCGCGCTGCAAGCCCGCCTCGAGCAATCTCGGCGTCGAGCCGTCGGTCCGCACCGAGGCAGCCCTCGAACGCGCCGGAGCGAGGCCGGCAAGCGTCTCGCGCGGCAGGTCGAGCCGATCCGCGAGCAGGCGAAGCGCCTCCTGGCGCTCCGGCGCGTCCTCGGCCGTCGCGAGGATCTCCCGCGCGCGAACGAAGGCCTCCTGTCGGTCGTCCGTGCGCTCGAGGACGATCCGCACGCGGTAGTAGAGGTAGCTCTCCGCGTTCCCGAGCCGCGCGGCGAAGGACTCGGGTGCATCTGCCGGGTCCTCTCCCTTGGGCAGCGCAACGACCCGGACGTCGAACCCCTGTCCAACAGCGAGCTGCATCCCGCGGAGCGTTGCCTCCTGTCCGGCTGCATCGGCGTCGAAACAGAGAAAGATCCGCTTCGTGAGTCGGCCGAGCTCACGCAGCTGATGCTCCGTGAGCGCCGTTCCCATCGAGGCGACGACCGGCTCGACGCCTGCCTGCCGGAGTGCGATCACGTCCGTGTTGCCCTCGACGACGATGGCCCGGTCCTGCTTGGCGATCGCGGGCCGTGCAAGGTGCAGGCCGTAGAGCACGTTGCCCTTCTTGAACAGCTCGCTCTCCGGGGTGTTGACGTACTTGCCCTTGAGCGGATCGTCGTCGCGCAGCCGGCGCGCCTGGAATCCGACGATCCGGCCGCGCGCGTCCGTGAGCGGGAACATCAGCCGAAACGGGAAGTAGTCGTTCCCTCGCCGATTCGCGAGACCGGCCGCCTGGATCTCCTCGACGGCGAACCCGCTCTCCCTGGCCTTCGCCACGAGGCCGGCCCCCTGCGACAGGCCGAGCCTGAACTCGCGGGCGATCTCCTCGCCGAGTCCCCGCTCCGCGAGGTACGCGCGCACCGGTTGCCCTGCCCCCGTCTCCCAGAGGACGCGCTCGAAGAACGCCGCCGACTGTTCGAGGAGCTTCGTCAGCCGCTCCCGGCGGCGTCGCGCCTCGTCCTGCAACGGCGATGTCTCCTCGTACTCCAGCGGGATGCGAAATCGGTCCCCGAGCCACTCGATCGCGCCGACGAAGTCGACGTTCTCCGTCTCCTGGACGAACTTGATCAGGTCGCCCCCCGCCCCACAGCCGAAGCAGTGGTAGAGCTTGTCGACCGGGTCGACGGAGAAGCTCGGCGTGCGCTCTTCGTGGAACGGGCAGCGCCCCGTGTAGTACTTGCCCGACACACGACGGAGTGCCGTCCGCGCGGACACGACCTCGACCATGTCGGCGGCCGCCTTCACCGCGTCGACCGAGGCGTCCTTGATCCGCGCCACCGCGCGACCCTACTCCGCCCGAAGATCTTCGGCGTACGAGAGCGCGAAGCGGTCAGTCATCCCGGCGACGTAGTCGGTGATCCGCTCGTGGAGCTCTCCCTCGCCCGGTGGGATCCGCTCGGGCTCGTCGCAAAGGTGGTGGAAGATCGTCTGGACGACATGCTCGGCGCGTCGGTGCTCCGGCGTCACGTGCGGGCCGAGATAGACGCGCTCGAACATGAAGGAGCGGAGCGACAGCATGGCCTCCCCCACCTCGTCTCCCTGCACGACGTCGCCGACCGTCTCGGACGTCTCGACGAGGTCGTGCACCAGCGTGTCGATGCGACTCGAGCCGGTCGCTCCGAGCAGCGCGATCTCGTCGTGTGGAAGGTCACCCTCCGAAAGGACGCCGTATCGGAGCGCGTCGTCGATGTCGTGGTTGACGTACGCGATTCGATCGACGATGCGGACGATCTTTCCCTCGTGCGTCGCGGGCTCGTCGGGCCCGGTGTGCGTCAGGATCCCGTCGCAGACCTCGTGGGTGAGGTTCAACCGCTTCGCGATCCGGAACGACTGCTCGTTGTGTCGGAAGCCGAACCCGGTGCCGAACCGCTCGCGGAGCACCTCGTCGAGCGCCTGCTCGCCCGCATGGCCGAAGGGTGTGTGGCCGGTGTCGTGCCCGAGGCCGATCGCCTCGACGAGATCCTCGTTCAGGCGGAGGGCGCGCGCGACCACCCGGGAGATCGCGGTCGTCTCGAGCGTGTGGGTCATGCGCGTCCGGTAATGGTCGCCCTCCGGGTCGATGAAGACCTGGGTCTTCCCCTTCAGGCGCCGGAACGGCTTCGAATGGACGATCCGGTCGCGGTCGCGCTGGAACGGCGTCCGGACGCTGCACGCCGGCTCGGGGTCCTCGCGCCCTTTCGTCTCGTACGAGTGCACGGCCAGCGGCGACAGCCACGCCTGCTCGCGCTCGCGCATGAGCCGCTCGAAGTCGCGCGATGCCCGGTCAACCGTCTCCATCGTCCCAGAGTAATCGCCACCTCGGCCCGACCCTCGCACGCACGGTTCGCGCGCTGCGATGCGGTGGGCAAGTCGGGCTTGTGGTGAATCACCACAAGCGTTGTCAGAACGTCGACCGGGGACCTAGACGGCGCGGCTGACCGCTCAGAAGCTCCGCGACTGGCCGCCGTCCACGACGACACACGTGCCGACGACCCACGACGCGCGTCCTGAGACGAGGAAGGCGACGACGTCGGCTACCTCGTCCACGGTCCCGAACCGTCCCCACGGGAGCTCACGCTCGACGAACGCTCCGATCCCGTCGGGATCCTCACGTTGGCGGCGCTCCCAGCTTCCTCCGGGGAAGAGCGTCGAGCCGGGTGCGACGCTGACAACTCGAATGCGATCTCGCGCGAGGTCCTGCGCCATCGCCTTCGCGAGGCTGATCTCCGCTGCTTTCGCGACGTTGTAACTCGGGCTGCCACCGCCCTCCCTGCCCCAGATCGACGCGATCAAGGCGATCACTCCCCCACCGCGCGCACGAAGCGCGGGGAGTGCCGCCCGGGAGACATGGAGCGCCGCAAAGAGGTTCTTGCCGAGCACGGCCTCGAGGTCGTCCGCGTCCATGTCGTCGACGGTGCGGGCGCCCGATGCGCCGACGTTGTTCACCACGACATCGAGCCCGCCGAACGCGGACACGGCGCCGTCGACGACCGACGCTGCGCCCTCGCGCGTCGACACGTCCGCCACGACACCGCGCGCACGCCCAGGGCCGGGAATCGAGGCAACTACCTCCTCGAGCGCCGGCGCGCCGCGCGCGCAGAGCACGACGTCGGCGCCCTCCTCCGTCAGGCGGGTCGCGATACCGAGGCCGATCCCACGGGAGGACCCCGTGACGACCGCGACCTTGCCGGTAAGCCCGAGATCCACGGGGTTAGCCTACTGAGGTGCCTGGCACCCGCCTCCTTCTTGCGCGCCACGGTGAGACCGACTGGAACCGCATCGGGCGCTGGCAGGGGCAGGCCGACCCACCGCTCAACGAAACAGGGCGCCGGCAGGCCGCCGAGCTCGCCGCGCGCCTTGTCGGAAATGGCATCTCGGCGATCCATACGAGCGACCTGCGCCGCGCGAGCGAGACTGCACACGTCGTCGCCGACAGGCTTGGCCTGGCGGTCGAGGAGGACCCGGGGCTCCGCGAGATCGACGTCGGGTCGTGGTCCGGGCTGACGCGCGCGGAGGTCGAAGAGCGGTTCCCCGAGGGCTTTGCCCGGTGGCAGGCCGGTGAGATCGGGCATGACGGGGAGACGAGCGAGGAGCTCACGGAGCGGGTTGTCGGCACCGTCGAGCGAATCGCCAACGCGCATCCCGGCGAGACTGTTCTCCTCGTGACGCACGGAGGCGCGATCAGGGCGCTCCGGCGGCACGCCGCGGGCGACCCGGGGACGGTTCTCGAGAACGCCGCGACGGTGGCTTTCGCGCTCGTCGAGGGAGCGATCGTGCTCGACAGCGCCTGACGCTCGCCGCCGTTTCGTGTGGTCATGCGGGTGCGGCCCCGGTGCAGCGTCGAGGCTGCACCCGGACCACACCGCCGCGCCGTTCCATGCGCTTCTCCAACCGCTGACGGGGACAGCGCTACGCGCCGGGCGCTCGGTACTGGACCTGCTCGGCCTTGCGCAGTGCGTCCATTGTCTCGTCGACGCTCATGAGGACTGTCGTTTCGAGCGAGCTAAGTGCGCCGCCACCACCGATCGCAAGCGCAACCGCGGCCATGGAGACGTTGTCCGGAGCTTCCCACAGGGTGTAGCCGTCGTGCTTGCCGAACGCGTACCAGAAGCCATGGAGCTTTCCACCGACCGACTCGATGTAGGACTGAGCGGCCTTTCGACGGTCCTCCGGGTTGCCGATCAGCTTGGCCCAGGTCTCCGGCGTGTAGCTGAACCTCGTTAGATAGAGCGGCATCGTCCCTCCTCGTTGTTGATCCGGTGCGAGCCGGCGACAATCGCGGAGTATGACCCTCTCGCGGACTCGTCGAGAATCGACGCTGCCGCGGTGACGGCCGTGACCACCGTTTCAGGCGGCAACCGCTAGCCTGCGGGGCCTTGGAGGACTACACGAACAAGTACAAGGGCGAGCAGGTCGAGCTCGCCCTCTTCGGCGGGGAGTACCAGGAAGGCGTCCTGACCGCTTACTGCTCGATCGAGGACGTTCCGCACGTCGAGCTCAACGGGCACATCCTCGTGCCGCTCCAGAACGTCGCCAGCCTCCACTGCTCGAGCCGCTGCGACGCTCCCGAGCCCGACTGGCCGCCGAGAGGCCTGGAGGAGCTCGACCGCGACGACCGGCCGGACGACGAGGACGACGAGAGCTGACACCCGTGGTCGGCGGCGTGCGCGCCGCGGCCGCGCGCAACATCCTCAAGGCCTGGGTTCTCGTCCTGCTGCTGGCTGCGGTCTTCGGCGGCATCGGCTGGCTTCTCGCCGATGCCCGGATCGCGTCGGTGTTCGCCTTCTGCTCCCTGCTCGCGGCGAGTGCCGCCTATGCCGTCGGCGATCGCGCGCTGCTCGGGATGCTCGGCGCGCGGCCGTTCGCACTGGCCGAGGACCCGCTCCTCCGCTCGACGCTCGACCGTCTCGCCGCGCAGGTCGGTGTCCAGCCGCCGAAGCTCCAGCTGATCGACGACACATTCCCCCGCGCGTTTGCCGTCGGGCGCGGGCCGCGCAGTGCGACGGTGGCCGTCAGCTCCGGCCTCCTGACCGCGCTCGCCCCATCGGAGCTCGAGGCGGTGCTCGCGCACGAGGTCGCCCACGTCCGCTCTCGTGACGTGCTCACCCAGACGTTCGCCGTGCTCTTCGCCACGACGCTGCTCGAGCTGGTGCGGGTCGGCGGGTTCCTGTCGCGATTTCTCCTCGCCGTGCTCGCTCCTATCGCCGCAGCGTTCACGCATCTACTTCTCTCGCCGAAGCGTGAGCTCGCAGCGGACGCCGTCGCTGCCCACCTCGTCGATCCCCACGACCTCGCGGACGCGCTGATCCGGCTCGATCGCGCAGCCGAGCTGGTCGAGTTCCACGCCTCGCCGGGGACGGAGCCCCTCTATACCGTGAGCCCGTTCGACCACACCGAGCGGACCTCTCGCATGTTCGTGACGCATCCCCCGCTCGCTGATCGCGTCGCCCGGCTTCGGGGTATCGCCGACTAGAACGACGAAGGGCCGCCTTGCGGCGGCCCTTCGGTGGCTCGAGAAAACCGGCGGCATCCTACTCTCCCAGGGGGTTGCCCCCCAAGTACCATCGGCGCGAGCGGGCTTGACTTCTCTGTTCGGAATGGGAAGAGGTATTTCCCCGTCGCTATGACCGCCGAACTGTCAAGGGGCGCGCCGTCTCGCGGCTGCGCTCACCCTCAAAACTCCATAGCGACCCTGCGTGTTCAAAATCAAGACCTCGGGCAATTAGTACGGGTCAGCTGAACGCATTGCTGCGCTTGCACCGCCCGCCTATCGACGTGGTGGTCTTCCACGGCCCTTACTCACTCGAAGTGATGGGGAACCTCATCTCGAGGTGGGCTTCCCGCTTAGATGCTTTCAGCGGTTATCCCATCCAGACGTGGCTAGTCAGCAGTGCCCTTGGCAGGACAACTGATACACCAGAGGTCTGTTCGTCTCGGTCCTCTCGTACTAGAGACGACTCCTCTCAAGTTCCCAACGCCCATGGCGGATAGGGACCGAACTGTCTCACGACGTTCTGAACCCAGCTCGCGTGCCGCTTTAATGGGCGAACAGCCCAACCCTTGGGACCTGCTTCAGCCCCAGGATGCGACGAGCCGACATCGAGGTGCCAAACCCTCCCGTCGATGTGGACTCTTGGGGAGGATAAGCCTGTTATCCCCGGAGTACCTTTTATCCGTTGAGCGACGGCAATTCCACTCTTAACCGCCGGATCACTAAGGCCGACTTTCGTCCCTGCTCGACTTGTCAGTCTCGCAGTCAGGCTCCCTTATGCCTTTGCGCTCTACGCACGATTTCCAACCGTGCTGAGGGAACCATTGCGCGCCTCCGTTACATTTTAGGAGGCGACCGCCCCAGTCAAACTGCCCACCTCACGCTGTTCCCGACCCGGATTACGGCATCGGGTTAGAAGCCCAGAATCCGAAGGGTGGTATCCCAAGGTTGGCTCCACGAGAGCTGACGCCCCCGCTTCAAAGCCTCCCACCTATCCTGGACAGCGAACACCAAACTTCAACGCAAAGCTACAGTAAAGGTTCACGGGGTCTTTCCGTCCAGCCACGGGTACTCGGCATCTTCACCGAGACTACAATTTCACCGGATCCCTCGTTGAGACAGCGCCCAAGTCGTTACGCCATTCGTGCAGGTCGGAACTTACCCGACAAGGAATTTCGCTACCTTAGGACGGTTATAGTTACCGCCGCCGTTTACCGGGGCTTGGATTCAAAGCTTCGCCCGAAGGCTAACCTCTCCTCGTGACCTTCCGGCACCGGGCAGGCGTCAGCCCCTATACGTCGTCTTGCGACTTAGCAGAGGCCTGTGTTTTTGGTAAACAGTCGCTTGGGCCGTTTCTCTGCGGCCTCCTCGAGCTCCGGTCCGCGAAGGACCTTCACCCTACCGAGGCGCCCCTTCTCCCGAAGTTACGGGGCCATTTTGCCGAGTTCCTTAACGAGGGTTCTTCCGATCGCCTTGGTATTCTCTACCTGCCTACCTGTGTCGGTTTTGGTACGGGCACGCCCGTTCTCCCTAGACGCTTTTCTTGGAGGCATGGCTTCAGGAACTTCGCCCATGCGGGCTCGGCATCCCGTCTCAGCCTTGATGGGTGACGGATTTCCCTATCACCCGGCCTACGCGGTTACCCCAGGTCGACCATCGCCTGGGTTTCCCTAGCCTACCCCGTCCCGCCTTCGGTCAAGCGAACGGTACGTGGTACAGGAATATCAACCTGTTGTCCATCGCCTACGCCTTTCGGCCTCGGCTTAGGTCCCGACTAACCCTGAGCAGATTAGCTTTACTCAGGAACCCTTAGGCATTCGGCGGAGGAGTTTCTCACTCCTCTTTCGTTACTCATGCCAGCATTCTCACTTCCCATCGCTCCACGGCTGGCTTCCGCCGCCGCTTAACCGCAATGGGAACGCTCCCCTACCACTCCACGCGAACGTGAAGTCCGTGGCTTCGGCTCCATGCTTGAGCCCCGTTACATTGTCCGCGCCCGACCACTTGACCAGTGAGCTGTTACGCACTCTTTGAATGGTGGCTGCTTCTAAGCCAACATCCTGGTTGTCTGTGCAATCGGACATCGTTTCCCACTTAGCATGGAATTAGGGGCCTTAGCCGACGGTCTGGGCTGTTTCCCTTTCGACCACGGAGCTTATCCCCCGCAGTCTGACTGCCGCGCTCTGGATTCCCGGCCTTCGGAGTTTGCCTGATTTCGGTAAGCTGGTAGGCCCCCTAGACCAAACAGTGCTCTACAACCGTGAATAAACACGCGACGCTATACCTAAATATATTTCGGGGAGAACCAGATATCTCTGAGTTTGATTAGCCTTTCACTCCGACCCACAGGTCATCACCGCCGTTTTCAACCGACGTGTGTTCGGTCCTTCACGGGGTCTTACCCCCGCTTCAACCTGCCCATGGGTAGATCACTCAGTTTCGGGTCTGCCTCCAACGACTGAACGCCCTGTTCAGACTCGCTTTCGCTACGGCTCCGTTTCCTTAACCTTGCCGTTGAAGAGCAACTCGCTGGCTCATTATGCAAAAGGCACGCCGTCACGGCTCGAGGCCGCTCCGACCGCTTGTAAGCACACGGTTTCAGGTGCTATTTCACTCCCCTCGCGGGGTACTTTTCACCTTTCCCTCACGGTACTAGTTCACTATCGGTCGCCAAGGAGTACTTAGCCTTACGGGGTGGTCCCCGTGGATTCCGACCGGGTTTCCCGTGCCCGGCCGTACTCAGGTACCTGTCCAGCGAGGCCACGCCGTTTCGCGTACGGGACTCTTACCCGCTGTGGTGCGGCTTTCCATCCGCTTCCGCTACGACGCGACTTTGTAACTCGCCGACCCGCCGGCAGACGGATCGAGACAGGCCCTACAACCCCCGAACGACAACGACTGCCGTCTATCACGTCGTCCGGGTTTGGGCTCTTCCCTTTTCGCTCGCCACTACTCAGGGAGTCGAGGTTTCTTTCCTTTCCTCTGGGTACTTAGATGTTTCAGTTCCCCAGCTTGCCTCTACCTGCCCTATGTATTCAGGCAGGAGTACGCGCGCATTACCACGCGTGAGTTTCCTCATTCGGAGATCCCGGGATCAAAGGTCGGTCAGCACCTCCCCCGGGCTTATCGCAGCCGCCCACGTCCTTCATCGGCTCTTGGCGCCAAGGCATCCACCGTGTGCCCTTGTTCTCTTGATTCGGAAAGAACACGTTAGATGTCGCTATGGAGTTTTCAAGGTGCGCGCGAGCTCGAGCGCCCGCCCTACACGAGGCCGCGCCCCAGCTGGGGCTCGGTCCCTCAAAACTCAACAGCGTGCGGTCATCCGGAATCCACCGATCGGACAAGCCGATACGGCGATGTCCGGATGACAGAGTGAAACGAGGTCGACGTTATTCTAGGCGAACTGGATCATCGGACGACGTCGAGCAGAAGCTCTAGCCATCAACGAGCCCAGCAGCCTCCGGAGTAAGAGCTCCGGATTCCCTAGAAAGGAGGTGATCCAGCCGCACCTTCCGGTACGGCTACCTTGTTACGACTTCACCCCAATCATCGACCCCACCTTCGACGGCTGCCTCCCTTGCGGGTTAGCCCACCGGCTTCGGGTGTTGCCGACTTTCGTGGTGTGACGGGCGGTGTGTACAAGGCCCGGGAACGTATTCACCGCGGCGTTGCTGATCCGCGATTACTAGCAACTCCGCCTTCATGGAGGCGAGTTGCAGCCTCCAATCCGAACCGGGACCGGCTTTTTGGGATTCGCTCAACCTCGCGGTTTTGCAGCCCTTTGTACCGGCCAATGTAGCACGTGTGTAGCCCAAGACATAAGGGGCATGATGACTTGACGTCATCCCCACCTTCCTCCGATTTGTCACCGGCAGTCTCCCATGAGTCCCCGACATAACTCGCTGGCAACATGGGACAGGGGTTGCGCTCGTTGCGGGACTTAACCCAACATCTCACGACACGAGCTGACGACAGCCATGCACCACCTGTGATCGAGTCCCGAAGGAGGGCTGAATTTCTCCAGCTTTCCCGACCATGTCAAGCCTTGGTAAGGTTCTTGGCGTCGCATCCAATTAAACCACATGCTCCGCTGCTTGTGCGGGCCCCCGTCAATTCCTTTGAGTTTTAGCCTTGCGGCCGTACTCCCCAGGCGGGGCGCTTAATGCGTTAGCTTCGGCACGGAAGGAGTCGACACCTCCCACACCTAGCGCCCATCGTTTACGGCGTGGACTACCAGGGTATCTAATCCTGTTCGCTCCCCACGCTTTCGCGTCTCAGCGTCAGTACCGTTCCAGAGAGCCGCTTTCGCCACGGGTGTTCTTCCTGATATCTGCGCATTTCACCGCTACACCAGGAATTCCACTCTCCTCTCCCGGACTCTAGCCAGGGGGTTTCGGTCGACGTCTGAAGGTTGAGCCTCCAGTTTTCACAACCGACCTACCTGGCCGCCTACACGCTCTTTACGCCCAATGAATCCGGACAACGCTTGCCCCCTACGTATTACCGCGGCTGCTGGCACGTAGTTAGCCGGGGCTTCTTCTGGAGGTACCGTCACCCTCTGGGCTATTAACCCGAGTGGCTTCGTCCCTCCTGAAAGCGGTTTACAACCCGAAGGCCTTCTTCCCGCACGCGGCGTCGCTGCGTCAGGCTTTCGCCCATTGCGCAAGATTCCCTACTGCTGCCTCCCGTAGGAGTCTGGGCCGTGTCTCAGTCCCAGTGTGGCTGATCGTCCTCTCAGACCAGCTATGGATCGTCGCCTTGGTGGGCCATTACCCGCACCAACAAGCTAATCCACCGCGGACCCATCCTCGGCCAGAGGCCGAAGCTACCTTTTCCCACGTTCCCCGCAGGGATGTGGGGCTATCCGGCATTAATCCGGGTTTCCCCGGGCTATTCCGGTGCCGAGGGCAGGTTATCCACGTGTTACTCACCCGTTCGCCGCTGTCCCCAGGGCCGAAGCCCTGGTTCTCGCTCGACTTGCATGTATTAGGCGCGCCGCCAGCGTTCGTCCTGAGCCAGGATCAAACTCTCCGTGAAGAAACACGTTGCCCGGCAAGCCGGGCGAACTTGTTGTCTCCCTTCGAGCTCTAACGACGTCCCCGAAAGGACGTCGCTCAAAGGCGTCAGTTCCCGTTCCCGCCGGGAAGGCGGAGACGGGTAATGACGGGATAGACGACGTCAGCCTCCTCCGCCGGCAAGCCGGACGGGATCGGCACGACGTCGCTTCTCGTCGCACACGCACGCTGTTGAGTTTTCAAGGACCGATGCCGGGGAGGGCGGGCAACGAAAAGGCCTCCGCTCGCGCCAGAGGCCTCCAAATCGACGGGGTACGAAAAGGTCGTATCCGAATCGAGCGAAGGCGCTCCTGGGTCGCGGGCTTTCCGTGCCTCCCTCTCGGGCGGCCGAAGGAGTGTAGCAGGCCCCGGATCGCTGTCAACCTGCGGGATCGGCGAGTCTCGCGAACCGCCGCTTGCCGGCCTGGAGGACATTGCCGAGCACCTCCGAGCGGGGAAGATCGAGCTCCGAGACGGGCTCGCCGTCGAGCTTCACGCCCCCCTGGGCAATCATCCGGCGCGCCTCGCTCGTCGACAGCCCGAACGCGGTCGCGATGAGCGCAGGGAGGTGCACCGGGTCATCCGTGGCGAGCGCGACCTCGAGGACGTCCTCCGGTGCGCCGCCTTCGCGCACCACCCGGGTGAAGTGCGCCTCCGCCGCGCGAGCCGCGTCCTCACCGTGCGAGCGCCGGACGACGAAGCGCGCCAGCTCGAGCTTGGCCTCCATCGGCTCGACGTCGGGCACGGGCTGCTCCACGACGAGCGCCCACCATTGCTCGAGCATGTCGTCGGGGATCCGCATCGCCCGGCCGAACTGCTCCTCCGGCGCCGCGGTCAACGGGATGTTGTTCCCGACCGACGAGCTCATCTTCGCGCCGTCCCACGAGAGGAGGAGCGGCGTGGTGAGGACGACCTGCGGGGCGAGGCCATACGCCTCCATCACGGTCCGCCCGGCGAGCAGGTTGTACAGCTGATCGGTGCCGCCGAGCTCGATATCCGCCTCGATCGCGACCGAGTCGTACGCCTGCATCAAGGGGTACAGCAGCTCGGACACGGAGATCGGCTCCTGCCCTGCGAAGCGCTTGGAGAAGTCGTCCCGCTCGAGGATCTGAGAGACCGTCGTCGTTCGCGTCAGCCGAAGAATCTCGGCGAAATCGAGACCGGAAAGCCACTCTCCGTTGAAGCGAACCTCGGTGCGATCCCGGTCGAGGATGATCATCGCCTGGTCGATGTAGGTCTGCGCATTTCGGTCGATCTCGTCCGGGTCGAGGATCGGCCGTTCCGCCGACCGACCGGACGGATCGCCGATGCGCGTCGTGTAGTCGCCGATGATCAGCACTCCGACGTGCCCCGCGTCCTGAAAGGCGCGCATCCGTTGGAGGGGGATTGCGCGTCCGACGTGGATGTCGGGCGACGTGACGTCGATCCCGAGCTTCACACGGAGCGGACGACCGAGCTCGAGCTTCTCGACGAGCCCCTTCTCCGGCAGGAGGTGGACGGCATTGCGTGCGAGAAGCGAGGCGGCGTCCGTGCTCACGGGGAGCCGATCGTACCGGCGCTCGTCTGAGCTTCCGGCGCCCTGTCCCTTCGGGCGGCAAGGACCACGAGACCGACGAGCCCGGCCAGGGCGGAGAGCCCGCCGGCAAGCCACAGCGTCTCGCGCGCGCCGATCGCACCGACGATAAGGCCGCCGACCGCGAGCGCGCCGAGCTCGGCGGCGTTCCGAATGCCGTTCCACGCTGCGAATGCACGTCCGTGGCGTTCGGGAGCGACGCGGAGGTGAATGAGCGTCCGAGACGTGACGTTCTTCAGCCCGTGCCCGATCCCGCCCACGAAGTACATGGCGACCATGAACCCGAAGGCGAGCCAGAACGGCGCGAGGAACTTCCCGAGACCCTGCACGGCGACGCCGACCATCGCCGCCGAGGCGAGCGCCGCGACGGACACCCGACGCGCGACGACGTTCGAGCCGACGAGCATCCCGAGCGTCCATGCACTGAGGACGATCCCGATTCCCAGGTTTTCGAAGCCGAGCACGTCCTCGACGTACACGAGGTCGGCAGGGATCGACGCGGACATGAAGAGCAGCGAGACGAACACGACGACAACCATCAGGGCGACGACGGGGTCGACGAGGAGAAAGCGGATGCCGTCGCGAGCGCGCCGCTTCTCGTCGGCGTGCTTCGGGGTGGCAACGCGCCGGGCGGCGAGCGCAAGGCCGGCGGCTCCGACTGCGACGAATGAGGCTGCGTCGACGAGCATCGCCGCAGCCGTACCACCTGTCGCGACGAGCAGGCTCCCACACAGCGGGCCGACCGTGAAGCCGAGGGCCCGCGCCGTCTCCACCGTTCCATTCGCGCTCTGCAACGAGCGTGTGCCCGCGACGACGGGCACGAGCGCGAACTCGGCGGCCTGGGCGACAGCGATCCCGACTCCGAGCAGCGCCGCCAGCACGTACAAGAGCGCCTGACCCCCGACGAACGCGAGGGCGGTCGCAACGAGTGCCTGGCCGGCCGAGACGGCGACGAGAAGCCCGCGCGTCTCGACCCGGTCGACCAGGAGGCCGACGTGCCCCGCCAGCAGGACGACCGGCGCCCAGAGGCAGATGAACATGCCGGCGATCGCGACCCCACCGCCCATCCCTTCTCCAGCGAGCTCCTTTGCGCGGAGCGCGAGGGCGATCAGTGCGACGCCGTCACCCAGCGCCGACAGGCAGATCGCGGCCGCGACGATGCGCAGGTCACGGTCGTGTACCCGACCCGGTGCCGCCACATCGCCCAGTATCCCGCCTGGACGCGCGCGAATCTAGAACGGGTACGGCGCGAGGCTCCAGGCCGCCGCGGCGTACCAGAGGCCGAACGCGAGGCTCGCGGCGCCCAGCGCGGGCGCAGCTGCCGTGAACGACCGCGCGACAGCCGGAACGGACAACGTTGCCCCGAATCCCGTCGTCACGATCGTCATGGAGACGGCCGTGAAGAGCGCGAGGACGAGCAGCGCGCCGATCGCAAGCGTCTCGTCCGGGATCGCGGCGAGGAGGAGCACGCCGACGCCCGCGCTTCCGCCCATGCCGTGCACGAGCCCGATCCCGAAGGCACCGTGCGGAGAGCGCACGTCGTGTTGGTGGGCCTGGTCCGCGTCCGGGTGCGCGTGAAGGTCGAAGTAGCCGTGTCGCCAGCGGACGATCAGCCGGATTGCGAGGAAGACGATCAGCGCCGCGACCGCGGTCTCCGCGCCCTGCTGGACCCGCTCGGGGAGAAACTCCTCGGCCAGGAGGATCGGGATGCCGAAGGCGACGAGCGTCACGGCGTGGCCGAGGCCCCACCACCAGCCGAGGCGCGCAGCGACTCGGCTCGTCCGCTCGCGACTCGAGGCGACGAGCGACGTCATGGCGGCGATGTGATCCGGGTCGGTCGCGTGGCGCAGCCCGAGCAGCGTGGCCACGACGAGCACGACCACGATCGAGCCGCTGTCCGAGAGCCCTGCGATCCAATCGTCCAGTCCAAACATGTCCGTCCTCTCAGTCCGTGATGTCGACGTTATTCGGCCGCGGCGCCCGGCCGGTTCGGTTCACAACACCCCCGGAACCGCTCTGAGCGTGATCGCGAGCCCGACCAGCACGATCACGGCCGCCGAAACAGCCGGGAGCGCGCGGACCACACGCCCGTCGAGGCGCACCCGGGAGAAAGCGCGACGCGCCAGGACGGCGAGCAAGCCGATCGCCGTGATCGTCGCTGCCAGGCCGACGCTGAACGCCACGATCAGAGCCATCCCGAAGCCGATGCGGTGGAGGGCAATAGCGCTCAGCAGGACGACGAGCGCCGACGGGCACGGGAGCAGGCCTGCAGCGATTCCGACGCCGACGATTCCTCGAGATGTCGGTGCGCCGTCGTGCGGGTGGCCGTGGTGGTGGTGGTCGTCGTGGTGATGGTGATGGCCGTGGTGGTGATGGTGGTGACCCGATACCGCTGCGTGGGAGGAGGTGTCCGACCGAAGTCGGAGACCGGATCCATCGTTGTGCCCACCGCGCATCCGGCCGCGCAGGACGCCGAGCCCCACCGCGACCACGAGCACGCCCGAGACGAGAGTCAGCCACGGGTAGAGCTGCTCAGGCACCACGAACTGGGAGAGCAGGAGCGTCACCAGACCGAGCCCGAAGACGCCGGCAGTGTGCGTCGCCGTCACCGTGGCGCCGAGGATGAATGCGTGCCGCGGCCGGCCGCGCGTGCCCACGAGATACCCGGCGATGAGCGCCTTGCCGTGTCCCGGCGTCAAGGCGTGCACCGCGCCCCAGAATGCTGCGATCAGGAGTGACACGACGACCACCCCGACGGACAGGTCGCCGCGCTCGACGAGCGCCTCGAAGCCCCCACCGCGGTGCGGCGGGGCGGGAGCGGGCTCGAGCCCGGGAGCAGGGGCCAAACCGCTGCCCGGCTCGAACCGAGCCTCTGCCGAGCGGATGTCGAGCGGCGAGCTCAGGAGGTCGTTCGGATACGCGCGAAGCTCGTTCGAGCGGCTCTCGCCCGGGACGGATGACTCGAGGAGACGCGCGCCGTCCCGCGCCGAGATCGTGATCTCGCGCCATCCGATCCGGTCGGGCTGCACGCGGTCGACGAACGACAGCGAGCGACCGGACGCGGGCGCCGAGAACACGGCGTCGAAACGCAGCGTGGACAGGCCTCCGGCGCCGTCCCGTGCGACGACGCGGTGTGCCACGGGGCGGAGCTTGATCCTCTTCCCGTCGAGCCGCAACTCGAGCTGCCGCGCGACTGTCGCTGCGAAGCCGTGGCGGCGAACGCCGTCGCCGAGCTGGAAGGTCGGGATCTCGGCGAGGTCGAGGACGTAGCGAACGTAGATGCGGTCGCCCGCGAGCTCGATGCCCGCGTAGTGGTTGACCGTGAAGTTGCCGAGCGGGTGCGCGCTCGCCGTTCCCGCGATCGCGAGCACAAGCCCGATCGTGACGACGAGCGTTGCGGCGGTCCGGCGAAGCATCGACGAGCTCCTCTCTCGTTTCCGACAGGACGTGTTCGCACGCGGGATGCGAGCGGTTCGGTGGGCGGGGGCAACTGCTCGTCGACCCCGCCCACCGTGACGACGCCCCTTACCGGTTCTGATGCACTCGCGTCACGCCGTCGTGCGGCGAGGCGAGGAACGGGAACGTCGCGGGGTACGCCTTGTCGTTCGAGCTCACGCCGTCGATCGTCGCGAGCGGCACGTAGTTGGTGCCGCCGACGGCCTTCGCGGCGATGTCGGTCACGTCGTCCTTCGGACGCCGACCATTTGGCCACGCGGCGGCGTCACCGCCGAGCGCGCCGGGGACGCTCGACTGCTGGCCGAGCGGTGTCGGAGGCGTCGCCAGGTTGAGCCGGAGCAGGTCGGAGTTGGCTCCGGCCTGTCCCGTCCCGTAGACGATCGGGTTGTACTGCAGGAGGAGCGCCTGCAGGTCGGTGCGGTTGAAGCCGGCCAGGTCGAGCCCGGTGTTGGCGGGTGGGCTCGGCGTGCAGCCGGGGAGCGCGATGAGGCAGCCGGTCGGCACGCCGAACACGAGCTGCTCGGCGAGCGCGAAGCGCGGCTTGAGGTAGTAGTTGAGGAACTGGGACTCGTCGTCCGGCTTCGTCCCGTTCCAGCGGTCCTTGTCTCCCGTCCCGATGATCAACTCGTTGACGAGCGGGTTCGCGAGCCGCTGCACCTGGACGCGGGCGATGCCGCCCGAGGACAGGTCGAAGCCACGCTCCGTGCGGATCGTGACTCTCGGCCGCGTCGTGAACCCGTAGGAGCCGATCACGTTCGAGCCGTTCGAGATCATCGCCATCGGCACCTCGATGGCGATCGTGTGCACGTTGTGACCCGCGAGCATGTCGATGCCCGGCTTCGGCGGATTGCCGAAGAACGGTGCGAGGTTCAGCGTGTCGAACGCCGCACCGAGGTCGATGTAGAACGGATCGTCGCGCGGGCCTGCGAACACGCGAATCCCGCCGTCGAGCTGCTTGATTCCCTCTGAGAGGAAGTTCGCCTCGTAGTTCGGCGTCGTCCGAGGGCCGACGTTGTCCGGTAGCACCGGCAGCGAGCCCTGGTGCAGCTTCTTGCCGTTCATCGAGACCTCGTACGTCTGCCGGAGGCCGTTGCCCGCGTCGTCGACATCGTCGACGACGGGGAGCGGGCCGCCGCCGATATAGCGGAGCGGAAGACCCAGGTCCTTCGTGAGGCCCCGGAGCTCGTTCTTGAAGCGGACGTCGAAGCGGACGTCGTCTGCCTTCCCGTCACGGTCGTTGTCGATCCCGATCGAGTACGTGACGCTCGGGTCGAAGCCGTAGTAGTTCGGGCCCGAGCTCGGCTCCTCGCCGGGGTTGACGTCCATGATCAACACGACCCGGTCGGACTTCCCGGGCTCGTAGCTGCGGAACATGAAGTAGTCGCTGATGTCCGCTGCAGGATCGAGCGAGATCAGCGGCGCCTCCCGGTGGCTGGCCGCGTTCGCGCCATCGGGCGCGACGCGGCCGGCGAACAGGGCGGCGATCGCGGCCATCGCGCCGAGCACAAGCGCAAGCGCGAGGCCATGTCTGGAGACCGTCATACGGTTCCTCCCTTGTCGGTGCGGTCGAGCGTTGTTCGCTGCCGCAGCCGCGGACGGTTCGGGATGTCAGGACGCGAGACGCCGGGCGACCGGCGCCCAGCGCACGGAGAACCCCGGGTCGAGCGCGAGGGCACGGCGTGCCCACCCGCGGGCTGCGTTCCGGTTCCCGGCGCAGCGCTCGATCTCGGCGCGGTGGAAGAAGACGAGCGGGTCGCGTGTGCCGAGCCTGAGCGAGCGCTCCGACCATTGCCGCGCCTCGCCGCAACGGCCGCTGCGCGCGAGCGCCCACGCGAGTGCGTCGTCGCCCAGGATCGACGGCCGGGCCTCGCGAGCCGCGCGCGCGCGCATCACGAGCGTCGACCGCCCGATTCGGTGGTCCGCGTCGAAGACCACGGACTCGACATCGGTGCGCACGCCGTTCGCGGTGAGGATCCGGTCGATGGCGCGCACGGTCGCGACCTGCTCCCGAGCGGCGCGGCGGTTTCCCGCGCGATCGTAGAGATCGGCGAGCAGGGAGACGAACTGCGGCAGGGGCACGGCGGTGACAGCCGCGCGCGCTGAGCGGATCGCGCCGCGGAGGTCGCCACGCGCGGCCGCAACCCGCGCGACCTGCTCCGACGCGTACACGTATCCCGGCAGAAGGGCCAGGGCAGCCCGAAGGTGCAGTTCGGCGCGCTGGACGCGACCTGCGCGTAGGTCGAGCTTGGCCAGCTCCACGTTCGCCCAGGCAGCAGGCTCGCGCTGGCCCGATGCGGCGTCCGCCGCGAGCTGCATCGCCTGACGGGCGCCGGGAAGGTCCCCGATCAGCTCACGGGCGTACGCGATCCGGGCATAGGAGGCAACGCTCGGCCGGAGAGCGACCATCCGCTCGAAGGCGCGGAACGCCTCCTCGTATCGTCCGAGCTCGATCAGCGCGTCGCCGACGACCCCGTAGCCGCGGGCGCTCGACGGCGCGAGGCGCTGGGCGCTGTCGGCCGAGGTCGAGTGCGGAGCGAAAGTCGTGTCGGATCAGCGCAAGCGAGCCGAGGCCGGTCACTGCGAGCGGGTCTTTCGGGTCGAGGCGCAGCGCGCGCCGCAGCGCGGCCTCGGAGCGAGGCAGGTTGGACGCGTCGGCCGTCTCGCGCCAGCGCTGCTGGTACGCGTACCCGAGCAGTACGAGCGACCGCCCGTCGTTCGGCTCGGCCCGCACGGTCCGCTCGAGCTCACGCACGTCGACTCCACCGCCGGCGGACGCGATTCCCGTCAGGACACGATCGGCGGCGAACGCCGTGCTTCCCGACGAGGCTGGAAGGGCGCCGGACGCAGCGTCGCCGTCGCGCAGCACGCCGCCCAGGAGCGATCCAAGGACGAGACCCAGGACGAGGACAGCAGAGGTGATCAGCTTGGCTCTGGTGCGCACGACGATCCTGCTTCGCGTGTGGGGCCGGCCCGGTTCGGACCGGCCCCACAGGGGCCTCTACTTCTGGAGGCCCTTCGTGTTGTCGAATCCCGCCTTCGGGTCGGCGGCGTAGGGGAACGCGCCGAGCAGAGCGACGTCGTCACCGTTGACGCCGTCGCCGAGCGGGAGCTTCACGTCCTTCAGGAAGCCGCCCACCGCCTGCTCGGCGATGTCGATCACGTCGTCACCGAGGCGGCGGCCGTTCGGCCAGCCCTGGGTGTCGCCGCCCAGCACACCGAGCCGGTTGGGGCTCTTGGTGACCGGGACGGTGAGGTTGAGCCGGAGCACGTCAGCGAGCTTCGGCCCGGTGAAGTTCAGCTTCGGCACTCCGGTGAGGAGGACGGCGACGAGGTCGTCCCGGCCCTTCTCGGGCGCGCCGAGCTTGTACAGCTTGTTGATCACCGCGGCGAGGATCGGCTCCGTGTAGTACTTGCGGAACTCCGACTCGCTCCACGGCTGGAGGGCGTTCCAGCGGTCCTTGAGGCCCGTCGGGATGATGACCTCGTTGACGAGCGGGTTGCCCAGGCGGTTCACCTGCACCCACGCGCCGCTGTCGCGGGTCGTGGCACCGCGGGTCGTGACCTTGCGCCGGTCGACGGAGCCCCAGACGCCGATCGTCCCGTTCTTCGCCGCGAGACCGGCGATCGGGACCTGCACGGCGAACGTGTGAACGCCGTAGCCGGCGAAGAAGTCCTTCCCGCCGCCCATGTTCCCCGTCCCCTTGCGAATCGCGACGAGGTCGAAGATCGCCCCGATGTCGCCGAAGAACGGGTCGTCGCGCTGACCGGCGAACGCCTTCGAGGCGCCGCCGTCGAACGAGGCGACCGACTTCGCGGCCATGGTCCTGTAGCCCGGAGTCGAGCGCTTGCCGATGTTGTTCGGCGGTGTCGTCCCACGAGCGACGACGGTCGACTTCCCCTTCGCGATCCGCGTCACCGTGTACGGCTGGGCGGTGTCGCCGAGGAAGAACTGGCCCGTCTTGCGCTGGAACTGGAACCGGTAGATGACATCCGGCTGGACGTCGCCGGTGGTATCGATCTTCAGGTTGTAGCGAGCGCTCGGGGAGAACGTGTAGTAGAGGGGCCCGGCGCCCGGATCCTCGGCGGGGATCACGTTCGCCAGGATCGTCACGGTGCTCGGCTTGTCGGGGCTGCGGAACGCGTAGACGTCCGTGAGGTCCGCCGCGGGGTCGTCCGCGATGAGCGGCGCCTCGCGATGGCTGGACGCGGTTCCGTCGCCCGGACCGAGCGTGGTGGCCGCGGCGACCGCGGCCGTGCAAACAGCCGCGGCGAGCGCGGCGATTGCGATGCCCTTGCGCATCGTCGTACTCCTTCGGTCGGGATGGTCGATCAACGGGGCTTGTTCGCCCCGTCGCGGCCGTCGGTTCGGTGAACCACTCGGAGGGCTCGCGCCGAATAAGCCCGATGAGTGCGGGTATCGAGTCCGTGGTACGGTCAGCCGTGCCGGCGCCGCCGGCCGTCTGGTCGATGCGGAAGCAGCATGCGCACCTGTCCGACGAGGCCCTCGTGGCGCTCGTCGCGCGCGGGGACGAGGCCGCCCTCGCCGAGCTCTACGACCGTGTCGGCCGGATCGCGTACGGCATCGCATTCCGCATCCTGCGGGACGACCGGCTCGCAGAGGACGCCGTGCAGGAGGGGTTCCTGGCCGTCTGGCGCTCGGCCGCGACGTTCAGGGCGGATAGGGCCAAGGCGAGTACCTGGATCGTGACGCTCGTGCACCGCCGGGCGGTGGATCTCGTCCGGCGCGAGGATCGGCGACGCGCCGAGCCGCTCGATCTCGAGCAGCGCGACGCGCCCGACCCGGCCGGCTCGGCAGAGGACGAGGCGTGGCTCGGGTTCGAGCGCGACCGCATCCAACAGCTGCTCCGCACGCTCCCTGACGCGCAGCGCGAGGCGCTCGAGCTCGCGTACTACGGGGGGTATTCGCAGGCCGAGCTCGCCGAGAGGCTCGGCGTGCCGCTCGGTACCATCAAGAGCAGGATGTTCGCCGGGCTCGCCCGCCTCCGGGAGCTCCTGGACGACACCGAATCCGAGGGATCGTGGACACCGAGACTCACGAGCTGATCGCAGGCTACGCGCTCGACGCGCTCGACCCGGCCGACCAGGCGCGGGCGAAGGAGCTGCTCGCGACGTCCGAGGAGGCGCGGGAGGAGCTCCGTGCGTTCTCCGAGGTCACGGCTGCGATGGCGACCGCTGCCTCCGGCCCGACGCCGCGCCCTGAGCTCCGCGGACAGATCCTCGACGCAGTGCGCGCGGAGCCGCAGAACGTCGTCTCCCTCGACGCGCACCGCCGCTCGCGCGCGGTTCCAGCGCTCGGCGCGGCCGCTGCGCTCGCCGCCTGCGCCGCGCTCGCCCTCGGGATGTGGGGCGTAGCGGCCTCGCGCGATCGCGACGACGCTCGCGAGGCGCTCGACCGCAGTCGCGCCGCGACCGCGGTGCTGTCGGATCCAGACGCTCGCGCTGTCGATCTCGAGGCAGGCGACGGCAGGCTCGTGGTGGACGACGAGGGCGCCGCCGTCCTCGTACTGGACGGGATCGGCCCCGCCCCGGTTGGCAAGACTTACGAGGTCTGGGTCTCGGACGGCGGGGCGCCGGTCCGGGCGGGCCTCTTCGACGGCGCGAACGAGCGCGACGTCGTTCCGGTGGACGAGGCGGTCGCGCCGGGGTCGGTCGTGCTCGTCACGGTGGAGGACGCAGGCGGCGTCGACGCACCGACGTCCGACCCGATCGTCGCGTCGCAGCCGGCGTGAGCGTCGACGTCCGACCGAAGTCGGACATCGAGCCTCGGTCCGAGTAGCCTCACCGGCGGTGGCGTCGCTCCGGGAGCTGCTCGAGGTCAGCTGGGCGCTCCCCGCCGACATCTCCGACGACGGCGACGTGCTCGTCCGCTGGAACCTGCCGGGCAGCTTTCAGCTCTACATCGTGTCGCCGGGCGACGCCGACCCTGTCCAGGTGACCGATCTCGCCGAGCCGGTCACCGGGCTCTTCGTCCCGGGCAGCGACCGCATGCTCCTCTCGGTCGACGAGGGCGGCAACGAGCGCGCCCAGCTGTATCTCCTCGACCGGGTCCCGGGAGCGACGCCCGAGCCGCTCGTCGTCGAGCCGGAGTTCCGGCACGACGCACCGTCGTTCTCGCCGGACGGGCGGCATGCTCGCGTACACCTGCAACCGCCGCAACGGCCGCGACCTGGACGTCTACGTGCGGTCGCTCGAGACCGGCGACGAGCAACGCGTGTTCTCGGGCGGCTACTGCGAGGTGGCCGGCTTCTCGCCCGACGGCCGCTGGCTCGGGGTCCTCCAGCTGACCGGGCGCACCGGCGACAACGACCTCCATCTCGTCGATCTCGTCGACGGCAGGACCGTCCTGGTCGCGCCGGACGAGCACGATGCGCTGTTCGGCGCGCCAGCCTGGAGCAACGACTCGGACGCTTTCCTGTTCGCAACGAATAGCGGGCGCGACCACGCCGGCATCGCCCGGTTCGAGATCGAGACGGAGTCGTGGAGCTACGTGATCGAGGACGCGTGGGACCTCCATTGCGTCGGCGACCGGCACGGCAGGGCACTGGTCGTCCACGCGAACGAGGAGGGCTACTCCCGGCTGGAGCTCTACGACCCGACCACGTTTTCGCTCCGCAGCCGGGTCGAGCTGCCCGATCGAGGGATGATCGAGACTCTCGTCCTGTCACCCGACGGAAGCCGGCTCGCCTTCGGCTTCTCGTCGCCCCGGACGACCTGGGACGCGTGGCTTCTCGACACGGCCACGTTCGAGTCGCGTCGACTGACGAGCAGCCCGACAGGGGTCCCGGAGAACGAGCTCGTGGCGCCGACACTGCATCGCTTCCCGTCGTTCGACAGCGAGTCGATCCCGTATCTCGCGTACCGGCCCGAGACCGACGAGCCCGCGCCCGTCCTGCTGGAGATCCACGGCGGCCCGGAGGCGCAGCGGCGCCCGATGTGGATTCCGTTCGTGCAGTACCTCGTCGGGCACGGGTTCGCCGTCGTACAGCCGAACGTGCGCGGCTCGACGGGCTACGGAAAGCGGTTCGAGCACCTCGACGACGGCCGCAGGCGACTGGACACCGTGCGCGACATCGCTGCGCTGCACGACCTGCTGAGCGCCGACACCCGGTTCGCCGCCGACCAGACCGTGCTGTACGGAGGCTCGTACGGCGGCTACATGGTGCTCGCCTGCCTCGCATTCGAGCCCGAGCGCTGGGCGGGCGGCGTCGCCGTCGTGCCGATCTCGAGCCTCGTCACGTTTCTCCGGAACACCTCGGAGTACCGACGTGCATTCCGCGAACGTGAGTACGGCTCGCTGGAGGAAGATCTCGAGTTCCTCGTAGAGGCTTCGCCGATCACCCACGTCGACCGCATTCGGGCGCCGCTGCTGCTCATCCACGGCGCGAACGACCCGCGCGTGCCACTCGGCGAGGCCGAGCAGATCCACGAGGCCCTTGTCGAGCGGGGCATCCGCTCCGAGCTCCTCGTCTACCACGACGAGGGGCACGGGCTCCAGAAGCTCTCGAATCGGCTCGACGCCTATCCACGAGCTGTGGCCTTCATGGAGGAGATCCTCGGAAGGGAGATCGGCGGGCGCTAGAGGCGCGCCCGACCGCTTCGACCGGCTTCGCGCCCTGCGCGAGTCACGGCACGAAGGCGGCACGAAGCCGACACGAACGCGCTCCGACGGCGACCGTACACTCGTTCGGGTGCCGGTCACAGACCTCCGCCCCGCGCTGCGCGAGCACTTCGGGTTCGACGACTTCCGCCCTGGGCAGGAGGAGGTCGTGCGCGCCGCCCTCGACGGCCGCGACACGCTCGCCCTGATGCCGACGGGCGCCGGCAAGTCGCTCACGTACCAGCTCGCAGCGATGCTGCGACCATCGCCGACGCTTGTCCTCTCCCCGCTCATCGCGCTGATGAAGGACCAGGTGGACAAGCTTCCGGCCCGGATCGCCGAGACCGCGACGTTCGTCAACTCGTCGCTCACCCAGGAGGAGGCGGCGCTGCGGCTCGCGGCCGTGTCGGAGGGACGGACGCGCCTCCTCTACGCCGCCCCCGAACGGCTGCGCCAGGAGTCGTTCGTACGACGCCTCCGCGACATCGGTGTCGGCCTCGTGGTGATCGACGAGGTGCACTGCGTGAGCATGTGGGGACACGACTTCAGACCCGACTACCTCTTCATCCGGCGCGCTCTCGACGCGCTCGGCCGCCCAGCCGTGCTCGGGATGACGGCGACTGCGACTCCTGCGACCGCGACTGCGATCGCCGAAGCGCTCGGCCGTGAGCTCGGGGTCGTCCGCACGAGCGTCCACAGGCCGAATCTCCGCTACGACGTCGAGCGGGCCGAGAACGCCGAGGAGCGGTTGCGCGCGATCCTTCGCCGACTCCGGGCGCTCGACGGCGCCCCGGCAATCGTGTACGCGCGCTCACGCCGCTCGTGCGAGGACATCGCCCGAACGCTCGTCGGCCACGGCGTTCGCGCCGCCTACTACCACGCGGGCCTCGACGCAGACGAGCGGACAACGGTGCAGGAGGCATTCATCTCGGGGCGGACACCTGTCGTCGTGGCGACGACGGCGTTCGGGATGGGGATCGACAAGGCCGACGTCCGCCTGGTGGCGCTCGTCAACTATCCCGACTCGCTCGAGAGTTACGTCCAGATGGTCGGCCGAGCCGGCCGAGACGGCGCTCCGAGCGACACGGTCCTCCTCGCAGGCGACGCCGATGCGGCCGCTCTCCGGCGCTTCGCGCTCCGCGGCGTGCCAACGCCCGAGATGCTGCGATCGGTGTACCGCGTCGTCCGGGAGAGCGGCGGCGTCATCGAAGCCGGCGCCCTCGCCGAGGCAGTGGGTGACGAGCACGATCCGCGCGTGCTCGTCGGAATGCTCGAGCAGTCGGGGATCCTCCGGCGTGGCTACGACGTCGGGCGCGCGATGCGCGTCGAGCTCCTCCCCGTGGACAGCGGTGCCGGCAACATCGTGGACGCGATGCTCGATCGCTACGCGCGTGAGGCGGCGGCGCGCGTGGAGCGGATCGTCTCGTTCGCCGACACGGCGCGCTGCCGCCACCTTCAGGTCGCGGAGCATTTCGGCGAGTCCCTCGCGGCGCCGTGCGGCGCCTGCGACGTGTGCGCGCCCACAACCGCGGCACAGGCACCCGTCTTCGCTCCGCCGCCGCTGCCGAACGACCCGGCACAGACAATTCGCGACGCCGTCGACGGGCTCCGGTGGCCCGTCGGCCGCCGTAGCCTCGTCGCATTGCTCCGCGGCTCGGTCAAGGCGCCCCCGTCGGCCCGCCGCTCGTCGGCCTTCGGCTCGCTGGGTGCGGCGTCCGACGCACAGGTGACACGGTGGGTGCGCGCCCTCGAGGTAACCGGCTCCCTCGTCGAGGTCGAGCGCGACGGCTTCCGACTTCTCGAGGCGCGCCCGTCGGCGCCGCTCCCCTCCCTCGCGCCACCACAGGCGGCGCGACCGGACGAGCCGCTCGTGGCCGAGCTCCGCGCCTGGCGAACCGAGCGTGCGCGTCAGGACGGCGTTCCCGCGTACGTGGTGCTCCACGACACGACGCTGGACGAGCTCGCTGCGCTACGGCCTCGCTCGAAAGGCGAGCTCGCTGCGGTGCGGGGTTTCGGGCCGACCAAGCTGGAGCGATACGGCATGGAGCTGCTCGAGTTGCTCGCCACGGCCTGAAACGGCCGCTCAGGGCTACACTTGACGGCGCTTTGCGGGTTCCAGGACGTACGGACGCGGTGCCGCGACGCGGCCGGATCCGCAAGGGACGGTTCGCAGCGATCGTGCTCGTCCTCCTCGCGCTCGCCTCGGCCGCGTTCAGCTACGGGCTCGTGACGGCAATCCGGAGCGAGCTCGCCGCACTCGATCCGTCCAATCCACGCGACGACGTCGACACCGTCGTCTACTCGGCGCCGAACGCCTCGGGCCAGAAGCGGGTTCTCGCCATCCTGCGCGGGGACGAGAGCCGCGTGCTCGTCTCGTCGGAGGCGATCGCGCCGATCATGAAGCAGGCGATCGTCGCCGTCGAGGACAAGCGGTTCTACGAGCACAACGGTGTCGATCTGCGCGGGATCGTGCGCGCTCTCTGGCAGGACATCCGCAGCCAGAGCGTCATCGAGGGCGGCTCCACGATCACGCAGCAGTACGTCAAGAACGCCTACAGCCGGAACGAGCAGACCATCGCGCGCAAGGTGCGCGAGGCAGCGCTCGCGTGGCAGCTGACCCAGACGCAGTCGAAGGATCAGATCCTCACCGCCTACCTCAACACGATCTACTTCGGCAACGGCGCGTACGGCATCCTCCAGGCGGCGAGGACCTACTACGACGGCAAGAGCGCAGCCGAGCTGACGCTTCCGGAAGCCGCGCTCCTGGCAGGGATCCCGGCGAGCCCGAGCATCTACGACCCCGTGCAGCACCCCGTCGCCGCGCGCCAGCGCCGCGCGTACGTCCTCGAGCAGCTGTACGAGCAGGGTCGCATCACTCGAATCGAGCAGCGCAGGGCCAACGCGACGCCGTTGCCGCGGCCGGAGGACGTCCGGCTGCCCGGCACGCGGGGGCCGGCGCCGTACTTCGTGGGCTACGTCACCGACCAGCTCGTCGCGCGCTACGGCGCCGAGCGGACGTTCGGCGGCGGGCTCGAGGTCACGACGACGATCGACCTCGATCTCCAGGACAAGGCGCGCGAGGCGATCCAGAAGGTGCTGCGCAACCCCGACGGCCCGGCCGCGGCCCTCGTTGCGATCGACCCGCGCACCGGCGCGGTGAAGGCGATGTTCGGCGGCACCAATTTCCGACGCAGCCAGTTCAACCTCGCGACCCAGGCGGAGCGGCAGCCGGGCTCCTCGTTCAAGCCGATCGTGCTGGCAACCGCCTTCCGGAAGGGGATCGCGCCGTCGACGCGGATCACGTCGAAGCCGATCCAGATCGACGCGGGCGACCGTCTCTGGCCGGTGTCGAACTACGAGGGCAACTACCTCGGCGCGACCGACCTTGCGACGGCGATGGTGCACTCCGACAACTCGGTGTACGCACAGCTGACGAACATCGTCGGCCCCAGGTCGATCGTCGAGACGGCCCGCAAGCTCGGCATCCGCTCGAAGCTGCCCGCGTACTTCGCGATCGGCCTCGGATTCGTCGCCGTCAATCCGCTCGACATGACCCGTGCGTACGCGACGATCGCCAACGGCGGCGAGCGCGTCGACGGCTCCATCATGGGAGATGTCCCGCGCGTCGTCGAGGAGGTGCGCTTCCGAAGGACGGGCAAGTCGCGCAAGAACGAGCCCGTCGGGCGACCGGTCCTCGCGCCGGCCGATGCCGAGCAGCTCACGGCGATCCTCAGCAGGGTCGTCGAACAGGGGACGGGCCAGCGGGCGCAGCTTCCGGGGCGCCAGGCTGCGGGCAAGACCGGCACGAACGACGACTACGCCGACGCCTGGTTCGTCGGCTACACGCCCGAGCTGGCGGTCGCGGTCTGGGTCGGCTACCCGAACGAGCTCAAGCCGATGGAGACGGAGTTCAACGGCGAGCCCGTGGCGGGCGGCACGCTGCCCGCGCTGATCTGGAAGGCGTTCATGACCCGCGCCCTCGCGAAGGAGAAGCCGAAGTACTTCTCGTCACCGTCCTACCAGCCGGCGTCCGACCTTCGCGTCGTGTTCCGGGACGGCACGTGGCGGCTCGACAACGGCTACTGCCCTGCGACGCGCGTCATCTCCTACTTCGCGGGCCGCGCACCAGGCTCGACGGCGGCGTGTTACGCGAACGAGGTGTCGGTGCCCGTGCTCGTGGGACGCTCGGTCGAGTCCGCGCGCGTCGCCCTCGAGTCCATTCCTCTCACGCCGGACGTCATCTACGTGCCCGCCGAGCCACGGACGCGGCCCGGGCAGGTCGTCAAGCAGAAGCCGCGCGGCGGCTTCCTGTCCGCGAACGGGAACGTTCGGATCTGGGTCTCGGCCGCACGGGACGGGCTGGTGCCCAATCTCGTCGGGTCGAGCCTCCCGGACGCGCGCGAGAGAAGCCGCAAGTTGAAGCTCTCGGTGCGCGTCCAGTACGGCGAAGGGCCGTCCGGGACCGTGCTCCAGCAGAGCCTCGAGCCCGGTATCGCCGCTCGCCCCGGGCTTCCGCTCACGCTGCTGGTCGGACGCGAGGGTGACTCTGGCATCCGACTTCAGTCGGACACGTCGTAACCTTCGTTCAGGCTGCTCGCCGACTGCGGCTCGACCAGCTGGATCCTGCCTCCACGTAACGCCACGGCTGCTCGACCGCTTTCGTGATGCCGATCCGCGGCGTCCGCTCGACCGTCGAGGCCCGCACAGGCGCCACGAGCTCGAAGGGCGGCATGCTCAGATCCGCGTGGTTGTGCTCGCCCGTGAGGCCGAGCGCCTGCGTCAAGCGGCCCGGGCCGGCGCAGAGAAGGCGCGCGTCGTCGACTCCGCGCCGCTCGCGCATGACGTCGAGCCCGTGGGTCGGCTCGAGTGCGCGCAGAAGCAGCGCAGCGCCTCGGCCCGGCGCCTCGCAGACGATGTTGGCGCACCAGTGGAGCCCGTACGAGCGATAGACATACAGCCGTCCCGATCGGCCGAACATCACCGCGGCGCGCGGCGTGGGGCCGCGAAACGAATGGCTCGCGGGGTCGTCGGCAGCGTAGGCCTCGACCTCGACGATCCTGCCGCCCACGCCGTCCACGAGGAGCGTCCAGCCGATCACGGCAGGAGCAGCATCGTGCACGCTCCCCGCCACGAGCTCGCCGAACGTCATTCCTCGAAGAGCTGCGGATGTGTCCGCACCGAGCCTCGGCGAGAACGCGATCCACGCGGTGACGAGCCCGATTCGACGCTCGACTCGATCTCCGCGAGTATCGTCTCCTGCGTCCGGGACGCGACGACCGGCTCCGGGATCCCCTCGACCCACACGAGCGTGCGACTTCCGCTGCCACGTTCCTCGCCGGTGATCGGCTCCAGCGCGTAGATGCGGTCGGCGCGCACGTACTTGCCGAAGCCGAGGAAGACCATCCCGTGCCCCATCGGTCGAAGTATCGCCATTCAGGCGCCTGATAGGCGCAGGGACGTGGGCACTGCCCGCGTCCCGACCGGAGCGCATCGCCAAGCGGGACGCGGCCACAGGCCACGTCCGGAGTCCGCGCCGCTAGGCTCGCCGCCATGCCGCGCATCTACCTCTCGCCTCCCCACGCGTTCGGACGCGAGGTCGAGCTCGTCGAGGACGCGCTCGCGTCGAACTGGATCGCGCCGCTCGGGCCGCACGTCGACGCCTTCGAGCGGGAGCTCGCGGCCGTCGCCGGCGTCGAGCACGCCGTGGCTCTGTCGAGCGGCACCGCAGCGATTCACCTCGCGCTCGTCGTGCTCGGCATCGGGCCCGGGGACGAGGTGGCGTGCTCGAGCTTTACGTTCGCGGCAAGCGCGAACGCGATCGCCTACACCGGCGCGACACCGTTCTTCGTCGACGCCGACGAGGCGACATGGACGATCGACCCCGAGCTCCTCGACCGAGCGATCGAGAGTCGACGAAAGGCGGGAGCGCGTGTCCGCGCGGTGCTCGCTGTAGACCTCTACGGCCAGTGTTGCGACTACGACGCACTGGCCGAGATCTGCGCGCGCCACGACGTGACGCTCGTTCAGGATGCCGCGGAGTCGCTCGGCGCGACCTACCGCGGGGTGCCCGCCGGTGGACAGGGAGCGATGGGGGCGTTCTCGTTCAACGGCAACAAGATCATCACGACGAGCGGCGGCGGCATGCTCGTCTCGCATGACGGCGACTGGGTCGAGCACGCGCGCAAGCTGTCGACGCAGGCCCGTGAGCCTGTCGCGCACTACGAGCACCTCGAGGTCGGGTTCAACTACCGGATGAGCAACGTGCTGGCCGCCCTCGGCCGCGCGCAGCTCGAGTCGCTGGCCGAACGGGTCGCGAGCCGACGGCGGATCCGCGACCGCTACCGGGAGCTTCTCGACAGTGTCCCCGGCGTCTCCTTCATGCCTGAGGCGACGTACGGCGAAGGCAACGCGTGGCTCACGTGCATCGTCGTCGACCCGGAAGGCTTCGGCGCCGACCGAGAGGCGATCCGGCTCGCGCTCGAGACGGAGGACATCGAGTCACGCCCGCTCTGGAAACCGATGCACCTCCAGCCGATCTATGCGGCGCACAGCGCATTCGGCGGCGACGTCTCGGCTCGCATCTTCGAGCGCGGGCTCTGCCTACCCAGCGGGTCGGCGCTCACCGAGGCAGATCAGGATCGAGTCGTTGCAGCCGTCCTCGCTCTGCGGAAGAGCAAGGTGGCTGGCTAGAAGCCAGGCACCGGAGCCAGGCACTCGCAGTTCGTCTAGACGTTCGCGACTTCGTCGCGAACGTCGTCACGAACCTCGACGACATCGAGCCAGTGGCTCCATTGCTCGGAGCGGCCGTTCACCGCCTCGAGGTACGCGCGCTGGAGCTCGAGCGTTACCGGGCCGACGCCGACCTCGACGTCGTCGATCGCGCGCACCGGCGTCACTTCGGCTGCGGTCCCCGTCATGAAGACCTCGTCGGCGAGATAGAGGTCGGTGCGGATGATGTCCTCCTCCTCGATCACGTACCCGACCTCCTGCGCAAGCTGGATGACCGAATCGCGGGTGATCCCGGGAAGGATCGAGGTCGAGAGCGGCGGCGTCGTGATGCGGCCGTTCTTCACGACGAAGATGTTCTCACCGGGGCCGTCGGCGACGAACCCACCGTCCGTGAGCAGGATGCCCTCGTCGTACCCGGCGCGCTGAGCCTCGGTCGTGGCGAGCATCGAGTTGAGATAGATCCCGGTCGCCTTTGCGACGTGCGGGATGACGTTCGGCCCGACGCGGGTCCACGACGAGATCTTGGCGGTGATCCCCTTCGCGAGCGAGTCCTCGCCGAGGTAGGCCCCCCAGGGCCAGCTCATGATCACCGTCTCGACCGGATTGCCGCGGGTGTGGACACCCAGCGACCCGTAGCCGAAGAAGACGATCGGCCGGAGGTAGCAGGCGGGAAGGCCGTTCGCGCGCACGAGCTCGTGGGTCGCGGTGCGCAGATCCTCGACCGAGTAGGGCACGTCCATGTAGAGAAGGCGGGCGCTGTCGTGGAGCCGCTGGAGGTGATCGGCGAGCCGGAAGACGGCCGGGCCACGCGACGTGTCGTACGCCCGGATGCCCTCGAAGGCGCCGGTGCCGTAGTGGAGCCCGTGCACGCCGACGTGAACGGTGGCGTCCGCCCAGTCGACGAGCTCGCCGTTCATCCAGATCTTCGACGTCTCCTGCATTCCGGTCTCCTCCGTTTGGGCAATGGAAATTGTGTGGGTGTCAGACTCAAGTCTGACACCCACGCAGTCTCTATGGTGATTCGAGCACGAGGTCCTCGACGCGACCGCGCGTCAGGCGTACGAGCTCGGACGGGGCGAGCGCCACCATGTGCCTCTCGGAGCCGGCCCCGGCCCAGACCGTGCGGTGACGAAGGAGCGCTCGCTCGACAAGCACGACAGCGACGCGCTCGAGCGGAAAGGGCGCCACCCCGCCGGGGCGGAATCCCGTTGCCGCGAGCACCTCCTGGGCGCTCGCGACTGCAGCTCGCCGCGCGCCGAGCAGGCGTGCGACCTTTCCGGTGTCGGCCTTGCGATCGCCGGGGACGAGCGCCACCACCGGCGCCGTGTCGCAGACCAGCACGAGCGACTTCACGACCTGCGAAAGCGTGCACCCGATGGCGTCGGCCGCCGCCTCGGCGGTGGGCGTCTCTTGCGACAGCTCCTCGAGCCTCGCCTCCGCCCCGACGTCGCGGAGGAACGACGCGACTCGCTCGACGGGATCGGGCCACGCCACGCCGGACCAGTCACCCGAGCCCGACGAAGCGAACGTCGTCGAAGCCCATCTCGTGCAACGCGCGCACGAGCTCGTCGGTCGCGGCCGTGTCGATCGAGAAGACCATCAGCGCCTGACCGCCCTCCTTCGTCCGCGACACCGCCATGTTCGCGATGTTGACTCCGGCGTCGCCGAACATCGAGCCGACGATCCCGATCACGCCCGGGCGGTCGTCGTAGCGGATGAACACCATGTGCGGGGCGATCTCGATGTCGATCGCGAAACCGAGCGCGCCGCCGAGGAAGAGCCGCGGCTCGGGGCCGATCGTCGTGCCGGAGACGGTCGTCTCCTTCCCGTCCGAGACGACACGCACCTCGACCGTGTTCGTGTAGTCGCGGGATGTGCGGTTCCGCTCCTCGACGACGTCGATCCCCCGCTCGGCTGCGAGCAGCGGGGCGTTGACGACGTTCACGACCTGGTCAACCCGCTCCTGGAACGTGCCGTTGAGCGCTGCGGCCGTGAGGAGCCGCGTGTCGTACTCGGAGAGCGGTCCGTGGGCAGCCACGGTGATCCTCTCTGGGCGTCCCACGGCGAGCTTTACCGAGATGCGCCCGAGCAGCGCGGCGAGCGGGATGAACGGACGCAGGACCTCGAGGTCGGCCTGGTCGACGACCGGAATGTTCACGGCGTTCGTGACGATCCCGCCGTCCAACGCGGCGACGATCTGCTCGGCGACGATGACCCCCGCGCGGTCCTGAGCCTCGTCGGTCGAGGCCGCGAGGTGCGGTGTGACGATGACCTGGTCGAACTCGAGGAGAGGGCCGTCGTACGGCTCGGTGGAGAAGACGTCGAGAGCGGCCCCGGCGAGCTTGCCGGAACGAAGCGCCTCGGCGAGGGCGTCCTCGTCGACGAGCGCGCCGCGCGCCGCGTTGACGAGCCGCGCGCCGTCACGCATCCGCGCGATGGCGTCGCGGTCGATCAGGCAGTGCGTCTCGTCGGTCAACGGCGAATGGAGCGTGACCACGTCGGACACGCCGAGGAGCTCGTCGACGGTCTCCGCCTGCTCGACGCCTAGATCCCGAAAGCGCTCGGGCCCGACGAACGGGTCGTACGCGGTCACCGCCATGCCGAGCCCGAGCGCACGGCGCGCAACCTGCTGGCCGATCCGACCGAGACCGATGACCCCCAGTGTCTTCCCGGCCACCTCCACCCCGCTCCAGCGAGAACGCTCCCAGCGGCCGTCCTTGAGCGCCGCGTGCGCCTGCGGGATGTTCCGCGCGAGGGCGAGGATCAGCGCGATCGTCTGCTCCGCGGCAGAAACGACCGTCGACTCGGGAGCATTCGCGACGACGATGCCGCGCCGCGTCGCCGCGTCGACGTCGACGTTGTCAATGCCCACACCGGCCCGGCCGATCACCTTGAGTCGCTTCGCCCGATCGATGACGTCCTGGGTCAGGCGTGTGGCGGACCGGATCACGATGCCGTCGTAGCGGTCGATGATCTCGGCGAGCGGCGTGTCCGGGTCGACGTCGACCTCGAAGCGACTTCGGAGGAGCTCGACGCCGGCCTCGGCGATCGGCTCGCGGACGAGGACGCGCATCGGGCTCATTCTGCGCTCAGGCCGCCGCAGCGGTTCCAAATGCCGCGAGCGCGGCGGGCGCCGCGTTCCCGAGCTCGACGTCCGCGCCGGCGGCCAGGAGCTCTTCCTCGATCGCGGTCAGCGCGCCGGCGATCTGCTCCACGGTCACGTGCCCGATGTGGCCGATCCGGAACAGTCGCGAGACGAGATCTCCGTGGCCCCCCGCGATCGTGATGCCGTGGTTGTCGCGCAGCGCGAGGCGGAGCGCGACAGCGTCGACGCCCTCGGGGGTCAGCGCGCCGGTGAGCACCGCGGCGCTGTCGTCGTCGGGCGAGTAGAGCTCGAGCCCGATCTCCTTGATCCCCGCGCGGCAGGCGCGGCCGAGCGCCCGATGGCGTTCGAAGGCCGCCTCGAGCCCGTCTGCGAGGACGAGACCGAGCGCCTCGGTCAACGCCACCACGGTCGAGGTGGCCGGCGTGAACGGCGTCGAGCCCTTCACCTGGACCGTGCGCTGACGTTGCCAGTCCCAGTAGAAGCGCGGCAGCGTGGCCGTGCCGGTGCGGTCCCAGCCCTGCTCGGAGACGGCCGCGAAGGCGAGACCGGGCGGCGTCATGAGCGCCTTCTGCGAGCCGGTGACGACGACGTCCGCGCCCCATGCGTCCGTCTCGAGCGGCACGGCGCCGAGGCTCGAGACTGCATCCACGACGGACAGCGCTCCGACGTCCGCGCAGACAGCGAGGAGTGGCTCGAGGTCGCAGACCACACCCGTCGACGTCTCGGAGTGGACGAGGAACACGGTCCGCGCACCGCTCTCCTGGAGCGCCGAGCGGAGGTCGGCCGGCCTCGGCGACTCCCCCCATGCGTAGGTGAGCGGCACTACGTCGCAGCCGAACGCCGTCGCGAGTGCCTGCCAGCGCTGCCCGAACTCGCCCTGCGAGACGGCGAGCACGCGGTCGCTCGGCGAGAGCAGGTTGACCACGGCCGACTCGAATGCGCCGGTTCCCGATGCCGTGAAGACGAGCACCTCCCGCTCTGTTCGGAACACCTCGCGGAGCCGTTCCTGCGCGAGCGCGAAGATCTCCGCGAAATCGGGTGAGCGATGGTGGATGACCGGTCGGGCGAGCGCGCTCAGCACCTCCGGCGGCACAGCGGTCGGGCCGGGCGTCAGGAGCTGCTGCGTGCGCGTCACGCTCTGAGCGTACAGCGGCCCCGCTCGAACGGAAGCGCAACAACCCCCCGGCTGAACGGTGATCGTTAGCGGTGCGTCGCGAAGGTGATCGCCTGCTGGAACGTCGGCTTGTTGGACCCACGCATCGTCCGCGTGAGGATCCCGGGCGCGAACGTGATCCGCTCCTTCGTCGCGTCCTGGCGCCACTCGCTCGGAGCCGACCCCTGGGCCGCCTCGAGCACGGCGGCTGCCTCGTCGAGCGCAGCCCAGAGCGAGGCCGCACAGCGCGCGACCTCGCCTCGGCCGCAGAAGCGCGTTGCGTACGCGCCCGTTACGGGCTTATTGAGGAGCGAGCGAAGGTCCTTGTGGACGTACGACCACCAGCCGCTGTACGCGCTCGAGCCATTCGCGTCGAGAGGGAGGTCGTTCGGCACATGCTGCGCCAGGCCCGCGCGGAGCTCGTTGTCAAGGACCGGCGCGAGGACAGCGTGCGCGAGCCTCGGCCAGAGCTCGTCCAGGATCGCCGCACCCGCCGAGTCGACCTTGCCGTCGAGATCGGCATCGAGCCTGCTCCCGCCCGAGGCGTACCAGGTGTCGACCACTCGCGCGGTAGCCGCCGCTCGCTGCGTTCCCGTTCCGCGGGCGAGGACTTCCCGCACCACGGGCCAGAGGCGCATCACACGCAGATCCTGGGTCGCGGCGCCGTTCATCACGCCGACGACCGAGCCGAGCGTGTGCTTGCGACGCCGCTCGATCCCCGCCCAGAGAAGATCGACGCGCTGGACGGCGCCCCAGGTCCACTCGCTGTCGGCGGCTGAGTAGCCACGGGCCGGCTTGTTGTTCCAGTTGAGAATCACGCCGCTCGGCGGATTGACGGCCTGCGCGTGCCCGGCGGCGGGCACGAAGCCCTCCCACTCGTGCTCGCCGGTGCCCTTGGTAGGCAGGCCCGGGTCGACGGTCGCGGGTCGGACGGGCAGTCGACCGCTCGTGAACTGCGCGATGTCGCGGCTGTCCGCGTAGAGCCAGTTGAACGTCAGCTCCATTCCGGCGGCGGCGTGGAGGAAGTCCTGTGCCGAGCGGACGCGATTCATCGACATGTCGAGGAAGAAGCCGAGCGAGCGGAGCTCGCGGCCTCTCGTCGAGCGCTTCGTCGAGATGGCAACGCGCTTCCCCTCCACCGTCGCGTATCCCGTCACGGGGCCGTGCACCGTCTCGCGGAACCGCAACGGCCGGTCGGGCTGTCCCGGCCGGCCGGCGATCGTCCCCGCGTCGAATGTCGACATCGGGCGGCACTCGCCTCGATGGAGATAGGACGTATCGCCGTCGCAGAGGGTCTCGACGTACTGATCGACGAGATCCGCCCCTGCAGAGGTCGCGCTCCACGCATAGTCGATCCCGCGGCCGAGAAGGACGGCAAACGAGATCCCGGGGAACGCCGCGCCCCGTGCCTTGAAGCCGCCGCCCTCGAGGTCGAGCTCGAGCAGGATCCCTGGATAGAAGTGACCGACCTGCGGACCGGCGACGAACAGAGGCTTGCCGGTCGCCGACCGCTTGGCGCCGACGAGCAGCGCGTTCGACATCGGGAGGCGCGTCGTCGTCGCTGCCGACACCCCGGCGGGCAGGAAGCTCGCGGCATCGACCACGACGTTCCCCACCTCGGTCTGCCGGGGAGAGCGAGCGAACCGGCCGGGCACAGCGACACGGGCTTCGGGGTCGTCGCGCTGGCGGAGGTCCTCCCACACGCGCCGGCCCATCTCGGCGCCCATCTTGGCCTGGAGCAGCGCCAGAAACTGCGAGCGCCGGACCTCGTCACCGCCTCCTGTGCCGAACACGGCGCCGACGAGAGCGCCGACGGCGACAACGTCGTTGCGCGTCCAGCGCGGCAGCGGAAGACCGGCCTTCCTGTACTGCGCGTTGATGCCCGCGACGTACGCGTCGATCAAGCGAATCGCGACCTGGCCCTTCGCACCCTGGGCGCGGAGAAGATCGAACTGCCGAGCGAGGAACGCCTCGGTCTGCGCGCTCGACCGGAACGAACGACCGGAGAGCGCGAGGCCGAAGGCATCGACACCGGGCGCGTCGAGCGCGGCGATGCGGCCGGGACCGCGCAGTAGCTCCATGATCAGCTGCCGGTCGGCGGCTGTCGCCCAGCCGGCCCCGAACGCGACATCCTCCGCCGTTCGCCCCTTGACGTGCGGCACGCCCCAGCGGTCGCGCGTGATCGTGAGACCCTTGCGCGGGCGTTCAGTGCGCACAGCACGCTCGGCGCCGAGCCCGAGGGTCGCTCGCTTGAAGTAGCGCCCAAGGGCGGCGTCCGTGACGCGGTCGCGAAGAGGCGTCAGGCCCTCGTAGAGGGCCATTTGGTCGGTCGAGTTCCGCGTGAATGCTACGCCTCCGGCCTGTCCGGGCGGGAGAACGTTCCACGCCTGGGCGGCGTGGTCCCGCGGCGGCGCGGCGGGCGAGACCGCGGCTGCAGTGGCAGCTGTGACAGCGACACCCAACGCGACGAGCAGTCGGAGCAGGCTCGATCCCTCCGTGGTCGGTGGATGAGGGAATGAAACTGTACGTATGAGACGTAGATTTGCCGCTCCATGGACGTGCTTCTCGCCTTCGCGGCAGCGCTTGTCACCCTTCGCCTCGCCGCGGAGCTCGTTCGACGCTGGCGCGTACGTCGCGCCCCGGAGCTGCTCGCCTGGGCCGCGTCCCTCGCCGCATTCGCTGCGGCCTCCGGCGCGCTTGCATGGGGCGCCGCGGCGGGATGGGACGACCGAGCGTTCCGCGCGTTCTACCTCTTCGGCGGCCTCCTGACGGCCGCCCTGCTCGGAACGGGGTCGCTCCTCCGCGCAGGCGCGCGCGTCGCGGCACCCGTCGCGCTCGTCTACGCGGGGCTCGCGATTGGCGTCGCGCTCGCGATGCCGATTGACCCACCGGTCGCCGGCGACGAGATCCCGGACGCGTCGGAGCATCTCGCGTTCTTTCCCGCGCGCACTCTCGCGATCGTGGGCAACGTCGCGGGAACGGTCGCTGCGGTCGGCGTCGCACTCACCGGCCTTCGCCGGCGGCCCGTGGGCAACGCGTTGATCATCGCCGGCGTCGTCGTCGCCGCTGCCGGCAGCGCGATCGCCGGCCTCGGGGAGGGCGGCGGCGCCGTCTTCGCGGCGCTCGCCTCCGTCCTGCTGTACGGCGGGTTCGTCAGCCGACGCTGAAACCCCACGGGAGCCGTGACTCGAAGACAACGCTTGTGGTGAATCACCACAAGCGTTGTCAGTCTTCGCGCATCGCCGCGCCGCCGCGAGTGCGCGCCGCACGCCGCCGCCGCTCGCGGGCCCAGATCCCGCCGAAGAGGAGGACGAGGAGCACCACGACGGCGCCCTCGACCGCCAGCGTGAGCCCATCGGGGTGATGGGCGATCAGCCCCGCGAGAGCACCCACAGGCCGCCCACCGTGTACAGCACCATCAGCGCGAGCATCGCGTACTGGGAGCGGAGCGCGTCGCGGCGGTCGGCGAAGATCGTCACGGCGCGGTCGTGCGCCACCGCCAGCCCTGCCACATGGCCCGCGACGAGCGCGCCAACCTGGACGTACCACGTCGTGTTCGGCGAGATCACCGTCAGGTCCGGGACGACGTCGGCCGTCCCGAAGAGATCCCAGCCGCGCCCCAGGGGATCGGAGAGGAGCGGGATCGCGAACTGCCCCGTGACGAGAAAGTTCGTGACGTAATGCGCCACGACGTAGACGAACGCGATCGGCAGGAGCGAGCGGAGGAAATCCGGCACGAGCGATCGCGGCGCCGAGACGCTCGTCCGGGCAAGCACACATGCCCCTCGGTAGGCCAGTGCCACGAGCAGCACCGCGAGGAGCAGCCCGCCAACGCTCGCAAGGGTCACGAGCAGCTCGCCGAGACCCGGCCGTTCGACGAGGTACGGCGCCTCGATGTCGGCCATCAGGTCCTGCCACGTCGTCGTCCTGCTGTAGCCGTCGAAGAGCACCGAGCCGAGCATCACCGAGACGAACGCGACCGTTCCGGGCGTCGGATCGGCGCCCGCGAGCCCGGTGAGCGGCCAGCGCGCTCTGATCGCACCGTCCTCGACGTGGAGCGGCGCGATGCGAGCGAGAAGGCCGAAGAGCACCGCGAACCCCTCGCCCGTGCGTGCCCAGGTGTCTCGGCCGAACGCGGCCATTCCGAAGAGGGCGACATAGGTGTAGATCGCGATCGCGAAGGCGAGCGAGCGCGGGCTCGAGGGGTCCGCGTACGCAAGCTCGAGCGCGGCGAACGCAAAGATTGCGACGACCCCCGGCCACCGTCCGAGCCGCTCGGGGTATTCGGCGAGCGGTCGCGCCTCGCGCCCGCCTCGTTCCCAGACCCAGACGTACGCGTCCGCGAGGGCACGCCACGGCGACAGCGCGCGCCAGACGTTGCCGAAGACGACCGAGAGGGCAGGAAGCCCGAGCCAGAAGATCACGAGAATCCAGATCGGCGCGAGGTTCCGGTACGGGTCGGTGTCGCCGAACAGCGCAGCCGCCCACACGAGTGCAAAGAGCGCGACCGACAGCACCTGGACGGCGATCCGGAGCGGCCCGAGCACGACCCTCGAGATGCCGCCCGCCAGGGCCCGACCGCTCTCGTGCTCCTCGAGCACCGGCCGTTTCCAGAGCGCGCCGAGCAGGACGAACGAGACGACGAGGACAATCCCCGCGCCCCAGTAGAACAGCCACGTCGGGACCGGAAGATCCTGGACGGACCCGATCCCGTGGCCGACGAAGCTCAGGGCCGAACCTCCAGGACGGCCAGGAGCGAGTCCGGATGGTGGAGCTCGACCTCGAACCGGCCGGGGATCGTCGCGGTGAGCGGGACCCGGACGGGCTTGCCCGGCGTCACGGGCTTCTCGATGTCGTAGCCGTGGATGTGCACCGACTCACCCGCGTCCGCGCGCACGACCAGCACCACCTTTTCGCCCTTCTCGAGCTTCGGCCGCTTGATCCCGCCGCGCGGGCGGCCCTGGTCGACCACGATCACGATCGTCTTCGGCTTCGGCTTCGCCGGGGTCGTCGTGGTCGGTGTGGTCGGGGCGGGCGTCGTCTCCTGGGTCGTCGTCGGCGCGGCCTCGACCGTGGTGACCTGATCCGTCGTCGCTGCCTCGGGCGAGGTCTCGTCGCCACCGCACCCGGCAGCGGCCAGGATGCTCGCTGCGGCGACCACCAGCACAATCGTTCTCATCTCGTCTCTCCTCGTGTGTGCCGCGCACCGCGCGGCATGGGCTTCAGGACGAGAAGAGAGGCGGCGGCGCCCGTCCCGTCGCGCGGACGAGCCGAACGACTCGCTCGCGCCACGATCGGCGTGTGCGGCAGCGGAAGCCACACCTCGCCGAGCGCAGCGGGTCGCGAGCGGCGAACGTCGGTCAGCGATCCGGTCACCCGCCGCGCCACGAAAACGCAGACGAGCGCGACCGGCACCTGGAGCGCCAGCCCGAGAAGGAACGCCGGAGTGGTCAGGAGCCAGGGCAGCTCGCCCGTGTGAAGGAGGCGTTCGACGTGCTCCTGGCAGGTGAACCCGAGCGGCGCGAGGATCGCGTACGCCCAGGCGGGCGGTCGACCGGCGCTTCGCTCCTGGAGTGCCAGCCCGACGAGCCCGAGCGACGCCAGGACGCCGACGACCTGCGGCGCGTGGCCGAGGTAGTCGTGGAGCGACCCGGCCGCCGTTCCGGTCAGCGCGTACGCGAGCGCGTGCGCCGCGAGGATGCCGGCGGCGGCCACGGGAGTGACGAAAGCCCACGCAAGCATCCGGCGCGCCATCGCCTGGATGATGCCAGCGGCGGCGTGAAAGCTGCCGGAAGCGGCTCCACCACGTCAGCTCAGCGCACTGTCACGTCGACCCTCTGGACGGCGTTGTTCTCGTAGCCGCCGACGTTCCACTCCGGCTCGAGCGGCTGGGTATCTCCCGCTTCGTCGGTTGCGCGGCAACAGAGGACATGCTCGCCCGCCCTCGCCTCCCACGCGAACGACCAGCCGCGCCACGCCCAGACCCCGTCGAGCTCGTCATCGAGCTCCGCATCGGACCAGCTCGCCCCACCGTCGACGCTCACCTCGACGCGCACGATCGGCGCGCGCCCGGACCACGCGCGTCCCTCGAGAGTCACGCGCCCAGCCTCGACGATCCGGTTGCGGGTGTTGAAGTCGGGCACGCCCGGCGGCGCCATCAGCGAGCGGGGACGCATGCGCGTCACCGGGCGGCCGTCCTCGTCCTCGGTCTGGCGGAATCGGTACCCGGACGTGACCTGGTAGCCCGTGAAGGGCGTGGTAGCGACCGTGATAGCGGACAGCCACTTGACGTTGGTCATCCCGTACCAGCCGGGCACGACGAGGCGGAGCGGAAAGCCGTGCTGCGGCGGCAGGGGCGCGCCGTTCATCTCGTACGCGAGGACGGCGCCCGCCTCGAGCGCCTCTCCGAGCGACAGGCTGCGCTCGTACCGCTGCTCGACACCTCCCTCGACACCGCGATCGAGCGCCGAGAAGACGACGTCCACTGCGCCCGCCGACGGGGCGGCTTCCTCGAGCAGATCGCCGAGCGACACCCCCGCCCAGCGAGCCGTCCCGACCGCCTCCATGAGCCACGGCTGGCTGATCGGTCGCGGCTCGAGGAGCGCCCGGCCGTTGCCCGCGCATTCCATCGTGGCCGTGAGCTCGACGCGCGGGCGGGCTCGGATGTCGTCCAGGGTCAGCGTGAGCGGCCGCTCGATCGCCCCTGCGACCTCGAGCCGCCAGGCTGCGGGGTCGACGAGCGGCACGTCGTAGTGGACGAGCAGGTAGTGCAACCCGACCGGCGTGATGGGCCAGCGCAGCGCCTCGAGCGGCATGGAGTGGTTTCGCACCGCCAGGCGGAGCTCGTCCATGGTGATTCCGGGATCCGATGTCACCGCCATGCGAAGAACCCTACGCCTGGAGCTTGGCGCGGACGAGCTCGTTGACCGCCCGCGCGTCGGCCTGCCCCTTCGTCTCCTTCATCACCTGTCCGACGAAGAACCCGAGCAGGCCGTCTTTGCCGCCGCGGTACTGCTCCACCTGCGCGGGGTTCGCGGCCAGGATCGCGTCGACGATCGGCTCGAGCGCCGCCGTGTCGGAAACCGCCTCCTGCGCGAGGTACGGCTCGGCGGAGAACCCGGGCTCGCCGACCTTCGCGATCGCCTCGTCGAATGCTTTCCGCGGGATGCGCTCACGGGCGCCGACGAGCCTGGCGAGCTCCGTCGCATCGACCGCCGACGGGGCGATCCCGGCGCCGACGAGCTGGTTGGCGATCACGTTGCTCGCCGCGACGCCGTCTGCGCCGGCGGCGACGGTCTCCTCCCAGAGGCGCTCGAGCCCGCCGGTCACGAGCACGAGCGCACGCTCGTGGTCGAGCACCTCGCCGATCCGGCGGATCCTGGTGGCGGGCAGCTCGGGCAGCTCGCTCCGCAACCGCTCCACGACTGCCGTCGGCGGCTCGACCGGGACGAGATCGGGCTCGGGGAAGTACCGGTAGTCGTCCGCCTCTTCCTTCGTCCGGCGTGCGGTGAGGGTCCCGGTCGCGACGTCGAAGTCGTAGGTGTGCTGCTCGACCTCGCCCCCGGACTCCCACACCTCGATCTGCCGCGCGATCTCGGCGTCGATTCCGCGCGCGATGTGGGTGAACGAGTTCATGTTCTTGATCTCGCAGCGTGTCCGGAGCTCGTCGCTGCCGTCCGGTCGCACGGACACGTTGGCGTCGACGCGGAGCGTGCCCTTCTCCATCTCCGCGTCCGAGATTCCGAGCTCGACGATGGTCTGCCGCAGGAGCTGGAGGAAGCGCTTCGCCTCCTCAGCCGAGTGGATGTCGGGCGCGGTGACTATCTCCACGAGCGGAGTCCCACCGCGGTTGTAGTCCACGAGCGTCGTGGAGGCGCCGCCGATCCGGCCAGTGCGCCCGCCGACGTGGACGTTCTTCGCTGCATCCTCTTCCAGATGAGCGCGAACGATGCCCACTGCATGATCGCCCTTTGCCAGCGGTACTAGCATCTTGCCATTAATGCAAGATGGAAGATCGTACTGCGAGATCTGATATCCCTTGGGGAGGTCGGGGTAGAAGTAGTTCTTCCGCGCGAACACGGCGCGAGGAGCGATGTCGCAGCCCAGGGCGAGCCCGAGCTTCATCACCCACTCGATCGCGACGCGGTTCGGCACCGGGAGCGCCCCGGGGAACCCGAGGCACACCGGGCAGGTCTGCGTGTTCTCGGCCGCGCCGAATCCGACCGGGCACCGGCAGAACATCTTCGTCCGCGTCTTGAGCTGGACGTGGATCTCGAGCCCGATCACCGGCTCCCAGGTCACGCGCGCAGCCTTTCCGGGACGAGATCGAGATCGAGCGCCTGCTCGAGCGCGTGGCCTGTGCGAAAGAGCGCGTTCTCGGAGAACTGCGGGCCAATCAGCTGAAGGCCGACCGGGAGCCCTTCGGACAGCCCACACGGGACATTGAGCCCGGGGAGCCCCGCGAGGCACGACGGGATCGTGAGCAGGTCGCAGGCGTACATCGCAAGCGGGTCGGCCGCCTTCTCGCCGAGCGGGAACGCGACCGTGGGCGAAGTCGGCGTGGCCAGAACGTCGAACGACTCGAACGCCTGTGCATGCTCACGCACGATCAGGGTGCGCACTTTCTGCGCCTGCCCGTAGTACGCGTCGTAGTAGCCGGCCGAGAGCGCGTATGTGCCGAGCATGATGCGCCGCTTCGGCTCGTCGCCGAACCCGTCGTCGCGCGTGCGCTCGACCATCTCGCGGAAGCTCTCGCCATCGGACCGGGGCCCGTATCGGACGCCGTCGTAGCGGGCCAGGTTCGACGATGCCTCCGCCGGGGCGATGAGGTAGTAGCACGGGAGCCCGTAGTCGAAGGACAACGGAAGGTCGCACTCCCCCACGTCTGCGCCGAGCTCCTCGGCCAGCTTCAGGACAGTCTCGAACGCCGACCTGACCCCCGGCTCGATCGCCTCGAGCGCAACTGCCTGCCGGGGGACGCCGATCCGCAGGCCGTCGAGCCCCTCGGTGTCCGGGAGCTCGACCGGCGCCGGGAGCTCGACGGTCGTCGAGTCGGAGGGGTCGCGCCCCGCGATGACGCGATAGAGCAGTGCGGTGTCCCTGACGGTCTTCGCGACCGGGCCGACCTGGTCGAGGCTCGAGGCGAACGCGACGACACCGAAGCGCGAGACGGTCCCGTAGGTCGGGCGCAGGCCGACATTCCCGCAGAGCGCGGAGGGCTGCTTGATCGAGCCGCCGGTGTCCGAGCCGAGGCCCCACGGCGCGAGACCGCCGGAGACCGCCGCCGCGGTACCACCGCCCGAGCCGCCCGGGACCCTCGTCGGGTCCCACGGGTTGTGCGAGGGGCCGTAGGCGGAGTTCTCGGTGGACGACCCCATCGCGAACTCGTCCGTGTTCGTCTTGCCGAGCAGCGTCAGGCCCGCCGCCTTGCACCGGGCTGCGACCGTAGCGTCGAACACCGGCACGTAACCGGAGAGGATGCGCGATCCCGCGGTCGTCTCGACTCCTCGCGTCGAGATCACGTCCTTGAGCGCGATCGGGATGCCGGCGCCGTCGGCCTCGTCGACCGTCCGCAGGTAGGCATGAAGCTCGCCGTTCCGCTCCTCGATCGCAGCGAGGTAGGCGCCGTGCAGCTCGGCCGGCGAGACCTCGCCGCGCTCGACGAGCCCCATCGCGTCCTCGGCGGTCAGCCGGAGGGTGTCGACGACCGGGCTCATGTCGTCGGGGGAACGCGAAACATGTCGCCCTCGCGTGCCGCCGCGTTCGCGAACACGTCGTCGAGCGGCAGCGACTCGTGCGGCTCGTCCTCCGCCCAGGCGTTCACGAGATCGAGCGGATGCGACGTCGGTGGGACGTCGGCGAGGTCGAGCTCCGACACCTTCGACACGGCATCGAGGATCGCGCCGAGCTCTCCCGTCAGGCGCTCGAGCTCGTCGTCGCGCAGGTCGAGGCGCGCAAGGCGCGCGACGTGGAGCACCTGATCCCTGGAGATCGCCATTCGATCATCCTTCCAGAACGAAGGCGGGCCCTCGTGGGGCCCGCCAGGAGTACCGCGTGAGGCCGGGGCTACGCGGCAGCCGTGACGTTCGCGGCCTGGGCGCCTTTCGGCCCCTGGACGACCTCGAACTCCACCTTCTGACCCTCGGTGAGGGACTTGTAGCCATCCATCGTGATGGCCGAGAAGTGGACGAAGACGTCATCGCCGCTCTCGCGCGCGATGAACCCGAAGCCCTTCTCGTTCGAGAACCACTTCACGGTGCCGGTCTCTACAGACAACGAACGTCCTCCTAGCGAAAGCGCCGGCGTGACCGCCGACGCGAGATGCACGAATCGGCGACACGCTAGCGCTCAGAGGGTGGGATATGCAAGGAGCCCGCGCCGGTAGCGGGCAGCCTTGACGGCGCTGCGGAGGAGCATCGCAATCGTCATCGGGCCGGTGCCGCCCGGCATCGGGGTCAGGTGCCCCGCCACGTCGGCGACGGCGGCGTCGACATCGCCTCGGATCCCTTCTTCGGTGCGGGTGAGCCCGACGTCGAGCACCGTTGCGCCGGGCTTCACCAGCTCCGCCGTGACGAGGCCCGGCTGCCCGACCGCGGCGACCACGATGTCCGCGCGCCGCACCTGGGACGCGAGATCGCGTGTGCGCGAGTGGCAGATCGTGACCGTCGCATTGGCCCCGAGCAGGAGCATCGCGGCGGGCCGACCGACGATCTCGCTCCGCCCGATCACGACCGCCTCGGCGCCGGCGGGATCGATCCCATACGCGGCGAGGAGCTCCATGCAGCCGACCGGCGTGGCGGGAACGTGGAGCGGCGTCCCGAGGTAGAGATTGCCCGCGTTCACGGGATGGAACCCGTCGACGTCCTTGTGCGGCGCGACCGCGTACGTGACCCGCGTCTCGTCGATGTGGGCGGGGAGCGGGAGCTGCACGAGGATCCCGTCGACATCGTCGTCGGCATTCAGCTCGTCGACGAGCGCGAGCACGTCCGCCTCGGACGTGTCGTCCGGAAGCCTGATGTCGCGCGCGTCGATCCCGGCCTCGCTCGAAGCCTTCTGCTTGCCGGAGATGTACACGTGGGACGCGGGATCGTCCCCGACGAGGACAGTCGCGAGCCCCACGTGACCGAGCTCCGCGACTTCCCGGGCGACATCGGCGCGAATGTGCCCCGCGAGCGCCTTCCCGTCCATCAGCATCGCCGGCACGGCCGCGACTCTAGCGCCGAAGGAGGCGCCGGACGCCGGACGCGGCGCACCGCGAAAGGCGCACGTTACAACTTGCACCTTGCGCGACGGCCTCTCGATCGACCGCAGCACCACGCAGATCGCGCTCCGCGTCGCCGCGCTCGCTTTCGTTGTCGTCTGGCTCTTCGTCGACGCGCTCCGCGTACTCGTGCCCTTCTGGGTGCCGTTCCTCGTCCTCCTCGCCGCCGAGCTCGAGTTCGTGCTTCGCGGGCGGCGCGAGCCGCCCCGACCGCCTCGTCGCCGCGTGCCACCGGGTCCCGAGGACGCCGACCTCGGGTTCGGAGAGCTCGTCGAGGACGACGACGGATTCCGGTACGTCCCGCCTCCCGCGCGCGCGCCCGTCGGACGAAGGCGCACGATCGGCTGGCTCGTCGGCCTCGCCGTCGCCGCAGTCCTGTTCGGGCTCGCGGCTCGTTCCGACCGCGCCGCGACCTGGCAGTCGCTGCCCAAGGCCGATCGGTCTCGGACCGTCTCACGACTTGCCTCGGAAGCCGCGATCGTCGCCGGCCGTCCCGTGACGCTCCGCTGCGACGAGGGGTACTCGTTCACAGGCGCCGGCAGCGACACGCTCGGAATCGCCTTCCCTCGCGCCGGCATCGCCTACCTCGACACGGGCGTCTGCCGCACGCTCCACGACCTGGCGTCGAGCGGCGAGGAGAGCCGCGAGACCGGCGAGGCGCTCGTCGTGCTCGCGCACGAGGCGATCCACCTCGGCGGTGAGCGCCGAGAGGGCGTCACCGAGTGCCTCGCTCTGCAGGCGGCGGCGCCGATCGCCGTGCGTCTCGGGATCGACGAGGGGCGGGCACACGCGCTGCTTCGCGACGAGCTCCGGCTACGGCTCGCCGAGCGGAGCGCGATCAGGGCTGCCTACGCGCTGCCCCGCAGCTGTCGAGACGGTGGCACGCTCGACCGCAACCCGGACGACACGCGTTTCCCCTAGCTGATCTACACCTCGGGCTGCCTTCCGAAGCGCTCCTCGAGCCGCCGCCGTACGACGGCCACGCTCGAGGCGCCGAGGCTCTCGCCGAGGAGCGCAGCTCCCAGCACATTCGCCTCGACGACGACGCGCTCCCGCTCCGTCTCCAGCGTCCCCTGGACGACGAACAGCGACGAACGCACTCGCGCGCCCCACTCGTCGATCCCGTCGAGCCTCTCGCCGGGTCCCTCGCGGGCGCTGTCGGTAACCCGCGGAAGCAGGCGGATCTCGGCGGCCACCGCGCTCGCCGACCGGACGAGGGTGGTGCTTTCGGCGCGAAGCGCGGCATCCTCCTCGAGCAGCTTGGACTCGAGCGACGCCAGCCGCTCGACCTGACGCTCGGTATCGACGAGGAGCGCGCGCGCAGTGGCCGCCTCGCTCCGCGCGCGGTCGAGCTCCTCCTCCTTGCGGCGACGGCCGCGCTCGAGCTCCGTGACTCGCTCCTCCGCCTGCTCCAGCTCCGCTCGTGCGCGCGTGACCTCGGTGTCGGCCTCGGCAAGCCTGGGGATGAGCTCCTCGAGCTCCCGCGGCACCCGCTCGAGATCTGCCTTGACCTCGGCGGCGCGCGCTCGCAGCGAGCCAGCGCGCTGGGCGAGCTCGCGCACACCTTCGAGCTCTGTGGCGATGGCCTCGTCGCGCTCGGCGAGGGAGGCGGCGTGCGCAAGGTGCTCGGCAGGGCCTGCGGCCACGCCGCGTATCTCTACCAGTCGGGCGTCCGGTCGATCGCAGAATGAACCGTGAGGCGCGTCTGTCCGCTCCCGTTCGCCGCCATCACGTAGATCTCGAGATTGATTCCTCCGTCGCGGCCGCTCGAGAAGACGATGCGCTGACCGTCGCGCGACCACGACGGATCGAAGTCGGGGCGCGCCATAGTGGTCAGCCGCATCTGGCCGCTGCCGTTGGCGTTCATCGTGAAGACCTCCCAGACGAACGCGCCGACGATACTCCGTGTGAACGCGATCTTGCCGTTCGAGCCCCAGTCCGGATCCCACGCGTCCGTGGCGATCCGCGTCGCACCCGTGCCGTTGGCGTTCATCACGTAGATCTCGGACACGTCGCCCGAGTACCGCGAGAACGCGATCTTCGAGCCGTCGGGCGACCACGTCGGCGCCATGTCCGCCCGCGAGTGGTTCGTGAGCCGCGTCTGGCCCGTGCCGTCCGCCTTCATCACATAAATCTCGAAGTTGCCGTCGCGCGACGACCGGAACGCGATCTTCGACCCGTCCGGCGACCATGATGGCGCCGTGTCGTCGCCGGTCGCTGTCGTCAGCCTCCGGACGTTCGAGCCGTCCGCGTTCATCACGAAGATCTCCTGCCCGACGGTGGAGCGCCGACTGGCGAACGCGATCTGTGTCCCGTCCGGCGACCATGCGGGCTCCTCGTCCTCCTTCGCATGGTTGGTCAGGTGCGTGATGCCCGTGCCGTCGGCGTTGATCGCGTAGATGTCGCCGTTCCCCGTTCGCTGGCTCGTGAACAGGATCTTGCGATACGCGACGTTGTAGGTGACCGAGCGTGTCGCCTGGTTGCCCGCCAGATCCGTCGTCGTCACCTCAAAGGTGTGCGGGCCCGGGGTGGTCGAGATCGGCGAGCCGACCGCCACCGTACCGTTGCAGTCGTCCGCACCCGAGCCGCGGTCGACACATTCGTAGTCTGCCGGCAGGTTCGAGCCGGGCTCGTATGTCGCCCCGGCCGCGGGTGTCCCGAAGACCACCTCCGGCGCGGTGCCGTCGATCGGAATCAGCACGACGTCTGTCTCGCCCGTCGCCGCCCGTGCGTCGACACGGTGGAGCCCATCGCCCGTCACCGTCACCTGGTTGTCCTGGCCGGGGGTGACGTACGGCCCGCCGTCGATCGAGACCTGAACGACGACGTCCTCGGGCCCGTCCACGCCGACCACGACGCTGCCGGTGAACCAACCGTTCGCGTTCGGCGCGGGCGGGTCGAGCTCGAGCGGGCCGTTGGGCGTCGGGTCGGGGGGCAGTTGCGCGCCGTCGAAGTAGAACCCCTTGTTCGTGCTCACTCCGACGTTCCCGGCCTCGTCGACGACCTGGAGGAAGTACTCGAACGTGGCCGCGTTGACGGGTCCGCCACCGCTCCAGCGCCCAGCCGTGCCCTCGGCGAGGTCGACGAACTGCCACACGTTCTCGTTCCCCGACCGGTAGCCGGCGACCACACGTTCGGCGTCGCCGCCCGCAACCTCGACGGCGAACGCGGCGTTGTCCGTCACGACGAAAGCATCGATCTTCGTGAAGGTCGGGGCAACGCGGTCGGTGCTCGTCGAGCGGTAGACGTGCCCCTCGATCCGCGTGTAGCGGCGTTGCACGCCGGTTCCAGTTGACGTCGACGCTTTCCGCATCCCCGAAGAACTGCCCGGTGCCTGCGACGAGCCGCTGCCGCGGTCCGGCAGCCGTGAGGAACGTCCGCACGGTGAGGAGCTTCGAGGGATACGCGACGTCGTTGAACGCGAGCTCGGGCTCGTTTGCAGACTGGTCGACGATCGGCCGTGCGTACACCGGGTTCACGCCAAGAGCGTCAGACGATGTAAGGCCAGTCACGAGCGCGCCGTGCCCCTCGGTGCCACCAAGCTCGACCACGAGCTTCGGCTGGATGGGCCGCAGGTGGCTGACCTGGACGCCAGAGTCGCCATTCAGGTATGTGCCTGCGGCGCCGAGATTCACCGGTGTGAAGGCCGGCGACGCGTCGAACTTCTCGATCGGAAGCCCCGTGACCGGGTCGGTGCCCACGGTCGTGGTCGGGATCGCGAGTGTCGACGCTCCCGAGGTCACCTCGAGCGGCTGCACCCCACCAGCCGCCTCGTTGGACGCCGGCTGCGGTACCGCGCCGATCGACCACATCGGCATGCCGTACAGCGTGAACGCGGCCATCGCCTTTTCGTCGTAGACGCCGAAGACGCCGCGGGTCGAGTAGTACTCGTTCTTCGCGAGCCGCAGGGCATCGCCGATCGGCCCGCCCGTGCGCACCTGCTGGGCGAGGAGGCGGTTGAGCTCCTCCGAGTAGGCGACGACCCTGGTGTCGCCGTAGCCGAACGTCGTGTTGCCGAGGTACGTCGCACCCTCCCGGCTGTATGCCTGGGGCCAGTCGAGGGTCTGCTGGACGACGAGGGCGTCCATGACGCTCAGCCCGGCGTGACACCCCATGCTGAAGACGAGCCGGTTCGAGAGCGTCGCGGGCGCGTTCGCGGTCAGGTTCGTCGTCGTGAACGGCACCGGTCGGGTCAACGCGCCTGCCACCGACGGCGGCTGGAGCCGGGAGTGGTCCGCGTGACCGTTGAGCGAGGCGACGCTCGGCGGCGTCCCCGACAGAAGCGCCGCGGTCACGTTGCCCTGCGTCCATTGCTCGTTGATGAAGACGTTGCCGCCGGGGATGTCCAGGCCTGGTCGAGCGTCGAGCTCAGCCCTGACCTGTGTGGCGCCGTCGCTCAAGAAGTCGTATCCGAAGACGGTTCCCGTTGTCGGATCGAGCCGGCCGTTGGCGGCGCGGTAGCGCGCAAGCGCCGCGACGATCTCCGCGGGAGTCTCGGCAAGCCTTCCGACCGCGAGGTCCGGAACGAAGAACTGGCGGTTGAGGTACTGCGCGGGCGTGGTGTCCGCGTACGGGTCGTCGCTCAGGATGCGGCCCGCGCCGAGTGAGGCGGACAGCTCGTTGTTCGTGCCGACGGACTGCGCGTAGCCCGACTCGTTCGAGATCGTGACGTAGTCCTCCAACCGAGCGAACGGCATCGCCCGGTCGCCGCCGACGAGCACCAGGTACTTGATGCCCGCGCCGTTCGGCTGCCCGCGCAGGCCGTCGACGACGGCGTTGATGGCGCGGACGACCGCGTTCGCTTTGTTCGGGTCGCCCGGGTCCGCGTTCCACGCCGCGTAGGCGCCCTGAACGCCGCCGTTGGCGTCGACGCTGACGATCGCGCTCCGGAAGCCGAGCGTCGTGAGCTGGGTCTGCGTTGTCTGCATCGCCGCCAGCACATTGGACGCCGCCGTGGCGTCGTACAGACGCGTCAGCTGGCTCTGGTTCCAGAGGAAGAGGGTGTTCGCGCCGGTCGGAAGCGGCTGGATCGTGCCGGCCGTCCCTGTCGTCCCCGGCACGGCCGCGGCGTCGAGATTCAGCCTCGGCGGCTCCACCTCGACGCGCAGGACGTACGGCTCGTCGCTCGAGGCGCCGTTGTATGGCGTCACCTGGATCAGGTAGTTGCCCGTGCCCCCGCCAGAGATCGCTACGACGGCGTCATCCTCGAGACCGCGGTTCGCCGAGACGCCGACGAGTGGCCGCGTCGCGTCGAGGCGCAGGTCGTCCAGCGTCTCGGGCGGCAGTGCAGATTGGCGCGTGTCCAGGGGCACGCCCTCGTCCACGAGCGGCGGCGAGTCGAGCGGCTCCGTGCCCGCGACCTCGGGACGCAGCTAGCGCGTCCGCCGGCGCGTACAGCGCGAGGTCGTAGTCCGCGGGGAGGTGGCTGAGGAAGACGCGGATCGTCGATCCCGGCACGGGAGCCGGAAGGAGTAGAAGTCGAGGTCGTCGGCCTGCGTGACGTACGAGACGTAGAGCGAGTCCGGGCTGACGGGCTCGGGGCTGGACTCGCCGTTCGGCTCGAACGTCTCCGTCACCGAGATCGGCGCTGGATCGGACGTGGTCGCCGGGCCGCCGCCGGTCGAGCGTCAACACACCGGCGAGCGCACCCACGCGGAACGGCGGGAACGTCCGGAAGGAGATTCGCCGCTGTCGTCCCGATCGTCCCGCGCAGCGTCCACTCCAGGGTGACGTTGCCCTGCTGGTCGGAGCCGATCTCCGGCGGCGGCAGCGGACGGCGGTGCCCGCCGGAAGGTACGAACGGTCGGCGTGACGCTCGGGTCGAAGACGAACCCCCGCGGGAGGGTCACCGTCGCGATCGTCGTCGGCGCCGGTGATCTGAACGTCCGCGTTCCAGTCCACGTGGTTCGCGTCGCCGGCTGCCGCCTGGAGGCCCGCGGTCTCGAGGTCGATCTGCTCCCAGCCGATCGAGGCGGTGCTCGAGAAGAGCAGCACCAGCACGTCTGCGAGCGTCACGCCGTGGTCGGTCTGAAGCCGCTGGATCGCGATGAGCAGTTGGCCGAGCGTCACTCCGGGCGGAACCAGTCTCCGACGAAGGCGTCGTACAGCGTCTCGCCCGCGCAGCGGGTGCCGCTGCAGTCGATCAGTGATGTCGGCGATCGGAATGTCGGCAATCGGAATGTCCGCAATCGGGATGTCGGCAATCGGAATGTCGGCAATCGGGATGTCGGCAATCGGAATGTCCGCAATCGGGATGTCCGCGATCGGGATGTCCGCGATCGGGATGTCCGCGATCGGGATGTCCGCGATCGGCGCGCCCTGGATCGAGATCGCGAGGACGCTGCTCGAGGGCGAGCAGTTGACCCCGGGGCCGATGAGCTGACACCAGTCGGCTGTGCCCGGCAGTCCAGCTCCGAGAGCTGCACGTGCGGCGCCGAGCACGACTGCGACCGCCGGGACGCGTCCGAGCGGCGTGTGGCTGAGGTCGAGGTCGGCGAGGCTCAGCGGTTCGGCGGAAGGAAGGCGGCCGGCGGCAGTGGCAACGCGAGGACGTCGCGCAGCGACAGGTTCTGCGGGGGCGCGGTCGCGAACGCCGTTCCCTGCAGCGCGACCGGCCAACCGCCCGGCCGCAGCAGCGGAATGTCGGCGAGCGAGAACGTCGCCAGCAGCGGCAGCACGAGCTGGTCGGTGAAGCCGATGTCTGCGATCGGGATGTCCGCGATCGGAATATCGGCGATCGGGATGTCCGCGATCGGGATGTCCCGGATCGGGATGTCCCTGATCGGCGAGGCCTCGATGCCCGGCGGCCGCGCGACGAACGCCGAGCCGGGGATGCTCGCGAGCGGCACCTCGCCGGTCGACGGCACGCTCGCCTGGACGGCGTCGAGGACAACCGAGCCGCCGCCTCCGCCGATCACGAGGCACTCGGAGAACTCCGACGTCGAGCGGTTGTTCCCCGCGGCCAGCGGCGTCGCGGTCGCGGTCAGCGCGCCGGTTGTCGTGGCCGGCGACCGTTGAACGAGAGGTCGATGACGCCGTCGCAGTTCGTCGTCGACGACCTGCTGACCCGAGCAGCTGCTCGCCCTCGCCGTGACCGCTCGCGTCGCACGCCACGTTCCGGAAGAGCTCGATGCGGTATTACTGGTTTGCGCCGGCACCCCCCGCACCGCCGCGTGTCTGGAACTCACCACTCACCTGGAGGTTCGCGCCCGACGGCGTCGCCGACTCGAGGACGGGGAAGTTCTCGTGGTCGACCGGGCCCGGCGGGTTGTTCGGCGTGACGCCGTCGTCGCGCGTGTCGATCCCGAGGCCGGCGTTCGCCGAGATCTGGTTGCCGAGAATGTCGACGCCGGCGCTGGCTCCACCGATCACGACGCCGTCGCCCGCCGTCGAGGAACGGATCACGTTGCCCCGGATGACGCTGTTCGTCGCGCCGTCGTTGAAGACGCCTCGTCCGTTGCCTGATCCGGCAACGCCGGTGATCGACCTGATCTCGTTCTCTTCGACCTGTGCACCCGAGCCTTCCAGCCACACCCCGGCGCCGTCGCTCGCGACGATGAGGTTCTCGTCGGAGCTGTCGACTTCACCGATCTGGACGTTGCTGCCGACCACGTGGATTCCGACTCCGTTGGAACCGGGCGTCGTCCCGTTCGGCCGTACGCCGATGAAGTTCCGGTAGAGCTCGACGTCGTTCGCCTGGACGAAGATCGCCGAGTACGGCGGCCCAGAGCCGATGTTCGTCAGCGACAGGGCTCGCACAATTGAGCCGCCCGAACCGGCCGCGAAGGTGAGACCGTCGCTCTCGACGAGATGCGTCCCGTCGACGACGACGATCGGGGTGTTCGGCGAGGAGACGTAGCCGGGCTGAGTCGTGCCGTCGATCGTGACGGGCCCGTGATGTCCGGAAGCGGCGACGTAGGCGCGATGACCTTGGACCGACCTCGGGCACGCTGATGTTGAAGGTGATCGTCTGCTCGCCGGCCTGCGCGTTCGCGTCGAGGATCGCCTGGCGCAACGAGCCCGCGCCCGCGTTCGCCGTCGTCGTGACGACGAGGTCGCCTCCCCCGCCGCCGGCCTCGAGCGTCAGGACGAGCGTCGGCCGGAGCTCCTGGTTGTCGCTCTCGCTGGAGTGGTATCGCGCCCAGTAGCCGCTGAAGCTCGGGGCCGCAGCACGGGTTGACGATCTCGATCGAGAGCGTGTCGTCGCCGTCGCGCTCGGACTCGATGCGCTGCGGCAAGGCGCGTCGCGAGGGCTCCGGCTCCCGACTGCGACGGCCGGGGGATCGTGTGGACATGGGGGACGATCGCGTAGTTCGGCGAGGCCGTAGAAGACGTCGCCCCCACCGAGGAAGTCGGGATTCGCCGCGGTCAGGACCGACGCGGGCGCGTCGCAGACGTCTGCCGGCGTCGCTCCGCCGAACGTGCACGGGATCGTCCCCGTGAAGCCGTCGGCCGGTCTCGTGTTCCAGGTGACTGAGTCCTCGGTCCCAGCCGTCGGGAACCGACGATCGCGTAGTGATTGACGTCGCCGTTGTGGAGAAGCCGGTCGTCGTCCCGAGCCGCAGCGTCGCGCCCGTGACCGTCATGCCCGCCGGGATCGAGCCGAGATTGAACTTGAGGAGCCCCTTCCACCGGTTGTTCTGGACGCCGTTGCCACCCTGGACGTCGAAGACCCCCTCGCTGCCGTAGCTCGTCGTGGGGGTTGCCCTGGTTGACCCAGGTGTCCTGCGCGACCGGGATCACGAGCAACCCGGGGACCGTCGCAACCGCCGCGACGTCGGTCGAGGAGGAGCCGACGGTGTGACCCGAGCTCGTCGTCCCGTTCACGGTGAGCGGTGCGGGAGCGACGGCGTTTCGCGGGGCGGTGATCTGGAAGCTGAAGCTCCGTCGACCCGCCCGTCGGCACCGCGATCGGCCACGGTGCCACAGCACGCGCGGGCCAGGTGAGCGCTCCGCCCAGGCTCGGTGGCTCGTTATCCCTCCGTCGTCGATGTACGTCCCGTTGACCCTCGTCGAGTTGCGGACGAACGAGAAGCCGGCCGGCAGGGTCGCCGTGAGCGAATTGACCGCCGCTGCCGTGCCCGACGAATTCGAGATCGTGATCGTGACCGTCGCGAACCCGCCCGCGAGCATCGAGGCGGGCGAGACCGCGACGCTCGTGGTCACGTTCGAGACCGTCACGCCGGGGGTCACGACCCGGCACTGGGAGAACTCGGACGTCGACCCGTTGAAGGTGACCGTCGTCGTGATGAACGACCCCGCGGGAGCGGCGCTGAAGAGCGTGTTGTCGAATCCCACTCCCGTTGTCGTCGCCGCGGTGAGCGTCTGCGACCCCAGGTACACCTGGCCCTCGCCGAAGTCGTTCGGGCACTCGCATTGCAGGCGGTGCTTCGGAAGAAGTCGACGCGATAGACGCCCGTCCCTGCACTCGTGTCGACGGTGCCCTCGATGTCGACGCCCCCGCCGAGCAGCGATGACGCGCTCGAGACGACCGGGAAGTTCAGAAGACCGTTCGGCCCGGAGTCGCCGTCCCCGACGTCGTTCGCCGTGACGCCGTCGGAGTTGAGATCGATCCCGAGCCCTCCGTTCCCGAAGATCGCGTTGCCGAGGATCTCGATCTCGTTCGCGGGCGTGCTCGGGCCGAAGACGGCGATCCCCGCACCGGCATTGGAGCGAATCGTGTTGCCGGCGCTTCCGGCCCCACCGATCGTCACGTCGACGGCCTGGTTGCCGAGGTGGATTCCGTCCGCGGTGTTGGGCTGATCGACGCCGATCTCGTTGCCCTCGATCACGGCGCCTGCGCTCGTCGCCCCCTGGACGAGGATGCCGTCGCCGCCGTTCCCGCTGATCGAGTTGCCCTCGCCGGCGGCGCCGCTGCCGATGCGGGTGCCGGCGTGTTGAGGACCCAGATCCCGCCGTCGCCGTTCGGGAGCGCCGCCGATCCGTCGCCGTTCGTCCCGATCCGTTGCCCAGGATCTGGTTGTTCGCGTTGCCGACCTGGAGCATCACCCCCCACCCGTTGTTGCCCGAGATCACGTTCCGCTCTGCAAGCGTGTTGCCGCCCACGACCGAGCCCGCGCTGCCGAGGAATATCCCGTCGCCGTTCCCGAGCCCGGATGCAAAGGTGGAATCCGTCCCGATGAAGCTCCCGGTGATCGTCAACGACTGGCCGGTGCTCGTGACGTTGATTCCCTGCGACTGGAACCGCGTGATCGTCACGTTCGTGACACTGCTTGCGCCGGGAGTGCCCGTGAATAGGAGCCCGTTCACGTTGCCGGCCAGGGCGCCATCGATCCGCGGGCCGGGGCTGCCTTGGCCGACCACGCTCACATCGGTGAGCGTCGGGAGACCGCCCGGAGGCTGATAGAGGCCGCTCGGGAGCTGGATCGTGTCCGGGCCGGGACTGCCGTTGGTTGCCTGGATCGCCTCCGTCAGGTTGCACGAGGCGGCATCGCACCCGCCGGTGGACGCGAAGTCCGTGGTCGTCACGGTGAAGGTCGCGGCGAGGGCGTTCGGAACCGCAGCCAAGAAAATGACCGCGCCCAACACCACCACAAGAGTCGTGCGCCGCAAGCTGACCCCCCTTCGTCCTACGCGGCTGCACCATACGGGGTCGCGGGCGTTGATGCAACGGGCACAATCGATTCTCGTTCATGAGCCGCTTCCAGGGACACTTCCTCGCCCGGGACGCCGACCTCGCTCCGTACCTTCCACGGCTCGTCCGTCGATGGAGCGAGGACCCCGCGTCATCCCGTCTGCGTGTGCTCGACGGGTCGCTCGTCTCCGCAGACGTGTCGGGATTCACGGCGCTGTCGGAGCGCCTCGCTGCCCGTGGACGAGAGGGCGCCGAGGAGCTCGTGGACACGATCTCCGCCGTGTTCGACGGCTTGATCCAGGTCGCCGAGCGCCACGGCGGCGACGTCCTCAAGTTCCGCGGCGACGCCCTGCTGCTGCTGTTCCAGGGCGACCGGCACCCGGAACGGGCTTCGGGCGCTGCCTCCGACATGCAGCGCGAGATCGAGTCCATGGCGGGCCGGGAGACGTCCGCCGGGCCGATCGAGCTCCGGATGGCGTGCGGCGTCCACTCGGGTGACGTCCACGTGTTTCTCACGGAGGTTCCGCATCGCGAGCTCCTCCTCGCCGGTACCGCGGCGTCACGCGTGTTCGCGCTCGAGGATCTCGCCGAGGCCGGTGAGGTCGTGGTCAGCGAGGAGACCGCGGCGAGGATCGATCCCGGCTGGCTCAGCGACCGCAGGGAGGACGGTCACCTGCTGCGCGCGCTCGAGCGGGGCGCGAGCCCCGTGCCTCCGCCCGAGGCAGTCGGCGGGCGGGACCTCGCCGCCTACGTCCCGCGTGCGTTGCGCGACCACCTCGCCGTGGCCAGCGGTGAGGCGGAGCATCGTCAGGTGACGGTCGCGTTCGTCAAGGCGCTGGGGACGGACGCGGCCGACGAGGATCCCGCCGGGATGGGTGCGCGAATCGACGCGCTCGCCGCCGCCGTGGCTGAAGCCTCGTCGCGCTACGCCCTGACGTGGCTCGAGTCCGACATCGACACGAACGCCGTCAAGGTGTACCTCACGGGTGGCGCACCCTCGACGAGCGGCCAGGACGAGGAGGCGATGGTGCGTGCGTTGCGCGAGATCTGCGCCGCCGACGTCGGCCTCGAGCTCCGCGCGGGCGTCAACCGCGGACGTGTCTTCACCGGGGACATCGGCTCCGCGTCGCGGCGGACGTACGCCGTCATGGGCGACGCCGTCAACCTCGCGGCGCGTCTGACGGCCCGCGCCGCGCCTGGAGCGATCCTGACGACGACGGACGTGCTCGACCGGACGCGAACGACGTACGCGACCGAGGTGGAGCCGTTGCTCGTGAAGGGCAAAGAGGCCGCCGTGATGGCGCACACCGTCGGCGAGCCGACGGGCACGCGAGGCGGCACGTACGGCGACGAAGGGACGATCGTCGGACGGGAAGCGGAGCTGGAGGTGCTTCGCGAGGCGATCGGGCGGGCGCGCCTCCGAGAGCTTCAGCTCGTGGAGATCGTCGCCGACCCGGGCGTCGGGAAGTCTCGGCTCGTCACGGAGGCAAGGACGCTGGCGCTCGGCTTCCAGCAGCTCGAAGCCGTCGGCGAGCCGTATGCGAAGGGCGAGCCGTTCGCGGCCGTTCGCGGCCTACTGCGACAGCTCGTCGGCATCACCATGGACACGCCGCGGGAGCAGGCGGGTGAGCAGCTGTCGCTCTTCGTCAGCTCCGTCGCTCCCGATCTTGCGCCATGGCTTCCGCTACTTGCGCTGCCGTTCGACGCTCGGGTGGCCCCGACGCCGGACGTCGACTTCCTCGATCCGGCCACAGCACGCGATCGGCGCCACGAGACGCTCGCAACGCTCCTCGACCGGTTGCTGATGATGCCCACCTTGATCGTCGTCGAGGACGCGCACTGGCTCGACGATGCCTCGCAGTTCTTCCTGTCGCACCTCGTGGCGCGTCCCGCGGCCCGGCCGTGGCTCGTGCTCGCCACCAGCCGACCGGCTGCGATCGTGCTCGCCGGTCCCGAGAGCCCGTGCACGCGGATCGAGCTCGCGCCTCTGGCGGCGTTCGAAGCGGCCGCGCTTGCCCTCGGTGTGAGCGAGACCGCGCTCTCCGCCGAGACCGTCGACGCGCTCGTCGCGCGATCGGGCGGCAACCCGCTGTTCGTGCGGGCGCTCGTGGTCGCGGCGGCGGCGGGCCAGCCGCTCGACGCCCTGCCGGAGACCGTCGAGAGCCTCCTGACGGCCATGATCGACACGCTTGCGCCGGCGGACCGGATGCTGCTTCGACACGCTGCCGTGGTCGGGCCGACGTTCGACGCCTCCCTTGTCGAGGAGGTGCTCGGCGACGAGCTCGAGGGCGGCTCGCGCTGGGACGCGATCGCGCAGTTCGTGATCGCCGACGGCGACAACGGGTTCCGCTTTCGCCACGACCTCGTGAGGGTCACCGCGTACGAGGGCCTCTCGTTCAGGCGGCGCCGCGAGATCCACGGGCGGGTCGGCCTGACGCTGGAACGCCGCCTGGCCGGACGTGAGAACGACGAGGCAGCGCTGCTGTCGCTCCATTTCCAGGAAGCAGGGACACACGACAAGGCGTGGCGGTACGCGACGATCGCAGGAGACCGAGCTGCGGCGGGCTTCGCGAACGTCGACGCCGCGGGTCTCTACGAGCGCGCCATCGCGGCCGGCGAGGCGGTCGAGAGCGTGCCGCGAGCGGAGCTCGCACGCATCGGCGAGGCACTCGGGGACGTCTATGAGCGCTTCGGCGACTACGCGCGGAGCGCCGTCGCCTACGAGCGGGCTGTCGTGGTGGCGGACGGCGACGCGATCGGGGTCGGACGCCTCGGTGGCAAGCTCGCAACGCTCGAGGAGCATGCGGGACGGTACGACGACGCGATCGAGCGGTACGACACGGCATTGGCCGAGCTGCCCGAGGGACCAGAAACTCTCGCGACGCGTGCCGGCCTCGAGCTCGGGCGCGCCGGCGTCCTGTACCGACAGGCGCGCTACGAAGACTGTGTCACGTGGGCCGAGCAAGCAGCCGGGAACGCAGAGGCTGCCGGAGACCGTGCGGCGCTCGCGCACGCCCTCTACCTCACCGGCGGAGGGCTCGCCGAGCTGGGCCGCGACGGGATCGAAGAGCTGGAGCGGGCGATCGAGATCTACGACGACCTCGGAGACTTCGTGGGCAAGGCGCGCGCCCTCAACAACATCGGCGTCACGCGGCACGGCCAGGGTCGCTGGGAGGACGCGGCACGTGCGTATCGGGCGAGTCGCGAGGCGCGCTCTCGCGCCGGTGACGTCATCGGCGCCGCGATCACGATCAACAACGAGGCAGAGATCCTCTCGGACCAGGGACGACTCGACGAGGCCGAGCCGCTCTTCGAGGACATGGTGCGGACCTGCCGGGCGGCGGGCTACACGCTCGGCGCGCTCGTCGGGCTCGGCAATCTCGCCCGCGTCGCGGCGCGCTCGAGCCGCTTCACAGAGGCCCACGCTCTCTATGCCGAGGCGCTCGAGGGCTTCGAGGAGATGGGCGCGGAGAGCTTCGTCCTCGAGACGCGCGTGCGCATCGTGGAGTGCTGTGTGCTGGCGGGCGAGCATGCACGCGCCCTGACGCTGCTGGACGAGCTGGGCGACGCGGCCGAAGCGCTCCGCTCGACGACCGAGCGACTTCGCGGCTATGCGCTCGTGCAGGCCCGCCGGCCGGACGAGGGCGCGACGCATCTCGCGCGGAGCCTGGAGCTTGCGCGAAACGAGGGAACGGCGTACGACGAGGCCCTGACGCTCCGGGCGCTCGCCGACACGACCGGCGACGACGACGCGGGCGCCCTGAGCGACGAGATCCTCGCGCGACTCGGCCCGGTGAGCGTGCCGCACGTGCCGCTGCCCTGACCGGGGCTACGATGCGGCTTCCGGGCGACGTGGCCGAGTGGTTAGGCAGAGGCCTGCAAAGCCTCGTACAGCGGTTCGAATCCGCTCGTCGCCTTTCTCGCAGGGGTGTGTTGTCAGTTCGGCGTGCTCGCTCCCACGGTCGCGTGTCGTTGGCCCTCGTGACGCCCCTCGGCGAACTCCTCGATCATCTTCGCGTTGAACGCAGGGAGGTCGTCCGGCTTGCGGCTCGTGACGAGCCCCTCGTCCACGACAACTTCTTCGTCGACCCATTCGGCGCCCGCGTTGCGAAGGTCGGTACGGAGCGTTGGCCACGACGTCACCGTCCGTCCCTCGACGACCCCGGCCTCGATCAGAGTCCACGGCGCGTGGCAGATCGCCGCGACAGGCTTGCCCTGCTCGAAGAAGTCGCGGACGAAGGCGACCGCGTCGTCGTCACCGCGGAGCTGATCAGGGTTGCCGACGCCGCCGGGGAGCATGAGCGCGTCGTAGTCGTCCGCCTTCGCGTTCGGAACCGCCTTGTCGACCTGCACCGTGCTCACCGGGTCGAAGTGATCGAAGCCACGGATCTCGCCCTCCTCGAGCGAGACGATCTCGACTGTCGCACCAGCCGCCTCGAGGCTCCTCCGAGGTTCCTCCAACTCGACCCGCTCGAACATCTCCGCCGCAAGAATCGCGACCTTCTTGCCCTTCAACTCGTTCGCCATCGCACGCTCCTCTCGATTCTTGTCAACGTCACGGGTGACCCGCGAGCGGACATCGCAAACATGACGGCGGCGCTAGGCTGACCAGCTCTGACCGACCAGGACACGTACACCGATCAGCAACTCGCCGAGCTCCTCGACGCCTGGCGCAAGCCGGGCGGCGTGCTTGCGCCGGATCAGCTGCGGGCGCTCGTCGCATGGGATCGGACGCCAACGCACGACCGGGAAGGACTCGCGGCAAGCCTCGAGGCCACACAACAACAGGTGCCAGCCGAACGGCTTGCGCCAAACCAGCGACGAGGACACGTGAGCCTGCTCGACCGGCTACGGCACGCTCTCGGCCGTTAGCCCCGCCGACGACGCGCGGATCAGCCGCCTACGGGGCCGCGCTGCAATGCGACGGGGCCCTCCTCTATCGGTCGCCCAGAAGTCGCTTCGGGGCCTTGTGCTCCCAGGCATCAGCAAGAAGATCCGACAGAAAGGCTGGATCCGTGCGCGCGAGCGTCACGCCCACGGCGGTCAGACGCTTGCCCCACCAGACCTCCTGGCACGCGTCAGGTGCGCTCTCGACTGCCGTCCGGATTCCGCCCTCGTCGAGCATCACGTTCATCCGGTGCTCGTTCCAGATCGTTGCGAAGATCTTGCCGCCGACGCGAAACGACGGACGCCCGTGATGATCGAGCTCGACGGCTTCCGGGAGCGATAGCGCGAGAGACCGGGCCTCGTCCAAAGAGACGGCCACGGGCCACAGGATATCGCCGGCACGTCCGGAATCGTTCCCGAGTCTCGCGAGCAGATCCGCGGGCTTGGGCTTAGCGCCCGATCAGCTCCTCGAACGCGGGCTCGGCGCGGATCGGGTCGAAGTCGGAGTCCTCCTTCGCCATGTCGCGGCATCCCTCCCACATGTCGATCGCCTGGCGTAGGTGCTCGATCGCGTCGGCTGTGCGACCCGCGAGGCTCTCGCAGCAGGCCACGTTGTAGTAGAGGTATCCCTGGCTCGGGTGGGCCTCGATCAGCTCGCGGCCCTTGTCCGCCGCCTCCGCGTACCTGCCGGCCTCGTAGAGAGCTCGCGCCGGATCCCAAAGCTCGGGCGCGTATCGCTGGATCGACTCGGGCAGCTCCAGCCAGTGATGACGGCGAGAGTCGTAGCCGGACTCCGTGGGCGGCGGGAACGAGGGATCGGCGAACGAGCCGACCGACACGACGATCAGGTCCGGCTCCGTCTGCTCCGTGTAGAAGACCTGCGATCCGCAGTCGGGACAGAAATGGAAGGCGTGCTCCTTTCTGTCTGCCTCGTCCGAGGTTCGTGCGAAGTCGCTGAAGCGACCGAGGACCTGCACCTGGTCTGCCTTGAACGCCGCCTGCATCCCGAAGGCGCTCCCGGTCCGACGCTGACAGGCAAGGCAGTGACAGATGGAAACCACAAACGGATCCCCGGCGACCTCCAGACGCAGTTGTCCACAGTGACAGGCGGCTTCCCGGGCAGCCATCGCAACGCAATGTACTGAAGCGCCAGTTGCCCTCACTGTCCCACGCGATCGAGGCGCGGCGCCGCTACGACGGTCGCGTCAGCGCGGCTTCGATCCGCTCGAGCCGCGCGTCGAGCTGACGGAGTTGCTCCGCCGTCGGCGTCTCGGCGCCGGCCGAGGATTGCTCGAGGTGGGAGGCGCCCGACAGGGCCGTTTCGATTCGCTCGAGCCGTGCGTCGAGCTGGAGGACCTGCTCGACCGTCGGCGTCTCACCGGAGTCTTTCTGCTCGCGGTGCGAACGCGCGACGAACGTGCTCGTGATGGCGGCGGTGATGACCGTCAGGAAGCCGATCCCGAACACCATCACGACGGCGGCGACCAGCTGTCCGGCAACCGTGGTTGGAACGTGATCTCCGTATCCGACCGTCGTCGTCGTCTGAATCGCCCACCAGAGCCCTGATCCGATCGACGGGTAGTTGTCACGGTCGAGGACGGTCATCAGGAGGCCCGACCCAGCGGTGATCGCGACCGTCGTGATGCCGATCACGGCAGCCGCACCGCGCGGTGTGGTGGCGCGGGAGACCGCATTGTCGAGCCGCCGCTCGAGCCTCGTCTCGTGTGGCATCCGGGCGGACGGTACGGGAGCGCCCGGCTGTTCTCCGATCGTCACGCCCTGCAACGCCAAGCGTCGTCTCTGACAGGATGATCACGCCATGCCGTGCGTTCCGAGCCCTTGGAGGGATTCATCCGACATGGCTGATGCGACCCTGCCGAGCTGCGACGACAATCGGCGTCGATGAGCGAGACCGTCGCCCAGCCCGGAGCTGTGAGCCCGTTCCACGACCCGTCGCGTCCGAGACGCCTGCTCAAGGTCGGCGGCTGGCTCGTCGGCGCCGTGCTCGTCGTCGTCGTCCTGAACCTGCTCGGGATCGATGTCGTCGGCTGGATGTCCGACCTGTGGGACCAGATCAAGGACGTCCCGCCCGGCTACATCGTCGCGGCGCTCGCCTTCCAGAGCGGCCAGACCTTCTTTGCCGGGCTCTCGTACTACGGCATCCTGCGCGCGGCCTATCCGGGCCAGGTCGAGCTCTGGCAGATCGTGACGGCGTACGCCGTCGGCGTGGCGATGAACAACTTCCTGCCCGCGAACATCGGCACGTTCGCGACTCTCATGATGTTCGTGGCCATCATCCCGGCCTGCACCTTCCCGGGTGCTCTCGCCGCGTACCTCGTCCAGAAGATCTTCTTCACGATCGCCGGCACGTTCGTCTACCTCTATCTGTTCCTGTCGGTGCCCGGCTCGTTCGACGAGAACCTCGGCAACATCTCGGAGGACCCTCTGCGGACGATCGTGATCGTGGTAGGCGGCGGCTTCGGGATCGTGATCCTGGCGAAGCTCTTCTGGAAGCAATTGAAGAAGCTCTGGACCAAGGCGAAACAGGGTGGCGTGATCCTCTCGCGACCGAGGGAGTACTTCACGAACTCGTTTCTCCCGGCGTTGCTCTCCTGGCTGTGCAAGCTCACCGTGATCGCGATCTTCCTGGCGGCGTTCGCGATCCCGGTCACGTTCGAGTCGGTCATGTGGGTGACCGGGTCGGGCTCGCTCGCCAACGTCGTCTCGGTCACCCCCGGCGCTGTCGGTATCACGCAGGCGACGAACGCCCTCGCGCTGGACACCTGCTGCGACGTCCCGAAGGGCACCGCAGTCGACTACTCCACCGCGCAGCAGCTGATCACGACAGCCTGGAACGTCCTTCTCGCGCTCGTGCTCGTCGTCTGTGTCTTCGGCTGGCGAGGCGGCAGGCAGCTCGTCACGCAGTCGTACGCGGATGCGAAGGTCAAGGTGGCCGAGCAGAAGGCCCAGCACGCCGAGAGCAGGGCGAAGAAGAAAGCGGAACGCGCGGAGTCCGGGCGAGGCCTGCTCCGCCGCGGCCGCGACACCGGGAAGGATGCACCGCCATCCGTGTCCGGAGGTGACGAGCCTGATGCCTAGCGACTCCGACCGGACCTACGGCCACTCCACAGCCTGGAAGCCCGAGCGCCCTCAGCTCCGGCTGTTCCCGCTGCTCGCCTCGTGGCTCGCAACGGGCATCGCGCTGATGGTGGCCGCCGGGATCTTGCCGGGCGTCCACGTCGACAACTTCTGGGGCGCCCTGCTCGTCGCTGCGATCGTCGCGGCGCTGAACGCGGTGATCCCGCCGGTGATTGCCGCGCTGCGGTTGCCGCTCACGCTCGTGCTCGGCTTCCTGCTGGTGCTGATCGCGGACGCCGCGATCCTCCTCATCGCGGACGCCATCACCGAAGGGGTGCTCAGGGTCGACAACTTCGGTTGGGCTCTCCTTGCATCCCTCGTGGTCGCAGCCGTGAGCGTCGTGCTCGCGGTGATCCTCGGCTCCGACAACATGACGTCGGTCCGCACTGCGCACCGGATCGCCAAGCGCCAGGGCATCATCGCCGCGACCGACGTCGCCGGAATCGTCTACCTCGAGATCGACGGGCTGGCGTTGCCTGTTCTGCGCCGGGCGATGCGTGACGGCAACGCCCCGACCATGGCCCGCTGGATGCGCGAGCGGACACATGGTCTCGTCGAGTGGGAGACCGATCTCTCCTCGCAGACGGGCGCCAGCCAGGCGGGGATCCTGCTGGGATCGAACGAGGACATCTCCGCCTTCCGCTGGGTGGAGAAGGAGACGGCGACATTGATGACCTGCTCGGCGCCGCCGGACTGCGCGGAGATCGAGCGCCGCCACGCGACCGGCATCGGCCTGCTCGTCGACGGCGGCGCCAGCCGCGGCAACCTCCTCTCCGGCGAGGCGGACGAAGTGATCCTCACCGTCAGCCGCATCGACGCCGAGAAGAAGTCCAATCAGGGCTATCGGGCGTTCTTCGCCAACGGAGAGAACGCGACGCGCACGCTGGTCCTGTTCGGATGGGAGGTGCTCCTCGAGTGGACGGCGGCTCTCCGTGCGATTCGCCGCGACGTGCAGCCGCGCGGCCACCGCGGCGGCATCTACCCGTTCATGAGAGGCGCGCTGTGCGTCTTCGTGCGCGACCTGATCGTGTCCGGCGTGATCACCGACATGATGCGCGGCCGGCCGGCGGTGTACGCGACGTTCTCGAGCTACGACGAGGTCGCTCACCACTCCGGCCTGGAGCGCGCCGACACGCTCGAGGCGCTGCGCAAGCTCGACGACCAGTTCGCGCTGATCGAGCGAGCGTGCCGCTACGCGCCCCGCCCCTACGAGCTCGTCGTCCTCTCCGACCATGGACAGACCCAGGGCGCGACCTTCAAGCAGCGAAACGGCTACGGCCTCGACGAGCTCGTCGAGCGCTCGCTCGCGCAGGGCGCAGTCGAGGGGATCGCGGGTGGCGACGAGCAGAGCTCGATGGTCGGGAACGCCCTCAGCGAGGCGACCGGGAAGAAGCAGACGAAGCGGGCCAAGAACGACGTCTCCGACCGCGACGTCGTCGTCCTCGGCTCGGGGAACCTCGGTCTCGTCTACCTGATGGAGGAGCGCCGTCGGCTGACGCTCGAGGAGATCGAACGAACGCCACCCGGATCTCGTGCCCGCGCTCCGGGCACACCCACACGTCGGCTGGCTGCTCGTCCGCTCCTCGGAGCACGGGGCGGTCGCGCTCGGCCCCAACGGCGCCCACTACCTGACGGACGGCCGCATCGAAGGGGATGACCCGCTCGCACACTTCTCGCCACACGCACCGGAGCATCTGCTCCGCACCGACGGCTTCGAGCACGTCGCCGACATCATGGTCGGGAGCTTCTACGACCCCGACCTCCACGAGGGCTGCGCCTTCGAGGAGCTGATCTCCTTCCACGGCGGCATCGGCGGCCTCCAGACTCGCCCGTTCATCCTCTACCCCTCGCGCTTCGACGCTCCGGCAACGCCGATCCTCGGCGCCGCGAGCGTGCACGGCATCCTCGCCGGCTGGCGGCAGGAGCTGCAGGCCGACCGGAGCGCCGCGGAGCAGCAGCAGCCCGACGTGACGACGGCGGACGACATGACCGGGCAAACGGTCGCCGGCTAGCAGCTGGACGACTGGTTGTCCGACGGCAAACCGCTTGACGAACCGACAGCGCTCGCCAATGCTCGTCCGACACCCAAACAGGAGGGAAGGATGTTCGCGCGTGTGGCTTCTTTCGAAGGCGGCGACGTCGAGCGGCTCCAGCAGCTGAACGAGGAGCGGATGAACGCCGGGACGCTGGAACTGCCCGAGGGACTGAAGAAGGCGATGGTGCTCCAGGACGCGACGAACGATCGTCGTCTGTTCGTCACCTTCTTCGACAGCAAGGAGGCGATCGACGCCGCCGAGGAGCGCTTCGAGGCGATGGGCGACGAGATCCCGGAGGACATCCGCGGGCGCCGCACGTCCGTGGACACCTACGAGGTCGTCTGGAGCCAGGAGGCCTGAGAGGGGTGGTGCGAGGGGGCGGTCGCTGCGACCGCTCCCGCACTCCGATAGCGCTTCCTGTAAGGGAACGGTGAGCGTGCCGGTACCCGCCCTGCACGGCGGGTAGCCACCTTGGGTCTGGCTCCGGAGACAGCTTCGGAGACACCTGAGGAGGTTCACCGTGAAACGGACAGCACGCAGATTGACACCGTTCGTGGCGCTCGCGCTTGCGTCGGGGCTCGTCGGCATCGTTCTTGGCGGAACGGGGACGGGCGTCGCGGCCTCGAAGGCGAGGCCGACCAACCAGCAGCCGCCGACCATCGGCGGCACGCCCGAGGTGGGCAAGACGCTCACCGCTCGCGAGGGCACCTGGACCGGCGCGCCGACCGACTTCGACTACGCCTGGCGTCGCTGTGATTCCGATGGCGGCAGCTGCGCGCTGATCAGCGGCTCGAGCGAGAAGACGTACGTCCTGAAGGGCGTCGACCAGGACAACACGCTCCGCGTCACCGTCACGGCGCAGAACGCAGACGGCCGGGCGAACGCGACGTCGGTCCCGACGGCCGTGATCCGCGAGGCTGCGACTCCGCCTCCGCCGCCCGCCACCACCGGGTGCGCGCGCACCGGGACGATCCCGGTCGCCGAGCTCAGCCCGCCCGAGCGCCTCAACATCGCCGGGCAGCAGATCTCGCCGGCCGTCGTGGGTCGGACACCCGATGCGGTCGTCATGCGCTACCGGGTGACAGCGTGTAACGGCAAGCCCGTGCAGGGCGCGCTCGTGTACGTCACGGCGGTGCCGTACAACCAGTTCTCGATTCCCCCCGAGGCGACGACGGGCGCCGACGGGTGGGCCGAGCTCCGGCTGAACCGCGTCCGGGGCTATCCGGCCTCGAACAACCAGCAGCTGCTCGTCGCCTTCGTCCGCGCGCGGAAGAACGGCGAGAACGTGCTCGGCGGCATCTCGACCAGGCGACTCGTGTCGTTCCCGGTCGACCTGCAGCGCTGAGCGCAGAAACCGCAGCGCAACGACGGTGGGCGCCCGAGAGGGCGCCCACCGTCATCCGCCGACGCTCGTACCCTCGGAGGATGGCGCCTCCCGACCCCTCGCCGGAGCCGTCGCCCACCGTCGAGTCGTGCCCGCGCTGCTCGGCGGCGATGGAGTGGCGCCACGGGACCTTCCAGTGCCCGCGCTGCCGCTTCAAGGTCGGCTGCTGCGAGGGCCTGACGGGCGACTGCAGGCCTTGATCGTCCCTCCCTGAGCCGGGAACCGGCGCACGGCCGCGCGTACCTGCGAGATGATCCGTGCGTGAGGGACGGCGGGTTTCGCGCGGGCGTCGTCGGCACCGGTTTCGTCGGTGTCGTCCACATCCATGCCCTCCGCCTGCTCGGGGTCGAGGTCGCCGGTGTTGTCGGCTCCTCCCCGGAGCGCGCCGCCGCCAAGGCGATCGCGCCGGTCTACGACTCGCTCGAGGCGCTGCTCGCGGACGACACGGTCGACGTCGTCCACCTGACCACGCCGAACCACCTGCACCACCCGCAGTCGAAGCAGGTGCTCGAGGCCGGGAAGCACGTCATCTGCGAGAAACCGCTGGCGATGACCTCCGAGCAGTCCGCGGAGCTGCTCTCGCTCGCCGAGGCGAGCGGTCTCGTTCACTGCACGAACTTCAACCTTCGCTTCTTCCCGCTCGTGCACGAGGCGCGCGCCCGCGTCCTGACAGGCGAGGTCGGCGAGGTCTGGAACGTCCACGGCGGCTACCTCCAGGATTGGCTCCTCTTCCCCACCGACTGGAACTGGCGGCTCGAGCCGGACAAGGGAGGCGACCTGCGCGCGATCGGCGACATCGGCTCGCACTGGATGGACATGGCGCAGTTCGTCAGCGACCAGCGGATCGTCGAGGTCTGCGCCGACCTCCACACGACGATCCCGGTCAGGCGGCGACCGCTCGGCGAGGTGGAGACGTTCTCGAGCGCCGCCGACGTGGAGCGCGAGGATGCACCGATGGCGACGGAAGACCTCGGGCACGTGCTGGTCCACTTCGACGGTGGCGCACGGGGCGCGTTCAAGGTCTCGCAGGGGAGCGCGGGACGCAAGAACTACCTGCACATCGAGGTGGACGGCTCCGAGTCGGCGCTCGCGTGGAACGCGGAGCGGCACGAGGAGCTGTGGCTCGGACGCCGTGACGAGCCCAGCAGCGTGCTGCAACGGAACGCTGCGCTGATGCAGCCGTCGGCTGCCGCGCACACGTTCCTCCCGGCCGGGCATGCCGAGGGCTGGGTCGAGACGTTCCGCGAGCTCTACCGGAGCGTGTACGCCGCGATCGCGGCCGGAGGCCCGTCGGACGAGCCCGACTACCCGACGTTCGCGGACGGGCACCGCGCCAACGTGCTCGGCGACGCGATCGCCCTCTCGAACGCAGAGCGTCGCTGGGTCGAGGTTTCGACATGAGGCTCGGCCTCCTCACCGCCGCGTTCCCCCGCCTGTCGCTCGAGAAGGTCGCGTCGTGGGCCTCCGGGAGCGGATTCGAGATGCTGGAGGTCGCCTGCTGGCCGGCCGCGGGTGGCGAGCGCCGCCGCTATGCCGGTGTCTCGCACATCGACGTCGCGCGCCTCGACCCGGCCAAGGTTCGCGACGTGCTCGACCGGCACGGGCTCGAGATCTCGTCCCTCGCCTACTACCCCAACAACCTCCATCCCGACTCCGGAGAGCGCCGCGCCGCGAACACACACCTGCGGAAGGTGATCGACGCGGCTGCGAAGCTCGGCGTGCCCACCGTCGGAACCTTCGTCGGGCGAGACCAGACGAAGAACGTGCCCGACAACTTCCGCGAGTTTGGCAAGGTATGGCCGCGACTTGTTGCCCATGCAGAGAACAAGGGTGTCAACATCGCTATCGAGAACTGCCCGATGATCTTCAGCTGGGACGAGTGGCCCGGCGGCACGAACCTCGCGTCGACCCCGGCAGCGTGGGACGAGATGTTCTCGGTCGTGCCGTCCAAGCGGTTCGGCTTGAACCTCGACCCCTCCCACCTCGTCTGGCTGCAGATCGACTACGAGCGGGTCGTTCGCGACTACGCCTCGCGCATCCTCCACGTCCACGCGAAGGACATGGAGATCGACCGGGACGGCCTGTACCGGCACGGCACCGCCTCGCAGGGGATGGGCTGGCAGATACCGCGTCTCCCGGGGCTCGGCGAGGTGCGCTGGGACCGGTTCCTCTCGCAGCTCTATCGGGTGGGCTACGACGGCGTCGTGTCCGTCGAGCACGAGGACCGCGCCTTCGAGCGCACGGAGGCGCTCGTCAAGCGCGGCTTCCTGATCGCGAGGGATACCCTCCGCCCGTATCTGCATTAGTGTCGGACTTCAGTCCGCACTGCCTTCGCAGCTACTCATCGAGAGCCGCAAGCTGGCCGAGGAGCGGACCGTCGAGAGCGGCGAGCAGCTCACGCGCCTGGGACTCGGCACAGTCGAGCACCCGTCTCGACCCGACTCCCTGCCCGAGGTGGAGGACGAGCGTGCAGAGGCCCGCACGCGCCTGCCCCGGTGATCGACGCACGTCGTACGCCACGACGGCGGCGGGATCGAACGCGCTCCAGCGACGTGACAGCGAGCCCGCGCGGACGACGACTCGCTCGCCGTCGAACCGGTGCCCGAGCTGGCGATACCGATCGATCGCGAGCGGGATACCCAGGACCGCGATCGCAAGCAGCACGGCGACCACCCACCACGCGCCGAGCAATGCGGCAAGGAGCGCTGCCGCAGCCGGCGGCGCCATCGCGCGAACGAAGCGGCGACCGAGCGCGGCGCGCGGGTGGGGCGCCAGCGCTACCTGGACGCCAGGCGCCGCAGGGTCGATGGCGCTCACCAGGCGCACCGCTCGTTCGGTGTGGACGATCGGCGCGAGCGTGGCGCGGCCGCCGGCCCCGCCCGCGACACCTCCCGCCACCGCGGCGACGGAGACGAGCCCAAGGGGCCGTCGCAGCGGCGAGTCCCCCACGTCGACGCCGCGCACCCGCGCCCGATCGATCGTCACAGCCCGTCTCGTGAGCAACCCGCGCGTCGCGACGAGGCGCTCCCCGTCGTCCGTGAGCACGAATGCCCAGTCGACGAGGAGCGAGCCGAGTGCGCCAAGCGCGACGGCTGCAGCGAAGACCGCGACGGCGAGAACCGCTACCCAGGCTGCGCCGGACGGCGCCCGGTCGAGAACCGCGTCGCCGAGGTCTTCGAGCAGGCCGCCGGGCACGTCCTCGGCGAGGTTCCAGAGGACGCCGATCACGGCCAGGGGTGCAAGCACGTAGCGCCCACTCGTCGCGCCCGCGACTGCGAGCGCTGACGGCGTCGCGCGATAGAGAACGGACGGCTCGGGCGCTACCTCCTCCGGCTCGGCCGCCGGACGACCCGCGAGAAGCCGGTCGTGCAACTCGGCCGCGGCTTCAGGTGTCACGGCGACGAGCGTCAGGTCAGCCTTCTTCCGTCCACCGGCGGCGGCTTCGACCTCGACCTGGACGACGCCGAGCGCGCGGTGGACCGCGGTGGCGGTGATGTCGACGCTTCGGATCCGGTCGAGCGGCACCACACGGCTCGAGCGTCGAACGACACCGCGGTCGATGACCAGGCTGCCGCCGCTGACGCGGTAGCGGAAGGCGCGCCATTCGAGAGTCAGCGCGACGACGCCGAGCAGGACGAGGGCGACGAGCAGGGGAGCCGCACGCCCGCCCCTCCAGGTGAGGGCGACGAGGACGATCGGGATCAGGCTCGCCCCGATGTGCTTCCGAGCGAGCAACAGGATCGCCAGCGGACTCAGCCGTCCACGGAGCTCGCCCGGCGTCTCGGTCAGGTCCCCTCCTCGATGCCCGCTCGTCGAGCGAGCTCCGCGACGAGCGCGTCCGCGACGCCCGGATCGAGCCCCGGGATCTCGGTGCCGCCGTCGGCGGAAGCCGTCGTCACCGCCACCGACACGATGCCGCAGAGCCGTTGCAGCGGGCCACTGCGTGTGTCGACCGTCTGCACCCGCGCGTGCGGAACGACCTGCCAGCGTCGCCAGAGGATCCCGCCCGCGACGTAGACACCGAGGTCCGTCACCTCGTAGCCGAACCGGTTGAACGCGACACCCGGCGCGACCAGCACGCCCGCGGCGCCTCCCACGAGAACCGCCAGCCCGCCGACCACGCCGACGACGACCGCCGCGGTCGTCGCATCGGCTCGCTCGAGCACGGTCGCCGCCACGGCGACCGCCACGGCGAGGCCCGCCGCGACGAGCAGCCATTCCAGCGCCCACAGCCGCCGCACGCGGGGATCGAGCCGGTGCGTCGGAGCCCGCAGGATCACGGTGGCCAGCGTAGAGCAGTCGCCGCGCCCGCCCGAGGCCCGTCGGGACAGGCCGGGGTTGTCCCCCTTCCCCCGGCCTGTCGCTCGACCGGTCAACCATCAGCGGCCGCAACCACCTTTCACGCGTGACGCGAGCTCACGCTCCGCCGACGGCTGCGCGGATGCTGTGGAGATGCCCGGCACGGTGAGCGCACCCGTATAGGTCGTCCGCACTCCTGCCTTCGTCGGAGTGTCGACCATGTGGACCACACCCTTCGCCTTCGCGAAAGCGCCGGTCCCGCCGACCACTGGATGGACGCACTGGCCCTTGACGAGCGTCTCGGTGCCCGGCTTGTAGCTCGCCCAGTAGACGAACGTGAACCGGAGCGTGCCGCTGGGCTCGCCGGAGTCGCAGGCACCGCTGCGATCGGTGTCGTGGCAGCCCTTGAAGAGCTCCTTGCCGCTTCCGACGAAGCGACCGTCGGTGTCGCCGTACTCGACCTTGAAGGCTGTCATGTTCCAGTCGCCGACCAGGCTTCCGGTCATCCGGAACATGCCCTTCTGCTGGTCCACAACCGTCTGCTTTCCCTTCAGCACGAGCGGCCTCGGCGCCTCCGCCGCCGCTGCAAACGAGACGACTGCGAGCGCCGCCGCGCATGCCGTCGCGACTGCCGTGAATCGTCCGAGCGCTTCTCATGCCCATTCCTCCTCGACCGTGACGCGGCCACTCGCCGCGTCGTCGAGCACACGATCGGCTCCCCCGCTGTGCGCCGGCTGGACGCTCGCTGAACGAGCTCAGGGCAGACGTCAGCAGGGTGGTACGGTCGCCGCGTGACAGCGGAGTTCCGCGTGCTGGGCCCTGTCGACGCGATCGTCGACGGCCGCTCCGCCCGCCTGGCGCCGCAGCCTCGGGCGGTGCTCGCGATGCTGCTGCTCCATGCGGGCCAGGTGGTGCCTTCGACACGCCTGGTAGACGGCCTGTGGAGCGACGCCCCGCCTGCAACGGCTCCGAACATCGTCCAGGGCTACGTCTCGCAGCTCCGCAAGGCGCTTGGTCGTGATGTCGTCGAGACGAGAGAGCCCGGCTACGCGATCCACCTGGAGCGCGACGCCCTCGATCTTCATCGGTTCGAGCGCCTGGCGACCGAGGGTGCACGCGCGCTCGAGAAGGAGCAGGCCCCCGTCGCCGCCGACCGACTTCGGGAGGCGCTCGCGGAATGGACGGGTGACGCGCTGGCCGACGTTGCCGAGGGTGACGTGCTGCTCCCGGCGGCCGCCCGTCTCGACGAGCTTCGGCTCGTCGCACTCGAGCGGCGCATCGAGGCGGATCTCGCCTGCGCGCGAGAGTCCGAGCTCGTGGGCGAGCTCGAAATGCTGACGAGCGAGCACGCCCTCCGCGAGCGGCTCCAGGCTCTCTGCATGCTGGCGCTCTACCGCTGCGGACGCCAGGCGGAGGCGCTCGAGGTGTACCGGACGACCCGGACGCGCCTCGTCGAGGAGCTCGGCCTCGAGCCGGGGTCGGCGCTCCAGGAGCTCGAGCAGGCGATCCTGCGGCACGACCCGGACCTCGACGGACGCGCGCCGACGACCCGCGGGCACCGACCCGCTGCGCACACCGTGGTCGTCGGCATCCTCGACCTCGACGCCGTCGATTCGCTGGTCGCCCTCGCGGAGCCGCTGGCGCTCGCCGACGACCGCGAGCTCGTGATCGCCTCGACGGTCGCGGAGCCGCGGGCGCTGGCCGCCGCCTCGTCGCGCCTGCGCGACCACCGCGATCGGCTCGTGCACGGCGGCGCCTCCGTGCGTGCCGCGGCGTTCACGTCGCTCACCCCGGGCGCAGATCTCGCCCGGCTCGCCCGCGAGCAGGATGCCGAGCTGCTGCTCGTCGACGCGCCCGCCGGCCTCCTCGAGGACGCGCGCCTCCTGAGCCTCCTCGACGAGGCCCCGTGCGACGTCGCCGTGCTCGTGGGCGGCGGCGCGCCACCGGGGGACGTGCTCGTACCGTTCGCGGGCGCGGATCATGACTGGGCCGCGATCGAGCTGGGAGCCTGGCTCGCACGTGCCCGTGGGACGGCGCTCGTCCTCGCAGGCTCCGCGACGTCCCCGGAGGGCCGCGACGCAAGCCGGCTCCTCGCCAGCGCGTCGATCGCGGTCCAACGGACGCTCGGGGTCCACGCGGAGCCGTTGCTCGTCGAGCCTGCTCCTCAGGCCCTCGTCGATGCCGCACGGCGCGCGAGCCTGGTCGTCGTGGGTCTCACCGACCGCTGGCGCCGCGACGGCGTCGGGCCCGCGCGCACGGCGCTCGCCGCCTCGCCGCATCACCCGACGCTCCTCGTCCGGCGCGGGCTCCGGCCGGGCGGGCTCGCCCCCGCGTCCGCGGCGACGCGCTTCACGTGGACCGTCGCCGGCTGAGCTAGAGCTAGGACCCTGCCCAGGGTGGAGCGGGCCGGCGCTCGCAGGTCGGGTCGGTCTTCGACGGGGACGGCGTCGCTGGGCCGAAGATTCCACCGAACGTCTGCTCGACGCCGTCGAGCCTGCGGAGCGGCCGTGTCCGTTGCCCGGCACTGCGCTTCGCGAGCCCGATCCGCTCGAGGTAGATCGCCTCGGAGGCCTGGCGTTGCCGGTCCAGTCGAACGGTCCCCTGAGGCGCGTCGAGCGCGAGCCCGTTGAGGCTCGAGCGAAGCAGCTCGTGGGCGGAGCCGAGCTCGCCGTTGGTCGTGTCGAGCGTGGTGAGCAGCGCCTCGACGGCGGTGTAGGTGGGGATCTCGACGAGCCCCTCTCCGGCCACGCCAGGAAGCTCCGGGAACCGCTGCGCGAACGCCGTGCGGTATGTGCGCATGGCCTCCGACCCCGACGCCCGCGGGATCGATCCTCCGAGAACGACACCGGAAAGGTCGAGACCCCGAGGCTCCAGGTTCCTCGGATCGGAGAACGCCCAACCGCTCAGGAGCAGCCGTGCTCGGGCCGGCTTCGCCGCGCCGAGGTACGCGGTCAGGTACGGAAGCTGGGTGCCGGTCGTGGCAATCACGAGCACACCGTCGGCGCTCGCCGCGTGGCGGCGCGCAGCCGTCGTCGGATCGGGAACGAAAAGCGAGTACCAGTCGCGCTCGACCACGTTCCCGCCGAGCGCGCAAAACTCGGCGACGAAGCCGGCGGCCGACTCCCAGCCCGGGTACCAGTCCTCGGCGACGACGACCGCCCGACGCCAACCGAGATCACGGAAGGCATACGTCCCGAGGCCCGCCGTCGTCTGGGCACCCGTCGGAGCGAAGCGGAACAGGTTGGGCGGCGGGTCTCGCAGCGACGACTCCTGCGACCCCATTTCCGACGCGAGAAACGTCACGCTCGGGAACCGTCTCGCGAGGTCGCGGAACACAATGTTCTCGGCGCCACCGATCGGCCCGACGACAACGTCGACACCGTCGACCTCGATGAGTCGGCGCGTCGTGAGGACGAGCTTGTGGGGATAGGTGAACTCGGTGCACGCGGGAAGGAGCTCGACGCGTCGGCCTCCGGCCCTCCCGGAGACCAGCTCGGGTGAACGTCGGCCGCCACGCTGGAGGAACGGGAGCGAGGCTGCGGCGAGTACCGACTCGCGGGTTCCGACGAGCAGGCCGGTGCATTCCAGCAGGACGCCGACCCGAACAGGCTCGCGCTCGTCGCTACACCCAGCGCCGAGGAGCGCGACGGTGGCGACGATCGCGGCGACCGCTGCCGGCAGAGTGCACTCAGCGCGCATCGCTCGTCACCCAAAGCTCGTCGCCCGCGACCGCGATGTCGTCGGGGTAGCCGTCGACGTCCACGGTCTCCGCGACCCGACCCCGCTTCGGGTCGACCCGCGCGACCCGGCCGTCGACGTGGAGAGCCACCCACAGGCCCCTCGGCCCGGCGGCGAGCCCCGCGGGAGCACGGCCGACCGCAACGCGCCCGGCTACCCGATTCGTGGCGGGATCGATCCGGAGGACTACGTCGTCGAGTGGCGCGCCGACCCACAGTGAGCCGCCCGCGAACGCAATCCCTCGCGGAGCGACCGGGAGCGTCACGACGGCAATGATGCGGCCGCTCGGAGCGATACGGAACACCCGCCGGTCCGAAGCGTCGCCGACGACCCAGATCGATCCCGCACCGGTCGTCATCGCGCAGAGGCATTGCCGTCCGTTTGCCGCCGTCGTCGGCTCGAGGAACGGAAGCTTCACGAGATGGCCCTTCGTGATGCGATTGGGCTCGATCCGGAGCTGCTGGACGTTGGGGCAGCCGGCCGCCCAGAGCCCGAGCGTCGGCGACGCCGTCATGCTGCACGCGAGAATCGAGACGCCGTTGTCCCTCGAGCCGGTGCGGGCGTCGTAGGGAACCACGAAGCCCTCGAGCAGCTTCTCGCCGTCGCGGGCGACGTACACGTCGCCGTCGAGCCCGACGAGATCGTGGACGTAGCCGACGGCCTCGACCTTCACGGGCGTGCCGACGCTGGGGTCGAGGCGCCACACGGTGTCTGTCGTGGCGAACCAGACCTGCCCGCTCTCGACGGCGACGTGGGTCGGCACGGCGACGGTCGGTGTCGTCGAGACGACGTCACCGGTAGACCCGTCGATCCGCACGACCGCACCGCCCGGCGACGCGGCCGCCGTGTCGTCACGCAGGAGGAGAAGGGTGCCGAGCGCGGCCGCTGCCAGCGCGAGCGCGACACCCACGACGGCGGCGACGAGCACTCGCGACGAGCGGCTGTGCGCGTCGAGGCCGAGGGCGTCTCGAGCCTCGTCGACGAGCGCCCTGCACGTCGGCTGGCGATCCTCCGGGTTCTTCGCCGTTGCTCGCGCCAGAACGTCATCGAGTGCCGGGGGGAGCGTGTCCCGACGGTCGCTCGCGCGCGGCGGAGGCGTCTCGAGGTGCGCGTAGATGACGGCGACCTCCGAGACTCCCGAGAACGGAACCGTTCCGGTGAGCGCCTCGAAGAGGACGCACCCGAGCGCGTACACGTCGGCACGACCGTCGACGTCGTCCCCCCTGACCTGCTCCGGAGCCACGTAGTCGACGGTTCCCAGAAGATGACCGTCGGTCGGCCCGCGATCGGAGACGCTCTGCGTCAGCCCGAAGTCGGCGAGATAGACGTGCTCGCGACGGTCCTGGTGGTCGAGCAGGACGTTCGACGGCTTGACGTCGCGGTGGACGAGCCCTCGGGCATGTGCGGCATCGAGCGCGTCGGCGACCTGGCCCGCGATCGCGAGCGCTCGGGCCGGCTCGAGCGGCCCCTCGCTTCGCAGGAGCTCCGCGAGGTCCGTCCCTTCGACGTAGCGCATCGCGATGAACAAGCGGTCATCCGTCTCGCCGGCCTCGTAGACCGGGATCACGTTCGGGTGGTCGAGCGAGGCCGCGAGCCTCGACTCGCGCAGCATCCGATCGCGGAATCCGTCGTCCTCGGAGTACCGCTCGACGAGGAGCTTCAGAGCGACACGCCGCTCGAGCCGTGGGTCGCGGGCACGGTAGATCTCGCCCATTCCCCCGCGCCCGACCAACTCTTCGATCTCGTACCCGGCAACCACGTCCCCGGGTGCGACGTGCCTATCGACCGCCATGTGCTCCCTCGCCGCTCGTTGCAGACTGCACGACCGTCGTGTCGGGCGCAACGTCGGCGACCGAACCGTGACCCGATCCGGCCGCCAAGCGTCCCCCCGGCTACCCGAGCTTCAGGTGCCCTCGGTAGTACGTGCATCCGGTCGCCGGGTCGTCCCGCATCTGGATGACGCCGCCCACCCCGAGGAAACCGTCCGTCCCGCCTGTGATCGGGTGGTGGCATCGCCCGTGCAGCAGAGCGAACGTCTCGGATCGAACTTGCCGGAGTACGTGAACGTGAGGTACAGCGACCCCGCCGGGTCCCCTGCGTCGCACCGGCCGTTGCCGTTGACATCGCGACAGCCGTCGAATCGCTCTGTCCCACGACCGTGCACGACACCGGACTTCGTGACGACGCCGACCTCGAAGCTCGTCGTCCACCAGTACCCGATCAGGTCGCCCCAGACCTGGGTGACGTCGTCCGTGATGTCGGTCGGGTCACCGAGCTCGACGACACGCATCACGCCGTCCACCTGGGTTGCCGAGGCCGCCGACACCCCGTTCACCAGCACCATCGCCCCGGCGACGGCGAGCGCCGCCGTCAACGCCAGCATCGATCGCATGCGCCTCATCGCTCCTCCTTCGCTCACGGCGGGATGCCGCTCGAGCCGAGTCGCATCGTCCAATCGCGCGCTGGAGAGTCGCTGGACTCGGGCTGAATGCGTGGCCGGAAGCCTCAGCGGGTACGAGATTCGAAACCAACCAGCGTCGAGAGGAGTGCGCATGAGCGTCGTCAAGGTGATCGAGATCACCGCGTCGTCGCCGACGAGCTTCGCCGAGGCCGTGAAGGCCGGGATCGCGAAGGCGTCGGAGACGGTCCATGGCATCAAGAGCGCGTGGGTGTCCGAGGAGAGCGTCGTGGTCGAGAACAACGAGGTGACCGAGTTCCGCGTGACGATGCGCGTCAGCTTCGTCCTCGACTGACCTTGTTTCGCAAGCGGGAATCCGCTGCGGCGGATTCCCGCGGCTCGGTGTCCGACGTCAGTCGCACACCTGCTCTGCGCATGACCGTCCTGTCGGGCCGTGCTACAAGAAACGCGTGGTGCCGCCGACCGACGAAAGCCTCGATCGTCCTGCGACGAGCGAGTCGACGGCACGCGCGCTGGTCGCCGCGATCCCCGACCCGATCTTCCGCATCGGAACCGACGGCGTCTACCGCGGGTTCAAGGTCGACTCCGCACGCGACCTGCTGACGTCGCCCGACGAGGTGATCGGACGCACCGTCGACGAGCGTCTGCCGTCCGGCATCGCCGACATGGTGCTGACCGCCGGTCGCAAGGCAGTGGCCGACGGCGTGCTCCAGAACATCGAGTACTCGCTCGACGTCGAGGGCGAGACGCGCGACTACGAGGGACGGCTCGTCGCGTGCGGGCCAGACGAGTTCGTCTTCATCGTCCGAGATTTCACCGAGCAGCGCCGTCAGGCACGTGAGCTCGAGCGCGAGCGGGACTTCAGCTATGCGGTGGTTCGCTCCACGCCCAGCTTCCTCGCGCTCGTCGAGGACACCGGGATCCTGCTCGGCGTCAACCGCGCGCTCGAGGATACGGCCGGCATCCCCGAGGCCTCGTGGCTGGGGCGGCCGTTCTGGGAGCTGTTCATCGCTGCAGAGGACGTCGAGCGCGCGCGGCGCGACTTCGAGCGACTCCGTGACGGCGACCCGCCCGGCGTCGTGGAGTACGAGCATGTGGCGCCCGACGGCGACCGGCTCGTCGTCGACTGGACCGCGACGGTCGTCCGCGACGTGGACGACCGGCTTCGATACCTCTTCTGCGGGCTCGACGTGACCGCGCGCAAGCAGGTCGAGGAGGAGATTCGCCGCTCGCGCGCCCGGCTCGTGTCCGCCAGCGACGCCGAGCGGAAGCGCCTCGAGCGCAACCTCCACGACGGCGCTCAGCAGCACCTCGTAAGCGTCTCCCACGCGGTGCATCTCGGTCTGCGGATGCTGCACGACGACCCGACCCGCGCGGAGGAGCACTTCCAGCGCGCGCTCGTCGAGCTCAACTCCGCGCACGAGGAGCTCCGCGAGCTCGCGCGGGGCCTGCACCCCCAGGTCCTCACCGTGCAGGGACTGGCTGTCGCCGTGCGCTCGCTCGCTCGACGCGCGCCGATCCCCGTCACCGTGATCACGCTCGACGACGCCCAGCGGTGGTCGCCTCTCGTCGAGAGCGCCGCCTACTACGTCGTCGCGGAGGCGCTCACGAACGTCCTCAAGTACTCGGACGCGACGTCGGCCACGATCCGCGTCCTGACCCGGGACGACCGCCTGACGGTCGAGGTGACCGACGACGGCCGCGGCGGCGCACAGCCGGCGAACGGGTCGGGCCTCGGCGGCCTGAGAGACCGGGTGGAGGCACTCGACGGGAGCTTCGAGGTCGACAGCCCACCCGGCGCGGGCACCCGCGTGAGGGCCGACCTGCCGCTCGCGATCGGCGGTTGACGGTTCCCGCTTGACACGCACTCGGGGACGTGACAGGATCGTCCGCGTCGAACCCCGTAGCTCTTCGGAGTCGCGGGGTTCGGCATTTTTGCGTGGCTGTGCAGGCCTAGGCGCCCGCCCCGCCGCACAGCGATGCACGGGTTCTCCGCACTCTTCGCGCCCGTGACGCTTCGCTAGCGTCATCGCATGGCCAAGGGAGCGATGATCGAGGCGCAAGGCCTCACGAAGCGCTACGGCGACTTCACCGCCGTCGACGGGATCGACTTCGCCGTGGAACGCGGCGAGACCTTCGGTTTCCTCGGCCCGAACGGCGCCGGGAAGAGCTCGACGATGCGCATGATCGGCGCCGTCTCGCCGGTCAGCGACGGCACGCTCCGCGTGCTCGATCGCGACCCCGAGCGCGACGGGCCCGCGATCCGGCAGCGGCTCGGGGTCGTGCCGCAGGAGGACAATCTCGACCTCGAGCTCGACGTCGGCGAGAACCTCCTCGTCTACGGCCGCTTCTTCGGGTTGCCGCGGGACGTGATCCGAAGGCGGGCAGAAGAGCTCCTCGACTTCGTCCAGCTCACCGACCGGCGAGACTCGAAGGTCGACTCGCTCTCGGGCGGGATGAAGCGGCGCCTGACGATCGCGCGTGCTCTCGTCAACTCGCCGGAGCTGATGCTGCTCGACGAGCCGACCACCGGCCTCGATCCGCAGGCACGGCACGCGCTCTGGGACCGCCTCTACCGGCTCAAGCAGCAAGGCGTCACGCTCGTCCTGACGACGCACTACATGGACGAGGCAGAGCAGCTCTGCGACCGGCTCGTGATCATGGACCAGGCGCACATCGTCGCGGAGGGCTCGCCACGCGAGCTGATCGACCGCCACGTCGAGCGCGAGGTCGTCGAGCTCCGGTTCGGTGCCACGAATGGGCAGCCGTCGCTCGACGACCTCGGCAACCACGTGGAGACCCTTCAGGACCGGATCGTGATCGGCACCGACAACGGTGACGCCGTCGTCGACCAGGTGCACCGGCGCGGTCTGCATCCCGAGACGGTCCTCGTCCGCCGAAGCACGCTCGAGGACGTGTTCCTGCGCCTCACCGGCCGGAGCCTCGTCGACTGATGGAGGCGCTTGGACGGGTCGCCGACGTCGTCGGGTGGCATGCCCGCTCGTACCGACGTCTCTGGTTCGGCTCGGTCACGACCTCGCTCCTGAACCCGATCTTCTTCCTCGTCTCGATCGGGGTGCTGCTCGGGTCGCTCATCGACCAGTCGGACCCGGACCTCGGCGGCCTGAGCTACGTCGAGTTCGTGGCGCCTGCGCTCGTCGCTTCCACCGCGATGCAGACGGCTGCGAGCGCGACCACGTTCCCCGTGAAGATCGGGATCAAGTGGTACCGGACGTACCACGCGGTCGTCGCGACACCGGTGCGCGTCGTCGAGCTGGTTGTGGGCGTGCTGGCGTGGGCCGGGGTTCGAATAGCGATCGCTGCAACGGTCTTCGTGGTGATCGCAGCGATCGGGGGTGCGTTCGTCTCGCCGCTTGCCGTGCTTGCGCCTCTCGCCGCGCTGCTCTGCGGGCTCGCCTTCGCCGCGGCGCTCGCGGCGATCAGCGCAGGGACTGACAGCGACCAGTGGCTCGCCGCGATCTTCCGCTTTGCCCTCGTGCCGCTCTTCCTCTTCTCGGGCACGTTCTTCCCGGTCGAGCAGCTCCCCGACTGGGTCGAGCCCCTCGCCTGGGCGACGCCGCTCTGGCACGGCGTCGAGCTCACGCGCGACCTGGCCACCGGAGAGATCGAAGCGGGACCGACCGTCCTGCACGTTGCCTACCTGACCGCGCTGACCGCGGTCGGGGCGGTCCTCACCGTCCGCGCGTGCGAGAGGAAGCTGCACACGTGAGCTCCCTCGATTCCGCGCTCCGCATTTTCCCCCGCACGACGTTCGGCGGGCGCCGCTCGTGGCGGCTCGTGGAGAGGAACCTGGCGAGCTCCCGCGATGCCTGGCTCGTCGTCGTGTCCGGCTTCTTCGAGCCGCTCTTCTACCTCCTCGCGCTCGGTATCGGTGTCGGAGCCCTCGTCGGCAGCGTCGCACTCGACGGGGAGTCCATCTCGTATCGCGAGTTCGTCGCGCCCGCGCTGCTCGCGGCGTCCGCGATGAACGGCGCGGTCTACGAGTCGGGGAACGTGTTCAACAAGCTGAAGTACGCGAAGACGTACCAGGGCGTGCTCGCGACCCCGCTCACGGTGCGCGACGTCGCGGTGGGCGAGCTGATCTACACCCTGATGCGCGGCGCGGTGTACTCCGTCGGGTTCGTCGCGGTGATGCTCGCGCTCGGTCTCGTCGACTCGCCGTGGGCTCTGCTCGCGGTGCCGGGCTCGCTTCTCGTGTCCGCCGCGTTCGCCGCGGCAGCGGTGTTCGGCATCACGCTGATGCGCTCATGGGCCGACTTCGTCTTCGTCGAGCTCTGCACGCTGCCGATGTTCCTCTTCTCGGCGACGTTCGTCCCCGCGGACGACTACCCGGAGGCAGCGCGCTGGATCCTCCCGCTGACCCCGCTGTACCACGGCGTCCAGATGCTCCGTGCCTTCACGCTCGGCGAGGTCGGCTGGCTCGTGCTCGTCAACATCGCCTACCTCCTCGCGATGGCCGCGGTGTTCCTCGTGCTCGCCGATCGCCGACTCGTGAAGCTGTTGCTGAAGTAGGGTCCCACCGTGGGGGAGCAAAGCGGCACTCGCGAGCCGTCGCGGGACGGGAGCCTCGATCTCGTGCGCAGGCAGGCGAAGGTGGCGTCACGGGCAGCGGCCCATGCGTTCGGCTCGAGCATCGAGCGAGCGGTCTCGTCGCACCATCGTCACCGCCTGCGCAAGGTCGGCTGGGAGCACGCATTCGACGAGACCGAGCTCGGGTTCTCGAGCGGCGCGAGCTTCTCGCCGCGCGGCGGGAACAAGCTGGACGTGCTCATCGACGGGTCGGCCTATCTCCCGACCCTCGCAGAGGAGATCGCGGGGGCGAAGTCGCACGTGCACCTGCTCGGCTGGTGCTTCTCGCCCGAGCTCCATCTCACGCGGGAGGAGGAGCCGGTCGTTCTGAGGAACCTGCTCTCGGACGTGGCGCGTCGCATCGACGTCCGCCTGCTCGTCTGGGAGGGCGCAGCGTTTCGCGTATTTCGACCGACCAAGCGGGACGTGCAGTCGTACCTGAAGATCTTCACCAGCAACACGGGGATCCAGGCCGAGACCGACTCGTGCGTCCGACTCAAGTACTCGCATCACGAGAAGGTGGTGGTGATCGACGATCGCGTCGCCTTCGTCGGGGGCATCGACCTGACGCTGGACGGCGGAGACCCGTTCGACAGCCCGAAGCACCCTTCGCACGGCCACATGGGTTGGCACGACGCCGCGGTGCGCATCGAAGGGCCGGCCGTCGCCGACGTCGCGAACCACTTCCGCTTCCGCTGGCGCGGGCCGGGCGAGGAACGACTGCCTCCGCCCGTCGAGCAGGATCCCAAGGGAGACGTCGAGCTGCAGGTCGTCCGGACGATCCCCGAGGGAGTGTTCGACACACTGCCCACCGGTGACTTCAGCATCTTCGAGTCGTACACCCGGGCGCTTCGCTCGGCCAAGCGCTTCGTGTACCTGGAGAACCAGTTCCTCTGGTCGCCCGAGATCGTCTCGATCCTCGTCGACAAGCTCCGAGACCCACCTTCGGACGACTTCCGGGTCGTGGCCGTCCTGCCGGCACGCCCGAACGACGGCGCCGACGTGTCACGCGGGGCCGTCTCGACGCTCATCCACGCCGACGACGGCAACGAGCGGTTCCTCGCGTGCACGCTCTACGCCCGCACCGGGCCGCTACGCGATCTCGTCTACGTCCACTCGAAGATCGGCATCGTCGACGACCGCTGGCTGACGATCGGGTCCGCCAATCTCAACGAGCGCTCGATGTTCAACGACTCCGAGGTCAACGTCGTGACGCTCGACGAGGAGCTCGCGCGGCGAACCCGCCTCCAGCTCTGGGAGGAGCACCTCGAGACCGCCGATGTGGACGGTGACCCGACGCGCGTCGTCGACGAGCTCTGGCGCCCGACCGCCGGCGCGCAGCTCAGGAATCTCCAGGCCGGAAAGCCGCTCGAGCATCGCGTCGTCGCGCTGCCGGGTGTCTCGCGGCGCGCCCGCCGGATCTCGGGCGTGGTCCAGGCGCGCGTCTACGACGGCTAGCGGGCCGCGAGCTCCGGCACGGGGTCGGGGGCGTCCTCCTCGGGATCGGGCTCGGCAGGCGCCGATCGACCTGCCCGGACCGCCTCGAGCTGGGCGGCGACGGCGGCGCCGAAGAAGATCGAGAGCGCCGAGAACAGCGACCAGAGCTGCAGGGCGACGATGCCCGCGAGCGGCCCGTAGGTATCGCCGAACGACGAGCTGGCATTGAAGAGCACGCCGAAGAGAAGCGTGACCGTCGTCCAGCAGAGCACGCCGACGCCCGAGCCGAAGGCGAGCCAGGAGCGATTGGGCTGGTGCCGGCGCGGCGCGTAGTGGAGCAGGTTTGCGAGCGCGAACGCGGCGATGGCCAGGCCGACCGGCCAGCGCACGATCACCCATGCGGTGTGGACGGCACCCTCCTCGTCGCCGATGTCCCGACCGAACGCGAGCAGGACGAAGGCGACCGCGAAGAGAAAGCCGACGCTCAGCGCGAGGAGGAACGCCCGTCCGTACTTCTCGAGCGACGGACGATCCCGCTCGATGCCGTAGATCCGGTTGACACCCCGCTCGATCTGCCCGAGTGCCGTCGTCGCCGTGATCAGGGTGCCGACGAGCCCGAGCACGAGCGGCAGGTAGCGGTTACGCGTGCCCACCTCGTTCGCCTGCTTGACCGCGTCGGTGAGGAGGTCGCCGGCCAGCCCGGGCATGGCGTTCTGGATCGTGTCGACGATCACACGGCTGAGCTCGAGGTTCCCGAATGCCGCGGCGAAGCCGACGAGGGCGATCAGCCCCTGGACCAGTACGAGCGCCATTACGAACGCGAGCGAGCGGGCGTGGCTGAAACCGTCGGCATACCGCAGCCGAGCGAAGGAATCTGCGACCAGCCGCAGGCGTCCCGTCTCGAGCAGGGTCTCGCGTGCATCGTCCCCCGTCAGCTCCCACGTCTCGGGAACCCTGGTGGCAGTGCTCATTCGGCCTCCGGCACGCAGATCTCGATCGCGCCCGGCTCGATCTCTATCTCGAAGGACTTCAGCTTCTCCCGGTCGCCGCCGTCGAGCTCGTAAAGGACCTTCCGGCCCAGCTCGACCTCGATCGTCCGCGCGCGGGTGACCTGCACGAACGGCGACTTGGCCGACGTCCCGACGGCCGTGCGCGCCATGGTTCGAGCCCACTGCACGAGGCCGTCTGCAGTCACGACGCCCAGCTCGAGCACCCCGTCGTCGGGCTTTGCGTCGTCGAAGGCCTCGATCCCGCCGAACAGGTTGCCGACGTTGCCGACGAGGATGCAGCTCGCCTTGTCGTCGAACCAGGTCGCGCCGTCGACGCGGATCTTTGCCTTGAAAGGCTTTGCCCTGACGTTCCGCGCCCCGGTCCAGACATAGGAGATGCGGCCGAAGCGGTCCTTGAGCCCTGCGTCCGCGTCGCGGATCATCGCTGCGTCGAAGCCGGCGCCGGCCATCACGCCGAAGCGCTCCCCGTTCAGGCGTCCGACGTCGATGCTGCGTCGGGCGCCGTTCAGCCCGATGCGCACCGCCTCCTCGATGTCGCTCGGAATGCCGAGGTTGCTCGCAAGCAGGTTGGCCGTCCCGGCCGGGACGATCGCGAGCGGCGTCCCCGTGCCGGCGAGAACGTGGATGCACCGCTGCACCGTCCCGTCCCCGCCCCAGGCGAAGACGAGCTCGGCACCCTCCGCGAGGGCGCGCTTCACCTGCTTCGGCGCCTTCCGGCTCTTCGGCACCTCGTACCAGAGCGGATCCGGGAAACCCGAGGACTCGAGGACGCGGCGGAGCTCGAGGAGGCCCCCGCCGATCGACTTGCCGGCGTGCGCGACGACCGCGATTTGCTTCATCACGCCTCCGCCCTCGCCTCGCGGCGCGCGATCGCGGCGCCCGCGACGCGGCACGCGAAGACGACGACCACGAGCGCCGCGATGCCGATCGGAATGCCTGCGAGCGTGTCGATCGGGTGATGCATCCCGCGATAGATGCGCGACAACGCGACGACGGGCGGGATCGCGAGCGCCACGACCCAGATCGCGATCTTCCACCCACCGCGCGCGAATCGTGACGTGACGAGCAGCGCGAGGCCGGAGTAGAGAGCGATCGACGCGGCCGTGTGACCGGAGGGATAGCTCGCTTCGACCGGGAGTGACTCCAGCCGCTCGACCTCGGGACGGGTCCGCTCGACGAACAGCGTCGTCGCGCGGTACGTCGCCGACTCGACGGCAACGGCGAAGAGCACGTAGGCCGCGATCCGCCAACGCCGCTTGATGACCATCACGAGAGCGACGAGCGCGATCACCGCCGGGATCACATAGCCGCCCGCCAGCTCCGACCCGACCCACGACACGTCGGTCCACGTCTCGGTGCGCTCGCCGGCGAGCCAGCGGGGGAAGCGCTCGTCGAAGCGTTCGACGCCGTCGTTGGCGAGCAGGACCTCGGTCACGAAGAACCCGAGCGCGATCGACGCGAGCGCGAGCAGGACATAGCCGGAGAGCAGGGCGACGAGGAACGCGACCACGGGGTGGCGATCACCGATGACGGCGCTGAACCTCTCTGCGGGGCCGCCGGGGCGCGGCTCGAAGAGCGGCAGGTCCCGGACGTCGTCGTGAGCGACGTCCGTCTCGTCCGTCACCGCAACCGAACGACCGGCGTCGACGCTTGTGGCCACAGGCTCTCCTTCCCCCTCGACGTCGCCGCCCGTTTGCGGTGGCGGGATTCTGTACAGAATCCTCCCGAGTCTACCCCGTTTCCGGTCTGGAGGAACGTCTGTGCCCGTCTGTGCTGCTCCTCGTCGTCGCCCTCACGTTCGGAGCGATCGTGACCGTGGCCGTCTGGCGCTTTCCGTCGTCTCTTTCGTGCCGACGCACCCGACGGCGACTGCGACGGCGACGGTCGGCCACACGCTCGACCACCACACCCGGCTTCGGCGATTGCTCGTCCAGCGGCTCGATCCTGGAGTGGCGACAGGGCTGGCGCTCACCCTGGCGCTCGGGGTCATCGTCCTCGGCGGGCTCGTCCTGGCGATGCTCGCCTACCTCGTGCGCTCGAGCGATGCGCTCGTCGAGCTGGACGAGAGCATCGCCGAGTGGGGATTCGCTCACGCGTCCGATGCCTCCGATGCCGGCTTGAAGGTCATTACGACGCTCGGGGAGACCTGGTTCGTGATCGTCGCCGCGATCGTCCTCACCGTCGTCGACCATCTGCGGACGCCGACGCGGTGGGTGATCGGCTACCTGGCGGTGGTGATCGTCGGCCAGAACATCCTCACCCATACGATCAAGGACCTCGCCGACCGTGTTCGGCCCGATCTGAACCCGATCGCCGAGACCCTCGGGCCGTCCTTCCCGAGCGGCCACTCCGCGACCGCCGCGGCGTTCTGGGCCGCAGCTGCGCTCGTGCTCGGTCGCGAACAGCCACGAAGGATCAGGGCGCTCCTGGCCGGCGGCGCCGTCGCGATCACGGCCGGGGTCGCCGGCAGCCGCGTCCTGCTAGACGTCCACTGGCTCTCGGATGTGATCGCCGGCGTCGCGCTCGGCTGGGCATGGTTCGCCGTCTGCAGCCTCGCCTTCGGAGGGCGCGTGCTGCGGTTCGGCGCCGCTGTCGAGAAGGCGGAGCAGGTGGCCGAGGCGGAAGCGCCGGAGCCGCAGGGCTCGGCCGCGCGCTAGGAGCCCTTCACCAGGGAATCTCGCGGCCGTCCGCGTGGAAGAAGCGACCGCTGCGCGAGGCGTCGAGCTCGTCGAGCCGTGCGATCAGGCCGGCAGCGGCTGCCGGCGGGTCGACATTGCCCCCGCCGCCGGTCATGTCGGTGCGAACGAAGCCGGGATGCAGGGCCACGACGTGGATTCCGCGCGACGCGAGCTCATGCGCGAGATTGGCCGCGGCCATGTTGAGCGCAGCCTTCGACATGCGGTACGAGTAGTTCCCTCCGGACGGCCGATCGCCGATCGAGCCTGCCATGCTCGACACGAAGCCGATCTTCGCTCCGCTTTCGAGGCGTGGGAGCAGCGCCGTGGTCACACGGAGCGGCCCGAGCGTGTTGACCTCGAAGACACGCCGTGCGCGCTCGTAGTCGAGGCGCTCGAGCGAGTCCCAGCCGCCGATGCCCGCGTTGTTGACGAGCACGTCGAGGCGCTCGCCCGGCTCGAGGGCTGCATCGAGCGCCGCGCCGACGTCGTCACGACCGACGTCGACTCCCTCCACGACCCGGCAGCCGGCCGCATCGAGCTCCGCGGAGCTCGAGCGACACGTCGCGATCGCCGTGTCTCCACGAGCGTGGAGTTGCCGGGCGAGCTCGAGCCCGATCCCGCGGTTCGCGCCCGTCACGAGCCACGTTCCCATGCAGTGCAGTCTGCCGAACCCCGTCGATCGGCTGCCGGCGCGTCTGTCGACACATCCCCGGCAGCCCACCCATGGTCGGGCGACCGGCTCCGTCCGCGGTCGGATATCCGGGACGGGCGTCTCCCAGTACAGTCGCAGTGTGGCCGGTGAGTCGGTTCAGGCGTGGTCACAGGCCGACGAGCAGCGCCGCATCGTCCCGATCTTTGCGCTCGCCGTCGCAGTCGTCGCCGCGATCACCGATCCGGCTTCGACGACCGACCTCGTCCTCGCCGCGATCCCGGTCGTGGCCTTTGCGTTGTGGGCGTACACACCCGGCGTGCCTCTCCCGGCGCTGACTCTCGCGGTCGCGGTTCCCGTCGTCCTCGCGCAACGCGGGGGGCAGCTGGAACCACTGCTGTTCAACATGTCGCTCCTCGGGTTCGTCGTCGGGCGCTGGTCACAATCCCGGTCGACGGCAATCGCGTTGGGCCTGCTAGCGACGGCGTCGCCCGTGGTCGGAAGCGTGATCCAGGACCCATCCGAGCTCGCGGTCGGTATCTGGATCCTGGGCATCGTCTTCCCCTGGGTGATCGGCCGCACGCTCGCCCGGCAGGAGGAGCTCGCCGACCAGCTCGACCGCACCCGCCTCGAGCTCGCCGACCAGGCGCTGCTCGACGAGCGGCGCCGCATCGCCCGCGACGTCCACGACTTCGTGGGGCACGGGCTCGCGGCCGTCATGCTCCAGGTGACCGGCGCCAGGCACGTGCTGCGCCGCGACCCCGATGCGGCCGAGGATGCGTTGCGTTCGGCCGAGGAGGTCGGTCGACGCAGCATGCAGGAGCTCCGTCGCACGGTTGCGCTGCTTCGGAGCGACGACGAGGCGGGCATCGCCCCGCCGGTCCCGTCGGCGACGGAGATTCCCGATCTGGTCGACGACGCGCGGGCAGGGGGCCTGATGGTCGAGCTGACGACGCGAGGCGAGCTCGATCGGGTTCCCCCGGGAGTCGGCGTCGCGCTCTACCGAATCGCCCAGGAAGCGCTTGCGAATGCGGCCCGCCACGCGCCGCGCGCCCGAACCGCGCTCGGGCTCGAGCTGGTCGACGGACGCGTTGAGCTCACGGCCGAGACGATCGGCCCTGTGGTCGCCGCGGGCGCCGACGAGACCGACCGACCCCAGTACGGGCTCGTCGGGATGCGCGAGCGGGCGAGCGCACTCGGCGGCGAGCTCACCGCCGGACCGATTGCCGGCGGCTGGCGCGTGCGTTGCCGGCTCCCACTCGAGCCCGCCGACGTGCTGCAGGACGAGCAGGCAAGCCGGTGATCCGGGTCGCGCTCGTCGACGATCAGGCCATCGTCCGCGCGGGGCTGGCGCGGATCCTCGCTCCCGCGGACGGCTTCGAAGTGGTGGCCGAGTGCGCCGACGGCCGTCGCGCGGTCGAGGAGCTGCCCGCGCTCCATCCGGACGTGGTCCTGATGGACATCCGCATGCCGGTTCTCGACGGCATCGCTGCGACGGCGCAGCTGCGCAGCGGAGACGACCCTCTCGCTGTCCTCGTGCTCACGACGTTCGGCGAGGACGAGGTGCTGTGGGGCGCGCTCGAAGCCGGCGCCGCCGGGTTCGTGCTCAAGGACACGTCTGCCGAGGATCTGATCGCCGCGGTGCGTGCGGTCGCGGGCGGCGGAGCGTGGTTCGACTCGGCTGTCGCTCCGCGACTGCTCGAGCGGTACAGAGTGCTCGTCGCGCCCGCCGCTCGCGACGCTGCACGACTCGACCTGCTGACGGAGCGCGAGCACGAGGTCCTGAGCCTGATGGCGCGCGGCGCGACCAATGCCGAGATCGCCGCGGCCCTGTTCCTCGCCGAGGCGACCGTCAAGACGCACGTCGGAAGCATCTTCGGGAAGCTCGAGGTACGCGATCGGGCGGCCGCGATCGTGTTCGCCTACGACCACGGCGTGGTCACCCCCGGCGCAACGCCGCAGTAGCGTCCACCTCGGGACGGAGAGCAGGTCAGGCCCATGGGCCGATGTGGAGACCGTCCTCCGAGGTCTAGCGTCGGAGGCGTGGACACCACGGCGATTCGCGCCCCGCCCCAGGCGACGGGACGCACCGAGCGGAGCCCGGACGGAGGAGGTCGAACCGAATGAGACTCTCGACGCAGACGCTCGCCACGTTGAGCGCACGCCATCCGTGGACCACGATCGGCGTCTGGATCGCAGTTACCGTCGCTGCGATCGCGGCGATCGTCGCTCTGCTCGGGGGCAGCCTCACGACCGAGGGCGAGCCCACGAACAATCCGCAGTCGGAGCGCGCCGTCGACGTCCAGGCGCGCGCGTTCGCCGCGGACCCGGAGACCGCGTTCACGGACATCGTCGTCGTGCGCTCCGAGCGCTACACCGTCGACGCGCCCCAGTTCGAGAGCTTCGTGCGCAGCCTCACGAACGAGGGCGCCACCCCTGCTCTCGCGCGGGCGCGGACGTACTTCACGGCCACGACCGGATCGCTCGTCTCCTCTGACCGCCACGCCACGATCGTCCCGATCGCGATCCTCGACGACGACGAGACCGAGTCGGTCGTGGAGGCCGCTGCGCGCGCCGACGAGAACGCATCGTTCGCCGTTGCCGTCACCGGTGACGAGACACTCGACCACGACTTCAACCTGCTCTCGCAGGAAGATCTCGAGTCCGGCGAGCTGCAGTTCGGCCTTCCGGCAGCGCTCATCATCCTCCTGCTCGTCTTCGGAGCCGTCGTGGCGGGCCTCGTCCCGGTTCTGATGGCGGGCGTCTCGATCGTCGTCGCCCTCGGCCTCGTCGCGCTGCTCGCCCAGCGGTTCGAGCTCTCCGTCTTCGTGATCAACATGCTCACGGGGATGGGGCTGGCGCTCGGGATCGACTACGCCCTGTTCGTCATCTCCCGATACCGCGAGGAGCGCGCCAAGGGGCGCGAGCAGCACGACGCGATCGCCGTCTCGGGGCTCACGGCGAGCCGGGCCGTGGTTTTCAGCGGCACCGCGTTCGTCGTTGCCATGTTCGGGATGCTGCTCGTGCCGAGCTCGATCATGCGGAGCCTGGCCGTCGGCGCGATCACGGTCGGGATCGTCTCGGTTGTTGCTGCGACGACGCTGCTGCCGGCGCTGCTCGGGCTGCTCGGAGACCGCGTCAATGCTCTCAGGATCCCGTTCATCGGCAAGCGGCTGCTCGCGTCCGCCAACTCGGAGGGCCGCTTCTGGGGCGGCGTCGTCCGGCGTGTCCTGCGCCGACCGGGGCTGAGCCTGGCGCTGTCGGTCGCGCTCCTGCTGCTGCTCGCGGCGCCGGTCCTCGGCATGCACGTCGGAACGAGCGGCGTCTCGGCGCTTCCCGACCGCTTCACCTCGAAGCAGGGCTTCGTCGCCCTCGAACGGGACTTCCCGGAGGCGACGACGGACCCGGTCGAGATCGTCGTCGCGCAGGGCGCCGACAGCCCGGTCGCAGCGCGAGCCCTCGCCGGGCTCCGGACCCGCCTGGCAGCCGATCCGCGGTTCGGCGAAGGAGAGATCCGACGGTCCGCCGACGGCGCCGTCGCCGTGCTTTCCGTCCCGGTCCAGGGCGATCCCTCCAGCAACGATGCGGTGGCGGCTGTGAGCGAGCTTCGCTCCGAGGTCGCGCCGCAGGCGTTCGCCGGGTCGGGCGCCGAAATCCTCGTCGGCGGCACCACCTCAGAGAACATCGACTACTTCGACTCGGTCATCGACCCCGCACCGTGGGTAATCGCGCTCGTGCTCGCGTTGACGTTCGTGCTGCTCACCGTCGTCTTCCGGTCGGTCGTGGTCGCCGGCACGGCTGTCGCGCTCAACCTCCTCTCGGTCGGCGCTGCGTACGGCCTGCTGGTACTCGTCTTTCAGGAAGGTTTCGGCGCCGATCTGCTCGGCTTCCAGCAGGCGGACACGATCGAGGCGTGGGTGCCGCTCTTCCTCTTCTCCGTGCTTTTCGGACTCTCGATGGACTACCAGGTGTTCCTGCTGAGCCGGATCAAAGAGCGCTACGACCAGACCCGCGACACGACCGAGGCGGTGACGTTCGGCGTCGCGTCGACGGCTCGCATCATCACGGGCGCCGCATTGATCATCGTCGCGGTGTTCGCAGGCTTCGCCCGGGGAGACCTCATCATGTTCCAGCAGATGGGCTTCGGGATTGCCGTGGCATTGCTCATCGACGCGACGATCATCCGTTCAGTGGTGCTCCCGAGCGCCATGCGCCTGCTCGGGGAATGGAACTGGTACCTGCCCCGGTGGCTGGACTGGCTCCCTCGCCTACAGGTCGAGGGAGGGTCGGCGGAGCCGGGCTCGCCGCCTCCCCGCGTGCTCGACATGAGCAGAGGTGGCGACGCATAGACGACGCAGTTGCAGATGAGTTCTCGCCCCGGAACCGGTCTTTCCTCTCGACACCGTTCCGACGAAGGGAGCACATCATGTTCGGGAGCACGAAGGCATTCAGCGGCTTCGCAGTCGACGACGTGGAGAAGGCGAGGGAGTTCTACGAGGGCACGCTCGGCCTCAGCGTGTCCGACGCAGAAGATGGCCTCGTGTTGCATCTTGCGGGCGGGCGGGACACGTTCGTCTATCCCAAGCCCGACTTCGAGCCCGCGACCTACACGATCCTCAACTTCCCCGTGGACAACGTCGAGTCGGCCGTCGACGAGCTCGCGACGCGCGGGGTGAGCCTGGAGCGCTACGAGGGCACGGATCAGGACGAGAAGGGCATCTCCCGCTCGTCGAACGGCCCCGTCATCGCCTGGTTCACGGATCCCGCCGGCAACATCCTGTCCGTCCTCGAGATGTAGCGGGCGCCGCAGCGTCCCTCTGGCATGGCCACGAACAGCACCTCGAGGGCCGGGCGCCGCGAGTGGGTCGGGCTCGCGGTGCTCGGCCTGGCCTGCGTCGTGTACTCGATGGACCTGACCGTGCTCCACCTCGCGGTTCCGTCCATCAGCGAGGATCTCGAGCCGACCAGCGCGCAGCTCCTGTGGATCATCGACATCTACGGCTTCATGGTCGCCGGCGCGCTCATCACGATGGGCACGCTTGGCGACCGGATCGGCCGCCGACGCCTGTTGCTGATCGGCGCCGTCGCCTTCGGCCTCGCATCGCTGCTCGCCGCCTTCTCGACGAGCGCCGAGATGCTCATCGCGTCCCGCGCCCTCCTGGGGATCGCGGGCGCGACCATCGCTCCCTCGACGCTGTCGCTGATCCGGAACATGTTCGAGGACGCGAGTCAGCGCACGTTCGCGATCGGCGTCTGGATCACGGCGTACTCGCTCGGCGGGGCGCTCGGTCCTCTGCTCGGCGGTGTCCTGCTCGAGTTCTTCTGGTGGGGGTCGGTGTTCCTGCTCGCCGTGCCCGTGATGGCCCTGCTGCTGGTGCTAGGCCCGCTCCTTCTTCCGGAGTACCGCGATCCGGATGCCGGCCGGCTCGACCTCGTGAGCGCCGCACTGTCGCTCGTCGCCGTGCTGGCGGTCGTGTACGGCCTCAAGCAGATGGCGCAGGACGGCCTCGGGTCGACGCCGGTTCTGTCGATCCTCGTTGGCCTCGCGGTCGGCGCCGTCTTCGTCCGCCGGCAGACGAAGCTCGCCGACCCGTTGATCGACCTGGGGCTGTTCCGCGTCCGCGCCTTCAGCGCGTCGCTCGCCGTATACACGCTCGGGATCCTCGTCCTGTTCGGCGCGTTCCTTTTCATCTTCCAGTACCTGCAGCTCGTGGCCGGGCTGTCGCCGCTCGAGGCGGGTCTGTGGACGCTGCCGTCGTTCGTCGCGTTCATCGTCGGCTCATTGCTCGCGCCGGCGCTCGTGAAGCAGGCCCGTCCCGCGTACGTGATGGCAGTGGGCTTCGCACTCGGGGCGGTCGGGTTCGGACTGCTGACGCAGGTCGCAGTCGACTCGGGTCTGGCCGTGATCGTCACTTCGTCGGTCATCTACTCGCTCGGGCTCGCGCCGCTCTTCACCCTCACCAACGACCTGATCATCGGGTCCGCGCCGCCCGAGCGCGCAGGGGCAGCGTCGGCGATCTCCGAGACCGGCGCGGAGCTCGGGGGCGCGCTCAGCATCGCCGTCCTGGGGACGCTTGGAACCGCCGTCTACCGAAGCCAGGTGACCGACGACCTCCCCGCCGACGTACCGCCCGAGCAGGCCGAGACGGCGCGCGACACGCTCGGCGGCGCCGTGGCCGCGGCGGAGGAGCTCCCCTCGGCTCTCGCCACCGAGGTACTCGAGATCGCCCGCAGCGCATTCACCCAGAGCCTCCAGGTGAGCGCTTTCGCCAGTGCAGTGCTCGCCGCCGTGGCGGCCGTCCTGTCGGTCATCCTTCTGCGAGAGGTGCGGATGGGATCCGAGACCGAGCGGCCGGTCGAGGTCGAGCCGGGCCGAGCCCAGGTTCCCGCCGCCGAGCTCGAGTGAAGCCGCGCCCGCGCACCGTCACATACACGGGCCGCTGCGCGCTGTGCCTCGTCAGACCAGCCAGCCGACGAGGATGACGGTGATGACGACGACCGCGATGACAGCCGGGAACAGGATCCAGGCCGTTCCCAGCCGCCGCTGAGCTCTCGGCGCCTCACTCCTTGTCACGTGGGACTCGTCGGGCACGAGGCATGACTTGCCCGCGCCGCGCAGTCGCAAACCACGCACCGCCGGGCGTCAGCGCGGACGGTGCTCGAGTGCACCGATGTCGGGCGCGCCGGTGCGCCGACGTCCGGTCGAATCCTTCCTCGGCGCGTAACGACGGATGGCGCCGTCGACCGCCGACGACAGCCTGCGTGGTCGCCCGAGGCCGTCCAGATCGGCCGGACCGACGCGGTCGGACGCCGAGCAGCCGGTGCCCTTGATGACGACGTTGTGGGCAAAGAGCCGCGCGGCGCTGCAGATGTGCTTCCTCTTCTCGAGGAGCGCCAGGACGTTGTTCGCGATGATCGGCCGCTTGCGGCGCTGCACGCTGCCGTACTTCGAGCTCATTCGTATCGACCCGGCGTAGCCGTCGCGGCGACGCGCGCCGGTGAGGATCGTGTTGTTCAAGACCTTGGCGAAATGGGGAAGGCGCTTCGACGCCGCGCTACCGATCACGATGCCCATCCGGGCGCGGTACCGCGGCACGCGCGAATCCGTTCCCACGAAAACGTTGTTGACGATCGTCGCGTGGTCGACTGCGTTCGTCAGGTACAGCTGCGCGCCGCCCGCGCGATAGACGCCGAAATGGTTCTGCTCGACATGGAGGCGCCGCCCCGCGAAGAGCTGGACGAGATCCTGGTGCCCGCAGCGATAGGCGTCCATCCGGCATGGGAGCGCTCGGGCGAAACGGTTCCGGCGGATGGTGAGGTTCACGCCGAACCGGCCGTGCACGAAGTCGCATCCGCGACAATCATGGAACTTGTTGTCCTCTATGACAACGTTACGTGACCAGCGCCAGAGGAGCACGCAGTGCGAGAAGCTCGGCGATCGGTCGCCGCAGTGAGAGAAGTTGCTCCGCTGGATCGTGACGTTCCGCGAGTCGGGGATGCGAACGGACGCCCTCCAACGTGTGCCGCGCGCGGTGACTACGAGGTCGTGGAGGACGACATGGCGTGATTCGCGCACGTCGACGAGCGCGTCGCCGCGGATCGGCCCGATCGTGACGTGCCCGAGCGAGACCCGGCGCGCTCGGTCGAAGACAACCCGCTCGATGCGCGTCCCGCGCGTCCCCACGATCCGGAGTGGCCTCCCCGTCCGCCAGCGGACGACGAGCTCGCGGTAGAGCCGGGGCCGCAGGACGATCGTCCCACCGGTTCGCCGTAGCGCACGTGCGGCCGACTCGAACTCCGCGTTGCTGGCGACACGAACCGTGGCGCCTCGAGTCCCCGACTGCGTGGCGGCGGTTGCATCGACCGCGAGCGCGAGCGCCGACGCGACGACGACCGCAGCGGTACGAGTGCCCGACGCCAGAGGCATCGGACGACCCTAACCTGGTTCGCTGCGACAAACGGCAGCTGTGGTCAAGTACGACGCCGGTGGCGGCTCACGACCCGTCCGCCGTCTTCCGATGCGCTGCACCCCTCCCACCAAGGAGGACGATGCCGCACGTAGAAGGATCGGAGCCGCCGGCGCTCTTCTTGCCCGATCTGCCCGATGCGCAAACGCTCGATGCGACGTCAATGGTGCGGCCGTCAGCTACGACGAGAGGCGCTGCTGAATGCCGCGTTCGAGTCGCCTCTGAGGACTGTGGTCGCCACCCTGATACACAGTCGTCCGGGAAGGAGGACGCGGTCGACCATCTGGCCGACCGCGCTCCCTGCCGGCAAGTCCTCCTCGATGGCCTCGACTATGTGTTCCGATGCCTCGATGAGCTCGTCTCCCAGGTCGGCCAGGACTTCCCCTCCGATGTCGACGGCGGCGCCCGCGAGCGGCATGAGAGCGTCGGCGAGCTGGTCCTTCGTCTCACGGCCGATCGCATCCGTGAGGCGTTCGATCGTGTTCCGGAGTGCCTGCTCCGCCTCGTCGCGCGACGCTTCCAGCGCGAGCATCGCCCGCTGACGGTCAGCGCTCTGCATCCGCCACCAGTCGACGCCCGAGCTGCGTCTCACCTGACCGATGAGGACGGCGAGGAGCGCCGCGCCGACGACGAGCCAGCCGGCAGCCAGGATCAGCGCCGCAAGCCAGGTCGAGACGACGGACGAGAGCCCGCTCACCGCGGCCCAGTTGGCGAGCGCAAAGGCCGCGACGAAAGCCAGCACGACAACGACCGCGGCCGCGGCGCCGAGGGCAGCTCGACGCAGCTCAGGGGCACGTTGCGACGCGCCGAGTGCGGCTTCGTACTTGATCAGCCGGCTCGTATCCCGTCCGAGCTGCTCGACGAGCTCCGAGACCGACTCGCTCGCGTCGACCCGGTGCTCGGGCTGGTGCACGCGCGGACCCTAGAGAGCCGTGGGTGCGACGCGGTCGGCCAGTGCCTTCTGGATCTTTCGCCGGATACTGGGCGACGTCTCGAGTAGCTCCGCAAAGCCCTTGGTCGTCACGCGGAGCACGGTGACCGGTGACGTCGTGCGGACGGTCGCCGTTCGTGGCGCATTCGTGAGCAGCGCGATCTCCCCCACGAAGTCGCCCGGCCCGAGTGTCGCTACTCGCCGGTTGCCCTTTCGGACCTCCGCCGCACCGTCGGCCAGCACGAAGAAGTCGCGGCCCGGCTCCCCCTGACGAATCAGCACTTTCCCTTCGGGCTCGTCCAGCTGCTGCATGATCCCGGCGACGCGGGTCAACTCCGGCAGTGAGCAAGCCTGGAACAACGGGACGCGAGAGATCAGCTTCACCTTCGCGTCGCGACGGAAGATCACCCGCCGGAGTCTAGGAGGTCTCCTCCCGCAGCGGAAGTGTCCGTGAGATAGCGTCGCCGGCGTGACGTGCCGAGTCGTCTGTATCTCGCACGCAACCGGCGCGGGCGGCGAGGAGATCGGTCGGCTCGTCGCCGAGCGGCTCGGCTTCGTTTACGTCGACGACGACATCGTCGCTCGCGCCGCGGCGAGGGGAGGGATCAGCGCGGCTGAAGTCGCCGACGAGGAGCGGCGTAAGTCGCTCGCCGGCCGACTTCTCGACGCGTTGGCCCAGGGCAGCAGCGAGGTGGTCGGAAGCGTTGTCGTCGAGGGGTTGGACAACGACGACGTGCGCGCCTTGATCCGCGAGACGATCGAGCGGACGGCGGCACGCGGCAACGCGGTGATCGTGGCTCACGCTGCGTCACACATGGTCGAGCCCGGAGATGAGGCACTCCGGGTCCTCGTCACGGCCTCGCCCTCAACACGCGCGGACCGCCTCGGCGCTGCGGAGGCACTCGAGCCGGCGAAGGCTGCCCGCGCGCTAAGGGACTCGGACGCGGGCCGCCGCGACTACCTCAAACGCTTCTACGGGATCGCCGAGGAGCTACCGACCCACTACGACCTGGTCGTCAACACCGACGTTCTTTCGGTCGAGCAGGCCGCCGACCTCGTAGGCCGAGCCGCCTCGAGCTAACGAGCCCTGTACCGCCAGGTGCCGTCCTTGCGCCAGCCGGCAGGCGCGAACGGCGCGACAGGTGAACGGCCGGCCGCGGGCACGACGATCGTTCCGAGCGGGCTTCAGCGGCGACCGGGCACGAAGGGGCGGAGCTCGTCCGTACCGGCTTGGACGATGCCGACGTGGGACTCCGGTACCTCGTTCCAGGCTCCTGCAAGGTCTCCGAGCGGTTCGGAGACGACAGCCCGGGTTTCGTCTCCGAGCGCAGCGATCTCCTCGCTCTCCGGGTACATCGCCTTCAGCGCGTCCATGCGGGTGCTGAAGTAGAGCGACCGCGAGTCGCCCTCACTCGAGTACCGGAAAGCCCAGATGCTCCGACCGTCGGTCGTCGCGACGGTCATCTGGATCGGATGCTCGACGCCGGCCGCGTGCCCCGTGTCCTCGACGAGCCCGACCATTCGCTCGACGGCGCCCACCGGATCGCTCTCGAGCCCGAAAGTGAGCGCGAGGTAGAACATCGTCTCCGAGTCGGTCGTGCCCTCGAGCGAGGCGAAGAGCGAGTCGTCGATCGCGAGCACCAGGTCGCGCCTGAGACGGGGGAACTCGCGGATCAGCCCGTTGTGCATCCACAGCCACTGTCCGTGGCGGAACGGGTGCGTGTTCGTCTCCTGGATCGCCGTGCCCGTCGAGGCGCGAATGTGCGCGAAGAAGAGGTGCGAGGAGACACCGGCGGCAAGCTCGCGGAGGTTCCGGTCGTTCCACGCGGGGTGGACGCTGCGGTAGAGCCGGGGCGTCTCCGTCTCGTCGTACCACCCCACGCCGAACCCGTCGCCGTTGGTCGTCGTCGCGCCCAACCGCGAATGCAGGCTCTGATCGATGAGCGAGCGGTCGCGCTTGACGAGGAGCTCCTCGAGGCGGATCGGCGTTCCCGAGTAGGCGAGCCAGCGGCACATCGCGCTACGTCTCCGCCTTGCCGGGCTGGGTCGTGGGAATGCGCTGCGCGAAGAACAGGGCGGCGATCACGAGGACGGCGAGGATCGCCAGCGCCGACTTGAGCCCTTCGATCCTGGCCTCGCCGTAGGCGTCGAGCGCCGCTTCCGTGGCTCGTCGGCTCACGCGAGCATCGTCGAGCGCCGCTTCCAGGTCGGCGTCCGAGATGAAGGGCACGCCGCCCGCGAGCTCTACCTGGGCTTCGGACTTCACCCGCGCCGGGATCGCCGAGCTCTGCTCGATGTTCACCAGGAACGCCGATGCGACGGCCGCGATCATCACCGAGCCTGCGAGCGCCGTGCCCATGGACGCGCCGAGATTCGTCATCGTGTTCTGGACGCCTCCGACCTCCGGGCTCTCGTCGTCGGGGACTGCGGAGACTGTGACTGCGCCGAGCTGCGAGGCGAGGGCGCCGATTCCGAGCCCGATCAAGAGCATCGGCACGAAGACGACCTCGGGCCCCGAATCGCCGTCGAGCAGTCCAAGCAGCACGATGGTTCCGGCGAGCAGCGCCAGGAGGCCGCTCCGGACCACGAGTCGCGGTGAGACATCCGGGAGCAGGCGCGGAATCCCGATCGCCGCGATCAGCAGCGTGACCGAGAGCGGCAGCAATCGCGCTCCCGTCTCGAGCGCCGACAGCCCGAGGCACACCGAAAGGTAGAGCGGCACGACGAAGAAGAGGCCCGCTTGCGCGAGATACTGGAAGAAGAACATCACGAGCCCGCCGTTCAGCTGCTTGTTCTGCAGCATCGCTGGACGGACGAGCGGCTCGCCGCCGCGCGACTCGACGCGTGCCTGCCAGCGGAAGAACAGCCAGATGACGAAGAGGCCGGCGAGGACGAGCCACACCGTCGGCGACAGGCCCGCCCAGTCCGGTCCGCCGGGCTTCGGCTGGATCCAGCCCCACTCGCTGGAGCGGAGGACGCCGAAGACGAGCAGCGCCAGGCCCAGGGCCGACAGAACCGCACCGACGAAATCGAGCTTCGGGCGTTTCTCGACCGGCGCGTCCGCGATCCTGCGGGTGAGGAGGAGGATCGCGAGCACGATGATCACCTCGCCCGCAAACACCCAGCGCCACGAGAAGTACGTCGTGAAAAAGCCCCCGATCAGCGGGCCGACCGCGACCGCGATCGCCCCGGCGGCGGCGACGAGCCCGTAGGCGGCGGGACGGCGCTCGGTCGGGAAGTTCCCCGCCACCAGCGCGACGATCGCCGGCAGGATCAGCGCGGCGCCGACTCCCTCCAGGAACGACCAGCCGAAGAGCAGCACCGGCAAGCTCTGCGCGAGCGAGGTCGTGAACGAGCCGCACCCGTAGATAACGCAGCCGATCGCGAAGGCGCGCTTGCGCCCGATCATCGCGCCGATCTTGGCCCCCGTGATCATCAGCGAGGCCATCACGAGCGTGTACGCGGTGATCGCGCCCTGGATCCCGGTGACGGTCGTCCCGACGTCCTTCGCGACCGTCGCGATCGAGACGTTCATCACCGAGCTGTCCAGGGTCATCAGGAACTGGCCGGCCGCGAGCGTGAACAGCACGACCATCGCGCCGCTGGCCGCCTTGGATGCTGGCGCGGTGCTCGACACGACCGCCTACTCCTGCGCCCAGGTCGAGGGCACGTCGGAGCCGCCCTCTTCTGAGAGCCGAGGCCCGAACCGCACGAAGGCGGGGTGCGACGCGATCTTCCCGGTCACGAGCGACTCGCCCATGCGGAACGACGTCGCCTCGGCGAGCAGTGCGGGAGGGGCGAACGAGAGCGTTTCCGCGACGTACGCAAGGTCGCCCGTGGACGTCATCCGCATGAGGACGAGATTGTCACACTGCGACACGACGAGCTCGTTGACCCGATGCGGACGCTGCGTCGAGACGAGGAGGTACAGCCCGAACTTCCGCCCCTCGGCTGCGATCCGCGCCGCATGCTCGGTGGCCAGCGCCGTCACACCGTCACCCGGGTCGCGCGGGCAGACGTTGTGCGCCTCGTCGATCACGATCAGGACGGGCTCGCGCTCCGACCGGCGCCTCCAGAGCGCGGCGAGCACGCTCTCCGCCGCGATCGCCTTCTCGCCGGGTGTGTCGAGCGAGCCCAGGTCAACGACCAAGGCGCGCGGGCCACCGGCCATCACGAGATCCTGCACGGAGCCCGTCTCGCCCTCCGACCAGACGCGCCACCGGTGAGTCCCGAGATTGCGCAGGCGGGCGCCGAGCGCCCGGACCTCCGGGCTCGAGCCCTCGAGCAGCTGCGTCGCGAGGTTGCGCGCGCTCGCATCGCGCTGTTCGAGGCCGCTCTCGAGCATGTCGACGAACGCGCCGTACTCCTCGCGGTCCTCGATCGGGTCGAGTCGCAGCACTGCCGCCTGCTCCTCGGCGTCGCAGTCCGTGAACCGCACGTGAAGACGCTCCGACCCCTCACCTCCACCCCGACGAACGACCAGTCCGGCCGTCGCCTCCCGGTAGCGCGTCGCGGCGTTCGCCTCGACCCCGTTCCGAACCTCGTGCAACCGCACGAAGTCCGAGTTCGGATCGAGGATGACCATCCGGAGGGTCGTCTGCAGGAGCAACTGCTCGAGGATGGTTCCGAGCGCATACGTCTTGCCCGACCCCGACTGGCCGCACAGGAAGGTGTGCCGGTCGAAGCCGGCGGCGTCGAGCGAGAAACGCACGTCAGGCTGAAGACGGAGCGCGCCGATGTCGAGTGACGCCCTCTCGGGCCGCGCGCGCTCGAGCCAGCCCGCGACGGCCGCTGCCTCCGCCTGCTCGACGGGAACCTCGTGGAATGGACCGTCACCACCCTCGAGCAGGACGCCGTGGCCGCGGGCGAGCGCGATGCGCACGCGCGACGCGTCGGGGACCGTCGCGGTCACGGCGGCTTCCAGCTCGGCGCCCTCGACCCACGCCGAATCGATCGCGTGAACCTGCCCGAGCCGCCCGTCGACGGACACGTAGCCGCCCGGCTGCAGCTCGAGGTCGTGAACCGAGCACTGGAAGATAAAGCGCCTGCCGTCGACCGACGACGCGGTCGCGGCGACCGCAGCCTCGAGCTCCTGGCGATTCACGCGGGCGCTCCGCGCGAGCGTGCGGGAGTGACGGATGTGAAGCGCCGTGGCAGGACGAGCGACGAGGCCATCAGGCCGTACGCGATCGACATCGCCGTCACGAACGTGTCGAACCCGGCGGAGATGCCGCTCACCGTCTGGTTCGAGAGCAGCTGGACGACGCTGCTGAACCCGGCGCTGCCGGGGACGAGCATGAGCACGCCGGGGACGATGAACACGAGCGCCGAGCGGCGGAGCGCGTAGCCGGCCACGCCACCCGCGACGCCGACCGTCAACGCCGCGACGAACGCTGCAGCGTCGTCTCCGAAGAGCGCCGCTCCGACCTCGTTCGCTCCCAGGGCGAGCACGGTTGCGGCGCACATGACCCACGCGTCCCGGTAGCGGGCCCGCAGCGTGAGCGTGAAGGCGACCCCCGCGGCGACGGCCGCGAGCAGATGGATCGCCGCGAATCTCGTGTCCGGGGTCGTCGGGCTCACGTTGCCGAACCAGCTGACCGCGATCGACCGACCGACTCCGACGCCGACCACGAGGCCGAGCAGCTGGACGAGAGCGCTCGCCGTGTTGGCGACGCCGGACTGCAGATGCTCGGTGGAAAGCTCGCGCATGCCGATCGTGAGCGTCATGCCGGGCAGGAACGTCACGAGCGCTGCGAGCGTGACGACGTCCGGAGAGGCATCGAGTCCCAGCTGCGCGAGGCTCACCGCACAGAAGCTGGCTGCCACAGCCGCGACCGGCGCCACCATCGGCTCCGTGCGAGCGGCACGCTGTGCGGGAATCGCGACGCTGCCCACGACCAGCCCCACGACGGCCCCTGCCGTCGCTTCGCGCCAGCCGCCGCCGAGCACCGGCGTCAGCGCCGCGCCGGCGAGTGCGTAGCCCGCGAGCTGGAACGGCCAGGCTCGCTCGAGCGGCTCGTCCCGGATGCCTTCCAGCGCGGCCAGCGCCCCGGTCGCGTCGAGACGTCCGTCGAGGAGGTCCTGAACGAGCGTGTCGAGACGGGCGATGGCGTCGAGCTCGACGACCGCTGGGCGGACGCGAAGCGTGTAGCTGCGCTGGTGCGGAAGCGAGCCGACCGAGATCTCGACGACCGTCGGCGTTGCCGAGACCTCGGTTCCCGCGAGGCCGAGCGCCTCGGCGAGCGCGAGGATCCGCTCTTCGAGGTCGGCGGTCGGGTATCCGGCGTCGTGCCCCGCGCGCGCGAAGCGGAGCAGCAGCTCGGTTGCCGCCTCGGCTCCGTTCCCGCCGACGCGCTCCGCGTCCGCGGCGTCCACTAGGCAGTCGTCGTCGGCGCGACGACCGGGTGCTCGTCCGGCGAGCCGCCTGGCCCTCGCGTCCGCTTCCAGACGAAGTCGAGGACGACCGCCAGGAGCGTGATCGCGACGATCGCCGTGAAGGTCTCCGGTGCGTTGCGCAACGTGTCGATCGCGAAGAAGACGAGCACGATCGCGGTCGCCGCGATCCCCGTGAGCACGATTGCGCCGATGGCCCCCGTCTCCGACCGGAGCCGATAACCGGCGGTGCCGACGAGGAGGAAGATCATGAGCGAGCACGCGCTGCCGACCGACGCGATCGCAGAGAGGTCGACGATGTTGGAGACGACCAGCACCAGCGCAGCGGTGATCAGGAGGCCGGCGTGCGGACCGAGGCGCGAGCCGCGTCCGAAGAAGGGCGGGAACTGCCCGGCCTGGGCGAGCATCGCGGTCAGCCCACCGGACGCATAGAGCGTCGCGTTCACCGACGAGGCGGTCGCGAGCAGCGCCGCGACTGCCATCATCGTGAAGCCGGCCTCGCCGAGCGCGGGCCGCGCAGCCTCGGCGATCGCGGTCTCGCCGTACCCGATCGCCTCGTCGACGGTGAGCGTGCCGAAGACGCCGAGTGAGATGAGGATGTAGAGGAGCGGTCGTGACACCGAGCGCCGCGTACATCGCAAGCGGCAGCTCTCGCGTCGGGATCACGCAGATCGCCTGCGGCGAAGGTGATCACGCTGAAGCCCAGGTAGGCGAAGAACGTGAGCGCCACGCTGGCGACGATGTCCGTCGCGGACGGGTACGTGCTGAACGCCAACAGGTCGAAGTCGATGTCGACGATGGTCACGGCGATGAAGACGGCAAAGACGGCGAGGAGCGCGATCACGATGATCGACTGGGCTCGATCGACGAGCTTCGAGCCCACGATGCTGAGCGCGGCCATCGCGACGACGATCACGGACGTGAAGACGTTGTCCCAGGCGCCGCCGGCGTCCTCCCCCACGAAGAGCGACGTCGCGTAGCTCCCGAAGGCGACGGCGACCATCGAGCAGACGATCACGATGGCGGCGAAGTAGCCGAGCCAGGCCGCGATGCCGACGAGCCGCCCGTTCCCGAAGCCCTGCATCATGTACGCGAAGAGCCCGCCGGATGAGGGGTAGCGCACGCCGAGCTTGACCACCGTGTAGCCGAGCAGCGAGGCGACGATCCCCGCCAGGAGGAACGACAGCCAGACCGCCGAGCCTGCGACGACGGCAGCCTGGCCGAGCAGCGCGAAGATGCCCGCGCCGACCATCGCCCCGATGCCGAGGAAGGCAGCCCCGCGGACGCTCATCTCACGGAGTCGGCGCCGCGGGTGCAGGCGGTGGCGGCGTCTGGTCGCCGAAGAAGAGCCACACGATCAGGATCCCGACGAGCGCCGTCACGATCCAGCAGACCTGCAGCGGGAGCTGGAACGAGTGGTCGACGACCCGCTTGCCGAGGGTCGTGGTTCCCGTCTCGTCGGACTCGGCGGCGGCGATCTGCGTCCCGTTGGCCGGCAGGAACAGCACCCCCATCACGGCCGTCCACATGGCGATCATGTAACCGGCGCCGATCCCGAGCGCCAGGCCGAGCGGGATCATCGTCCGCGTCGCAGCCGACTGGCTCGTCGTGAGCCCGGCGACCAGGAAGATGGCGACGGCGATCATGAACGGCCACTTCTCGGCCAGGCCGCCGAGGGCCTCGACGATCGCGTCCTCGTTGTTGGCGATGAACGTGTCCGCCATCCACGCGATCCCGAACAGCGCGATCATCGCGACCATGCCCGACTTGAAGATCGGCGTGCCGGGGACGTCGCCGGCCTTCACGTGCGCCAGCACGAGGATGAGCGCTGCGGCCGTGAGCATGATCATCTGGATCAGCGGCGTGACGGACATCGGCTCGACGCCGCCGCCCTCGGCGGCGACGGTCGGTCGGATGCTCTCGACGAAGCCGAACACGCAGATCGCGAGCACGCCCGTCAGGAAGATCGCGACGCTGCGCTTGGCATAGGGCAGTAGGACGATGTCGGCCGGGGGCGCGGGCGGCTTGATCTCACCGGCGGCCAGACGGCGCTGGAACTCGACATCCTCGTCGAGGTCCTTGCCGTGGGTGCTCATGACGATCGACATGGCCAGGATGCCGACGATGCTCGCCGGAATCGTGATGAGCATCACGTCGATCAAGTCGTAGTTGAAGATCTCGACGAGGGGCAGCAGCGTCGCCATCGCCGCAGCCACCGGGCTCGACGTGATGCCGGCGGCCGATGCGACCGTCGAGCCCGCGAGCGCGCGCTCGGGACGGATCTTGTTCGCGTAGGCGACCTCGTTGATCACCGGGATGATCGAGAAGAAGGTGTTGCCGGTGCCCGTGAGGATCGTGAGGACGTACGAGACGTACGGCGCGACGAAGTTGAGCAGCTTCGGCCTGGCGCGCAGGGCCGAGCTCGCGATCTTCACCATGTAGTCGACGCCGCCGGCCGCCTGCATCGCCGCCGCGGCCGTGATGACCGCGATGATGATCAGGATCGCGCTGATCGGCGGCTCGCCCGGGTCGAGCCCGAAGAGGAAGACGAGGACGAGCGTGCCGACGCCGCCCCACATGCCGAGCCCGATGCCGCCGGAGCGGACGCCGAGCGCGATGAAGGCGATGACGACGAGGCCCTGAACCGCGACGAGGATCCAGTCGGTGGTGCTCATCTACTTAGCTCGCCTCCTCCCTCAGCTCCTGGCAGGTACTCGTGTCGCGCAGCGCGCCCGTGAGCTCGGGGTCGGCTCGCGCGATGTCGGCGACGGTCTGCGTGCCGGATGCCAGCACCGAGGCGACCGCGCCGCGCTGCTCCCGTGAGCTGCTCGATCGAGTCCTCGAGGGAGTCGGCCTCCTCGTCGAGCGAGTCTTCGGCCTCCTCGAGCTCGTCGACGGCCGAGTCCGCCCAGCTGGACACCAGCTGGGCGACGTCCTCTCCTTGCTCGGTGTCGGGTGTCCCGGCGTTGTCCACGCCTTCGACCATCGTCTCGGTGGCCTGGATAGCCCGCTCGAGCCCCTGACGGATGAACCCGGTGCGTCCCTGAGGCGTCTCCGACTGCGGCTCCTCCGAGCCCGAGCCGGCAGACGTCGGCGTGCGGATGTCCTCGACGATCGACTCGAGCTCACCGCGCCAGACGGCCACGGTGCCGCACACGCTCTGGGCCCATTCGCCGGCTGCGACGGTCTCGTCGCTGTCGTCGTCTCCGAGCAGCGCCGCGACGCCGATGACCGCGACGAGCCCGGCCGCGACGACGGCGATCCAGAAGAGTGGGCCTCGATCCATCATGACGACCCTCCCGGTTTCGACAGCTCGTCCACGAATCCCACCAGCAGCCGCCAGAACCGCTCGACGGTCGGAATGCTCGCCCGCTCGTCCGGGGAGTGCGGGAACTCGATCTGCGGCCCGAAGGACAGCATGTCCAGGGGATGGTCGACCTTGCCGCCGATCACCGCGGTCTCGAGCCCGGCGTGCACCGCCGTGACGATTGGAGGCTCTCCGAACAGGCTCTCGTATGCGACCTTGGCGGCAGCGAGCGCGGGCGATTCGAGGTCTGGCCGCCACCCGCCGTAGTTGAACTTCTCCTCGAGCGTGCCGCCGGCGAGTCGGCCGGCCGCGTCGAGCGTGGCGATCACGTCGGGCATCGCGGAGTCGTTGGACGAGCGGGACAGGCTGTGGAGCGTGAGCCGGTCGCCGTCCGTGATCGCCTCGCCGAGCGACGTCGACGTCTCGACGAGGTCGTCGAAGTCCGGGCTCAACGCAAGCGGGCCCGTCGGGACGAGGGCTATCGCGTCGAGAAGCCTCTCGGTGACCTCATCGCTCCACGGGTCCACCGAGGGCTCGGCAGAAGCGACCGCGACCGAGACAGCGGCGTCCGTCTTCGCGAAGGCGTCGCGGATCGTCTCGTTCGCCTTCCCTATCGCGGCGCCGAGCGCAGCCTCGCGGTCGGCGGGGACCGAGACGAGAGCGGCCGCGTCGCGCGGGATCGCGTTCCGGCTCTTGCCGCCGTCGAGCGAGACGAGGCGGAAGGGGACCGTGGCATGCGCCTCGCGGAGCGCGCGACCGAGTACCTTGATCGCGTTCGACCGGCCGAGCGCGATCCCCGAGCCCGAGTGACCGCCCTGCCCTCCGCTGACGGTGACGGCGAGCGTCGCCGCGCCGTCCGCGGCCGGCTCGCGAGGCGCATCGATGTGGATCCAGGTGTCCGTGCTCCCGGCACAGCCGACCGTCAGACGACCGTCCTCTTCGCTGTCGAGGTTGAGGAGGGTCGACCCGGTGAGCATCGACCCGTCGAGGGCGTTCGCGCCCTCGAGCCCCACCTCCTCGGCAACGGTCATGAGCAACTCGAGCGGGCCGTGCGCCAGCGACGTGTCCTCGGCGAGTGCCATCATCGCCGCGATCGCGACGCCGTCGTCGGCGCCGAGCGTTGTCCCGTCCGCCTTCAGCCAATCGCCGTCGCGGACGAGCACGATCCGTCCTTCGGCCGGGTCGTTCGGGCTCGACGGGTCGCGCTCGCACACCATGTCGAGGTGCCCCTGGAGGATGAGCGTGGGCGCCTGCTCACGGCCTTCGCTCGCGGGCACGTGGATCACGAGGTTCCGCCCGGTGTCCTGCTGGAGCTCGAATCCGTGATCGGCCGCCCAGGCGCGGACGTGCTCGATCACCGGCTCCTCCTGACGCGATGGACGCGGGATCTTCGTGAGCGCCTCGAAGTGGCCCCAGAAGGAGCGGGGCTCGAGTCCCGTCAGCACTGATGTCTCGGTCGCCATCGCGTCACACGCCCGTGCCCGGCTAGATCCCGAGGACCTGTTTCTTCTTGGCCTCGTAGTCCTCGTCCGAGATGAGCCCCTGGCCCTTGAGCTGGGCGAGCTTCTCGAGCTCGGCGACATAGTCCGGCTGGGCCGGCTGCGCGGGCGCGGCTTGCTGCGCGGCCGCGACCCCTTCGTCGTAGGCAGCCTGCTGCTGATCCTGGGCAGCCTGTTCCTTGTTCGCGTACTTCTGATCCTGGCGGTTCCGCACTGCACCCGCCGTGCCGACGACCACTGCGGTCGTGGCCGCAGCGCGAACGAGTCCTGGTCCTCTGCGTCTGAACATTCGGTCCTCCTAAGCTTTCGAAGCTTCCTCGAGCGCCCACTCACGCGCCGCTTGCACGACCTCGTGGGGCAGCCGCTCGAACGCAAGCAGGACGCCACCGGCGTCCCTGATGGCCTGCGTCGTCCGACGTGCCCAGACGTTCTCCCACACGATCACCGCGGCCGACGAGTTTGGCTCGAGCTCTTCGGCCGCATCTGCGATGTCGTCCTCGTTCAGGAGCCCTTGCACCTCGATGCCGAGGCGGTCGAGGGCCTCCTGGACGTCAGGATCGAGCTCCGTGAGCTCGAAGCCGACGACCTCGCCGCTCTCGCTCTTCCCCACGAACGCCACGTCGATCAGGCGAATCGTGTTCGAGTCCACCAGGTCGGCTAGAGCCGGCGCGATCTCTCCGCGAAACCGGTTCCCCGGGAAGGCGACGATCGCATAGTCGACAGGTCCGATCTCTTCCATAGTTCCTCCTTGGCCTCTGCCGCTCTACGCCAGTGCCTTTTGCTTGATCGCCTCGAACTCGGCCTGCGTGATCGCGCCGCTGTCGAGGAGCTGCTTGGCCTTGTCGATCTCCGCGGCCGCCCCTCCACTGCCGGCCGTCTCGCGCACGTACGTATCGAACTGGTCGCGCTGTGCTCGCGCACGCTCGAGGTTGCGCTCCGTCATCCCCACGTTCTGCGTGATGAGGTAGACGAAGACGCCCAGGAACGGCAACAGGATCGCGAAGATGATCCACAGCGTCTTCGCTCCTCCACCGATGTCGTGTCGACGGAAGATGTCCGCAAAGACACTGAACAGCAGCCAGAACCACAGGATCCACAGGAAGAACACGACCATCGTCCACATGAGGTCGAGAAACGGGTAGTCCGCTGCGAGCATCAAGCCCCCCTAGTCGTTTTCGCGCTCGAACCTACCACGGTTCCAATCCGCGTGAGGAAGGGGAGCGGCGCCGCCGTGGGGGTCGCTTCACCCGACAGAACGTGATCGAAAACGATCACCCGCGAGCACGGCCCCCGGCTCGGCGCGCGACGGGCGGCGGCCGGAATCGTCCGTAAGATCGGACGCCACCGAGCAGTGAGATAGGAGGACACGTGGAGGGAACGCGTCGGGAGCTGCCGTTCGTCGTCATGATCGCCTCGTTCTTCGGGTTCGCCAAGGCGGCGTTCCTCGGGTTCATGGGTCTCATCGGGATCCTGAGCTGGGACGACGTCAGCGACCCCTGGGGTATCGGCGCCCTGGTGCTGGCGGCGTTGTTCGGCTCGCGTCGTTTGCGCTCCTCCGCGGCAACCGCGTCGCGCGCATCGTGCTGGCGGCACTCGCCGTCGCCGGCGGCGTCCTGGCGCTCGTCTACGTGTTCGTCGGCCCGACGAGCGCGATCCTCCCCTCCCTCTTCACCGCAGTGATGGCTGCCGCGGTCATCTGGCTGCTCTACGGCCCGCAGTCCGCCAGGGAGTACTTCGCGTAGCGCAGCTCAGAGAAAGTACGTGAGCTTGTCCCACACCCAGCTCTCGAGGCCTTCACGAGCTCCGGAGGGCGGCTCGCCGGGCTTCGAGCGCGCGATGTCGGGCTCGAACAGCCGCTCCTCCAGCAACGCTGCGGCCTCGGGGCTCCGGGCGACGATCATGATCTCCGAGTTGCGGTAGAGGGCCCAGGAATCGAGGTTGACCGTCCCGAAGCTGACGACGTCGTCGGCGATCACGACCTTGGCGTGGACGACTGTGCCCGGCAGCTCCCACACCTCGGCGCCCGCGGCGAGCAGGTCGGTGTATCGGTGCTTGAGCGCAGCCGTCGCCTGCTTGTTGTTCGACGTCTCGGAGACGACGATCCGGACCTTCACCCCGCGTCGCGCGGCCGCGAGGATCCGCTCGATCATGTCCCTGTCCGTGATGTACGGGTTCATGACGTCGAGGCGCTCGCGAGCGCCGTCGATCTGCTCCCGGATCGCCTGCGCGGCGGCGACGAAGCCGCCCGGGATCACCTGGGCGAGAGCGACCGGCGTCGCGCCGGCGTCGGCCGGTTCGGGGAAGTAGCGCGACAGCTCGGCCGGCAGCGCGCCGCCGTGTCCGCGGAAGCTCGTGAGGAACGCCGCCTGCGCCTGTCGCACCACGTCGCCCGTGACGCGCACCATCACGTCGTGGAAGCCGCCGTTCTCGAAGTGATCCTCGATGCCCGCACCGCCGGTCCAGACCGTGGCCCCGTCGATCACGTAGAGCTTGCGGTGATCGGCCCGACCGACTTCGTCCTGGCGCCAGTCGAGATGCTGGTCGTGAGGGAACAGACCGTCGCGATCGAGCGGGAAGACGTCGTTGACGACGATCTGGGCGCCTGCGTCGGCGAGCCGCGTGAACATCTCTCTCGCTTGCTCGTAGGGCCTGGAGCCGAAGCCGTCGACGATGACCCGCACCTCCACTCCCGCTGCCAGCTTCTGCTCGAGCAGGGCGGCCATCTTCATCCCGACCTCGCCTTCACGCCAACCGAACATGAGGATGTGCACCGAGGAGCGCGCGGCCTCCACGTCCGCGAAGATGCGGGGGAAGAAGTTCGCTCCTTCGACCCAGGGCTCGATGGTGGCTGCCGTCGACCACGCGAAGTCGAGTGCGGCGTCGTGAGGGCGCGTCCCACCGCGCGCAACGAATGCTTCCGCCGCCGCCTCCGCCTCTCCGGGTGTCACGGCCTCGGGCGGCGGCGGCCAGCTCTGACGCTGCGTGATCCCCAGCACCTGGCGGTAGACGACAACGAACAAAGCTGCCGCCAGCAGGGACGCGATCCCGAGACCCTTGCGCGCGCGTTTGCGCGCGACGGTCGTGCTAGCTTCGCCGCTCATTGTCGGAGGAAGCTACACGCAGCACCGCAAAGCTCTCCGTCATGCGGCATGTCGTCTGGATAGCAATCGCCGTCGCGGCCGTCGGAGTCTTCTCGACATGGACCGACGACGGGCCGATCAGCCTCAACGGAACGCAAGGCCCGAACAACGGGTGGCTCGTCCTGATCGTCGCAGCCTTCGCGCTCGGCTGGAGCCGCTCGACGGCTCGGGGCTCGTGGATCGGAGTGCTCGGCCTGCTCGGCTGCGCGGTCGTGATGGGCTGGACGGCTGTCGACAACTGGGTCGAGAGCCGAGACGTCCTCGGTGCGACCGCGAGCTACGGGCTGCTCCTGGTCGTCGCGGCGAGCGTCGCGCTGGCCTGCGTGGCGGTGGTCCGGGGCGTGGAGCTGGTGCGCGCTCCGCGCGGAGCGTGACGTCTCACACTTGGCCCCCGGCATGCGAGAAGCCCTGCGAACGCAGGGCTTCTCTCGTTGAGGTGGGTCCCTCGGTCAGTCGTTGTTACGTCGGGTGAAGCTGTACGTCCCGTCCCAGTGCCACACGTTCTTGTCTTTCGCGTCCTGCGAGACGACCGCCTCGGCCTGGAACCTCCTGAACTTTCCGGTGCCACCCGAGAATGTCACCCGGCCCGCCGACGTCGCGAGGTTGAGTACGACGTGGCCGTACGCGCCCCGGCGGGGCCTGGACGAGAGCACGATGTCCGTGTCGAGCACGCCGTCGTCGCCGAGCGGCTCGAGATAGATGACGCGCATGCCGGGCTTGATCGCCCGGATGTTCGACGACTGGATCGTGCAGAACTCGCCGGCGGCGCCGTGGTACTCGCCGCACTCCTTCGTGATGTGAAGCGGGCCGCTCCGCGGCTTTGAATGCGTCGCGGAGGATTGCATCGCGGAACCGGCAGTCGCGAGGACCGCGGCGCCGGCGACTACGAACGAGATAAGCGCCAGGATGCGCTTCATGATGCGTCTCCTTTAGTTGGTCGACGTGTGCCGATGCCCAGCTCCTCGGCGGCCACGATTCGCGCGAACGGCACGCCGGCGATCTCGTTCGCGTCCCTGACGTCGTCCGCCGACTCGGCATCGAAGCGGCAGAAGCACGAGTCGTCGGCAGGGACGTACGTCGAGCCGAGATGCGCCGCCCTAGTTCGTTGTCTCCGGAGCCGGGCGAGCGCGTTCTCGAGCCACGCACGGTCGCGTCCGGGGAGGTAGCGCTCCACGAGGTAGGTCGGCATCGCGTCCTACGATCCCGCCGCGGCCCGTTGCTATCAACCGCACGAATCTGTGGATTTACTCGTGCACGGCCATGCGCGCCGCGAGCTCCGTGCGGGAGCCGACGCCAAGCTTGCGATAGACCTTCGAGAGGTTCCACGCGACCGTGTTCGGGCTGAGGCTCAGCTCGGCCGCTACCTCGCGGTTCCTGCGGCCGGCGGCAGCCTGGGCGGCGCCGCGGGCACGCGCCTGGGCGGCCGCCGTCTCGAGCGCCGCTGCGATCGCCTCGTCCGGCCCGGTGGCTGCGATCGCGAGATGCCTGGCCGCTCTTCCGAATCGACGTCCAGCGAGGCGAGGCGGCGGTGGAGCCGCCGCCTCCTGCAGCGGCATCGCCGTGTAGCAGGCCGGTGCCAGCAGCGGATGCGCGAAACGGATCCGGTCACCGTCGAACTCGAGCACGCCCCGCTTTCGGGCAAGCTCGATGTCGTCGACGGCGGCGGGTGCCAGAGCCTCGAGCAGCACGACGGAGGGAGCGGCGAGCGCGGCGACGGCAACGAGGGCGTCGCGCGCCTGTGCGGGGAGCGTGCCGAGCCGGCTCGCGACGACGCTCTCCAGGCTCGCCGGAAGCGGGACGTGCCCGCCGTCAAGGCTGATCGCTCCGTCGGCCAGCGCTCGTCCGAGCTCGAGCGCGTAGAACGGATTCCCGCCGGTTGTCTCGTGGACGCGCACGAGGGCGGGTCGCGACAGGTTCAGCGACAGTCGCGCCCAGAGCAGTCGATGGAGAGCGCCGATCGAGAGCGGTCCGACCGGCACCCGCCCGAACGAGGCGAAGGCACGATCGAGATCGAGCGGCGCTCGGACGGGACGCCCGCGCACGGTCGCGAGGACCCCGACGGGTTGGCCCTCCAGTCGATGCACCGCGAAGCTGAGAATCGCCGCCGAGCTCGCGTCGACCCACTGCACGTCGTCGAGCGCGAGCAGCAACGCCTGCTCACGAGCGAGCGCCCGCATGATGGAGACCACCGCAAGCCCGAGCACACGCGTCTCGGGCGGCGGCCCGTCGGGCTCGCGCAGCACCATTGCGATCTCGAGCGCTCGGCGCTGTACCGGCGGGAGCAGGGGTAGGGCCTCGTCGAGCGCCGGCGCGATCAGGTCGCCGATCGTCGCAAACGCGATCCGCGTCTCCGCGTGTGCCGCGCGGGCCGAGAGCAGTCGAACCCCGTGCTCCTGCGCGGTCCGCACTCCTTCACGCCAGAGAGCGGTCTTCCCGATTCCCGCATCGCCCTCGATCAGCAATGCCTGCCCACCCCGGGGCAGAGCCTCGACGAACCCGGCCAGCGCCTGCAGATCCGCGCGCCTGCCGATGATTGGTTCCGACATCGCAGCCTCCGCGACCATTGTCCACCGGGCCGGGCGCCGGCGACAACCGGATTCCGAAGTCCTCGGCCTACTTGACCTGCCACAGCTGCTCTGACAGCATCGCGTCCAGTCGCGCCGCGGCCGAACGCCGATTGCCCTGAGGGGCACCCGGGGTCTCCGTCAACGTGGTGATGGAGGTTCGCAAATGGCTAGAGACTTCGGACGCCAACTGGGCGACACTTCGCGACGTACGACGGTCCGCACTCTTTGATTCCACACGGAGGGGGAGCTATGCGTCGAGCGTTTGTGATTTCACTGGGTGCGGCGGTCGTCGCCGCACTCTGCGCGGGGCTCATCACCGCATCTGCCGCACCGGGCACGGGTCCGGATCGGCTGGACGCCTACACAGCGGTGGTCCAGGACACCCAGCTAGCCATCATCGCCCAGCAGGGCATCGAAGTGAGCGGCCAGCGACGGGTCGCGAACGGCATCGAGCTCGACATGGTTCTTGACCAGGCTCGGGCCAACCGGCTGCGGGGCCGCGGAGTCGACCTGAAGCTGACCCGAGTCAAGGGCGGTAAGACCGTGCGGGAGTTCGCGGCGGAACAGGCCGCCCACGGCTTCACCGTCTGGCGCTCGTTCGACGAGCCCGGCGGCATCCGTGACCAGCTCTACGCCGCGGCACGCGCCAACCCCCAGCTGGTGAAGCTCGAGGTCCTCGGCCGTACCGGCCAGGGTCGCGAGATCATCGCGGTCAAGCTGACACAGGGCGCTCAGGGGCAACCGGACGGCAGGCGTCCAGCCGTCCTCTACAGCTCGACACAGCACGCGCGTGAATGGATCTCCACAGAGGTGAACCGGCGGCTGATGAACCACTACATCGACCGGTGGCGCGCCAACGACCGTGACGTCCGCAAGCTGGTGCAGACGACCGAGCTCTGGTTCGTGCTCGTAGCCAACCCCGACGGTTACCAGTACACGTTCGATCACGAGCGGCTGTGGCGGAAGAACCTGCGCGACAACAACGGAGACGGGCAGACCCAGGTCGGCGACGGCGTCGACCCCAACCGTAACTTCCCCAACCACTGGGGCTACGACGAGGAGGGGTCGTCGTCCATCCAGTCCAGTGACACCTACCGCGGTCCGGCGCCGAGGTCGGAGCCGGAGACCCAGGCGATGGTCGGACTGCTCGACCGGATCGGCTTCGCGTTCCAGGTCAACTGGCACTCCGCCGGCCAGTGGCTGCTCTACGCCGAGGGCTGGCAAACCGGCACTCCCACCGCGGACGACCCGATCTACTACGCCATGTCCGGCAACCTGGACGACCCGGCGATCGACGAGTTCCATCCGGGTCTGAGCTCGGACGTCCTCTATGTCACCAACGGTGAGACCACGGACTACGCGCACGCCGCGACCGGCGCTCTGGCGTGGACGCCGGAGCTGTCCGAGGGCTGCGACGGCTGTGGCTTCGTGTTTCCCGACGACGAGGCGCTGGTGCAGGCGGAGTTCGAGCGCAACCTGCCGTTCGCCAGGTCGGTGGCGGACTCGGCGGTCGACCCCGCCAACCCGAAGACGGTCACGGGGATCACGACCAAGCCGTTCTACCTCGACAGCGACGACCCCTACAAGCGCAGCAACCCGGGCACCCAGCTGAGCTTCGCCAGGTCGTACGGCGACCCGCAGCCGGTCGCCGTGATCGCCAAGCGCAGCATCGGTGCCGTGACAGTGAAGTACCGCATCGACGGCGGCGCGGTGCAGTCGGCACCCACGTCCGAGTGGGAGGGCGGGTCGAGGTACGACCCGGCGTCGGTCTACTACCACCAGATGCGAGGCGTGGTAACGGGAACCGACCCCGGCGACTCGGTCGAGGTCTGGTTCGAGGGTGGCGGCCAGCGGAGTGACTCGTTCACCTACCAGGCAGTATCCGAGAGCGGTAACCGTGTGCTCGTCGTGGCGGCCGAGGACTACACGGGCGCCTCGCCGGTGCAGACGCCTGGCCCGCACTTCGTCGACACGTACACCGACGCCCTGGCCGCCAACGGCCAGGAGGCCGACGTCTACGACATCGATGCCGCCGGGCGGATCGCCCCGGACGCCCTCGGAGTGCTCAGCCACTACGACGCCGTCGTCTGGGAGACCGGGAACGACCTCGTCACCCGCGCCGCCGGCCGCGCCGGCGGCAATGTAGACCGGCTGGCACTCGACGAACTGCTCGAGTTCCGCTCGTACATGAACGAGGGCGGCAAGGTGCTTCTCGCGGGCGACTCCGCCGGCCAGCAGTACACCAACGCCGCCGTGGGCAACCAGCTCTACGATCCCAAGGGCGAGATCGCCTGCAACCCGCTTCCCGCGGGTACGGACCCTCGGCGCTGCCTGCCCTTGTTCGGCTCGTTCTTCGGCGGCGACACCACCAACGACGTGCTGCAGTACTACCTCGGTGGCTACGTCGCCGTGGCCAACGACGGTCACGTCGGAGGCGCCGCGTTCGACTCGATAGGCGTCGACGACCCGTTCACGGGCCTCGCGTGGGGCCTCGACGATCCCATCTTCGCCGGTAACACCATCCGTAGGTCGTCATTCCTCGCGACGAGCGGCATCCTGCCGCCCGACCGGTTCGAGCAGTTCGACAGCTGGGCCGCGGCGCGGTACGCCAGGCCGGGCGGCCCGTTCGACCCGCACACCGGAACCCAGTACGTGTACTCGCAAATCGGCGACGTCTCCTACAAGAGGCTCACCCGCGAGATCGCCGTGCCGGCAGCTGGCGGGTCCCTGACGTTCTGGACGTCGTACGACACCGAGGCGGAGTGGGACCACCTGTTCGTGGAGGCGCGCACTCCCGGCGGTGACGACTGGACGACGCTGCCAGACGCGAACGGGCACACCACGACAGCACCCGGCCAGAGCTGCGCCGCCGGCTGGGTCGCGCTGCATCCGCACCTCGCCCACTACCAGACGTGGAACGGGGTCGACAGCTGCACGGGTACCGGCACCACCGGCGCCTGGAACGCCGCGAGCGGCAACTCCGGGGGTTGGCAGCAGTGGAGCATCGACCTCTCGGCGTACGCCGGCGAGACCGTCGAGATCTCCATCGCCTACGCCAGCGACTGGTCTGTGCAGGGCATCGGCGTCTTCGTGGACGACATCACGCTTCCCGACGGCACCAGCACGTCGTTCGAGACCGGCCTGGACGGCTGGGCGATCGCCGGCCCGCCTGAGGGCAGCGCACCCAACGTCAACAACTTCATCCGAACCGACGCCTCCGGCTTCCCGGTCGGCAACGCGATCTCCACGCCGCACTCGCTGCTGCTGGGGTTCGGACTGGAGGGCGTCTCGACCGAGGCCGAACGCAACGCAGTGATGGGCCGGTCGCTCGACCACCTGCTGGAGTAGGAAAAAGGCAGACACCTTCGTGTCGCTGAAGCGGGGTGGACGAACGGTTCACCCCGCTTCGCAGGCTGAGGACTCATCGCGGCGAGCTGCTCGCCCGCCTCCCTCGCGCTGATCACGACGCGTGACGACGGCTCGACCTGCCGCCCCTCCGGCCTCGCGTTTGCGTGGCAGGCCTAACACTAATGCGGCGCTCCTGCTGACCTACTGCTGGCCCGAGCCGATCCGCATCCGGTCCCGCTGCCGACTTGAGCAACCAAAGAACCCCGGAGCGGGGCTTTTCCTTGAAGCGGATGAAGGGACTCGAACCCTCGACCTTCTGCATGGCAAACGAACGCGAGCGTTCGCGCATGTTCGGGCTAGTTCGCTGAAAGCCCGTGTTTGCAGGAACTCACTAGTCCGGCTCCGAACGGCTCCGAACCCGAACGAACGACGAGCGTTGCCATTGTTGCCACGCGCGAGCTCGCAAAGACGCCGTCGGGGATGATCTCCGACTCAGGCGGTGGGAACCCGCCGACAGTGGAGCAGCTTGGAGTCCATTGTTGTTTTGCCCTCGGAATTCCACTCGGTTCCGCCCTTGTCGACGATGCGTTCGATCAGGTACCGGCGATTCCCGAGCGGCACGGTGTCGCCGACGACGAACTCCTCGTCGCTGAGAAACGAGGCGTCAACGTCCTCTTCCATGAACTCGTTGACGACCGTGTAGTGGAAGCGCATGGGGGGATCATCGCATGACTGGTCGCCTCCTCATGGCGCTTCTATCTTTGGAACGCCACGGCCAGCTTCTCACCGAGTTTCGCGCGCCCGTCGTCGTCGAGGCCTGCGTAAGCCATCGCGGTGATCCGCGGGTTGGCGTGACGTGCGAGCGCCGACGCCTCGGGGAGCGTCAGGCCGGACGCGAGCGCGAGCGCGACGAACGAGTGCCGGAGGTCGTGCAGCCCGACGAGTTGTCGGTCGTCGCCGTTGAGCTTCGCCGTGTTGCCTGCGGCATGGACAGCCCGGAGCGCGTTGCGATGGTTCTGCGGCTTCCCCGTAGCGGTCGTGAAGACGAGCATCTCGCGGTGCACGAGCGCGATGCTGCGTCCTGCCTGCGCGCGGCGATGGCGTCGGAGCTCGAGCGCGAGCGCCGGGAGCATCGGCACGGTCGCGGCGCTCGCGGCCGTCTTCGCGGGGATGCGCTCCCCCATCGTTCCGAGCTGGCCGGTGACCGTGAGCGTTCCGGCCTCGAGGTCGACATCACGCCATCTGAGGCCGAGCGCCTCGCTCGCGCGAAGGCCGGCGTATGCACACGTCGCAGCGACGGGCCGGAACGTGTCGCCCATCGCGGCGAGGAGTCGCAAGACCTCGTCGAGCGTGAGATACCGGGGTTCGCTGAGTCGCGCAGATCCAGGGCGGTCATCACGGTCGAGATCACGAACGACATTGCGCTCGACAGCGCCTTGCTTGACGCCGTAGCGGAACGCGGCCGAGAGCGCGGTCATGGTGCCGGTGCGCGTGCTCGGCGAGAGCTTGCGCGCAGCCATCGTGTCGAGCACGCGGCGGATGTCACGCACGCTCACATCTGCGGCCGGGGTGGTCCCGATCACGGGGAGGGCGTAGCGGCCGATGACGTACTCGTAGTGCTCGACGGTGCGAGGTGCTCGACGACGCTTTGCGTCGGGGTCACCGACGCGGGAGCGCATATGGCGGATGAAGTCGGCCACGAGCTCCGTGACGGTGACCGCGGCCGCGGGCGATCGGTGTTCCTCCCCGCGGCTGTAGTCGGTTTGCAGCGCGCGAAGCTCGGCGATGGCGTCGGTCTTCGTGCTCGCGGTGAGACGATGCCGGCGTACTTTCCCGCCGAGTCGGAGCGCGACGTCGTAGACGGTGGAGCCGTCCATGCGCGTGCGCGCGTAGAGGCCAGGAATGCGACGGTTGCCGCTGTAGACAGGTTCGCGCGTTGCCGCGCCGTGGGACACTTCGGTCGTCATGGGAGCTCAACCTCCTGTGGCCAGGCCCTCGGACGTGGACGCGTCGCGAGGGCCATTTCCGTTGTGGCATCGCATCCTACTCGTGGCCGAGGTCGTCGACGGAGGTGGCCGATACGTAGATGCGGCGCCCGTGCCTTCGCGCCTCGAGCCGGCCACGCTTCACGCGCATCCGCACGGCGTCCGGGGAGCATCCGAGCCGCTCTCCCGCCTGCTCTAGCGTCAGCCAGCGTGGCTCTGTGGGATTCGGCCGGACGTGCGGCGAGCTCCTCACGGATCACGTCGAGAATCGCAGCGGCGAGATTCGCGACGATAGCCTCGAGCCGCGCGACAGGGGTCACGCCGCCGGCTCCTCCTCTTGCTCGAGCTCTCGTCCGAGCTTGCCGATCAGGATCATCATCGTCGTGGTGGTGAGCATGTCGCCGCTCGTCCCAGCGATCTCCTTTGCGCGCGCCTTCCAGTCGACGTCCGGCCGGGCCGCGGTGAGCTCGTCGAGTAGCCGGCGCAGCTCGGCGACCTGGTCGTCGGTCGGCTTGATCGCGTCCGGGATCGGGCCGCGCCGTGCCGCGGACTCCGATTCCGACGTCGCATCCGTCTTGGGCTTCGCGTCGATCACGATGTCCGACATCTCCTCTGCCGCGGCAGGCTGAAACCCGGCCATCACGAAGATCTGCTCGAGCGGCCCGCGAAACGCGCGTGACGTTGCCCTCGTCTCCGCCATCGACCGCAGCGCGTGCCGGGGCTTGCCCTTCCAGTGGCTCTCGTCGCGCCCGCACTCCGCCTCGGCGGCGGCGATCGTGCGCTCGTCCAGGGTGCGGATTTCGACCCGGGCGACGAAGCCGTCCCCGGTCTCGTTCGGCCGCGTCCAGACCGTGTAGGGGGACAGCCCGTACATGCCGCCCACCGTCTTCCAGCCGGGGCATGTGACGTACTTCTTTCCGGAGATAAGGGCGTACAGCTTCTGGCTGTCGATCACGTCGACGACCGCCTTGGCGACGTCGGCCATCCGCGCGAGCGCGACTTTCGGATCGCTGGTGCCGAACAACGTGACCGGCGCGGACAGCGGCTCCTCGATCACGGCGGGTAGCAGCTCGCTCTCGGCGAGCTCGGTGCTGGTGATGGTCATCTGTGGTTCCTCCTCTTGTGGTTCGGGTTGTCGGTCGACCTGGCGTCCCTGGTCTGCGTAGCGGCGCCCGACCTCGTCCCAGGCCTCGTCGTGACAGGCGAGGCACATGCGGGTCGTCTCGCCGAGGGGCTCGTCGTGGCGGGGGCAGCGGCTCATGCCGGTGCGTGCACGCTGGTCGCGCAGGGGATGCCGAGATCACGGACGACGCGCGGGAACTCGCGCTCGGCGAAGTAGCGCCACTTCATTCGTCCGTCTCCTCGGCCGGTGACGTCCTGCAGCTCGAGGAACCACTCCCAGCGGCCAGGCGCCGCGCGGCAGCCCGCCGACGAGATCCGTCTCGCCTGGACGCCGAGCAGCTTCTCGGCCCGCTCGACCGTCGGCCACGAGTGCCCGTTCGCCTCGGCACCACGACGGAGGTCGGCGACGGGTACGGCGCCGAACGCGAGCTCGCCGACCAGGAAGTCCTTCGCCTGTTCGAGCGCGGAGCGATCGTCCATCAGACTGTCGATCAGGTCGCTCGAGTCGAGCTCGCTGACACCGATGTGGATGAGCGCCGGCTGCGTCTGGTCGTCGGGGTCGGCGTCGGGGAAGACGACGATCTCGCGCAGCTCGAACAGGTCGGAGTGCGCGTCCTTCTGCCAGTTGACGATCGGCCGCGACCACGCGCAGGGCGTCGTTCTCCGGGTGGCGGCCGAAGGTGAGGATCGAGCGGGTCGAGCCGCCGTAGCCACTCGAGCCGGTGATCCGGTCGAGGACGTCGGAGCACGGAGCGCCGGTTGAGAGTCGGACGACGCCGAGCGACGAGCGAAGCGCCGTGCCGAGCGGAAGCGCGGCGAGCGGATCGAGGACGCAGCCGATCTCGACGTCGCGGTGCGCGTCGATCGACGACGTCACCCGACGACGCAGCTCACGGCGACGCGGAGATTCCTTCGCCGTGACCGTGGGAGCGGGGGTCGGCGCGGTTGTCCCGCGCAGGATCTCCTCGAGGAACGTTGCGGCGGTCTCCGCCGCGGTGTCGTTCTCCTCCTGCTTCGCGGCCCAGTGGACAGCGCCTTCGACCTGGCCGCGGACCTCCTCGACGTCCAACGGCGGGTCGAATCGCTCGTTGGCTGCGAGGGCCATCGGCAGGATCTCCTCGACGTCGAGGCCCTGACGTGCCGGCGGGACGCTGATCGAGAAGATGAAGTGCCGTCGTCCGGGGCTGCGGATCGGCTCTCCGCGCGGCCTAGACGCGGCGTCCTGACTTTCCGCTCCGCCGCGCGAGACGCCGCAGCTCCTCGTATACCTCCTGGCCAGGCTCAAGGAGCGGCGCGTTCGGGTCGACGAACCTGTAGACGTGGCCGGACTCGTGCAGCGAACCGGCCGAGATCAGCACGCCGTCCCCTGACCAGGAGATTCCGCTCTCGGCGATCTCGAACTTCCCCGGCTGGCATCCGTCGGGGGCACGCATGTAGACGTGCTCACCACGGCGGGAAACCACGGCGAGGCTCGGCGGTAGCGCGAACCCGTACTTCGCCTCCAGCTCGCCGCGGGGGCCATCGAACTCGACCAGCACGAGCTCGTTCACCTTCGCGGGGATCACGCCGTTGCGTGTCCGCAGCCGACGCCTTGAAGATCGCGGCCCCGTGACGCTCGTCGGCGAGCAGCGAGCGTCGCGCTTCCAGTCCTGCGCCTGCTTCGCGTAGCTGCCCAGCCCGGCGGTGAACGCGACTCGAAGCCTGTGACGCCCACACACGGCGCCACAGGCCTCGAGGAACGCGTCCTCACGCTGGTCGTCCTCACGGCGACGGTGGGTCTCGAGCATCGCTCTAGAACGGGATGTCGTCGCGCTGGGCCGGCTTCGCGGGCGGTGGTCCTTCTCCGTGTTTCACCGCGACGCCGTAGTCGTGCATCGTGTTGCCGCTCGTCGAGCGCGACGTCGTCGAGACGGACGATCGCGACCGTGTCGCCCGGGTTCGGCTTCGCCTTGTCGAACTGGCGGTCGAGCTTCGATCGCCCGCGGATGAACAGCGGTGTCCCGTCGAGCTCCTCGAGCAGATGGACGCGACGCTCCTCGTTGTTGAACGACGTGACGTCCTCGCCGCGGTACCGACCGGCCCAGCGTTCGTTCTCGGCGAGCTTGACCTCGGCGCCCCAGCTGGCGTCGGTGAACGAGTCCTGGCTCGCGTTCTCGGCGGCTTCGCCGAACAGGTCGTCGAAACCGCTCACGCCTCCACCCCCTTACCGTCCACGACCCGCAACAGGTCGGCGAGACCGTCCTCGAACCGCGGCGGTGCGAACGCATCCAGGATCACGAACACGGCGCCCAGCCGCAGCAGCAGCCACGGGGCAACCTGTCCGCCTTCCTCGACCTTGCGGATCGTGTCGCGCGAGACGCCGGACAGGTGCGCGAGTTGGCGTTGGCTCAGGCCGTGCTCGAGCCGTGCCTCCGGAAGCGCAATCGCGATCCGGTCGGTCGACGGCGTACGATAAGTCCTCAAGAGGACCACCTCCTCTGATGTGACGCCCCCCGCGGCTCCGCCTCATAGCCAGGGCCGCGAGGGGGTCGGCGTTATGAGCCATCACCCTCCGGCCAGCCCTGGGCGGCGCGCAATAAACCCGGCCGATCCTCGGCCGCAGGGGCTAGCGAGCGGCCGGAAACCGCGCGTCTATGCGCGTTTCGGCTTCGGCAGCTTGATGCCGTAAGTGGTGGCCGAAAAACCCGGCGGGGTTTCTCGGCCGGCGAGCGCGCGCTGGGCTGCGCTTCGATTCTTCTTGACCGCTTTCACGATCGCGCCCGCCTTCTCACGATTGACGTACGCGAATCTGAAATCCGGCGCCTTGCTGTCCTCGTCGATCCGCCTCGCGCTCGCGCCCCTCAGAGCCATCCCCCAGACGTGCCAGAACGTCTCCTCCTCGACGTACGAGCCCTTCGGCCGGCCTGGCTTGCGCCCCGTCGTTGACGACGAAGCGGCAGCACCGCCGCGCCTGCCCGCCGGCTCGGCCGACTCGAGGCCGAGCACCGGCCGAGCCAGCTTCCAGAACGCCTCCCAGAAGTCGCGCTGCCTAGGCCACGAGAGCCGCGTCTGCCATAGCTCCGAAAGCTCGTCCGTAGCCATTGCAGCCTCGTGGGCCGCGTTGTCGATCGAGCCATGCTCCCGCAGGAGCCACCGTTGCTCGTCCGGCGTGAGGTCGCCGACCACCTAGCAGCGAAGTCGCGAGCAGTACATAACCCGACGTCGATCCTAACGTGGGTCCCCGCAGGCACCTGAAAAAACTGGCTCGCGACGATCCCAACGACGACGCGCGGCCGCTATCGCCGATTCCTCGCGCTAGTGGCCCGGCAGTCCTCATCTTCACGATGGGCCTCAATGCGGTGGACAAGAACCCGTCACGGCGGCCCCACGTCGCCTCCTGGCGCTCGCCGAACCGCATCCCCTGGGCTTCCCCAGTCTCGGCTGGGCGACTTCTCGATGCCCCCGGCCCCTGTCAGCCCCGGAACCGAGGACGGTCGGACGGCTCGGCGCAGATGAGGTTTGGTCTACCGCGGGCTTGCGTCGAGCTCAGGCTCCTGGAGCTCAGCGAGTTCGATGAGGTCCCCGAAGGGGGGCTGCCGCTGGCAGCCCCCCTTGCTCGGTCTTGACGCGGTACGACTAGGGTCGAACGCCGATCTGGTTTAGCAGCTGCGTGACGGCGGCCAGGTTCAGACTGAACGCAACGGCTGTCGTCGGAGCGACGACGATGGTCGGACACCCCGCGAAGCACGTTCCGGCAGTGCCGACCGAGATTGCGGCAACGGCGATGGCCGTAGCCTGTCCCGCCTGACCGACGACGGCGCCCTGGTCACCACCGGTGTTGTCACCCAGGGCGGTACTCGGGGCAACCAGCGCCAGGACCAGGACGATGAGCGCAGACAGGCGCCTCATCGCTAGCGCTGAGACAGCAACTGCACGATTGCGGCGTAGTTGGCCGACTGGGCGCTCGACGAGTTCAGATTGACGAGCGAAAAGCCGGCGATCTGGTTCGCCGACGAAGCCGCGAGCGACGTCTGAGTGATGCTCGCGACCTGTACACCGACGTTCGTGTCTTGCGCGCTCGCGGTGGTGACCCCCGTGGCAGCGAGGGCGGCGACGAGCGTGAGGACGGATGCGAACCGCTTCTTCATGCTCTCTCTCTCCGTTCTTGTTGACGAGACCGGCGATCCGACACCCATCACCTGTTGCCGACCCTCCTTCCTTCGGCGCGTGATCGCCTCGGAAGGTTCGACCTTAGGAGCCGACACTGACGCGGAACAGTCGCCTCTTCGGGTTTCACGGGTTCGGAGTAGCTCGTTGCGGTGTCGCTCGATTGTGCTACGGCCGAGCAGCGCTGATTTCCGAGGCAACAGGAGTACAATGAGGAAGACGACGTGCACTCTGCGGCATCGAGCGTGGGAGACGTTCGATTGTGGCGAGGGGTCCACAGCAGGGAGCCCAGAGTGTCGACGAGACGCAGTACAAGTCGAACTGGCCGGCGCAACGTGGCTGGCGACCAGCCGCGACAACTCCTCGCCGGTGAACTTGAGAGCCTTTTTCGGGGGTTGGTCGACCCTCGCACGGAGCGACCTCCCAGGCCGCCCGAGGACTTGCCCGTCTCCTTTGAGAACGAAGTCGACGGGCTCCGGTGTCTCGTCGTCGTGGAGGCGACGCGTCGCCTAAAAGGCACCTTGAGCCCGCGCGAGGAGGAAATTGCACGGATGGTCGGGCTGGGCTACCCGAACAAGACGATTGCGGCCAACCTCGGGATCAGCTCCTGGACCGTCTCGACGCACCTACGCCGGATGTTCGCCAAGTTCGGAGTCCGTTCTCGTGCGGCCCTGGTCGCGGCGGTGCTCGAGGAGAGGCGTGTCTTCGACGAACGTCGTGGCCTCAGCAGCGGACGTGCGCACTAACCGACTTCGGGCGGGCGTGGCGAGTTCCGGGGACGCCGATGCTCATGGCGGAAGCGTGACGGCCCTAAGCCGCGACGTCCCGATGGCCGAAGCGGACAGAAACACCAAGGGCGCCCGCTCGCGACCGGCGCCCCTGGCGGCATTGGGTTATGCGCCGATCAGGATAGTCGCCCACCAAGTCGTGGCACCGGCACGCCCCAGTCCTGCGACCAGACCCGCGGCCCAGCCGAGCCGCTCGGTGGACCACCCGGATACATCTCGTGCTCACACAACCGGTGCTCGGGGCCGTTGTCGCCCATCCGCCAGGCGGAACCCTTCTGGATCAGCCAGCCACATAGCCCGCAGCGGACGATCCCGTGCGCGACCTTCGGCTCGAGGTATTCCAGGTACAGGCGCGTCACAGACCCGACTTCGCTCTCGCGCGCAACCTTGACGGCGCGCCCGTGTTGCAGGCCTCGTGTTCCGGACCGCCGACGCTCTCGCCGTCCGGGTGGCCGAGATGCCAGCGCTCGCCCGGCAAGATCACGCCACCCACCAGCTGACCGTCGACGAGCTCGCGACGCCGGCATCCGGCGCCTCGAGCACAGCGCACCATCCCTGCGGCCACCATCGGCGCCCAGCGTCTCCTTCCGCCGCGGTGGCCCGGGCTCGCGTACTTCCGGTCATCACGAGCGCGCGACAACCGCCGACACCGCGGCGAGCAATAGCGCTGATTCTCCGCCACGGCAATGAACGCGCTCCAACAGCGGTCGCAGCGGCGCTCCCCGAACGAGCGCGTTACCCCTCGGCGGAGCCCGGCAGGCCGACCGTTCCGGCAGTCCGGGCACAGCTTCTGATTGCCGTGAATAAGCCGAAACGCCCGCGAACAGCGTTTACAAGCGCGGAAACCATCGGGGAGAGCATTGTCAGTCCCGAAACCATCGGGGAGAGAAATTTTCAGGGCGGGGGTCACGGTGCGTGTCACGCTTAAAAACAGCTCCCTTCCTCCAGCGCCATAGCCACATGTTGTCATGGTTGGCTATCGCGCTGGAGGAGCGTGATCGCTCGGCGTTAGGCGCTGATGCGGAATCGCCCGCCCCCGAAGGGGCGGGCGCGGATTCGGTGGAGAGGGGCGGAGAAGGAGGTGTGGGGCGGTCGCCACCTCAGCGCGGTATGTGTTTCGACGGCGGCGGTCGCGGGGAAGTCTCTAGTTCCAGGTAAACGAGGGGAGGGTCTCAGATGCACAAACCGATCAGGCCGCTTGTCCTGTTCGCGGTTGCCGTGTCGGCGCTCGTCGTCGCGCAGGCAGTGCCATCGGCGACGCCGATTGACTCCGCCGAGCTCCGAGGGGCAGTGACGGTCGCCGGCATCCTCGAGCACGAGGAGGCACTCCAGGCAATCGCGGACGCCAACGACGCCACGAGGGCCGCGGGCACGTCGGGGTACGACGCCTCACTCGATTACGTGAGGAGCCAACTCGATCC